>CAWHYW010000019.1:0-345737 GCA_963833675.1 Bryobacteraceae bacterium | reverse complement strand
AGTGGCTTTGCGTTCCAGGGTAGCTATAAACGTGGAGCCGCACCATCGACAACGCAGTTACTCCTATCAACTCTTATGCAGCGAATGCGATGGAGCGGGCAGTCTCGTCCTTCGATCGCACCCACGTGCTGGTAGTCAGCTACGTCTACGAATTGCCTTTTGCACGGAATGCCAATGGGACTGGCCCGGCATCTTTTCCAGGGCTGGCAAATCTCCGGCATTAACAACTTCCAATCGGGAAATCCGCTGACGATTACAATTCCGGGGATGGCGCAGGCGTCGGCTCGACGAGCCAACGGCCCGATATCGTTGCGCGAATCACGCATGGACAAGACGCTGAGGCGCTGGTTCAGCCCCGAGTCGTTCGCACAACCGGCGCTCGGCACATTCGGAAATGCCGGACGAAGTATCGTGCGCGGGCCCGGTATTAACAATTGGGATGTTTCGTTCAGCAAACGAACACAGCTTTATGAAAGCGTCGTGCTTCAGTTTCCGGGCCGAGTTCTTCGAACCTTTTGAATCACACGCAATATTCGGGAATCGGGACCTCGGTTGGCGCAGCGACGCTGGGTCAGGTGACTTCAGCGCGTTATCCGAGGACCACACAACTGGCTCTTCGGCTGCAATTCGGATGGATGGCCGCGGGGTGATAAACTCTGCCCATGACCCGGCCTTGATTGATCCCGCGCGGAAACAGTTGATTGGAGAAGATCCTTTCGATACTGAGAGACATGCCGCACGCCTGAGCTATTACGCGTCCGGAGCCTCATATCGTGGAGGACCTTCTGTGGATGTGGCGCTTTGGGATCTGGTGGGCAAGGCATGCGGGCAGCCTCTCGAGAAATTGTTCGGCGGGGCAAAGGACCGAGTCTTACCTTACGCGAGCATGGTGGCTCGGTACACCGGAAGAGCGTTCCCGGCAGGCGGAGCAGCTTTCACAGTAAGGCTGGAAGGCGATCAAGTTGCGTCTGCATCATGAGTCGATGCGTGAGGACCTGCGTCGGTTGAACTGGTGCGTAAGGCGACGGGCAATGCGATGACGGTGATGGTCGATGCCAATCAGGCGCAATCGTCAGGTAACTGGCAACCGGGACTTCTTTGGGATTTTCGCCGGGCCCTCGACACCGCTCGCGCTGCTCCAAAAACTCGGCGTTTACTGGTTAGAAGAGCCGTTGCCGCGTTATGACTTCTCGCAACTCGCCGAGCTCAACCGGCAGGTATCGATTCCGATTGCGGGCGGTGAGAACAATCGGGGACTTCACGAATTTCGGCAGATGTGCGAACAGGGTGTTTACTATGTGCTTCAGCCCGAACCATTAGTAATGGAGGGACATAAGAGGACTTCTGAAGGTTGGAACGTTGGCGGAAGCGCATACTCGCAGGGTTGTTCCGCATCATGGCGGCGGCGACATCGGGACCATCGCCACGTTGCATCTGGTCGCCACTGGCCACATGCGCCGTACTGGGAGCTCCTGCACGATCCCCTGTCGGCTCGGATCAGAACCGATTTGGAATCTTCCAGATCCGCCGCGTGCCGGCAAATGACGGGATTGATCGACGTTCCGCAGGGTCCGGGCTTAGGCGTCGCGATAAGGGAGGATTTGTTTGTGCGTTAGCGCGAATATGTGCGCCAGGATCGATCACTCATTTCTGAGCACCGTCACCGGATCGACTCTCGTAGCTCTGTAGGCCGGAATTACACAAGCAATCAGGGCGACGATAGCAAGCATTAAGATAACTGTCGCGAAGGTCCAGGGTTGGTCGTGCTGACACCATAGATCAAGCGTGACAGGAGGCCGCTTAGCGTATACGCTCCGAAAATACCGATTGCAACCCCGATGAGAGTGGGCTTCATTCCTTCGATCACTACGAGTTGCAGAACATCTAACGCCCTTGCTCTAGCGCCATGCGGATGCCGATTTCGTGCACGCGTCGGCGCACGCTATAAGCAAGGACACTGTAAACTCCCACCGCTGCGAGAAGAAAGGCTAGTCCGGCGAGCATCGCGAAGAGGAACATGCTGAATCGCTGTTGGGATAAGGAGAGAGCGACGACCTCCTCCATCGTCTGCACATTTCGCACGGGCAACCCGGCGTTTAGCCGATGTAAGACCTGAGTGATGGGACGACACGAGTTCCAGCGGGTTACGATTGCTGCGGACAACCAACGATAGACTGCCGGAATCCTTTTGCAGTATTGGCTGATATAAGATCGACATCGGTTCAAGTACACCGAGGCCTCGGTTTTTCACATCGGCCACGACGCCCACGACTTCTCTGTCGATTTCGGGCGTGAACGAAATGCGCAGACGTTTTCCGATCGTATTTTCTCCGGGCCAAAACTGACGAGCCATCGATTCACTTATCAACACCACCGCCTTGCGGCCCAGCGTGTCTTCCTCTATGAAGTCACGTCCGATCACGAGCGGTATCCTCATCGCCTGAATGTAGCCCGGTGTAACTCGACGCACATCGACGTTTGGCTGCAACGCGAACACTTCAGCCGGACGCCCTTCCACGACGATTGGCTGTTTATAACCACCTCCGGTTAGAGGAAGTGAATCTGCCCCACCAACCGATAAGATACCTGCGAGAGACCGCACCTGCGGTAGAAATTCATCGTACAGTCTGTTTCGTTGCGTCTCCTTCGCCGACTCGGGAATCGGAACCGTCATAGTCACGACCTTGGTTGATTGGAAGCCCGGATCGACCCTGCGCAGCGCGAAAAGACTCCGAATCATCAGGCCGGCCCCGACCAGCAGCATCGACGATAGCGGCCACCTCGCAAACGACAAGCGCGCTCCTGGTCCGATTACCGCCGGATTGCGCATCGGTCTTTCCGAGTCCTTGTTTCAGGGATTCGTTCGGATCTATTCTCATCACGCGCCAGCACGCGACCATTCCGGCGGCGACACCGGTGAGCACGGAGGCAATGAAAGTGAATCCAGCACAACGAGGTCTAGCTCGGATCTCGCGGACGTGGCATTCGATCCGGCCAAGGCCGCGATGACGAGGGCTTGGCCCGATTGCGCGAAGAGCGTACCGAGTGCTCCCCCCGCGATAGCAAGAGCGTGGTCTCGAACAGTACCGGGCGGATCGCCTGGCCAGTGCTCGCTCCGAGAGCAGTCCGGATAGCCAGTTCCTTGCCTCTGGCGATGGTGCGCGCGAGGACCAGGTTGGCCGTGTTGGCGCAGCGATCAGCAGAACGAAGCCGACGGCGCCCATCAATGTAAGCAGAGCAAGCCTGACATCACCCACAAGAATATCGCGAAGCGGCAATACTACAGCTCCCCATCCTGTGTTCTCTTCAGGATACCGCGCAAGCCGCTCGGACATCACATTTATCCGACCCTGTGCCTGGTTCACGGTAACGCCGGGACGCAGACGGGCTACTACGCGAAAATTATGATTCCCGCGAGTCGCAGGCTCCTGCGGAGTCCAAGCGACAGGTATCCACGCCTGTACCGCTGTTGGGAAACCACGACAACAGTCGGAATCCGACAGGCATCACTCCGATAACTTTTCGAGTGTGTCCATCCAGGTCAAGGCTTTGGCCCACTGCCGCGCTCGCAGATCCGAAGTAGTTTTCTGCGAACCCGTAACTCAGATACGATTACAGCATCGCGGCCTGGCTGGTACTCTTCGGCTGTAAACACCCGGCCGATTGCAGGCTGAACTCGTAACACATGGAAGAAGTCCGGCTCCGTCATCGCGGCGGAAACCGATTGTGGCCGGCTACCGCCGCCAGACGAAGATTGCGCCCGCCGATCGCCGCCATGGATTCGAATACGTTCGTTTCATTTCGCCAATCCAGGTAATTTGCTGGCGATACCGGAAAATACTTACACCTGGGAAGCTCTGCGCCGGGGGAACATGAAAGATCATGACGATTGATTCGGACTCAGGAAACGGAAGCGGCTTAAGTAGAACAGCGTTTACGACACTGAAAATTGCTGTGTTGGCCCCAATGCCCAACGCGAGAATTACCAACGCCGAGATAGTAAATCCTGGGCTGTTTCGAAGGCCTCGAATGGAGTACCTGAGCTGCTCCGTAAGAATTCTGATGACCGCCATCTTGATCGAGGAATGCAGACGAGGCGCCACACGATGGCCCTGTGTGTAGCTATGACTTACGAATTTCGCCTTGTCCGTTTCTGGGACGATTGTGTTCGGTAGTAGCTTTGCCACGGCCGCGTTTGCCAGGATTCAGTGTGAAACGGCTGCATGCTATACACTGGTTCAAAATGGTCTCGCTATTGAAACGCTCGTTTCTTGTTTTCGCATTTTTTTGCCGCTGCTTCTGCCAACGCACGGTCTGGCGCAGGCTACAGCGAGTATTGCCGGGTCTGTTCGTGACACTTCCGGGGCCGCTGTTCCTGGTGTCAGGGTCACAGCCACCAATGTCAGTACGGGTTTCACGCTTACGCGCGATCCACCGCGGAAGGGACCTATTCTCTTCCTTTATTGCCGGTGGGCGATTACAAGATCGATGCGCAACTGACGGGATTTCAGTCGTTCACGCGAACAGGTGTCCGGCTCGCCGTAAATGATATTGCCACGATTGATATCACCCTTACAGTCGGAACGGTCTCGGAGTCGGTGGAAGTTACTGCGGCGGCGCCCCTGCTTGAAACGCAGACGGGAACGTTGCGCGGCGTCGTGGATGAGCAGCGCATCGGCAATCTGCCGCTGAACGGCCGCGACATCACTCAGCTTGTATCGGTTCAGGCGGGTGTGATTCCGCGCAGCACTTCTTCCGAGCGAAGGAAACGCGTACTCGATTAACGGCAACCGCCAGAATGGCGTTTACTACATGATGGATGGCGGTATGAATACGGATTCGTACCGCAACTTCAGCGGGCTCTATCCGAATCCCGACGCAATTCAGGAATTCAGCATCCAGAAGAATAACTTCACCGCGGAATACGGAAATGCCACAGGCGCGGTAGTTAGCGTTGTCACCAAATCGGGCACGAACGAATTCCACGGCTCGGCGTTCGAGTTCCTGCGCAATGGCGCGTTCAACGCGCGCAACTTTTTCGCAGCCAATCGCGACAATCTGAAACGGTCGCAATTTGGCGGTACGCTGGGCGGACCCATCATCAAGAACAAGGCGTTCTTCTTCTTTGGATATCAAGGCACTACGCTGCGCACCGACCCGCAGTTGACGCGCCAATTTCTGCCGACAGCGGCCATGCGGAGCGGCGATTTCTCGGCGATATCCGGGAATATCATTGATCCGCTCACGCGCCAGCCATTCCCCGGCAATCGCATTCCCACCGACCGGCTTAGTCCCGTGACACAGGCATTTCTGAAATACATTCCTGTCCCAACCAGTCCCACGGGCGAGCGCTTCACCGGATACCAGAACCGGCCCTTGGAAAACGAATATACCGCTCGGGCCGATTACAACTTATCCAGCCATCGACTTTCCGCGCGCTATTTTTGGCGTACCTATGAGCGTCCGTTTACCGGAAATCAGCAGGATCTGGCATCCATGTTTACTTCTGACCTGAGCCGGTCCACACAGCCGTATGGCAACTGGACCTTCTCGGATGTTTGGGTGGTTTCGCCGAACGTCATCAACAATGCAACCTTCACGATCCGCAGCCGGCGGACATTGAATGACTGGGGAGCGATCGATTTGCCGATCGATGCGGCGCAAGCCGGTGTGGCGGGCATTGCCGTAAAGGACCCGGCGTCCGTATATATCAATGTCACTGGCGGTTTCCTGGCGCGACCGGGCTGGAACTACGAAAAGAAAGACCGTGATTATCACTTCGCCGATACGCTCACCACGATTCGCGGGAATCACGAACTGAAGTTCGGCGGCGAATACATGCACTTATCGAACGAAATCAAGAACGACTTCCGCACGATGGGCCTTTTCGATTTCGATGGCTCGATCACGGGAAACGCGATGGCTGACCTGATGCTCGGGAGCGTTTACCGTTTCTGGCAGGGGGGCGGCGAGTACAAGGAACTCAAGGGCCACCGTTATGGAGTGTTTGTACAGGATAATTGGCGCGCCACGACAAATTTGACGCTGAATCTCGGGGTGCGTTGGGATCCTGTTCTGCCTTACACGGATTCGCTCGGGCGGGTCCAGTGCTTCGTGCCCGGGCCTGCAGTCGACGCGCTTCCCCAATGCGCCTCTCGGGTATCTGAATGCGGGCGATAAGGGTTGTCCGGAAGGAGGTTTCGAAAAATACTGGAAATCCTTTTCGCCTCGCTTAGGTTTTGCATACCGTCCCGGCGGGGGCAAGACGGTAGTGCGCGGCGGGGCCGGGATTTTCTGGAATCCGCAATTCACGGTCCTCTATAACGGCTTTGTTAACTCGGCTCCGTTCAGTCCTCAGGTGACCGTGTTCGGCGTGCCGTTCGACAATCCTTACGCAGGCATTGAGAATCCGTTCCCGCAGGCGTTCGCTCCATTCGATGCGCCTGCGAATTCGACGTTCGTTCTACCTCTAGGCCAGTTCGGCGCGTTTTCGAGCGGTTTTAAGCCAAGCTACATGGAATCGTTCAATTTCACTGTGGAGCGGGAGTCGTGGCTTGGGTTGTTGCTGCGGGCGAGCTATGTTGGCAACATGGGGCGGCGCTTATCTTATAACTACGATCCGAACTACGCCCGTTATGCTTCAGGCGCGACAACGGGGAACATTCAGCAACGCAGACCTTATCAGAACTTCGGCAGCATTCTGGTCGCGGATTCCGGCAGTAACTCCAGCTATCATGCGCTGCAGCTTTCCGTGGAGCGCCGGCTCGCGCGAGGTTTCAGCTTTGAGGCGAACTATACGTGGTCGAAAGCCATCGATGAATTCAGCGAAGACACAGTCCCCGGACAGAGCGCTTCGATCCCAATTCCCTTTGACCGGCGCGCCGGCCGAGCTGTGGCCGATTTCGATAACACGCATCGGTTTGTGTCTTCGTGGGTCTGGCAGCTTCCGCGATTCGAGAGCGCTCCCGCCCTCGCTCGTGCATTCATCGGCGGTTGGGAAACGGGTGGAATCGCGACCATCCGGAGCGGCTTTCCCTTCTCCGTACGTTCTGGCAGCGATCGCTCTCTTAGCGGCGTAGGCGCGGATTTCGCCGACATCGTTGGCGATCCCAATCTGCCTTCCGACCGTTCCAAGGGAGAGAAGATTGCACGCTATTTCAATCCAAGCGCATTCGCCCCGGCCGCGCTCGGGACCTTCGGCAATGCGCCGCGGAATCTGCTTCGCGGACCGGGATCGATTAACTTCGATCTCTCGGCGATGAAGAATATACCAATCCACGAAAGCATCCGCTTGCAGTTTCGCGCGGAATTCTTTAACGCCTTCAACAAAGCCAATCTGAGTGCGCCGTTCGCCACTGTGAATACGCCAAGCCGCTTCGGGAGAATCGAAAGCGCGGACAGTCCGCGTATTATTCAATTCGCGTTGAAGATCGCCTTTTGATTGCATGCTTATGATCGAGGTTTGAATAACTAAGGAGTGGCATAGGCTCGGAGCGGGGATTACTGGGGCCAGCAAACGTTCCCGGTGTATCCGCTCCGAGGTCCGTTCTGCCACGTTTATTGGAGAGTAGCTTTGAAAAGACTCACGATGTTTCTGCTGGTGGCAGTCGCCGGCGCCTATGCTGAGACTTCGATTCTTCCGGCCGGAGAGTTGCGCGACGAATTGGCGCGTTATCTTACCGCCGAAGCGCAGAAGTATTGGACTGAGCGACGCGCCAAGGTAGCCGCCTTGCATTCTCCGGCGGAGGTGCGCGAGCGTCAGCAGTATATCCGCCGCTGGATGGTGGATGCCATGGGTGGATTTCCGGCGAAGACGCCGCTCCATTCGAAGATCACCGGTGGCTTTGAGCGCGATGGCTATCGAGTGGAACACCTGATCTTTGAAAGCCAGCCGAAGTTTTATGTCACCGCCAACGTATATATCCCGACCAATGCAAAGAGTCCATTTCCTTCCGTACTCGGGGTAGCGGGACATAGCGCGACGGGCAAAGCGATCGATACGTATCAGAATGCCTGGATTGGGATGGTTAAGCGCGGCTTCCTGGTGTTAGCTTTCGATCCGCCCGGCCAGGGTGAGCGGAGCGAGTACTTCGACAAGGCGCTTGGCAAATCATCGGTCGGCATCGGTGTTCGCGAGCACAACATGGCGGGCACGCAGGTCCTCCTCACGGGTGGCGCCTTCGCGCGGTATGAAGCTTGGGATGGCATACGGGCTTTCGATTACCTGTTGACACGACCCGATGTCGATCCGAAGCGAATCGCAGTAGCCGGCAACTCCGGCGGAGGCACACAGTCCGCATATCTAGCTGTCGTGGAGCCTCGTCTGGCGGCCTCCGTCATCTCCTGCTACATGACAAGTTGGGAGAAGCTTTGGACCAAACCCGGCCCGCAGGATGCGGAGCAAGACTTTCCCGGATTCCTGAGCGCGGGACTGGATTTCGGCGATTTTATGATCGCGTTCGCGCCCAAGCCGGTTACGATGCTTACGGGTATTCGCGATTTTTTTCCTATCGACGGCGCGAGGCAAACCTATGCCGAAGTTAAGCGCGTATTCGAGGCCATCGATGCTCCGGGACAGGCCGGGTATTTCGAGTATGACGATGAGCACGGCTGGCACAAACCGCGGCGCGAAGCTACGTACCGCTGGCTGACGAAGTTCCTGCAAGGCAAGGATGACGAGGGAATCGAACCTCCGATCAAGCCGGAGCCGGAGAGCAACCTGAATGCAACGTCCACAGGACAGGTCTCGACTTCGCTCGGCGGGGAAACGGTCCAATCGCTGAACTTGAAGATCGCCGAGAAACTCTTTGCGGGACGCAGCGCCCAAGGGATTTCCGATCCGCAGAAGATGCGGGCCATCGTTGCGCGCCGTCTGAATCTGCGCAGCCGGACCGGTGTGCCGAATGTCATGGTGCTGCGGCCTGATGCAATCCTCCTTGAAACTGAGCCCGGTATCCGCGTTCCGGCTCTACTCTATCTGCCTACGACCACTGGCAAGCATCCCGCTACGATTTACGTGAATTCGGCGGGCAAGGGCGCAGACACCAAGCAGATTGAGGCGATGACCGCGAAGGGTCAGGCCGTTTTGGCGATCGATCCGCGCGGGTGGGGTGAGAGCGCTCCGGACAAAGGTAACAGTGGCTATTCGGGCGTGTGGCAGCTTGCTCAGCGGGCCATGTTGATCGGACGGCCTCTGACCGGCATGCAAGTATACGATGTGCTGCGCGCTTTCGATTATCTGCGGACACGCCCGGAAGTGGATGCCCAGCGCATTACGGTGAGGGGAGATGGAAATGGCGGCATCCTTGCCCTATACGCCGGCGCAATGGAGCCGGCGATCGCGAGCGTGGAATCCAACGGCTCCCTCGCCTCCTACATGACCCTGGCCAGAGCAGTGAAGCATGCCGATGCTATCGACGTTGTGGTTCCCGGCGTACTGCACGATTTCGATTTGCCTGATGTGGCGGGGCTGATTGCGCCCCGACCGCTGCGAATCGCTTCTGTGAAAGATGCGAACGGGGCGTCGCTCGAGTCGGCAGCCTTACAGCGGGAGTACGCTCCGGCAGCGCAGCGTTACAGGCGTGTGAAGCGGCCTGACGCGCTCGGGATCGGTGGAGATGCGCGATAAGGAAACGTTGCTTTTCGGGCACTTGAGCAATTGTGAAGCATAGAGTATTCCGTATTACCTTAATGGTCGCGTTCGGGCCGGGAGCATTCGCCCAAGTGACGACAGGATCCATTTCAGGCTTTGTTTTCGATCCGTCGGGGCTCGTCATATCAGATGCCCCGATCGTGGCTGTGGATCTCGAGCAGCATAGTGAACGGCAGGCGCGAACCGATTCCACGGGATTCTATCGATTAGTCGAGTTGCCCGCGCGACGATACACAGTTCGAACAAACGCTCGCGGTTTTGTTCCGGCATCGGCCACAGTTCTTGTGAGCGTGAATGCCGCAGTCCGCGCCGATTTCCATCTGACGATTGCCGGGCAGCAACAGTCCGCCGATGTTGAGTCTGAAGTCCACCCGATTCAAACCGAATCGTCCGAGCTTGGAGCTGTGCTGGATAGGGATACGATCGGAAAACTCCCGCTGAACCGGCGTGACTTTCTGCAACTGGCGCTGCTAAGCCCGGGAGTTCTGCCGCCTGTGCAGGGTTCCGAACTGTCGAGCCGGGGAGGTTTCGCGATGCACGTCAATGGCGGGAGAGAAGAACTCAATAATTTCCTGCTCGATGGCATGGATAACAACGACGGCGAAAACAACAGGTACAACCTTCAGCCGCCAGTCGATGCGATTCAGGAATTCAAGATTGCCGCCAATGGTTACAGCGCAGAGTACGGGCGCAACGGCGCAGGCCAGGTAAATGTAATCACACGGAGCGGCAGCAACGAATGGCACGCGTTTGGATACGAATACTTTCGCAATCGCGCGCTGGATGCGCGGAATTTTTTCGACGGGGACACCACGGCGAAATACAATCGCAGCCAGTTCGGCGCGGGCGGCGGCGGTCCTCTGCGGAAAAACCGGATCTTTGTGTTCGGCAACTATGATGGTCTGCGCGAACGCTCCGGATTAAGCCGTCTTGCTACCGTACCAACGGCTGAGGCAAGGGCCGGAGACTTATCCGGAATTGCCGCAACGATCAAAGACCCTTTCACCGGCGTTCCCTTCCCGGGAAATCAAGTTCCCGCATCGAGGATTTCGCCGCTGGCGCAACGGATTCTCGACTTGTTTCCGCTACCCACGCGAGCCGGTATCGCCGGGAACTATTTGGCGCAGCCTGTGCTCCGCGGGACAGAGAATCAATCGAATGCGCGACTGGATATGCAACTGACGGAGCGCCAGCAAATCACTTTACGATATAGTCACGGGAACCGGGACCTGCTTGAGCCCTTCGCGGAGGATTCGACAGACGCTCCGGGATTCGGGAGTTATGTCAACGATGGCGGGCATAACGGGATGCTCCATCACGTCATTGTGCTGGGGCCGCGTGCGACCAACTCACTAATCGTGGGGGTGAACCGGGTCACGCGGCGCGTGTTGCCCGAGAATTTCGAAACGGATGTCAATCGGCTGTGGGGTGTTCATTACCTGCCATCACGTCCGATCGATTTCGGTTATCCTGCAATCAACGTTGCTGGACTGTCCACGGTGGGTGATGTCACTCAGATCCCGATTCAGCGCGCGCTCACAACGTATCAATTGAGCAATGGTTTTTCGATTGTGCGTGGCGCGCACACGATGAATATTGGAGGCGAGGTAAGGAACACCCGGCAGAACGGCATTCTGGATCAACTGGTCCGGGGTTCGATGTCTTTTTCCGGCGCGTTCTCAGGAAGCGGCCTATCCGATCTACTGTTAGGATTCCCAAGTTTCGGTCTGCAATCTCAGGCGGACAATCCGCAGGCGCAGCGTACAACGGCCTTTAACTTCTGGTTTCAAGACGACTGGAAGGTCTTGAGAAAACTTACTTTGAACCTCGGTGTGCGATATGAGTACAATACGCCGCCGGTGGATCCGCACGATCGGATGTCTGCATTCAATTTAGAAACGCATACGCTGTCACAGGTGGGAACTGCCGGTGTCAGCCGGTCGGGCATCAACCCGGACCGCAACAACCTTGCGCCGCGCGTTGGATTTGCCTGGGCCATTACTCCGCAGTTTGTCGCTCGCGGCGCCTATGGAATCTACTGACGACGCCGGAATGCTGGTGGTGAACTCGGCGCAGTATTTCAATCCGCCGTACTTCAATGTACGCATCTTTTTCCCCACGGCGACAACCTTGCTGACATTGGATAATCCGTTTCCGTCGAGGGGCGGCTTGACACCTCCTGCATCGCTCTCGACCCTGAATCCGGAGTTCGTGACAGCTTACATGCAGCACTGGAATTTCAACCTGCAGAGAGAACTTGCGCCTCTCATGACCATCAGTGTGGCTTATGTGGGCTCGAAAGGGACTCACCTGGTACGCTCCCGCGATCTAAATCAACCGCTGCCAGGACCAGGACCGCTCGCGGATCGAAGGCCTTATCCCGAGTTCGGAAATATGTTCTTTATCGACAGCGGCGCCAATTCCACGTTTCATTCTTTTCAGACTTCCTTCCACCGGACCATGCGCCATGGGCTTTCGGTGATTGGGCTGTACACGTTTTCTAAATCGATTGATGACACGTCCGCCTTCCTGGGGACCAAAGCCGACAAGAATTTCCCACAAAACAGCAACAACTACTCGGCGGAGAGATCAGTGTCCAGCTTCGATATGCCTCATCGCGTTAGCGCCGCGGTGGTGTATGCGGTCCCGGGAGCAAATGTTTTCTGGCGGAATACCGAAATCCGAGGCATCTTTGCCGCGCAGTCGGGACAGCCATTCACTCCGCTACTGCGATTTGACAACAGCAATACCGGCAACACCGGCGGTACGTTCGGTTCCGACCGGCCCGATGTCCTGCGTGATCCGAGTCTGGAGCATCGAACGCCGGAGCGTTGGTTTGATACTTCGGCGTTCGCCGTGCCTGCTCCTTATACGTTCGGGTCCGCGGGACGGAATATTTTGCGCGGCCCGGCGTTCTCGACGGTCGATTTGAGTTTGGCGCGTCGCTTCAGTTTGAGTGAGCAAGCCTCTGTTACGTTTGAGGCCGAAGCATTCAATCTGCTGAATCACACGAACTTCAATCTTCCCGAAGCTTTTGCTGATGACCCGGCCCGCTTCGGAAGCATCTTTTCGGCGAAACCGGCGCGTCAAATCCAGTTGGCCTTGCGATTTCAGTTCTGAATCAGAGTTGAATTTGCGAATCGCGCAGAAAGCGATCCATTAGATTCTTCGTAATTCTCTGCACGCGTTCGTCCACGCCGAACGTTCGCGCGATTTGCGAACCTGCGGGGGCATGGCCCGGAGGTGAGCTTAAGCCTTCGGCCCACCAGATAGTACCGGCGTTGAACACCCAGTTGCCCTTCGGCCCCGGATAGATCACCGAAGAATGCCGCCCCGCGTTGGGTCTCCAAGCGGTCTTGGAAAAGTTGTACATTGGCGCCGACGCGAGTTCGACGACGCCTGGAATCTTTGCCGGCGTCCCGTGATATTCCCACCCAATCAGTCCGGGAATGTAATCTCCGTTCTTCATGCCTGAGCCCTCAAAGACCCAATGTTCGGCCTGCTGCACGACGTAATCGCCATAACCTGGACCATACGTTTTGACACCCATCAGACGATCCTCATCTTCAAACCGGACCTTGCGCGCAAATGCGCGCAGCGGCTTGCCTGTAGGGGTGCTCTCATACGGCTCGATTACATGGCAGACCGAGTTTCCGCTGAGGAAGGCCAAGCTGACTCCGCGGTTGCGGGCCGTCGCTACGTTGTCGTACATGCCGCGCGTCCAGTATTCGTCGTGTCCGACGGAGAGAAACACCTTGCACCGCTTCAGCAGATCGGGATCGCGTTCGATGTCGAGGTTCGAACAGTACGTGACGTCATACCCGTGCTGCTCCAACCAGAATGCGAGCGGATGCTCCCACAGCAGGTATTCGCCGGACCCGACAGAGAGGCACACGTCGTGTACCTGCCCGTATTTTCCGTAGGGCCGGTCGAAACTGACCCGTACATTTGGTCCGGTATAGGCAAATGTGTTGCGGGCGTTCGAAACTCCGTTGTCGTACAGCGAATCCCATCCGGGCCACTTGTTATAGGCCTGCCAGGTGAGATCGCTGCATTGAAAGAGAACATCGGCGGGGCGTTTCTCTTTCACGATGAAGATGACATAACTTTGCACGGGCTGCTTCACCAGCGAGAGCTTCCCAAGATAAACACCACTAGGCCATTCCTTCGGAATCGTGAGTTCGGCGAGGGGCTTCCATGCGCATTCCCGGACGCGCTCCATTCCCATCAACGGCACAGGTTGTGAGATTCCGTCGAATGGGCCGAGTTGGAGCATGTGCCGTCCGCCAGTTCCACCGTAGTAACCGGTCCGGTAGAAATCGATGGTGAACGGGGCGGGCGTCTCCGTACTGACCATGAAGCCGATCTTTTCGCCGGGGTAGACGCTTACCTCGGAACAATACCCCTCCAGCGCGGGAGAGCGGAGTCCAGAGCCGCCGTTTCGGTCAAACCGGTAATGTCGAAGCTGCCACTCTACGGTGCCTTGGCGGCGATTCTCCCGTGAGGTCGCATTGTCCGCCTTGGAAGCGGGCGCGGCTAAGGCGGGCGCCGCGAGTCCCGCGCCTGCGGTATGCAACAGATTTCGTCTGGTAACATTCTTCATAACTAAAACGAGATTCGTCCTCTGAGCATGATTTGCCGTGCAGGAGCATAGCCTTTAGTGCTGCTGATGACTCCGACATTGGTGGCGTTAATGTTGGACGCCGGGTTGCTGAAATTCGCGTGATTGGCCACATTCTGCGCCACCACCATGAAGGTAAACCGCAGGCTTTCCTTGATCGGAAACGTTTTGCTGAGTGTCATGTCGTGTTTGTGGAGTCCAGGACCTTCCAGGATATTTGTGCCGGAGTTGCCGAAGTGTCCAGGTGTTGGACGCGCGAACGCAGTGGCATCAAACCACCGGGAGATACTCCTCTGATCGGAGGGTAGGTTTCCATTTGCAAGCCGATCGGGCCGGCCTGAGGTGGTGTTGGTGTTGGATGGATCGGCGCCGCTAAAAGTTGGCCCGAAGAACTGTCCGGTTTCCATGGACGCAATCCAGTACACCTGCCATCCGCCCAGGATCTGATCCACGACGGGAGGCGCGTTGGACATGTAACGCTTGCCTTTACCGAAGGGCAGTTGCCAGACCGAGTTCAGAACAACCCGCTGCCGTACGGTGTTGGGATCGCGCTCCCAAAAGAGCGGAGCATACGGATTCTCCAGATTCTGATAGTTCCAATAGTTGGAAGCAAGCGTCCAGTGCGCATCAAAGGTCACGGCCCCCACTTTGCGCTGGCCTTCGATCGTTAACGCATTGAATTTCTGTTGCCCGTCATCCCGCACGAAACTGGCGCCAACCACTTGCGGCCAGGGCCGTCGTGAGGCGGTGAACGGCGTCAGAGAAGGCTGCGGCTTGTTTAGCTCAAGGCTGTAATTCATCCCGCTGGCGCGCATTCCCTGGTAGGACACACGCAGTCCGACATCTTTGAACTGGCGCTCCACTGTGAGATTGAATTGATGGATTCGGCCGTTGCTCGTATCCAGAGGATAACCCGCAACTGACTGCGAGGCTACGGCGCCGGCGCCCGCTTCAGGGAACGGGTTCGGCCAGGGGAGTATCGAGCTCGCGCTGTTGAAGAAGGTCTCGCTAACTGGAATGGCCCGCCGCCTTGCGCCCGAGCAAAACGCCCGATTTGCTCGGTGAACGTTCCATAGCCGCCGCGGATTACCCAATTCGGACCGAGCGGCCGCCATGCTACGCCAATCCGGGGTTGGAAGTTTTTATTCGATGGGTGCGTTCGCACATCTCCATTCACAACCTTGATCGTATTCACCGGATACAGCGGACTGATTTGCGCGCCTTCGGGAACGATGACGTTGCCCGTTGCGGGATCCCAGTTGTAGATCTTGCCATCGTCATAGGTGGGAGATCCGAAGCGATCCCATCGCAAGCCTAAATCCAATGTCAGTTTCGGATGCAACTTCCAGGTGTCGTTCACGTATAACCCGAGTTCCTTATCGAGTTGCGTTCGATTGGTTAATGGATCGAGTCGCTGCGACGAGAATGGATAGCCAAGAAAGAAGTCCGCCACCGCATATCCCGTCAGTTGGCCGGTGAACGCGAAGTTGCCCGTATGTATTCTCGGGGATGGTGTTCACAAGGTTGCTGGATAGCCGCAGTTCGCCTCCGAACTTCAAAGTGTGTCCTCCGTTGGACCAGGTGACGGCATCGGTAAACGTTTTTAGAATGTCATTCTGGAGCGGATTGCCGGCAGGGTTTACGCGCATGGACTGGAAGCCGGTGATCGCTATCGTCGGGAAGCCCATGCCCGACAAACCTTGCGGATTGACGCCTTGAATCCCGAGTTCCTTGACGACAGCGTCTCCGGAGATTGGCGTGAAACCGTCTACCGTATCGCCATCGGTGACGATCGGCTGATACCAGCCGAACCGAAAAGAATTAATCAAGGCTGGAGAGAAGATGTGTGTATCTTCCACAGCGATGTTGCGTGAATCACGGATGCGCGTCCACGCCATCCCCGGGTAATTTCCCGCGAGCACGTATAGGGGTTTGGAAAGAATCGCGCGGCCGAAGATCGTATTATTTTCGCTGATCCGGTAATCGAGACGCTCTTCGTACGCGTTGTAGTAGTAAAGGTCGGTCGGGTAGGGAAACGTGAAGCCGAAATTGTTGGTGGTCTGTCCCGGAGCGCCAAGATTGGGGGCCGGCAAATACTTATCGAAGACCTTAGCGGATACGGGATTCAGACGCGACAACGGGATTTGGTTATTGGCGAAGGGCTGGCCCGTATCCGGGTCCCGCACTACGGTTCCTCGCGCAAGCAATGCCGAGAAGTCGCCGCGCCGCATCGCGTCCGTGGGGACGTCCCGCAGGATGAAATTCGAACCCGGCCAAGATTGACCTGAAAGCGAAGTGAAGAAGAACAGCCGGTCTTTGAGTATCGGGCCTGAGAGTTCGCCGTGCCAAGTATGAAATAACGTCGAAGGCTTCACGGCAGCAAAGAAGTCCCGCGCGGCGAGAGCGTTGTTCTGGTGCCAGTATGCTCCCATTCCGTGAAACCGATTCGAGCCACCCTTTGTCGTCATGTTGATCTCGGCGGGTCTGGAGAACTCGGCTGAGTTGTTGCCGACAACGACGTTGACTTCTTCCATCACGTGAACATTCGCTGTTTGCAATGAGCCACCGTCGCCCGCAACTCCGTCGATCGCCGTCTGCGTTTGAGTATTGGAGATACCCGCCACCTGAATACCGTAAATCCCACTGGTCATCTGAACCAACGGTAGCGTTGCCATCACAACCTGCGGATTGCGCCCGTCGCCGACCCAAGGCGCTTCCTCGAAACGCTGCTTGGTAAATATCCCCTGAATCTTGGCCGAGTCCGTATCGATTACGGCCGCATTTGCCTGGACGTTGACTTCGGTTCCGACGGAACCGATCTCCAACACTGCATCGATCCGCCGAATTTGCGAAGATTCGAGCACGATGTTGTCGGCCACGAACATCTTGAAGCCGGGCTGTGTCACGGACAAACGATAGGTCCCGCGCTGCACATCGGGGGCTTCGAAATCTCCATCGCTGTTGGTTGTGATACTTCTTTCCACATTCGTCTGCGTGTTGACAATCCTGAGCTGAGCGCCGACGATCGCAGCGCCGCTGGAATCACTCACATGGCCGCGAATAACGGACGTGGTCAACTGGGCTGCTGCGATGAATGGGATTAAAAAAGGATACGCATATCCCTGAAATGAGTCGCAAATCGGGTACCCCTTTCCAAAGGTTTCGGCCAGTATACATCAGGTATACGTTTTGTGCACGCGGTGATATGCTTATTTCGAAAAATGGTGGGCGGCCATTATCTCAGCAGACGATTCTTTTTAGCCGCGGCTGCGGCCTCGACTGCATTGGGCCAGATCGAGCCGACTCCTGGCGCGCGAATATGGGTACGTCTTCGGGACGATCGCGGCCGGCCGACGGCCGCAAGAATCTATGTCCGCGCTTCAGACGCCAAGTTTTATGTCCCGACTCACGCGCTAGCGCGCGAGATCGCACGGCATAAAGAAGTTTTCTTCCACGCAGCAGATCGCTTTCAAATCGAAGTACCGGCCGGCGAATGCGTCATTAATGCCGTTAAAGGTTTTGAATACTATCCAGATCGGAAACGCTGCGGCTCCAGCCGGGGCAAGTAGCACACGTAGATTTAGTCCTGCGACGGTCGATCGACATGAACTCTTTGGGCTGGCGCTCAGGAGATGTCGCACATGCACCCCAACCACGTGCATTACGGCACATACATGACAATGGAGGACTGTCTACTGTATGCCCAAGCCGAAGACATCCGGTAGCGAACCTACTCATCTCGAGCGCACAGTCCGCTCATGTGTTCGATACCGAATATTTTTCCGGCGGTAAACCAGACGTCGCTCTCGACCGATGAAACGATGCTCGTCGTACAGCAGGAGTTTCGCAACACTTCGGCGATGTATGGACACATGCCCCTGCTCGGAATCACAAAGCTCGTTGAGCCGTTCTTTACGGGGGAGCCGAATTCTGCGCATTGGGAAGACTATCCGCCGAACTACACTATTGCGCGCGCCGCAAAAGAACAGGGAGGCGCAGTCTGCTACACGCACCCGGCAAAAGCTCCGGAGATTCCGGTAGGCCCGACACCTCGCGCGCGAATTTCGCCATAGATCTCGCGTTGGGTATGGTAGATGCTCTCGATGTCCTTGGCAACGGCGACGAGGATGGCGCATGCTGGATGTATTATCGAGTTCTGAACTGCGGCCTGAAATGCGCTGCGTCTTCGGGGTCGGATTCACGGATGGATGTTTTGCGGCATGCGGTATCCGGTGGCGGCAAAGTTTACGTCAAATCGGACGGAGCGCTGACTTATCCGGAGTGGGTGGCCGCATATAAAGCCGGCAGAACATTTGTGACCAACGGCCCGATGCTCTTTCTGCAGGTGAACGGCAAAGAACCGGGAGCCGAATTACGACTCAGCGGACCCTCGGAAGTACAAGTAAGCGCCCGCGCATCCTCCCAGGTACCGATGGACGGGATCGAGTTGATTGTGAACGGCGAAATCGCAGGGAGGGAGAGGGCCTCCCGGGACGGAAAACAGGCTGAAATCGTAAAGAAGATTCATCTATCGCAAAGCAGTTGGATTGCGGCGCGCGTGTCGGGCGAGGGTCACCGGCTGGTGGTGAATGACCCCAAGTTGTTCGCGCACACGAGCCCGGTGTACTGCTATATCGGAGGCGAGAAGATCTCGTCGAGAAAAGACGCGCAAATCGTGGTGGATTCGATTGACCGTCTGATCCAGGATGTCGTGGCGTCTCCCCGCTTCGCAAACGACCGCCGTCGCAAAGAAGTGATCGAACTGTTTCAGCGCGGAAGAAGTTACTTTCAACAGCAAACATGAAGAAGGAGCGGACGTTAATGAAGAACGGAACACATCCTAGCCGGAGGAGCTTGTTGCAAACGGCTCTTGCGGCGCCAATGAGCGCCGCCATGAAGACTCCCGCCGCCTCGGACCTGATCGAAAAAGAAAACCGGAAGGAAGGATCCGACTGGCAGTTGACGAATGTCAAGCTCGCGGGACGGAATCAGTTCCGAACGCAGCTGATTGAAGGGTACTGTTCTCATCAGAGCATCGAAGCGGGACAGACGCTTCAGATCATGGTCAGCACAAACCCGCCCGGGCAATTCGAAATCGAGATTTTTCGAATGGGCTATTACGGTGGACGTGGCGCGCGCCGGGTCGCTGTTCTAGGTCCATTCAAGGGCAAAACGCAGCCGGACCCGGATATTCAACCGCGCAGGCTTCGCGAGTGCCGTTGGGAGCCCACCGCTGAAGTGCGCATACCGGCGGAATGGCCCAGCGGAGTTTACCTGGGACGCCTACGCCCGGCTTCCCGAAAGCACCAACACGCATGCCTGGCAAAGCTATATCGTGTTCATCGTGCGTGACCGGAGGCGGGCGGACATTCTCTTCCAGTGCAGCGATAACACGTGGCAGGCTTACAACCGGTGGCCGGACGACTACTCCATGTACACGGACCCAAGGCATCCGTGGGCGCCGGATGTGGCCGCTAGTTTCGACCGTCCTTACGGAAAGTACGCCCAGATTTTCGATCATCCACTTTCGATCGGCTCCGGTGAGTTTCTCCTGTGGGAATTTCCGCTTTGCTACTGGTTAGAAAGCCAGGGCTACGACGTCACGTACTGCTCCAACTCGGACATGATCGATCCCGCGCAGATTCTGCGATCGAAAGTGTTTCTCAGCATCGGCCATGACGAGTATTGGGACCGCAGGCAATACGACGCCGCGATGGCGGGCGTAAAGGCCGGCGTTACGGAATTATTTCTGTCCGGCAATTCGGTCTGCGGGATCACTCCCTTCGAGCCCAGCCGGTCCGATAGACCGAATCGGGTGATTAGCCGGCGCGGCCGGTATGGAGGGGCGACCGAGATCGAGAACAAAGAGTTCTACAAATACCCGTTCCCGATAACAGGGCCCAATGAGGCGCTGCTGATGGGCGCTCGAAGCCCGTATCCGTTCAATGGCGGCGACGATTGGATTGTGACCCGCCCGGACAACTGGATGTTCACGGGAACCGGAATGAAGAAGGGTGACCGTATCCCGGGCCTCGTCGGCTGGGAATTTCATGGTGATCCGGCAGAAATTCCGGGTCTGGAAATTGTGGCGGAAGGCATAGCGCTTAGCGGTGGCGTGCGTCCGGTACGTTGGACCGCAACCGTGTATCCGGGGCCAAAGAAGAATTTCGTCTACAATGCATCGACCATCTGGTGGGCGCAAGGGCTGTCTTCGCCCCCCGGCCACGTTCTGCCCTGGTCCCATGGCGTGCGTCCGCACGGGCCCGACGCGCGCGTTCAGAAGATTACGGACAATCTATTGCATCGCGCGCTCGGTCGCGAACTCGGCTGAGATTGCGGTGATCGTTGGCGAACCTGCGTGAAAATAGAAAAGGTCTCGGGGTTCCTGATTCAGGCCTTCCGTGCCGCTTCCCCGGACATCCAGACACGGCGGCATGGAATTGTGCCCACATGTGTGCCGTTGCAATGAAACTCGATGCGAGGTGCGGAACAGAATGAATTTGGTCCGGGGAGAAGCCATAGATGCCGAACCGAAAAAAAGGAGAGGCTATCAGGTCGAAACCGAGGGACTTGTTTATCGATATGCAGATGGCCGGACCGCGCTTGACGGATTGTCCTTGCGCGTCGAGCCAGGCGAGCGACTCGGGATTATCGGCCCTTCTGGGGCCGGCAAGTCGACTTTTCTCCTGCACCTGAACGGCGTTTTTCTCCCGGCCGGTGGATTTGTCCGCATTAATGGTCAGACAGTCGAGCGCAAGAATTTGCTAGAGATTCGCCGGCATGTCGGCATAGTCTTTCAGAACCCGGACGATCAGCTCTTCACGCCCACAGTTGAGGAGGACATCGCGTTCGGTCCGCTGAATATGGGCTGCAACTCCGGCGAAGTCGGCGAACGAGTACGAATCGCTCTCGATCAAATGAGACTGAATGGATACGAGAAGCGCTCCACTCACGATCTCTCGTACGGCGAAAAGAGAAGAGTCGCACTTGCAACGGTACTCGCCATGCAGCCGAACGTGATTGGGTTGGATGAACCCTTTGCAGGCCTGGATCCTGGGATGGTGGAACAACTCGTCGGAATAATTCGACAGTTGGACGCGACAGTTATTTTGATTTCCCAGGAGATCCTGCCGGCGATCGCTTCGTGCGATCGTCTGGCAATCTTCGATCGAGGCCGGCTGGCTGCGGTTGGACCGGCGCTAGACATCGCGGGTGACCGGGATCTCTTGCGGACCTGCGGAATCGATTTCTATTTCTATGGCGCTATTTGGAATCAGCTTCTCGAGAAGCAGAGCGGTTTGAAATCCGGCGAGCTTTAAAGCCATAAAGAAAGCCGGTCGCGCCGAAGATCAAACTGATCCCCAGCAGCGCCCGCTCCAGGCGGGAGCTTGTCGGCAAGGGAGAAAGCGAAGTCGAGGCGAAAGTTTGTGGAATCGTCACTTGAATTTCCCTGCGGTGGCCCTCCTCATCGTCGATTACAACGCGCCAGGAACCCGGTCCCTCAGGGACAAAGCTGAAATAACCTCGTCGATCGGTAACTCCTGTTTGAAACTGCTCTTTAGACGGAGACGGTGCAAACACCTGGACTTTCGCGAACGGAACCGGATCTGAGCCACCGTAAGCCGCGCGAATCACTACTGCCGGAGCTACCAGAGTGACGGAAGCGTCGAGCTCATGAGCGCGCGCAACGGCGGGCAATATGCCCGCAAGGAAGACACACGGTGCTACAACCCGAAGAAAACATGATGTGCACAAGTCCATAGGCAGCGATCCGTAGCACCAAAATAACAATCGTGCGACGATGAGTGTAAGGGAGCTCCGCAGAGTGAAGAACATCAGCTCTTCAATTGGTCTCATTCCCATCATCGCCGCAACAGCCTTGGCGCACTATACATGGGTTTATCCGGTTCATCTTCCGTTAGCTGTTGGCAAGACGTGCGCCGTCCAAATCAGTCATGGTCATGCGTTTCCTAAGAGTGAAGAGGCCATCAACTTCCATCAGGTTGAGCTGTTCGCGTTGGCGCCCTCGGGAGCCAAAGTGAAATTGGAACCGTCTGCCGCGGGCTCCGCGGTAATCGCCAATTACGACGTGAAGGAACCGGGATTGCACAGGCTCGTGATGATTCAGAACCGGGGAGTCATGAGCCGCACCTCGAGCGGAGTTCAACCCGGCGGCCGCGATAAGCACCCGGATGCCGTTCAGGCATCTCGTACAGTGCGAACGGCCGTCACCTATGCTCCAACATCTAACACGACGGCCGTTTCCGGCAAACCGGCCGGCCTGGAGATTGAGCTGGTGGGCGAGTATTCGAAGGAAAGCTGGAACGTGCAGCTACTCAAGGAAGGAAAAGCTGTTCCTGCGGCGACGATTGAAGTATTTATCGCCGGTATTGCGCAACCGGTTTATACAGCCAAAACCGGAGCGGACGGGCGCCTTTCCTACAAACCTGCAGCAGGCGCGAAAGGCCCGATACTCTTTTCCGCGGAGCTAAAAGAGCCGCCGCCTGCCGGGGCTAAGTACGACTTCGTCAACTACAGCGCTTCGCTCGCGGCTAACTGGTAACAATGCATATCGCAGACGGCATCATTCCGACAGAGTGGTGTGTCGCAGCCCAAGGGATCTCTTGGGTGTCCACGTATTGGCTGGGGAGACGGCTCGAACCCGATGAGGTCGTGCGCCTCGGTATGCTGGCCTCCGCGACCTTCGCGATTTCCTTGATCCATTTCCCGCTTGGTGGAACCTCGGTCCATCTCGGTTTATACGGCCTGACCGGCATTCTGGCTGGCCGCCGCTCCTTCCCGGTGATCTTCGCCGCGTTGTTGTTCCAAACGGTGTTATTTCAGCACGGAGGATTATTGTCTTTGGGACTGAATGCCATCAACATGGGCGCCGGAGCATTGCTGGCTGCGTTTCTGTGGAGGACAATGGCTTGGGTTCCGATGGTCTGCGCGCTTTCCTCTGTGGCTTCTTAGGTGTACTTGTCCCGGCACTGCTAATTGCTGTCGAGTTCGCTCTCGCAGGCTATGGCAAAGGGTTTCTGTTTATGGCCGCGCTGTACTTAGGCGCTGCGGCCCTTGAGGGAGTGATTACCTTGACGGCGGTTTCGTTCCTGAAGGCCTCGCGCCCTGGACTGCTGCAACTGCGCGCATGAGGAAGATCTTCAACTGCCTCGATCCACGGGCGCGTCTTCTCACGGTGTTCGCCGCGATCCTCATCGTCACGTCAACGCCCTTGGGTGTTCTCTGGCCGTTCGCGCCCTATTTCGCTCTTTCTCTTCTGCTGATATCGATAAGCCGCGCGTCTGGATACTATCTCCTCTGGCGATGTCTGGTCGCATCTCCCTTTATCCTTTTAGCTGCCGGGCTACTCGTATTTCAGGCTGGGCTGACGGCGGGCGGATGGCCGGTCGGTTTCGAAGCCGCGGTTTCGGTTGCGCTGAAAGGTTACACAGCAGCATTGCTGTTAGCTTTTCTGACTGCGACGACTCCCTTATCTGAACTCTTATGGGCGTTACGGCGTTTGCACGC
Source organism: Bryobacteraceae bacterium (assembly GCA_963833675.1). Classification (GTDB taxonomy): domain Bacteria; phylum Acidobacteriota; class Terriglobia; order Bryobacterales; family Bryobacteraceae; genus DASQDN01. Next base: position 321,936 of record CAWHYW010000019.1, on the reverse strand, counting down.
CCCTGAATCGCTAAATGTGATACTCGCCTTGATGTATCGTTACGTCGGCTTGTTGACAGACGAATACGCCCGCCTTGAAAGAGCGCGAGAAAGTCGCACAGTGCGACCACTCGGCAAGTTACGTTTCCGCATATATGGTCGTCAACTTGGATCGCTCGTCCTCCGCAGTTGGGATCGCGCGGAAAGAATTCACGCTGCGATGGTGTCGCGAGGCTACAACGGCTCCTGGCCCGTGACACTGTCACAGCCATTTGGTCTTCTGGACGCCACATTCGTTGTCTTCAGCAGTCTGTTATTTCTAATTGCTCGCATAGCATAAGGTCGTAGTAAAAGCCAAGCTGGAAAGCGACACGCCGGAATTGAGAGAATGCCCAATGGAGGATGTGTTGCGCAATTTGGTCCGGCCGATATTTCTGCTTTCGATCGCTCTCTCGATTCACAGTCCACTGGCAAACGGAGCATCTGGCTCGGACGTAGTTCTTCAGATCCTTGCGGACCAATGTGTGAAATGTCACAACGCCAGGCAATCCGCTGGAGGATTGCGGCTCGATTCCCTCGAAGGCTTGGTGAATGGGGGCGTTTCCGGCGCTGCGGTTGTCCCTCACAACAGCGCTGCCAGCCTTTTATATAAGCGCATCACATCGATGGATCGAACCCTTCGCATGCCGCCCGCCGGTGCGCCGCTCGCGTCCGACCGCATTAGCGCCATAAAGGAATGGATAGATACCGGTGCTGCGGGCCGTACTTTTACCCGTTCATCCCCTGAAAAAATCGAATTTGCGCGTGACGTAGAACCAATCCTCAAGGCCTCTTGTTACGAGTGTCACAGCGGGTCGCGGCCGAAATCAGGTCTGCGATTGGATGCAAAGACCGCGGCAATGCAGGGTGGAATCGGCGGCATAGTCATCAAGCCGGGAGACAGCAACACCAGCCGGCTGGTGCATCGAATCGAAGGCCGGGGCAGGGAAGTTCGAATGCCATTGGGGCGTCCGCCTCTTACTGCCGAGCAGGTCGTGATCGTACGTCACTGGATCGATTCCGGAGCGGAATGGCCGGTGAAACGAGGTGAAACCGCCGATGCCGGAATCGAGAAGCATTGGGCTTATCGCCCACCGGTGAGACCGGCTGTACCGGAAGTAATCGGACCCGTAAACAACCCAATCGACAACTTCGTCCTTGCGCGGCTTACGAAAGAGAGGATGAAATTCTCGCCTCCCGCCTCGAAGGAAAAGCTTCTCCGGCGCGTCTCGCTCGACCTGACGGGACTTCCACCGACGCTGGAGGAAATCAATTCCTTTCTGAAGGATTCGCGACCTGATGCCTATCAGCGAGTCGTGGACCGGCTGCTCGCATCTCCTGCCTACGGTGAACGCTGGGCTCGGCCATGGCTCGACTATGCGCGATATGCCGACACGAACGGATATGAGGCGGACTTCCGACGTACGATGTGGAAGTTTCGGGACTGGGTGATCGCCGCCCTGAACAAGGACATGCCGTTCGATCGATTCACGATTGAACAACTCGCGGGTGACTTGCTGCCAAATGCCACAATCGATCAAAAGATCGCCACCGGATTTCACAGGAACACAATGCTCAACGAGGAAGGAGGCGTCGATAAGGACGAATCCCACTTCGAAGTATTGGTTGATCGCGTAAACACGACTGCGACGGTTTGGCTCGGATCAACAATCGGCTGTTCCCAGTGCCACAACCATAAGTACGATCCGTTTACGCAGAAGGAGTATTACCAGCTGATGGCTTTCTTCAACAGCGGGGCGAAGAAAGCGATTTCCAATGGCGGGACTTCGAGTAAGTACGAAGAGCCGATCCTGGAACTCCCGACACCCGCGCAGGAGCAGGCACGGATCAGTCTAAAAGCTCGGATCGAGGCCCTCGAATCGAAGCTGAAGACGTCGACGCCGGCACTCGAGCAGGAACAGGCCGAATGGGAGAAACATGTGGTGGCCGCCCGCAGCGACTGGGCGACAATCAAGCCTTCAGGGCTAAGCGCCAGCGGGGATACGAAACTGGTGGCCCAGCAGGATGGCGCCACCATGGCGAGCGGTGACAATCCCCGCCAACAAACATACGTGATCGAAGGGCCTGCGGGAATCGGACAGATTACCGGGTTGCGAATCGAAGCTCTTCCGGATCGCAGCTTGCCGAAAGGCGGCCCCGGGCGAGACACCTATGGGAACTTCGTGCTTACGCGGCTAAGCATTGAAGTGGAAGACGGAAATGCGTGGCGACCCATTCCCTTCAGCAAAATTCAAGCAGACGATGGAAAGGTACAAGACAAGCGCAGTAAGCACCTTTGGACGATAGATGCGTCCCGAGAAAGCGAGAGAATTCCCCGGCAATTGGTCGTGACGTGTGTACCGGGCGTTCGAATCCCGGAATCTGCCCGAATTCGGGTAAAGCTTGTTCAGGATTCCGATCTCATTGGCCAGTCGATTGGAAAATTTCGCTTGTCGGTCTCGGCTGCGGAAAATCCTTTGTGGATCGTCCAGGTTCGGGCGAAATATCGGAGCACGCTCGAGTCCGCCTCCAGAGACGCTCAGGCCACCAGAGAACTGTCCGAGTTCTACCGTTCGATCGCTCCGTCGCTCGCAAACGATCGGGAAGAACTGAAGCAACTCAAGAAGGACCTCAAGGACCTGAACATAACCACCGCTCTAATCCTCGGCGAAGAGGCGGGCGCTGAGCGGCCTTCGGATTTTATACGCATTCGTGGCGCGTTCTCGGCCAAGGGCGATCGCGTTTATGCCGGTGTACCCGCCGTCCTTGGCAGTCTCCCATCGGGTGAGCCGTCGAACCGGCTGACGCTTGCCAAGTGGCTGGTCGACAGGAACAATCCATTGACTGCTCGCGTCGCGGTGAATCGTCTGTGGGAGCAATACTTCGGCCGCGGAATCGTCGAGACCAGCGAGGATTTCGGCACGCAAGGTCAGCTCCCTACGCATCCCGAACTGCTCGATTGGTTAGCAGTCGAGTTTATGGAGGGCGGCTGGCAGATGAAGAGAATTCATCGGCTTATCGTAACCTCCACGGCTTATCGCCAAACCAGCGCGGTCAACTCAGAGCTGCTGAAACACGACCCGTACAATCGCCTGATATCCCGAGGACCACGTCATAGGCTCGAAGCCGAAATGATCCGGGATGTGACCCTTGCAGCGAGTGGTCTGCTTACGCAGAAAGTCGGTGGCCCGAGCGTGTTTCCGCCGCAACCGCCCGGCGTTTGGGATCTCCCTTACAACGACGATACCTGGGAAGAGAGTAAGGGGCCCGATCGCTATAGGCGTGGTATCTATACGTTCGTCCGCCGATCGGCCCCGTATCCGGCAATGGTCAATTTCGATGCGACGAGCCGCGAGTCATGCGTCATTCGGCGCACACGCACGAACACTCCACTGCAGGCGCTAACTACACTGAACGACCCTGCCTTCTTCGAGGCGGCGCAGGCGCTGGCGAACCGAATGCTAAAACACCAAGGGAGCGATGCCGAACGCGTTGAATACGGATTTCGGCTTTGCACCGGACGCGAAGCGAAGCCATCGGAAATCGAACGGATCGCCTCGTGGCGGAATCAAGAGCAGAGTCTACTTTAGGTGCGCATCTTGACGAAGCGAAGCGCATCGCTCCCGACGCAGTGAATCCATCGGAACACGCTTCGTGGACAATGGTGGCAAACGTTCTTCTTAACATGGACGAGACCTTGACGAAGGAGTGAATCGACGACTATGAAAGCCAACCTCCTTCACCAGACCAGACGGCACTTCTTCCAGACGAGCGGGTTGGGAATTGGCTCACTCGCGCTGGCCTCGATTACGAATCAAAGGTTATTCGCTCAGGCCCTGGCGAACAAAGCGCCGCACTTCGCGCCTAAGGCAAAAAGCATCATCTTTCTGTTCATGGCGGGCGGCCCTTCCCAACTCGACTTGTTCGACAGTAAGCCCACCTTGAGGAAGTTCGATGGCCAGCCCTGTCCGGAAGATCTGATCAAGGGCGAGCGGTTCGCGTTTATAAGAGGTGTACCTAAGCTACTCGGTTCCCCTCACGATTTCCGGCGGGTCGGACATGGCGGAGCCGAGTTGTCGGCGCTGCTGCCGCAGTTGGCGGCGGTTGCTGACGACATCGCAATCGTAAAGTCATTGCACACGACGCAGTTCAATCACGCGCCTGCGCAGATCTTCATGAATACAGGCCATCAGATTCCCGGCAGACCGAGCATGGGAGCGTGGCTTACGTACGGGATCGGCAGCGAAAGTAAGGACCTTCCGGGATTTGTCGTGCTGCTGTCCGGCAAGAATGCGCCCGACGGCGGTAAATCCTGCTGGGGACCGGGATTCTTGCCATCAGAGTATCAGGGCGTCGAACTTCGCCGATCCGCCGATCCGGTCCTGTTCCTGTCGAATCCTGACGGAGTTACGGCACAATCGCGCCGGCGGTCGCTGGATCTGTTGAAGGATATCAACACCGGTCACGAAGCGGACGTCGGCGATCCGGAAATTGCATCGCGCATCGCTGCCTATGAACTCGCGTACAAAATGCAGTTCAGCGTGCCGGAATTGGCGGACATCGCGAAAGAACCGGCACATGTGCACGCGTTGTACGGCACGGAGCCGGGAAAGAATTCCTTTTCGAATAATTGCCTGCTTGCGCGTCGCCTGGTGGAACGCGGCGTCCGAATGGTGGAGTGTTTCCATCGAGGCTGGGACACTCACGGCAACAATGGCGAAGAGGACATCGTGAACCGTCTGACGTCGCTCTGTCGCGAAACGGACCAGGCTGCGTCCGCGCTGGTCAAGGATTTAAAACAGCGCGGTTTACTGGATAGCACGCTGGTAGTTTGGGGGGGCGAGTTCGGGCGCACGCCGATGAATGAGGAACGGCAAGGCTCAAAGTTCCTTGGCCGCGACCATCATGCCCGGGCATTCACGATGTGGATGGCCGGTGGCGGTATAAAGCCGGGCATTACGATCGGCAGGACCGATGATATCGGCTACAACATCGTGGAGGATCCGATATCCGTCCATGACCTTCATGCGACGTTGCTCCACCTGTTAGGCATAGACCACACCAAACTGACGTACAACTTCCAGGGTCGAAATTTCCGGCTGACGGACGTAGAGGGAATCGTAGTAGACAAGCTGCTTCGCTGATTCTCACGATGTTACACCCGAAGACCGGCTATGACGGTCTCCACATACTCCCGCGCCCTGCGAGCGAGTTTGTCGACTAGCGCCGGATCCGTCGGTCGCGGAACAAGCGGCTCCGAGATGTTCTCAAATGCTAGCGGCATCGTGAGGCCGGTGTTCATAACCGGCGTTAGCAGCTTGTAGTGATCGATCTCGCCGAACCCCGGGCCGCAGTCTTCGTCCTTTGGAGTATTGCGGTGATCCTTGATGCAGAAGGCCCGGATCTCCTTCCAGCACGCCTGGATATCCGGAATCGGATCATTGTTGTTATAGTCGAGAACATTTCCGGCGTCGTATGTCATCTTCACGCCGGATCGTTGACGCGTTCGACGATACGTAAGCAATCTTTGCCCGTCGCAGTATTTCCGCCATGCTGTTTGATTGTCAACAGGACGTTATTCTGGCGAGCTATCAGGCCCGAGCTGCTTCAGGTTCTCGATCCAGATGTCCTCGCCGCCGCCTTTGATTTCTCCGAATGTGAGAACGATGGGGATGCCCGCGGCGGCAGCTTGTTCGATGCGGCGGGTATGAACTCGCACCGAATCCGGGTGCGCGACGTAGATTTCTGAGAACATCATCACCGGTGTAAGTCCCATCGACCGGCAATGGTCAGCTAGCTTCTTCGCTTCCGCAGGCGAAGCGTCTTTCGACATAACCGGATCCTTACGTCCGGGATTGTTTTGGTGCGTCGTACCCCACGCGACGTATTCGTATCCCGCGGATCGAATTCCGGAGAGTGCGCGTTCCAGAGGGAAAGACGCGTAGGGCAGCGTCATACAAGCGAGCTGGAACTTCGTCGGGCCCGGTCCCGGCCGCAGCCATCGCGAGAGGAGTGCCGCCGAGCAGGCGGATTGCATCGCGACGATTCATGATTTACGAGAGCTCCTTGATCTCGATATTGCGGTAATGCACTTCCCAGCCTTCCGATTCCAGGCAGATATTCCCCTCAGCCGGATTCGCATCATACCCCTCGTTAACCACTTCGTCATTCAGCCGTACAGTTACTTTGCCATCCCGGCACGTAATCTCGTATCGGTCCCAGTCGCCGAACAGCGGGCGATCCTTCACGATCACACCTCGCTTGGCGCCCTTGATCTGTCCTCCGAAAACACCGAAAACGCTCCCAACTTCGCCGAAATGGCCCTGAACCTCAAGGCCCCTCGGAAACACTTTCACGGTCTCGTTCGCATGGATGAAGAAGCCGGCGTTGGGCCAGCCTTCATCGTTGGGAGTTGCTTGCCAACCTTCTTTTCGAAACCGCCATTCGGCGCGGAGCACGTAATTTCGATACGACTTCTTACTTCGAAGGAATCCGTTCGGTTTTCCATCGCAGACGATCTCATTATTGGCGATGCGCCAAATTGAGGCCGGCGCGCTTTCCGCAGTCCAATGTTCAGAAATGTCGCTTTGCGGCATCAGCGATACAAAACCCGGCGACGGGAACGTCTCTTTTGCCGGTGGAATCAGACTCACGCCAAGTTCGTCCCAGGTGACGGAACGACCTTTGTAGATTGCCTCTCGTCCCATGATGGTCGTGAGCGCCGCCGTCGCGCCTACCTGCACGTCGGCGAACGGCCGGCGATTCTCACGGATGCAGGCCAGGAACTCAGCCATCGCGTTTTCTTTTCCATTCTTTATCTCGGGACTCAGAATGTCTCGGCCGCCGGAGGTCGCGTTCATCTCATAATATTCAGCTCCCTCATGTGTCATGTCCAGCGCGCCGCGTTGGCCGAAAACCGTGTACCACTGCCCGTTCGACAGCTTACGTAAGCCGCGGGGATGCATGTAGAGCTGGCTATAATCCAGGTGAATGTTGTTGAGGTAAACATATTCGACGCTGAAGCCATCCATCATCTCGGAGCCCGCCCACCTCGGTTTTGGGAAGTACTTCATCCCGTGGCCAAACGCTGCCACCGGCCGGCTGTTCGCGATCCAGTTGCAGACATCGATGTTGTGGATCGCATTTTCGACGATGAGGTCACCCGAATATCGGACGTCCTTGTACCATGCCGGACGCTTCGCGGCTGCTTCCGGGCTAATGGGCGTGCTGTGACGCTGGGCCTTTATCACCAGAGTCTGGCCAAACAGGTCACCGGAATGAATCTGCTTCACGCACTCCCGCACCGTCGGAAAATAACGAAGCTGCTGTCCTATCTGGAGGAACGTTCGGGAACGGCGCGACGTGTCCAGAACAGTTTTCACCTGCTCCGGCGTGATACCCAAAGGCTTCTCGCAATAAACGTACTTTCCGGCTTCGAGACAGGCCGCGGCCATCTCGGCGTGAAGATAGCACGGAGTCGCGACGACTACCGCGTCGACGTCAGGTGAATCGAGCATCTTTCGCCATTCCGTAAAAGCGCGGGGAGAATCTCGCTTTGCCATCGTGAGGCCCGTGTCTCGAGCCTTTGGATCGATGTCGCAGATCGCCGTCACACGTGCGCCCGGCTGCTCCAAGACCTGCGGAACCAGACTCGAACCTCGAACCCCGATACCGATGAAGGCCGTCCGGATTGCCTTCCCCTCCTGAGCCGCGAGAACCGATGCGCCGGCTGCCACCAAGCAACCACTGACGGCGTGTCGTTGTCCAGTCCATTCCTCTTACTCCTTTTCGGTACTACTGTAGCGAAGCTGCCGATGCGAAACGCTCTGTCGCTTCGACGTGCAGACTGTGTGTGATCTCCTGATGCGCGTACTCGAGACCCGCCGCGAGCGCGCCTTTCAACGCCGCGTCTTCGCCCAGTTGCGAAACTCGTACGTCAACTGGCCAGGGGACGATCTGAGCGGAGATGCGCCGAATCTGATCGATCACCGGGAGAAACGCCTCTCCCAGGAGGATTATGGCCTCCGGATCATAGACAGCCGCAATGTTGGCAATCGCGCTACCCAGATGCAATGCGACCTCCGCCGTCACCTGCTGCTCGGCCGCAGCCCTTCCGCCGTCACGCGCGAGCCTGCGAATACTTTGCTGCACACGATCCTGGCCAACCACGGATTCGAGATAGCCGCGGGGATCAGAGGCTCCGTCGAGCGCACGGATATTCAACAGCATATGGCCGATCTCGCCTGCAGCCCAGTGAGCGCCATGATGCAAACGGCCGCCGAGTACAACCGCCGCGCCTATCCCGGTGTTGAGGCGGATCAAAACGAAGTTATCGGGCGCAGTGCCGGAGTTACGCTCGGCGAGCGCTGCCATGTTCACATCATTATCGATAAGCACCGGCAGCCCGAAGTGCCCGGCGAGTTCGGCTCCAACACCCAATTCGCGCCAGCCGAAAACATTGTCGGTTTCAAGCACTTTACCGTTACGAACGTCCACGATCCCCGGCGCCGCAATGCTGATAGCGCGAACCACCGCCTGGGGCGACGCCGTAAGCATTGCCGTCAGGCCCTCCTCACCGTTCGAACAACATGCCGCGCGCCTTTCTCCGGTTTGGTTGGGGCTGTATGCCGCATCATGGGCTTACCGCTAAGGTCGAAAGATGCGAATCGAGTCCACTCGGGGCCGATGTCGGCGCAGAAGATCTGACCGTAAGCCGAGTTGAATTCAACAAGCGTAGGCTTCTTTCCGCCACGACTGCTGGCGCGGCCCGTTCCGACATCAACAACGAGTTCGCGCGCAATCAGCGCATCCACCTGATCCGAGACGGTTGGTTTACTCAATCGGCTGTATGCCGCAAGCCGCGCTCGGGAAATCGGTCCATGGGTACGAACCAGCTCCAGAACCTCAATGGCATTCAGGCTCTTCATCACCAGCGGATCTACCCGTCTGGGCCGCAAGCGGAGGGACTGTAGAGGCATTCCTGAAAATTCTGTTGGCAGAGTTAGTAAAGTCTCCTTATAATGGCTGATACCGGATCGGTGATGCAACAACTTTCTGATTGCGCGCCACGGGTACCCAAGACACACGCCGCGGCTACCAGAACAAAAGGAGGCAGAATGAACAGGCGAGCTTTTATCCAGGGCGCCACGATGGCGGGACTCACGCCAATGATGTCATCCGCACAGTCCAACGCCGAATCGATTCGCACCGGAATGATCGGCACAGGGCTGCGAGGACAGCATACGCTCGGCAAGTTGATGAAACAGCCTGGCGTCACACTCACGGCGCTTTGTGACCTGAAACCGGATCGCTTGGACAAGGCCGCTTCCATCACGTCGCGCGATAACCCGAAAACGTATCGTGAGTACCGGCAATTGTTGGATCGCAAAGACCTTGATGCCGTGTTCATCGATACGCCCTGCTATCTTCACGCTGAGATGGCCATCGCTGCCCTGCAAGCCGGTAAGAACGTGTACTGTGAAAAGCCCATCGGAATCAACCCGAAGCAGGTGCAGGAGCTCCTCAAAGCAGCTCGCGCCTCGAAAAAAGTCTTTCAGGCGGGCCAGCAGATGCGATCTTTTAGCTGGCTGGCGAACACGATCGCCAAAATTCACGAAGGTGTTGCGGGCCAGGTGGTCATGGTGAAGGCGCAGAGGCATTCGTCCTGGGATCTCGATCACAACGGATCTTCCGCCGACTGGTTCTTCGATGCCAGCCGCTCCGGAGACGTGATCGTGGAAATGGCAGTCCATAACCTCGACCTGTGCAACTGGGCGGCGAACAGCCGGCCGGCGAAAGCATCGGGGTTCGGGGGAACTCTGATTTGGAAAAACGATCCTCCCGGTAGGACGAACATGGACGGCTACACGCTGAGCTACGAATACGTTAACGGTGTGAAGATGTCCTTCACGCAAAACTTCTTCCATCCGTCAGGACTGCCATCCGGCGGACAGTATACGAACATCTACGGAACGAAAGGCGCCGTCAGTTTGGACAACGGGAAGTTCTATCCGCTCGAGCGCGGGAAAGAACCCGTAGTACTCAGCACTCCGGAACGGGAAGACGACGCGCCACACTTCGCCGCATTTTTCAACGCTATTCGAACCGGCGCAAAGTCGCCCGCAGGTATCGAAATCGGCGCTACGGCAGCGCTCACAGCAATCCTTGGCCGGGAAGCCATTTATACCGGAAAAATGATGTCGTGGAACGATCTCGGAGTTGAGATCTGATTCCGCATCTGAACAAAATGCACAGTTCGAAAGGGATTCTGACGATGCTGACCCACAAACGTCCGCACGTGTCCACAGCCACGCTGATGGCGAGTTGCTGGCTATTAGCGGCCACTTGTCCCGCCTTCGCGCAGACTGCCACCGCAAACATTAATGGCTACGTTCGCGACGCGAGCGGAGCGATTGTTCCAAACGCAACCGTCACAGCGCAGATGACAGAGCAGCAAATCGTAAGAACGGCGGAGAGTAATTCGGATGGGTTCTATCAGATACTTGCTCTGCCTTCGGGATCATACAGCGTTACTTTTCAAGCGCCCGGGTTCCAGCGTCAGACACAAACGGGTTTGGCATTGACCGTAAATCAGAACCTGCGTGTCGATGCTGCCTTGCAGGTCGGGACTGTGGAAACGCAGGTCGATGTCGCAGCAGCTGCGTCGTTGGTCGAGACTACGTCGGCAACGATGTCCGGACTGATCGACGACCGTCGCGTGGTTGATCTGCCGTTGAACGGCCGGAATGTTATCGGACTCGCGCGAATACTGCCCGGGGTCTTGAACGTCAGCGCTCCACAGCAAATGAGTGACGCGCGTAGCGGTCCGGGGATGAACGTCAATGGCGGCCGGTCGAACATGAATCTGTTCACTCTGAACGGTGGCTATTTCACTAGCCCTTCGCGCAACACTGGAATGAATTATCCACCACCCGACGCCGTTCAGGAAGTGCGAATCCTGACGCACAACTTCGCCGCCGAGTATGGACGAAATCCTGGATCTCAGGTCAATGTAGTTTCGCGGGCGGGAACAAATGAATTCCACGGATCGGCATGGGAGTTCCTCCGGAACGATGCTCTGAATGCCCGCAATTTTTTCGCTTCGCGTGTCCCGGCGCTCAAGCAAAACCAGTTCGGCGCCGCCGCAGGGGGGCCGATCGTTAAAGACAAAGTTTTCATCTTCGGTACATATCAGGGCCTGCGTGACCGCCGGGAGGCCCAATCCGTACAAGCATTCGTTCCAACGGACGCACAGCGTGCAGGTGACTTCACGGGCTCCGGTGTGACGCTCACAAATGCCGTCGACACACTTACCGGCCGTCCGTTCACGGATGCGAGCGGCAATCCCTGCATCAATGGAAATCGGATCGCGTCGGGCTGCATTAGCCCTGTCGCAAAAAACTTATTGAAATTCGTACCCACCTCGCCGACGGGACAGGTCAATTCACTGGCATCGAGTCCTCGCGACGGTAACCAATACATGTTCCGCGGGGATTGGAACCAAAGCGCGCGGCATCTGATCTACGGCAGTTGGTTTGAAGATCGAAACAAGCGAACCTCCCCCTTCTCGAATAGTGGGAACATCCCTGACTATATGGGCGTGAGCAACGACCAGAAGACGCAGCAGTTGTCGATTAACGATACCCTGACGGTCTCTCCGAACCTGATCAACCAGTTCACGTTCGGTTTTCTGAACACGCCGTCAAACGAACTGCAATCGAACACGGTCGATCCGACAGCGCTGGGCATCAATATGCCGCAGTACGTCCCAACTGGTTCAGTGACGATCGACGTAGCCGACAACTTCAATCTTGGATCCGGCTTCACCACACGATTCAAGAGCCGCAACTACCAGTTCAAGGATGCGATGAGCTGGATCAGAGGGAAACACAGCTTTAAGTTCGGCTATGAATTATTGAAGCTCCAGTTTCAGCAGGTCTTCATCGGGTCCCCAAGCATCGGCTTCACGGGTTCAAGGACTGGAGATCCGACAGCAGACTTCCTTCTCGGCGCCTACGACAACGTCAACCTGAACTTCGGCATTCGAGATACTGACGCATCGACCTATGCGCACTCCGTTTTCTTCCAGGATGAGTGGCGTCTGCATCCCCGACTCACTCTGACCCTCGGCATCCGCTACGAACCTTTCCTTCCGTGGGTGGAAGCACATGACCGCATCAACACTGTCGATCCGGGAAAGCAATCGACCGTGGTGCCCGATGCGCCTCCCGGAGTGTTGTTTCCAGGGGATGTGCCCAGAGGACTCGCGCCTGCCGACCTGAATAATTGGGCGCCTCGAATCGGTATCGCATGGGATGTCTTCGGAGACGGCAAGACGTCGCTGCGAACCGGGTACGGTGTGTTCTATGAAAGCATAAATGCCGATTCGCTCGCTCAGGAGAATCCGCCATTTGCCGGATTTTTCAGCGCGTATAGCGGTCGCGTCGAGGACCCGTTCACAAGTGTCGGCGTGACACCGCCCCCAACGACCACGTCCGGCAAGTTTGGCTGTACGAAGATTACCGCTTATCCTGGTGTGAGCTGTCCTCAGTTCCCGTTGCCTGTCGGCGGTGTCTTTACCGGGCAGACGCTCCGCACACCTTATATCCAGGCGTTTAATCTGTCGATTCAGCGCCAGATTACCCCCAGTCTTATGTTCGAGACGGCGTATGCCGGGAAAATTGGCATTAAACTGCCCGCCCTGCGCACGTACAACCCCGCGGCATTTCGACCCTCGTCGCGTGATGGCTCACTGCCTTCGGATCAGAACTATAACGACCGGGTCATCTTCGAGCCGGGCATACTGTCGCCGCAAGGCTATCTCCTGGGGAATGATTTCCGAAGCTGGTATCACTCTTGGCAAACTCAGTTGATTAAACGGTTCTCGAAGGGGCTGACAGTCAACGCCGCATACACGTTGTCCAAATCCATCGATTCGAGCTCCACATCCAATCTCGGCGCTACGGTTGCAAATCCGTTTAATCTCCATGATGAACGCGGCCGTTCTGACTGGGACCGCCGACACGCCTTCGTCGCCTCATGGGTCTACACACCTGTTCAGAAGCTGAATCAACCTGTCGCTAATGCGCTATTGGGCGGTTGGACCATCTCCGGAATCACAACCATTCAGAGCGGGGCTCCGCTAACCTTCCTAATGGGTGATGATGTAGCGCTTGACGGGACGGGCGGCGACCAGCACGCGCAGCTTGGGCCTGGCGTCACCGCTAACGATATCGTCATCGATCACACGAGCCGCGCCGGCATGATCGACAAGTTCTTCAACACCAGGCGCCTTCGTCCCGACCAACCAGGTCCCGCGAGGAACATACGGAAATGCGGGACGTGGCCTGATTTCCGGTCCCGCGCTCAACGCTACCGACTTGGCAGTGATGAAGGATTTTCCATTCACAGAAAAACTTCGCCTCCAACTCCGAGGTGAAGCGTTCAACGCTTTCAACCAGGTAAACTTCGGCAATCCGGTGACGAACGTATCTTCCAGCGCATTCGGCAGAATCCGGAGCGCCGGGGATCCAAGAATTATGCAGATTGCGCTTAAATTGATCTGGTGAAGCATCTTGTTGTGCTCGCGGCGGTTGCTTTCGTGCTTACCGCCGCGCCTCAACAAATCGATGTCGATCGAGCGCTACAGGAGGGCATGTCTGCACTCGCTTCCCACGATTACAACAAGGCGAAAGCAGACTTCGAAGCCGCTCTGGCTGCACAGCCCGATCACCCGGCGGCCCATCTGAATCTCGGAATCATTGCTCTTATTGAGAACAAACCAGCCGATGGACTGGCTCACTTTAAAAAGATCCCTGACGATTCCCGTGCGCTGATCGGGAAGCTCGACTGTGAGCTTCGGCTTCGCAAGCTGGAGGACGCGCGAAGTACTGCCATGCGCCTGGAAAAGGTGACGGCAGGAAATCACCGGGGCTAGCGAACACATCGGCAAGCTGTTGGTTGCCGCGGGCGAGTTCCGCGACGCGATTCCATTTCTCCGGCGAGTTCCAGGGGCGGGAGCCGCCAACCTTTTGGGCATGGCTGCCGAGAAATCAGGAGACTTCAACCAGGCGGCGAGCGCCTTCGCCGAAGCTGTTCGACTGGAACCCGCAAATGAAGACTACCGGATCGATCTGGCCGCTGTGCTTCTCAATTCAGGACGTGTTGAGGAGTCGGTAATAACCTTTCGAGCAGCACAGGAAGCATTCCCGAATTCCTCGCGAATCAGGCTGGGTCTCGGCTCCGCTCTTTACGTCGCGGGAGATTACAAAGACTCCGCGAACGCCATCCTCGCCGCCGTTCGGCTACGGCCGGAGCCTCGCGCTTTCGACCTGCTTGGGAAAGTCTACGAGTCCGCAGGAGACCTTCAGCCGCGCATACGTGCCGAATTCGAAAACTATCTGGCGTCTAATCCGTCTGACGCCGGCGCCTACGCTCACTTCGGAGCTATCCTGAGCACATCAACAGTCGACGCTCCCAAGGCTCGGAAGGCGCTTGAGCGAGCACTCCAATTAGACCCGAATCTGGCTGCCGCCCATCTGCAACTCGGGATCATGGAGCAGGCTTCGGGAAACTGGAACGAAGCTCTTCGAAGATACCGGCGCGCGGCAGAACTGGATGGACAGAACGCCGTGGTTCATTACCGGTTGGCTGCGGTCTATAAGCGGCTTGAAAAGACGAAAGAAGCTCATGCGGAGATGAGCGAATTTCAGCGGCTGAAGGCGCTCGAAAAGAATCAACCTAAGGTCGCACCTTGAGGAACTGAACCAGCTCCGACTCCTCAGTTGGCGCTCGCAGTTCCCGGAAGCGTGCAAGATGCTGCTCGGCTTCCGCAGTCCGTCCCGCCCGCCGCAACGCCATCGAGAGCTGATAATGTGCGTTGGCGTTCTGCTTGTCGGCTGCAACGGCTTTCCTCAGGCACTCGATTGCGTCCTTCTCGCTACCTGCTTCGGCGTACGTGCGCCCAAGCAGCGTAAGAGCGCGGGCATCGTCAGGCTTCCGGCGCACGACATTCTCCAGTAGCCGGAGTTGCTCGGCACGACTGGAGGCATCACCGGTTCGACTCAGCGCAAGCGCACGTAAATAGGCAGCGCTCGGGTCCTCCGGGTGCTCTCGCAGAACCAGGCCAAACGTGGCAGCCGACTCCCCATATTGTCCATCCTCGAGTTGCAGCACTCCCCTGGCGAGTACGGGCAAAGTCCACCCAGGTTTTGCCGACAGCTGCTTTCGCAAAATCGCCAATGGCCTGTTCGCGCTTTCCTTCCAGCGCGGAGAGCAGTCCGTGATGAAAGTGAAGCGCTGCCGATGCCGGAATTACCTCGTAGTCCTCGCTCGAGCATCTCCAGGCCATACCCGTTGTTCTGGTGCGCGGATGCAAAGGACGCCAAAGCGAGGTAAACAGTCTCCTGCGAAGGCGCGAAAGCCAGAGTGGACGGTACACCTGATAAGCCTCTTTCACGCAACCATAGCGGTCGAGCACGGCTGCCGTACGAAGTGAGAGCTCCACCGATTTCGTGCTCTCCACAAGCCTCGTTGCGCTTCCTGCTAACGACTTGTCACCAGTCGCAAGATAGCTTTCGAGCACTTCCGGAAACACATCCGGATTGAGAGTCGCCAGTTCTCCAGCACTCGCAAATTGGCGATGCGCCTCGTCATGTTGAGCGCGACCGTGGGCAGCGAGACCCAGATATAGGCGCGGCACGGGATCCTTAGGCAGTTCCCGTACCAATTGACGGAAAAATGGCTTCGGCCTCTGCGTGCTTTCCGCCAAACCAGAGCACTACGGCGAGGTTCTTCCGAGCCGGCAAAAAGCCCGGATTGAGAGCCAGAGCTTTTCGATAGTAGATTGCCGCTTCCGCAAACTGGCTTCGCTCGGTGTATGCGAGCGCCGTCTCGTGAGCCAGTTTCCAATCGGACGGATTTGCGCGATATGCCCTGAGTAGCTGCTCCAGGTCTGCCGCCATACAAATCTGCACCAGCAGGATCAGCCCAAGAAAAGCGTGTCGGCGCATATCAGATTACGAGGCGACTCCACACCAACGGCAAACAAAAGACAACAGAGCCGCGGCCGCACGCTCTACAGAGCTCAATTCGACATACTCGTCCGGATTATGCGTATTGGCGCCCCGCCCTCCCCAAAGCACGGCGGGCACACCGAACTCATGGAACACGTACATGTCGCACGGACCTTCGATGCCCTGCACTACTGGCGCTGTTCCGAGAACGTGCTCGGCCGCAGCAGAGAACTCAGTTACCAGAACATGATCCGCGGCAATCGCGGACCCAGGCAGCCATCGAATCGGATAGTGAAATTCCGGAGGTGTCGACAAGGTGCGAAGCCAGGCGGTGAACGCGTGATCGATATCGGCCAAAGATTCACCAGGCATGGCCTGCCAGAACAGCTCCACGCGGCACGTCGAAGGAGTATTTGTGGGTTCGCTCATTCCCCACGGCGCTGTAAAGATGCGCGTCACGTTGACGGGAACCGGATCTTCCAGATGTGAGTACAACCCGTGACCAGGCGACTGCTTGCGCCGCTGTTGACGGAACTCCTCCAGCGCGTCGAGGAAATGCCGCAGTTGCTCCACAACTCCTTGGCCCCTCCCGCGTCCGAGCACTCCATCATTCGACGCGCTGAATGTGAGGTGAACGGTCCGGCCGCCACGCTGCGCGGGACAAATCCGAAGAAAGGAAGGCTCTGAGATCACCGCCGCATCGGCAACTATGCCCATTAACCGGCCCGCGAGCGTTCCGTTGACACCCCCGAACTCTTCGTCAACGACTGTCTCGACCGTGAGCTCTCCCTTGAGTTTCACGCCCATGTCTGCAAGCGCCTCCGCGATGAATAAATTCGTCGCGACACCTGCTTTCATGTCGTTGCTTCCGCGTCCGTAAAGCCGGTCCCCTTCAATCTCGGCTCCGAACGGATCGAAGCGCCACGACTCCGATCCTATCGGAACAGTATCGATATGCCCCGATAGAATCAACGACCGTCCGCCCCCCGCTCCCGCAATCTTCCCGGCGACATTCGGCCGCCCCTGGTAGTTGCGTCCGGGCCAGAAAAGCGCGTGATCCGTAATGCCAGGCGCCTGATCGGGCTCATAGAGGAGTACCTCGGCCCCGCACCTTTTCAGATGCTCCGCCGCGTATTTCTGGCATTCGCCCTCAAATCCGTGCGGTGGCTTGTTTTCCGAAGGCCGCCGAACCAGTTCGGTGATCAGCTCCAAAAGACGGCCGCGGTGGGACTGAACGTAGGCTGCGGGATCCGGCTCTGAGGAAGATCTCTTGAGTTTGTTAACCATCCTTCCAATCATGGCAACTCCACCGAGCGGACGCTTGTTCTAAAACCACGCGTCGCGACCGCAAGGTAGAGAGCGCCTAGGCCGAGCCATACGAATCCTGTGATTCGGGCAGGAAGGCTCAGGCTCAGCCATACCCAGCTAGAGACGACGGCGCCCAGCATAGGGAAAATCAGGAACAACAGAAATTTGGAGCCGGTTCTTTGACGTTCCCCAACATAATAATGGGCAATGACACTCAGGTTTACAAGGATGAAGCCGACGAAAGCGCCGAAATTAACGAGTTCCACCACCAGCTGAAATGTCGTGGCCATAGCGCCGAGGAAAGATACAGCGCCCATCAGTAGAGTGCTTCGGTACGGCGTAGCGTATTTCGGGTGGAGCTGTGCGAATATTTTCGGTGGAAGGATTCCGTCGCGGCCCATTCCGAAGAGGAGGCGTGCTGCACCAGCCTGGCTCGCGATCGAACTGGCCACTGCCGCCACCAGCAGAACCATCGTAGTTATGCTGAACAGCATCGGCCCGCCGGCCCGCGAGCTGATATCCAGGATCGCCGTCTCGGCGTTCTGGAAACTGCGCCAGTCTGGCCACACTACGGCCGCAAGATACACGATCGGGAAGCAGATGCAGGTTTGAAGAATGCATACCGTGACCGTTGCGAATCCAAGATCCCGGCGAGGATTCTTCGCTTCTTCAGCAAGGGTTGAGACCGCATCGAAACCCAGATACGAAAGAGTTGCGACGGCTGCTCCGGAAGTCAGAGCATTAACGCTGAACGTTGCGGGATTGAAAAGTGCGCTCGGTTGCAGGACGCCCGGCCAGCCTGAATTCAGAATGAGGTAGCGCAGGCAGAGCGCGATGAACACAGCCGCGGAGATCGTCATTACGGCAAGCATGATCGCGTTCGCCCGTTGCGTTACTTGGATGCCCCTCACATTGATGAGAGTGATCGCCCCGCAAAACACAAGCGCCCAGAAAAAATACGGAACACCAGGTACAAGACGAACTGCTGTCACCGCGACATACACCGCGCTCAACATCGGAACCAGGACGTAGTCCAGAATAATCGCCCAGCCTGCAAAGAACCCGACGTACGGGTGCAGTGCTCGCTGCGAGAACGTGTATGTCGAACCCGCTGTAGGAAACGCAGCAGACATCTGCCCGTAGCTCAGCGCTGTGAACAACATTGCCACCATTGCGGCTAAGTAGCTGAGTGGCGCATGACCGTTGGAAAGCTGCTGGACGACTCCGAATACTGGATACGCTGCAGTAGGTGTCAGGATCGCCAGCCCATAGACGATGAGGTCCCAGCGCGTGAGAACTCGCTTTAGCCTCGCAGCCGGTAGCTGGGACACTTTGACCTCGCATCCTTTTTGGCTTTCCATCTTCGAATCCGATTCAGTTCGATTGGCGAATCCGGCCGGCTCCCGAATACAGGTTAAAACGGTGGTCACGCACGAAACCGATAAGCGTCATGCCGAAGCGTAAGGCGGTCTTGACCGCCAGGCTGGAAGGCGCACCCACGGCCGCCATCACAGGGATGCCGGCCATCACAGCTTTTTGAACCAGTTCGAAGCTGGCGCGACCGCTCACCATCAATACATGATCGTGCAGAGGCAATCGTCCATCCAGGAATGCGCGTCCCACCAGTTTGTCTACAGCGTTATGCCGCCCGATGTCCTCTCGAAGCAGGATCAAATCTCCCTCCGCCGAGAAGAGCCCGGATGCATGGAGACCGCCCGTGCGGCTGAAAATCGCTTGCGATTCGCGAAGTTTCGCGGGCAGTGAGCGAATCAGCGATTCGGCCAGCTTTGGAACACCGCGCGGCAGAATGGCACAGCCCGCCGCTTCGAGCGCTTCGATGGATGCTTTTCCACAAACGCCGCAGCTGGACGTCATATAGAAATTGCGCCGGGTCGATTCTAAATCCACGCTGGCGCCTTCAGCCAAGGTGACCTCTGCCGTGTTACGCCTACACTCGACTCGGGCGATATCGCCGCCACGCCCGATAAGTCCTTCCGTGAACAGAAAGCCCGCTGCAAGTTCGTCGTCGTTTCCCGGCGTGCGCATGGTGACAACCAGGTTGCACTCTCCCACTCGGATTTGGAGAGGTTCTTCAACGGCGAGAAGATCCTGTTCCTCCGCGGGAGAAACGCCGCCATACTTGCGAACCGGAACCGTCAGGATGCTTCGGGGCACTGGTGTTTGGTTGCGCTATTGCAGACGCTTCACGGCTTCCACCGCTAAATCGTGCAGGCCGCCGCCGCCGTGCGCGACGTATTGCATAATCTGATCTCTCATACGCCGCTCCCAGAAATTCTTTAAGTGGTCGGTGACTCCCGCAATGGCTTCTTCGCGGGGATAACTCGCAAAGAATAGCGCGATTTGATTTGCGTCGTGGACCATGGTGCTGACTTTCATGCGGCTAATCTGCGCCGCCTGCCGGAGCCAGAATTTGTGTCGTCTGCTTGCGCGTCGTCCGATAGCGCTCCTGCCACTCCGACATCTTCTTCGCCGGACTGACTTGTACGGCCGTCACTTTGTATTCCGGACACCCTGTAGCCCAATCGGTGAACTCCGTCGTAACCACGTTGGCGCCGGTGAACATATGGTGGAACGTAGTGTAAACGACCCCCGGCTGCATGCGCTCCGAAATGCGGGCCTTCAGCGTGGTATCGCCGGCGCGGCTGGTGAGCGAAACCAGATCTCCCTCCTGGATGCCTCGGTTTTCCGCATCCCAGGGATGGATCTCCAAAACATCCTCGGGATGCCAGACGTTGTTTTCGGTGCGGGCGGTCTGAGCGCCGACGTTGTACTGAGTCAGAATGCGGCCGGTTGTCAGGATCAAGGGGAAACGCCCGCTGGTCCGCTCGTCGGTCGGCACGAACTCGGTAATCATGAATCTGCCTTTGCCACGCACGAAGCCGTTTACATGCATGACGGGCGTGCCTTCCGGCGCCTTCTCGTTACAGGGCCACTGCACACTCCCAAGCTCGTCGATTTTCTGGAAGCTGACGCCGGCGAACGTCGGAGTCAGACGCGCGATTTCGTCCATGATCTCGGAAGGATGCTGATAATCCATCGGATAGCCGAGAGCCTCGGAGAGCTTCATCGTAATCTCCCAATCTTCCAGTCCGGCCATCGGAGCGATCGCTTTGCGCACTGGACTGATCCGGCGCTCCGCGTTGGTGAAAGTGCCGTTCTTTTCAAGGAAGGAAGAACCCGGAAGGAATACGTGCGCATAACTCGCGGTTTGATTCAGGAACAGATCTTGAATCACCACACATTCCATCGCAGAAAGCCCGGCGCTGATGTGCTGCGTGTTCGGGTCGGATTGAACGATGTCTTCGCCCTGGATGTAGATTCCTTTGTATGTCCCGTCGATCGCAGCATCGATCATGTTGGAGATGCGCAGGCCCGGTTCGCCTTGCAGTGTTACCCTCCATGCCTCCTCGAACATCTGACGGACACTATCGTCGGACACGTGGCGATAGCCGGAGAATTCGTGCGGGAATGAACCCATATCGCAAGAACCCTGCACGTTGTTCTGTCCCCGCATCGGATTTACTCCGACGCCGCGTCTTCCAAGATTGCCGGTAGCCATCGCGAGATTGGCCATGCCGATCACCATCGTTGATCCCTGGCTGTGCTCAGTGACGCCCAGACCGTAGTAGATGGCCGCGTTGCCTCCGGTCGCATAGAGCCGCGCAGCGGCACGGACATCGGCGGCCGGCACACCCGTGTATTGCTCGGTCGCTTCCGGAGAGTTTCGTTCCTCTGCCACGAATTTGCGCCATTGTTCGAATGCGGCCAAATCGCACCGCTCCTCGACAAACTCCCGGGCGATCAGCCCTTCGGTCACGACCACGTGCGCGAGCGCATTGATCATGGCGACGTTTGTACCGGGGCGTAGCGGTAGGTGATAATCGGCTTCGACATGCGCAGATCTGACAAGATCGATGCGGCGCGGGTCAATGACGATTAATCGTGCGCCGGAGCGCAAGCGTCGTTTCATTTGCGAAGCGAACACCGGATGAGCATCGGTCGGGTTGGCGCCGATCACCACGATCACATCGGCTTGTTCCACCGAATCGAAATCCTGCGTTCCGGCGGAGGTCCCGAGCGTATTCTTCAAGCCATAGCCGGTGGGCGAATGACAGACCCGCGCGCAGGTATCCACGTTGTTGTTGCCGAAGGCGGCCCGAACCATCTTTTGGACCAGATACGTCTCTTCGTTGGTGCAGCGGGAGGACGTGATCCCGCCGATGGAATCGCGCCCATACTGGGCCTGTATGCGCTTGAATTCGCTTGCTGCATGGCCGATGGCCTCTTCCCAGCTCACCTCGCGCCATGGGTCGGTGATCTTGGCGCGAACCATCGGCTTGAGCACGCGATCCCGATGGGTTGCGTAGCCCCACGAAAAGCGGCCTTTGACACAGGAATGTCCATGGTTTGCCTTGCCGTCTTTATACGGAAGCATGCGCACAACTTCAGAACCCTGCATCTCCGCTTTGAAAGAGCACCCCACACCGCAGTAAGCGCATGTCGTAATAACGCTGTGCTCGCCCTGCCCTTTAGCGATCACGGTATTCTCAATCAGCGTAGCGGTGGGACACGCCTGCACGCAGGCGCCGCAGGAGACGCATTCCGATTCCAGGAATGGCTTGCCCCCGGCTGAGACCTTGGACGCGAATCCACGCCCTTCGATGGTCAGCGCGAACGTTCCCTGAACTTCTTCGCAGGCGCGCACGCAGCGCGAACATACAATGCACTTGGCGGGCTCGAAAGTGAAGTACGGGTTGGAATGATCCTTCTCGTTGTCTTTGAAATGGTTCGCGCCGTCGTATCCGTACCGGACCTCCCGCAGGCCGACGACGCCGGCCATATCCTGGAGTTCGCAGTTGCCGTTGGCTGCGCAGGTCAGGCAATCCAGCGGATGATCGGAAATGTACAGCTCCATCACACCACGCCGTAGCTTTGCGAGCTTCGGTGACGAAGTCCGCACCTTCATACCCGGCTCGACCAGCGTAGTGCAGGAGGCCGGTGTTCCGCGGCGGCCGTCAATCTCGACCAGACACAAGCGGCAGGAGCCGAATGCCTTCATGTTGTCCGTGGCGCACAGCTTCGGCACCTGGATACCAGCTTCCATCGCGGCGCGCATCACTGACGTGCCCGATGCAACCGTCAGCGGCTTGCCGTCCACTTCCAGGGTCACCAGCGCCTCGCCTGTACCGGCGGGAGTTCCGAAGTCAATTTCCTGTGTTAACGCCATGGTCTTACCTCTTGCAGGCCGGACATCGGCGTAGACGCCGGTTTGGAGAAATCTTCCGGAAAGTGGCGCACCGCGCTCAATACCGGGTAAGGTATCAGCCCGCCAAGTGCGCATAACGATCCATCGACCATCAGTTCGCACAGATCGTCCAGTAATTCCAGATTCTTCGTCCGTTCATAACCCGCCCGCTCGTAACCAGCAATGATCCGATCGATCACTTCAACTCCGCGGGTCGAGCCGACGCGGCAGGGTGTACACTTCCCACAGCTCTCGATCGCGCAGAACTCCATTGCGAAACGTGCTTGCCTGGCCAGATCGACGGTGTCGTCGAAGACGACGATGCCACCGTGGCCCAACATGCCTTTCTGTGCCGTGAGCGCTTCGTAGTCGAGCGGGGTATCGAGGAGCGATTCAGGGAAATACGCGCCCAGCGGTCCCCCCACCTGAACCGCGCGCAGCGGCCGTCCCGACGCCGTGCCCCCGCCGAAATCGTAGATCGCCTCGCGCAGTGTCAGGCCAAACGCCCTTTCCACCAGACCACCGTATTTGATATTTCCCGCGAGCTGAATGGTCAGTGTGCCCCGCGATTTACCCATACCGAAATCGCAATAGTATTCCGGCCCCTTGTCCAGGATGATAGGAACCGTAGCGAGCGAGATGACATTGTTTACCACTGTCGGTTTGCCGAACAGCCCCTCAATTGCCGGCAGCGGTGGTTTATAACGCACCTGGCCGCGCTTGCCTTCCAGGCTTTCGAGCAACGAAGTTTCTTCGCCGCAGATGTAGGCTCCCGCGCCCATACGGGCTTCGAGATCGAAACTCTTGCCGCTGCCGCAGACATTCGCGCCCAGGTAGCCCTTCTCTCGCGCAAGTTGGATCGCGTCGTTGAACGGTTCGGAAGGCATGCGGGTACTCGGATCGGATGTAGATGTAACCCTTCGTGGCTTCGACGGCGAGCCCCGCAATGGTCATACCTTCGATCAGAACGAAGGGGTCGCCTTCCATGATCATGCGATCCGCGTATGTTCCGCTGTCTCCTTCATCTGCGTTGCAGACGATGTATTTCTGCGATGCGGCCGTGTTCAGAACGGTTCGCCACTTTATGCCGGTGGGAAAGCCCGCGCCGCCGCGTCCGCGCAATCCTGACCTGACGACTTTTTCAACGATGCCGTCGGGCGTCAGCGTGAGGGCGCGTTGCAGGCCCCGGTAACCGCCGAGACTTACATAGTCGGAAAGAGACAAGGGATCTGTGATTCCGCACCGGGCAAAGGTTAGTCTCTCCTGCCGCTGCAGAAAGGGAATCTCTTCAGTCAAGCCGAGGTATAGCGCGTGTTCTTTGCCGTTCGGAAACCCGGCGTTGAACAGTCCATCGACTGCTCCCGCCGACACAGGACCGTACGCGACTCGTCCCTGAGTTGTCTCGACCTCCACAAGCGGTTCGAGCCAGAACATGCCCCGTGAGCCGTTCCGTACAACGACAGCGTCGATCCCTCGCTCCACAATCTTCCGTTCGATCGCACGAGCGACGGCGTCCGCCCCCATGGCAAGCGCCCCGGCATCGCACGGAACGTAGATCTTCATTATTGATACCTCCTCGCGGAATCGATCAGGAAATCCGCGATCTCAGGAGAGACTCGGCCATAGGGTTTGCCGTCCAGCATGACTGCGGGCGACAAGGCGCATAGACCGAGGCAGTAGACCGGGTCGACCGTAAAACTCCCATCAGCCGTCGTCTCAGCCAACTTAATCCCGAGCCTGTCCTCCACATGCTGTATCGTTTTTTCGCAGCCCATCGACTGGCATGCCTCTGCGCGGCACAATTTTAGATGGTGGCGTCCAGGAGGAGATTGGCGAAAGTCGTGATAAAAGCTGATTACGCCATGAACTTCCGCATCCGAGATATTGAGCGCGTCGGCGACCAGAGGAACAGCGGCTACATCTACATACCCGAACTCATCGTGCAAGGCATGCAGGATCGGGAGAAGAGCTCCTGGTAGATGTTCTAATTCCCGGATTCGGACGAGAGCCCGGCCCGGGTCCCAAGCTTGACTGGTGCTCATGTGAACGCATCTCGCCTACGGTAGGCCCTTCGCGAATTCTATCACTTCGGCCGCACAGCCTGATCCGCTAAGCTCGCGAAAACATACGGAGTGGAGGTTTACTCACGCAATTTGCCATCATATGTGCGCTCGATTCTCGCCCGCGCCTGAACTGACTGCCACTCGGAGCGACCGCGGTATCCTTGGTACAGCTTTTTGCCGATGCATGCATCCGCGAAGCTGTCTTCGGCCGACAGAGACGAACTTTTGACTGGGCTCAGCAGGAACGCTTGCGTCTGAAAATGGAAGGCTCCGCCGGTGCGCGGTCATACATGGGTACACGATCGCGCCGCGGGGTGTGAGGAAAACTTATATGAGACAAACTGCCGGCGGTTGGATGATCGCATCGGTGTTGCTTGTGGGAGTGGCTTGCCAGGCACAGACGGCATATGACTTAGTCCTGCGCAACGGGCGGATCGTCGATGGCACGGGCGCGCCTTGGTATCGCGGCGATGTGGGAGTGCGCGCGGGTAAGATCGCCGCGATCGGAAGACTGGAAGGCGCCACCGCGCGCTCGCGCCATCGATGTCCGAGGCATGGTAATCGCACCGGGATTCATCGACATGATGGGGCAGACCGCGGCGCCATTCCTGAAAGACCCTCGGGCGGCGGTGAACTTGCTTACGCAGGGCATCACCACCATCAATTGCGGCGAAGGAGCGTCGGACGCTCCATTGAACGATGCCGAAGGGCAGATCTCGAGGCTGGCGCAATATGCGCGAGTACTTTGCGGCGCTGGAGCGCGCAAAGCTGCCGATGAACATGGCGCAGACCGTGGGGCACACGCAGGTGCGCGCGCTCATCGTCGGGCTTGGAGGACAAGCAAGCCACCCCGGCGCAGATGGAGCAAATGAAGGCGCTGGTTCGGGAGGCGATGGAGGCTGGCGCGATCGGGCTATCCACTTCGCTGATCTATCCGCCGGCTGTGTTCGCGAGCGAAGCCGAGATCACGGAACTGGCCAAGGTGGCGGGCGAGTACGGCGGACGTTATTACACCCATATGCGGAACGAAGGCGACCGCCTGTTGGAAGCAATTGACGAGGCGCTGCGCATCGGACGGGCGGCCGGCACGCCAGTCCACATCTTTCACCTGAAGACGGCGGGGCGCGCCAACTGGGGCAAGATGGACCAGGCCATTGCGCGCATTCAAGCGGCGCGGTCGGCAGGCGAAGAGGTGGCGGCCGACATCTACCCGTATGTGAACAACGGACTCGGGATCCGGGCTTTGATCCACCCGCGCCACTCGGCGCAAGGGTCCGGAGGAACTGCTGCGCCGACTAGACGACGCCGCGACGCGCAAAGAAATCCGCGGCGAAATGGAGACGGGCACCGGGTGGGAGAACTGGTACGCGCATGTGGGCCACGACTGGGATCGGTGTGGTGGTGGCTGGGATGGAGCACCGCCGAGTTCGCCCCCCATAACGGCAAATCGATCGGTGAAATCGCCCGGGCCACGCGGCGAGATCCTTGGGAAGTATTCTTCGCGATCGCCAAGGTGGGGGCGTTCGCGATGCCACAAAGCATGTCCGAAGCCAACAAGATCAAGGCCATGAGGCAGGAATTCATCTCGTTCGACACGGACGCGGGTCCGGCGCCGACGGACGGGGCGCAGCGCGTGAGCCACCCGCGGGCCTATGGAGCGTTTCCTCGCGTGCTGGGCACGGTACGTGCGAGACCTGGGGGTGTTTCGCTGGAGAGCGCGGTGCAACGCATGAGCGCGGTAGCGGCCAACGAGATCATGGCGTACGACCGGGGCCGGCTGAGCGTGGGTCTGGCCGCCGACATCGTGGTGTTCGACGAAAGCGCCGTGCGTGACCGGGCGACCTTCGCGGAACCGGACCTGCCGGCGGAAGGTATGCGCTACGTGCTGGTGAATGGCGCGCTGGTGATCGAGGATGGCAAGTACACGGGCGCCCTGCCTGGACAAGTGTTGCGGCGACGGCGGACTTGACCGCCTCCGCGTTACTGCTTCGGCAAAGCAGACCGCGGTATGACCAGCGCCATCGACCCTCTCACCGTCGCCACTTCGTACTTGCCTTGGAACGCAATCAGCAGATGGGCGGCCCACTCTTCCAGCTTGTAATCCTGAGTCAAGTACCGCACCATGTCCGTTGTCGCCATTTCGAGCGCGCGGTCCAGAGAACTCTGAAACTCTGCTTGCGACCCGATACTGATGATGGTATCCGCTGTTTCCACTCGAGGTCCTGCGAGATGCGCCTTCTTCCGGATCGCAACCGAGAACTCCACGTCCATCGACGTCTCGATGCCGTTTCCTGTGGGCTCCCCATCTCCTTGAAGAGCATGTCCGTCACCGAGGAACAGCAGTGCGCCCGGATGATACACCGGCAGAATTACCTTGGAGCCTTCGCCGATACGGTTATAGTCCAAGTTTCCGCCGTAGCTTCCCGATGGACCAGAAGTAGGCGCCGAATCTCCCGGGGCGGCAACACCCACGCAGCCGAGCATCGGCTTGGCTGCAAACTCCATTCTGATCGCTTTACTTATCGGCTCGCGCAGCCGCACTGTGCCTTTTTCCCTGTCCAGGTCCCAAGGTACGTAACGCGCGTACCCCTTCCGCACCAAATCGCGTTTGTAGTCGGCTGGATACGTCTTTTCGATGTATTCCGGTGTTATGGAAAACAGCCCCAAGCGGTATCCGGAATATCCCCAGTCGCGATTGAGTCGCATCCGATGAAATGTCACGACAATCGCGTCGCCGGGTTCCGATCCTTCGACATAGAAGGGGCCTGTCAGAGGATTGCCGGGTTCGGTCACCTCCTGGCTGTTCCAGTCCTTGCCGCTGGAATCCACAGTCTTGGTCGCCACTCTCTCGCCTGGTTTGATGCGTTGCTTCACCGGGTGCTTGTTGTAAAAAGTTCGGTAATACGTTTCGGCCTCGGAAGCGGCAGCGAGGAAAAGAAGCAAGATCAGGACGCGCATTGGGGGAAGTATAACGCCAACCATTCAATGCGCGGGAAGTCGTAGCCTTACTTCTCCGTCTCTGCCTTCTTCGCCGCCTTCGCCTTCTTGGACTTGTCCGCCTTCTTGGCCGTGTCTGACTTATTCGTCTTATCCGCCTTGGCTGCGTCGGCTGGTTTCGGGGCCGCCTTGCCCGTGGTACCTCCGCCATCCCCAACTTGTGCTGCGCTTCCTCCAAGTACAGTCAAAACCAGAACCAGAGCGACTGCGAAGAGCACGTTAGCCGTTCTGTGTGTCATTCCTCCTCCTTCTTGAAAGGCTTCAACTTCAAAACCGCGTAGTTAATCATGATCGAAAGAAGACTCGGTGGTACGACATCGGCAAAGACGCCGAAGTTTTGCACGGAGAAAATAAATAGGCTAAGACCCAAAACGCCGGACAACCCCATGCTCAGAGCCAGCGCGAATGCCGGCTTTTTGTCAAACCACAAGAAAAAACCCTGGATGCCTGATAGCCAAATCAGGTTAATCAGAAACTGGACAGCTTTGCCGACGGGCCGGAGGTACTTGCCGGCGAGCAGCGCTTCAATATAGTTGGCGTGGAGAAACGCTCCAGGTACCCACCCGATCGTGTGCCACGTATCTAGCGCCGAATATTCGCCGATCACCACAAATTCGCGGATTTTGTCCGAGAGTGCCGGAGACGGTGGAGTCTCGGCGCAGCGGGCAATTTTCTGGATAGCTGCGCTTGATGGGGTGTCCGTATTCTGCCAATTTCCCTCGCAGAGAACGTCGATTGCGGAAAGAACCTGGAACGCGGAGGCAGGTAGAAGTTCTACGTATACTTGCTCGACCTTGTCTCTCAGGTCATTCAGATTCAAATCGCCCAAGCCGGTCGGATCGTTGGCAATAATCGCCTGAGCCGCCAAGCTGAGCTCGACAGGAGGCCTGCTATCGTCAGTCCTTTTTTTCACTTCCGCGCACGATCGCCACGCGGGCCAGCCAATTGGCATCCGCCAGCGATTATTCAGGTGAAAGTTCGCCAGTCCTTCCTGCACGTGACCTGGACTGCCATGCTCCGTCCACTCAATCTGCTCCGCAAGCACGACTTCATCGGGCCTGACATTCAGCGCTTCCAGACAAAGGCCGTATACCCGGTCTCGGTTATAGCCATTTCGTGCAAACACAACGTGCGCGTATTCGGATAGACTGCGGACCGAATCCTTCAACGCTTGCGTACTTTCCGGGCACACATCTCCTTCGGCGGGCTCGTTATAAAACTTGTCAACCACAATTACTTTGGCCTTCGTAGACTTCAGCTTCTTGAGCAGATCCGCCATAAACACGCGATGCGTGCATCGATTCTCACCGAACGCAAGCCTCGGCTCCACGCCGGGCTTTATCATGATCAACGTTACGCGCTTTGATGCGAGCTTGCGATTGGCGCCGGCCCGAATCATCGTTCGATACCAGAAATCGCGGTTCCAGATCGCCACATACCAGGGATCCGTATCTTGGTAGGGGTGCTGGTTCGCTTCCACGATTCGGTCCATGAGAAAAGGAAGCGAGACGGAAACGAAGAGGATAAGCGCAATACTGATCAACCGCCTGCCCTGGGCAGTATTGGCCATATGCGGAGCAACTTTTTATATCACAGAAACGATCGCCCTTTCACGGCGAAACCCAAACGAAATCTAAAACGGAGCCGCGCCCGCAATTTGCTTTAGCGCAAGGAAGCGAAGGTTTTCTTCACATCGGCAGCCACGCAAACTTCATGCAGCTCCGGTTTTTGCATGCGGCGTGCCGATGTACGGGAACTCCTTTAGGGTGTCCGTGTGCGGCTTGAGGCCGGAAGGCGGACACTCATTCTTCGTCAGGAACGCGAGGCGGTAATCGATCACGTCGTCAGTGAAGACTCGGCCGTTGGGATACTTTGCGGGTTTCGACGGATCGAAACTGAGCACGTCGGGAAGTGTGCGCTCCGTGTCGATCGCGGCAATCGCTTCTTCGCGCGTGTAGTTGCCGGTATGCCCCAGCAGATGAATGAACTGTTCGAGCCATCGCTCGCGATCGTTGACTGGCTCGCTCGCGTTGTATTCCTCCTTCGTGTCGTCGGTATTGAAGAAGCTGCTGACGCTCGGATGGCCCGCGCGATCGACGTGCAGCAACTTGCCGTCGCGTCTTACGCTGCACCGCCCCCAGATGTGGATCTCGGGCTTGGGATCGAGTTCACTCGTCGGCAGCTCGATCACAGTCGAAAACACGTTCGCTTCCGTATTCGAATCAACGCCGGTCCAGGGAGACTTGCCGCCGAGGTGAGGCTCGGTGAAGTTCCGTTTGCCCCTGGTATCGAATAGGTTCTTGATTCCATCGAAGTCAAAAAAGAAGGCGTCGCTGCGGCTGCCGGCGAAAAAAGTGTATGGGCCCGACTTGATGATATTCGGCTTGGCGCCGAAGGAGACCTCGCCATCAGCGATTATCTTCGTCCCTAGCGCTTCAGGCGAGCGCGCCTCCGGGCCCTTCGCCACGAGCACGTTAACGGTTTGACTGCCGTTCTGCGGCTTCGAGAACACATAGCTGAAGGCGATGTCTGTCAGGTAATCGCCGTCGGTGTCGATGTTGAGTCGATAGATTGCGTCGGGATGAAGAGCGTCCGCATTCGGATTTGCGTTGAGGATGATCACGGTTCTGTTGTCGTTCGCCGGCGACTGGAATGCATACAAGTCGCAGAGGTCGAGTCGCTGATCGCCAAGCGGCGGGCCGAGACTGAGTCCAGTGAAATGGTTTGACATTGGTCCTCTCCTTACACAGGCTCCCCGCGGGGCGCGCGGCCCAACCCGGCCCTCCGCCCTGCTTGGGATCTATTTAACGATAAGCGAATTTAAGGCTTTCGGTGAAATGATTAGCTCGAACGAACCCATTCCGCATTTGAGACGTTTTTCACGGACTCATAGTCAAATAGAAACATGAGAAGACTCATTGCTGCGCTGTTCCTGGCCTCCTGCGCCTTCACCGCAGACCCGGAATGGCCTGGCTTCAGAGGGCCCGTTTCCAATCCTTCGGCCAGCAACTCGAGGCTTCCCCAGAAATGGTCGACAACGTCCAACATCGAATGGTCAACGGCAATCCCCGGTCTTGGCTGGTCCTCTCCAATTGCGGCGGGAAAGCATATCTTTCTCACGACTGTGACGACCGATGGCAAAGCGAAACAGCCGCAGATCGGCAGCAGCTACTCCAATGACTACATCGCCGAACTCCGAAGCGGGGATTCAAAGGGAAGGAACTTCTGGACCGTCTGAACGCGCGCGATTTCGAGCTCCCTGACGAAGTCTCAGTCCATTACTTCCTGTATTCCATAGACCTCGATTCCGGCAAGATCGACTGGAAGCGCGAATTTCATTCAGGCAGGCCGCCTGGCGGCCGGCACCGCAAGAACAGCTTCTGCTCGGAGACACCCGTGACGGACGGCAAACGCGTCTACGTCTACATCAATAACCTGGGCCTTTTCGCCTACGATGTTGATGGCAACAAGGTCTGGAATACCCCGCACGAAAGCCTCCCGACCATCCTGGATTTCGGAACAGCGTCTTCCCCCGTGCTTGTGGGCGACCTCATTGTGATCGTCAATGATAACGAGAAACAGCAATTCATAGCGGCATTCAATAAAAACACCGGCAAACAAGTGTGGCGCACAGACCGTTCGATCCATGTCCAGGGCTCAGACCGACAGACCGGGTGGTCAACGCCCTACATTTGGAAGAATTCCGGCCGCACTGAGATCGTGACTGTCGGCCCCGGTATCGCGGTCAGTTACGATCTCACCGGCGAGGAAATATGGCGTCTCGGTGGGATCTCTGCCATGCCGATCCCCAGTCCGTTCGCCCATGATGGCCTTCTGTACCTCAACGGCGGAACTAACCAGCCCATCGCTGCCATCAGGCCCGGCGCGAGCGGCGACCTCACCAGTCCGGATGGGGCCAAACTCAATCAGTTCGTGGCATGGCTTCAGCCCAAAGCCGGGACCTATCTGCCGACCCAGTTGGCTTATGAAGGAGGACTCTACGTCCTCACGCACACCGGCATCCTGACCCGGTTTGATGCCAAAACCGGAGTCCGGACGTACAAGGCTCGCATCGGAGATGGCGGTGAGTTCACCTCATCGCCATGGGCCTACAACGGAAGTCTGTTTTGCATGGACGAGCAAGGGCGAACTTTCGTGATCCGCGCCGGCGGCAAGTTCGAATTGCTGGGTTCGAACGATCTGGGCGAAATGACACTTGCTACGCCGGCGCTCATTGGCGATCGATTGATCCTGAGAACGGAGAAGCACCTCTACAGCATCAGAAACATTCCGGCAACAACCGCCACCAGGGAGTGCTGTACGCCAAGAGATATTGAAGTTCGATAAACATCTATTGACAATCGATACAAAGGGCTCCAAAATTGCTCATATGGGAAAAGGCTCAACCGTTTTTCTGCAAGCGGTCATCGTGCTCATCGGCATTGGTTCTCTTGGTCTTATCCTTTGGGAACCAAACATTGAAGGCCGGAACGCGCATGCCACCCCCTTTCAGATTTACTTCAACGATCCATTTTTGGCGTACGCGTACACTGCCTCCATTGCATTTTTCATTGCACTCTACCAGGCAGTCAGGCTTCTTGGATATATAGGAAACGGAGGAGTCTTTTCGCAACGCTCCGTCAAAGCATTGCGGACGATAAAGTACTGCGCGCTGTCTATCATCGCTTTTCTCGTAGGAGCAGAAGCCTACTTTTTCATAGTCGTGCGCGGTAAGGATGACATCGCTGGCGGCGTCATGATGGGACTTGTACTGATCTTCGTCTCGGCAGTGGTCGCCACCGCCGCAGCAGTATTTGAAAGAACCTTGCAAAGCGCGGTAGAGCTAAAGTCCGAGAACGACTTAACGGTATAACCGAAATCAGCATGCCGATCATCATCAACATTGACGTAATGCTGGCCAAACGGAAGATGAGCGTCACCGAGCTGGCCGAGAAGGTCGGCATCACTATGGCCAATATTTCTGTCTTGAAAAACGGCAAGGCCAAAGCGATCCGATTGTCGACATTGGAAGGAATCTGTAAAGCTCTCGAATGCCAGCCTGGAGATGTTCTGGAATATGACAATTAGAGAGTCTCCCCATCGAATCGCCCCCTGATCCTAGAACCTGCGCGTCAGTACCACGCCTCGGCCATGAGCAAGAAGATGCAGTCTCCTCTGCCGTCCCCGCTTTCAGACCTGCGCTTTCTTTACCAATTCTTGCACCTTGGCGACGATCTTCTCCTCGATTCCCGAGGCCCACGGGCCCGGGCGGCCGCCGTACAGCATGGCATCCCGTCCCTCATATCCGCCTTCCCGGAGCACTCGCTCCGACGGAATGTAGGAGATCGATTCGTGGCAGTAACCCGCTACCCACAGTTTGCTGCCGCTGAATTCCCGCTTCAGCCGCAGCGAGTAATCCGACAGAACCTCTCCCCCCATCGCGACAAGCGTAAGATCGCGGCCGAATTGCCAGACCAGCACCGGATAGGGAACTGAGGAGGGCAGGGCCCCATCGCGATCCAAAATCGCCAGCATGCGGGTCGCGTGGGTCCGCTCGAACGGTTTGCCTGATTTGGCGCGCTCTTGCAACTCTTCGCGTGTCGGAACCTGGTAGGGCAGCGTAAAGGTGTCGTACGCGCTCACCAACGGACCACCCACGGTGACAAAAGAGCCCGGCGGCTCCACCATAATTGCCGGTTCCCGCAGCCTCGCTTCGATGCTTGCCGCCAGGCTTTCTCCGTATCCGCGCGTAATCTCTTCGAGCCCGCACGGGAACGGCTTCACGTCTCCTCCCGTCCCCTGGACAAACAGCGCCACGGCTCCGGGATGGTTGTTCTCCAGCCAGCCCGCTGCCACGCCCGCGTAATCGCCGTGGTACTTACAGTTCTGCGGCAGCATCGACGTGTTGTGACAGCCATAGCCGAACACCAGCGCCCGCAACTCCCCGGCCTCGGTCTCCACGCGCAGGATCGGTACCTCGTGGTCAGCCGGACCCGCGTAGTTCGGCCCCCACTTCCTGCCCTCGTCCTGACGTCGATTGACTCCGAAGGAGGCTAGCCTGATAACTCACCAACCGTATGCAAAAAGCCGCTGTTCATGGCATAACTAGGTTTCCATCCAATAGTTAGCGCCAGGAGACAAGCGGCTTTTGCTATGACACAGTGTACTCAGTCCAGCTTCGAATTCAAAGCCCATCATCGGCGTGAGGTTGTGGCTCGATTTGATGGCGGCGCGATCAGTTCCGACGGAGGCTCGCTGCTGTTGCGGGAGACCGATCAGCGGCTCAACCTGTTGGCTCGATTCTCGGGCTGTTTCCTGGACGGGCGGGAGCAGGACCGCATTGAACATTCCATTCTGGAGATGATTTCGCAGCGGGTGTACGGGCTCGCTCTGGGCTATGAAGACCTGAACGATCACGAGCAACTGCGAAAGGATCCGCTATTCGGCGTATTAGCCGGACGTGAGGAGTTTGACAAGCCGCTGGCGGGTAAGAGCACGCTGAACCGGCTGGAACTTGGCAATGGCCAGAAGGATCGGTATAAGAAGATCACGTTCTGGAAACCGGGAGTCGATGAGTTGCTGGTCAGCGTCTTTCTCGAGTCCCAGGCAAAGGCGCCGGAACAGATCATCCTGGATGTAGACACCACCGATCTGCCTTTGCACGGCAAGCAGGAAGGGCGCTTCTTTCACGGCTATTACGACAGCTACTGCTATCTGCCGTTGTATATCTTCTGTGGCGACCATGTTCTGTGCGCGCGGCTGCGGCAATCCAACAGCGATGCTTCGGCCGGGAGCTTGGCCGAGATCGAAAGAATCATCGCTCAGATTCGAGCGAAGTGGCCGGAAGTGCAGATCATTTTGCGTGGTGATTCCGGGTTCTGCCGGAACGAGTTGATGAGCTGGTGTGAAGGCCACGGTGTAGATTACGTATTCGGGCTGGCTCGCAATCAGCGGCTACGAAAGATCATCGGGCGGCAGATGTGGGAAGCGACCGAGCAGTGGAACCGGACGGGCAAGGCGGCGCGAGTGTTCGCTGAGTTCGGGTATCAGACGCGGAAGGCAAAAAACCGCGGCTGGAGCCGGCAGCGACGCGTGGTGGCCAAAGCCGAGCATATCGATGGCAAGGAGAACCCGCGCTTCGTCGTAACATCGCTGAGTAACGAGCGATGGGCGGCACAGGGGTTGTATGAAGAACTGTACTGTGCACGCGGCGATATGGAGAACCGGATCAAAGAGCAATTCAGTTTGTTCGCCGATCGGGTGAGCGCGGAAACGATGCGTGCCAATCAATTGCGCCTTTACTTTTCGGTAATGGCGTATGTGCTGGTCAGCGGGCTGCGGCGGCTCGGATTAAAGGCAATCGAGCTGGCCCAAGACCAAGTGTCCACGATTCGCACAAAGCTGCTGAAGATCGGCGCACAGGTGCGGATCTCGGTGCGCAAGGTCTGGGTATCGATGGCATCCAGCTATCCGTGGCGGAGCGTGTATCAGCAGGTCTGGTCAAATCTGCGCTGTTAGTGCAGCATTACTTGAACTCTGATTTCTGAAGACCCATCAGCCGAACCGAAGGCTTCGGACAAGTGCGCCTCCACGGGCCATTAATTCTCAATGACGCGCTCGCGTGCCGCGCAATGGCCCCCGCTACCCCGGCCAAACCACTGCGCATTCTTTCGTTCACTCGATCTTTGTAGCCGCCCCGACATTTCTCCTGCCCTCCGGTCCCTCATATCACCTCTCGTGAGAAATGGCGGCTACGTCTGGGAGTAGCTCAGTCGCGCGGGCCGCATGTTCTTCAGCGCGCCGGCGGCCGCCGCGATGACATTGTCCTCCACTTCCCGCGCGTATGCCGTAAGTGGCCCTCGCTGCTCCGGCGCGTATTGCTCGGCTGTCGTGCTCACCACCGGGCCGGAATGCGTGTGGGACGAATTTACGATCACCCTGTCCCGCGCAATCCCGTGCTGCTCCGACATGCGATGTGCGATCGCCTGAAACAGGGTCGCAGGACAGCCGACGAGATCGAGTGTGATCAGCACCGAGCGCTTCCCCTGCGCGTCCTCGAGCGCCAGGGCTCTCGTGTAAAGATCGAGGCCGACTCCCTGCGATGGATATTTGCGGTCTGCGAATCCCGCCATCGGCAGCGAAGTGCGCGGCGTGATACAAACCCTCGCTGCCCCCGCCTTCCACGCCGTTGCGGCAAGAGCCGGAACTGCCGGCAACTGAGCAAGCGCCCCACAAAACATTCGGCGATTGATGGTCAATCCGATCTCCTCATGAAGAAATATGCTGCACGACTTACGTCCAACTGGCCGGAGGTCTCCTCCGCGCCTCGCGCTCCGATCATCCGCTCCAGGCAGGGAATATTCAGCATATGGCGCCGTGGATGAGCCAAAGACGTAATCACATCGCTATTTCCGCTGTTTCAGCAGAACTAACTCTGGCCGAACCGGCACACCGCCACTGATCTTCACCCGCAGGAGCGCCTCAAAGAAAGGAAGCTTTTCGTTATCGCCAGCCCCCAGCCGGTGGAGCAGCGCAGAGACGCTGTTCTCATCTAGCAGAAACTCCGTAGCTCCCTGGCTGCCGAACGTCGTGCGACCCGCCAGAATCAGGGCGCGGCGCCCGGGAGTGAGTGCAGGCACTACCCCAATCACGGCATAATCCATCGTGTACGGTGGACCTGAGTTGAAATAATAATGCTCCTCCCCTGACTCGGGATGAAGATTCACCACTCCGCCGAACCCGGCTGAGGGTTGCTCCTCGATCGACTTGAATCCGAACTGCTCCAAACTCGGCAGTTGCATTTGGGAGTCATTCACTTCCGGTCCGCCAACAAAGATTAGATTCCGGCTGCGCGCCTCATCCCAGGCGATCAACGAGCTTCGTTTTGCTCGAAACGTTATGCGGAGCTGATCGAACAAGCGCGTCAGCTCGTGAAGAGCCATCGCTTCGCCGATCCCCGTGTACCGGTCGTTTACTTCCTCTGGAGATGGAGCCGAACCGGGCGTAGCGTACCGTAATCCACCGGACGCGCTGCCCACAAACCGGGGATTCGAGAAAACCACCATCGTCTCGAGCGGCCTCGAATCGAATGCCGCCCAGAACTTCCGCACGGTGGACGGCGGGGATGCGGGACGGTCATACCACTTCCAAAGGCCTGACAGGGTTGCGGCGAGGCCGAAGGCCGCAAGCGCCCACGCCAACCATGGTCGCCTGGATAACAAAGCCGCTTCCACCGCCGAAGCCGCAGCGGCCTGCGGGACCGGCGCTGTAGCACGAGGTAAGGAGCGATACCGGTACGAAAGCAGGTAGGTCCCTTTGGGGAGGAAGACCTCTACCGGCTCGGTGGCCCCGTCGCCTTGGTAGTATTCCGCTAATTTAGTCCGCAGACGGGCCGAGTGAACGCGGACGCTGGAATCGACCCTGGGATCGAAATCCGGTCCCCGCCGCAACGCATCAACCGCAATTTCGTACTCCTTCACCGACCGCGCGGGTTCTTCCATCGACCGCTGGGCGAGATGGGCAAGCAAGTCCCGCAATATCTCGGAATTGTGGAATCCGGGGCTGCGGAGAATACGGTCCACCTGACCTAACCGCTCTTGTTTTGACGGGATCTCCTCAACTGTATCCATGGTCGCGGAAACCGGCTGAAAACATTGGATTTTTGGGACGTTAAAAACCGTATTATACGACGGTTAACTTGCCGCTGGAGGCGCCCGGCGCAATACTAACGATAATCTGGGCTCCTCGCCGGTCACGCACGGGTCCAAGGTTTACCGAGAAACATTATGCGTCTGACACGTTTTCTCCTGCTTCTCGCCGCTCTGTCCGCGGCGCTGGTCCAGGCTCAACAAATCGCGGGAAGTATCGTCGGGACCGTCACCGATGCCTCGGGTTCGGTGGTGCCCGACGCCGCGA
Organism: Bryobacteraceae bacterium; assembly: GCA_963833675.1. GTDB lineage: Bacteria > Acidobacteriota > Terriglobia > Bryobacterales > Bryobacteraceae > DASQDN01. The sequence continues at coordinate 284,356 of CAWHYW010000019.1, read as the reverse complement.
TCACCATTACGAGTGTCAGCACGAACGCCACTCGCAACACCAGGACAGATAGCAGCGGGAACTATACGCTGCCCTTCCTGAGCGCCGGCGATTATCGGATCACGTCCAACGCTAGAGGATTCCGGCTGAAGGCTGTGGAAAACGCTGCCCTGCAGGTCGGCCAGACTCTCCGTGTCGATTTTCAATTGGAGGTCGGGGATGCCGCCCAGACGGTGGAGGTCCAGGCTGCTGTCACATCGCTCCAGACCGAAAACGCCACCGTCGGAGCCGTCCTCGATGCGCAGAAAATCGTCGACCTGCCTTTGAACGGACGCAACTTCATTCAGCTCGCCCAGTTGATTCCCGGAGTACAGCCGGGAACGCCCGGTTCAATCACCGTTCGCCGTGGGCGCGGATCCATCGGTCAAGGTGACTCCCCCTTCGGATCGACCGGCATGCAGGCGAATGGAATCCGCGACACGGGAAATCGTTACTTCATCGACGGTGTCGAATCCATGGATGGTGACGCTTTCACGTATGCGTTCGCGCCGTCGGTAGATTCCCTGGCCGAGTTCAAAGTGGAAACCAGCAGCTATTCCGCCGAGAGCGGCGCAGCCCCGGGAGGGCAGATCAGCCTCATCACCAAGAGCGGCACGAACAGGTTCCATGGAACTCTTTGGGAGTTCAATCGTAACGACGCCTTGACGTCGGCTTATAACGCGATCGGCCAACAGGACCTCAAGGCGCCGCGCTTGAACCGGAATCAGTTCGGCGGCAACATCGGCGGACCGGTCTCACTGCCCAAGCTCTACGAAGGCCGCGATAAGACGTTCTTCTTCTTCAATTGGGAAAGCGGCCGCCAGGCTGCAGGCGCCGTTGCCGGTTTCCGCATTGTCCCCACTGAGGCGCAGCGCAACGGCGATCTCCGCGGTCTGCTCAACGCGCAGACAGGCCAGCCTATCGTGCTTCGAGACGTCAACAATGTCGGAATCGTGAACAACGTCATACCGAGATCCTTCATCAGTCCTCAAGCGCAAGCGATTCTGGATGCGACTCCGCTTCCGAACACACAAAACGGAGTCTTCAACTACGTCAACACGCCGCAAAGTCCCGTATCCAAGCAGGACAACTACACGGCGCGCATCGATCACAACTTCTCCTCGCGAGATACAGTCAGCGGGCGCTATTTCTTCAATGACACTCTGGAAAACGGGACGCCGTACTGGGGACACGACGAACGGAACAATCTGGCGAGAACGCAGGGCGTCGCGACAACTTATACGAGAACCTTCAGTCCGCAGATCGTGAACCAATTCCGGGTCGGCTGGAACTTCGTTAAAGAATACGAGCGATTCGGCACCACCAATGATCCGGCCTTTGACATCGCGGGAAAGCTCAACATTCCTTTGACTTCGCGGCGGCCTCAGGACTATGGTCCGCCGCGGACCCAGATCGGAGGCTCCGAAGGCGGATTCAGCGTTTTCGATCTTCAGCAGCAGATCGGCCCGCGTGACCGTGGTTACGAGGTTTGGCAGATATCGGACGGGCTCTCCTGGCAGCGCGGACGCCACTTGTTGAAGTTCGGCTTCGAGTTCGACAAGCGCTTCTACACCAAGGAACAGGCGCGTGACCCGCGTGGTCTTTATCGCTTCGATGGAATTTACACCGGGAGCGGCATGGCGGATTTTCTGCTCGGGTATCTCACCAGCGCAACCATCAATCCGGTGCCTACCCTGATTGATATGAGTTCGTTGTGGCAGTCGTACTACGTGAATGACGAATGGAGAGCAACGCAAAACCTCACGATAACGGCGGGTCTTCGATACGATTACTTCCCGCGCTGGCAGCAGTTCGACAACAAGATTATCAATATCGGCCAGAATGGCTTCGCCGTTACTGACTACATAACTCCCCAGAATTCGCCGTACGGCCCCAGTCTCCTCTCCGCGGACGGCAACAATTTCGGTCCGCGCTTTGGATTCGCCTGGCGCCCGTCTTTCCTCAGGGACTTCGTAATCCGGGGCGGTTACGGAATTTATTATCAGCAGGAACACCCGAACGCAAACGCCACCATGGTGGAAGGCGCGCAGGCGACCGCGGGATCTACTGTCGATGGCACGCAGGGTCGCGCGCCGGACGTCCTCTGGTCGAATCCTTTTGTTTCGGTGCAGGCTCCCGTTCCCACGTTCGACAACGCCACCAGCATCGATCCTGAAATGCGCGACGCGTACATCCAGCAGTGGAACTTCACGATCCAAAAGAAGCTGCCATGGGATCTGGTTTGGGATGCCGGCTATGTCGGATCGAAAGGCACACGCCTCTCGATCGCATTCGATCCCGGCGCTCTTGCGCTGAACCGTCCTATCGAACTCGTGGATCCGAGAACTCCGGGCTTGGCAAGCATCAATGCCCGGCGGCCGAATCAGCTCTTTCAAAGGGCCGTATCCGCGGTTAAGTCGATTGGAAATTCGAATTATCACGGGCTGCAGATGAAACTGGAGCGCCGTATGGCCAGGGGCGTAACCATCCTGACGGCGTATACGTGGTCGAAGGCGATGTCCGGTCCCCACGATCAGGGAGGCTTGATCGGAAACGGATCGTTTATAGGTTCGCCGCAGGACTATTACAACCTCAAGAATGAGCATTCTCTCGCGGGTTTCGATGTCACCCAGCGCTTCGTTCAAACGGTGATGTACGAGCCGCCGGCCCTCAGCGCCAGCGGTTGGTCGCGCATGCTAACGGGTGGCTGGCGGTTTAGCGGGATCATCACTGCGATGAGCGGTTTCCCGGCCGGGATCGTGGATGGCCGCGATACGACAGGTACCGGACAGGGCTCCCGCGCAGACGTGGTCCTTGGACAGGAACCCAATCTGGGTCCGGATCAGCGGACGTGGCAGCGATGGTTTAACACGGACGCGTTTGCGCTCGCGCAATGGGGAGCATTCGGAACCTCCGCCCGAACCGGCGCCATCCGTTTACCGGGGTTAGTCAACACGGACTTCGCGATCGATAAATCCTTCGGGCTGGGTGAACAAAAGAGGTTGGAATTACGCTCTGAGTTCTTCAACCTGTTCCGGCATTTCAATCCCGAACCGGGGTCCGTTGACCGCGGACGCCAATCCCGAACCTTCGGCGCGGTCGGTGGCGGCGTACAAGGCGTAGCCACGCGCATCATCCAGCTTGGCGCGAAACTGTATTTTTGATTCTGGGGTCACGTTTTTAAGCTCTATCTGCAGCCGGCTTCCCAGAAACCGAATAACCGCCCTTGCCCGAGGCCCTCACTGGAAGGAGCGGCCGATAGACAGCGCTAACTTTTGTCAGTCGGAGTGTCTCGGAGAGGCAGGCCCTTCGCCGAGGACTCGGCTCCAAGTGGTTCACGGAACGGTTCCACGGATATGCGCTGGTAAGACACTTCCAGCACCGTCAGATATGTTGTACCGCCCGGCGCTTGGAGAACTACGCGATCGCCCGCGGCTGACTTCAGCAACGCGCGCCCCAGAGGCGACACCCAACTGATGTGGTTTCGGTCGAGATCGACCTCGTCGGTGCCCACGATGCTGACCACTCGCTCCGTTCCCTCGGCATTGGCATAACGCACGGTCGCTCCGAAGAATGCCTTCGTCGCCGCCTGCCCTGTTCTCGGCCTCTCGGGGTCAACCACTTCCGCGGCTTCGATCCGCTTAGCGAGAAACCGAATCCGCCCATCGATCTGGCGCAGTCGTCGTTTGCCGTACTGATAGTCGGCGTTTTCACTGCGATCGCCGTTGCTCGCGGCCCACGCCACCACCTCCGTCACGGCCGGGCGTTCCCTGGTAAGCAGAAACCGGTGCTCATCTTTGAGGCGCTGCAGGCCGCTTGGCGTTATGTAGTTCTTACTTGGCGTCGCGGGCTCGTCGCTTTGCGGTTTCCGTGTAAACCCTTTTCGCATACCTTAGTCCTTCCGGCGCGAACCTGATGGCGGATCCAGGATGGCGATTTTGGCTCGCGATTACCAGTGATCAGAAAGGGCCTCTATGGCAATTACCCTCACATGACCGGCGCCAGTATCTTTATCCCCGATACGAATCCATGGCGCCGATCGTGGAAGTGTTTCGGCGCCCGAAGTTCGGTTCAAGCTGTCCCTGAGACTCCCACGGTCAATCCCTATTTGGCCTTGAAATAACCGTTGCGCAGATAATTACCCCGCCCTGTCGGCCACGGCAGGCAGTTGGTCGACGAGCCGGGGACTCGGTACACGAGCGCACTCCGGACGCCGTCTTCGCCGTTCTTGAGGCTCACCACGATGTCCAGCGTCCCATCGCGGTTAACATCGGCAATGGTGGGAACGGGCATCGCGCCACGGCCGGGCAGAGGCACCTTGGCTTGCAGAACTCCGGTCGAGTTCAGGATGAACAGGTGAGACAAGCCGACAACGGTCGAATAGCTGGTGAAGACCACCTCGGGAATGCCGTCGCCGGACAGGTCCGCAATCGCGACGCCGCCGGTGAGCACGTCTCTCCGCGTAGTGTACTGGTAACTCCACCGCTCACGCCGGTCCGCGCCTACCAGGTGGATCTTTCCATCGAATCCCGCGAACACCATATCCAGGCCCGGGATGGTGGCGCTGAAATCTGCAATGGAAACCTGGTTGGTGGCAGCCACGATGTTCGTCGCGCCGAGATCCGACAATCCTGACAGGTACGTTGGCACGTGAAAGGGCGTCTGCCAGGCGGCGGGGCGAGTGCCGTCCTTATTGATCGCCCAGAGCGCTACACCTTTCAGCCGGTTTGTCTGCGCGGCGTTCTGCACCGACGAGACGAACACAAGCTCGTTGACGCCGTTGCCGTCGATGTCCGCAATGGCGGGCGCGGTGTTGGTCATGTGCGCCTGCAGGTCCACCGCCTCGTTCGCAGACCAACCTTGCTTCGCCAGCGCATAGTCAAGGAAGAACCGGAGCCCCAGGACCGTCTTGCGGCCCGGAAAGAGCGCGCTCGCGGGGAATGCCACCCCAGTGCCGTGATGCCAGGACATGTAGGCGTTGTCCTGCCCGACGAAAACGTCCATCCTGGTGTCGCTGTCGAGGGGACCGATTGCGACGTTCTGATCATAGCCCCCAGTGACAAAGCATTTGTTGTCGCAGCCGGAAGTCCCGGTGGTGTTGGGCGGCCAGCCAGGCAGTTTCGTGCCATTCGCCGAAATGGCCAGGATTATATCCTTCTGACCGTTGGCCGCGAGTGCGTTGGTGGTTACGGCGACGATCTCCGGCTTTCCGTCGCCGTTCAGGTCACCCGCCGCAACGCTACGGATCTCATCGCGCCAGGTCACGGGAAAACCTGGAGCCAAGCGTCCGTCTGCGGTGAACATGTAGATCTGGGATCGGGTGGCCACCACCACCTCGAGTTTGGCGTCACCGATGAAGTTCGCCACCACCGGAGAGGCCCAGATTCGTCCCGTCCCTGCATCCACGCCCCACTTGATGCTGCCATCCGGTCTCCACACCACCACCCGGTTGCCGCGCGGGATGATGATCTCATTAACGCCGTCGCCGTCGACATCCGCCACCGCGGGTGAGGCGAGCCACGCCTCCTGCCAGCGTTCCTTCAGGGTGGTCATCAGAACCGGGATACTAGTTGTCGGCTTCCCACCGGTGCTGGACACCGCGCAGGCTCCCGCGAGGATCGCTTTCGTATTCGTTCCGCTCGGTAGCGTCATAGCATTCAGTGACCCGGTAAGCGGCGCCGCGGTGGCGTCCGCCCGCGCAGTTGGCATGACCGCCTTCCCGGATACGAGTTGGTGGTTCGCTGGCGATGTCACTCCCACCGTCGACTGTGTCGTATCGCCCGACCGCTGCGTATCGGTCCCGAATACGTATGCCGGGAAGTGGCCGCTCGACCGGAACTGCTGGTCATACTTTTGTGAGTGCTGGTGCGGCCATCCGCGACACTGGTGTTGAAGATTGCCGTTCCAAAGTCCTTATAAGCCGTATCCCTCGTCAATCGGTACGCGTACCCGAATGCGTGTGCAATCAGATTGTCCAGATCGGGAGTGCCGTCCCGGTAATTTGAACAGCCGAGATAGATGAACGATCGGTTGGCATACGGGCCCGCCGTTGCAACGTAGCGCGTTCGAAGATCATCCACTGCCATCAGGACGGATTCGCGCGCCATCGCATCTCCCGTCAACTTGTGATACTTGATCAAACCTTCCAACAACAGACCTGACATCCACGGAGAACTGCCCGACTCCGTCGTCAGGCAACCTTCCGCCGGATCGTGGTCGGACAGATTGTGAACCCAAGCCCCGCGTCCGCTCTCCATCTGCATGCGGTGAAGACTCGACACACTGGCGCGCGCAAATTCCAGATAGCTGACATCGTTCGTGGCTTCGTAGTGAGCCATGATGCCGATCAGCGCGAATGCCGCCTCATCTTCTGTCCAGAACCCACGCGAATTTGGAGCCTTGTACCACCACCCTTCCCAACGCGAATTCATATAGAAGTTGTCGACGATAACGCCTGAGACACGTTTTGCCTCCTCATCGCCGAACATGAAGTAGTCCTGTACAAGCCCCTGCGGGAATGTATACCGGGTGTTGTTAAGGTGTCCGTCCGAACACTGAGGGTGACCGATATTTGTACCACTCAGGTAGATTTGATCGCGGCGGTGATGGAGCGCCCAACGACGTGCATTGACCAGGTACTTGAGATCGCCCGTACGTGCGTACAACTGATACGTCGTCGTGATCGCATCGTACTCCTGGTCATCGCGGGCACACGGCGAAGTCCCCACTGTCTCGATGAGCGGGTAAAAGCTTGTCTGTTTCGTATCCCAGGCCGGGAAGCCCGACTGGCCCAATGGCTTCTGTTCCCAGAGGATCAGAGAGTCGCTCAGATAGTCCGCCGGAAGCGTGAGAATCCGCTGCGGCAAATCCCATGTCACGGGCAGGATTGCCGTGTCCGCTGTCGTTCGCGGACTGCCGATCTCAATCGTGTAGTTCCTTGCCACAGGCGAGCTGAACTGGACCAGAAGCGACCGCACGGAGCCGTCCTGCGGCCAGGTCGAAAGCACTTGTGTGCCGAGCGGGACCTCAGCCGTACCATCGAGAACTCGCACGTTGCGGGAATTCAGCAGTACTCCCGGTTTGAAGGGGATGGCATTGCTGACGAGACTGGCCGGCCCGTTACCCGCATAAGCGTGCACGATACCTACAAGAGTGACAGCGCCCGGGGCATGTGCGCGTGCCGGTAAGGTTGCGGCGACAGATGAGGCGAGATTACCAGCAGGGGCCTCCCGGTTGCTCCTCGTCGCCATCGGTAGTTCAGGATTCTGCGCTTGCATTGCAAAGCTGCAGCCGCAAAGCAGAAGAACGCTGGCTATCTTTGTGGAATTCATTGCTTAATTTGATAGGCCTAAAGTGATGTGGGTCCGTCCAGGAAAAGGAACACAAATTCTCGACGGCGGACACGCGAGCGCGTCCCGACGGTCTTTCTAAATCAGCAGAAAATTTGTACCTCAGTTTATCGAATGCCGGAGAAGTGGGTCAAGGCAAGTAACGGCAAACGGTTAAGATCACGCGAGTTGTGTAGTATCGATCTGCGGATGGCAATCCCGAAGCTGTACCTCGACTGCGACTGGCAAGAGTGCAGCCTCTTCCGCGGAACCGGTATCGAGAGGCGCAATACCGCTCTTCTATCCAAGGTCCAAGGCTTCCTTCCAAAACCCTCCGCGAACCGAAACGTGACCGGTCATCCCGGAGCGTAGACGAACGCTATCTTCCGTATGCTCGGCGCCGAAGTTCATCGACGAAGTTGACTACAAAGGTTTCATAGCGGCGTGCCTCGGGCGGATCAGAACCCGCGGTCGACATCAGCACTGCAAAGCGCCTTCCGTTCTCGAAAATGTCGAGATTGGGAGTGAGCCCCAGGTTCGCGAGTCGGTTAGGGACCCATTCCCTCGCTTTATCAGGGACGAAAGATCCATTAACGACCTTGTAATCAACCACCATGATCCGGTCATCTTCCGTCCGGTAGAAGAGCTGATTCGCTTTTGAATTCCACACGGGCATAGTCCCGCCGCCTGTTGAAACCTGTGACTGCGAGCCGTTGTCAGGGTATCGCCGAACATAGACCTCGTAAATGCCTGAATCGGGGGAGGCATAAGCAAGCCATTGTCCATCCCGCGAGAAGGTGGCAAACGCGTTCACAGATGGAAGTCGAGTCAACAACTCGGACTGGTTCGCATATAACTTACCCTCCCGCTCCGAAACCTCGACTGTACGTAGACTAGCCCCAGCGCCGGGGTTCGCTTCCGCATAGACCAGGCGCTTGCCATCCGGTGAGAACGAGGTCGGGAACTGCAGCACGCCGCCCTCCGTAAGTGGTGCTGGCTCTCCGGTACCATCCACTCGCGTCCAGAACATACCTCCAGGCGACTGAAACACCAGATGCCGCCCGTCCGGTGTCCATACGGGCGAGGTGCTTACTCCAGTGCCGGACGAGAGACGCGATCTGCTGCCGCGTTTCCAGTCATAGATCCAGATGATTGAGTTCGAGCCTTCAGTGATGACTACCGCCAGCCGCCGTCAGTCAGGCGAAAACCGCGGAAATTGATAAAGAGCCGGTTGAGGAAGCAAAGGCTCCGTGCTGCCGTCCGCGTTCAGCCATTGAATCGTCCTGAGTCCTTCTGTCCTGCCCTTGCGAAATAACAGGTTGTCGCCTGCAACGGAGAACTGGGCGAAACCATAGACCTGATTACTCGCGACTTCGTCCATGACAGCCGTGGGAGCATAACTCGTTTCTATCCGGACAGGGTCGAAAGCCGCAGCCATCAGGATTCCGTTCCTCACGTATACGATGTGACCGCTGTGGGCATATTGTGGGTTCATCCCAGCATTCCTGACCACAATTCTTCTGGCGCCATCGGACAGAGAAACAACGGCTATATCTGCGTCGTCGAAGTTCCCAAATGTGGTATTGAGATTAAAGAGGGCGGCTTTCCCATTTGGCAGAGCAAAGGGCCACCGATGGCTGTTCTCCCCGGCAGACCTTTTGGTCAGCACAGTCGGTTTCCCACCCGAGGAAGAGATGCGCGACAGACCGCTTTGCGAGTCGAGAGCTGCGATGATCGTGTCCTTGTCGGCCCATGTTCCTCCGCGGCCAGCAGGAGCATCGCACAACGAGATCGGTTCACCTCCATCCCAGCGAACCTTCTTAAGTTTGCCTGCTGCGAAAAAACCTACCCACTCGCCATCGGGCGAAAAGAACGGCCCGTAAGCTCCTTCCGTCCCGGCCAACTGCTGCCCCCTGAATTCCGCTACCAGGCGTTTGTGCATTCGCCGGATACCATCGGCGCCCTTGGCGATGAACACCAGACGGGTCGCATTTGGTGAAAGAATGGCGTCAGGACCGATGTTGAACGAGTCAGTGTCGGCGCCCAAATCGAGAGCAACCTCGAGAGCAGGTCTCCGGTCTGCGGTTGCACCACGTCGAGGGATGAAATAAGAAGCGAGCAGGAGAGCGATTGCCAGGAGTGCCGCTGCAATTTTCCACGGAAGGCTGGAAGCAGGACGAGTTGATCCGGACGAGGCGCCCGGCTCCTCCAGCAATAACCACACGTCGCCGATGTCGCGAAGTCGCCGGGCCGGATTCTTCTCGAGACAGCGCCTGATCAGTCGTACAACACTTGGTGGTACGTCATCCCAACTCGGCTCTGCTGTCAGTATGCTTGCGAACGTTTCTGACGTCGAGTTGCCCCAAAATGGTTTTCGCCCAGTCAGCAATTCATAGAGCGTGACACCGAACGCCCAAATGTCTACTCGCTTGTCGACAGCCTGGCCTCGCGCCTGCTCGGGCGCCATGTACGCTGGGGTACCCAGCACCCTCCCTAACTGCGTACCGGCATCGGTCAGCGTTGCTTGATCTTCCGTACGTTCCGAGGGGCCGCCAACAACGCTGGCCAGACCAAAATCCAGAACCTTAACGGTGCCTTGGGAAGTGACCTTAACGTTTGCCGGCTTAAGGTCCCGATGAACGATGCCTCTGGCATGAGCAGCCTCCAAAGCATCCCCGATCTGTTTTGCGATTGCCATCGCATCCTCGAAAGAGAGCCGCTCCCGTGCGATGCGTTTATCAAGTGTGCAACCCTCGACTACTTCCATAACCAGGGCACGATCCTCTACCGCGTAAATCGCCGCGATATTGGGATGGTTTAACGAGGCCAGAGCACGAGCTTCGCGAGCAAATCGGGCGACGCGTTCCGGATCGCGCGCAAAACTGTCCGGAAGAATTTTGATCGCTACATCACGTCCAAGCTTGGTATCAACGGCGCGATAGACCTCGCCCATTGCACCCGCTCCCAATTCGCCGGTGATCTTGTAATGACCGATGGACTCCGGCCGCATATGTCTGGTATGACGTCATACCACATCAAGAGAATGCGGGGGAAAACCCGGCGCGCCGCCTGCTTTCCTCGGCGAGTCGTAAGTTGGAAGCTAGCGTGAACTGACCTGCGGCGGAGCGCCGATCAGAGTACGTCCTTCAAGGGCTGCAATGGAATAGTGACGCGGTACATTGCCTTGTCCCCTGAGCCGATCAGGTCGAAACGTCCGCCGATGCTGGGCGGCCCGGACTGGCCTCCTAAGAATGTGACCGAGCGTTCCTGCACGCTGCCTTCACCGGCGAGCCCGGCCCAGGTTCCGCGTTCAAGCTTTGCCTGAGGTGTCAGTTTCAACCGCAGGTGCACCGTCAGGCTTCGCGAGCCGTCGCCATACACTGCCTGTACTGCGACACGATCGCCGTCCCGCGTCCCTTTCAGTGACGTGAGCGTAAAGCCCGCCGCGTCTCGCGTGCCGGAGAGGTCCTCGACAGGTTTCATTTGCTGAGAACCGCAGGCAATAAGAAAAACCACGCCCAGGGTGGCGAAAGCCGCCGGTTTCCGGAACATCGTTCCAGTCTAACGTCCCGAAGGCAGCCCAAAAGTTCTCGATGTTACCATCGGGCAGCAATGCCCGCCCGCGATCGGGACCGGGGCGCCTGTCGGCTATGAGGTGGCGCGAATACCACGAGATGACGAAGCACAGCGTGGCCTCGCTGAGGCAGGCATCGCACGCTCTCGACTGGGCGAACATGCCCGATCCATTTCGGCACTACGAAGGCGTGCCGGTGCTCGACTTGCCGGCAGATCCGCCGGCTCCGAAAACGCCTGCGCTCGAAGTCCTTGGTTCGGTATACGGCAGTACGCCTGCAGTTGACGGCCCGGCGCTTCTTTCACAGCTGCTCTTCTATTCCGCTGCGATTAGCGCCTCCAGACGCGTTCCGTCCACCGGATACCGGTACGCATTGCGCGTGAACCCATCCTCCGGCAATCTGCATCCCACGGAGTTCCATTTCATCGCTCAGGGCCTGAAAGATTGGCCGGACGGACTGTATCATTACCGGCCGTCTGCGCACGTGGCCGAGCAGCGTGCTCTGGGCCGCCTGGAATGGAAGTGGAGCGGCGCCGGAGCGCCTGTCGTATTTGTCCTGACCAGCATCGCGTCACGTGAAGCGTGGAAGTACGGAGACCGCGCCTATCGATACTGTTTGCATGATATGGGGCATGCATGGCAGGCTCTTGCGCTCGCCGCTCGCGCGATTGGATGCGGCAGCATTGCAGTCGCGCACTTCCCCGACGACGAAATCGCGCAGTCCTGTCGCCTGCACGCGGACGAGTGGCCGATGCTCATCGTGACACTGAGCGGCCGGTGTCTCCCCGTACGTGAACCGCGGGCGGCAGAGCCGGTTTGGTACGGAGGACGTGCGAACCAGCTCTCGCCGAACGATGTGGCGTACCCGCGAATCGACGAGTTCCACCGCGCCACAAAGGTCAGCAGCGTTGGGTTCCAGGGCATCGCGGCTGGCGAGCCCGCCTCCACCGGCTCGGGTGAGATTAAGCTGCCGCCGCCTGCTTCCACCAGGCGGCCCTTTGGCGAGGTAGCCCGAATGCGGCGTTCAGCGCTGGATTTCGTAGGCGGTCGGCAATCGATGTCGCTGGAGCAGCTTTCGGCGCTGCTTGCGGCGGCCGCGGAACCATTCTCGGCGGATTTCGCCACTGCGCGTTTCATCCAGCTTTATCTGTATTCTCATCGCGTTGACGGCCTGCGTCCCGGCGTGTACAGGTTTTGGGAGAGGGACATGGAACTGGAGCTGGTCAGGAGTGGCGACCAGCGAATTCAGGCTGCTGGCCTGAGCCTCGGACAGGATCTCGCAGGCAACGCATGCGTGGCTTTCTCGATGGTCGCCGACATCGAACGTGCGGCTCGCGCGCACGGAGACCGCGGTTATCGCTACGTGCATTTCGAAGCGGGGGCCATCGGACAGCGGCTCTATGTCGGGGCGGAAGCACTTGGACTTGGAGCTACCGGAATCGGCGCCTTTTACGATGACTCAGTGCACGACTATCTCAACCTGGCCCCTGAGCAAGGGCAGGTGGTCTACCATTTCGCGGTCGGTAATCCGGTCCAAGATACGCGCCACGAGGCATGATGGTCGGCATTCTTGTGCATGGAAACAACCATTTCATCGTACGCGGACCGCTGCCAGGCCGAGAGGATGCGCTCGCCCTGGTTCGACACTGGGCCGTGATTCAAATCGGCGCGACGACACCGCCTGCGCTCGATCGATGGAGCATAGTAACTCGGGAGTTCCGCGAGAATCTGAGATGGGCAGTTGTCGTACCCGGACACGGTGACATATCGCCCGCCGTCGCGACTTTGCTCAAGCAGCTGTCGGAGCGGGGAATCGCTATTTGCCACTCAGGCTCAGACAGTTGAGAGCACAACACGCCACTTCGCTGAAAGTTTTTGGGCTGAGCAGTTGCGTACGGCGGTTGGCAGACGAGGATGCAATGGAACCAGCAGAGAACTCCCATCCTACTTGAACGAAGTGGCCTTTTCAGCCACGGCTCCGGGATCAGTGATCTCTCGGTCAGTGCCAACGCACTTGGCTAACAATCGCCGTTCCTTGTTGCAAGTTGTTCATTGCAGAAGAAAAACGGTACCACTCCCATAGCACGGCGTTTTGCCACTTCCTCCAAGTCGCCCCTATCGAAAGTGCCCGGAATCAGCACTAATCTGCTGCCCGGATTTCCGCCCGCCACGGGCGCCTCCGATCGATTGTTCAGCTTCACGATACTGATCGGCCGATTTCCGGTTTGGCGACGATACGCTCACGTGGATTCCAGAACCCCGCGGCGTTACTCGGGAGTAGTCAATTGCTCAGCGACACCGCGAGACAAGCGGTGCCGCCTTGACAAATTGGTTGGCCGCGGCTTCCTCGATCATCCATCGCGCCATTGCATCATACGAGACTGGCATCCAGGAGTTCGGAGCACCAGGCCAATCCACTGCGGCTACCGGAGCCTCGTGCTTACCGCGGGAGTTAAGTCCGGCACGCGCCAGTGTCCACCGAACCGCTGAAAAGGCCCCTTTCCCGAGGGCATCAACGACTGCTTGTTGCTCACGAGCACCGCGACCGATTCTGCCGGGCATCCAGGAGAAGAAGCGAATGGCTCGACTGGCGGGCTTTCCCGGTAGAGAGACAAGCAGCGTGTTGATGATGATGATGCGGTCAACTCCGGCGGCTAACATGGCGGCTTCCACCTAGGCAGCATTCTCCGACAGCATCGCTGACCTTTCGTTGCTCGTTGGCGTCACTCCTAGCGCCGTGAGCACAACGTGGCACCCGAAAAAGCCTTCGAGAGGGCAGCCCGGTCCGCGAGAGACGTGACCACCGCCACTTTAGAACGCGGAGGTACATTGACGATACGCTCAGGTCGTGAGCGGACGATTGCGGTGAAGGCAATTCCCTCGGCCCGACAAATCCGCAAAATACCTTGACCGAGACCACCGGCAGCACCGATGACGGCCACATGGTGGGGTAATCGGTGAAGCGGTTTGTCCGCGGATGCTTCCATCGTCCTTGAGACCTGCTGAAGAAAGTCTACGATCAATGATCATTTATCTTAGGCTATCGGGTGCGACGACGGAAGCATACGGAATCTGAAAACGCCCTGATAGCTTCCGCAAAGCGATCGGCTACGCCGGCGCGGCCTGGTCCGTCGCTCGCGCAGCCTTAGCCGCCGTGTGATCGCGCCGCAAGCTTTTCCGTTCGCGCCACAGCAGCCACGCCAGGATCACGCCGGCACAAACGTCGTACGACCCGCAAAAGGCCGGCCACCACGGGGGCATGCCGGGATTCGCGATGACCCTGCCGTGGAAGGAGTCGAAAACCCCGTGTCCGGCGAGCCCGGCTGCGACGATCCATGGACTCAGCTTGAATCCGAGCACGGCAGCGGCGCCGAACGCGCTCATCCCGACCAATTCGGCGACGAGAACCTGCCCGCCGCCGCCCATCACGGCAAACAGGACATAGTACGAGGCGACGACGATCAGCACGGTCGCGTAAAACGCACGATCGCGATCGAATCCAACCAACCGCGCAAAGCCCGCCACCGCGAGCGACAGCAGGACTCCGATTCCGTATCCCATACCAATCTCCCTTTCGTCATGCCTGGCCGTCAACCACCGGGAGTTCGACGAGCCCCTACCTTGCGGCGGGCACGCATACGCCGAGTTGTAGCGACCTTCGTAGAATGCCACGATTCAGCGCGCCGCCGTCCGTTTCCGCCAGAGCGAATGGGTTCGCTTGTGCGATTCCGACTTCGCAGTACCTCTATCTGGCCAGAGCGTCTCAGATTCTGGCCCCAATTCCGGTCTTTGAAGTTGGTACGTTGATTGAATGCGTCCTCAACCTCTGATCGCCGTTACAGATGTGGAAGCAAGCAGCCGTTGGTATCAGCGCCTGCTCGGCTGCCGAAGCAATCATGGGGGCTCCGCATACGAACAGTTGGTCTCCAACGGCCAACTTGTTCTTCAGTTGCACAGCTTCGAAGTAGAACACCATCACGGCCCGATTGCCGATCGTGATGACAAGCCATATGGAAACGGCGTTTTGCTATGGTTCGAGGTTGACGATTTTGATGCGGTGATGAAGCGCTCCGACTGAAATGGGCGTCGAGATTGTCCTCCCGCGACACCGTAACCCTCCCGATGGTGACGGCGGACCGAATCATTGGGAGTGCTGGATGCGGGATCCGGACGGCTATATCGTAGTAGTTGCCAGTCCCTACGGAACGGCCGACGGTACGTGGCATCCCAGCCAGAACCCGTTTGGCGCATAGATCTAGAGTACTCGCAAAGATTCACCGAGCCCTTGTTCTAAATGCGGGCTTCGATCGGCCAATCTACGAGAAACTGGATGATCGGGAGACATCCTCAAACACGCCTTAATGGCTCTTATGAAGTTATCTGTCAAAGATCACGCAGCGCCGGCGCTAGACTAGCAGGTCGTGGGAAACGTTTGGGAAAATCGGCGTGGAAAGTCACATGACTAAGCCCGAAATCTCCGGCATTGCGCCGCTCTTCATCGTGAACAATGTCCCCGCCGCCCTCGCGTTTTATCGTGACCGTCTCGGGTTCGACATCACGTTTCAAGGGCCCGAAACGGACGACATCTTCTTTGGCATTGTCCGGCGCGGCGCTGCGATGATCATGTTCAAGGACGTCGGCGTCGATCCAGTGCCGAACTACACGCGAGACGTCAAAAAAGGTATCGCCCGCTGGGACGCCTACCTCCATGTCCCCGATCCGGACGCGCTGGCGGCAGAGTTCTCTTCGCGCAATGTCGAGTTTTCCGAACCACTGAAAGATACTGATGATGGCTTGCGTGGATTCGAACTCAAGGACGCTGACGGCTACGTTTTGTTTTTCGGTCGCCCTCGTTCATGAGCGCCAATTCAACTTGGGATCGATCTCGCCGAGTTTCTCTCGGACCTGATCGATCGAGCCGTGTGGGCCGCACTCGATTGCGAGGCCAGTTTAACGTCGCGCGGAGTTCCGCCTGCAGTTCGGTTATCGTGAGGGCGCCGACCTCATATCAATGCACGACTCGCGCTGAGGCCTGTGTTGTAGATTCGGCCGCGGTGGACGACTCCGCCCGTTCAAGTTCGCATCGGAGACGCCTTCTTACGTCTCTTGCTCGTCAAGCCGATGCCAAGCGGAGATCCCGCGTAGGCCGGGGAGAATCGTCTTCAGCCGAGCTTTATTTTACGATTCAGTTGCGGCTCTTCCGTTTCAAGCCCCGATAAAAATAGCCCCGGCCTAATCTACTCGCCGGGGCGGTTAAGGTACGCACACGATAAGAAGGAGTGGACGGGTGTGCCCGTAGGAGAAAACTATTTCACCCTCGGTACGGTTCCCACGGGGTCTTATCACCCGTCAGGCGACTGTATATGGTGACTGGTAGCCCAATTACAAGCACAAGCATGAGTACGCCGAACCATTTCACGGCCTTAAGTACCTCGTGAGATACGGAAGGCCGTATGGATTTAGGGCATGCTACAACAGGTGAAGCCATGAACGCGGCACCTCCATTGCCGTTTTCTCGGTTAGGCGGGGGATTGGATCTGACCATCCAACTCCCCGCTGTCCTCCGATTAGGCAGTTACGCCGCTTCGAAACTTAACAAACTACTAACGTTGAATCAATAGTACTCGCCGCTTTTTAGGTCCCCTGCTTACAAAACCCGAGGAAAATCATTATGAGAGCGCCAAAGACCGCAATAGCAGAGGTGCGCTCGAAAGCGGTATAGCGTATACAAACACGCGACCTGCGACCGCTGCCCCGAAACGAAGCGCCTGCATCTGCGCCACAAAGACCTCTATCCGAGCACCCAAAAGCATAGGCATAGAACAGCGACCATGATAACGGCTTCTGGCATAGTTTTCTTTTAGTGATACGTTGGTCTGCGCGCGCTGTGTCACCGAGCATTCTCGGCCACCGGATAACGGACTTGCGCCATTCCCATGCTGGTAGCGGGTTGGCTTCGGCCCAGAGGCCCCGGCCCCCTTCATGCGCCGTCGCTTCCATCATCTGAAGGTTCGTATCCTTTAGCGCATACTTGCTGAACCCCCACGCGTGACCAGCCGCGACGCATTCCACCCACTTCTTCGCCGCGGAGGGCCTCGGCGGCCGTGGACGAGCAACTGGAATCTGATTCGACAGGCTTCGAACTCCCAAGTTGAATGCCCCCCCTAGGACTTCAGGATCGCTGGTCAAAAGCGAGTGGGACCGCGTGCCGGATTCTCGTTACGACAGCGGCAGCCATCAACTTCTCGTCGTCGTCAAGAAAACGAGCTGTGACAAGGATTGACGCGTAAATAGCGACATAAGTAAGGCCGCACGAGATTAAAGACACAACCGGCGACGATCCTATCATCCACTCGCGGATGAAGTAAGTAAATACTGCCGCTCCCAAAGCCGCAAGCCCGCAGTTCAAAGTACCTTTGAAAAAATGCCAGTCAGCCCGGGTGATCCCCAGAATGCGGATGGATTTCGAGCAAACCACAATTTGCTCAATCGCCGTCACCGCGAGTACCGAGCCAATTGCGCCAGCCATGCCAAACATTCTGGTACCAAAGTAAAGGGCAGTAGTCAAAATTAGTAATTGAACAAAACGAACTCTTGCAACGTAATAGCGGTATTCGGCGAAGGCGCGAACAATCGGATCGGTCGTCGGAATCATCAACGGCAGTAAAAGCAGGTTGATGCGGAATATCGGGACGCTTGCACGAAATCGCTCCGTAAAAAGTAGAACGATAAATTCCTCTGCCATGACCAGCAGAAAAAACATCGCCGGCCAAAACACAAGTGCAAGTTTTCGCATAGCGCGTGCGTTGAGTTGGACGATCTCGGACCGCATGTTGTTCTGCTGGAACTCGCTGGTTTTAGAAATCAGGACGCTGCTCACCGATTCGCGCACCAGGTTCAGCAGGGGTATTTGCAAGCAGCCATATGAGTAAACCGCGAATGCAGCGGACCCAAATTCACGGGAGACGAAGAAGGCATGCAGGTCGCGCTGCACGATCCACAACACACCAGAGATCCCGAGCGGTAGGGCATATCGGAATTGTGTCTTGAACAATCTCCAATCGAAGGTTGTCCAAAAGCGTGGAAATCGCGATTGTAGATACCAGAGCAGCACCGCGGTTTGCAGCACTCCTTGTACGATGACTGAGGCAATCACGGCCTCAAGCGACGGCGCTAGTATCACGAATGTTAGCGTGAGTACCGTCTTTGTCAAGCTGGCGCACACAATAAAGATAGTTGAGGATTGTACATCCTGATAGGCTGTCGCGATCATTTCGATCGGTGAGGAGAATATAGAGAAGAACAGCACTACACCTGTGGCTCGTGCATAGCAGGTAAGTGATTCCTCACCGAGGAACCAAACTATTGAGCGTGGATGGACGAGGAGTAACAGCATCGGAGCAGCCGCGGCGAAAAAGTAAAACAGAACAATGTTCGCTACGATTTCGCGGTGCCGGTTCTTTTCTCGAGGGAAAAAGTAGAAGGCAGTCATCGTCATGCCGAGCGATAGCACGGATCCAGACGTCGTGACGAGTAGGAATATTTGCCTGTACTGCCCGAGCACGTCTTGACTGAGAACGCGTACAAGCAGAAGCGGCAGAAGGAAAGTGAATCCGAAGCCTAGTGTCTTAGCAAACAGCAGCCAAAATGCCTGAGAGGCAAGGCTAATCCGTCGTGGTTGCTTTGTCAATCGTACCCTCGCTTTAGGTGCAGGAAATTGGGCCGGGAGCCGGGTTTATTTCAGTCGGTTATGTGCGGCAGCTCGTCTGGCTCATCGGGCGCGAACGCATCAACGGCGATGCTGGCTGCGACGATGGCTATCAATAGCAGCGTGCGCCACGCTAGTTTCAGGCGCTTCATCGGGAACCGCCTCGCCGGATGACCTTACCGCGAAGGATTCCAGCGGCCTGGGCGTCGGCGACCTGTTTGTTGAGCTTGGCTTCGGCTTCGAGGGACTCTCGCTTGGCGTTATCGCGGCGGATCTCGTTCAGGTTTCCGCGAAGCACGCGGTCAGTGGGAGCGATGACGATTTGGTAGACCTTGTCCGATTTGCCTTCCCGAGAGGCAAGCTCGATCATGCGCTCATCGGATCGCGCAACACGCTTGTTGACGATTCGGGATGCGCCATAGACGGCAGCCTTCTTAACGAGCTCGAGCTTGCCTTCGACCCCTACTTTGAAGTCCGTCCAAGTACTGCTGGACATACTGAGTGCCCTTTGAATCTATCTCCGTAACGATAGGCTGAGCAAAAGTAGACACAGTAAAACTGTTCGGAATGCTAAATCGCATGTGAAGAAATATTACTTCGGAAGAAAGGCTCACACAAGAGTTCCGCAATGCTTTAAGTACCAGAGTCCTCTGGTACTTAAGTAGGTTGTTCTACGTAGTTCAAACTTGATAGTGAGAGTTGCCTAGGACGACTCTGAAGTGATGAAAGCGGTATACACCCTAGGACGGAATCTATAGTAGTCCCAATGAACTGCGTAACGTTGTAGGCGGGAAAGATCATGCTTACTGTCGGTTTTTCCTTGCGCACTACGGCTAATCCGATTCAAAGACGTTAGTTTTAGCCAAAGTCTCGGCCGGCGTTTAGGCTTGGCTAACAATCGCCGTTCCTTGTTGCTCACGAGCACCGCGACCGATTCTGCCGGGTATCTGGCAAGAAGCGAATGGCTCGACTGGTGGGGTAATCGGTGGAGAGGTTTGTCCGCGGATGCTTCCATCGTCCTTAAGACCTGCTGAAGAAGGTCTACGATCAATGATCATTTATCTTAGGCTATTGGGTGAGACGACGGAAGCGTACCGAGTCTGAAAACGCCCCGATAGCTTCCGCAAAGCAATCGGCTACGCCGGCGCGGCTTGGTCCGTCGCTCGCGCAGCCTTAGCCGCCCTGTGATCGCGCCGCGAGCTTTTCCGTTCGCGCCACAGCAGCCACGCCAGGATTCCGCCGGCACAAACGTCGTACGACCCGCAAAAGGCGGGCCACCACGGGGGCATGCCGGGATTCGCGATGACCCTGCCGTGGAATGCGTCGAAAACCCCGTGTCCGGCGAGCCCGGCTGCGACGATCCATGGACTCACCTTGAATCCCAGCACGGCAGCGGCGCCGAACGCGCTCATCCCGACCAATTCGGCGACGAGAACCTGCCCGCCGCCGCCCATCAAGGCAAACAGGACATAGTACGAGGCGACGACGATAAGCACGGTCGCGTAAAACGCGCGATCGCGATCGAATCCAACCAACCGCGCAAAGCCCGCCACCGCGAGCGACAGCAGCACTCCGATTCCGTATGCCATACCAATCTCCCTTTCGTCATGCCTGGCCGTGAAGCACGGGGGTTTGACGAGCCCCTAGCTTGCGGCGCGCACGAATCCGCCGAGTTGTAGCGACCTTCGTAGAATGCCACGATTCAGCGCGCCGCCGTCCGTTTCCGCCGGAGCGAATGGGTTCGCTTGTGCGATGCCGACTTCAGGGGAGTAATCCGGCGAAAATGTGCGCTCGCCCCGGCTATGATGAAGCGTATGGACGAATTGGTGTTGAGGTCGCACAGGAGGCAGATGGCGGTTACTGCGCCGAGTGCCTCACGGAGAGCATCTTCACCCAGGCTGATTCATGGGATGAGCTGCGCCGGAACGTCATTGAAGCTGTGAATGCGTTCTACTTCGATAGGATTGCGCCCGCCAGCGTTCGTCTTCATCTCGTGCGCGACGAAGTCCTGTCCGTAGCGTGAAGATCCCGCGCGATCTCTCGGGCCAACAACCCGCAGATACCCTGTGCAAGCACTGGCAATACGTTCGCGTGCATCAGGTCGGAAGTCACATAATCCTTGAAACATCCGATCCATCTCATCACCGTATCGCCGTACCAGCACATCAGGCGGTGAGAATCGGTACGCTGAATTCGATCCTTCCTTCCGTTGCGCAGCACAAAGGCGTGACGCGAGAGGCCATTCTCGATAGGTTATGAGCTTGGCAGAAGCCGATTTCACGGTACTGATCGGCCGAGTTCCGGTTTGGCGACGATACGCTAACGTGGATTCCAGACCGCCGCGGCGTTACTCGGGAGTAGTCAATTGCTCCGCGACACCGCGACACAAGCGGCGCCGCCTTGACAAATTGGTTGGCCGTGGCTTCCTCGATCATCCATCGCGCCATTGCATCGTACGAGACTGGCATCCAGGAGTTCAGAGCGCCAGGCCAGTCCACTGCGGCTACCGGAGCCACATTTTTACCGCGGGAGTTCAGTCCGGCACGCGCCAGTGTCCACCGAACCGCTGAAAAGGCCCCTTTCCCGAGGGCGTCAACGACTGCTTGTTGCTCACGAGCACCGCGACCGATTCTGCCGGGTACCCAGGAGAAGAAGCGAATGGCTCGACTGGCGGGCTTTCCTGGTAGAGAGACAAGCAAGCGTGTTGATGATGATAATGCGGTCAACTCCGGCGGCCAACATGGCGGCCTCCACTTCGGCCGCATTCTCCGAGAGCATCGCAGACCTTTCGTTACTCGTTGGCGTCACTCCTAGCGCGGTGAGCACAACGTCGGCTCCCGAAAAAGCCTTTGAGAGGGCAGCCCGATCCGCGAGAGACGTGACCACCGCCACTTGAGAACCCTGAGGCACATTGACGATACGCTCTGGTCGTGAGCGGACAATTGCGGTGAAAGCAATTCCCTCGGCCCGACAAACCCGCAAAATACCTTGACCGAGACCACCGGCAGCACCGATGACGGCCACACGGTGGGGTAATCGGTGAAGTGCTTTATCCGCCGATGGTGCCATCGTCCTTAAGACCTGCTGAAGAAGGTCTACGATCAATGATCATTTATCTTAGGCTATCGGGTGAGACGACGGAAGCGTACCGAGTCTGAAAACGCCCCGATAGCTTCCGCAAAGCAATCGGCTACGCCGGCGCGGCTTGGTCCGTCGCTCGCGCAGCCTTAGCCGCCCTGTGATCGCGCCGCGAGCTTTTCCGTTCGCGCCACAGCAGCCACGCCAGGATTCCGCCGGCACAAACGTCGTACGACCCGCAAAAGGCGGGCCACCACGGGGGCATGCCGGGATTCGCGATGACGCTGCCGTGGAAGGCGTCGAAAACCCCGTGTCCGGCGAGCCCGGCTGCGACGATCCATGGACTCAGCTTGAATCCCGAGGCGACGACGATAAGCACGGTCGCGTAAAACGCGCGATCGCGGTCGAATCCAACCAACCGCGCAAAGCCCGCCGCCGCGAGCGACAGCAGCACTCCGATTCCGTATGCGATACCAATCTCCCTTTCGTCATGCCTGGCCGTGAATCACCGGGGTTCGACGAGCACCTACCTTGCGGCGGGCACGATTACGCCGAGTTGCAGCGAGCTTCGTAGAATGCCACGATTCAGCGCGCCGCCGTCCGTTTCCGCCGGAGCGAATGGCTTCGCTTGTGCGATCGCGACTTCAGGGCACTAATAGGGGCAACCTTCCGGATAGTGACGGTGCTGAATTGATATTTCACCGGGAGTCTGGCAAGTGCGGTGTCCTCGAGGGGAGATCCAGGGCATCCATCACCAGATCACTCGAAGGCCTTTGTACTTCTTGAACTCACGATCATTTGCTACGACGGGGACATCTTCGGCAAGAGCGGTCGCAATCAGGATTCGGTCAAACGGATCACCATGATGAGCGGGCAGTCCGAACAGCCTTAATGAATGCTCCGCGGTGAATGGCAAGATAGTTAGATCCAGGTCGAAGATAAGCTTGTTGACGTGCTCCCTGGTTAACGGAGTCAGCCCCCGGTTTGCCTTGCTAGCGATCTCGCTGAAAGAAACCGGACTGACGATGCGTACCGTTTCCGCGTGTTCGAGCAAGCGCTGTACCTTTGGCGTGAACGTCAAGTCGGAAACGCCGCCAGCCACGTACAGCGCTGTTGTATCAAGCAGAACTCGCATGTTCAGCGCCCTTCCAAGAACGCGTCGATTTCTTCCGCTGTCATAGGCCGCGTCGCTTCCCGGAACTGCTCCGGAGACATTTGCACGACACCCTTCAGCGTTCCGAAGATTGGAATTCTCCTCGCGGACGGCTTTACGATTTCGGCGATGATGTGGCCGTGCCGTTCGATGGTGACGCGCTCGCCTTTCTCGACTGCTGTCAAGAGTTGGGTCAGCTTGTTCTTCGCTTCTGTAACGCTCACGTTCATATCTACATTATAGCTAGCGTATAGCTAGTTTTTAAGCACTTGATTTCAGATCGATCGAGCCGTAGTGGGCCGCACTCGATTGCGAGGCCAGTTTAACGTCGCGCGGAGTTCCGCCTGCAGTTGGGTTTATCGTGAGGGCGCCGACCTCATATCAATGCACGACTCGCGCTGAGGCCTGTGTTGTAGATTCGGCCACGGTGGACGACTCCGCGCCGTTCAAGTTCGCATCGGAGACGCCTTCTACGTCTCTTGCTCGTCAAGCCGATGCCAGCGGAGATCCCGCGTAGGCCGGCGCGTGAACGCATCAACGGCGATGCTAACCGCGACGATGGCTATCAATAGCAGCGTGCGCCACGCTAGTTCCAGGCGCCTCATCGGGAGCCGCCTCGCCGGATGAACTTACCGCGAAGGATTCCAGCGGCCTGGGCGTCGGCGACCTGTTTGTTGAGCTTGGCTTCGGCTTCGAGGGACTCTCGATTGGCGTTATCGCGGCGGATCTCGTTCAGGTTTCCGCGAAGCACACGGTCAGTGGGAGCGATGACGATTTGGTAGACCTTGTCCGATTTGCCTTCCCGAGAGGCAAGCTCGATCATGCGCTCATCGGATCGCGCAACACGCTTGTTGACGATTTGGGATGCGCCATAGACGGCAGCCTTCTTAACGAGCTCGAGCTTGCCTTCGACGCCTACTTTGAAGTCTGTCCAAGTACTGCGGACATACTGAGTGCCCTTTGAATCTATCCCCGTAACGATAGGCTGAGCAAAGTAGACACACTACAACTGACCTTGCATCTCGGCATGTTAAATCGCATGTGAAAAGATATTATTTCGGCAGAAAGGCTCACACAAGAGTTCCGCAATGCTTTCAGTACCAGAGTCCTCTGGTACTTGAGCACGTTGTTCTAGGTAGTTCAAACTTGATTCTGAAGTGATGAAAGCGGTATACATCGTAGGACGGAATCTATAGTAGTCCCAATGAACTGCGTAACGTTGTAGGCGGGAATGATCATACTTACTGTCGGCGTTTTCCTTGCGCACTACGGCTAATCCGATTCAAAGACGTTAGTTTTAGCCATGTTTGGCCGGCCTTGGCTAGATAAGCGCTGTTAGACTGGGGGCGAAGATGAATTGTGATCTTTATCACCTCAAAACCGGCCATACGTTATCAGTTCAAAACCGGCCAAAGGAAACCATCCAGAACAAGAGTAGTTATAGCGCGCTGCCTTCCCCGACGCAATATTTTTTATGTAGAAGTTTGGTTAGTTTCAATATACTGAACACACCTGCGCGGAGGATATGGCAACGCAGGGATGCGACCAGAGCGCCGACGTAGGAGCCGGAATGGCGGGGGCGAATCGACTCGCCCCTTTGAAACAAGAGCGCAACATTCTGGCCTCAAAGCGATAAATCCCGGGAGCGCGAGGGCAGCGCCCTCGCAATAAAGAAGTCCTTTCCTATTTATGACTCTGTTGCAGTTTTGGTGCGCCAACTGCGCGGACCACATTTGAGCACGTGGCCATGGTGCAGCAGACGATCGAGCATGGAGCTGACGGCGGCCACATCGCCAAGGAGCTTTGCCCCAATCTTCCACGGGTCGATTCGAGGTCAACAGGGTGCTGAACCGTTCGTAGCGGCGCATCACGATTTCCAACAGATCCTCGGCAGCAGTGTGGGGCAGCTTGCGCATGCCGAAGTCATCGAGAACCAGCAAAGGAACAGTGCCTACCCATTGCATGTAATCTTTGCGCGTGCCTTCGGCGGCGGCATCGGCCAGTTCATCCAGCAAAACGTGCACTTCGCGATACAGCACTTTGTAGCCCTGCAGAATGGCCGCTTGTCCGATGGCCTGCGCCAAGTGACTTTTACCGGTACCACCAGGACCAAGGAACAATGCGTCTTCATGCTTGGCGATGAATGCGCCGGTGGCTAGGTCGAACACCAGACTGCGATTCATTTTCGGATTGAAGCCGAAGTCGAAATTATCGAGGGTTTTGTCGGGATCGCGAAAGCCGGCTTGTTTGCGGCGGCGTTGCAGCAACCGGTCGGCCCGGAGTGTGAGTTCGTCCGATACCAGACAAGCAATCAGATCGATAGGAGCCATGGTTTCGGCCTGAGCCTGGCGCAAGCGAGTTTCGATCACCGCGGCCATGCCGCTCAGGTGTAGTTGGCGTAGCGAGCGTTCGAGTTCTACAACGTGCATAAATCAGTCGTCCTCCTGACGAGTTCGTTTTTCAATGAGGTCGCGATAGAGAGTAAGCTGACGGATCAGCGGATCGACCTGGCGCAGGCTCAGCGGCAGTTGCGGGTTGTGTTCCAGATAGCGGCGTACAAAGCGGTATTCGCAAGCGCCGGTTTCCAGCGCCACCGCGCAAGCATCATCGGTGGAAGCGAGGCCATACTTTTTCGCGAGCGCAAGCACGCCCAGGATGCGGCGAACAGCTACCTGCCCTTGATTGCGATACATTGCTTGGCAGAGTACGCCGATGTGAGGGCCGGTTTTTTCGGCACGCCGCAGTAACCGTTCGGTCGATAGCGGCGTGCGAGTTGAGCGATCTTTTTCGTTGATACGATGTTGACCACGCTGTTGCCGTAAATGCTCACGCAGTAACTGCCCGGTGCGTGGGTCGATCAGCCGGACGTGTGAGTCATTCCACTGCACGTGAACCCGGCGGCCAATCCAGCCCGGCGGTGTGCTGTAGTAGGCGGCCTCGACTTCCACGCAGCCATCCAGGTGCACCGTGCGCTCGCCATACTGGTAGTAGCGAAAAGGTTCGACGGGGAGCGGGAGAAGCGCAGAGCGTTCTTCGGCAAACATTGCCGCCACCTGCCGTTTGGTGGTGCCGTGAATGCGTGTATCGGCCCATCGCTCTTCCCAATGATCCAAATACGCCTGCGCCTCTTCCAGGCTCTCGAAGCGCAGCCCTTTCAGCGGCGTCCTTTTCGCATGGCCGACACTGGATTCGACTTTGCCTTTGCGGTCTGGATCTCTCACGCGGCATGGCAAAGCGACAGCGCCATAGTGCTGTAGCAGATCGCGGTACAGCGGATTGAGCGCAGGATCATAGATATCCGGCGTGAGCACGCCTTCGCGGAGGTTATCGAGCACCACGACGCGAGTGGCGCCGCCCAGCCGGCGGAACGCTTTCTCGTGCAGTTCGGCCCAGACGCGGGCGGTGGAGCGAAACACTAGAAGGCGCACACATTTTCGGCTGTATCCAAGTGTCAGCACAAACAACCGTGTGCGGCGGTACTTTCCTGTGTGCGGATCACGCACCATCGGACCAGAGCCGTAATCGGTTTGTGCTTCTTCGCCCGGCGCGGTTTCGATTACAGCGCGTGCTTCCAGCGCTACTGATTGCCGTAGCTTGCCGACGAAGCGCTGAACGCTCTGATAACCTGCAGCGAAGCCTTGGCTATCGACCAGGTCCTGCCAAATCGCCATCGCATTACGGCCACGCGAGAGGCCCAATTGGATTAGCTCCCTATACGGCTCGCATGCGCTGGCCGAGTGGTTGCGATCAGAGTGCGGTTGCGGAGCCGTTATCGTCACCGATTCGGCGCCGGAGTCGGTAATCACCTCATTGGCCGGTTTTGCCGGTCCACGCCGTCCCCACCCACCAGGTGATCGCACGGGGATGCCAGCCGCGCGTAGATATCCACCGATGGTCTCCCGCCGAATGTGTACTTCCGCTTCGATCCGCCGTAGAGACCATCCCAGCCGTCCCAGCGCGATGACTTGCTGCTTCTTCTCTTCGCTCAAGACATTGCTCACGTTGACGGAGGGTATCCCTTCCGCCAGGATTAATGTCCTGGATCAGCTACTTCGTTGGCCGCTTTTCAGCTGATTATCATTGGCCGGTTTTGGGTGATTGCCGAGGTGCTGACCACCGCTCGATCCAACCGCAGGCTACCTACTGTCTGACATCGCGCTGAACCTCGATCGCCTCGATCACCACGACAGATATACCGCGGCACTCGGCCTCTGCTGCCGCTTAAACCACCTGGAGTTTCCTTCCGCACCGCCCGCAACGCAGCAGCCCTGATAACAACGCAGCACCGGCTTTGGCAGCGCCGCTCCCTTCTCCATCGCACATCGCGTTGGCGTCGAGCTGTTGCTGGTTCTGCACGAACTCCTCCCAACTGATGACCCCGAATGATGGTCCGCAATCAAGACCTTCCATTCACTTTGTGGCTTACGGTATGATCCTTGCCGCGCTCTGCCTTGTTCAATGACGGTACGGCGGCAGTTTTGCCGTACGCAAACACGCCGGCGTAGCACGGATTCCTGAGCATCTGAAGGAGTCTTCCACTGCTTGGCAGAGCCCAAACTATCTCATGACCTCCTGTTCCGGCCTTCACCTGCGGAACGGAAGTCTGTCCTCGCGGAACCAGATTGTTGCTTGCCGCGCACTTCCGAGTTGCCGAAACTTCTGAAACACTGCTGTGACCGCTTGCTGAACTTGGCGATCCGGCGTTTTCTCGATTCGGTCTTCGTCGTTGCGGATGAATCCAACCGGCAACTCCCACAACGCGAACCCGCGTTTCACCTTCTGTTCGAAAGCCTCACGAGCGCGCTGCCGCATCAGGTTTAGTTCGAACTCGGACATTGTGCCCTTTAATCCAAGGACCAACGATCGTTGAGCTGTCGTGGATCATAAATGCCATCGCTGTCGATCAGCAGCGTTTCCGCCAACGCACAGAGATCCACCAGGTGATGCCAGTCCCGATTGTTACGTGCCAGTCGAGACGCCTCCAGCGCGAAGACGGCTCCGGCCAGTCCCTGACAAACGGAGGCTAACAGCCGGCCGAAGCCTGGCCGCTCCTGAGTCCCGTCTCCGGACCGACCCAGATCTTCATCAATGACGATAACGTTCGGAAACCCAAGCTGTCGTGCTCGCTCTGCCAGACCGTACTGGCGCTCTTTGCTCTCAAGATGGTTGCGGACCTGATGGGGCGTTGACTGCTGCACGTACACGTAGGCAGCACGTTCCAATGCTTCCACCTAATCTTGTCGCTCATTGCCCCTCCGCTGTGGGTTGAACGTCTCCACGAGCAACTGGACGAGCAGATCCCACAACTTACTCGAGCGTTCTCGGGCAATGCTGTCCAAATCTGGTCCTGGTGGAACGGAAGACGCCACTGTCGCGTTGGCGGCTCGTCTTTGTCGCGCATGCTCACCTCCTCTGGAGGATTTTGCGAGAGAGTGCCTCTCCGTTGCAGGAGCGTGCTCACTGAGCAGAAGTCTCAATGCAAAAAGAGCGCTCAAAGCGATACGTGGCCGCACCTCATCTAAGAGACGATCACAGGCCGCCGGGCTCAACATCCACTCAGGGATGGCCATCTGCAGCCCGTCCGGACACCTCACGATCACAATGGGCGCGGTGCTGATCCGTCGCAAATATCGAATGACGGTGACCTCACGCCATACAGAGGGTGATAACGATAGCAAACCGTCGCCAGATAAAGATCATGAGCATTGCGACGATGCCTTACGCCACAGCTACGCCGTCCACTTGCTCGAGTCGGGGACCGATGTCCGCACCATTCAGTTGCTGCTGGGCCATCGCAGCCTGGCAACCACTGCACGATACCTGCGGATCGCCACCAGCAAGGTGTGCTCGACGACCAGTCCTATCGACCTGTTGCCTCGACCGGTCCCCGTTGAACCCAAGTCCACGTCGCCTCAGCACTTCTGAGTGGCGGGCATGGATCGCCCAAAGCTGGAAATGGCGGATGTGTTCCGCCGCTACGGCGCAGCTTATCGCGAGAGCATGGCGGCTCGATGTCCACTTCGCAGCGGCGTGTCATGTCCGCCATCGAGGTGTGCCGAACGGCAGCGCTGGGCGGCCACCTCGAACGCTTCGAGGAGTGCGGTCATGAGCGCAATTGTTTCAATAGCTGCCGCGACCGCCATTGCCCAAAATGCCAGTCCCTCTCCAGGGCACGTTGGATTCAGGACCGACAATCCGAACTTCTCGACGTGCCCTTATGTGTTCTTCCCCGTTATGTTGCGTTTGATCTTCGGAGCCGCGATGTTGGCGGGCATTTCTGCAAGAACACAACATAAATACTTCGACAATCGAATGTCGTTCATTTTCTTCGTTTGAGGAGATTCGATTGTTCAATCAGATATTCAACTGTCCTGAGACCGTCGCGCACCATCGGTCAGCACCACTCATGGAAGCACGTGTTCGGTTTCTGAAGCACTGCGAGGAAAACGGAAGCCCTCGCGCGACGCTACGCCGCAGAGCCCATGAGGTTCTCCTGCTTGTCGATCAGCTGCAACTGGGGGCACGGGAGACAGTGTCAACGACAGACATTGAGACGGCAGCTGGCCGGTGGGCATACCGGCAGCCGAGCCATCACAAGCTGAAGGATTCTGAGAAGGTCAGAAGGCACTTCATCCTGATGGCCAAACAATGGCTGGCATTTTCTGGCCGACTGCAGGCGCCACCGGTTCCCTGGTATGACGCGTTTGTTGAGGACTTCGCGTCGTACATGGAGCGCGAAAAGGGTCTTTCGTTGATGACGATTCGCAGCGAGTGCGGCCATGTCCGGCAGTTTCTAAGCCGCCACTGTAGGAACGCAAGCGATCTCGCTGAGATCTCGATCCGGCGAGTTGACGAAGCAATCGCGAGGAAAGGGACTCAGGATCACTGCCGTCGCGCAAGCATCCAGTTCTACGCTGCTTCCTTGCGATCCTTCTTCCGTTACGCAGAAACAAAGCATTGGTGTCCTCCGGGACTCGCAGCCGCGATCATGGCACCGCGCGTTTATCAGCATGAGTTGATCCCGTCGGGACCATCCTGGGATGTGGTTCAGCAACTCTTGAAGAGTACCGAGGGAAACCGTTCTGTCGACATTCGCGATCGCGCCATTCTATTGCTGCTGGCGGTCTACGGACTACGGTCTGAGGAGGTTCAGCGATTACAGCTTGAGGATCTGGACTGGAACGCTGAAGTAATCAACATTGTTCGACCGAAACCACGAAGAACTCAGCAGTTTCCGCTCGTCGTGACGGTAGGGGAGGCAATCCTGCGTTACCTGAAAGAAGTAAGGTTGCACCGGCGGTCACGCCATGTCTTTCTCACGCTGCGTGCCCCGTATAGTCCGTTGAGCCGCTCGTCTTTTTGGAAAGCGGTCAATGATCGCCTGCGGCCACTTAATACTTCCGTCCGTCATCGTGGCCCTCATTGCCTTCGCCACGCATGTGCCACCCATCTTCTTGCGCAGGGACTGTCGTTGAAGGAGATTGGTGACCACCTGGGGCATCGGAATCCCGACTCGACGCGGGTGTATGCAAAAGTCGACCTCGCAGGGTTGCGTGAAGTGGCCGACTTCGACCTGGCAGGTGTGCTGTGACTGTCGGCGAAGTGGTAGCAGACTACGTCTGTTTTCGACAATCCATGGGGCAGAAATTCACTAGCTGTGCTCATTTGCTGCGGGCCTTCTGTGGGGCGGTCGGTGTCGAGACTGACATCGCAGAAGTCGATCCCAGACGCGTTCTTTTCTTTTTCGGTCGTCCAGTAACTTGCTACTGGCATCGCAAGTACCACACGTTGGCGCCTTTTTATCGCTATGCCATGAGCCGTGGTTACGTGAGCTCATCTCCGTTGCCGACAACCATTCCGAAGATCCCACCGCGTTTTGTTCCCTACATCTATAGTGATGAAGATGTCCGACGGCTTCTCAAGGCGACCGTCTCATATCGCCGTATCCATATCCTTTTGGAGCCACACACGTTCAGGGCAATCCTCTTGCTGCTGTATGGGACTGGACTGAGAATCAGCGAAGCGCTCTCGCTAAGAATGGCGGACGTTGATTTGACCGAATCTGTGCTCCAGGTTCGGCAATCCAAATTCTACAAGTCCAGGCTTGTACCCATCGGAACCGATTTGCGAGGGGCAATGGCGGAGTACGCTGCTGTGCGACGGGAAGCAGGCCATTCGGAGATGCCAGACTGTCCCTTCTTCTCGGGAAGGAAGGGAGACCAACTCACGATTCCTACAGTCCAGCAGGCATTTCGAGGGCTTCGAGCGCATGCGGGGATCCGCCGCTTGGATGGTGCTCGCTATCAACCTCGTCTGCATGACCTGCGCCATGCGTTCGCGGTAAATCGACTGGTGACCTGGTACAAAGCAGACGCAGACGTTGCACGACTCCTCCCGAAGCTGTCCACGTATATGGGGCACATCAATCTCAGCTCCACGCAGCGCTATTTAACAATGACGCCAAAATTGCTGGCGCAGGCCTGTGACCGATTCGAACGGTATGCAAAAGCCGGAGACGGCCATGAGTAATTCCATGTTTTTGGGCCCATGGATTCGTCGTTTCCTCCTGGAGCACCTGGTTGGCGAACGGAATCTGTCCCGGAATACTCAGCGGAGCTATCGAGACACCCTGGCGCTGCTAATCCCGTTTGTCAGCGGCAAATTGCACAAACGAATCGATCGTCTCTCGATCACCGACGTAGGTTCAGAGCATGTGCGCGCATTTCTTGCCAATTTGGAACAAACTCGTGGCTGTAGCGTCAGCACACGCAACCAGCGGCTAGCAGCTATCCACGCGCTGGCCGGCTTTGTAGGGCTGCATAGCCCGGAACACATCGCCTGGTCCGCTGAGCTTCGCTGTATACCGTTCAAGAAAGCAAGCACGCAACCTGTTCCTTATCTGGAGAAGAAAGAGATGGATGCCCTGTTAAAGGCGCCGAATCAAAGTCGTGCGCAGGGATGTCGCGATCACGCGCTTTTGCTCTTCCTGTACAACTCTGGGGCGCGCGCCGACGAGGCGGCACAGCTTCTGATCGGGGATCTAGACCTTGTTCCTTCTGCAAGGGACTACTCCTCAGTCCGGATCCATGGAAAGGGCAACAAGGTTCGATATTGCCCTCTCTGGCCTCAGACTGCACAGGTCCTCAATTCGATAGTCGGCAGCCGCGCCGTAACCGAGCGAGTGTTTCTCAATCGCCGTAGGCAACCCATCACGCGATTCGGAATACATGGGGTGGTGGTCCGCTATGCGGCGAACGTCGCAAAGCAATTGCCCTCAATCGCGGCGAAGCGCGTAAGCCCTCATTCGATTCGGCACACGACCGCAACCCACTTGCTCCGTGCAGGCGTTGACATAAATACGATCCGCGCCTGGCTTGGTCACGTGTCTCTGAACACGACCAACATCTACGCCGAAACGGATCTGGAAATGAAGGCGAAGGCCTTGGCGTGTTGCGAGGTAAACGATACTGCACGCAAAAAGCGGTGGCGTGACGACGCCGGACTAATGGCTTTTCTCAAGACACTATAGCCATCATTTATGTTGCCTTCAACGCAGTGGCGTGCACCGCCGCCACGGCGCTGAAGCACCAAGACACAACATAACGGGGAAGAACACATAACGGAAGTGGAAGCAGGTCCTGCATCCGGTTTGCAAGCCACTGGTCACGCTTGTTGGCTTGGCATTTCGGGCAATGTCGGTTTCGGCAAGAATTGTAAGAGATGGCCTGACGGCCGCATCGCGAACACCGGGCCAGATGGCCGCCGAGAGCTGCCGTGCGGCAGTCCCGGATGGCCCGCAGCACTTTCAGCTGCGGCCAACACAGATGATCCCGGTTTCGCTGGATGAAGCGGTTGCCCGCCGAACGAATGATGTCGGCCACCTCGAGGGTGGGCCGGTTCATCTCTTCTTTCTGGTCGCGTTCCGCCGAACGGTTTCCGGTGCGCTCACTTGCATGTCTTCAATCGGATTGGCAACAGCCTGCAGGTGGCGCTGCGACAAGTGCAGGTAGATGACGGTGTGCTTGAGCTCTACATGCCCGAGCAGAAGTTGAATGGTCCTCAGGTCGGCGCCTGCTTCCAGCAGGTGGGTGGCGTAGCTGTGGCGGAGCAGGTGCGGCGTCACTCGCTTCTGGATGCCCGCATTCTTTGCCGCCTCCTTGCAGGCGTGCCAGATGACTTTGTCGGTGATTGGAGTGTCCACTCGCCAGCCGTTCTCGTATCCGGGGAACAGCCAGGTTTTTGGTTTCATCCATCGCCAGTACTCGCGTAGGGTCTCGAGCAACTTCGGGCTCAGCGGCACATCCCGATCGCGTCTCCGCTTGCCGCCGCGGATGTGAATGACGTTGCGCCCGCTGTCAACGTCACTGACCTGAAGGTGGCATGCCTCCGAACGCCGCATGCCCGTCGAGTACAGAGTCATGATGATCGTCCTGTACATCAGGTTCGGCGCTCCTTCGATCAGCTGCGCGACCTCTTCGCGGCTCAGTATGTTGGGAAGTTTGACTGGGGTCTTGGGGTCGGAATGTGCTCCGGTATGTATGGCCGCCGGAGCGTATGGATGTACAGGAATCGCAGTGCCAATGACTGCACCTTGACCGTGTGCGCCGCCAGCTTTCGCTTGAACAAGTGCAGTTGGTACTGCCGAATGTGCTCCGGACCGAACTTCTCGGGAGACTGCTTGAAGTACTCGGCATAGTGCTTGACAGCGCTGATGTAGGTGCGTATCGTCCAGAAGAGTAGTTACGACGCTGGAGTTCCTCCAGCATCAGTTTGCGTATACGGGTCACAGGGGAACCCTCCTTGTGACCCCAAACCATACGCCAATTGATGGTGTGTCGGAAGCCTCAAACTACACGACGCGCAGCGCCCCCCGCGCGAGCGGGTTAGTTCAGACGGCGTGAACGGAAACTATGCTGACCGGCAGGGTCGACGGCGGTCCGTGCGGCTGCACTGAGCAACGCTGTTGAGATCACGAATGCGTAAGCGCGCATCTCCTGCCTCCTCTGTATTATGCTCTGAACCCGTTCGACATGAAACACTCGGCATTCCGTCGTCCCGCGGAAACGCGCATTGCGGTGAGGAGATCGGGACTGCTCTTGACGCTCTGCTAACAATGCGGGCAATGGTATAGTAATCAACCTCTCGCTGCCATCTCTGCAGGCTGAGGGCCATGGGGTCTTCAGCTATGAATCCCGAGCCCGACCCGCGGCTGCGGCGGACGACTAAGATATGCGCCGCCAAGCAAGCTTCCAAACATAAGCGCGTGTATCATCAATGTAGCCAGCAAAGACGATAGATACCGCGAATCGCTTATCGTGTTGGCGGCGAGTCGCAAGAGCCACGGAACATTCAACAGAATGTACGGTGTCAGATCGAACGCCGTAAGTCCGGCGGCAGTAAGCACGGCTGCCGCCATGGTGCGAGGTCTTCCCACACGTCCAGCCGTCCAGCCACAGGCTGTCAGAGCTGCCATGTCAAGCACGACTTTCAAACTTGGCAGCAACTCCGGACCGATCACCATTGCAAACAGCCGAAGAGCACCAAAGAGCCAAACGAGTTCAGTGACCGCCAGCACGGCCCAGCCGCCGAGCGCCGCCACGAAAAGCCTGCTGCAAACATTCAGCCAACCTTGAACAGCGTCGTTCAGCTGAAGCTGATGCACTCTTACTCCCCGAGATGCCAGGCTATCCTTTGCTCGATAGACGGCTCGCGCCTCTAGGCCTGATGTAAAACGAACGCGGGACTCTCAAGGGCCGCGTTCGAGATGTGAATGGGGCAATTATACGATTGTGGCTTTGGTCGATGATCCTCGCAAGCGTAGCGCTCGGCGCATTTCACCTGCTGATCCGAGTGCGGCAGTCACTGATTCAATCGTGAGGAGTTGCCCAGGGGTAGGACTTTCAAGTGGCCGCTGGGGTCGTATCAGTTTCCGAAAATTCGGGATTGTGCACAGCGTTCGCCGCGAATGTGATCGAGGCTACAGTCCCTGACAAGTGATATGCCGCCGGCGAACATCGCCGTTGCCGTTATGTGATCGACTTCGGCGCAGTATTACACCGTCCGGTGCGATACAAGCATCAAAGATCTACCAGGGCCCTTGATCTCGGAGCCCATTCGTGCATGACTATGCCACATATTCGAACTCGGTTCATGACTCCGATGCTCGCGCTGATACTGGGCGAGAGCGTATCTATGCTCGCGCAGGATGCCCGCCATATCGAGGAGTTAGCAAATGACGTGCGACAGTCACCGGTCGTCTTCGATGGCGAGACGCTGTTCTCCATCCGCGGCGTGACGGCATACCCTGCCGAACGGCGCGCCCGCGAAATAGCCGGGAGAATCCGGGACTGTTGCAGCCAACCGAAACATCGCAGCAGGTTCCTTGACTCTCGAAGAACACCCCAGGCTGACAGCCATTGTTGCCGCCGGCCTGCGTATTATGGCGGTACCGAAGAGGATGGCACACTCGAGGAGACCTCTCGTGAGCGCTTGGCGGAACTGTACCGTCATCGAATCTCCGAAGCAATTGAGGAGTATCGGCGCGAAAGACGCCCGACGTACTTGGCTGGCATATAGCCTACGCGCTAGGCGCGACAATTCTGCTGTTACTCGCGGCCTACGCGGGCCGCCGGATGGTTGCGCTCATGCGTTCCGGCTTGGAACGGCGTTATCAAGCTCGCATTCAGCGCATTGAAGGCAAGTCGCTCAATATTGTCAAAGTTGAACAAATCTGGCGCGTCCTCGAGGGACTTCTGAACGTCGCGTGGGGTATCGCGCTTGTCGTTGTGATCTATGGGTACCTGAATTATGTCCTGGCCTTGTTTCCGTGGACGCGATCGCTTGGCAGGAGTCTGTTGTCCATCGCTATCGACCCGCTCCGCACAATGGGCTCAGGCCTTCTTGGGATGATCCCCAACCTGGCTTTTCTCGCAATTCTCGTGGGGGTGACGCGATACTCGCTCAAAATCATTCGCATCCTGTTTGACGGCGTGGGCAGCGGCACAGTTCGGCTTAACGGGTTTGATCCCGAATGGGCGTCTCCCACCTACAGGCTCGTCCGGCTCCTCGCGATCGCTTGTGCGCTCGTCGTGGCCTATCCATACATACCTGGCTCCGAATCAAACGCGTTCAAAGGTGTGTCTCTGTTTATCGGCATCATCTTCTCACTCGGTTCTTCCTCACTCATGGGGAACTTCATCGCGGGGTATAGCATGACTTACCGCCGTGCCTTCAAGGTCGGCGACCGCGTGAAGATCGGGGAGCATATCGGCGACGTCGAACAGATGCGGCTGATGGTTACGCACCTCCGCACTCCGAAGAATGAGATAGTCGTCGTGCCGAACTCGATGATCCTGGCCAACGAAGTGATCAACTACAGCTCGCTGGCTCGGGAGAGCGGCCTCATTCTTTACACAACGGTCGGGATCGGCTACGAAACACCCTGGCGGCAGGTAGAGGCGATGCTACTAGAAGCCGCCGCCCGCACTCCGCGGACTGCGGCGCCAGCCGGCGCCTTTTGTCCTGCAAACCGGCCTAGGCGACTTCTGCGTAACGTACGAGATCAACGTGTACTGCGATACGCCTAAAGCAATGGCGGCGCTCTACACGGAGTTGCGACGTAACATCCTCGACGTCTTCAATGAATACGGGGTGCAGATCATGACTCCCGCCTACGAAGGTGACCCCGAACAAGCCGAAGATCGTGCCCCGTGAGGAGTGGTACGCCGCTCCAGCCCGGCCACCGGATTCCGCTCAGCCGGCCTTCGGCGCGGGCTCGAGCCGTTAATCAGAGTTGATAACTTACCGGCGACGGGTGAGGGGGGAGTGTGAAAACGCCGCTACGCCAGCGTGGTGTTGCTGTTTACGACAACCATCCCAAGAATGGCGCCTGGTACTACTGGCTCAAACCGGGCGATTCGTTCGACCTGAGCAGTTGGGAGCGCCTGCCGTAAGTAGCACGTCGGTGACAGATTGCCGCAGCCGAGCGGGCCCGCTAGGCGTTTTTTAGCTTAGCCAATCGTTCGTGCATCTCCGTTCGTGGCGCCTGTGGGTCGTTTATGACGTTTTTCATCTCGTAAGGATCCTTCACCAGATCGTAGAGCTCATCGGCGCCTGTGATATCGCGATAGTGGATGTATTTCCAGTTTTGTGTTCGTACGGCTTGGTAGCCCATTTTCCTGATGCGCGGGAATACAGTATCGGAGAAGTACTCGATGAGGAAATCCTCGCGTACGGGAGGTGACTCCTGGCGCAAACATAAAGGCGCAACATCCACGCTCAGAAAGAACTGCTCGGGCCGTATTCCGGCCTTAAACATCCGTGCTAAGAGATTTTGCAGTATCTTCCCAAGACTTTCGTCCACGGCCTTCGCCATGCGCAACCGATTCAGGATGAATCTCATCATCTATCAACGTTTCAGGCCCAAGCGGCTGAATGCCTGGAATTTTCTGCTGCAGAGCGGGCTTGTGAGCGGCGAGAGGCGCGCAGCAGGGACACCAACTGAAGCGGCGGACAGCAATTGTCTTCGAGTGAAGCCAGGGTGCTGTCGCGGCATGCCGTCCAAGTTTATCGAAGCCTGCCCCAAGGATCACGCACCTAGACGCCTCAACAGTGCCACAAATTTCGGGTCGCTGCGTAATTCATCAAACCGTGGATCCACCCTGATGAAGGCCGCGCGAGGCGAACGCTCCTCGATGGCTCTCGAGAGCAACTCGAGCGTTTTGACCTTGTCGCCGCTGACGAGCCAGGCAAGAGCAAGGTCACAGGAACTGATGAACTCTCTTCGGCTCTGCCCAGTCATTTCCACGCGCGATCCGCGATGCATCCGCGCGTCTTCCACCCGCTCCGAGAGCGTGGGCAAGCGATGCGCGGTAGATGGAAGCGCCGCCGCCCAGCGTCACCGCGCGAGCAAACTCGGCGGCGGCTTCCTTCAGCATGCCCTTCTGTTCATACGCCTGGCCTAGGACCAGGTGAGCAGGCGCGAAATCCGGATCCATTTCGACCGCATTCCGGCCTTGCGCTACCGCCTTGTCGTATTGCCGCGCGTACAGATATCGCGAACTGACCCAGGCGCTGATAATCGGGGATAACGGATCGATTTCGCGGGCTCGCTGAGACTCCGCGATCGCCTGCTCATGCCGACCAGACAGGGACAGAAACTCCGCGTACCAGTGATGCGCATTGGCATAGTTCGGGTTCAATTCGATCGCGCGCCGGAATTCTTTCTCGGCGGCCGTCCAATCGCGGTCGTAGTAGACCTTGAGGAACGCGAGACTGGTGTGCCCTTCGGCGAGCGTATCATCGGCGGCGAGAGCCTTGGCGATGGCGCTCCTGGCTTTCGGAAAAGCTTCTGCCGGCGCAACAAAGCCGTACCAGCCGAGCGGAATCCAGCTGTCGGCGATTCCGTCGTATGCCAGCGCGTAGTCCGGGTCCTTTTCCACAGCGGTCTGGAACAGAGCGATTGCGGCGTTCAGGTCAGCCGGATTCCGCTTATTCCATGCGAACCTGCCCCTCGCGTAGGCATCGAAGGCATCGGGGTTCGAAGTTCGCGCCTTCCTGAGGCGCACGCGTTCCTCATCGGTTAGCTTCGAACGGATCGCGGTCGCAATACTGGACGCGACGCTCGCCTGAAGCGCGAAGATGTCGCGTATATCGCCGTCGTAGCTGTTGCTCCATAGCGGAGTATCCGAACGCGCCTGTACAAGCTCCACGTGGACCCGCACACGGTCGCCGGATCGCAGCACCGAACCATCCACCACCGCGTCCAGCGCCAGATCGCGGGCGATTTCCGGGACCGTCTTCGATGTCCCCCGATAGTGGACAGACGATGTCCGAGAGATGACGCGGAAGGACGCGATACTCGCCAGGCGCTCCCGGATGCCATCGGTCATCGCGTCCGCGAAGTAGTCCTGCTCGCCGTCACCCGAAAGATTGGCCAGGGGCAGGACCGCAAGCGAGTGGATTGGGGCGAAGACCTGGTCATCCTGCGGACGCCGCGAATGCACGATCGTTGTCGCGGCGGCCGCCGACAGAAGCAGCACCAGGGCGGCTCCGGCCAATGCCGGCCAACGATGTTTTGCCGCGCCGGCAATCAGCGGGACGGCCGGCGCCTCAGCTGCAACTGCGCTCACAGGCCCAATCTCCTGCATCGGAGCGATAAAGCGGTACCCGCGCCGGGTCAGTGTCTCGATGTATCTCGGCGATTGCGCCGAGTCGCCGAGCGCAGCCCGGAGCCTCTTAATGGCGGCGTTCAAACTTTGCTCGAAATCGACCCAGGTGTCTCCGGGCCAGAGCGTCTGCTGCAACTGGTCGCGCGTCACAACGTCTCCGCGGTGTTGAAGAAGCGCCGCGAGTACCTGCACTGGTTGTCCCTGCAGCTTCACGCGGAGCCCGTGCTTGCGGAGTTCGCCGCTCTGAGGATCGAATTCAAACGGACCGAATGCCAGTGTCCTCACTGATGGGTTGCGGCTCACTGCAACTCTCCCGGCGCGTGCCGACTGACTATCGTAGCACCGGGTGACTCATGTCAGCTGCCCAGGTAAGTAGCCCCCGCATCAACCAGATACCGTGTCGCCGACTTGTCCGGCGGATTCCATTGCGCTGCCCGCAGCCGATCGGCGATAGTTCGCCTTGCCGACGGCGGCATGCCGCCCGGACATTCGGAAAAAAGGGAGATTCTTATGATTCGTTACATCATGCTGTTGGGAGCACTCTGCGCAGTTGCATCCCTGGCCAATGAGGTGACCGACTGGAACAAGATCATGCTGGCAGCCACGCTCACCGCCCCGGTCACCCCGGCGCCCGTTTCTACCCGGATGGCCGCGATCGTCCAGACTGCTGTTTTCGACGCTGTGAACGGAATTGACCGCGTTTACGCGCCGGTTCACGTGGAGGCCGCGGCGCCTCGCAGCGCCTCGACGCGGGCCGCCGCGGTGCAGGCAGCATATGCCACCCTCGTCGCGCTGTACCCGGGGCAGAAGGCAACCTTCGATCAGCAACGAATCGCTTCGCTCGCGACCATCACAGACGCGTCGCAAAACGCCGTTCAGCAGGGAATCAACTGGGGACAGTCTGTCGCCGAGCAGATCCTCGCGTGGCGCAGTCAGGACGGCTTTTCGAACACGGCGCCGCTCTACACGGGCGGCATCGCCCCTGGTCAGTGGCGTCCGACGCCTCCGGCGAATGCGCCTGGACTCGCGCCCCAATTAGCGCAAATGACGCCGTTTGTGATTTCGTCGCCCTCGCAATTCCGTCCGAACGGTCCGCGGCCATTGAACTCCGACCAATACACCGCCGATTACAATGAAACGAAACTGATGGGATCCGCAACGGGATCGGGCCGGACGGCGGACCAGTCGCAACTCGCGACATTCTGGAACGTCGGAAATCCTCCGGATTACTGGGACCAGGTTGCGACGGCGCTGACGAACCAGCGGCAATTCTCATTACTGCAAACCGCCCGGACACTGGCGCTGACAAACCTCGCCATGGCTGATGCAATCATCGGTTGCTGGGACGCGAAGTACACTTTCAGCTCATGGCGTCCTGTCAACGCCATCCGTCTCGGCGACACTGACGGCAATGACGCGACATCGGCCGACGGATCGTGGACTCCATTTCTTACGACGCCGCCGTTTCCGGAATATCCCTCGGCTCATTCCTGCGCAAGCGGCGCCGCTGCCCGGGTGCTTTCGCTGGAGTTCGGCGAGCAGTCGAAGATCGACGTGGTCTCACTCGCTATGCCGAACGTGAATCGCAGATTTTACAGCTTCACTGCAATCCTGGACGAAATGAAGACGGCCCGCATCGTGGGAGGCATTCACTTCAGGACGGCGTGCACTGACGGCCAGGCGCTCGGCACTTCCGTAGCCGATTACGTGCTGCGGCACGCCGCCTTACCGGCAGGGAACCGTGGCCGCGGGTCGTTGGATTGAAACCGATGAGGGGATGAGAATGTACAAAGACATTGTTGGTGGCGGCGATGCTGTTCGGCGTTGCCGCGGGTTCGGCCCAGGAGCATCGGCATGGCGGCGCCGGCTCGGTACAGTTCCCTGTTTCATGCTCGGCGCCGGCGAAGGACACATTCCAGCACGGGGTCGCGCTGCTGCATTCGTTCTGGTACGACGAGGCCGAGAAAACTTTTCGTCAAGCCGCAGTTCTGGACCCCGCTTGCGCGATGGCCTGGTGGGGAGTCGCCATGAGTCGCTATCATCCGTTATGGGCGGCGCCGGCGCGGGCAGATCTGGAAGCCGGGTCGGCCGCGGTCGAGAAGGCGAAATCGGCGCGGGCGCGGACCCCACGGGAGGCGGACTACATTCAGGCCGTCGAAGCGTTCTACCGGAATTGGGAAACGTGCGGCGCACAAAAACCGGGCTGCCGCATGGTCGAGGGCCATGCGACAGCTTGCGGCGCAATACCCGGAAGATCGCGAAGCGTCGATCTTTTACGCTCTGTCGTTAATTGCGACGTCTCCCGCGGATGACAAGGAGTACCGGAACCAGAAGCGCGCCGCGGAGATTCTGAACCGCATCCTGCCGGAGCAACCCGATCATCCCGGCATCTTCCACTACCTGATCCATAGCTATGACTCGCCGCAACTGGCTGCGATGGCGCTGACAGCGGCCCGCCAGTACGCGAAAGTCGCGCCGGCCGGAGTTTGGAACTCGCGAACGCTCGCGCGTACCTGGCCGTCACGCATCGGAGTCCGGCGCAGAAGTAATCCCGTAACAATCGGGCCACGCCTCCCTCAATCATGCAGGTAAGGGGCGATTGCCCGTCACTAACTCTCTTGGCGGATGATATTCTAAACCGACAAGAATCGGGCTCAGCGGCCGCCTCAACTGAGAGCCCGAATGGGATCGCATGACCGAACTAGAGTCGATCGAGCACTTGCGCCGCCGCTTACCCGCTGTGCACGGAGAGCTTGTGCTCGGTATTGGTGATGACTGCGCGATCTATCGGCCGCGTGGCGCGCGCGAAGATCTCCTGCTGACTACGGACCTCATGATTGAGGGTGTTCACTTCCGCCGCGAAGACACTTCTCCTGAGTTTATCGGACACAAGGGCCTCGCGCGTGGCCTGAGCGACATCGCCGCGATGGGCGGCGAACCGAAGCTCTGCCTCGTATCTCTGGCGGTTCCGAAGACATGGGCGCGACATGTCGATGACTTCTATCGCGGACTGTTGCGGCTGGCGCGACAGACTGGCACGCAAGTAGCCGGAGGTGGCCTGTCGAGTGCGGACCGTATCGTGATCGACATCATCGTATGCGGCGCCGTAACAAAGGGAATGGCGTTGCGCCGGGACGGAGCAAAGCCAGGCGAGGCGATCTATGTTTCAGGTCGCACTCGGCCGCTCGGCCAAGCGAGGATATCGGTCGCGGCCCGTGCCGCGGCTGCAGTTGGGCCGCTCGCTGCGCGGACGGGCCAGCGCCTGTATCGATTTGAGCGACGGCCTCTCAATCGACCTCTACCGGATGTGCGAAGCATCGGGAGTATCTGCCCGTGTTGAGCACTTGCCGGTCGCCACCGGCGCAACTTTGGAACAGGCTCTTCACGGCGGGGAAGACTACGAACTCCTCTACACCGGACCGGCCGGGCTTCCCGGTATCATGGTCGGCCGTGTCGTAGGCCTTGATCCCGCCGCCTTGATCATGTTCCGCGACGAGCCGCTGCTACCTGAGGGCTACGACCACTTCGCATAGACCGCCAAATGCGTAGCGTTCGATTAGCCAACGCTCGTGAGTTTGCGTTCGCCGTTGCGTTT
This sequence comes from Bryobacteraceae bacterium, assembly GCA_963833675.1. Lineage (GTDB taxonomy): Bacteria > Acidobacteriota > Terriglobia > Bryobacterales > Bryobacteraceae > DASQDN01. The sequence continues at coordinate 241,733 of CAWHYW010000019.1, read as the reverse complement.
GGCGGCGAGAAGGTCGAAGCGGTCGAGGTTCATGACCTTGTCCCAGGCCGTCACGAAGTCGCGCACGAACTTCTCCTTCGCGTCGTCGCTGGCGTAAACCTCCGCCAGCGCACGGAGCTGCGAATGCGCGCCGAAAACGAGGTCGGCGGCAGTCGCTGTCCACTTGAGCTCGCCCGTCGCGCGATCGCGGCCCTCGTACACGTTCTTGTCCGAGGCGGATGGCCTCCACGCCGTGCCCATGTCGAGCAGGTTCACGAAGAAATCGTTGGTCAAAGTCTCGGGCCGGCCGGTGAAGACGCCGTGCTTCGACTGGCCGAAGTTGGCATTCAGCGCGCGCATGCCGCCGACGAGCACCGTCATCTGGGGCGCGGTCAGCTTCAAGATGTTGGCCCGGTCCAGCAGGCGCGTCTCCGGCGACAACGGATCCTCCCGTCGGAAGTAGTTGCGGAAGCCGTCGCCGATCGGTTCGAGCACGTCGAACGTGTCCACGTCGGTCTGCTCCTGCGAGGCGTCCGTGCGACCCGGCGCGAACGGGACGGTGATGTCGTGACCAGCGTTCCTGGCCGCCTGCTCGACGGCGGCGCATCCGCCCAGCACGATCAGGTCGGCCAGCGAGACCTTCTTGCCGTCGGTCTGCGCGGCGTTGAAGTCTCGCTGGACCTGCTCCAGAGCCTGCCAGCACCTTGTCAAGCTGTGCCGGTTCGTTGGACTCCCAGTCCTTCTGAGGCGCGAGTCGGATGCGCGCGCCGTTCGCGCCGCCGCGCTTGTCTGTGCCGCGGAAGCTGGCGGCGGCACACCAGGCCGTTGCGACCAGTTGCGGGATCGACAGACCTGACTCGAGGACCTTGCGCTTGAGCGCAGCAATGTCCTGTTCATCGATCAACTCGTGATCGACATCCGGCACAGGGTCCTGCCACAACTGCGGCTCCGGAATCCAAGGCCCAAGGTAGCGCGTGCGGGGACCCATGTCGCGATGGAGCAGCTTGAACCAAGCCTTGGCGAACGCATCTGCGAGCTGGTCGGGATTCTCGTGAAAGCGCTTCGAGATAGGCGCGTAGATCGGATCCATCCTTAATGCCAGGTCCGTCGTCAACATCATCGGCGCGTGCCGCTTGGCCGGGTCGTGCGCATCCGGGACTGTACCTTGCGCTTCGGGATTCTTCGGAGTCCACTGCTTGGCGCCGGCGGGGCTCGTCGTCAGCTCCCACTCGTACTTGAACAGGTTCTCCAGGAAACCGTTGTCCCACTTGGTCGGGTTGTTGGTCCACGCGCCCTCCAGCCCGCTGGTGATCGTGTGCGCGCCATTGCCGTTGCCGTACTTGTTTTTCCAGCCCAGGCCCTGCTCCTCAATCGGAGCGCCCTCGGGCTCTGGACCGACGTTCTCAGCCGCCGGCGCAGCGCCATGAGTCTTACCGAACGTGTGGCCGCCGGCGATGAGCGCAACGGTCTCCTCGTCATTCATCGCCATACGGCCGAAGGTATCGCGGATGTCCCGAGCGGCCGCCAGCGGGTCCGGCTTGCCGCCGGGACCTTCGGGGTTCACGTAGATCAGGCCCATCTGCACGTTCGCGAACGGCTTAGCGAGTTCCCGGTCGCCGCTGTAGCGCTCGTCTCCCAGCCAGGTGTCTTCAGGCCCCCAGAAGACTTCCTCGGGCTCCCAGACGTCGGGCCGGCCGAAGCCGAAGCCGAAGGTCTTGAAACCCATCGACTCCATGGCCACGTTGCCGGCCAGGACCATCAGGTCGGCCCAGGAGATCTTCTGACCGTACTTCTTCTTGATCGGCCAGAGCAGCCGGCGCGCCTTGTCGAGGCTCGCGTTGTCGGGCCAGCTGTTAAGTGGCGCAAAACGCTGCTGGCCGTCGCCGGCGCCGCCGCGGCCGTCGGCGATGCGGTAGGTTCCGGCGGCGTGCCACGACATGCGGATGAAGAGCGGTCCGTAGTGGCCGTAGTCGGCCGGCCACCAGTCTTGTGACGTCGTCATCAACGCGATGAGATCTTGCCTCAGAGCCTCGACGTCGAGGTTCTTGAACTGCTCCGCATATTCGAACTCCTCCTCCATCGGGTTGGACAGATTCGAGTGGTGGTGGAGGACGGAGAGGTCCAACTGGTTCGGCCACCAATCTTTGTTTGTCCTCGGGCGGCGCTGAGTCTTTGGTTGCGGGGCGGGGATTGCGGGGTTTTCACTTTCGCTGACACTGCGGGTATGTTTCTTATCAGGCATCTTGTTTTCTCCTCTATGAACAACCTGCCGTCGTTGTTCCTTTCGGCACTGTCGCCGGCGCAGTCGGCAATGGCTTAGACATTGTCTAATTCTCGGCGGTAGAAATCAACCGCGGCTCTGACGGCGCCGGCCCCGCAGCACCACCTGGTACTCGATGACTTCGAAGTCCGGCAGGGGTTTGTGATTGCTCACTTCCACCTGATCCCAAGGAATGTCATATATCTGACCGGTAGCTTCGTCGATGAAGTGATGGTGACGTTCCATATTTGGATCGAAGAGCACCGAGTCGGGAGCGAGATGCAGTTCCCTGAGCAACCCTTTCTCCACGAAGAGATTGAGCGTATTGTACACGGTCGCACGGGAGATCGCCGGGAAACTCTCCCCAACGATTGCCCAAACTTTGTCGGCCGAAGGATGCTCCTCGGTGCGAAGAACGTACTCCGCAATAGCGACGCGCTGTGCCGTTGGCTGGATACCGTGCTTTTCGAGAATATGTGCGACGTCCGGGTTCATATCGAGAACACTAGCGGTTCTGCGAGAGTATGTCTGCCGCTACACGGTTATACCAAACATACGAACGGCTCGCGCTCCACGTCGATTGACCAGTCCAGTCGGCTGTCCCCGACTAGTCAAAATACCGTACAGCAAGGCAAGCCTAGTGTATTTTCTGGCAGAATTGAATGGAATCAGCAATCCTGGAAAAGGCTTGGAACGATGAAAGTTCCCTATGCGAAGAAGTGGCTGAAGGAAACAGACAAGCTGCGCCAGATCGCGCTCGACTGCGGCCTGACCGAAGAACTCAAGTGGGGCAAACCGTGCTTCACCTTTCTGAAGAAAAACGTAGCGATCGTGATCCCGCTCAAGGAGTCTTGCGCGTTCTCGTTCTTCAAGGGCGCACTGCTTAAAGATCCGAAGCACGTTCTCGAAAGCATTGGAGAGCACACACAAGCGGGGCGATGGATTAAGTTCACCTCGCTTCGGGAGATTGCGGCCGTACGATCGACCCTGATGGACTACCTTTACGAAGCCATCGAACTGGAGCAATCCGGGACGAAGATAGAGCTAAAGAAACCATCAGAGTACCCAGTTCCGGAGGAGTTGCAGAGGAGGCTGGATGACGACGCGGTTCTCAGGTCGGCATTCGCAACTCTCACACCAGGCCGGAGGAAGTCTTACATTTTCCACGTCTCATCTGCCAAGCAGGCAAAAACCAGAGCAGCGCGGGCGGAAAAGTGCGTGCCAATGATCCTGAGCGGGCGTGGCTTCAATGAGGCGCCGAACTGAGGCTTTCGCCGGCACAACCCGACTCGGAAAAGCAGTTAGTCCATTATTTCTCGCATGTTAATTTGAACCATGCGTCTCGCTCTCGTCTTGGCCCTACCTTGCTTGTTGCGCGCGCAGCTCATGCCCTCCGATTCGCCTATTCCAAAGGGCCCGAATCCGCCGGTCGTATTTCTGAACGGGTATCAGCCCTCCTGCGAGGACAGCAGCTTTTCCAGTACGTTCGGCAATGCCGGTCAGAGTGCTGCAGGCGGTGGGAATTACCAGTGTTTTTTTTGATAACTGCGCGTTCACGAGCCCAATTTCCGGCAGGCCTAGTATCGAAGAGTTGGGTGCGGCATTCGGAAGCTTTGTTCGCGGGCTGCGTTATGCGGACGGAACAGCCGTTACCGAAGTAGACGTGATTGCACACAGTATGGGCGGGCTGATCGTTCGCAGCTATTTGGCGGGCAAAGCCAATGCCAAACTCTCAACCTACGCGCCGCCCACGAATACCGGCATGCGAAAAGCGGTATTTATCGCGACGCCACACTTCGGCACGGCCATCGCAGGGCAACTCGGCGCCGATGTGCAGACACAAGAGATGGCGCTGGGCAGCAATTTTCTGTTTGAGCTCAATACGTGGAATGGAGGCCTGGACGACTTTCGGGGTGTGGATGCGATTGCGATTGCAGGCACGGGCGGAACCGGGTTGGAGTCCGGGACGACGGCGTACGGTGGGCTGGACGACGGGGTCATCACCCTTACCAGCGCTTCACTTGGATTTGTCCATCCGGCACGAACACGGCTGGTTCCTGCCTGCCATGCTTCTTTCAATCTGCTTTACAGTCTGGGGCTTTGTTCCAGCAGCGCTCCGCCGATTGCGGAGATCATGGATGCGAACAATGTCACCGGGCAGATCGTCTTATCTTTTCTTACCGGCACGAGCAAGTGGCAATCGCTGGGGCAGGCGCTTGAGGATAATTCACTCGCCCTGGTTTATGGGGGCATCAATCTACAGGTGCAGGATGCGATGGGGACGCCCCGCCCGTTCACTAGCGGCGCCATCACTTCTCCTACCGGCCTCAGCGCTCCCCTGGGCCAGTCGTCAACAAAGTTAGTAGCGTATATGGAGTTGTTCCCAGCGAGCAGCCCTCGTCCGATTCAAGTAGATATCTCCGGATCGACCGTGAATACCACTCAAACGCTGCCGCCTGGCACGACAGGGACGGTGATTTTGAAGCCGGGTCCGGTGATTCGAGGGGTGGTTCCCGCGGCCGGGCCTGTCTTTCCCTATACCGTAGCCCCCGGCGCGTTCGTCGCGATTTACGGAACCAACCTGGCGGGCAGTACGGCGACCGCAGACGCGCCGAATTTCCCGATCGCGTTGGGAGATGTGCGGGTGACGGTCAACGGCGCCGCGCTGCCTATACAGTACATCAGCCCTGGACAACTTAATGTCATCTGGCCTAGTGTCGCACCTGGCGCAGCAAAGCTGACCGTCGCTTCCGATAGCGGATCGTTCACTACCAATGTGATTGTCGAGCCTGCCGTCCCATCAGTTTTCACAATGGATGGCATGACAGCCGCTGCGCTCAATGCGATCAGCGGGACCGTCGTGAGTCCAACGGCGCCGCTTCGCGCAGGCGTAGACGTTGTCGCACTTTACCTCACCGGCCTCGGTGTGACTACCCGTAGCGGTGATCTCGATTACGCCGACATTCAGCCGGCGGTCACAATCGGCGGACAAGCATGCAAGGTTAGCTATGCAGGGCGAGCCCCAGGATTTCCGGGGTTGGATCAGATCAACTGTTCAGTTCCCGCGGGCGTGTCGGGCGCGGCAGTTCCAGTGGTTGTAATTTCGAATGGACGCACGGCCAACACAGTGACGCTCAACGTTCAGTAGATCCGTTTCGGCAGTAGATCGTCAGAAGACTGACGACGCTCAAGCAATGGTTTCGTCGCCCGGCGTTCCATGGAGTGGATCGCACCCGTTGGCGACCAACTGCCGGCCGGGCAAGAGGATTTGTGACCCTAGCGGAAGTCCTCGACGAGCATAATGTCACTGCCCTGTTGGTCGAATTGCGAGTACAAAATCCAGCGCTGGTCGGGTGAGATGCTCATGCCGTTAGTGACCATCTGCGACGTTGATCCGATTTTCCGGACCTCTCGCGTCTCAAACTTCAGGAGTTGGAATGATAATGGCGTCGCGTTCGCGCCGCATAAAGTAGATCCCGGCCTTTACGACGGCGAAATTTCTTAAGGCGACGCCGTCCAGGACCTGAGACTCCGGCCCACCCGTCGTGGGCATCTGCCACAGCGCGCCCTCATTTTGCTTCGTGTAATACAATCGCGCCCCGTCGGCCGACTCCGCGACGGCATAGCCACCGTTTTTCGTTACTTGAACGGCCAGACCGCCGATGGATGGGATGTTCCAGATTTCCCGGCGGCCGGTGCGGTCCGATTCGAAGTAGATCGATTTGCCGTCGCGTGAAAAGTTGGGAACAGCGTCTTCGGCCGGGCTGTCGGTCAGCCGCTGCGGCTTGCCACCATCGGCGGCGACAATGTAGATTTCGAACTGACCCGCCTCGGAGTTCGAATCAAAAGCGATTTGCCGGCCATCAGGCGACCACCGCGGCGAACCCGTTTCTCCTTCACCGAAGGATGTCAATTGAGTTGGTTGGCTGCCATCATTTTGTGCTACCCAGACCTCGAAACTTCCGGTTTGATTCGAACTGTATGCGATTTTGCGGCCATCTGGCGAGTACTCAGCGCCCTCATCCCGCAAAGTCGAGCCAGGTAAACGCACAGCCGGACCGCCACCGGACGTGGGTATATGCCACATATTGGTGTCAATGACATGGTGCACGTACGCCAGCCGTGCACCTCTGATTGCCGGCCAATGCGGCTCATTACCGGCGAGTTGGAGGCGGGCAGGCTGTCCTCCGGCTGCCGCCACCTTCCACAGCCCCGGGCGGCCGCGCCTCTCCGATGCGTACACGACTTCCTTTCCATCAGCAGTCCACGCCGGCTCGAGGTTTTGCAGGCCGTCCGAGGTAAGTTGCCGGGCCTCCCCGATTGGCCGGAATGCGCCATCAACGCTCAACACCCAGATATCGCCCGTCGCAGGAACGCCGCCTTTGGCGCGAACGAAGGCGATATGCCGGCCGTCAGGCGAAAAAACACCCTGGCCATCGACCGATCCCTCCGGCGGCATCGTGAGCAGGCGCCTCTCGCCGGTCTCCCGGCCCACCAAGAATAAAGCGCCGCGCCCGGTTCCAGGCGCCAGATCGCTGACCAGAAGCACTTTCGCATCCGGCGACCAACTTACTCGCGGCGAAGCGGCGAGCCTCGTACCTCACCCACCTTGCGGTCCTTGCCGCCGATGGCCGGCATCACCATTACGGCGAGTCGTTCCTCCGCGGTAACGCGGAAAAAGCCGATCCATCGTCCATCTGGCGACCACGCCGGGCCAAATTCGGGCTCTGGCGTGTTGGTCAGCGCCACAGGTTGACCTGCTCCGATGAAGCGGACATAAATACCCTGTCGGCCACCCGGACCGGGGTCCCATGCAAAGACCACCTGATTCCCGTCCGGGGAGAACGAAGGTGACGATTCGTAGCCTTCATAGGCGGTGAAATGAGACTCGATCATTTCTGCAGCAGGCTGGCTCCGACGTCCGACGACCCACACCACAATAATGCTCACGACAATCAGGAGCAGTGAGGCGAGGAGCAAGATCGCTCGTCGGCTTCGTTTTTTTGTTGCCGCTCCCGGTAGCATGGGCAGCGTTCCGGAATCGGACTCTTCCAGGAGTTCCTGGAGCGCTACCTTAAGATCTCGTGTGGTCTGAAACCTTCGATTGGGATCCTTGCGCAAACACCGGTTGACCACACGCTCGACCTCCCGTGGTATCTCGGGAACATATTGCGTTATCGGTGTCGGTTCCGATCTGAGTACAGCACTCAAAGTGGATATTGACGTTCCGCCAGAGAAAGCTCGGTGTCCGGTCAACATCTCATAGAGGACACAGCCGAAACTGAAGATATCGCTGCGGGCATCCACATGTTTCGCTTCGGCCTGCTCGGGGCTCATATAGGATGCCGTGCCGACGATCATGCCTTCCGATGTTTCCGGCGCCGCGACAGTCTCTGTACTGTCGCTGGAGTCCGGTGCTTCTATTTCGGTGAGCTTCGCCAAGCCGAAGTCCAGCACCTTCACGACTCCGGTCGAAGTCACAATGATGTTGCCGGGCTTCAAATCCCGGTGTACGATGCTTGCTGCATGCGCCGCCGCCAGGCCGTCGGCGATCTGGATGGCGCACCGCAGTGCCTCGTTCAGCCTCATGCCTTTTTTCGGTATGATGCGATCGAGTGTCTTGCCCGGCACGAACTCCATCACCAGAAATTGGATGTCGTCTGCCGATTCGATTTGGTAAACGGTAACTATATTGGGATGATTGAGCGCGGATGCCGACCTGGCCTCCTTCAGGAATCGGCGTTTACGACCCTCGTCCGCGAGTTTTTCCGCCGGAAGTACTTTAATAGCGACAATGCGCTCCAAGCGCGTGTCATATGCGCGATAAACCTCGCCCATTCCGCCAGCCCCGAGCAGCGCCTCGACGCGATAAGGTCCGATCCGGGTTGCAGGTGCGAGCGCCATTCCTTCCGGTTTAGTCTAAACCCTTATTGCGCCAAAATTTTCCACCATGTTCGAGTGGCACGCAATCCGGAAATGATCCACCCAGACGTATACCGCGTTGTGGAAGTGCGTCGGCGCCGGAGTTCCTGGAGAAGCCGGTCTTCCAGAGACGTCAGTATTGAGCATCAGACGCGGCGAGCTGCAAGCGGATCTCAGGCTTAATCCGAAATAGCCACTTGGCCGGGAACGATCGGCGCAGTCCTCGGCAACCGTCCGAAATACGCTAGCATTCCCATGAACGCCAGAATGCCGACGAAAACGGCCAGCTTAATGATGTTGGTCTGCTGATTCTTCGGCATCGAAATCCACATGAGTCCGAGGACAGGTTGCGCGACACTCACGGCCCAGACCGAACCGTAGAAATATCGTCGCTCGTGGCCTTCGCCTTTAGTCGAAGGCAGAACACGCGGCAATCGGCCGAGAAGTCCGAGCAGCCAGACGATTCCAACCAAGGGGAAGTAAGCGTATTGATAGATTTGCTTTAGCATCCACTGCCTCGTCGCGATCGCCACGACTAGTCCCGCAATGTTCAGGACTGCATAACTGATTACTGCCCCCCAAGCGAAGGTGTAACAGACCCGCCGGTAGAGTGGGTTGGGTTTGTCCTCGGTGAAACGAATAATATAAGGAGAGGCTTCACAGCCGGGAAGAGCGCCTCGCAGACCGGCGATGCCTGTCCCGACCAAAACGCAAACCAGCCAGAGCAACATTCGCCAATCAGATCCGCGCTCGATCAGATCGAATGTGAGCGGGCCGGGCACCAGGAAAAAGACGGTGATCCAGATCGGCCAGTGATTCACCCGATAGTACAGCTTATTGCGCGTCCGGATCTTGCGCTCCGTGTCGTAGCTAATCCGAACGCCACGCGCGGCAGCCTTCGCCATCGCTAACGAACTCCGTTGCTTCGCTCGAAGGCCTCGGCGATCCTAAACATTCCTGCCTCATCGAAATGTTTCGTGATGATTTGCATTCCGACCGGCAATCCCGCAGCGGTCTTGCCACAGGGGATGCTCATGCAGGGAACACCCGCCAAATCTCCGGTGATTGTATAGATATCGGACAGGTACATCTCCATCGGATCCTGAAGCTTCTCGCCGAGCTTGAATGCCGGGAACGGTGAAACCGGGGTGAGCAACGCATCCACATTACGGAAAGCCTCTGTGAAATCCTTCAGAATGAGAGCGCGCACTTTCTGCGCCTTAAGGTAGTACGCATCGTAATAGCCGGCGCTGAGAACATATGTACCGAGCATGATCCGGCGCTTGCACTCCGCTCCGAATCCCTCTCCGCGCGTAGCCCCGATACATCTCGATAAGCGATTCGGCATTCGCCCGCTTCGTGTACCGCACGCCATCATAACGAGCGAGATTCGAGCTCGCCTCCGCGGTACAGATGATGTAATAGCACGCAATGGCGTAATCCGTGGCCGGCATGCTGACTTCCCGTATCTCGCATCCGAGCCGCTGCAAGGTCTCTATCGCGTTCTGAACCAAGTCGCCGGTCTCACTCGCGAGACCCTTGAAGTACTCTCTCGGCAGACCGAGTTTGATACCGCGAACTTTGCCATCCATCGCCTGCGCGTAGTCAATAGCCGGAGCATCGGCCGACGTAGAATCGAGCGGATCGCGACCTTGAATGGCCTGAAGCAGAGAAGCAGCGTCTCGAACGCTGCGGCCGAACGGACCGATATGGTCGAGAGAACTGGCGAAAGCGGTCAATCCGTATCGCGAAACTCGGCCGTACGTAGGGGTGACTCCAACTACACCGCAGAATGACGCCGGCTGGCGAATCGAGCCGCCGGTATCTGAACCGAGGGCAATTACAGAAGTCCCTTGCGCGACCGAGGCGGCTGAACCGCCACTCGAACCACCAGGCACTCGCTCAGGATCAATGGGGTTTCGAACCGGTCCGTATGCGGAATTCTCGTTGGAAGAACCCATCGCAAATTCGTCACAATTCGCCTTACCGATGATGACGCCGCCTGCCTGTTCCAGCCGCGATGACAGCGGTCGCGTCGTAGGGAGGAATATAGTTCTCCAAAAGCTTAGAACCGCAGGTGGTGCGGAGTCCTCTGGTGACGATCACATCTTTTATCGCGATCGGTACACCCGCAAGCGGTCCTAACTCCTTCCCCTTCGAAATTTGCTCATCGATACGTTTAGCTGCGTTCAGCGCGCGGTCATGGCTGATGGTCAGAAGCGCATTTGTTTTTGGGTTCTCCGCTTCTGCGAACCGTAGCGCATCCTGGATCAGCTCAGTCGCGCTGAACTCTTTCGTCCGAAGGCCCTCGCGAACTCGGGCGACCGTAAGCGTTGGGATATTCATCAGTTATCGTTCGATTACGCGAGGCACTTTGAAGTAGCCGGAACCGGCGACGGCAGCGTTTTCTAAAGCCAGGTCAGTCCCAAGAGGGGCGCGTTCTTCGTCCTCACGCAGAGTTGCGGTCTCTTCCGTCTCAAACAGCACCTGCGCCATGGGCTCGACGTTGCTTGTATCGAGCTCATTCAGTTTGTCGATGTGGGTCAGGATCTCATCCAGATCCTTTGCCATTCGGGCGATCTCGGAATCGTCCAACCGAAGGTTCGCCAGATCGGCAACGTAACGCACTTCCTGTTCGGTAATCTTCAAGAATTGGCTCTCTTGCGCGCAGCTTTGTAATTCAAGCGGAAGACCGGGTCGCGGATCAAATCCGCCTCATCTCCCGAAAGCGGGAGCGCCTCGACACGAGTGGGTTTCATCCGCGGTACGCCGATCCTGAACTCGAGTCCGGTGACCACCTGACGACCGAGCACTTTCTCGATGCCCTGCAGAATCTGACCCTGCAATGTCCACAGCTGCCGTTGCCAGACCGCATCTTCTACTTCGATGACCAACCGGGTCCGCACCAGACCGACAACGCGCGTACGCAGGGCGATTTTTTTGCCGACAGCCGGGGGCCAGGCCGAACGCGCCAGTTCCTCATCGGTAACTCCCTGCTTTGCGAGTTTTAACTTACCTAGAACCTGGCCAGCTCGTTCCATTCCGTGCCGAAGTCCTGATTCTAGCACCTGCTACGATGACGTCCGATGCTAATCCTGGCCTCGCAGTCTCCTCGCCGAAGGGAAATTCTGGAACGCGCCGGCATACCGTTTACGGTCCGTGTTGCAGGCGTTCCCGAACAGATTCAGGACGGCGAAACACCTTATCAATATGTTTCCAGACTCGCGCGTGAGAAGGCCCGCGCAGTCCCCGGTTACCTCGTTCTCGGCGCTGACACCGTGGTGGTATTGGATGAGCATATTCTCGAAAAACCGAAGGATGCCGGCGATGCTTTTCGTATGATCCGTCTTTTGAGCGGGCGAGAACATTCGGTAGTAACGGGAGTGTGCCTGAGGCGTGGCGACGAGTTCCTGTCTGACGCGCAGGAAACCCGCGTTCGATTTATCTCATTGACAAACCAGGAAATTGAAGGCTATGTCGCGTCTGGCGAGCCTATGGACAAGGCAGGAGCGTACGCGATTCAGGGATTGGCTTCCAAGTTCATCGACCGCATCGAAGGCGATTATTTCAATGTCGTCGGATTACCGGTCTCTCTGGTTTACGGTATGTTGAAGCGTTTCGGCGCCTGTTAGAGGCGAACGTCCGGGTAGCGCTCCCGCATCCAGTCGACAAACCGGTCCGGCACAACCATTGTCGAAAGCCGGCTTTGACGGACCAATGCCCAATCGTCGAACTGCTTGCTCTTTTTTACGTCCGCCAGACCGGTCGGTGGCGAGAGGTGAGACACATAACCCAGTTTGACCACCATAGATTTGGGGGCTTTCGGATCCGTGTGAGGCATCTCCAGAACTTTGGCCAATCCAACGATGGCGGACTGACCTCCGCTGTGATAAATGAATACCCGATCGTCGGGACGCATCTGGCTGATTGCCCTGACCGCCTGCGGATTTTTGACACCATCCCAAATAGTCTGTTCCTCCTGCCTAAGTTGGTCGATAGAGTATGTAGACGGCTCGGTTTTTGCCAGGAAGTATGTCATTCTGCAATCTCGTTTAGCGTCTATCATATCGATCATCCTCGATGTCCGGCTGTACAGGAGGGCGAACGGGCGAATATGACCGGATATCGAGGGCTGCTGCGATACAATAGATTGGCCTCGTAGCTGTGAGGATGGTTACGTTAAGGACATCGAATTAGGAGTAAAGATGCGCGTGATGCGTGTTCGCGCCTGGGGCGCGATAGTTCTCTTCCTATTAAATATTGGCTTGGTTTACGGCCAGCAGGTAACGCGAACAAATCCGAACGACAAGAAGGAAGATAAGCAGGAGCTCGGCCCGGCAACGAGTAAGACGAAGGAGGAGGTCGAAAATAGCGTTAAGGCTCCCGTCGCTATTCCCGCTTTGCCGACAGCAGCTCCCGTCGATCCGAAAACTTATGTCATTGGCCCGGAAGATATTCTCTCGGTTCGCGTGTGGCGCGAACCGGAGCTCTCGAGCGCTGTCCAAGTCCGGCCCGACGGCAAGATCACGTTGCCTCTGATTGGCGAAATGGAGGCCGCAGGCCAGACCCCGGAAGGACTGAAGGGCAAGATAGTCGAAGCATTGCAGGAATACATCATAAAGCCTGATGTGATCGTTTCGCTTCAATCTGTTCAGAGCCGGAAGTACTACATCACCGGCGAAGTGACTCGCCCCGGGACGTTTCCCTTAGTCGTGCCTGTGACCGTTTTGGAGGCGCTGACGAACGCGGGCGGCTTCAAGGAATTTGCCAACACGAAGAAAATTACGATTCTCCGAAAAGGCAAGATTTTGAAATTCAACTACAACGATGTAGTCAAGGGCAAGAACAGTCAACAGAACATTCAAGTCGAAAACGGCGACTATATCGTTGTCCCGTAGCGCAAACCGAACGAGGTAAGTTTTTCGTATGCAACCGCCGATGACCGAATCCTATACGAGCGTGAATCGACGCCCGATGGACATAGAGGATTATTTCGATATCATCCGCAGGCACAAAGCGTGGATACTCGGACCCACATTTGCCGCCTTAGTGATCGCAACGGTGGTAGCGTGCCTCTGGCCAAACACCTATGTTTCGACCGCGATCATCCGCGTCGTGCCACCACAGGTACCGGAGAGTTATGTTCCAACGAACATCAACAGTCAGATGTCCCAGCGGATTAACTCCATGTATCAGACGATCTCGAGCCGCGGCAATCTGACCAACATCATCAGCCTCTACGATCTTTACAAGCGGGATCGGACCCGAAAGCCGATGGAAGATATCGTCGAGGACATGCGTAAGGACATCAAGATCGGACAGGTGATGCCTTTAGCGCAGGGTGAGAAGCAAATCTCGGCATTTCAGATTTCGTTCTCGTACGAGGATCGGCTGGTAGCTCAGAAAGTCGCGTCCGATCTTGTCAGCCGCTTCATGACCGAGAATACACGCGAGCGGACCACGCAGTCGGTTCTGACTACCGCGTTCCTGAAAGATCAATTGGAGAGCGCAAAAAAGGAACTGGACGCGATCGAGCAGAAGTTGACGAACTTCCGCACAAGCGCGAACGGACGGCTTCCGGAGCAGGTGGCGCAGAACGGGCAAACAATGAATCTGCTGGAGCAGCGGGTTTCCAACCTGAACGCTCAGATAGGACGGGTCAGTCAGGAGAAGTTGCTGCTTGAAGCGGATCTGCGGTCGATGAAGACCCAGAGGGCTTCTTACACGCCGAGTCCCGAAACAGTAGCCCAGAAGCAGAAGAATGAAAGGCTGGTGCAGATCGATCGAGAGATCATGCAGATGGAAGCGAATCTCTCGACTTTGCGTGAGCACTACAAAGATACCTATCCCGATGTTCGCCGGCTCCAGGCTCAATTAAGCAGCGCAAAAAAGATGCGTGAGCAGGTCCTTGCCGAAGAACAGGAAACCGATAAGGATACGCCAACGCCGACGCGGAGGATGGACCCCATCTTTGAAAAGGAGACCCGGCAACTCGACGCAGCCATCGAGAGAACCGAGGCGCAACTCAAAGCGAAAGACGTGGAAGCAAAGAACCTTAACGCAGAGATCGCCAATGCAGAAAAGGGGATTCGTACGATTCAATCGCGAATTGAATCCACGCCCGTCAGCGAACAGCAGTACGCGGACATCATTCGCGATCGCGAGGTCGCGAAAATGAAGTATGACGATTTGAATAAGAAGCGATCGCAGTCACAAATCGCCGAGGATCTGGAACGCAGGCAGCAGGGCGAAACACTGGAAGTCCTGGACGCCGCTTCTCTGCCCCAGTCCCCCACTCAACCGAAGCGTCCTTTGATCCTGGGAGCGGGTACCGCGCTCGGGCTGATGATCGGCTTGTTCCTGGCAGGGGCTCGTGAAGCGAAGGACACCTCGCTTAAGAATTTGAAGGACGTCCGAGCCTACACCCAGCTCACAATTCTCGGCAGCGTACCGCTGCTCGAGAACGATCTGGTCGTCCGCCGGCGCAAGCGTCTCACGTGGCTGGCGTGGTCTACCGCGTGTCTGGTTGGAATTATCATCATGACCGCGTCCGCTTTCTACTATTACGTTGCAAAGGCATAGACAAGAGTTCACATGAGTAGAGTTCACGATGCTTTAAGACGGGCTGAGCAATCCGGGGTAATCCCGCCGGCGCCGGTCGCCGATCCTGTGCCCGCGGCCGCTCCGCCGACCCCAACGACAACGGCAACCGTTGCAGCTCCGGTAAGTCCCTCCAGAGAGGGGCTGCTTGGGCCGGATTTTTTGGCTCGTGTCAGTGAAGTTCCGTTTTCTCCTTCACCGGATTCTCATTTGATCAATGCGACAAAGCCGCACGAGGCGCCTGCGGAGGAATTCCGGACGCTGCGAACTCGGCTCAACCATCTTCAAACGCTGCAGCCCATTCATACCATCGTCGTTACCAGCCCTTCACCGGCTGAAGGCAAGTCGTTTGCGGCCGTAAATCTCGCCCTGGCGGAAGCGCAACTGGAAGGCAATCCGACTTTGCTCGTGGACTGTGACTTTCGTCGTCCGATCGTCCACAATCTGTTTCAGGTCGAGCGATCGAAGGGGTTGACGGACTATCTCACTGGCAAAGCAAGGCTTGAAGAGTGCATTAAGCGGATCGGCAGCACTAACTTGTACATCCTGCCGGCCGGCGAAGCAGTTATCAACCCGCTGGAATTGCTGAACCTGCGCGAAATGAAGAACCTGCTCGATCAGCTTCCGCGGGTATTCAACTGGGTGATTCTGGACAGTCCACCTCTATTGTTCGCAGCGGATGCAAGTCTGCTTTCGACGCTGTGTTCCGGGACGGTGTTGGTGGTGCGAATGGGCACAACTACAATCGATTCCGTTACAAGAGCGATGCAATCCCTTTGCGAAAACAATGTCCTAGGCATTATCGTAAACGGCGCGCGACGCGGCGAACTGTACTCGAAGTACACGTACTACCACAGCTATTACTACGCGAAGCCGGAAGAACCGGCAGCCGAAATCCCTGCGAACGAGAGTTAACCCTCTCGTCTTTCACTCTGTAAACTAGCCTCATGAGGCTGGTTGCTTTTCTCGCCGCGATTGCTATCTTCGCGCTGCTAGTGATGCGCGCCGCCGGGCCGGAAGGGGTTGATGAACGTCTGGCGCGGTATCGCAATCTCGGCAAGGCCTTTTACGAAAATCCCACGACTCAAAATGAGGCGGTCGAGGAATTCCGTAAGGCGCTGGCACTCGCTCCGAACTCCGCCCGCGAGCGGCTGAATTACGGTCTGGCCCTGCTTCGCGCGGGCAAGACTGCCGAGGGGATCGCCGAGCTGAGAAAAGTTCAGAAGCAGGACCCCTCCATCCCTCACACCTGGTTCAATCTAGGTATCGCCTATAAGAAGGCCGGCGAACAAGAAGACGCCATTCAGCAATTCGAGCAAATCGTCAAGCTTGTACCGGATGAGCCGATCTCCCACTACAACCTCGGCTCACTCTATCGCCTCGCAGGCCGCACCGATGATGCGATACGCGAATTTCGGACCGCATCCAAGCTGGACCCTACTCTCGCCGCTCCGCATTTCCAGCTATTCAATCTTCTGCGCACCTCGGGACGCCAGGACGAGGCGAAGCCGGAGCTCGAGAGCTTTCAGAAGCTGAAGAAGCAGCAAGAGGGCGCAGCAATCCCCGAGGACGTTGAATGGTGTATGTATGCCGAGATTTACGACGTAATGACAGATACTCCGGCACAAGACAAAGTAGCGGAACTGAAATTCGAATCTCGAACCGGCCCAGCGGCTCCCGTCGTAAACCCGCGTGAAGTCCTGGTCGATTACGATCATGATTACGATCTCGACCGGATCGCGCTCGGACCCAAGCCGGTCCTGATGCGCAACCAGGGACCGGCGGGAGATCAGCCCGCGGAGTTTCCGTTTGTCGAAGGAGAAGCATTAAGCGGCGCCACTTTTCGCGTCGTCCCGGACACCAAAGGCTTCGACATATTGATCACCTATGCGGCTCACAACGCGGTTCTCTATCGTGACAAGCTTCAAGGAAACTATACGGCAGAGCTGATCGCAGTCCCTCAGAAGGCCACCAATGTTGCAACAGCCGATCTGAACAACGACGGCTGGATCGATGTCGTATACGCCGAGCAGGACGGGACACACGTTGCGTGGAACAGAAACGGGAAGTTCGAGCCGGCAGCCGCGATATCTTCCGCGCGGTCGGCATTCACTTTCGCAGACCTCGAAAATCGCGGCACACTCGACATCGTGTTCGGACGAGAGGTGCTGCGAAACAACGGCAAGGGCACGTTCACGGCTCGTCAGACCGAACTGCCGGCAGAGTGTGCATCCTGGAGTGTCGGCGATTTCGACAGCGATGGGCGCACGGACCTCGCGTGCGGAACGAAGCAATTCCTGAATCGTACGCAGACTGCGAACTCGTGGATAGGCAGTGACGATCGTCGGTATCAAGAATATCAAGACCGCCGTCGGATCCGAAATCGAAGTGAAGGCGGGAAATCGGTATCAGAAAAAGATCTATGCCGGCGCGCCGCTGGTCTTCGGCTCTGGGCTCGGAGAAGCAGGCCGACACAGTGCGTATCACCTGGCCGAACGGTCTCATTCAGAACGAAATCAAGCAAGCAAGCGGCAAGCGATACAAGTACGAGGAAGCCCAGCGCCTATCCGGATCGTGTCCGATGATTTGGACCTGGAATGGCCGCGAGTTCGAGTACATCACGGACGTTCTGGGAGTAGCGCCGCTCGGCGCGAGTTCCGGTGATGGCCGCTACTTCCCGGTGGATCACGACGAATACATTCAGATCCCTGCCAAATCGCTCATTCCGGTCGATAACGAGTACCGCATCCGCATCACTGAAGAGCTCAGCGAAGTCGCTTACATCGACCAGTTGAAGCTGATCGCGGTCGATCATCCGGAGGGGCTGTTACTGTATACGAACGACAAGTTCAAAGCTCCGCCGTTTCCGGAGTTCCGGTTGTATGGAGTGCGTAAGCCGATACATCCGAGGTCCGCGAAGACTTCGAGCGGACTCGATGTGCTCGAACGCGTAATGACCAAAGACGGGCGATATCCGGATGATTTCCACCGTACGTTCTCCGGAGTTGCAGACCTGCATCATCTTGATCTCGATTTCGGTTCCGCCTCCGACAAGTCGCGTGCTGGTGCTTAGCGGATGGGTGGATTGGCCCGACGGATCGACGTTTATGGGCGCCGCGCAGGAGGGTGGAAGCGGTCTCGTTCCGCCTATGCTGCAGGTCAAGGATCAACAGGGTAAGTGGCAAACCGTCATCGAAGATATGGGAATGCCGGCCGGTAAGCCCAAAACGATCGTGGTGGATCTCACGGGCAAATGGCTGTCCGATTTGCGCGAAGTACGAATCATCACGAATCTCTGCGTGTATTGGGATGAGGCGTTCTTGAGTGAAGATGATCGATGCGCCCGACGTTCGCTTGCAGTCTGCGTCATTGACGTCGGCGAACTTGCGTTTTCGAGGCTTTTCTCCCGTAACGGTTCATCCGGAGCGGAAGCAGCCGGAGCGTTTCATCTACTCAGATGCCAAGCCGGTATCGATGTGGAATCCAACGCCGGGATACTACACGCGGTACGGCGACGTAGGGCAACTCGCGGCCAAGGTGGATGACAAGATGATCGTGATAGGTTCGGGTGACGAAATCCAGCTCAGGTTTTCGGCCCTGCCGGCGCCTCCGAAAGGCTGGACCCGAGACTTTCTGCTTTTGGTGGACGGATGGGCGAAGGATCGCGACGCGAATACGGCACGAAGTCAGAGTACCGCGCCGCTTCCATTCCATGCGATGAGCCGGTTCCCTTACCCCGAAAACGAGCGCTTTCCGGATGACGAAGATCACCAGGCGTATTTGCGCGAGTACAATACTCGTCCCGCGCTTCGGCTTATTCGGCCTTTGCGGTGACGCCTTCCTGGTAGATTTTGGCGAAGAAGTCCCGAGCGGTCGGAGCAGCACCGATGTGCACGACATCCGCATGCCCGTTTTCCCGAATGAAGCCAACGTACCCGTTCCAGCCCAGGTCGTCGAGAATAAAATCGAGCGCCTCTCTTTGTCCGGGGGGGAGATTCGAGAGCGCGATATCAAACACCTGCCCTGAGCAGTGGGCGGGCATTTCGCCTTTGAGGGCTATTCCCCGGCGGGCGCTACGCTCTTCATAATCGAGCGGCTCGACAAGCGCAGTAATCTCGAGCGGAACCCAGCTTTCTTTCTTGGGCTTCATCGCCTCGAACATTCTGCGCGTCTCATAGGCGATATACGCGATGGTACCGATCGTCGAAGGGGCTCCCTGGAGATAGAGGGACTGGTTCGAAAGATCGTCCTCCCCAATTGCGCCGGCGCCGGTTCGTCTCAAGCTGAATCCGAAGAACTTCGGATTGTCGAAAGCGTCAACCAGGTTCTTCCCCTTCTCACGCCGGAGGTCGTCGCAGTTCTTATAGGCGAGGTCTTCCGGACGAAGCCAGACTGAGAGCCGGTGCGGAGCGCGCAACGCAGGGTCAACCTGATTGCGATAGCCGTAATAAAGCTTCTTGAACTCCTGCGGCTCCTCTTTGTAGAGGCTCAACAGCTCTTCTGCTCGAGTGATGCGGAAGAAGTATGTAGGCGAGTAGTCCCGATCCATGTGATACCGGATGGCTTGGTACAACTCACGGTTATGCGCGGGGCTTGCTCCGAAGAATACCTTCGCCACACTCGATTTATCTCCGAGTCCTTCGGAGCGCTGCGCGATCGCCCGGACTTCTCCTGCGCACCCTTCTCCGCAGTGATACGCGAAGACGGCCCAGTCGCGGCCACCATACCGACTCTCCAGGCGGGCGAGGTACTGCGCGGCCGCCGGAATGGCCTTCTCAGGATACAGCCGCTCATCGCGAACCAGGACCGTGTACGGGATCTTCCTGCGCACACTGACCCAAACCGGCTTGCCCTTCTTTTTGCGGACAAGCTTCTTTTCGGTCGCTATTTTGTACTTGGTCCGATAGACGATTTTTAGCCCCATCGTTCGGGCCGTCGCGGCAGCAATCTGCATGATGCCCTTTGGTCCGGCGGGACTCTCAGCCTTCGGATTGCCCCAACTCTCCAGATACGAGATGGCCGAGAGAAACGAAGCCGGCAGGCCGCTTTGCCGCGATGCCGTTTGAAAAATCCGCTGCAGCTTCGGGCTATTAATCCGCTGCGCGCCGGCGAGCGCTTCCGGATCCCGCATGATCGCGAATGTCATGGAATCCGTCATCAGTTGCGATCGGCGCTGCAAGACGATGTCGCTCATCTTCTCGCGATCGACACCAACACCGGAGAGCCGGTTTGCGGGCGTGAAACTATCTTTTTGAAGCCAACCGGCACAGTACAGCGGCAATGCGACGGCTAGGGGAAGCAGTACCCTGGTCATCATTTAAAAGGATAGACGGACGACCGTCTCGAGATGGTACGTCTGAGGAAAAAGATCAATTAGTATCATACGCTCAATCTGGTAACCCGCCGCGAGCAATTGGGACATGTCCCGCGCAAGCGTCGCCGGGTCGCACGCAACGATATGGATACGCTTCGGCTTGATGCGCAACAGATGTCGAACAGCGTGCTTGCCGAGTCCGGAGCGAGGAGGATCCGCCAACACGAAATCCGGCGCGTCTGCCATTACAGAGAGGTACTCGTCGACAGACGACCTGACCGCGTCGGCCTTCGGAACGTTGTGCATCGTGTCCGCAACCGCGGCAGCACTCGACTCTACCGCCGTTACCCGTTCGAAGCGGTCCGTCATAGACCAGGAAAACAATCCCACTCCCGCGTACAAATCGATCGCCTGCCGGCCGGTAACATCTCCCAAAGCAGCCTCAACCAATTGATCGACCAAAAATCGATTTACTTGAAAAAAAGATTTGTAGCTTACACGAAATCCCTGATAGACGATCGGTCCATCCACATAGCCGGGGATGCGCTCGGCTGCCCAATCGAAGAAGGATCGGGCGACCGGTCTTTCCGTCTGCAGAACGTTTAACTGTGTTTCTGTTTCATTCGTGAAAATCTCGAGCTCTTTCACGAACTGCGGAAATCGCCTGTCCTTGAGCATCTCGTTCAGGACGACGATGCATTCGTTCAGCATCGGAGAGGAAATCGGGCATTTCTCGATAGGAACCAGTTCATGCGAGCCGGTTTTCAGATATCCAAGCCGGCCACCACGGATGTGGAACTGGCTGCGATTGCGGTACTGCCACTCGGGTCCGGAAATGACTTGAATATTTTCCGGAGCCTCGAACTTACCGACGCGACGCATCACCTCGCGAAGAATCGCGACTTTTTGATCGAGCTGATATTCGTAATTCGCGTGCTGGTAGTGGCATCCCCCGCAGGTTCCGAAATACGGGCAGCCCGGCTCGACACGCGCCGGAGCCGCCTGTTCTACCGTGAGGAGCCGGGAATGCAACTCGTCCTTCCGCTCCACCATGGCCTGCTCACCCGGCAAAACGAAAGGTGTCAGGACGACACGTCCACCGACTCGCGCGAGACCTTCGCCGCCGTATACCAGCTTTTCGATCGTGATGAGGTCGGGCATTGTACGATGGGGTTTGTCCGCCCCACCTAGCATGAAAGCACGAGTATTGTCCGGTGTCCAACCGACCGGCAATCTTCATATCGGAAACTATCTTGGCGCTCTGAAAAACTGGGTCAAAATCCAGTACGACTACGAGAGCATCTTTTGCATCGTCGACCTGCACGCCATCACGATTTACCAAAACCCGCAGGAGTTGAGCGAAAAAATCCGGGAGATCGCGGCGCTGTTCCTTGCTGCCGGAATCGACCCGAAGCATTCGGCCGTTGTCGTGCAATCGAGCGTACCTGCGCACGCCGAACTCAGTTGGATGCTGACTTGCGTAACGCCGATCGGGTGGCTTTACCGGATGACGCAATTCAAGGCGAAATCCGAGGGCCAGGAGACGGTGGGCGATGGATTGTTGCAGTATCCCGTCCTGATGGCTGCTGATATTCTGCTCTATCAGGCTGCGATTGTCCCGGTCGGCGACGACCAGGCGCAACACCTGGAGCTCGCGCGCGATATCGCGCAGCGTTTCAACTCCCTTTATGGCGACACGTTCACGATGCCTGCAACCAAGCTTCCGACGGTCGGCGCGCGGGTGATGGGATTGGATGATCCCGAGAAGAAGATGAGCAAATCCGCAATGGGTTCTGGACATGCGATCGCGCTTCTGGATCCTCCTGAGGTGATTCGGAAGAAATTCATGAAGGCGACCACCGATTCGAATCCCGGCGTGGATTTCGAGCGAATGGGTCCGGGAATTGCGAATCTGCTCGGCATTTACCAAGCCTTCAGCGACTGGAGTGACGAACAAATGCGTTCGCATTTTGCCGGTATGAGATACGGCGATCTGAAAAAGCAAGTCGGCGAAATGGTCGCCTCGAGCCTTCAACCTCTCCAGCAGCGCTATAAGGAGATCACAGCAGACCGGGCCTATCTTGACGGCGTTCTCCGCGAAGGGGCCGAACGAGTTATGCCAATTGCAAATTCCACGGTAGAACTCGTGAAATCCCGGATGGGATTGTACACTCGGGCGTGACATGGATGTCGGCGCCTACAGCCGGCTGATTCGGACAAATCGAAATGTCCGGCTGTTGTGGGTGGCGCAGCTCATCAGCGAACTCGGTGACTGGCTTTACGCGGTTGCGATCTATAGCCTGATTCTCGAGGTGACGAATTCGGCCCGCGCCGTCGCGTTCGCCTTCATGCTGCAGGTGCTGCCGCAAACGATTATGGCTCCGGCGGCAGGAGTCCTGAATGACAGACTTAGCCGTCGCAGGGTGATGATTGTCGCCGATTGCGCGCGGGCGGTGATTACGTTCTGCATGTTGTTCGCTCAGACGCCCGGGGCAGCGTCGCTGCTCTATGTCTTGCTTTTCCTCGAAACTCTCTTTTGGGCGTTATTTGAGCCGGGTCGCAGCGCGGTCATCCCGAATATCACGTCCGGATCCGAGGAGACTATGGTTGCGAACGCGTTGTCTTCCGTGACCTGGAGCGTCGGGCTGGCGCTCGGCGCCGGGATCGGCGGGCTGCTCGCCGCAGCTTTCGGGCGGAATACGGTTTTCATTGTCAATTCGCTCTCATTCGTCCTTTCGGCATTGTTGATCGGAGCGATGCGGTTCAAGGAGCCGCATCTCGAGAATGCGCCGCCGTTCCATCCTCGGGAACTGGCCGACTTCTCGCCGATCGCAGAGGGCATCCGCTACGTTCGCCGGGACGGCAGACTGCTGGCGACGATGTTCGTTAAGACGGGCACCGCGATTCTCGGCGCAAACTGGATCATTCTGCCTTTTTATGGGGAACGCATGTTTCCCGTCGGAGATGAGCCAAACTCAGCCGGAATGCTTGGCATGAGTTTGCTATTCTGCGCGCGGGGAGTGGGCGCGCTTTGTGGGCCGCTGATAGCCGGACGCTGGTCCGGATACAGCGAGCAACGGATGCGGTCCGGCATCATGTTTGCCTACGGGATCGCGTGCTTCGGCTATCTTACGGTTTCGTGGGCGCCGTCCTTGCCCATCGTTTGTCTCGCTGTTGCTATCGCTCACTCAGGTGGTTCGATCGCGTGGGTGTTCTCTACCACGCTGCTGCAGAAGTACACCGAAGATAAGTACCGGGGCCGTGTATTCTCGGCCGAGTTTGCATTCACGATGGGTACTCTTTCTGTGGTTACATTCTTTGCAGGTGTTTCAGTAGATGCGGGATTGCCAGTGCGTATGTTGGCTCTTGTTGTCGGGTGTCTGATGCTGATTCCGAGCGGGCTCTGGATTTGGGCGCAACGCCTTTGGCGCACTGAAACGAAAATGGCGCGTGATTGAGGATCACGCGCCTTCATTGGAGAAGAAATGAATTACCTTCGAAATGTGCGTGGTAGAAACCGGCAGCCGATCAGGCCGAGGCCGATGAGAGCATAGGTCGCAGGTTCCGGGACGCTAGATGGCG
This sequence comes from Bryobacteraceae bacterium, assembly GCA_963833675.1. GTDB lineage: Bacteria > Acidobacteriota > Terriglobia > Bryobacterales > Bryobacteraceae > DASQDN01. The sequence continues at coordinate 218,076 of CAWHYW010000019.1, read as the reverse complement.
GCGGCTGATTGTTGTAATCGATCACCAACCCAGCCGTCGCGGTGATTGCGCTTGCGAGATTGTAATCGAGGGTAACGTTCTTGACCGTATCCTTGGTCCTCTTCTCACCTACGGTACGTGCAAACAAACTGGAGGACTGCCAAGCCACAGTAATGGGCGAATCCGCTCTAAGCGCCGCGTCAAAGCCGGCATAGTTCAACAGATTGATCGTGGTTGATACTGCCGGGCTCAGGTTGATGGTGGCCGTCGCCGCTCCCGCAGTGATCGTGACAAATGTTGCTGAATGGGTGGTGGCAGCAAAAGTGGGGGTATAAGTAGCGGTACCCGCGCCGGTAACGCTCACCGGGGCGGCAGACCAGCTTAGAGTCAGTAATGCGCTGACCAAGCTTCCAGGCGTATCGGGCACGGCACTCGAGTACGACCCCATTACGAATGAATCACCGGTATTGGTGACAGGATTGGTCCCGAAAGCAGGGTTCTGCTCATTACCTCCGTTATTGATGTGGATTGTGTACGTGGTCGTCGCGTTGAAAACGTCCGACCCGGAACTAGTTATGGTTGCGCCGCGAGCATGGCAAACCAGCGCCAGGAAGCATGCTCCGATCATGAATGGACGGTTGAATGACACGTTTGTTCTCTCTCTCCGAAATCTTTTGTTGTAGATAGACCAGCGAGTGGTTTGCCTACTCTTTGGAAATCATACAGTGGGAATCAAATGTGTACAAGAACCGCAAGTCCTGCTAAGTAACTGAAACAATGGGTGTTAGTACTGGGCCTGCAGTCACCCGAACAGTACTGGGGAGAGAGAATGTAGGGGTTCTACCCTATTTTTGCGGTAGCCGAGGTCAGAGATTTCCGGGCAGCACGGACAGTTGCCTCCGCATCTTCACCTAATGCTGTCAAATGGCCCATCTTACGGCCGGGGCGCGCTTCGAGTTTGCCGTAAAGGTGCAGCTTGATTCCGGGGAATGCACAAGCCGCTTCCCAGTCGGGCTCGCCGGGCAGCCACAAGTCTCCGAGAACATTCGCCATCGCGGCTGGACACAGTTGTTCGGTGGAGCCGAGCGGAAGCCCGCACACTGCCCGAAGCTGCTGCTCGAACTGGCTCGTCACACATGCGTCGAAAGTGTAATGACCTGAGTTGTGCGGACGAGGCGCAAGCTCATTGATCATCAATTCCCCGTCATGCGTCACGAAAAATTCTACGCAGAGGACACCAACCACGTCGAGCTTCTCCAGGACGGCTCGCGCAATCTCCACGGCTCGCACTCTGACTTTTTCCGTTAACGGCGCCGGAGCAACGGAAACGTCGAGGATCTGGTTCAGATGCTCGTTGTGGGATGTGGGGAAGTAAGCAAAACATCCGTCAACACCTCGCGCCGCAACGACAGAGATCTCCTGTTCGAAATCGACGAAGCACTCGAGTACCGCGGGGCAGCGGGCGATTGCATCCCACGCCGCATCGGCGTCCTGTGGACGAGAGATGAAGATCTGTCCTTTGCCGTCGTATCCAAAGCCGGCGGTTTTTAGAATCGATGGACACCCATGCTTCGCAACCGCCTGCCGCAGCGATTCGAGAGAATCGATCGTAGCGAAGGGCGTGACGGGCAATCCCGCATTCAGCAGGTATGTCTTTTCTCGAATCCGATTCTGCGTGATGTGCAGCACCGATCCGGCGGGCCGCACTAAGGTATGTTCGGCGGCCGCATTCGCTGCGTCGACTGGAACATTTTCAAACTCGAAGGTCACGACAGCTACGTTGCGCGCAAATTCGCGCACCCGATCGAGATCGTGATAAGACGCCGTGACTTCGAGATCGGATATCTGGCCGGTAGGCGTGTCGGTCTCTGGCGAATAGGTGTGAACTCGATAGCCCATCCGCCGTGCGGCAATCGCGAACATGCGGCCGAGCTGCCCACTGCCGAGTACTCCCAAAGTTGCCCCGGGTAGGATGGGCTTCATGTGAGCGTATCCTGGCGCACCTTGTCCGTCTGTTCAGCGCGGAACGCACGAAGCTTTTCTCGCAGGGCCGGCCGCGAGTTTCCGAGAACTGCCACAGCTAAAAGCGCCGCGTTGATCGCGCCGGCTTTCCCGATTGCGAGCGTACCCACGGGTATACCGCCCGGCATTTGGACGATAGATAAAAGAGAGTCCATTCCTTTCAAGGCGTGACTCTCCACCGGAACGCCGAACACGGGGAGCAGAGTCTGCGCGGCGACCATGCCCGGTAAGTGAGCCGCTCCGCCCGCCCCGGCGATGATGACTTCCAAACCTCGAGCTTCGGCGGATGCCGCGAACTCCGCCATATGCTGAGGGGTGCGGTGCGCAGATATGATCGCGCACTCATGCGGCACGTCGAAACGCGCAAGCATTTCGTCTGCGTGCCTCATCGTTTCCCAATCTGATTTGCTGCCCATGATGACAGCAACCAGCGGCGTGTCCATTACTGTCCTTGGCCTAGCGAGTGAGCCACAGTTACAGGAGCATTGGTAGGCATCAGCGTGGAAACAACTAAGTTAGCTAGTTTTCACGAATAGGGCAAGAACGAGAGGTGAAATCCCGGCCGCGTCGGAGTCTTTGAGAGTAGGCAATAAATAGGTAAATTTATAGTATCGTACATTACAGTTAGCGCTTCTAATCTTTTGGGAGTAGAATAATTCTACGCATGGTGAACGTGGCGCTGCATCGTTTTGCGCTTCTTCTCGCGGTAAGTACCCTCTTTCTCGTCATAGCGGGCGCGTCGGTAACCAGCAATCAGGCCGGGCTTTCGGTGCCGGATTGGCCGCTATCGTACGGACAGGTCATGCCGGAGATGAAGGGCGGTGTGTTTTACGAGCATGGTCACCGCATGATCGCCAGCACGGTCGGGTTTCTCACAGTAATTTTGGCAGTTTGGCTGTGGCGGGCCGAAAGACGGGCTTGGTTACGCCGGCTGGGACTGGTTGCGGTGGTCGCGGTTATCGTGCAAGGTGTTCTGGGCGGCGTGACCGTTCTCTTCCTTCTGCCCAAAGCTGTCAGTATCAGTCATGCGTGTCTGGCACAGCTCTTTTTTTCAACTACCGTTGCCATCGCCCTCTTCACTTCTCCCGAGTGGCGAAAAGGTCCTACGATTGTTGAAGATAGCGCTTGGCCATCGCTTCGGTCCCTGACCGTGACCGCGTCCGTGCTGACGCTGGCGCAGGTGGCCCTGGGCGCCGGCTTCCGGCATCGGGCGTTCGGAATTTTGCCGCATATTGTCGGCGCTATCGTTGTTGCGATGTTTATACTGGCCGTGGCTACGTTCGTGATTGTGCAATTTCCAAAGCATGCGGCGCTTACGAACTCCGCCTGGGTACTGATTGGGATTACGGGAATTCAGATCGCGTTGGGTGTGGTGGCTTACATTGTGCGATTAAATCATTGGGAGTCTGCTCCAACTGCGATGCTTGTAGCGTCTACAGTTACGCACGTCGCATTTGGCGCGCTTACTTTGGCTTCCACTATCGCTCTGACTTTAGAAGTCTTCTATCATGTGCGGCCCCGGGCAGTGATGGAATCGGGTTTACCGGCCGTTTCGCGATGAACGATTACGTACAGCTAACCAAGCCCAGAATCACCTGGCTCATCCTGATGAGTACGGCTGTCGGCTTTTTCTTCGGCGCCGGTCCGGGCTGGTCGTGGCTGGTCCTGCTTCATACGACAATCGGGACCGGACTGATTGCATCGGGCACTGCTGCACTGAATCAATGGTGGGAGCGAGACGCCGACGCTCGTATGGCGCGAACGAAGAAACGGCCTCTGCCCTCGCAGCGGATCACTCCAAGAAATGCGCTCCTCTTCGGCATTGCTTTGTCGGTACTCGGTTTCGTGGAACTCTGGCTCGGGGCCAATCTACTGACGGCCCTTCTGGGCGCATTTACACTCTCGAGCTATCTGTTCATCTACACTCCGTTGAAGCAGGTGACGCCGCACTCGACAACGATAGGCGCGATTCCAGGGGCGATGCCTCCGATCATCGGGTACGCTGCCGCCTATGGCGGATTAACTCCGGAAGCTTGGACGCTTTTCGGCATTCTTTTCCTGTGGCAATTTCCGCATTTCTACTCGATCGCCTGGCTGTATAAGGACGATTACTCTAAAGCCGGAATCAAGATGCTGCCGGTCGTGGACGAGACGGGGATACGGACTGCGCGTCAGATTTTGTTTTACGCTCTGTTGCTGGTTCCGGTAAGTTTGCTGCCGACTTACCTGGGTATGTCGGGCAATCTGTATCTGCTCGGAGCGTTCCTGCTTAGTCTTACTTATGTGTACTTCGGATTTCGCACCTTGTCGGAGCGTACGAGGTTTGCGGCTAGAAAAGTGCTGCTGAGCTCTATTGTGTACCTGCCGCTGCTTTACTGCCTGATGATTGCCGACCGGCCGCACCTGTGAGACTGCCTTTTCATCGCACGCTTACGCGTGGCGACTCCGTTTGGGTGCTTTTGGCGGTGCTACTGTTCTGTGCAGGTTGCGGCACGCAGTCTTCGCTACCGAGTTACGGGGTGGTTCCGGACTTTTCTCTGACCGATCAAAGCGGTCGAGTCTTCCGCAGCAATGAAATGCTCGATGGGAACATCTGGGTGGCGAACTTCATTTTCACGAATTGCGCGGGACCATGTCCGAGGATGACTTCGCAGTTCCGGAAGCTTCGGGATGACGTCAAGGATTCGCCGCATTTGCGGATGGTCTCGTTCACCATCGATCCGGCCCGTGACACACCGGAAGCGCTGGCGACCTACGCAAAGAACTTCGGCGCCAATCCGGATAAGTGGTACTTTCTTACCGGGGCGCAAAAGGACCTGCACCATCTTAGCCGCGACGTGTTCATGCTGGGCAATATCGACGGCACTTTGGAACACAGCACACGATTCGTCCTGATTGACGCAAGATCGCGCATACGCGGCTTTTACGACAGCTCCGACACTGAGAGCATCGAAAAGCTCAAGAAGGACCTGCAGTCGCTCCTAGCCGGAGCCGCATAAGCGTGGGTGTCCGAGACCTTCCGGCGCTGAATGCGATGTTGAATTCGTGCTCCGCCTTACTTTTAGTATGGGGCTATACGCTGATTCGCAGAAAGCGGATAGCGACCCACCGGCGGGTTATGGTGGCGGCGTTCCTGGTCTCAACGGCATTCCTGATCAGCTATCTCGTCTACCACGCACAGGTTGGCTCGGTGCGGTTCCAGCGCACCGGAACGATCCGGACAGTCTACCTGTCAATTTTGCTCACTCACACGGTACTCGCTGGGGCTGTGCCCTTTTTAGCGGGAGTGACACTGTATCGGGGATGGACAGGAAAGTATGAGAAGCATCGGCGGATTGCGCGATGGACGCTTCCGATTTGGCTCTACGTGAGTGTGACGGGAGTAGTCGTGTACTGGATGCTGTACCGAATGTAATCAGCCGACCGGCAAGGCGGCTAAGCCGCGTAATTCGCAGTCGACCAGGTCAATCCAGATATTGTCTACAGTATTCTGAACGAAAGTTACGCTTTCAATGGTGACCCTGGTAGACGGCGCGGATTTTTCCCAGATCGCTATTGCGCGCTCGTAGACCTCGGAAAGCTGTTCCGGTGGTATGCCCTGTGCGAGTGTGATGTGGGGGTAATATTTGAAGGGCTCCCGGAAAGCCAGCCCGCCCTTATTCATTGCCTCGTGCATTTCAAACAGCTCGTCGCGCCCCCGCCCGATCTCGCAGAAAACGACTGAAGTCTGCTCAAATACCCGAATGCGAGGCAGATCCAGTTCGAACGAACCGAAGTTGGTAATTCCCGCACGAATCTCTTCGGCCGCATCTTGCGCGTCTATCTGCAGCGGTCGTGGTGGAAGAATGGAAACGTGCGATTGCGCGACACAGCCAGCTACTAAATCCTGTCGAAGGCTGGTAATGAAATCGCCGAGACGCCCTGGGATATAGCTGACGAGAGCGTACGAATTAATTCGATCCGACATGTCCGGATCGCAAAACATGCACACAACTCCTAATGTGAAGATCTGCGACAGAACGTATCACATGACCCTCGGTGAACCATCCGGTAAACCTGACATAACTGCAGGTGTCTCGGGACGGGCTTTTACTTCGGGGATGACCCACTGCGCCTCTTCGAACCCTACATACTTATAGATGCGGAGTTCACCGCTTTCGGATTCCAGTATATCGCCGACCTGCAGCGGCTCCTCCGAATCCTTGAGTTGAATCCAGACAGCGTACGGGGTGCCCGCTTCTACCGTCGCCGTCAGCTCGTAATCCTTTGGTTTCACACTGCTTATGCCAATTGTGTGCGGAGCCCATCGGAACTGCTGACGTGCAGATTCCTTTAGTCTATAAATGCGGTAAGCCGTCATCCTCGTACCCTTCGAACATTCTATAAGAAAATGTTTAGCCGCGAACGCCCCGTTAACGGCAACTGCTTCTTGTTTGTAAGAATAACTTTGATGGGGTTCGACAGTTCGCAGTACGGCGCGGAAGTGCAGGCGATCCTCGCCCTGGACGGCCATGGCGATCGTCCGATGCCGCTGGCCAGTGGAAAACCTGTTGCGGCTGGTGTGAACTCCTTATCAGCATGGACCGCGCCACGGCTATTCCCGGACTCATTTAGTCCCGAAGCGGCCATGAGCGGTCTCTATCTGTATTTCTGCGGCTACGACGAGTCGCACAAGATCTCTCAGGATATCGACACAGCGGAAGGCAGTTTCTGGCATGGCATCATGCACCGGCAGGAGCCCGACCCGGGCAACTCGGCCTATTGGTTCCGGCGCGTCGGGCAGCATCCGATTTTCCCGCAGCTCCGTGCTGCTGCCGCTGACCTAGGCTTGGAACTGAAAGACAATTGGGACCCGTTCGCGTTCATCGACTTCTGTGAGTCTGCCAGAAATCGGACAGGGTCTCCGGACGAAAGGACGGCGATGGCAATCCAACTGGTTGAGTGGCAATTGCTTTTTGACTATTGCGCGAGGCCGAAACCGTGAGTGTCCGTGCGGCAGTACTTCGTGAGTTCGAGCAGCCTCTCGAGATCCGCACATATCCGGAGCCGCACGTAGGACCGGGTGAGACGGTTGTCCGGGTACAGATGGCAGGGATTTGTGGAACGGATGTCCATCTGTGGTTAGGACAGCTCGCGATTCCCAAGCCCGTGATTCTGGGTCACGAGACAGTCGGCGTGATTGAACAGCTTGGACCAGGCCTCGAAAAGGACTGGCGCGGTGAAACGCTGCGAATCGGCGATCGCGTCTGTTGGGCTAGTTCGATCGCGTGCGGCGAATGCTTCTACTGCCGCATGAAGGGCCAGCCTACACGCTGTCTCACCCGAAAAGCTTACGGAATCTCGTATAACGCGGACGAGTCCCCGCATCTGCGGGGCGGCTATGCCGAGAAGATCCATCTCAGGGCCGGAACGGCTTTATTTCGTATTCCGGATTCCCTGCCGACCGAGGCCGTTGTCGGCGCAGGATGCGCACTCACGACGGCGATTCACGGGATAGAGCGAGCTCCCGTGCAATGGGGCGATGTGGTCGTTGTGCAGGGCTCGGGACCGGTGGGGATGGCAGCGCTGGCTGTGGCGAAGCAGGCCGGGGCTTTGAAGCTGATCGTTACGGGCGGTCCGCCGCACCGGCTGCAGCTTGCTCGTGATTTTGGGGCGGACGTTACCATTGATGTCGCGGAAGTTGGGGGCGAGGAACGGAAGCGCCGGGTGCTTGCCGAAACCGGTGGATACGGCGCAGACGTCGTTATAGAGTGTGTCGGACATCCGGATGCCGTGAACGAGGGCCTGGAATATTGCCGTGACGGCGCGCGTTTTCTGGTGCTCGGGCAATACGCCAACGCTGGAAATATCAGCTTCAACCCTCATACGATCACTCGAAAACAGTTGCAGGTTGTCGGTTCGTGGGGCTTTGAGCCTCGGCATGTAGACCGGGCATTGCGGTTGTTGGACACCGCGGATTGGAAGGAGCTTTTTGCTCGACAGGTAACGCATCGATTCCCGTTGGAACGGGCGAATGAGGCGCTCGCTACCACGCGAACCTGGCAGTCCGGCAAGACGGTAATCACACCTTGAAACGACTCCTATTTCTGTTGATACCAGTGGCGCTGCTGCTGGGTTGGGTAGTCGCGCGCGGAACACGCCCAGCCGAAGTTCCATTTACCCGGGCGATTCGCGAGACCATTGTTAGCACGCTAAATACAAATGGGAAGGTCGAACCAATCGAATGGGCCGCAGCTCACGCAGAGATTGGCGGCCCGATCGCGCAGGTCCACGTGGAGCGTGGGCAGACCGTTCGCAAAGGGCAGTTGCTGGTCACGATCAGTCTGCCCCAGGTCCACGCTGATATTGCGAGCGCACAGGCTCGAATCGAAGGCGCCAGAGCCGAGCTGGAGCGATTGAATCAGGGAGGCCGCGCAACCGATCGGGCGGAAATCGAGAGTGGGATAACAAGAGCCAAATCCGAGTTGGCGAATGCTCAAAAAGAGTATGCGACGTTGCAGCGCCTGGTTGCCAAAAATGCCGCGACAAAGGCAGATTTGGAGATTGCGCGGCAGGCTGTGGAGAAAGCCCAGCAGCAGATTCAAAGCCTGGAAGGAAGACGGTCCGCTCTGGTAAGTGATCCCGATAAGGCCGCTGCAGAAGCCAGGCTGCAAGAGGCCTTAAGCGGAGCAAACGCCGCTACGCAGCGCCTCGCCATGGGAGAGGTTCACAGTCCGGTAAGCGGGATCCTTTACCGCCTGGATGTGAAAGCAGGTGGATATTTGAATCCCGGAGATCTCATCGCCGAAATTGGCAGGTTGAATCAGTTACGTGTCCGTGTCTACGTTGACGAGCCCGATCTGGGCCGAGTGGAAAGAGGAATGCCTGTGACGATCACATGGGACGCTATGCCGAACCGTCAATGGAAAGGTTTCGTCGAAAAGGTCCCATTGCAGGTAGTTCCGCTGGGCACGCGTCAGGTAGGAGAGGTGATCTGCACGATCGATAATCCGGATCTCACACTTATCCCGGGGACCAATGTGAATGCGGAGATCCGGTCAAAGGCCGCGGAAAACGCCATCACTGTGCCGAAGGAAGTCATTCGAAGGCAGGGATCTCAGTTGGGCGTATTCTCGCTCGACGGCGAAAAACTGGCATGGCGGCCGGTACGTTCCGGAATTTCGAGTGTCACGCGAGTGCAGATTGTCGAAGGTCTGAAGGAAGGCGATCCGGTAGCCTTACCGGTGGAAAAGACACTAAAGGCCGGAGAGGAAGTCAGGCCTGTTTTCCCGTGATTGAGAACGCTCGAAAACTGATCCGGTCGGCACGATCGATCTGTGCGCTCACGGGCGCGGGAGTTTCAGCCGAGAGCGGGATTCCAACTTTCCGCGGCGCCGGCGGATTGTGGCGAACGTTCCGTCCTGAAGAACTCGCGACCCCGGAAGCTTTCACACGAGATCCGAAGCTGGTGTGGGAATGGTACGACTCGAGGCGCAAGCTTGTCGCGGAAGCGGAGCCTAACCCGGCTCACAAAGCGATTGCCGCGCGAGGCTTGACGGTCGTAACCCAAAACGTTGATGGCCTGCATCAACGCGCCGGCAGCAGCAACGTTTTTGAAATCCACGGTAGCATTTGGAAAATTCGCTGCTCCAGGTGCGGCTCGGAGCTTCGCGACGAGCGCGTTCCGTTGCCCGAAATCCCTCCCCGCTGCGGTTGCGGAGGACTACTCCGCCCAGGCGTAGTTTGGTTCGGTGAAGGTCTGCCAGTCGACGTCTGGGATAATGCTCAACAGGCGGTGTGTGCGAGCGACGTTCTGCTCGTAGTCGGAACATCTGCGGTGGTTTATCCGGCTGCGTCCCTCGCGCCTCTCGCAAAAGTCGCCGGAGCGACGGTTATCGAAATCAATCCGGATGAAACTTCCCTCTCGGCGGCAGTGAGCTATTCCTTGCGGGGACGCGCCGGGGATGTACTACCTGAATTACTCGAATGAGACTTTGCTATATAGACGCCTTTTCCGGAATCAGCGGTGACATGACTGTTGGAGCCTTGCTCGACGCCGGGGCGGATTTCGATGCCTTGACTGAGGCGCTTACATCGCTCGGCACAGGCGCCACATTTCGTTTTGAACGCACGAAGCGCAAGGGAATCGCGGCCGGCAAATTTTATGTGGATGGCACCGATTCGAAAGCGCACCGGCATCTGCACCATATCGAGAAGATGATCGGCGAATCTGCGTTATCCGACCGCGTAAAATCGAATTCCCTGGCTGTATTCCGACGTCTGGCGCAATCGGAATCGAGAATGCATGCGACCACAATCGAGAAGGTGCACTTTCACGAGGTTGGCGCGGTGGACTCGATCTGCGACATCGTTGGCGCGTGTTTCTGCCTCGACAATCTTGGCGTGGAGGCCGTTCACTGCAGCGCGATCAACGTGGGAAGCGGCACGGTACGCACGGAACATGGAATTTTGCCGATTCCAGCGCCGGCGACTGCTGACTTGTTGATCGGGAAGCCGATTTATTCGAGAGGCCCGGAGGTGGAACTGACCACTCCAACCGGAGCCGCTTTGATGAGCACGCTCGCGGGCGGCTTTGGTCCCATGCCGTCGATGACGATCACTTCAGCGGGCTATGGCGCCGGAGACAAGGATTTCGCGGAACACGCCAATGTCGTCCGGGCGCTGCTTGGCGACACCACTGGAGCGAGCGAGTCGAATACGGTGGTGGTTATCGAAACGAATATCGATGACTCCACGCCGGAGCTCCTTGGTTACGCTATGGAGAAGCTGATCGAGGCAGGCGCTCTGGATGTGTCGTTCACGCCGATTCAGATGAAGAAGAACCGTCCGGGATCGAAACTGACCGTAGTCGCCGCGCCGGAGCGGCGCGAGACCATGGCCGAGATCGTACTGCGCGAGACTTCAAGCCTCGGCGTCCGCATGTACAACGCCGAAAGGCGAGTCCAGAGCCGCCGCATCGTACACGTGGATACTCCTTACGGACCGGTGCGGGTGAAGATCTCTCAGAACGGGGCCGCATCACCTGAATTCGAAGATTGCCGGCAACTCGCTGCGAATCATAACGTGCCATTGAAACAGGTGATGACAGAAGCCACCATGGCTTACCTCAAGAGCGCTGAATGAAATACTACATAACCACTCCCATTTACTACGTCAACGCGGCGCCTCACATAGGCCACGCTTACACGACGATTGCGGCTGACGCGATCAAGCGGATCAAGCGCATGGAGGGTTATGACGCTTATCTCACCACTGGAACTGACGAGCACGGTCAGAAGATCGAACGGGCCGCTAAGGCGGCCGGCCAGACGCCGAAAGAATTCACAGACGTCATCTCGGCGGAATTTCGCAATCAGTGGAAAGCGCTCAACCTCGACATCGATTTCTTCCAGAGAACCACGAGTCCGCAACATGCGAAAGCCGTCCAGGACTTGTTCCAACGTTGTCTCGACAACGGTCAGATCTACAAAGGCTCGTATACCGGACAGTACTGTGTGTACGACGAGCTGTATGTAAACGACGCCAAGCCAGGCGACCCGTGTCCCGATTGCGGCCGCATCACAGAAACTGTCACTGAGGATAACTACTTCTTCCGGTTATCGGCGTATCAGGACAAGCTGCTTCAGCTTTACGAGGAGAACCCGGAATTCATTCTGCCGGAAACACGGCGGAATGAAGTACTCGCATTCGTACGTCAGGGATTGACCGACCTCTCAATCAGCCGGACCACGCTTAAGTGGGGCATTCCCCTGCCGGTGGAAGGCAACCACGTATTTTATGTGTGGTTCGATGCGCTTACCACTTATAAGAGCGCTGTGGAAATGGAAGATTTGTGGCCGGCGGAGTTGCACCTCATCGGCAAGGAAATTGTCCGATTCCACGCGATTTTCTGGCCCGCCTTTCTGATGGCAGCCGGCTACGACTTGCCAAAGCGCATTTTCGCGCACGGATGGCTATTGTTTGAGAACGACAAGATGAGCAAGTCGCGCGGCAATATCGTGCGCGCAACACCGATCGTCGATGTGATGGGCATCGACGCGCTCCGTTATTTCCTGCTGCGTGAAACGAGCTTCGGCAAGGACGGTTCCTTCAGTTACGACGCGCTGGCCGGCCGCTACAATTCCGACCTTGCGAACGGTCTCGGCAATCTTGTCAGTAGAACGCTCACGATGATCAATCAGTATCGTGACGGTTATATTCCGCCAAGCATAGAAGTAAGCCTGACCGACACGATTCGCCGGGTTCAGCAGTTTTACGATGACTTCGATTTCTCGCGGGCGCTGGAAGAGATCTGGTCTGCAATCTCATGGCTGGACGGATATATTGTGCAGCAACAGCCCTGGAAATTGGCGAAAAGCCAAGCCGAAGGAGCACAGGACCAACTCGATGCCGTACTGTACACCGCAGCCGAGTATATTCGAGTGATCACTGCGCTTGTTTCGCCCGTCCTGCCCGCAACGGCGCGCAAGATCTGGCATATGCTCGGTATGGCGTACCCAATCGAAGATACACGCTTCATCGACTTGGCCGATCAGACGTTGCCTTCCGGTCAAAAGGTAGAACCCGTGTCTGCGCTCTTTCCGCGAATCGAAGCCAAACAGGCAATTGAAAAGATGCAGGAGTTAGAAGTGGCCGAAACGCAGCGCCAGGCAGCGCTGTTCGGGAAAGAAGCTCCCAAAGAGGCGCCGAAAGAAGAGTTCGTCGGCTTGACGATTTCAGCCGAGTCGCAGCCGTCAATAACGGTACCCTCCACGGCCACGCCGCTCGAGGCGGAAATCACAATTGATGATTTCGCCAAAGTTGACCTTCGCGTGGGCATGGTCAAGTCGGCGGAAGCGGTTAAAGGCGCGGACAAACTCCTGCACCTCAAAGTGGATATCGGGGAACCCGAGCCGCGCACGATTGTTGCCGGTATCGCCAAGGCCTACAAACCGGAGCAACTGGTCGGGCGAAAGGTTGTGATCGTGGCGAATCTCGCGCCCAGAAAGCTGCGCGGGATTGAATCGCGCGGAATGATCGTGGCCGCGTCACTCCCTGACGGGCCGCCAATCCTGGCGGGTTTCCACGAGGACATCGAGCCTGGCGCTCGTTTGAAGTGAGGCTCGTCGATTCGCACACGCATCTGGATGATCGCCGCTTCAACGACGATCGGGATCTGGCGGTTCAACGGGCTATGGACGCGGGTGTTACTCGCATGCTGTCGATCGGCACAGGCGAGGGTCCGCCTGACTTGGAGGCTGCGATCCGGTTGGCCGAACGCTATGATTCGGTGTTTGCGAGCGTGGGTCTGCATCCGGAACATGCGCCGAAGGCTGCGCAGGCTGATTATGACCGGCTTGCGCAGTTGTTGCGTCATCCGAAGGTGCTGCTACTCGGTGAGATCGGATTGGACTATTACTGGAAACCGTACGATGCGAAGCTGCAGGCCGAAGTCTTCGTGTGGCAAATGCAGATCGCGTCCGCGGCTCGCAAGCCGATCAGCATTCATACTCGAGACGCATGGGATGACACGATCGAACTACTTCGATCGCATTGGGCCCCCACGGGATTGCCATGCATCATGCATTGCTTCACCGGCAACCCCGAACAGGCGAAGCAGGCGCTCGATCTCGGCTTCTATTTGAGTTTTTCGGGTGTTGTGACTTACCCGAAGGCGACCGAGGTTCACGACTCTGCCAGATATGCTCCACTCGACCGAATACTGGTGGAGACGGACGCTCCATATCTCGCTCCTGTGCCGTTCCGCGGCAAGCGGAATGAGCCTTCGTACGTGACTCATACGGCGAGTCGCATCGCGGATCTGAGGGATATAGACCCGGAAGAACTGGGCGAGATGGTGGTCCGAAACTTCGACACAATCACGGCGTAATCGCATCCATCGAGCAGGAGGATCCATGCGCTACGTTGCTGTTTTACTGTGCGCCGGTCTGGCACTCGCGCAATCCCAAACTCCGGGGAAACCGGGTGTTACGGACCCCATTAAAGATCCCAGGCAGGTTCCCGGTCACGCCAATCCGGGTCCGATTCCTCGCTCAACACCTCAGGCGGATTCCGCTGCCGACCAAGGTGGCAAGTCAGAGAAGAAGGCGAAGAAGACCAAGAAAAGCCAGTCTAAATCTGAGCAGAAGCCGCCTTCCAAGTAAAGCTATCCCGTCAGCACAGTCGGCATGCCCATCACGATGGAACCGCCGTGGGCAGTCATATCACCTATGCGAGCAGCGGGCAGTTTCATGATCAACACGGTGAAGCTCCCGAGCGCGATGACATCCGGCGGGCCTACGCAAACGCACATATCGCTTACTCGCGCGGCCGGCAACCCTCCCACCAGCACTGTAACAGCACATGGAGGCAGAATCGGACCACCCACATGTGGAATGGGTGGAACGCCCGGTGTGACCATAGGGCAGACGTGCATGTCCGTAACTCGCGCTTGAGGCTGTCCCATACCTTAAGCCTTCGTCCTTTTCACGACTTCAGCGCCTTTGATCGCAAACCCGCTGAACCGGGTTTTCAACTGTTCGGGATCGGATGTCGCTGCCATCATCACGGCCGCGGTTACGAGCTTGGCAGTAATGAAGTAGGCCTTCGCGTTCGTTTTGGGATCGGCCGTAGGGGGAAGCGCGTCACTGTAGTAAGCGGCGAGAGCCGTAATCCCGGCGGGTGTCGCCGTATCGGCCTCCTCGGCAGCTTTGAACGCTGCCTGCCGGTTCTCCTCCGTCGGCTCGGCGATCCATCGCTCGGTTGTCTTCATGGCAACATCCTGCTCAGGCGTTGGTTTTTCTGCGCTCTGTTTTACGCAGCCAAGCGCCCACCAGACGGCTTGCCGTTTCGGCAGTAAATGGGCAATGAACTGCACGGCGTCGGGATGAAGCTGTTTCGAAATCAGCGCCTCGATAAAGTCATTGGCGGAGATCTCCGGCGTAAGAATCTTCTTCGCCTCCTCGCCCAAAGTGACGTAACGGGAAACTTCGGTGGCTTTCAACCCAGGTCTCCCTAATTGATCATCGTAATGCCGCCCTGGATCTGCACCATGGCCGAGCCGCTCGTCTTATGCATCAGAGCGGTTTGCTCCATCTGGATCTGGGCCTCGCATTTGATCATCATGCCTTTGAGAGTGATGCCCATCTGATCGAGTTTCAGACTGCTCTGCCCAACTTTCAGCTCGATCGATTGCATCGCTTCGGTTTCGCTTTTCCCGAGATTGATCTTGGTGATCTGGTTGCCCATCTTGATGGTCAGGTTATCGTTGCCCATATCGATGATGCATTCCCGATTCCCCATTTTAATTTGGTGCTTATCGTTTCCCTTGTTGACGTAGACCTCTCGATTCCCTGTCTCTATCGTTACCTTTTCGTTTCCGTCCTTCACCGTCTCCGTGCGATTGTTCTTGATTTCGATCGTCTGATCGTGTCCGACTTTCAAATCATCGTCGTTCTCGACAACGCGATGGAAATCCTTCTGTGCGTGAAAGTAGATATCCTCCGAGCCTTGCTTGTCCTCGAACCGGAGCTCATTGAATTCCTCAGATCCACCGTCGCCGCCTTGGGTCAAGCTTCGCGTCTTGACTCCACTTTGCGTGAAGTTGTCCGGCAGCGTGTAGGGAGGCATGTTCGTAGCGCTGTAAACACAGCCTGTGATAATCGGCTGGTCCGGATCGCCATCGATAAATTCGATCACTACCTCGTGATCGGGTCGCGGTATAAAGACGGCTCCATATTGGGGGCCGGCCCACTTTTGCACTACCCGTACCCAGGCGGATACACCTAATGGATTTCCCCAATGATATTTGACTCTGACTCGGCCATACTTGTCGGGCCGGTGCGTGACAATCGCTGTTTGTGGACCTTGGACCACCGGTTTGCGATGAATCCGAGCGGGGCGGTAAACAGCGCCGAACTTCATGCAAGTGACATTGGTGTTGTAGGTGAGCGGGACTTCCGCATCGCCATAAACATACGGCGGAAACTGTCGGCCGCTATGCTCCGCTGTGGTGGCGACATATTCGCCCGCTGCACTCCCGCCGGTCACGTTAAATCGCTGTCCGACACTCAAAGCCCGGAGGCTTCCCGCCGCACGATAGAGCGGATTCTCGGTTTCGACCTCTTCCATGCGGAGTTTGGTTTGGCTGGCGCCCTCCTTCGGCACGTTGGAAACGCTCGATATCGCGTTGAACTTGGGACTGTAATAACCCGTGTAGTCCGAGATCTTGTAACTGGTATTGTCCGCTACGGCAGTGGCGGTTTGTTCCGCTGCCTCAAAGCGATTGGCATTCTCGTGATGCCAATCCCACAGGCGGTAAGAGCCGGTACGCAAATGGTGTGCCGCTCCCCAGTCACCGATCCAATCGCTGTCTCCGGGCCCGATCTCAGGCGCATAGTTGAAGCTCGACTGCTGGGGGCAGGTCTGGAAAGCTTGCGGAGTGTCGCCCAGGACTAAGGTGTGGCTGCCGTTGGAATGCTCAAAAAAATAAAAGATACCTTCATGTTCCATCAGCCGCGACATAAAATGAAAATCCGTCTCCTTATATTGCGTGCACAAATCCCATTTGGTGTAAGTCTTGGTTAACCGGATAGTGGGCGTGATCCCATAATCGGACAGGATTTGTTTCAGGATGTCGAGAGCTGTCTTCTTTTCGAATACTCGAAAATTTTGCGACAGGGTAGAGAGCCACAAAGTGGGGACGAGATGAAGACGAAACCCGCGAAAGCGATCGCTGTCTGTCCCTACGTTTAGTTCTCGAACAATCCCGTTGAAATATCTCGCCTTCTCACTATCGGCATCAAGACCGACGGCAATCGTCACCGACTGACCCAAAAGCTTGGAGGGATCAACGCGCTTGCTCAACTCCGCCAGCGCATCAATCTCGATTTCGAAATTTTCAGACAAACGCTCGGAAATAGTGAAGGAGTCGATTAGAAGAGTATCCGGTCCCAGCGGGGTCGTTAGCTTCAGAAAACGTCTTTCCTGCGTGAAACCGCTCGGCATCTAGTACACCTCTCCGTGTGAGTCTATCATTGCCATCAAAATGATGATCTTATTATCTTCTGCACGTCAATACTCCCAAGCATGCCAATGCTATAGCAGTCCTATAACTTGACCGTTCCAGGACTTTTCATGCTGATGCGCAGGACAGACCACGACATCCGGGGTCTTTTCAAAGGCAATCAATCGTGCTTGGTTTCGGAAGAAAGATCCCGCGAACTAATCGCATTCCCACTCGGCGAATGCTTACTACGGCGCAGCATTCTATTCTGTGGAGAGCGCCCGGGTAGCAATTTTGTCTGCCACTCATATCGATCGAACAGCAGTCTGGCCGCGGCTACCAAACTGAACAACATCTTGAAGATTTCAAGTACCCGGTACCAGACGGAATAACGGGTTAGATTTTCGCGCTCCGGAAGAGAAGCCGCGAGCGGCTGGAAATCGAGGGATCTGGACAGCGCGTTCATCGTGGGAGTCAGGTAGAGATACATAAACGCCGTGATCGCAAGCATCCCCAGGCTGCACGCTAGCATCACCCGACTGCGGTGCGACGTCAGGAATGAACTGACGAGCAGCGCAGCGCCTAATCCCAGCTGAATGACTTCCCAGGTTTCGGCGGTGTGCCGGAAGTGCTCGGCGGTTACATGCTTGAGGATCTGTCGCATTGCGTCCGACCCCACGTCCTCCAGTTCTTTCGAGATCTGGGGCGGCGGATTGCGCAAAAACCGGTCGACACCTGATCCACTCGTAGACGCGAAGAATGCTATCAACAGGCTGCCCAGGAGCCACGCGCCGACCAGAAACGCTCCAACTCGCCGTGTATGCACTTTTGAAGAATCAGTCTATCCCATGGGCAGTTCGGGCGGCCAGGAACGCCTGTACAATAAAGAGAGTGAACGAACCCAAAGTCACCGATGCGCCGGCAGCGCCAGTTGTAAAGAAGCCGAAGCAGGAACGTGGAGCGATCGCCGAATGGACGGTTACAGTATTACTACTTCTTTTCGGCACCACCACGCTGGTCCAGGCGTTCGTTATCCCAACAGGTTCGATGGAAGACACCCTACTGGTTGGCGACCACCTGCTTGTAGACAAACTGGCCTACGCGCCGCCCGGTCCGATCAGCAAATACCTGCTGCCGTACGAAGATGTGAAGCGCGGCGACATCATCGTCTTCCGCTATCCGGTCGATATCCGTCAGACGTTTGTTAAGCGCGTAGTCGGCATACCGGGTGATCGCATCCGCATCGAGAACAAACAGGTGATCCGGAATGGGATTCGTTTGAACGAACCGTATAAATTCCACAAAACCGAATACAACGACAGTTATCGTGACAATTTCCCTAGCCAGCCGTACTTACAATTGAGCGAAGGCGCGATTGAAATGCTGGAGAAGCACGTCGTGAACGGTGAAGTGGTGGTGCCGCCCAACAGCTATTTTGCCATGGGCGACAATCGCGACAATTCCCTGGATAGTCGCTATTGGGGGTTTGTACCCCGAGGGAATATCATCGGTAAGCCATTAATCATCTATTGGTCTTACGAAACCACGACTGAACGGCTTGCGAGCCCTACGATCAGCATTGATCATGCGGTCGATCTTGTTCAAAACTTCTTTGGCAAGACACGCTGGCGCCGCACGTTCATGCTGATTCATGGCTACCGTTTCCAAAATTAACTCTGCTGAGAAAGCGCCTCGCGCACAGCGACATTGGATCGCTGAATGGGGCGTTACTATTCTCATTTATCTGTTCGCGACGACGACGGTCCTCCAGGCGTTTGTGGTGCCAACCGGGTCGATGGAAGGCACGTTGCTCATCGGCGATCATCTTTTCGTGGATCGGCTGGCTTATGCGCCCGAGGGTCCGATCGCCAGGCGACTGCTGCCATATCGTGATGTGAAACGGGGTGACATCATTGTCTTCCGATATCCTCTCGATATTCAGCAGATGTACGTCAAACGTGTCATCGGAGTACCAGGCGATCGAGTTCACATTCAGAACAAGGTTGTGTACCTGAATGGCCTCCCGTTGGCGGAACCCTACAAGATTCTGATCCCGGAACAGTCATCGAATTATCTGAACAACTTTCCACAATCGCCCGATATCCGTATCGATTATCGAGGGCTGGAGATGTTGCAGAACGACGTGCTAAACGGCGAACTGATCGTGCCGGAAGGTCACTACTTCGCGATGGGAGACAATCGCGACAATTCCGCCGATAGCCGTTTTTGGGGGCTGGTTCCGCGCCCTAACATCATCGGTCAGCCTGCGATGATCTGGTGGTCTTATGACGCTCCGACGGAACAGTTATCCGACGGTAACATCCACTTTGACCATCTCACGGACGTTGCGCTGCACTTTTTCACCAAAACCAGATGGGACCGAACATTTCAGCTCCTCCATAATTATCCAATTGTTGACCGGCGATAAGCTCACGAAGGCCGCCACGATAAACTGCTGTATGTGCCTAAAGAGAACTATTACGGCCTGATCCTGGCCGGGGGTCGCGGTACGCGTTTCTGGCCACGCAGCCGGCGGTCGCGATCGAAGCAGGTCCTCAGTTTCCTCGGTGACCGTACTCTCATTCAACAAACCGTCGATCGCCTCAGCGCTGTTCTTCCGCCGGAACGTATCTGGGTCCTCACGAACAACGATCTCCGTGAGGAGATCATTCGGCAGTTGCCGGAGATTCCGAAGAAGCAGATCCTCGCGGAACCTGCGCAGCGAAACACCGCGCCCTGCATCGGGCTTGCCGCGCACATCCTGCACTCCATTAACCCCCAAGCTGTGATGGGTGTCTTCCCCGCCGATCATGTGATCACCAAGCCAAAGAAGTATGTCAAGTTGCTCAAGCCGGCGTTCAAAGCGGCGGAAGCGGGCAATATCGCGGTTCTCGGGATTCAGCCACGATGGCCGGAAACGGGATATGGGTACATCGAGTTCGGTAAGGGTGTGAAAGCTGGTTCAAGCGCGATAGAGAAGGTCGCGAGCTTCCGCGAAAAACCGGATCTGAAAACCGCCAAAAGGTTTGTAGCGGCCGGCCGGTTTTTCTGGAACGCAGGCATGTTCTTTTGGAAGGCTGAGACAGTTCTGGAGGCGCTCCGCAAACATCAACCGAAGACGTGGACCCTTTTGGCGGGCCTGCCCGGCTGGGGCAAGCGAGATTTCAACGCACAAGTTGCAGAATCCTTTCCGCATTGCGAGAACATCTCGATCGATTACGCTGTCCTCGAGAAAGCGACAAATGTTGTCGGCATTGCCATCGATGACATAGGGTGGAACGATGTGGGCAGTTGGAACGCCGTCTACGAACTTTTAGATCGCGATGGAGAAGCGAACGCGTTTGTTAGTGATGCCCTGGTCAAAGACAGCACGGGAAACTACGTGGACGCGAGAGGCAAGTTGGTTGCGCTTCTCGGTGTAAACAACCTTATCGTGGTAGACACGCCGGACGCGCTGTTGATTGCGGATCGTAATCGCGCCCAGGAGGTCGGGGCGATTGTCAAGGCGCTAGAGCAAAGAAGGCGTGACGATCTATTGTGATGCAATAGCTTGCGTACATCCGCATATTATAATTGTCGAATATGTCGGACGCACAGTCGGATCTGCGGCGGTTCAAGGCTGATTTCTTTCAAGCTCTCGCCCATCCAACTCGCATCGCTATTGTCGAGCAGCTTCGCGAAGGTGAGCTTTCCGCGGGAAGTCTGATCGAACGATTGCAGTTGGCACAGGCCAACGGCTCGCAACATCTCTCTGTTCTGCGACGGAAACGCATTCTGATCGACCGCAAGGAAGGCAATCAGGTCTTCTACCGCGTGCGTGACCCGCGGATTGTGGAGGTCCTCGATGTGATGAAGGTCTACTTCTACGACCAGCTCGCGAGTGATCAGGCAATGCTCGAAGAGATTGGATCGCCGTCGGAGGCATCGTGAGCGCAGCCGCAAACTGGACACCTCGCCTCCTGCTCACGCTAAGAACTTACACGCGTCAGGATTTTGTATCCGATCTGATTGCTGGAGTAACGGTCGGCCTTGTCGCGCTGCCGCTCGCAATGGCGTTTGGTATCGCTTCCGGGGTCACACCGCAAGCGGGAATCTACACGGCAGTCATTGCCGGATTTTTAATATCCGCACTGGGCGGCTCACGCCTCCAGATTGGTGGTCCTACCGGAGCCTTCGTCGTTATTGTGGCGGGCATTATCGCCAAGTTCGGCTTCTCCGGGCTATTGATTGTGACCCTGATGGCGGGCGTGATTCTCGTCATCATGGGCGCCACCGGACTGGGAGCAGCCGTCAAGTTCATTCCACGTCCCGTCACGGTTGGGTTCACGAACGGTATCGCGGTCCTTATCGCCTCGACGCAGATTAAGGACTTTCTGGGTCTGAGGACGGGCCCTGTTCCAAGCGAATTCCTGGGACGTATGGAGGTGCTGATTGCGCGTCTTCCATCCATTCACTGGCCAACCCTGACCCTCGCTTCCCTTTCTCTCGCGATCATTGTTCTGTGGCCGAGAGTTACCCGGCGTGTTCCGGGCTCCATTGTGGCTCTATTTGCCGGGACACTGGGTGTCGTACTTTTCGCACTTCCGACAGAAACCATCGGCAGCAAGTTCGGCGGAATTCCTACCGGGCTCCCTACCCTCTCAATCCCAGCCTTTCGTCCCGAACTAATCCTTCCGTTGCTTCCCTCCGCCTTGACTGTCGCCTTATTGGCGGCCGTGGAAAGCCTTCTATCCGCGGTAGTAGCTGACAGCATGACGGGTGATCGCCACAATTCCAATGTTGAGCTGATTGCGCAGGGTGTCGCAAATTTGGCTAGCCCGTTGTTCGGAGGAATACCTGCCACCGGGGCGATTGCGCGGACAGCTACGAATATCCGCTCCGGCGCAAGATCGCCGGTTGCCGGCATTGTGCACGCGCTGACGCTGCTGTTGATATTGCTGGTGGCGGCCCCGCTGGCACGATTCGTGCCGCTCGCGACGCTTGCGGCCGTACTTTTCGTAGTCGCCTACAATATGGGAGAGTGGCGCGAAATCGGCAGCATACTGCGGTTATCCAGCGCCGATAAAGCCGTCTGGATAACGACGTTCGGGCTGACGGTTTTCGCCGATCTGACGGTCGCGGTTGAAGTCGGTTTCGCATTAGCCGCTTTGCTTTACATTCACCGTATAGCTCAGACAACCACGGTAGCGCCAGTCACCCAAGAGTACATAGAAGAAGGCCGTCTCCATGTTTTACAGGACAAGGAAGTGCCTCCTTATGTGACCATTCTCCGCATACACGGACCATTTCTGTTCGGAACAACCGACAAGCTGGATGAGGCTACCTCCGATCTGAATAAGTTCGCTCCGGTAGTTGTGCTTCGTCTGAGAAACATGACAGCACTGGACGCCACCGGCCTGCATGCGTTAGAAAAGCTCGCACAGGGGCTACGTAAGAGCGGACGAACGCTGTTATTGTGCGGCGCGCGCGAGCAACCGGCCCTACTACTGAAACGCGCTGAGTTTCTCGAGCACGTGGGAGCGCAGAACATCTTGCCTCATGTATCCGCCGCGCTGGATCGCGCGCGCCAGATCAACGATCAGTTTTCCGGCTTGGGCGATGAGGTTGCGGAGGATCTACGGCGAAGTTCGCTCTGAAAGCCAAGCCTTCGCTGAATCGGATGCCTACTTATCGATCTTGAGATTGATGACGGCGGACTTCCGGCTGTCGAATGAGCTCAGGGTCTTGGAGCCACTGCTGGCGCCCTGATGTTCGGCCTTCAGTTCGTAGTCGATGTCGGGATTGAGACTGTGGAAGTGATACGTTCCATTCTGCTTCGTAATGAAGGATCGAATCTGGAGGGTCTTGGTGTCCTTCAGTTGCACAACCGCGCCGTCCAGAGGATTGTCTTTGCTATCGCTTACGACACCCTGAACCGAACGCGTTAGCTTATCGTCTTTATCTTTTTTCTCAGCCTGGGCGGGTAGAGTAACTACGCCCGCCAGAGCGACCGCCGCCACCAGACCCGTCAAAAGCTTTTTCATTTAACCGCCTCCTTGGTAGTGCCGGCCGGATCTAGAACCATGCTCAAATCCACCCTCTGCTTCCCTTCAATCGACACAGACTTCTGGCCTGGACGATATCCATTCATTTTGACGTCCACGCGCCACTTCGCGGGTACCGCGGGAACGCGCAGTGCAAACTCCCCACGCGCATCTGTGACTGCTTGCGATTTCTTTAGCTTTGTGCCGCTCGCTTCCGGCTGTTCGGGCGAAACAGTCACTTCGGCGCCTGGCAGAGAAAAACCGGGCGGTTTGTAGACTGTGCCTGCGATCAAAGCGAAGGGAGCAGATGCCTCTTTCGACTTGTCTTTCCTGGCGGCGATCGCTACCGGACTGCATAGCACACTGCCGAGCACCATGCATCCGAGCAGGATCCAGCTACTTCCAGTCCTCGTCGTCTTCGTCGTCCGATTCCTCTTCTTCTTCGTCCTCGTCCAGATCCTCATCATCGTCTTCATCTTCGTCATCGTCGTCGGCGTCCGACGACGGCTCGATTTCGAGAGGATCGGTCCCTACAACGGCAACTTCCGCACCGCACTCCTCGCAAGTAAACTCGTCGCCCTCGTCCAATTCGTCTTCTTCCACGTCCATGACGGCGTCACACACCGGGCAGTTGACCATGTTGTTCCTCCCAGAGCAGATGGGGCTGCTTTGCAAACAAACACATTGTACCCGCGCCTTCGCGGCTTCCCACATTCTAACGGTGGAGTTTAGCGCCTTACGGGTGTCGGCGCGTCAATTATCTGGTTATAACGCTCGAGGTCCTCGATCGAAGCGGTTACCAGAACTTTTTCCATGTCTTTATCGGTCTCAATCATGCTTTTGATGTGTAGAGCGGCGAGCTTCATCAGCCATGCGTCAGTCAGAACTCGACCCAGCTTCCTGCTTAAGGCAAGAAGATCGGGGTGACTCAACGCCACAACTTTTTCGCTGACATCATCACCCTGAATGAGTTGAAATTTTACATCAACCGAATCGCTGTGACGGATCGAAATCGCGTTCTGCTGCCAGCGAAATTCAACCTGCCAGGTTCGGCCATACGGATCGACTGCCTGAAAACGACGGAAGTTCTCCATTCAGGGCTATCGTAACAGACGAACTAAAACCGGGACGCGTCCTGCTTCACGAGCGAGAGGAATTCGTCACGGGTTTCCTTGTTTTCGCGGAACGCGCCTAGCATCGAACTGGTCACTGTTCCGGAGTGTTGCTTCTCCACGCCGCGCATCATCATGCAAAAATGCCTCGCCTCACAGATGACGCCGACGCCTTTCGGCTTCAAAACCTCCTGCAGTGTTTGGGCAATCTGTTGGGTCATTCGCTCCTGAACTTGCAAGCGGCGTGCAAACATATCGACGATGCGTGGGATCTTGCTGAGGCCGACCACCTTCTCTCCGGGAAGGTAAGCTACGTGCGCCTTCCCGTAGAATGGCAGCAAGTGGTGTTCGCATAAGCTGAAGAATTCAATATCTTTTACGATCACCATCTCGTCGTACTGCACGTCGAAAAGTGCGCCGTTCACAATTTCTTTAAGGTCAGCTCGATACCCACTTGTCAGGTATTTCAGGGCGTCCTCGATTCTCACCGGGGTGCGCACCAGTCCCTCTCGTTCCGTGTCTTCTCCGAGCCGGATCAACACCTCCCGCATCAACTCGGCAATTTTGCCTTCCTCCGAGTCGCTTACGGGCTTACGCTTCATCACCTTCACGGTAGCTTTTCTCATCTTCACTCTCAGTTTGCAGTCCTCAATTCGACACTGTTGCGGCCGGTTTCCTGAATCAGCACACCGTCCAGAGAAGCTGATTCGAACGGCCAGGCGGCCCGCAGCCGCCGGTTGCTGTCGATCGCCAAATTCTCCGTGGTGGGAATGCCTTCAAATCCAGGAACATCAGCATTCAGATCGCTGTGATCGTAGATTTTCAATACGTTATCCCGGACGTATCTATCCAGCGCACCAAGATCGACAACTCTTCCCGTAACTGGATCAGGCTCACCCTGCTACCGACAGATGCAGGATGTAGTCGTGGCCGTGCCCGTAAGGGTTATTGCATTTTCCGTAGAGTTCGGCATTCTGGGCGTCGGATAGGGATGCTGCATGCAAGCGGTGCGATGCGGCGAATCTGTATACTCGCGTAACTCTCACCGGGAACCTCCGCAGTAGTCCACATAGAGATCCGCCGTCTCGTAGAGACGAACGTTCTGGAGTCTCGCGTTCTCGAAACGCAGGTGCGGCTCCAGCCGGTTCCAGATATCGCGAGCGACATTTTCCAGGGTCGGAATCACCTTGTCGAAAGGAGGAACCTCATGGTTCAGATGCCGGTGGTCCATCTGTTCCACTACGCGGTCGTTGAGGATGTCTTTGACCAGCTTAAGATCGACGACCATTCCGGTAACGGGGTCCGGCTCGCCTTCAATCGAAACTTCCAAGATATAGTTATGCCCATGTCCGTGACTGGAGGCCCGCTCACCGTAAAGATCGCGATTCTGCTCTTCCGAGAGATCCGGATTGTAGCAGCGATGGGAAGCGGAAAATTCAGCCTTGCGCGTAATGAGCATCAACCATTGGATGCCACGGAAAGACATAAGGAATCAAGGGCTCCTCGGTTCCGATCGGGCAGTTCGCTAAAATCAAGTTAGATGCGCGTGTCCAAAACTGATCGGATCTTGTTGAGCCTCATAGCTGTTCTCTTCGCCGGTTTTCTTTTCACCATACGAAACTCGTTCGAGCCGCGCATCATTGAAAAGGGTGACTCTGCGCCAGGGTTTTCGATTACTACTGACTCCGGAAAGCGAATCACGCGTTCCGATTTCGGCGGTAAGCTGCTCGTCCTGAACTTCTGGGCGACGTGGTGTCCGCCGTGCATAGAAGAGATGCCATCGCTCCATCAGTTTGCCCGCGAGATGAGTAATTCGGGAGTCGTCGTTCTGGGTGTCAGTATCGACAAAAACGAGCAGAACTACAAACGATTCCTGCAGCGCAATCCGGTCGGTTTCGAGACTGCGCGGGACCCGAACGCGGATATTGCGGCCGATTACGGAACCTTCAAATGGCCTGAAACTTACATCATCGGCTCGAACGGCAAGGTGCTGGAGAAGTATATCGGGCCGATGGAATGGACAAACCCTAAGGTGATCGCATCCATAAAGGAGATGTTATGATCCCTGCCGGGTTGAAAGAAAGCCTGATCAACCTGCTCGGCTCCGCCAGCGTATTGCTGAATGAGCAGGATCGCAGCCTTTACGAGTACGACGGCGGAGTCGATAAGGCCCGGCCCGACGTTGTCGTTTTCCCACGGAACGCCGAGGAAGTCTCGGCGGTCGTGAAGTTGGTGAACGAACATGGCGTGTCGATGGTCGGCCGCGGCGCCGGCACCGGCCTGAGCGGTGGGGCCATCCCACGCACGGGTGGCGTGATGATTGCGTTTGCGCGCATGAATCGCATCACCGAGCTTGACCTGGACAATGAGCGCGCCATCGTGCAGCCAGGCGTCGTCAACCTCGACGTGACCCTGGCAGTACAGGGTTCGAAGTACTTTTACGCTCCTGATCCTTCCAGTCAGCGCGCATGCACGATCGGCGGGAATGTCGCGGAAAATGCCGGCGGGCCGCACACGCTCGCCTATGGTGTCACGACCAATCACGTTTGCGGATTGGAGGCGGTGCTGCCGGATGGATCGATCATAGAGACCGGAGGAAAAGAGCCGGACCTGCCGGGCTACGACCTCACGGGTCTCCTCACCGGATCGGAAGGAACCATGGCGCTGGTCACGAAAGTCATCGTGCGCGTAATGCGCCAGCCCGAGTTGGTGAAAACGCTGCTGGCGATCTACGACTCGACCGACGACGCCGGAGACACGGTAGCGGAAATTACCCGCCGGGCAATTACTCCAGTTGCTGTCGAGATGCTGGATGGGGTAATGCTTCGATTGGTCGAGGAAGCTACCCATGCGGGCTACCCGATGAACGCGGCCGCAGTCTTGTTAATCGAACTGGAAGGTCTCCAGCAGGCAGTGGAAGAGCAAGTCGAGCAAATTAAAGATGCGTGCCTCTCATGCCACGCTACAGAGTTCCGCGTGGCGCGATCGGCGGAAGAGCGCGATCTTCTGTGGAAGGGCCGCAAGAACGCATTCGGCGCCATCGGCCGGGTCAGTCCGTTCTATTACGTGCAGGACGGCGTCGTGCCGCGCACCAAGATCGCGCCGACTCTACGCTACATCGGCGAAGTCGGCCAGAAGTACGGCTTAACCATCAGCAATATCTTCCACGCGGGCGATGGGAACATGCACCCGATCATCCTGTTCGATGCCCGTAAGCCCGGCGACCTGCACAAGGCGCAGAAAGCAGGCGAGGATATCCTCGAATATTGCGTGTCGGTTGGCGGATCGATTACTGGGGAGCACGGCGTCGGGATGGAGAAGATGGAGCTGATGCAAGTGCAGTTCGCTCCGGACACACTCGATATGATCGGACGATTGAAGGCGCTGTTTGATCCGGATTGCCGGCTAAATCCTGGCAAAGTGCTTCCTACCGGACGTGGCTGCATGGAAATCCGACAGCAGCCGCTCACGGCTGCCACAATGCTTTGAGCTAAGATCAGAACTCGCGATCGGTAACCAGGTCGGTGACCGTCGCTAAAGCGCGCTGATACGGCGATTCGGGGAACTGATTGATGCCAGTTCTGGCTTTCTCGGCGAAGGCTGCCGCTTTCTCTCTCGCGCGATCGATCCCGCCAGTCCGGTTAAGTACGGATAGGACGGATCCGAACGAGGCGTTCGAATAGCTCCGATCCTGGACAACTTGTTCGATGAGCGCACGTTCCGAAGGATTGCAACCCTGCAGTGCGTAGATCGCGGGGAGTGTGACTTTTCCTTCGCGAAGATCGCCGCCGACGGGTTTCCCAAGCACTTTCTCGCGAGCGGTGAAATCCAGCACGTCATCGATCAGTTGGAATGCCATTCCGAGATTCCAGGCAAATTCACCCAGTTGCTGTTCCTGAATGTCGGACCCACCCGCAACCACAACGCCAAGACGCGCACAAGCAGAAAACAGGCCCGCGGTCTTGCGATCGATCAGTTCCATGTAGTCGGCCTCGGTGACGTCTACACGACCAATGCGATCGAGTTGAACCAACTCGCCCTCAACCATGGATTGGGTTAGGGCGATGAGAATATCGAGGACGTGAAAATTCCGCTCCCGTAGAGCGATCTGAAAGGCCTGCATGTACAGCCAATCGCCCGCGAGAACACTCGTGTGATTGCCCCAAATGATATTGCTCGATGGCTGGCCGCGACGAGTTTCCGCCACGTCAATAATGTCGTCATGGACCAAAGTCGCGGTATGGATCATCTCCACCACCGCTCCAAGGTGAATACAGCTTGGGTTCGTTTCGCCGACAAGCTTCGCAGAAAGCAGCAGCAATATCGGCCTCAGGCGTTTTCCCCCGTTGCCGTTGAGGTGCTGGCTGATCGTAGACACTACGGTCCCCGAGGCCATTGATTCGATACCGATCTCGCGTTCGACTTTGCGGAGATCGTCCTGGACCAAATCCAGAATCTCTTTGGCCGTCAGAGACTGCCCAAGCTTGCTGAAATTCATCCGAAACTCAAGTGTAGCAGGGGCTGAGGAGCGGCCCTTGAACCGATCACTTTAAGATGTCATCAATCGAAGTTACTGCGATTGGATGATATCCGGGCCGCGCCTTTGCATAGACGGCTCTCGCGTGTTCTTTCCCTTCCTGTGTTTTAGCGAGTTCCTGATACAGCGGTTTGATATACTTGCGCCGGCCGACTTCCACTAAGAACCGGTCCAGCTTCGGATAAGCCGGTCTATATCCATACCGGATGGACATGAGCAGCCATTCCGCCAGAATCTCCGAGTTGCCGGACTGGGTCAAATGGAATGCCCGGTCGAGGTCCGCCATCTGACCGCCGTTCAGGGTTGAGGGCAGTGAACGAAGGAAGTGGAGCCACTCCTGGGTGCTCCACGCCTTCACGGGCAGAGACTCGGTTGTCCGCTTTCCTGCGGCCCACTCCTGAGCAGCGGATTCGGCTTTCTGCAGAGCGTCGGACTGCGGTTGGGGCGTATCCTTCGGCAAACCCGGCTGCGTGAGCCACTCATCGACATTGATCTTTGCCGCCAAGTCCGGGTTTTGTTTGAAAAGGTTACCTCGCAGGTAATCGACGAAGTCGCCGGTCACAATGCTATGGAACGCGAACTGGTTGAAATATGCCCGCAGGAACTTGTCAAACCGCTCCCGGCCGAAGACTTCTTCCATGCGTCGAAGAAACAACATTCCTTTGACATAAGGAACTTGGGTCATGCCCTCGTCGGGATCACGGCCCTTGAGGTCGATATAAAGAACCTCGTCTTTGTCGGGAAGTTCGGCGAGTTCCTGCACCAGCTCCTGTTTCTCGATGACCGCTTCCATTTCGGCGCGCTCACGTCCGTAGACTTCTTCCTGGATGCGGCGCTCAAAATAGACGGTAAAGCCCTCGTTGAGCCAGAAATCCCGCCAGGTTGCATTGGTGACAAGATTGCCCGACCAGGAATGAGCCAACTCGTGTGCAATTAATCCCACAAGGCTCTTATCGCCCGCGAGGATGGTGGGCGTTGCAAACGTCAGCCGAGGATTCTCCATACCGCCAAAAGGAAAGCTCGGAGGCAGAATCAGCACGTCATACTCGTCCCAGCGATAGGGTCCATACAGCCGCTCGGCTGCCTGAACCATCTTCTCGGTGTCTTCCAATTCCTTAGCGGCTTTGTGAATCATCGTCGATTCGGCCCAGACTCCGGTGCGGTTGCTGATCGCGCTGAATTCCAGTTCACCCACCGCCAAAGCAATCAGATACGAGGGAATAGGCTGGGGCATGTCGAAGGTGAACACCTCCGAAGCCTTCTGTTTTGGATCATTACGCGCGCTCATGACTGCGCGTAGACCCTTCGGGACGTGGATGGTTGCAGAATACGTGACCCGCACGCCAGGCGAGTCCTGTGTCGGTATCCAACTCCTGGCGTGAATTGCTTCTGATTGCGTGTAAAGAAAGGGATGCTTCTTCCCCGCGGTCTGCTCGGGGTTCAACCACTGCAAGCCTGAGGCGCTGGGGACAGTCTCGTAAAAGATCCGAACCTGCGATGCCTGGGCGGGAAGCACAATCGTCAGCGGAGACCCAAGAAATCGATCGGCGGCGCCCAACTGAAAGGTAGTTGCCGTCCATGCGTTTCCGTCCGGCGAGGCTTCCGCTCGCGAGATCTTCAAGTCCCGGGAATCGACAATCAGGGGCTTGTCCGCGTTTACGCGATCAAATTTGAGGGTTGCGGAGCCTCGTAAAACCTTTTCGGGAAACGAGACACTCAAGTCAAGCGCGACGTGCCGCACACGCGCGTCCTGCGGATTCGCATAGGAATGATAATCGTGGCGGTTTTCGTAAGGATTCTGTTCTGTCTTCTGCACGGAGGAAGGGGCCTTTGCGCACGCGCTTATCCACAGCGCGGCGGCAAGCACCACAAAGTGGATGCGCACCTTCTTATCTTCCCACTGCCTTCAAAAGAAGCGGATAAGGGTTGATCGGCCGGCCCTGCCACCAGTGTTTTTCGGGCCCGAGTTCAAAGATTGCGAAATGCAGGTGAGGCGTGTTCGGGTCAGCGTTGCCCGTTGTACCCACATATCCCAACACCTCACCTTTCTTCAGCACCTTGCCTTCGGTCAAACCATCGGCATAACGATCAAGATGCGCATAGTAATACGCATAGTTCTGCAACGTGTCGAATTGATACACGGTCAAGCCGCCCGCCTTGCTGGTAAACAGTTTCGCCACGACACCCGTGTCCACAGCGACAACCGGCGTGCCACGAGGAGCGAGGATGTCCGTGGCCTCATGTTTTCGCTCCCCTTTGTCGCGAGCCTGGTCGAACGTATCCTGGATGCTGGATGCATTCAATCCGACGATAGGAGAACCCAGGGCACGGTCAAAGAGCGGAGCTGAATCTCCTCGAACCTGCCCTTCAACCGTGTTCGGCAGGGACGTTTTCGTAAGATCGGTTCCCGGCACGATTTGCGGAGGAGCAGGTAGCCCGGGCTGCTCGGTTCTCGATCGAGTCTGAACCGCGTCTGCCCTCGCCTCGGCCGCCGGTAACGAGGTGATCGCGGTTGAATGAGCGACCGGTGCCGAAGACCGCCCCAGGTAGAATCCGATGGCGCCGACGATGGCGAGTAGGAGTACGCCAAGAAGTGCTCGAAGCATATTAGTCGATCAGAATGGCCGGTGTGCCGGGAGCAACCATGCCTGCCAGTTCCATAGCATCCCAATTGGTTAGCCTGATACATCCATGCGATTGGGTGTGTCCGACCTCGGACGGTTCGGGAGTGCCGTGTATACCGTAATGTGGTTTTGTGAGATCGATCCAGACGACTCCAACCGGATTGTTTGGTCCGGGAGCAATGGTTGCTTTTGGATCGGCGGGACTCGCGTCCCAGAACAGCTTCGGGTTGTAGTGGAACTTGGGATTTCTGGACACACCTTTGATCTTCCAGGTACCGATCGGCAAGGGATCGTGTTCCGAACCTGAGGAGGAAGGATATTGCGCCAGAAGCTGTCCGCTGGCATCGTGAACTTGCACGTATCCAGCCTTGCTCACCGTCACCTTGGCCGCCTTAACACCGGAGATGCCGGGTGAAATATTGGGAACCTGTATTTCATCGCCGGCTGCAAATTTTGAGCCGGGGTTCAATTTTCGGAGCACGCTGGGACTCACGTGAAACTGCTCACCCAGCGCTTCCTCGACATTGGAGTAGCCGAGTGTCTTCAGTGTCGATTGTTCCGGGAGTTCTTTGGGCACTTGCACAAACGGGCCGGCAACGTCCGTATCAGTAATTCGATACGGAATAATAGCGGAACTGGTATCCGCAGTGAGAGCC
Source organism: Bryobacteraceae bacterium (assembly GCA_963833675.1). Classification (GTDB taxonomy): domain Bacteria; phylum Acidobacteriota; class Terriglobia; order Bryobacterales; family Bryobacteraceae; genus DASQDN01. Next base: position 186,140 of record CAWHYW010000019.1, on the reverse strand, counting down.
GCCCAGGTTGCGCCGTCGAGTTCTCCGGTGACCGGCAGTTTTCGAGATTCCTGGAAGCCGGACACGGCGCGATGGAAGTTTACTCCTGCGTTCGCATCGATTTCCCCGGGAGAGAAGTGCGCACGGTCCAGCAGAATCTGTGCTCTGAGGATGGAAGCGGGATCCCCTTTCGTGGAGTCCACGTTATTGATTGAGGCGGCATCGAAAGCTTGCGGCTGCGTTGCGCGATTCTTCGAGCGTTTGTGTGTACGCCCACCTACGTTGCCGGTTAGCAACAACGTTGCAACCACAAGTGCACTCCAACACCTGGACATCCTCATCTTCCCCATGATTAGAAAACCGTAGGGGAGAAAACGTTTCTGGAGTACTTAGGCGGGCGCGCCTACTTGTGCTGGAGTTCCCAATCGTAAGCGATGCCGGACTCGTTGTAGGCGATTCGACCTTCGTCTTTGGGGTTGTACACCTTATTGGTCACGTAGATAAGCATCGCGGGGTCGCGGCTGATCACCTTATAGCCATGACCGACGCCCGGCGGGATCAAGATCTGCCACGGCCGTAAATTGCCGACATAGAGTGTATTCTTCCGTCCGAAGGTCGGCGACTCTGTCCGGAGATCCACCAGCGCAACCTGGAACATTCCCATGGCTGCCACCCAGAAATCCGTTTGTTCCAGATGATAATGAAACGCCTTGATTGTGCCGGGATAGCTCAACGCAGCGGAAACCTGCGTCGTCGCGGGATCGTAGTGCGCAGCCAAACCCTTCCCCAATCTCATGACCTCGAGGAAATACCCCCGATCGTCCGGCCATAGCGGGAAAGCTGCCACCTTCACGCCATCAATGAGCTTCGGCGAATCGGGCGCCAGGATCACATCGCCTATTCCCTTTTCGCTTTGAGGGATGGTCAATTGAGAATCGAAGGCAAGAGAGGTTGTCATGCGCGATTGCCGGCTGTCATGGACGGTTCACTCTGTTTCTCGCTGTCCGCAACCAGATTGGCGGCTCGCAACAGAGACTCAAACGTGCCCGCATCGGTCCACCAGCCCTCGAGTACACTGTATGCTAGAGTGCCTTCTTTTATATACGCGTTGTTTACATCCGTAATCTCGAGTTCGCCCCGTCCTGAAGGCTTTAGAATCTTGATCTTTTCGAAGACCGAAGCATCGTACATATAGATGCCGGTCACAGCGTAATGCGACTTGGGTTTCTGCGGTTTTTCTTCGATCCCAACAATCCGATCGCCTTGCAATTCGGCGACTCCGAACCGCTCGGCATCCGGCACTTCCTTCAGTAAAATGCGAGCCCCCTGGGGCTGCGCGAGAAAGGCGTCTACAGCGCCCTTGATGCTTTTTTCCATCAGATTGTCACCGAGGACAACCGCAATACGATCGCCATGCGCGAAATGCTCCGCGAGGCCCAATGCTTCCGCGATGCCGCCCTCGCCTTCCTGATAGGTGTAGTTCAGATGCGCGCCGAACTCTTTCCCGTTTCCCAGCAACCGAAGAAAATCACCCGAGTTGCGTCCGCCCGTAACGACAAGGATTTCCCGAATCCCAGCTTCGACAAGCGCCTGAATCGGATAGTAAATCATCGGCTTGTCGTAGATAGGCAGCAGATGTTTGTTCGTAATCTTCGTCAACGGAAACAAACGCGAGCCGGTTCCCCCGGCCAAAACCACACCTTTCATCATTCAACTCCAATGCCACAGGATGAGTAGGACATCGTATCTTACCATAGCGAGTTCAAACGATAGCCTGTCTTACAGATCTTACAGATAGGGCCTTGCGATCCATCCATCTCCACCCTGCGTAACCGAGCAATGGGACGACCGCTGCGAGGGCGAAAGCAGTATCGTATCTGGATTGATCGAACAGTCTGCCGAATACGGGCATGGCCAGCGCAACCGCCGCCGACCAGGAGCCCGCGCCGACACCCGCGATCAGACCGGATTCCGACACGGGAAATACTTCAGTCGCGTAGGCAATGGAAAGGATCAGAAATCCGGCGCCGACAAACATCGCGAAGAACAATCCGGCCATAACGAGCCATATAGGGCCCGCTTTGGGTACGAGAATCAGCGGCAAACTGAATACTGTGCTGACGAGGAAAATCGGCTGCAACCGTCCGCGCATCCGATCCGCCGTCCAGCCCCAAAAGAAGTAGCCGATCTCCCACCCGAGAGGTGGAATCCAAAGCAGTGAGCCAACCTCAACCTGTGTCAATCCGCGGACCTTCGTCAGATAAATGGCAGCTCCGTAGATGACAAAGCCGAGCGGCAAGGCGCCGAACGCGTAAGCCGACATGAAAGCCCAGAGTCGCGGATCGGTTAATCGGAGCGCGGCGTCTTTATGGTGTCTCGATTCGCGAATAGGAACCGGAATGCGCGAACCTACAATCGCCCAGAGAACGAGCCAGGCCAGCCCAACCAGCCCCGTAAACCAGAAAGCTCCTCGCCATCCGAACCGAGCAGCAATCGGCGTAATCAGCAGAGGCGTAATGATCGCGCCAAGCGAACCACCGCTGTAAGCGACCGCAATTCCTCGCGATCGCAAGCTTTCGGGCAAAGTCTGAGCAGCGGCCCGCAAGCCGCCGGGGAATGTCGCCCCCTCCCCAAAACCGAGCATTGCGCGAGCGGCGCCAAAACTCCACAACCCGCCTGCAAAAGCGTGAGCCGCCGACGCAAGCGTCCAGAAGGAGACGGCCGATAACATGCCGCGACGCATTCCGAAGCGGTCCAGCAAGGATCCCCAAACCGGATTGCCGATCATGTACGCCACCGAGAACGCGGAGATGATATAGCCGTATTGCTCGGCCGAAAGACCCGTTTCCGCAAGAATGGCCGGGGACAGCAAAGCCAGCGTATTGCGGTCGACATAGCTGATCAGCGACACCAGCGTCATTGCGAGCGTGGGCGCCCAGACTCGAATCGATTCCATTCAGACGGCCCGTCGAAACGCCAGCACAGCGTTCAATCCACCGAAGGCGAAGGAATTGGACAGCGCGTACTCAATCGCAGCCTGACGCGGCTGGTTCGGCACGACATCCAGATCGCAGTCCGGATCGCGCTCATTAAAGTTAGCGGTGGGCGGAATCAGACTTCGTCTCAGCGCCAACACCGTCGCGATCGCCTCTAAAGCGCCCGCCGCGCCCAACGCATGACCGTGCATCGATTTGGTAGAACTAACCAGCACGTCGCCTCCGCAAACAGATCGAATCGCCATGCTTTCAGTGAGATCATTAGCCGCCGTCCCGGTACCATGCGCATTGATGTAATCCACACGATCGATTCCGGCATCTACTAGCGCATCCCTCATGGCGCGGGTCGGCGCCCTCTACCGCGGGTTGCGTGATGTGATGGGCGTCGGAAGACATGCCGAATCCAACGACTTCGCCCAATATTTCCGCGCCTCGTCCTACTGCGCATTCGAAATCTTCCATTACCAGCATGCCTGCGCCTTCGCCGAGGATCAGTCCTTTTCGATCCCGGGAGAACGGACGGCAAGTGTCAGGAGAGACGACGCGCATTGCTTCCCACGCTTTCAGAAATCCGTAGCTAAATACTGACTCGCATCCGCCGGCGATGGCTGATTCACACATCCGGTTACGCACCATCCAGAATGCCTGCCCGATCGCGTGATTCGCAGAGGAACACGCGGTCGAAACGGAATAGACAGGGCCCCGGATTCCAAACTCCATCGCAATGTGACTCGCCGCGCCGCTGCTCATGACACGAGGCACCATCATCGGATTCACGCGCGGAGAATTCTTTTGATAGAGATCGACGAATCCCGCATCCATTGCATCCTGTCCGCCAGCGCTGCATCCTGTGACCACGGCCTGGAAAACTTGCCGCGCCGACATGCGGACCGCCTCTCGCGCCGCCACCAAAGCGTACTGCGCAAAACGATCGACCAGCGTCAGTCGTTTGTCATCGAAGTGCTCGGATGCGACATAACCATCTACCTGAGCGCCATTCGGGAACCGCAGTGAGTCGAAGCCGACAATCGGCCGTATCCCCGAGCGACCATGCGAGAGCGCATCCCAAAACTGCGCCACACCGCATCCGAGCGCCGATACAACACCGATACCGGTGATCGCGACTCTAACCGGCAAGCAGTTTCTCCACACCCAGCGCGACGTCATTTACCGATCGCAGCGATTTAGCAGCGTCGTCCGGAACGTTGATATTGAACTCGTTCTCAATTGCAAAAACGATGTTGATCCCGTCGAGCGAATCGATCTTGAGATCTTCAAATGTGCTTTCCGGCTTAACGGAATCGACCGGAATACGCTGTGTCTCCGCGATCACGCGGACAACGCGGGACATCACGTCGTCGGGCATACCGACCTACTCTATCGCAGCAGTTCAGAGACTGTCCGAAACTCGAAGCCGCGCTCCAGCAATTCAGGGACAACCCGCTTCACGGCCTCTATCGTGTTGCTTATATCCGGATCGGGCCTCCGGTCGCGAGCGTCGTGAAGACAAAAGATTGCTCCATTCCGGGAGCCCTTCATCAGGCGATCCGCTACCCGGTTTGCACTCAGCCTCCAATCGTTTCCGATGGTCGTCCACATCACGTGTAACAATCCGAGCCTTTGCTGCGCTGCCCGAAGCCCAAACCACCGGACTCCATACGGCGCTCGAAAGAGTCGCGGTGCGATACCGGTGACCTCTGATATTGCATCTTGTGCACGCCTGAGCTCATCGAACAGGAATCGCGGCGACTTGCACAACAGTGCCGGGTGCGTATCGGTGTGATTGCCCAATTCGTGCCCGGCAACCGCCGTGTGCATAGCTATTTCGGGGAATTTGCGAACATGCATGCCGCATTGAAAGAAAGTGGCGCGGATGTTGTACTCCTCGAAAATTCGAAGCAACTCAGGCGTGGAGCGACTGGGGCCGTCATCGAACGTTAGCGCGATCTCCCGGCGATTCTTCGGACCGTGCCATACGGACGGGCCGAACACGGAGGAAGAACGGCCGTTTACCGCCCACGCCATTCCGCCTAATGCGGCCGCTGCGACTGCTGCTCCGCCCAACATACGGCATGGTCTCCTGTGACGCTCCATGTACCTTTCGGCGAATCGATTGAGAAGGTCGACCATGGCCCCGGAATCCATGGATAACGTTCGATGACTTTCTCATCCACTTTCACTCCGAGACCCGGCTGCCTCGAAAGGATCAGATCCCCCGTATCGATGTGCAGCGGTTCGAGGAGGATTTCATCTGACACCGGAAATGCATACATTCCGGGACGGGTAGCAGTGGAATAACACGGGTATTCAAGCCATTCGACAACGGTTTCCGGCCAGCAGACGCCGAGTTGCGCCGCAGCTACAACCTCGAGCGCTGTACCCCAACTGTGAAATGCGAACTTCAAGCCGGCATTCGCAATCTCTGGCATTAACCGGCGCGCAGTGGGATAGCCACCCTGACAGACCACATCCATTTGGACGTAATCGACAGCCCCCATGAGAATCAGATCCATGTAGCGTATCTCGTCCGGTTCATGTTCGCCGCTGGCGAGCGGCACATAGTTGGCTTCCTTCAGCTTGCGATACGCCTCGTGATCGTCCGGTGGCATCGGCTCTTCGAGCCAGGCGATCTCATATTGCGCCAACTGCTCGGCAAGCTGCTCAACTGTCTCGCGCGAATAGCTGCGATCTCCCATGCGCCACCAGGCATGCGCATCGAGCATGAGATCGAATGTTCCACCGGTCGCTTCCCGCATCAGTTTGACCGTGCGCAGGTCTTCTTCCGGACCCGCAGCGGGCCGCATTTTGTAAGCGCGAAACCCCAATTCGGCGATCGCGGCAGCCTCTTCCGCGTACTTCTCGGGAGGCATATACATTCCAGCGCTTCCATAGAGGCGGATACGATCGCGCACCCGTCCTCCGATGAGCTCGCTCACCGGCAGGTCCTTCGCCTTCCCTAATGCGTCAAGCAGCGCAATTTCAACTGCGCAATAGGTCTTCACGCAATACTCATCACTGCCGGCAGTCTTGAGAAAGAGCACCCGAAGCGCATCGACGTCTACAAGCGCTCGTCCCATCAAAAATGGAGCGATTACATCGTCGATTGCCTTTTTCGCGCGCTCGCTTCCCTGCCCCGGACCATAGCCAACGATGCCTTTATCCGTTTCAACCCGGATAAGCATGGCGTCACGCTTCATGATTGTCCGCTCGCCACCGTAATAGTTGAGCTTAATCGGAGATTCAAATGGATAAGAAAGCAGAAATGCTTGTACGCCTGTAATCTTGATCATGCGCCACCAACTACCTACCACGAACGCGAGAGCGCCCGCAACACCAGTATCACGCAGGCATGCGATTTAATAGAAGGCGTGAGAATCACGGCTATCGAAACGTACATCGCGGGCAATCCGTGGAAAAACTGGCTCTTCGCAAAGGTCATTACTGACGAAGGGATCTACGGAATTGGCGAAGGCACACTGAACTATTTCGCCAGGACGACTGAGACGGCTATCCACGAACTGAAGCCGCTTATTCTCGGCATGGATCCTTTCCAGGTCGAGATCCTGACCCAGAAACTGGTCCGCGACGTCTATTCCGAAGGCGCCCAGATTCACATGTGCGCGGTAGCGGCGATTGAGATCGCCTGCTGGGACATTATCGGCAAAGCTACAAATCAGCCCATCTACAACTTGTGGGGCGGCCGATGCCACGAAAAGCTGCGAGCTTACGCCAACGGCTGGTATCGAGGACCGCGCACGCCGGAGTCGTTTGCCGAGAAGGCCAAAATCGTCGCAGGCCGCGGATACACTGCGATGAAGTTCGATCCTTTCGGGAGCGCCTGGCGCACGCTGTCGACCGAAGATTTCGACCTCAGCCTCGACATCATCCGCGCCGTGCGAGACGCCGTCGGTCCCAAGGTCGATCTGCTCATCGAAGGCCACTGCCGCTTCAACGTGCCGACCGCGCTCAAGTTCGCGGAAGCAATGGCGCCGACTCGGCCCACCTGGTTCGAGGAGCCCGTGCCGCACACGAACATCGCTGCGATGGTTGAGGTCGCCCGCCACAGCGCGGTCCCCGTCGCAACGGGCGAGAGTCTTTCCAACAAGCAGCAGTTTGCCGAGTTGCTAAAGCACGAGGTGGTAAATATTATCCAACCCGAGCCATTGAATCTCGGCGGTATCTTCGCAGCGCGCAAAATTTGCGATATGGTCGATGCGCACTTCGGCGTGATCGCTCCGCACAGCGCACAGGGGCCGGTATGCTCCGCCGCATGCGCGCAGCTCAACGCATCGATCCCGAATTTCTTCATCCACGAAATTTTCGACGAGTTCAATGAGCCCTGGGAGAAAGAGATCGTCACTAATCCGGTGCACGTGGTCGACGGCTACATCGAAATTTCGGAGCGCCCGGGACTCGGCATCGACCTCAACATCGAGGAGATCCTGAAGCACCCGTACCAGCAGGAGAACGCACTGCCGTTGTTCAAACCAGGTTGGGAAAAGCGGCAGACGCAATCCGCGGGCTAAACATGCAGCACGATCGGGAGGCCGGCCTTATGAAGGACGGTCTCCACGTCTGCTTCGCTCAAGCGCGAAGCGTCGTAGTCCACGACCAGCTTATTCATCGTGTCGCTGAGTTGCACGCGAACGATGCCATAAACGCTATGAACGCGCGCGATCTGCTCCAGCATGGAATCGTCCATCGGTCGCATCAGGTCATAGCGCAGTTGCACTTTCGTCATGGCGATTCTAAGGATATCATTCGATAACATGCATGGTTCCCGGAGAGGCTTTCTAGCTGTCTGTATTGCAGCGTCACAGGCGGGAGCCGAAAAATCCGGCATCACCGCCCGCGAGATCGTCGAGCGCATTAAGAAAAACGTGGGCGTGCCATGGCACGAAAAGACCGTGGATACCTTCAAGACCGGGAATCCGGATACGATCGTGAAGGGCATCGCGACATCGTTCGGCGGAACGCTCAATGTATTGCAAAGAGCCGCTGCTTCCGGCAAGAACTTCATCATCGTTCACGAGCCAACCTTTTACAGCCACGAGGACATTACCAAAGATCTGAACGGCGAAATCTATCGATCCAAACGAGACTTCATCGATAAAAACGGGCTTGTGATCTGGCGCTTCCACGATCACTGGCACGAGCGGCGTCCGGATGGAATCGTTACCGGCGTGATTGAGGCGCTCGGTTGGGACAGGTATCCGAAGCACGACAATCCCCTCCGCTACGCCATACCACCCACTACGCTGGAGAATCTCGCGAGCGATATCCGCGATCGCATGCGAATCAAAACGATGCGAGTCGTCGGCGATCCGAAGTCGAAGATTGCGAACGCGGCCTACTCACCCGGATATACCGATCTTTCGGTGGTCCTACGCGCGTTCAACTCGCCGGATATCGATGTCCTCCTGCTAGGCGAGATCAGGGAATGGACTGGCGTGGAACTTGCGCGTGACGCGCAGACGCTAGGCTTCAAGAAAGGATTGATCGTGCTGGGTCATGTTCCTTCCGAAGAAGCAGGTATGAAGGAGTGCGCTCGATGGCTGAAGCGATTCGTCCCAGAGGTGCCCATCGAATTCATTCCCTCCGGCGAGCCATTTTGGACGCCGAAGTAGCATGTCAGTTTTCCTGCTTGAGCTTCCACAGTATCTGTCGAAGCATCCCGAGCCATGCGGCAGCGTCGCTCTCGGATAAGCGCAATCGCCGGACCATGCGGCGTGTCTTGTGCTCTCCCGATTCCGCAGTAACGTCCTTAATATATCCGGAGGTGTGCAGCGCCTCGACAAGCATGTCAGCGATTCGGTCCACATGTTCCGCTTTGGCTGCGCGAACGGGTTTAGGCTGATGCGACCCGGCTTGCTCGCTGCGTATCAACTCGTACAGACATACCGCGACCGCCTGTCCGAGATTCATGGACTCATGCTCGGCGCGCGTCGGAATCCGCATCAGCCAGTGACACCGCGCCATCTCGTCATTGCTGAGGCCGAATTTTTCCGATCCGAACAGGAGAGCGACTCGGCCTCGGCTCATTTCATCCCTGATTAACCTAGCGCCATACTCGAGTCGCCGCAGCGAGTGTTGTAGCTGCCGGTGGCCGACTGCGGTTGTCCCCACAACCAGCGTGCAATCGGATATCGCATCCGCAACGGTCGAGAACTGTTCGGATGCCTCCAGCACCGCCGCCGCGTTCACTGCCGATTTCGCCTCCCCGTAAGCCACGTAGTACGGGTTCACGACCCGAAGGTGCAAAAATCCAAAGTTGCTCATGGCCCGCGCGGCAGCCCCGATGTTCAGAGGATTGCGCGGCCCCACGAGTACAACCCGCAAGGCGTCTCGCTCGAAAAGTTCTTCTAGGCCGCAGAGGCCCGTTCCCGGCTTCATTGCAGTTGAGCAATCGCCGGCATCTATGCCGGGACGAGGTCCGTTTTGCGGGCGATTACTGGAGAGTGGCACAGGCGCGGAGCGGGCCCTGCTGGAGTCAGCAGACGTTCCTAGCGTTCCCGCTCCGAGGTCCGTGCGATGTTTACTGGAGGGTTGCGCCACGAGCGCTGACTACTTTTCTTCGATGGAGACGTTATCCAGCGTGTCGCCCTGCTGAACCGAGTTCACCACTTCCTGACCGCTGATCACCTGCCCGAAAACCGTGTGCTTTCCATTCAGCCAGTCGGTTACGACGTGGGTTATGAAAAACTGGCTGCCATTTGTATTCGGACCTGCGTTCGCCATCGACAGCGAGCCCACTGTGTGTTTCTTCGGATTATTTGCAACTTCATCCTCGAACTTATATCCAGGACCGCCACGCCCTGTTCCGGTGGGATCTCCACCCTGGATCATGAAATCCGAGATGACACGGTGAAACTTGGTGCCGTTATAGAAACCCTCGCGAGCGAGAAAGACAAAGTTGTTCACCGTCTTCGGCGCATCCTTCGGATAAAGCTCGCACACGATGCGACCCCTGGACGTATCGAGCGTCGCCGTATAGCTTTTGTTGCTGTCAATTGTCATCGGCGGCGGGGCTGAGTAGTTCGACATATAGTTTCAGTGTAGGCTACGCATTAAGAGATGCGCTGGATGGTCAATCGATCCTCCCGAACTTTGCCGACATTCTCTGACGCATAACGAATCACGTAGGATCCGGCGCGCAGTTCCGCAGCACGATTCTCCTCGATGGCTTTGCGGAGAGGATCGTCCAGCTTCATTTGTAGTTTCTCGAGCAATTTGCCCGTAAGCTCAACCATCTTTTGGCGGACGGCCGGTTCGGCTTCGGGAACTCGGACGTCGCCACCCAGAACAATTGTGTCGGCGACGAACGGATTGCCTCCACGAACTTCATACCAGACTGCCGAACTCATGGAATTCGAGGCATCGCGCGGTCCGATCGGCATCTCGTTCGTCGAGCAGCCAAAGCCGGCGGCGCCTTCCTTCCAGCGACCTCCAACGAGAGATGCATCATTTAGCGCGCTACATAGTTCTTCAGGCTTAAATCCCTGTGGTGAATCGGAATCGGCCATTCGGGATTTTGTCTTTTCCGTGCCCGAAGGAGCTGAACTACACGCGGCCAGAGTTATAAGAGCAAGTGATAGAACTGCGATCACGAGATCACGAACGTAGATAGTCAAACGCCCTCCCGCAATTGTTATCTTAATGCGACTGCCGTTCGAAATTTGACATTATGCGGCCGGCCAAGAACTATCTCCAAAAAAGAACGTTATACAATCCGGGCATGTTGCGCACTGTCTGCACGTTGGTCGCGGTGAGCAGTATCGTTTCCGGGGCTTCAAAGACACTCATTTCTATTGAAGGAGACCGCTTCCTTATCAACGGGCAGCCGACATACAAAGGACGCATATGGCAGGGACACAGGATTGAAGGCTTGCTCCTGAACTCGCGGATGATCCAGGGTATCTTCGACGATTCGAACCCGACCACCGCAAGACGCTGGGCTTACAAGGACTCCGGCACGTGGGATCCCGAGAGGAACACTCGCGAATTCCTCGCCGCGATGCCTGAATGGCGAAGACGCGGATTGCTCGCCATAAGCCTCAATCTGCAAGGCGGCAGTCCCGAGGGCTACTCAAAGGAGCAACCCTGGAATAACAGCGCCATCGCCGCAGACGGGAGTCTCAAGCCTGCATATATGTCGCGACTGAAGCGCATCCTCGATAAGGCTGATCAACTCGGCATGGCTGTGATCCTCGGGATTTTCTATTTTGGGCAGGATGAACGCGTTAAAGATGAGAAAGCCGTCCTGGCTGCGATAGACAACACAGTTGACTGGGTATTAAAAGCCGGATATCGAAACGTGCTCCTCGAAATCGACAATGAATGCAACGTGAACAAATATGACCACGACATTCTGAAGCCGGCCCGCGTACACGAGTTGATTGCGCGCGCTAAGGCGAAGACGCGGGACGGCAAGAGGCTCCTCGTAAGCACCAGTTATGGAGGTAACAAAGTCGTAGAAGAAAACGTAGTGCGCTCCGCGGACTTTCTCCTGATGCACGGCAACGGCGTGAAAGATCCGAATCGCATCTCCGAGATGGTGAGACAAGCGCGGGCCGTGCCGGGCTACACTCCCAAACCGATACTCTTCAACGAAGACGATCACTTTAATTTCGATCAGCCGGATTACAATATGCTGGGCGCGATCCGCGAATATGCTTCCTGGGGTTACTTCGATCCGGAAGGATATCAATCGCCACCAGTAAACTGGGGCATCGACTCGGAACGCAAGAAAAGCTTCTTCGCCAAGCTCGCCGAGATCACGGGGGCAAAGTGAAGCTGGAACATTTCCGCGACATCATTCGCCGAATCCCGCGCGGCTCCATCATGACGTACGGCGAGGTCGCTGCAGCAGCGGGCCACCCCGGCGCAGCGCGGCAGGTCGTCTGGGCGCTTCACAACTGCGGACCGGAGATACCGTGGCATCGCGTCGTCGGCGCTGGCGGCAAAATCCTCCTGCCTGGCGAAGCGGCCCTGGAACAGCGCTTGCGTTTGGAAGCGGAAGGCCTCCGATTCACGAATACCGGCCGAGTACAAACACCCTCAAAAAAGGACCTTCAGACCAAGCTGAATCCGTCGCGGACTTCCGGCCGAAAGAATCGCGCCAAAACTCGGTGACCCAACGTAGTTATCGGGCAGATCATAATTGACCCGATTCAGCAGATTGAAGACTTCGGCGCGCAATTGAACTCCCCATCGTTCCGTGATCTGTGTCGTTTTATTGAGCGAGATATTGACGACCGCAAACCCCGGCCCCTCGACAACGTTGCGCCCCGAGTTCCCGAATGATCCCCGCGGCGGCATGAGGAATGCGGAAGTGTCGAACCACTGCTGCGCCGTAGGGCTCGCCAACTCAGGCGACTTCGTTACATTGGGCCGGTCATTCGGCGCCGAATCCGAGCACGCTTCGGCCTGTATTGCTGTTATCGATGTCGGGCAGCAAAGCCACTGTGAACGGGCGGCCCGTTTGCATCGACCAAACACCATTCGTCTGCCATCCACGGACCAGCCACGATCCGCGAAACGGAAAATCATAGCTGTAGCTGAGAGAAAAGCGCTGCAGAGCATCAAAGTTACTGCGGCCTCGCTCGGCTCGCAGATTGTAGCTATCCTGCGGAAAATTCGGATCTCCCGTGCTAGCGAAAAACCCGGACGCGTCGTCAATCGATTTGCCCACCGTATACGCAGCCAAGGCCGTAAATCCACGCGAGAATCGCTGCTGAAATCTCACTTGCGCGGAATGATAGATCGAACTCGCACGAGATTCCAGTATCGTAATGTCATCGAACCTCGGATTCGGACGCGGATTGATTGGCGCCGGGCTTGGCTGCGGCTGATTAATGTCGCGGCCTGCGATTAATTTCGTGCCCTTTGTTCCCGCGTACGCCAGTTCAAGTATCCGACCACTTCCAAGCCCCCGCTGCACGTTCAAATTCCATTGCTGCAGGTAAGGAGTGCGAAGATCGCGCTGAATCGCAAGCGCCGAGTTCGGTACAGGAAACGGGTAGTTTGCCGGGAATGGATCGCTGAGCGTCAGCGGAAATTGAGGCAGCGCAACGTACAGATGAAAATCGTAGTACGGCGGACTGAAATACAGGCCTTCGCTGGGCGCCAGAGCCGACTGATCATAGTAGATTCCATACGCCGCGCGAAAGACCAGATCGGCCGCAGGCATCCACGACAATCCCAATCGTGGAGCGACGTTATTGTTGTCGGCATAATATCCGGAGCGCGGAAGATTGCCTTGCCCCACCGGAGCGAGCGTTCCCGTATTCGTATCGTACAAATTTGCCCGGTCCCTCGCATCCACCCCGGGCGATGTGTACTCATAGCGGATACCGGCGGACAGCGTCAGAGTTGGAGCGATTCTCCAGACATCATTCACAAATAGCCCATAGCTTTCCGACCGCAGACTCTGATAATTGTCCAAACGCGCTGCGCCCGTCACCGCCGGGAAGCCTTGCAGCAGGTCACCAATCGGATTACCCGTAATGCCGTAGAAGGTTAGCAATCCGCGAGATTGCACGTCTCGATATGCATTCTGCTGCAGCACACGAATCTCACCGCCGAACTTTAAAAAATGCCGGCCCGAGGAATACGTCGCCTGCTCAACCAGTTGATAGGTGTTCGTAACGCTATGCTGCGGGTTGTTGTATTCATCGCCGAGCGGCGAGTAGCCCGGCAAACTTATAAAGGACAGACCCTGAGATCGACTGTTCAGCCATATCTCAGGCAACCCGACTTCACGATTCAGATTGCGCGATTGATTTTCCTGAAACGCTCCCGCGGCTACGCGATTGAATCCTAACCGTAGCTCATTGATAAGGTTCGCAGTGAACGAATGTGTTTCGCTTGCCATCACATTCTGCGCGCGCCTGGGGACGTCCGTTCCGAATCCCGGAACACGGGCGAACGAACCTATCGAAAATGGCTGAAAGAGGGAGGAATCTGCGCAACTGTACCTGAGCGCAAAATCGGAGGAATCTCCGAATCGATGATCCAGCCGCGCATCGAAGTGATGCGTCCGGTCACGCAAAACCGGGGATGAGATGTAGTTCTGTCCCGGAACGTCGCGGTTGGGCAGAGGATACAGATCTGCGATTGCTGCGCCGACAGGATGAATGCGTTGTGCCGGGATTCGATTCCCCGGAAACGGCTGCTGCGCGAACAGATCGATCGGCGGCATAGCGCTTTTGGAAAAGTCGCCGCTGCGTTCGAGCGCCGTCGGCACATTCGTAATGCGCGTAATTCCCTCGTTTGTGCGGCGCCCTTCATAATCTCCAAAGAAGAAGGTTCGATCCTTAATAATCGGTCCGCCAATCGCAACCCCGTACTGATTCTGCTGATAGCGAGGCGTTTCCTGGGCAGGCGCAAAATAATTGCTTTCATTCAGCGCCGCATTGCGGAAGAATTCCCACACGGTGCCATGAATCGCATTCGTGCCCGAGTTCAAAACCACGTTGATCTGACCGCCGCCGTTGCGCCCGAATGACGCGTCGTAGGTATGAGTCAGGACTTCGAACTCGCGGATCGCATCCACCGGTGGAGTGACGCCCACTCCATTCAACTTAGGGTCGCCGTTGTAGACGCCGTCCAGCAGGAAGTTATTCGCGTCTTCACGAGCGCCATTCACCTGAATCGCGAAATCTCCACGGACCGATCCTGCGCTTCCCTGTGCGGGAGGAGATGTCCCGGGAGCAAGCAGCGACAGTTCGTAAAAGTTACGTCCATCGAGCGGAAGCTGGCGGACCGATCGATTATCGATAACGGCTCCCAAGCTGGTCGTCTCCGTCTTCAGAGGTGTCGCCGTTGACCGTACTTCCGCCCCTGAGTTGCTGCCGGCTATGCCAAGAATTACGTCGATCCGGGCGCTCTCGTTCACTTCCAGAGTGATCGCCGCCGTGTGCTTTCGAAAGTTCTCTTTCGTAATTTGGAGAACGTACTTCCCGGGAGGTAGAGATGCGAAGGTATATTCGCCCGCAGCGTCTGCCTGAATCAGTCTCTTCCGGTTCGTTTCTTGTTCTGTCAGCGTCACCTCTGCCGAAGCTATGCGCGCCTGAGATTCATCGGAAATGATGCCCGTAATGGAACCGCGCCAGGTCTGAGCATACGCTCCCAGGGCTAGAGCCACCGCTAACATGAAACGCCGCATACAGGACTCCCGCTTTCGATCGGTAAACCGTCCTAACACTATATCCCGGTAATCGAATTCGTCAGGCTGTCGTCGGACCGCTTGCGATACTGAGAAAATCCGTGAAACGCCAACTCCATGAGATGATGCGACTCGCCTGCCCGGTGATTCTCGCTGAGCTGGGCTGGATGCTCATGGGTGTGGTTGACACCGTCATGGTGGGGTCGCTGGGTCCGAGCGCCATCGGCGCCGTCAGCGTAGGTCACGTATTTCTTGACCTGATTGCAATCGTCGGCATTGGCTTGCTTCTCGGACTGGACACGCTCGTGTCTCAGTCTTATGGCGCAGGTGACCTTTTAGATTGCGAACACTCCCTGTGGCAAGGACTTTATATTGCAGCGGTATTTGCGCCGGTTGCGATGCTCTCAGTATTCACTGCCAAACCGATCCTACAAGCGGCAGGAGTAAACAGCGGAGTTATCAGCCTCGCAGTGCCGTACGCGCTTAGCCTCCAGTGGAGTCTCCCGGCTCTGATGATTTACGCCGCGTTTCGTCGTTACCTGCAGGGCATATCGCTGGTTCGGCCGGTTATGGTGGCGCTGATTACTGCAAACCTGGTCAACATCATCGGCAACTGGTATTTAATACCCGACTATGGCGTGGAAGGTTCAGGTTGGGCAACCGTCGCAGCTCGTGTGTATATGGCTCTGTTTCTCGCCTTTGTGGCGGTACAAAGAGATCCCGGCCTCATCAGGCGAATGCCGCGTCCGGATTTTTTACGTATTCAAAGGCTGCTCGCTCTTGGCTTACCTGCAGCAGGCCAGATTCTGCTGGAGGTTGGGGTCTTTGCGACATCAACAGTACTCGCTGGGCGGCTCGCGCCCGAGTCGCTGGCTGCTCATCACATCCTGCTGAACATCGCCGGAACGACGTTTATGGTTCCACTTGGGATGAGTTCGGCCGGCGCAGTCACGGTTGGCCATGCGATCGGACGTCGAGATGGGATCGCGGCAAAGCAGTCAGGTTGGCTCGCGATCGTGCTCGGAGCCGGATTCATGGCGCTCGCTGCAATCGTGCTGCTCCTGGCTCCGGCGCAACTCATCGGCATTTTCACCAGTAATGCCGATGTCCTTAGAATTGCGATTCCGTTGCTTTTCGTCGCCGCGGTCTTCCAGTTATTCGACGGTCTTCAGGTTGTCGCGACAGGAGTTCTGCGCGGCGCTGGCGATACGCGGACGCCGATGTTCGTGAATCTCATGGGACACTGGCTTGTGGGTTTGCCCGTAGGTTATCTTCTCTGCTTCGGCTATGGATACGGAGTGACCGGATTATGGATGGGACTTTGTCTTGGACTAATCGTCGTGGGATCGGTTTTGCTCTTCGCCTGGTCGCGCTTGCGGCTCCCGGCTTGCTCTTCCTTGGAACAGCAAACGGTCAGCTTATAACGGACGTCACGGCAATCCCGAACACGGGTAAGCCTCCGGTAGTCTTCTTAAACGGCTACCAGAGGACCTGCAGCGGCGCAACCTTTGCAGGGACCTTTGGCCGCGCGGATAACGTGCTCCAGGCTGACGGACGCGTATCGTTGTTTTTTAACAACTGCATCCCGAACGGTGTCCCGGTCACGAACCATCCTCCCATCGAAAGCTTGGGGAACGCTTTCGGCCAATTTCTCAGTAGTCTCCGTTACCAGCGTGGCGAGGAGGTCTCTCAGGTCGACATCGTGGCGCACAGCATGGGTGGCTTGATCGTGCGCAGCTATCTCGCCGGCAAGCAGCTCCAGAGTGGAGCTTTCACTCCCCCGGCCGTTACCAAAATCCGCAAGATCGTGTTCCTTGGGACGCCCCACTTTGGCTCTCCCGCAACCGGACTTCTCGGTGGAATTGCCGGAGGAGATGCCCAGACGGACGAGCTTCAGCCCGGTAGTCGGTTTGTGTTTGATCTCGCCACTTGGAATCAGGGGATTGATGACCTTCGCGGTACCGATGCAATCTCAGTTTTGGGGAACGCTGCGAACGGAGCCTTACTAATGCAAGCCCAGTTTGGCGATGGCGTGACAACCCTGACGAGCGGATCGCTTGGATTCGTCGCTCCGGAGCGCACGCAGGTGATTCGGTATTGTCATACCGACGTTGCGGCTCCTATATGTTCGACTGATCCTCGTAACAACTTAGGCAACATAGCCGAAATCAATACCGCGGATCACCAATCCGCCCAGATCATACTTTCTTTTCTCAACGACACGCCTGCATGGAAAAACGTAGGCGAACCTGCGGCACAGAACTCGTTCCTCTCGAGGAACGGAGGACTCGTCGTTGCGCTGAAAGATCTCAATGACAGAACGCAATCATTTTCCAGGGCCAGCACCAATCAGGGTGATCTGAGCATAATCAACAATCAACTTGGGTACGCTGCGCAATTTACAGTGACTCCCGTACCCCTTCAGGTGACCTTCACGACAGGCAGTTCCACAACCACTTCTCTTATTCCCCTCACATTGGGGGCCACTCTCGCCACCACTGCAAAACCCGGCGTATCAATCAACGCTGTGTTTCCCTCAGCCGCCGCAGTTTCTCCTAGAGCGGTAGCCCCCGGCTCTTTGATCTCCATCTACGGCTCAGGACTCACTCCCGGATCCGGTCAACTTGATGTGAATGTCGCGGGCCAGCGGATGCCCATCAGCTACGCCTCGCCTACTCAAATCAACTCGCTCGTTCCCGACAACGCTTCGGGGCTTGTGCCGCTTCAGGTTAGATCGGTCGGCGGGGAACAAACGGTCAATCTGCTGATAGAACCGACCGTACCCGCAATCTTTGCTCCGGCGCTAAACGCCGTCACCGGCGCGCTCGTCACTCCCGATTCACCTCTTCACGTCGGAGATTATGTGGCGCTTTTCCTCACCGGACTTGGCCGGACTCGGTCGGAAGCCGGTCTGGATTGGGCCATTGTTCAGCCGCAGGTCACATTCGGCGGCGAGCCATGCATTGTGTCCTTCGCAGGACGAGCGCCTGGATTCCCCGGCCTCGATCAGATCAATTGCCGCATTTCTATTAACGTTCAGGCCTCTGACGCCGCGCGAGTGATGGTGAGTTCGGGTGGCCGGACCAGCAATGTGACGACACTGCCGGTCCGTTAGCTGCCAACTTTTGCCTACGAAACAGCTATCTCTTTGACGCGTCTACCTCTGCGGAGAACAATCATGGCGCACACGTCCGTTTACGGTATCTATGCCAGCCGGCAGGATGCCGAAATGGCAATCGACTCAATGCGGAACTCCGGCTTTGTGGCCGAAGATATCTCGGTCCTTTTTCCCGACAATGAAGGCACCAAGGACATCGGGCACGAGAAACACACAAAAGCGCCGGAGAAGGCCACAGCCGGAGCGGCGATCGCCGGTATCGCGGGCGGAGCGCTCGGATGGCTTGCGGGCCTGGGTATCCTTGCCGTTCCAGGGCTCGGCGCGTTTGTGGCGGCCGGTCCGATCATGGCGGCCTTAGCCGGGCTGGGCGCGGGGACCGTCGTCGGTGGACTTGCTGGAGCTCTCGTCGGCATGGGAATTCCGGAATACGAGGCCAAGCGGTACGAAGGTCGAATCCGCAATGGCGGCATCCTTCTTTCCGTTCATTGTGGCGACTCGATGATGGTGAATCGCGCCAAGGATATGCTGCGCCACACAGGCGCCCAGGACATTGCGGCCGGCGAGGAAGGCAGAGTGCCCGCTGCGAATCGCGATGTCAAAGTTCGTGAAGCCCGCATGCCTGATCGTCCGGTTGTGGATCGCGACGTACCCGATACGCGGCGTGTCGCTCGCGATTCGGCGGACCGAAGTGACGCCCCTCCGCCGGAAGAAATCCTGTGAATTAAGTCGGGTTAATCACAGGGGTGG
Source organism: Bryobacteraceae bacterium (assembly GCA_963833675.1). Classification (GTDB taxonomy): domain Bacteria; phylum Acidobacteriota; class Terriglobia; order Bryobacterales; family Bryobacteraceae; genus DASQDN01. The sequence goes on along the minus strand of CAWHYW010000019.1, from coordinate 167,134 downwards.
TGACTGAACCCCGCAATAGATTAAAAACAAAACCGCAATAGGGCGATTGTGTAACCGTTTGAACCCGGCGATAACTATATGCAGTGTGGTCAAGAAGCGTCGCCCTGCTTAGACCGATACAGGGCGATTATCAACGGTATCTCGCCGGAACCGCCGTTCGCCAACTGCTGTTGGTGGCAGGCGGGTTCTCGCTCGTTTGGCTGCTGCGCATGGCGCAGCCGGGATCCACACATCCGGTATGGGCCCTCATAGCGGCCTTGCTCGCTTTTGATATCGGCGTTGCCGCGCTCGACCGGTTCCTCGGTGTCTTTTTTGCGTCCAACGTAAGCCTGCCGCTTTTCCGGAACCTCCGCATTGCCAGCCTGCAAAAGGTCCTCGCGATGCCGATGGAATGGCATCACGCCAACAATCCCGTCGAATTGGTGAGCAAGCTCAACACCGGAGCCGGTAAAGTAGTGCAGACGGCGGAGACTTTGGGCCGGGAATTACTTCCCGCCTTGATTCGCACTGCGCTCAGCCTTGTTCCGCTGCTGTGGTTCAGCGCGCTGACAACTCCTTTCATCCTGTTAGGTCTCGTTGCGTTCCTGTATCAAACTGCGCGTGAAAACAAAGAAAGACAGCGGCATCGCGCAACGCGGCACGAACAATATGCTCGCGATTCAGGGCTATTCACCGAGTGCGTCCAGAACGTGCAGGCGTTGGTGCAATTCGGCCAGACAGACCGGATTCTCACGCAATATGGAAAGCTTCAGCGGGACATCATCGACGAAGCTACTGCGGAGATTCAGGTTTCGCATCGTTTCGGCTCGATGCGCGCGATTTTGATCTCCGCCATCCGCCGAATCTCGCAAGGTGTGTGGCTCTGGCAGTTTCAACGGGGTAGCCTTGACGCCGCGATGGTGATGTATCTGAATTTCCTAACCGACGAACTGATCGGTTCGTTCGGAACCTATGCGGGGGTGCTCGAGCGCGTATATGAGGGGGTTGAACCGGCTCGTACGGTAGCATCCCTCCTCAATGAGGAGTCGCAGGATCATCCGTGTCTCACCGGCGAACTGGCCGATGTCCCGCATGGAGTGGCGCTCGAACTGAGTAACGTCAATTTCTCTTACCGGAACGGGGCGCAAGTGCTGCGCGACGTAAATCTGCGAATCGAACCCGGCATGGTGCTCGGAATCGTGGGTGGCACCGGAATCGGCAAAACTACGTTGCAGCACCTCCTGTCAAGAGTGATCGATGCGACTGAGGGAGAGATTGTCGTCGCAGGTAAGGACGTTCGGAATTGGCCGGTACGCCAGCTTCGGAGCCTTTTCGTGTCAGTTTCGCAGAACGGGGGAGTTCTGTTCTCCCATAACACCGTATTGGAGACACTCCGTTTCGGCCGTCGCGATGCCACTCTGGCGGAAGTGATTGAGGCCGCGAAATGCGCATGTATTCACACCGAGATCGAGCGGATGCCTCAGGGTTACGAAACATTGCTCGGACCCGGCGGCGTGCATTTATCCAAGGGCCAGCAGCAGCGGATCGGGCTTGCCCAGGCTGTGCTCGCTCTGCGCGACCGCAAGATTCTGATTCTTGATGAGTTCACCAGCGCGCTCGATTCCCGTACCGAGCAGCAGATCATCGACAATCTCAAGCCGCTGCTTGGGGGCAAGACGGTCATCATCATCGCCCATCGCTTGGCAACTCTCCGCAAACTCGCCGATCGCATCATCGTCCTTGAGAAGGGATCCATTGTCGAAGACGGCAGCCACAAGGATCTCGTCTCCCAAGGCGCCCGTTACGCCGAGCTCGTACGCTTGCAGAGTATTGCGTGACATGCCTCCGAAAGTTCGGGATCTGATCAGGAAGCTGTGAATTGAAGTCGAATTGCCTGCCTGAAGTACTCCCCACGAAGTAGACTAGTCTTCTAGTACCATGAATGCCCCGGCAGAGAACGGCATGCAGGCGAAAATGCGCGGCGTACGCGAACGCCTCGACGCCTGGACACGAGAGATGATGGAGTGGCACTTCAACCCTGAAACGGGGTGTCCGTTTTGGTTGGATCGAGCGAAATCCTTGCCGTTCGACCCACGCCGGGATATCACCAAATACGAGGACCTCGACCTTTTCGGCAACTTCGAAGACGAGTGGCTGCGGGGAGGTCCGGTCCGGCGCTGGGTTCCGAAAGGATTGGGAGACAAACCGATCTTCGTGTTCGAAACCGGTGGCAGCACCGGCGTTCCCAAGTCTCGGATCGCTTCAGAAGACTTCCGTATCGATTACGAACTGTTCAGCAACACCCTGCCGGATGACGCATTCCCAAAAGGCGCAAACTGGTTGTCCATCGGTCCGACCGGTCCACGACGGCTGCGGCTCGCCGTCGAGCATCTCGCTCAATTCCGCGGCGGAATCTGCTTTCATTTGGACCTCGACCCCAGATGGGTGATCAAGCTCATCAAGTTGGGAGAGATGCGCACGATGGAGCTTTATAAGCAGCACGTGATCGATCAGGCGCTCACTCTATTGAAGGCACACGATATTCAGTGCATCTTCACGACGCCGAAGCTGCTCGAAGCTCTCTGCGAAAAGATCTCACTCAAGAAGGCCGGCATCAAAGGCATCTTCTGCGGCGGGACGGAGATGACGCCTCAGTTCCACCGCTTCGCCGTAGAAGAACTTCTGGATGGCGTTTATTTTGCACCGACATACGGAAATACGTTGATGGGTCTCGCGGTACACAAGCCACGCATTCCGGAAGATAACTGGGCGATCATCTATTACCCGCCATCTCCGCGAGCCATGATCGAGGTGGTGGACTTCGATGATCCGCATGAAACTCGTCAACTACGGCGAGACCGGACGCGTGCGCTTGACCACGCTCACCCGGGAATTCTTCATGCCCCGATTCCTGGAACGCGATGAATGCGAGCGCGAGCGTCCATTTGAGGCGTACCCCTGGGACGGTGTTCGCAACGTTCGGCCATTCTCGCGCTTTTCGCAAGAGTGTGGTCGAGGGGGTGTACTGATGCAGCATATCCCCATCCTCCGTCGCGGCGAACCGTATCGAAGCGTTGATAGTCTCGCGCACGCCCGACATGCGTACGGGCGAGGCGTTTGTCGAAATCAGTCAAGCGAATGTGGGATTGATCCGGCGTGACCTGCTGCGTCAAGCCGAGTCTCGCGCAGCTCTGGCGGCGCTCTCGACGCGGGAATTGATCGAGATTTGCCGCCGATCGGCCGATATCTTCGCCAATGACACGCTGCCGCTCGGAGACTCGCCCGCAAAGCCACCGAGCAATACGTAGAGCAGCTCTCCGCCACCACCGGTTTGCCCCACGTTCTGGTCCGCAACAACATGGCGAAAATCCGTACTGCCATGGCAGAGATGGAGAAAGGTCCTGTGCGGCCTGACTCGCAACATGCCCTTGGAAGTGCTCGACAACGGATATGCCAGCGGCCTGAGCTTCTTCCCGCGGGCGCACGCGCTTGGAGTCGTGCCTCCCGAGTAACTCTCCCGGCGTACACTCTCTTTGGCTTCCGGCGATTGCGTTGAAGACTGCGCTGGTACTCAAGCCTGGCGGAGCGGAGCCGTGGACTCCCTACCGAATTATTCAGGCGATGATCAAAGCGGGAGCCGCCGCGCGAGGCGTTTCACTACTATCCTTGCGATCACGCCGGGGCGGCCGAGATTCTCCGCAATACCGGTCGCGGCATGGTGTTCGGGGACGTATCAACAACCAAAGTTTGGGCAAACGATCCACGTGTCGAAGTGCATGGTCCGGGCTTCAGCAAAGTGATGTTCGGCGACGATGCGGTCGACAACTGGCAACAATATATAGATGTGATCGCTGCCTCGATTGCCGACAACTCCGGTCGATCCTGCGTCAATGCCTCGGCAGTGTGGACCTCCCGGCACGCCGAAGCGATCGCCGAGGCCCTTGCACGAGAAGTTATCTTCCATTGACGCCGCGGCCCGCTGCCGACCCGGCCGCGCAACTTGCTCCTTTTGCTGACCCGAACGTTGCGAGACGCATCTCCGCAATGATCGATGACGGCCTGACCGGAACCCGGAGCGAGCGCTCACGACATCAGGGCGAACGAATCGCGAAGCTTGAAAACTGTACGTATTTGATTGCCCACGATCGTTCATTGCAAGTCGCCCGATCATCCGCTTGCGAATCGTGAGTTTCTCTTTCCCTTCGCTTCCGTAGTCGAATGTCCGCAGTCGGAGATGGTTCGGCGAATCGGACCGACGCTCGTCGTTACGCGCGCTAACCAACGACGAAGCGTTTCGCCGTGAGTTGCTCGAATCTCGCCACGTGGGGCGGTTGAATTTCGGACCGATCCCGACCAACCGGATCAGTTGGGATCAGCCTCACGAAGGGAATCTGTTCGATCATCTATACGCCCGGCGGGCGTTTCAAGTGGCTTGATGCGTATCCTGTCGCTCACGGCCGGCGCTGCGGGAATGTACTGCGGTACCTGTCTGCGTGACAATGCGCTTGCGAAGGAGACTCATTCGTCAGGGTCACGATGTCCTTCTTGTCCCCATCTACACACCGACGTTGACCGACGAAGAAAACGTCAGCTCCAAAAAAGTTTTCTTCGGGGGTATCAGCGTCTACCTGCAGCAGCATTATCCGATTTTCCGCAAACTGCCGGGTTTCTGGACAAGCTGTGGGACTCGAATTGGGCCCTAAGACTGGCAACCTCCGGGTCGATCCCGGTTGATCCCAAACTGCTCGGTGAAATGACTGTCTCCATGCTTTCCGGTGAAAATGGTTTTCAGGCCAAGGAGATCCGGAAACTGACGGACTGGCTCAAGCAGCAGGCCTTGCCCGACATCATCGATTTGCCCTATACGCTGTTGCTCGGTTTGGCGAAACCCCTCAGCCAGGCGCTGAATCGGCCGATTGTCTGCACCTTGCAAGGAGAAGATCTCTTTTTAGAAGGGCTGAAGGAACCCTGGCGTAGCGATTGTTTACAGCTGATCCGGTCAAACCTGAAATACGTGGACCGCTTCATCGCAGTCAGCGCATACTATGCGGGATTCATGGCTGATTATCTCGGGATTGCACACGATCGGATCGATGTCGCTCCACTTGGCATCTCGTTTGATGGGCATCATCCGGTTGAGCGCTCCTATGAAGGTCCCTTGCGGATCGGCTACTTCGCACGCATCGCCCCCGAAAAGGGCCTGCACATCCTGTGTGAAGCCGTGTCTCTCATGAAAGAACCTGCCGGTCTCCGAGCCGCCGGTTATCTGCCGCCTCAACATGCGAGCTATCTCAGCGATCTTCAGAACCAGCACGGCCTGAAGTACGAAGGTTCACCCGATCGCGCCGGAAAGATCGCGTTTCTGCAGTCCATCGACGTATTTTCCATGCCGAGTCCGTATGCCGATCCGAAAGGCCTATCGCTTTTGGAAGCGATGGCGAACGGAGCCCCGGTCGTCCAGCCCAGCCGTGGAGCCTTTCCTGAAATCGTAGGCAAGACCAGGGGCGGCGTTCTCTACGAGTCGGATGAACCAAAAACATTGGCGGCGACCCTGGACCAACTTGCTGCCGACCGCGACCGGTTAAGACGCCTGAGCGCGAGCGCTGCGCGCCGCGTACGAGAGCGTTACAGCATTTCGGAGATGGCCTCGCGCACGGCGGAGATCTATCGAACCGTGATGCAAGGAGCCGCGATTGCTTGAGGCGGAGAAGGTCAGCAAGCGGTACGAAACGGCCGGCGGTATCGTAGACGTACTCGAAAACGCAGATCTGACCCTCTCGCCCGGCCAGGCAGCGGCGATCATGGGCCCATCGGGCAGCGGGAAAAGCACCTTGCTCTACCTCTTAGGAGCGCTGGATACGCCATCCTCAGGGAAGGATCAGGCTGCAGGGAACGGATGTGGGAAGCCTTGATGAGAAGCGCGCGGCCCAGTTTCGCAATGCGCACATCGGGTTCGTCTTCCAGGATCATGCCCTATTGCCGCAATGCACAGTCCTGGAGAATGTTCTGATCCCTACCCTGGTGGCGCCCGCAGGACCGTACGAGACACGCGCGCGCAATCTGCTGAGCCGTGTCGGACTGTCTCACCGGCTGGGTCACTTTCCGGCTCAGTTATCAGGCGGAGAAAAGCAGCGCTGCGCGATCGCGCGGGCGCTGATTCGTGAGCCGCAACTGCTGCTCTGCGATGAACCCACAGGCAATCTCGATCGCGCGTCTGCTGTCGCGGTGATAGACCTACTGCTCGAGTTGCACACAACGCAGCGCAACATCCTGGTTGTCGTGACACATAGCACCGAAGTCGCTTCGCGATTCCCGCAAAGATACGAACTTGCCGACAGGAGTCTGCAACGAGTTTGACCCTCCACAGACTGGCTATTCGGGGTTTGCGATACCATCTTCGGACGAACCTCGCTGCTGCCATGGGCGTGGCGGTCGCGGTCTCTGTGCTCGCCGGAGCGTATAACGTAGGCGAATCGGTGCGCGCCAGCCTCCGTGATCTTGCGCTAGCGCGCTTAGGAGCGACGCAATACGCGGTAACTTCCAACACGTTCTTCCGCGAAGCGCTCCTACCCGAGTGCCCCCTGATCGCGCTTGACGCTGTAGTCACCCATGGCGAATCCGGTCGCCGCGCGTCGAAAGTGGCTGTGTATGCCGTGGACCAGCGGTTTTGGCACTTTCATCAGCGGACGATGAAGGCTCCGGACCGGAATCAATTCCTGCTAAGTGACGCCCTTGCCGCGGAATTGAAGGCGCAATCCGGCGATCAGTTGCTGGTTCGTGTGTCGCGTGAATCGGCGATACCAACCGAGTCCCTGCACGGGCGAAAGGATGACCCAGGGCGCACGATTCGCGGTGTCATGCGAGATATCGCGTCCCGCGATGCCATGGGCGAGTTCTCGCTACGCCCCCAGCAAGGTCCCGTTCGGGCGATATTCGTAAATCTTCAGCGATTCCAACGAGATCTTGAACTGGACGGACGAGTGAATGTGGCGCTAACGGCCTCATCACCAGAGCAGACCATACGCCGTGAATTTACGCTTGACGATCTCGGAATTCGAAAAAGAGACGGCATTGTGGAACACGCCAGCATGATGCTGGACGATCCCTTGGTGAACGCCGTTCGAAAAGCTGATCCTAAGGCTCAGCCTGTCTTCACGTACTTGGCGAATGCGATCCGAGTCAACGGCCACGAGATTCCCTACTCGGTCGTAACAGCTATGGATCGGCCGGAACTCACATCCGACGACCAGATCCTACTAAACGATTGGTCGACCACAGACTTACGAGCGAAGCCGGGAGATACCGTCTCGCTGGAGTACTACATCTGGGACCCGAACGGACGGCTGGTGACGAAAATGGCTTCGTTTCGTAATGTCGTCTCCGTTCCTATCGAAAATTGGCAGAGACTACTTGCTCCTGAGTACCCCGGCATTTCCGACGCCCCTACGATATCCGATTGGGATCCGCCGTTTCCGATGGATCTGAGACGCATCCGCAAAGCGGACGAGGAGTATTGGAAGCAATATCGGGCCACACCGAAAGCGTTTATTGGACTTGCTGCCGGCCAGAGATTGTGGCGCTCTCGCTTCGGCGCCGTGACCGGGATGAGAAGCCAAGTCACCGAGGCACAATTGCGGGCTGTCGTCGATCCAATGACGATCCTAAATACGCGGGACATCCGAAAGGAGAATCTGAATGCGTCGCAAGGCGCCACAGATTTCGGCGAATACTTCCTATACTTCAGCTTCTTTCTGGTGATCGCCGCCTTGCTTCTGGCGAGCATGTTTTTCCGATTCAGCATCGAGCAGCGCGCTCAGGAAATTTCGACACTCCGGGCCATCGGTTGGCCAGTCGGTCAGGTTCGAAAATTACTGCTAATCGAATCGCTGTACGTCGCCGGAATTGGAGCGATTGCCGGCTCGGTGATGGCATTTGCCTATAGCAAGGCAGTGATCTATGCGCTGAAGACATGGTGGATCGACGCTGTTGGAACTCGGGATTTGCACGTCGTTTTTTCGCCGGTGTCGGTAGCCGTGGGAATTCTGGCCGGGTTCGCGATGGCGCTGCTAGTCATCACGTGGGCACTTCGCCTCATCGGCCGGCGAGCGCCGCGAGACAGCGGCCGCACACAAACTCGAGCGCATTGGGTCGCAGTAGCGCTCTTTGTGATCGGAGTCGCTCTTTTGACGCTCGGTGGCGCGGCTGGGTTTTTCGGAGCGGGCGCGATGTTGCTCGGGTCAGCCTTGGCACTATTGTTCCGTGTGCTGAAGCAAGGATGGGGACGGGCCAACACTCTCGGAAGACTTGGCATCCGTTACACGTCTCATCGCCCAGGCCGAGCCGTTCTTTGCGTCGCGTTAATTGCCTCAGCAACGTTTCTGATTGTTGCTGTCGACTCATTTCGACGACCCCAAGTCGCAGCCGAACAGGGCTACCGTTTTTACGCGGAATCGGCTCTTCCGATCTATTACGATCCGAACTCGAATGAGGGTAGGCAGGCTCTCGGCATAAAGAGGCAAGCGAAATGGCTATCTTTCCGGCTCCGTGCCGGTGAAGACGCAAGCTGCTTGAACCTATATCAGCCGCAAAATCCTCGGGTGCTCGGCGCCCCGGTTAGCTGGATCAAGCTCGATTCGCAAGACGATGGAACCATCTCCGCGGCGGTGGACGCCAATACGCTGGAGTACGTTCTCCACAAGAAAGTGGGCAATACGATCACGGTTGGGTCGGCACGCCTGAAGATTGTGAAAGCGCTGCAGGATACCGTATTCCAGAGCGAGATCGTAGTGAACGACGCAGATTTTCAGAAAGCCTTTCCCGAAGAACAGGGCTTTCGAGTTTTTCTCATCGACGCACCGCAGGGGGCAGATGTCCAGATCGAGACCGATCTAGCGGACTACGGGCTCGATGTCACTTCCGTGGGGGACCGGATCGCTGCATATCATCGAGTTGAGAATACCTATCTATCAACATTCCAATCGCTCGGCGCTTTGGGATTGCTACTCGGGGTCGCTGGATTAGCCGCGGTCCTGCTGCGGAACATACTTGAACGCCGTCGTGAACTCGGGCTCATGCGCGCTTCCGGCTTCGACGGACGCGCGCTGACGAAAATGATCCTTGCCGAAAACGCTTTCATCATCATCACGGGATTAATTATCGGCGCGGGTTGCGCAGGCGTTGCAGTGCTGCCGACGGTTACTCGGAGGGGCGGCGCTTTTCCATTGCTTTCCTTGGGAATGCTCATTCCGGCGGTAGCGATGGTGGGTCTGCTGACGTCCTATTTAGCAGTCAGGTCGGCAATAAAGGAGCCAATTCTCAACGCGCTTCGTTCGGAGTAGATGAGCGAACCTTCATGGTAGGTGGTGTACCATTCGGCCGCCAACTTGCGTCCAGATAGCAGGAGGGTCCCGATCTTACGCGTTAATAAGACGGGACATACATAACATGAGGGGATTGGTCATTCTTCGGAATCTATTCTTAATCGTGATGGTTGTGAGTCTTGGGACGCCTCTTTACGCTCAAAGGTCTTCCTCACGAAGAGCCACTATCAGCGGAGGCGGCAGCGGCGATAGTGGTAAATGCACAATCGAAGTTCGCGTGGATCAGTCTGCCGACGTTGAAATCAACGGTGACATGGGCCGAATCCACACGATATCCGGACAGCCAGCCACCTGGAACCGCTTCGACTGTACGAGTCCGATTCCCCGAAACGTCAGCGATTTCCGCTTCCGTGGCATCGATGGAAGGGGGCGCGTGAATCTGGTTCGCGATCCGCGTTCTAATGGCGGGACGGCCATCGTTCATATTGAGGATTCCCAAGGTGGCTCTGAAGGCTATACGTTCGATCTGGAATGGCAGGGCGGAAACTACAATGACGGCCGTTACAACAACGGCTCATACAACAATGGGCGATACAATGACGGGCGATACAATGACGGGCGATACAATGACGGGCGATACAATGACGGCCGCTATGACAACGGACGGTACGACGACCGCAAATACGACTACAGGCGAGATGATCGGTATACCCGGGACAGTCGTACAAATATCGTGACTTGCTCGTCCGATGACATGCGCCGCCATTACTGCGACGCGGATACCAGCGATGGAATTCGTCTGGTTCGGCAAAGAAGCGATTCGGCTTGCCGGCAGGGTTCCACATGGGGCTACGACCGCCGAGGCATTTGGGTCGATCGTGGCTGCCGCGCCGATTTTGCCGTCGGGCGATAATCCTTGGTGTGATTCTCACACTAAGGACGATTAGCTTACTCCAGGGCTTCTACTACGTGGCGACCGGCCTTTGGCCTCTCGTCAGCATGGATACGTTCGTGGCGGTAACGGGTCCAAAGACAGATTTGTGGCTGGTCCGTACGGTCTCGCTTTTGATCATTTCTATAGGCGCTGCCCTGCTGTTGTCTGCAAAGATGAACCGGGTTACAGCGCCTATCGTAATTCTGGCGATCAGTGCCGCCGCTTGCTTAGGGTGGGTCGATGCAAACTATTCCCTCCGAGGCATCATCTGGCCCGTTTATCTGATGGACGCATTCGCTGAGGCGCTCCTCATCATCGGCTGGGCAACCGCCTATTTGCTCTCTCGGCGCCGCGCGCGATAGACTCGTTCGCCATGATCGACACCCGGAGCTTGCGTCAGAATCGACGGAGGTTCCTAACGTTTCTCGCAGCGAGCCCGCTATTGCAGGGACAAGGCTCCTCCGACGTGATCGGCGATCCGAAAGAGGCCATCAATGTCTTCGATTTCGAGCCGGCCGCGCACAAGATTCTTCCCCCGGCGCACTGGGGATACCTGTCGACCGGTGTCGATGACGATCGCACATTGCGAGCGAATCGAGACGGCTTTAGCCGCCTGTATCTGCGGCCCCGCCGCCTGGTTGATATCACACGCGCCGATCTTCGAACCGAAATTTTCGGCACCGTTTGGGATACACCGATCGGTTTGTCGCCAGTGGGCAACGCTAAGGCGTTCCATCCGCAAGGCGAAGTGCCCGTCGCGCGTGCCGCACGCGCCAAAGCGGCTCTTCAGATCCTCTCAACGACGACGAATACCTCCGTCGAAGAGATAGCGGAGACGCTGGGCAGGCCGCCTTGGTACCAGCTTTATCCAACTTCGAATTGGGAGTACACCGAGAGATTAGTCCGCCGTGCCGAACAGGCGGGTTGCCCCGTCATTGCAATTACCGTGGATACTCAGGCCGGCCGCCATACCGAAACTTTCGAGCGGTTACGAAAGTTGGACAAACGCGACTGCGTCGGATGCCATGGCACTTCCCGTCAGGATTTCTATCGGCGAAAACCAATGTTCCAGGGGCTGGATGTCACAAACATGGGAACAACCAATCCGGCGATGACATGGGAGCATCTGCGAAAGCTCCGAAAGCTTACGCGAGTCAAGCTAATGGTGAAAGGCATCGAAACCGCTGAAGATACTAAGCTATGCTTGGATGCCGGAATGGATGGGGTGGTTGTATCGAACCATGGCGGACGCGCGGAAGAGAGCGGTCGCGGGACGATCGATTGCCTTCCTGAAGTCGTGGATACCGCCGGAGGACGCGTTCCTGTAATCATCGACGGGGGGTTCCGAAGAGGCACCGACATTTTCAAGGCCCTCGCACTTGGAGCGCGAGCAGTATGCATTGGACGACCTTATATCTGGGGTTTGGCCGCCTTCGGACAACCAGGCGTGGAACGCGTTCTCGACATCTTGCGGGTGGAACTGGAACTCGTAATGAAACAGTGCGGGACCAGATCGGTATCTGAGATTACGCGGGCATCGGTCGGTTATCAGACGCGGTAAGATAACGGATTCCCAAATGTTCAATTTTGAAGGTAAGACAGCCCTGATCACAGGCGGGACCAGCGGGATCGGACAAGCTGTCGCCGAGGCGTTTGCCGCCTCCGGCGCGACCGTCATCGCCGCCGGCTTGCCGGGCACGGTACGTCCGCTTGCAAACCTGCGAATCGCTGCCCTGGACGTTACCGATGCAGCTGCCGTGAATGCGATTTTGGGAAGAGTCCCGGAATTGCACTATCTTGTGAACGCAGCGGGCATCATTCGGCGCGATGACGAATTTGACCTGGATATCTTCGAACGCGTTATAGACGTAAATCTCAACGGGGCCATGCGCGTGTGTATGGCGGCTCGAGGCAAATTGGCTCAGACGCGAGGATGCATCGTCAATATCGCGTCTCTGCTGAGCTTCTTCGGCGGCGCGCGCGTACCCTCCTATTCCGCCAGTAAAGGGGGTATCGCCCAACTGACCAAATCTCTGGCTTTGGCTTGGGCCGCCGACGGGATCAGGGTAAACGCAGTAGCTCCAGGATGGATCGCGACGCCCCTTACCGAAGCCCTGCAACAAGATCCGGTTCGTTCTGCGCAACTGGTATCGCGCACCGCTCTGGGCCGGTGGGGCAGAGTGGAGGAAATAGCTGGCCCTGTTCTCTTCCTGTGTTCCGAATTGGCTTCGTTTATGACCGGAACAGTCATGACGGTCGACGGCGGCTATTCGGCGGCATAGAATCAAAGCGGTATCATCATGCAGACCACACACCCGCTTTCACCGGATCAAATCGTCACTCGCGCGGTCCCTGAGGACGAACGTGTCTGGGTTCCACAGGCCCCAAACGTCTGGTTTCGGCCCCTAATGCTGAATACACTGAACGGCCAGTGGTGCAATCTCTTGCGTGTTCGCCGCGCCGGCATTTTGAGCAGGCACCGCCATCCGGCTCCCGTACATGGCTATGTGATCAAAGGATCCTGGCGCTATCTGGAACACGATTGGATCGCTCGCGCCGGCGATTACGTATTCGAACCGCCCGGCGAAACTCACACACTGACGGTGGATGCCGACGTTGAGGAGATGATCACGTTCTTCAACATCTCGGGCTGCATGTACTACGTCGACGAACAGGATCGCCATACCGGCTTCGAAGATGTCTTCATCAAGATCGACATGTGCCGGAAATATTACAAAGAGGTCGGACTTGGGGAAAACTACGTAGACCAGTTCGTGCGCTAATAACCGTTTACCCCTCGTTTGTGCCGCTTCGACCCGTTACCATTGCAGCTTGACCCGGAGTCTCCTTGTGGGGTAAAGTCCAAAGATCAATGTAATCGAATCCTAAAAAGCGCCAAAGGGGAAGAATGACCCGAACCCGTAAGCGGCTCACGTGCTGTTTCTGTTCCTTAAGCCTGTTATTTTTAAGTGGTTGCGTACCTAGTTCCAGTTCTCAAAGATTTACAATGTCGTTCATGCCGCCAGCTCCTAAGCAGGCGGTGCAGTCTGAAGTGTCGGATACACCACAAGTTTCCGCCCGGCTTACTGTCGCCGAATCGCCATCCTACCTGAAATCCAGCCCACTATTACCCCCGAAACCGTCGCAAACTGATGCTCGAATTCGCCGTGCTGACGAACGACTGACGGCTGGCAAGAAGGCGTACCAAGAGGGCGATCTTTTAGATGCAAGGAACCAATTCGACGAGGCTATCGATATCCTCCTTACGACCCCGGATACGCTCCCGGATCGTTACAAAATCGAGAAAAAGTTAGAAGAGCTTATAGCGGCGATCCACAAGTACGATGTCAACGGTTTGGGCTCCGGTGACTTTTCCAACCCGACGGGGTATGACAAAGCGCCACTTGAAAGCATCCTCGAAATGACGTTCCCGGTGGATCCGGAACTGAAGCCAAAGGTGCAGGAACAGTTGCAGGCCACGTCTTCGCAACTGCCCCTTCAGATGACGGATGCGGTGCTCAGCTATATCAACTATTTCAATTCCGACAAAGGGCGTAGGACACTCCTGGCTGGACTCAGGAGAGCCGGACGGTACAAGCCCCTCATTCAACGAATTCTGGCGGAAGAGGGTGTTCCGCAAGAGCTTATTTATCTTGCGCAAGCCGAATCGGGATTTCTTCCTCGCGCCGTCTCGAACAAGAGAGCGGTCGGAATGTGGCAGTTCGTTCAGTGGCGGGGCCGTCAGTATGGCCTGAATCAGACGGCGTACACCGACGACCGGCTCGATCCGGAGAAAGCCACCCGCTCCGCCGCGCGTCACCTTCATGATCTATATGAGAAGTTCGGTGACTGGTATCTCGCGATCGCCGGGTACAACTGTGGCGATGGGTGTGTAGAAAAGGCCGTCCAGCGTACCGGCTACGCCGACTTCTGGGATCTTCGGGCCCGCAATGCCCTCCCGAAGGAGACCACCAACTACGTTCCCATCATTGTGGCAATGACGATCATGCATAAAAACGCGAAGGCCTACGGCCTGGAGGACGTCGAGATCGATCCGCCGCTTTCGTACGACACGATCGAACTCGAGGCCCCAACTCATCTGGCCCTGATCGCCGATATTGCGGATCGTCCGGTGTCCGATATTCGCGAATTGAATCCTGCGTTATTGAACAGCGTCGCCCCGTTGGGATACGAGGTACATGTACCTGAAGGAGCTAAGGAGACTGTAATTGCTGGTCTGGCGAGTATTCCGGCGGAGCGTCGAGCCTCGTGGAGAATCCACCGTGTAGGCCCAGGCGACACGATGGAATCGATCGCCAGGCGCTACAACATGCCAGTGAACAGCATCGCTTCTGTAAACAGCACCAACGATGCCGAGGTGGGTAGTGTCCTGATTATCCCGACTGCCTCCCAGCTGGAACGTATGAAGACCTCAGCGAAGAAGCCGCTTCGACGTGCTTCGGCGAAGAGCTCGTCCAAGTCTTCCGGCAACGCTGCATTGCGAAACGCAAAGAGCTCGAAGGGTCTGGCTTCCCGGCGGGTGGCCTCGACGTTCGTCAACAGCGGCGGCCTGAACTAAAACTCCGTTACAATCCTGCCCTGCCCGCGCATCCAACAATGCGCGGGTTTTTTGTTTTTCTGCGGCGCCGCGCTTGCCTACATCGCAAAACGAGTTATTCTATGTGTGTTGTAACGCTGGATAGGAGGCATTTTCGAATGACTGAAGTCCGCCTGCTCCCTCGCGATAACGAAAGGGACGATTTCGAGTACGAAGACGAGCACGTAGAACTCGAGTCGGAACTCGGCGAGTATGGAGAAGACGACGGTAGCGAAGACAACGAGCGGCCCACCCGCAGATCTTCGGCCATCGCCGACGACGATGATGACGACCTCAACGAAGAAGAGGACCGAGAGGACGATGATGAGGAGGAGGATGAGGACGAAGCCGGTGTAAGCGGGGCGTCCGGTTCCGATTCTGCTGCAGCAAAGACTTCCGCGAGTGCCTCGACGGATGAGGACGACGAAGAAATCGACGTCGAGGATCAGAGTCGGGAAGAGAACGCAGGAGACCGTTCTAAGTTCTAGCGGCAATACCGGCATGCCGGCTCGCAAGGCAGCCAAGAAGGCATCGCGCGGCGGTGGGGGCGGCGGAACTGCAAAGAAAGCCGCGCCGAAAAAGACGGCAGCAAAGAAGAGCGCTGCGAAAAAGACCGCTGCCAAGAAGGCGGCACCTAAAAAAGCTGCCAAGAAAGCCGCGGCAAGAAAGCCGCTGGCAAGAAAACCGCTGCGAAGAAGGTGGCGGCGAAGAAAGCGGCTGTGAAGAAGGGCGGAACCAAAAAATCGGCCGCGAAGAAAACTGCGATCAAGAAAGTCGCAGCCAAGAAAGCTCCCGCAAAGAAAATAGCGGCCAAAAAGGGCGCAAAAAAAGCCGTAGCCAAAAAGACCGCTGCCAAGAAAGGCGCAAAGCAACGGCGAAGAAGACGTCCGGACGCCGTCGCTAACCATGGAAGTGTGGGGCAGGCGGAAGCACCTGCCCCGTCTCTAACGGTTTACGACCGTGCGGCAGCGTTCGAACAGTTCCAGCAGAGCATCGGCGTATTCCTCAGCGGACCGCCCTGCTTTCAGCCCGTACCCTGCGCTCCCGGATCCCTTGCCATAACCGGTGGTAACGGCGACGAACTTCATCAGTTCCAGCGCGACCTCGTCCTTGCTACGCGCTGGACCGGTCGGGCTTGGAGTTTCTTCTGGCATTCTTTAGCTCCTCTTGGGATAGGTTACTACCTCATTCATGCCTGTTAACGCCAGGCGGTTAATACGCAAAATGCGCGGCGGCGCGCAAGCGCATTTATTGGAAGCCGATGATGGGCATTTCTACGTAGTAAAATTCCGCAATAATCCTCAGCACCGCCGGGTGCTAATTAACGAATGGCTGGCATCGACATTCTTGCGCTACTTGCAGGTAGCGGCCCCCGAAACCGCGATCGTGCGGCTAACTCCTGAATTCGTTGCGCAAAACCCGGACGTATCCATAGCGCTTGGCCATCAGAAGCAACCGGTGGACCCCGGATGGCATTTCGGCTCACGTTATCCCGGTGATCCGAATCGCATCGCCGTATACGATTTCGTTCCCGATACTTTGTTGGAAAGAATCGAGAACCGCAATGAGTTTCTGGGCGTGCTTGTGTTCGATAAATGGGCCGGTAATGCCGACGCGCGACAGTCGATTTTCCTCCGCGCACGGCTGCGAGAATACGTTCCCACATTCCAGGGGCATGCGCTGCGGATCGGTTTTTTGGCTTTGATGGTGGATCACGGGTATATCTTCAATGGACCGCATTGGAGCTATGTGGATTCGCCTCTCACCGGACTTTACTTCCGCACCAGCGTATATTCCGATGTTCGAGGATGGGACGATTTCCAACCCTGGCTGGATCGCGTCATTAACTTCCCTGAAGAGGTGATCGATGACGCGCTTGGCCGCCTACCATCTGAATGGCTGAACGGCGATCGAGACGCCCTGTACAGCTTGCTTGAAAAGCTCATGTCTCGACGACGGCGGGTACCGGATCTGATCGAAGACTGCCGAAAGTCCAACATCCGTCCATTCCCCAATTGGACGTGAATCGCGGGAGTACAATAGCAGCGTGCTGCACCGCTTCGTTCTTCATAATGACGACCTCCGCGGCGCGTCCGAGCCGCTGATGAGCGCCGGACAAGTCGGCGCGTTAATGGGATGGGGTGTCTTCACCACGTTGCGAATCACGAAAGGAACTTTGTTTGCCTTCGAGCGGCATTGGGCCCGGATGAAGCGTGACGCGGAGCTGCTACGCGTGCCCTTTCCTTCGAGTCCGGAATGGCTGCACGTACGGCTGACCCGGTTGATTCATGCCAACTCGTGCCCGGAGGGAACGATGCGAGTATGCATCGTCAAAAACACGGGAACGGTGTTTGTGGGGCCCGGCATTCAGAGGGACTTCGACCTCATTGCCATGACGACCGACCTCGCCAACTGGGGCCAATCCGTGAAGCTGAGTGTCGTTCCCAATGGCCGGTTCGCGGCCTCGCCTTACTCACGTACCAAGGTGCTCTCCTGGGCATTCAACCTGAACTGGTACCGGGAAGCGCACGATCGGGGTTTCGACGAAGTGATTCTGCTCAACGAGCGGGAGGAAGTGGCTGAGTGTACCTCGGCCAACGTCTTTGGCGCATTCGGTGATCAAGTGTATACTCCTCCGCTGGAGTCCGGGTGTCTCCCGGGTATCACCCGGGAAATCCTACTGTCCGAGATTCACGTTGCAGGAATTCAGATTTCCGAGCGGGTGCTCAGCTTGAAAGATTTGGAAGCCGCTGACTCGATCTTCATTACTTCGACTACTCGGGACCTGCTGCCGGTGGCCGAAATCGAGAACCTTCGAATTGAAAATCGAGGTGATGTGTGCTCCAGGCTGAAAGAAGCTTTCAGGCATTTCATTGAAGAATCCGCATTTTCTAAGGCAAATGCCTGAATCCATTATCCGCATATCTGAGTTAAACTAGACGCAACTGGCGGATCACTTGCACCCTTTTGGCTGCCCGAAGTGTAAATCTAAGAATGTCCGTACCTCGCTATCGCAAAGCGCTTTCGAGGCTTTCCTCAAAGTATTCGGCTTTTTTCCTGTGCGGTGCAACGAGTGTGACGAGCGCTGGACGCAACCGATCTGGGATTTTCTGAATCTGATCTACGCGCGTTGTCCAAGCTGCTATGGCCTGGAGTTGAGCTTGTGGCATCCGCATTACTATCGCCCACCGCGGAGGTGGAAATTCCTGATGACGTTTGGGGCGAGCCCGCGCCGTTGCGAGTTTTGCCGAAAGAATTTTGTCAGCTTCCGACCCTGTAAGTTCGCCTTCTCACGAAAGAAAGCGAAGCCGGATCGATCGGCCGTAGACTCTGCGCCACTAATGAACTAGTTTCAGGATCATGCCGGTATCGGTAGCGGCCCAAAGCTGTTCTCCCGCTCGCGCCAGGAACACTCTGGTAGCCACCGCCCGGTAATCTACTTCGGTTTCAGTCCAATCCCTGAGGTTCGTACTCTTCGCTATTCGCACTCTCCCCGGGATAGGACTTCTGAAGATTGCTCCCGGGGGTTCGAAACCCGCAGCGTAGGCGGTGGCACCGGAAACTATATCCGTAATGGCAAAATCCTTGCGCCGGAAGACTCGCCCGGCTTCTTCCGGTTTCCCGCCCAGTTTGAATATCTCGGATGGAAACTCGAAATAATCATCGAACTCGATCAAACCCACCCCGCGGCCTGTTGCATCAAGGCTGATCTGCGAAATCCGTCCGAACATGGATATTTTGCTGGTCTGCCAGGTGTCTCCGCCATCCCGGGTCTCCATAAGAATCGAGAGACTGGGCCGTTCGCGGCGGGCATCGGGCCGCGGATCCAACCACAACGGGATTCGCGAATCCCGATGCCGGTTCGACCGGGCCGCCATGATCCCAACTTTCGGCGACGCAAATTCGATGGCGGTGAAGGTCGTCCGATCCGGGTCGGAGTCTAACTCCTCAACTGCTTTTACCTTTTGCCATGTCTTGCCGCCGTCTTTGGTTTCGATCACCGTCTTATTGGCGCCGATAGCCCATCCACGCTCCGGACTGACAAAGCGAATATCCGTCAGTCCGCGTTCCTTGTGGATTCGCCGCCAGGTTCGCCCACACTCATCGGTGAACCAGATCCCGGAAGACGTCACCATCCAGCCGGATGTCTCATCCAGAAAGAACAACGCGTGTCCGGCTTCCTTCGTCTCGGTCAATGTCCAGGTACCGCCGCCGTTGGAGGTAACAACCGCGACGGCTTGCGGTTTTCCATCCTGCACGAGCACACCTGTCGCCACGCCGCGAGCGGCGGAGCAGAATGCTACAGCGGTAAAGTGCAGTTCTTCCTTGTTTTGATCGTAGAAATACTGGATGTTCCAACGCTCGGCCGCCCAGAGCGAACTACAGGCGAGTACGAGCAGCACTGCCGAACGCATGACGGTTACTGCCTCGCAGGAGCGGTCAAGACTAGTTCAGGAAGATGTTCCGCAGCCTCGAGAGCTGTCACCCGCGACAGCATCAGCATGCAGCCCACCTGCTCGCCAACCGTCGTGATCATTTCGAGTTCCCCGCCGGTATGGGAATGCGGCGTCCGATGCTGCACGTTGAGGACACCGACCACTCGATTGCGCCAGATCACCGGAGCCGACAGGAAGGATTCATAAGTATCCTGGGGAAGATCCTTGAAGTACTTAAAGCGGGCGTCCGAGTAAGCCTCGCGCGAAATCGCCAACAAGCGGCGCTCCCGAGCCACCCAGCCAGTCAGACCTTCATCGAGTTTCAGACTGACCTTGCCGACGGCCTGTGAGGCTTCGTCGTTTGATGCGCACAGAACCAACCTATCGCCATCCAGCAGGTACAAAAGACACGAGTCGCATTGCATGAATTCGACCACCAGGGCGACCACATTGTGCAGTGTTTCGTGCAGGTTGGAATCGCGCGCCATGTATCGGCTGATACGTTGGAAGAGTCGCAGTTGCTTCTCCGCACTGTCGAGCTTGTGCTCAAGTTCCCGGATTCGGCTGGACACGTACTTCATTATTGCTCAGTTTGCCTCTTTGTCGTCTGAATCAGAAAATTCCTGTAAGGCATGACACCTTTTGTCTTTTCTTCGCCTCTGAATCGTTTATAGTATGAGTTTCGAGGAATTTCGACCCGCCAAACGCTCGCTCGCCCTCGAAGGAGTTCGCCCACATGTGGAACCGTAGAAAAGACGACGAATATCCCCAGAAATCCGCCAATGTGCCGCAATCGCCGGCTCAGACATCCAGAGAGGTACATACGCAAAATATGGCATCCGCGCCAGTTCGCACTTATGATCCGCCCGCCCCGGTCGGCTCGGCCACTATAGGTAAGGCGGTGATGATCAAGGGCCAGATTTCCAGCCGGGAAGATCTGGTGATTGACGGTGAGGTAGAGGGTACGGTCGAGGCCCAGGAGCATCGCATCACCATCGGGCCCAACGGCAAGGTCCAGGCAAGTGTGAAGGCTCGCGAGATCGTCGTCCTTGGAACGATAAACGGCAACGTAGAAGCGACGGATAAGATCGACATCCGCAAGGATGCGCGTCTGGTAGGAGATATCAAGACCGCGCGCATTGTGATTGAGGATGGCGCATACTTCAAGGGAAGTATCGACATTGTCAAATCCGGCGACGGAAAGAGGAAGGACTCCAGTCCGCAGGTTCAGGCAGCAGGGAAATAGGAAACGAGAGCATTGCTGGGCCGGCTGAGATCGATGTTAGGCGGATCGGGATCCGGAGGCGTAGGGGAGCTTATGTCCCCGGGATCCCACGGACGACCTTTGCCGCCCGAGCATACGCGCCAAAGCAACGGCCTTGATCAGTTCTTCAGTTCTATCCGAGACCGCTCCGGCCTTAATCTTCTCGATTTCGCCGGAGCGAATCAGTCGAATGTATCCTATATAACCAGCATGGGGCACCGTCTTTCATCGGAAGACTTCGTGCGCTCTCTCGAACTGACGTTCGGGTATCCGGATCTGCTCTCGAAGCAAGGCAATCCTCAGCTGGCGGATCAGTTCCTGCAGGAGAATTTGGGGTTTCCGTACGATTCCTTCGATGGCGCCTTGCTTTGGGACTCGCTCCAATTTCTCTCGCCGCATTTACTTCAAATCACGGTCGACCGCCTTTTCGATACGATTCGTCCCGATTCGTATCTTCTAGCCTTCTTCCATACCGACGAGAAAGCGAAACAACTGCCGCTGTACAACTACCGGATCGCCGATCACAGGACTATCATTCTGCAGCCGCGCGGCTGGGCGAGTTGCGGCCAGTTCTTCAACAATCGCGCGATCGAAAAGATCTTCCACCGCTATAAGTCAGTGAAGTTTTTCCTCACACGCGACAATCTCCGTGAAGTGATCGTGCGCCGTTAGAGGGGTCAGATCCGTTTGACCAGGATCTGCTTGTACTCCGTCCATTTCCCCGGCGCGTGTTGTTGCAGTTGAATCGGGGCCTCGTTGAGATTGTCGAGCTGATCGTATTCCAGAACCGTGTCCCCATTTATCCTGACCAGGCAGCTTCGGTCCTTGACGATCAACAGAAACGGGAACCAAACTTCCGCCTCAATCTTCGGATACGCCGCGCGCTTATGAAAGTACAGCGAGCCGGTGGGAAAATGCGCTCCCTCGACATCGTGCAACTGTATTTCATACGGCCGTACCTTCGCCGCGGCATCCGCGGCCCGGAAGAGAACGCCTCCGTTGTGGTGTTTAGCATGGCGTACGAACATCTGAAGCTCGAAATTTTTAAACTTCTCTTTCGTCGCCAATTGACCGCTGCCATCGGTATGCAGTACGTCACCGGCAACTGTGATGACTGGTTTGCCCTCCGAGATGTACCACTTCTCGAAGTCTGCCGGTCCGCTGTATAGGATCTGCAGGTTCTCTTTTGCAGGAAGTTCTTTGACGCGCAGATTGCGGAACCGAATCGGGTAGGACAGCGATTCGAAGCCCAGATATCCTTTGCGGAAGCGGTGGCTTAACTCGGGAACGCTTTCTACGTTTACATCCTGAATCAGCTCGTCATTGGTCCAGACCTGCAGGCTGGGCCAGTCCATCAGAATGCGAAAGCTGTTCCACTCTCCTTGGTTTCTTACGTTGATCTTTTTGGGCGCAACAATCGGGAAGACGGCGCCCATCGACTGCGGCATCGGCGCTTCGTCGTTTTGGTGGAACAGGTGAATCTGCATGCCGTTCCACATCGGTCGTCCATACTCCGGGGCGTGAAGATAGATGCCTGAATCCATCCAGCCTTTCAGGTAGAACTCGCCCCGGAAATCGAAGTTTTCGTACTGGCGAGCGGAACGCAGCCAAGCAGGAAATCCGAAGGCTTCCTGCACGACGATCGCTCCATCCTTCACGTAGAACGCGGCAGATGGCCCGTCCTGGACCGTCCATCCATTCAGAGATGCGCCATCGAACAACGACGTAAAGCCGGACTCGGCAGATTCAGCATGCAAGAGCGTTGGAAGGGCTATAGCGCCGGCAAGGAAGGAGCGTCGATTCATTCTTTAAGAGTATCCAGTCGAGCGCGACGAGTTCGCGCTTCGGAGGAATCGGGTTGTAGACGGATTGCTTCCGTGTATGCTTCACTGGCGCCTTTGATATCTCCCACGACCTCGAGTGTCACGCCGAGGTTCGTCCAGGCCAATGCAGAATCGGGATTCTCCTTCGCGGCGCGGCGTAATTGATTGACCGAGTCCTGATGACGACCGAGCAAGCCATACGCGACGCCGAGATGATTGCGAGCATCGGTGTACATAGGATCGATGCGGAGCGCTTTTTCTAAGACCGCAACCGCTTGATCGGGAGCTTGCGATCCAAGCAGCGCTGCGTTCCGGTATTCCGCAACCGGATCTGGGCGCTCGGGATTACTGCTCCTAAACTGTCCAGCACCACGCCGAAGACACCGGCAGTAACTCCCTGCGCCTGCAGGCATCCAAAGCGCAAAAAAGCAAGATAGCAATTATCGGACAGAGATGTTTTCGCACGTTCCCCAATCCCTTTCCCTGCGAAATTTCGTCCAGTAATCAATCCTACGGAGCGCGAACCGACTGATCCTTTACGCCATCTGTAACAGAAGTTTCGATAAGTATAAAGAGCCTCTCGTACAAAGTAAGGGCTTGATCTTTCACTGTCATAAACTTCTCTCGTGCACAGCATCTGTTTCCGGATCATTCTGATTGCAGCGTTGCTCGTCTGCACCCGATTAACTCAGGCGCAAGGAAAGGACAACCGAAAAGAGACGCTCGATCAGATCCTTGCTACTCTCCGCCCTAGTCGCGTGCCTGCCGACGGAAGGCTGAATGCCTTCGACAAAACCTGGGAGGATTGGGTCCGCCGTACCGGCGAGCTGCCGCCCGACTTCAATGCGATGCCGTCGATTGCGGGCTTGCCCGATCCGCTTCTCGATTCGGCGTCAAAACCAATCACGAGGCCCGAGGAGTGGGCGCGGCAAAAACCAAGGCTTCGAGATGCGATCCAGCATTGGATGTTCGGGAAGTTCCCGCCCGCGCCTAGAAATCTTCGCGCCACGATAACTGGAACGCGTCGCGAAGGACGGGTCACGGTCCGTGAAGTACGCCTGGAGTTCGGCCCCGACCATCGCGCGACGTTACGCCTGGAGTTGATCATTCCTGACGGAAAAGGTCCATTCCCGGTTTTTCTGACCAATCACGCGAATAATCGTCCGTGGATTTACACCGCTGTCCGGAGGGGATACATCGCGTGTGTTTACTATGCGACAGACCCGAGATACGCCAACGGGGATGATTCGGATGCCTGGGTGGAAGTGTATCCGGAATACGATTTCTCCGTGCTTGCCCGATGGGCTTGGGCCGCTTCGCGCGCCGTGGACTACCTGGTGACTATACCCGAAGTGGATAAGTCTGCGATCGGACTCACGGGCCACTCACGGAATGGGAAACAAGCCTTGCTAGCGGCGGCATTCGATGAGCGTATCGGCGCAGTCGTACCGTCGAGCGGCAACAGCGGCGAGTGCGATCCCTGGCGCTACACAACGGATCCATTCGCGAATGAAAGCATTGAATTGCTTACCGGCGCGCAGTCGCACTGGTTTCATCCACGATTACGCTTCTTTGCCGGACGCGAAGACAAATTGCCTGTGGATCAGAATACTCTTCTTGCTCTTGTTGCGCCTCGAGGGCTGATGTTGTATTCGGGCTATGCAGAATCCGCAGGTAATCCCTTCGGTTTCGAGCAGGCTTATCGGGATGCGCTCCGCGTATATCGGCTGCTGGGCCGCGAACAGAATATCTGGTTACACCTTCGTTCGGGCGAGCATGAGACGACTGCTGCTGACATCGAAAATTTCGTTGACTTCTTTGATTCCGTCTTCCGACGACGCGCTCGGCCTAAGAGTGAGACGTGGATCAACGGCTACACCTTCGAAAACTGGAAGCGGCTGTCGGGCGAATCGATCGATCCGCATTCCTATCCCGTGCGCGAGTTCCGCATTCCGGATGCGCAGACCGCTCTGGCTGGTTTTCAATCGAAGCTTCGTAAGCAGATCGAATGGGTGCTCGGCGAGGAGCCACCAGGAGCGCCAAATATGCAGCTTCGCCACATGCCTCTCGAGGTCTCCTCCGTCGAGGGCTGGCTCGCGGGTTTATTTCACAGGCCGTCCGCAGATCCTGCCACTCGTAGCCAGATCGCCGGAGAAGGCATGGGATGGACCGAAATCCCGTTCGGCGACGGTCTGAAGGCGGATCTCTTCTATCCCGCCGGCCATAAATCAGGCAAGCTTCCGACCGTGATCTGGCTGCACCCGTATAGTTATCAGGGCGGGTGGTCCATCGCCTCGCCCTGGAATTCAAAAGGAACGAGCTACCGGCTGGACCAGCGTCCCTCCTTTGCAAGCCTTGTACGACGCGGCTTCGCGGTTCTCGCGTTTGATCAGATCGGATTCGGCTCGCGTGTGCTGGACGCTCGCGAATTCTATGAGCGGTATCCGAAGTGGTCGCTGATGGGCAAGATGGTCTCGGATACGCGAGCCGCTGTCGACTCGTTGACACAGGTTGAGATGGTCGATCCGGGTCGTATCTATTTGATGGGCTACTCGCTCGGTGCGAAGGTTGGACTCTTGACGGCTGCCCTCGACACGCGAGTCCGTGGTCTCGCCGCAGTTGCCGGCTTCGATCCGCTGCGCTTCGATACTCCGGATCGCGGCGTTGAAGGAATCCAGCACTATTCTCATCTGCACGGCCTTATTCCACGCCTTGGTTTCTTCATCGGGGCTGAATCACGTATACCGTTCGATTTCGATACTGCGCTGACGCTCGCTGCTCCACGGCCCGTTCTCCTAATTGCGCCGGCGTTGGATCGATATGCTCGGGTTACCGATGTTTCAGCGGAAATAAACGAAGTCAGGAAGGCGTGGCAGCTGCTCGGAAGACCCGCTGCATTGAAGTTCGAAACTCCTGCTGGGTTCAACAGCTTCCGTGTGGAGGCGCAGGAACACGTTTTTGACTGGCTCGGCTCTTTACCATAGAGATTGCCTATGATGTTTCCATGCGCGTGCGCCTGTTTCACTGGAAGGCAGTTGAAGCGGCCTCGCTAATCCAGTCGCTGACGCGCTCCGGACACTCAGTAGAGTATGAGGAGAATTTCTCGCGCGAAGCGGCCCGTTCGCTCAAAGAATACCCTCCCGATGCGGTTGCGATCGATCTCACGCGTTTACCGTCCCAAGGACGTGAGGTAGCAACCTATTTGCGCGGTTTGAAGGCGACACGCGCGATTCCACTGGTTTTTGTCGATGGAATCGCCGAGAAGGTGGAGTCCATCCGCACGCTGATACCGGACGCCGTGTTCACTTCTTCGGGAGACGTAGATCGCGCCTTGGTCGCTGCGATGAAGACACCTCCGGTCAATCCCGTTGTACCGGCTCAGATGATGGACCGGTATGGGGAAAAGACGGCAGCGCAAAAACTCGGAATCAAGGCCGGTATGAAGGTTAGTGTGTTTGACGCGCCGCGCAATTACGCGGCGGTTCTCGGTCCATTGCCTGAAGGCGCCGCGCTCGTAGAAGAGGACCGGGAAACAGCGCCCGTCTCCCTCTGGTTTGTCAAGAGCCCGGATAAGCTAGGATCCGGGTTACGGGCGATGGCACGGCGGGCCCGCAAGACCAAGCTGTGGATTGTTTGGCAAAAGGGAAAATCGCGGTCGGCGGGCTTTATAAACGAGCAGTTTCTTCGCCAATCCGCCTCCGCGGTTGGGCTGGTGGATTATAAGGTGTGCCGGGTAGACGACGCCTGGAGCGCACTGGCCTTTGCCCCGAGGAAGAACCGTTGAAATATACGGCAATTCTGCAAGTTACTTGTAACCTTTTGCCTACTGCAAGCGCGGTACATAGTAGGATTTTCGCCGGTCGGACGGAGCTACTATAACGAGTGTCCCCACCGAGCCTCATTCGCGGAGTTTCAAACATAGTGGTTTGTTCTTGCCCAGGTTACTGCCTTGATCGGAAACACCTAACTCTAGTCGTTCTTAGCTGTTTGGCCCTACTATTCTCAAGCGCCTGCTCCAAGTCGGGGACGGCAGAAGCCGCCGGAGCGGGCGCACAGACCAAGGGCGGTCCTGGCGGCGGCAGAGGACGGGGTGGAGACGCGGCGGTCTCCGTCCTCGTGGCAAAGGCGACCAGTCGAAACGTGCCGATCCAGGCGGAAGTGATCGGAAATGTAGAAGCGTCGTCAACAGTAACTTTGCGGCCGCAAATTAGCGGACAGCTTGTCGAGGCGCATTTTCAGGAGGGACAATTTGTAAACAAAGGCCAGCTCCTTTTGACCGTCGACAGGCGAGTTCTCGATGCCCAACTCCGTCAATTGGAATCGCAGATTCGTCGTGATGAGGCTGCGGTATTGCAGGCGACGGCGAATCTGGCTCGCGATAGGGCTCAGGAGGCAAATGCGCAGGCGCAGCTCGAACGCGCGAATAAGCTCCTGAAAGAAGGCATCTTATCGAAAGAACAATATGATCAATACTCGACATCGCTGGCCACCTTGGCGGCTACCGTAAAGGCGGATGAAGCTGCCGTCGAGAATTCCAAGGCCGCAATAGAAACCAGCCGCGCGGCTATCGAAACGCAGAAAGTTCAGGTCGGGTTCACCAACATTTATGCTCCGATATCCGGACGGACTGGTACTCTCCTGACCAAGCCAGGCAATATCGTAACGGCTAATCAGACCGATCTGGCGACTATTAACCAGGTTCAGCCCGTCTACGTGACTTTTGCCTTGCCGGAAGCGAATTTGGTGGCCCTGCGCGAGAGTAGCGGGCCCAAGATGCAGGTGACGGCTACCACGGATGAGGGTGGCATCAAAGAAACCGGAACGCTCGCGTTTTTTGAAAACACCGTAGATCCCACTACCGGAACGATCAAACTAAAGGCCACTTTTCCAAATACTGGCCGTACTCTTTGGCCGGGACAGTTCGTTCGCGTTACGCTTCGTTTGGGAGAGAAGGCGAATGCCGTTCTGGTCCCCAATCAGGCTGTCCAGTCGGGGCAGGACGGTACCTTTGTTTACGTCGTTAAGGCCGACCAGCGCGTCGATGTCCGGCCCGTCACTGCGGGGCAGCGCCTTGGGGAAGAAACTGTGATCGATAAGGGCGTGCAGCCCGGCGAAACGGTGGTGACGGAGGGCACTCTGCGGCTTGTACCTGGAGCGCGAGTGCAGGTTCGTGAGCCTCAGGTTCCTGGTGCTCCTGGTGGCGGAGGACGCAGATCCGGCGGCGGCAAACGGTCGTAAGACCGGCGAGGATCCCGACGTGAATTTCTCCCGCACTTTCATTCAGCGACCGATTGCGACCAGTCTCCTGATGTTGGGCATCGCGGTGTTCGGCATCATGTCGTACCACGCGCTTCCGGTCAGCGATCTGCCAAAAGTTGACTTTCCAACCATCACGATCAGCGCGGGACTGCCCGGCGCAGACCCGGCTACGATGGCCTCCGCAGTTGCGACTCCGCTGGAACGCCAGTTCACCACCATCGCCGGTATCGATTCGATGACTTCATCGAATTCACAAGGCTCCACGCAAATCACCTTGCAATTCGATCTCGATCGCGATATTGACGGGGCCGCGGTGGATGTACAAACGGCGATTGCGGCCGCGATGCCTCTGCTTCCACCGGGAATGCCATCCCCACCCTCATTTCGGAAGGTAAATCCGTCTGACTCGCCGATTCTCTTTCTTACCCTCGTTTCCGATACGCTGCCGCTCTCGAAGCTCGACGAATACGCGCAGACCTCAGTGGCGCAGCGCATTTCCATGGTGCCTGGAGTGGCGCAAGTAAACGTTCTGGGAGGCCAGAAGTTCGCGGTCCGGGTGAAGGCAAATCCCGACAAACTTGCCAGTCACAGCATCGGCATCAATGAGCTTGCGGACGCGCTCCGTCAGTGGAACGTGAATCTTCCGGTCGGCACGTTGTGGGGAAAGCAACAAGCGATGAACATCCAAGCGACGGGCCAGCTCTGGAACGCGGAAGAATTTCGGGAGATGGTCATCGCTTTTCGCAATGGTGTGCCTGTGCGCCTGAAGGATGTGGCCACGGTCGTCGACAGCGTCGAGGAAGAGCGGACCGCGGCCTGGATGTTCCAGGATCAGCAGATGAAGCGGACTGTGATGCTGATCGTCATGCGGCAGCCAAACTCGAATGTTGTGGCGACAAACGATGCCGTGAAGGCGCTCCTGCCGCAGATAGAGAAGCAGTTGCCGCCGTCCGTGATGCTCCGTATCCGGGGCGACCGATCTAAAACGATCCGGGAATCCTTCCAGGACGTTCAGTTCACGTTGATTCTGACGATCAGCATGGTGATCCTCGTAATCGCCTTGTTCCTGCACAATGCCACGGCAACCCTGATCCCGGCGTTGGCACTTCCTTTTTCACTGCTGGGAACGCTGTCGGTTATCTACGCGCTGGGATTCAGTCTCAACAGCATCTCGATGATGGCACTCATCCTCTCCGTTGGATTCGTCGTTGACGACGCCATCGTCATGCTTGAAAATATCGTTCGCCATATCGAGAAAGGCGAGACATCGTTGGAAGCCTCGCTTCGCGGATCGCGCGAGATTTGGTTCACCATTCTCTCGATGACGATCTCGCTCGCGGCTGTCTTTATTCCGATTCTGTTCATGGCCGGCATTCTCGGAAAGCTGTTCCGCGAATTTGCGATCTCGATCTGCGTAGCCGTGTTGATCTCCGGGTTTGTATCTATCAGTCTGACCCCGATGCTCTGCAGCCGTGTGCTGAAATTCAGCCACGGCAAACGGCCGAATTTCATCTCGCGCTGGATCGAATCGGCGCTGCATTTCACTTATGCGGTATATGGTCGGACCCTCCGGTGGACCGTGCGACACAGCTCGGTGATGGTGCTGGTGTTCTTCGCGGTAGTGGGCGCAACTATCTATCTGTATGGAATTGTGGCGAAGGGCTTCATACCCGATACCGACAACGATCAGCTTTATGTGAACACGGAAGTGGCACAGGGTACCGGGTTTCCCGCTACAGTCGCGCTGACGCGGCGAGTGGCAGACATTCTCGGGAAGGACCCTGATATCGAAACCTTCTTCGCTTCGGCCGGATCGAGCATGTTCGGTGGCTCTTCGAACGGTCGAATGTTCGTGAGCCTGAAGTCGAGACGTGAGCGTGACTCCACCTCCGAGCAGGTTGCGAACCGGCTTCGACCCAAGTTGCTAGGGATCCCTGGCATTCGCGCCATTGTCACTCTCCCCGCTGCCCTTCGTATTGGCGGGCGCATGTCACGCGCCGGGTATGAAGTAACAATGCAGGCGCCGGATACGGAAATGTTGTACGCCGAATCGGCTCGCTTTGAGCGGCTGATGGCGCGACTGCCGGAGATACAGGAAGTCAACAGCGACCTGCAGATCCGTACTCCGCGGCTGAATTTAGAAGTCGACCGGGAGAAAGCTGCGGCGCTCGGACTCGATTTTCAGCAGATCGAGAGCGCGCTTTATTACGCCTACGGCCCGACCTGGGCCTCCACAATTTATGCGCCTCAGAATCAGTTCCGCGTAATGCTCGAAGTGGAGGATGAGTATCAGGCATACGGCGACATGCTGCACCGGCTTTATCTCAAGCCTCCGAATGGAGCACTGATCCCTCTGGCGAGTCTGACCAAGGTGAAACAGGACGCCGGCCCCCAGAGCATTTCGCATACCGGGCAGCTACCGTCAGTGACGATCAGTTTCAACCTGAAACCGGGAGTCGCGCTTGGCGATGCAGTCGAGGCAGTGCAAGAACTCGCGCAAAAGAATTTGCCGGCGCGGATCGCAACCAGTTTCTCGGGAACCGCGAAGGCGTTTCAGGATTCTCTCCGAAATATGGGCCTCTTACTGCTGATCGCACTCGCCGTGGTTTACATCGTGCTCGGAGTGCTCTATGAGAGTTTTATTCATCCGATCACGATTCTGTCCGGACTGCCGGCTGCCGGATTCGGCGCGCTGCTCACCTTGGTCCTATTCAAAGTGGAATTGACGATTTATGCGTTCGTGGGCCTCATCATGCTGATCGGTATTGTGAAGAAAAACGCGATCATGCAAATCGATTTCGCGCTTGACGCGCAACGATCCCGTAACTCTACACCTGAAGAAGCAATCGTCGAGGGATGCCTCGTGCGATTCCGGCCAATCATGATGACAACCATGGCTGCGATGTTTGGGTCTTTGCCGATCGCCCTGGGATTGGGCGCGGGCGGCGCGGCGCTGCGTCCCCTCGGTCTGGCCGTTGTCGGCGGCCTCATCTTTTCACAGTTGTTAACTTTGTATCTAACACCAGTCGTTTACATCAATCTCGCCCGGTTTGAGGGTCTGTCCCGAAAGCGCCGCCGTGTTGCAGTTCCCGCAGGCGCCATCACGGAGGCGAACGCTTGAATCTTTCCGAAATCTTTATACGCCGGCCGGTCGCGACGATTCTGTTGATGGTCGCGATCGCATTTTTCGGCGGCGTCGCATATAATTCGCTTCCTGTCAGCGACCTGCCTAACGTTGATTTACCGACGTTATTGGTGACGGCAGCTCTTCCGGGAGCAAGCCCGGAAACCATGGCCTCAGCTGTGGCGACACCGCTCGAGAATCAGTTCTCAACCATTGCAGGCTTGCAGTCGATGACATCGACGAATTCGCTCGGCACCACGCAGGTGGTGCTTGAATTCGATCTCGATCGCAACCTCGATGGCGCCGCCGTGGACGTTCAGGCAGCCATCACGCAAGCATCGCGCCTGCTGCCGCAAGGCATGCCGACGCCGCCAACTTTCGCGAAAGTGAACCCGGCAGACCAGCCGATCCTGTATCTTGCGCTCGCCTCGAAGCAACTGCCTTTATACACGCTGGACGAGTATGCGGAGACCCGAATCGCGCAGCGAATTTCGATGGTATCGGGTGTCGCTCAGGTAGCGGTTTTGGGCGCCCAGAAGTATTCCGTTCGCGTGCAAATGGACCCATTCAAATTGGCGTCCCGCCAGATCGGCTTGAACGAAGTTGAAAATGCGCTTAAAACGTGGAACGTAAACCTGCCCACGGGAAGCATTAACGGGCCTCGCAGAGCATTTACGCTACAAGCTTCCGGGCAGTTAATGAGCGCCGATCAGTACAGGCCCGTCATCGTCGCCTATCGAAACAACTCTCCCGTCCATCTTGATGAGTTAGGTCGGGTGGTCGATAGCGTTGAGGACGACAAAACAGGCTCCTGGTTCTATAACAAGGAAGGTAATGAGCGAGCAATCTTCCTCTCAATCCAAAGGCAGCCCGGCACGAACACGGTTGAGGTAGCGGAAAGCGTCAAAAAGCTTCTTCCTATTTTCCGAACGGAACTACCGCCTTCCGTCAAGATGAATGTTTTTTACGACCGGTCGCAAACGATCAAAGAATCCTATGATGACGTGAAATTTACGATGATGCTGACCCTGGTCCTGGTGATCATGGTCATCTTCATCTTCCTGCGGAACTTCTCGGCGACCTTGATTCCGAGTCTGGCGCTTCCCTTCTCCGTTATCGGAACGTTCGCCGTAATGCATCTCCTGGGTTACTCGCTGGACAACCTTTCGATGATGGCTTTGATTCTCGCAGTTGGCTTTGTGGTGGATGACGCGATCGTCATGCTCGAGAACATTGTCCGGCACATGGAGATGGGCAAGCCGGCTATGCAAGCCGCTTTGGAGGGATCGAAAGAAATCGGCTTCACAATTGTCTCGATGACTATCTCTCTCGCTGCCGTCTTTATTCCAGTCCTTTTCATGGGAGGAGTCCTCGGCCGGCTATTCCGGGAATTTGCGGTTACAATCTGTGCGGCCATCCTGATCTCTGGCGTGGTGTCCGTGACGCTGACACCGATGATGTGCAGCCGTTTCCTCCGGTCCTCGCACGAGAACAAGCGTTCCTGGTTCTATCGGGTAACAGAATCGTTCTTCGACCGGATGCTGCGTGTCTACGACGCAGGTCTGGTGTGGGTATTGCGGCACAGGTTTGTAACACTGATGAGCTTCTTTGTGGTGCTGATAGGGACGGCCGCACTCTTCATCGTCATCCCGAAGGGTTTCGTCCCGGATCAGGATACGGATCAGCTACAAATCACGACAGAAGCGGTTCAGGGGACCAGCTTCGTGCAGATGTCTGAATACCAAAAGAAGGTATCGGATATCGTCAATGCCGATCCGGATGTAGAATCGCTCGTCACAACGGTGGGTGGACCTACAGCCTCTGTGTTGGGCGGACCGAACATCGGACAATTGGTCGTCCATCTGAAGCCTCGCGCAGAACGCGAGCATCTGGTCGAAGAAATCATCGAAAGGCTGCGTCCGCAGCTTACGGATATCCCCGGAGTCAAGGTTTATCTGCAAAATCCGCCGGTGCTTAGAATCGGCGGCCAGGTCACGAAGAGCTTGTATCAGTTCACGTTGCAATCACCTGACAAACCGGAAATGTACGAAGCTGCGGAAAAGCTGGAACAAGAGCTGGCGAAGAACCCTGTATTGCGTGACGTCACGAGCGACGTTCAAATCAAGGCGCCGCAGGTGAAGGTGAATATCCTTCGCGACAAAGCTGCTGCCCTTGGGGTTAACGCACAGCAGGTTGAGAACACTCTCTACGACGCGTACGGACCGCGCTGGGTCTCCACCATCTATTCGAACGTTAACGAGTATAAGGTCCTTCTCGAATTGCTACCCGAGTTTCAGCAGGATCCGCGGGCGCTATCGATGTTGTATTTCAAACCTCCGTCCGGCAAGTTGATTCCTCTCGATGCTCTTGCGGAGATTACGGAGGAGACTGGCCCTCAGGCGATTGCACATTCCGGCCAGTTGCCGGCAGCAACCATATCCTTCGCAATCAGCCCGGGCCATGCTCTAGGAGAGGCGCTCGAGACAGTCAAGGAGGCGGCGGAGCACATAGTGCCTCCGTCAATCAGCACAAACTTCAGCGGAATGGCAGCGGCATTTGAAGGTTCCCTCGGCAATCTTTGGGTACTGCTATTCATCGCAATCATGGTTGTTTATCTCGTGCTCGGAATCCTGTACGAGAGTTATATCCACCCGCTCACAATCTTGTCCGGTCTTCCGTCTGCCGGTTTCGGCGCGCTGGCGACACTTTGGTTGTTCCACATGGATTTGAACATCTATGCATTCGTCGGATTAATCATGTTGATCGGTATCGTTAAGAAGAATGCGATCATGCAGATCGACTTTGCGCTGGACGCGGAGCGCGGCGGCATGTCGGCCGAAGAGGCCATTTACCAGGGCTGCCTGATTCGCTTCCGACCCATCATGATGACTACGATGGCTGCTCTGCTCGGGGCTGTACCGATTGCGATCGGATACGGCGCCGGTGGGGAGGCTCGTCAATCGCTCGGCCTCTGCGTCGTCGGTGGGCTGATCTTTTCGCAAGCCGTAACTCTATTCCTAACGCCCGTTTTCTACCTTTACCTGGGGGCGGCGCAGTCTCGGTTCAGGCGTAAGAAGCGCGCCCGAAAACAAGAGCTCGCTCCGGTCGCCGGAGATTGATTTCGCGGGAATAGTGTAAATTCCCAGGTTTGTTCTTCCTTCAGCATTGCCACAGAATAAAAGGAAGCGTATACTTCAAATCCAGTAGCATTATTGTTCGCCTAAGCTCGAACATTACTGT
This sequence comes from Bryobacteraceae bacterium, assembly GCA_963833675.1. Lineage (GTDB taxonomy): Bacteria > Acidobacteriota > Terriglobia > Bryobacterales > Bryobacteraceae > DASQDN01. The sequence continues at coordinate 133,158 of CAWHYW010000019.1, read as the reverse complement.
CCGACACCTGTTCTTCTGCTCCGAACAGTGCCGAAAAGGCGCGAAAGGCATGATCATGGTGAATGGCGGATTCCGTTTCGTACTTTTCCTTCTTTTCTCCGGGTCAGCACTGACCCAAACGTTAGATACGGCGATTCTCGGTGTCATCACAGACCCTAGCGGCGCTTCAGTGCCGGGCGCAGAGATCACGATCACACAGCCGGCCACGGGATTCAACCACAAGATTCTGGCCAACAACGAGGGGGCTTATGAGCTCCGCTATCTCAGGCCGGGTGACTATACTGTCGATGTTTCCGCGAGCGGGTTTGCTCCGGAGCGGCGCACGAATGTATCCGTACAAACCGGGCAGGCGGCACGACTGAACTTTACTCTTCAAGTCGGCCAGGTATCGCAAAGGGCCGATGTCGTTGCAGAAGTTCCGTTGATGCAGACCGAGAATGCCGCTTTAGGTGAGGTCGTATCAACCGAGCGTGTTACGAATCTTCCACTGAACGGCCGCCGGTTCGTTGACCTCGCCGCGCTAACTCCGGGCGTAACTGTACGAACCGAATCTCAATTCAGTCTCCTTCGCGCCAACGGGACACGGGACACGACAATGGCGCTCAGCTTCGACGGAGTGAAGGCTACTTCCAATCGGTGGGCGTTCGTCGCAATGTTCCCACCCCTGGACTCCATCCAGGAATTCAGAGTGCAAACCGGAAACTACACGGCTGAATACGGAGGCAATGCCGGCGCAAACGTGAATGTGCAGCTACGTTCGGGCACCAATGAGTTGCACGGTAATTTGTATGAGTTCCTCAGGAATGACGCGCTTGATGCCCGCAATTACTTCAGCCCGGCTCCGCTGCCGAAAGACGTGCTGAGGCGTAATCAGTTCGGAGCTGTCGTGTCTGGTCCAATCATCAAGGACAAATTGTTCTTCATGCTTGGCTGGGAGAGCCAGCGCAACAACCAGGAGTCCGCTGGAGGGAATATTGTGCTCACGCCGGCACAACGTCGCGGCGACTTTTCGGCCTTGTCTACCCCTATCATCGATCCAAAGAGTGGCAATCCATTCCCGGGCAACATCATCCCTCAAAACCGCCTCGATCCTGTTTCGGTGAACCTGGCAAACACATATATGCCCCTACCGAACCAGCCGGGAACCATCAACTACGCCTTTTTGTCCGGCTCGAATACGAACTGGGACCAAGGCCTTGCCAGAATCGACTATCGCTGGCGCGAGCGCGACCAGTTTTCGGGTCATTATATGGGTCACAACTGGAATCAAAAGGTCGCGCCTCCTATTGCCGCTTTTGCATCCGAGTCACCCTACCTGAACCAAAACATGTCGTTGCAGAGTGTGCACACATTCAGCCCCACACTGTTAAATGAGTTTCGATTCGGCTACCATCGCGGAACCCGCAATTCGACGAATCCTCGTAAGAACACCGACTTTACCGCTTCGTCGATCGGGATCAATGGCCTGAAGCAAGGTGGACCCAATGGGCGCGAACTAACACAAGCGGAAGCCGGATTTCCTACAATCAACATCTCTGGGTATCTCGGACTCGGTGAGACGGGAGGTTCCGACGTAGATGCGACGCAGACCTACCAGTTCGTCGAAAATATCAGTCTCTTCCGCGGCAAACACGCGATGAAGATGGGGGTCGACATCGGCCGCCACATCTCCGACGCCAACACGATCAATTGGCCGTATGGACAAATCACGTTCACCAGTGATATCGCGGGCGATGCAGGGGCCGCTTATATGCTGGGCTTCCCACGTGAAACCTTGACGCCCGAGGGCCAACCCGTCTCCGCAGTACGGCAGTGGCGTAATTACTTCTATTTCCAGGACGACTGGAAAGTGACTCCGCGTCTGACACTGAACCTCGGGATTCGATACGACATGCTGACTCTTCCGAAGGAGATTAACGGAAATAGCCGTACGCTACGTTTCGATCTCGATCCGAGCGGTCCGGTGCTGTGGCCTCCGGACAGCCGGACCTCAGCGGAGGGTAAAGGTCAGGTAGTGGACCTCTGGGAGAACGAGCACTGGCACATTGCGCCGCGTTTTGGCTTCGCTTATCGCATAAACGACCGCACCGCGGTACGCGGCGGCTATGGTATCTTTACGGCCACTAATCAGTTTGATCACGTGAATGTTCTCCAGCTGAATCCGCCGATGGCAGGAAGCATTACTGTGATAAATCCCACGCTAAACCCAGTAGCCACGATCCAAAATCCAGTCCCTGTAGCGCTCGTATCGGAGAACCCGCTTTACAACGTGGTCTCGATTCAGCCGGATCGCAAGCATATCAATCCTTACATCCAAAACTGGAACTTCCAGGTATCCAGGCAATTGGGAGCCAACAATGCTCTTGAGGTGGGCTATGTGGGTAACAAGGGCACCTTTCTCGATACCAGCCAGTTGAACTTCAACAGCCCTGATCCTGGGCCAGGAGACATTCAAGCGCGCCGGCCCTATCCACAGTTCAACCGCATACGCCTGCTAACCACAGACGGTAACAGCACGTACCATTCGATGCAGGCACGCTTCGAGCACCGCTTTAGTCGCGGGTTAAGTTTCACAGCTGCTTACAACTGGTCTCACATGATCGACGACCAGGAAGACGAAACAAACGGGAACCGGTGCCAATGTCAGGATCCGCGTCATCGGGGTATCAACGAGAAAGCGAGTAGCATTCTCGACATTCGCCACCGCTTTGTTGCCGGATACGTTTGGGAGATTCCGTTCACATCCGGATTCCACGGAGTGACTCAGGCAGTGCTCGGCGGATGGCAGCTTGGCGGCATCATCAACATACAATCCGGATCGCCATTCCGAATCGCACAGGCATCCGACTCGCAGAATGACGATTCCGTCGGAGCGGCGCGACCTAACCTTGTCCCGGGACAGAATGTTTCGCTTCCGTCATCAGAGCGCGATCCGTCGCTATGGTTCAACACGGCCGCCTTTACACCGAGCGTTCTCATGTACGGCAACACGCCTCGGAATCCCCTTGTGGGTCCGGGTTTGAATACTTGGAACTTATCCGCGCAAAAGGCCTTCAAGATGCCGAAGTTGGAGACTCATAGTCTGCAATTTCGAGCTGAATTTTTCAACGCCTTCAATACGCCCCAGTTCGCGAATCCCGGCTCGCAGTTGGGCAACGGAGACTTCGGACAAGTGACAAGCACACGCGGTGACAACAGGCAGATTCAATTCGGATTGCGCTATCAATTCTGACGATCGATCTGCGTGCGGGTTCAGAGTGATATTCTTGCCGGTGTGAGAGCCTTTTTTCTAGTGGGCCTTGCGGGATTCGCACTCGCTCAGGGCCAATACGATCTGCTGCTCAAGGGCGGCCATGTCATCGATGCGAAAAATGGGATAGACGCTGTTCGCGATGTAGCGATTGCAGCCGGTAAGATCGCCGCAATCGCGGAGAATATTCCAGCCGATCAGGCCCGAAAGGTGGTGGACGTTTCGTCCCTCTACGTTACGGCCGGTCTTGTCGACATACATACTCACGATTTCGCCGACAGCATGCAGCGCGAGTACACCGGAGAGAGCGGAGTTCGTCCGGACGGCTTTACCTTTCGCAGCGGAGTGACCACCATTTCCGACGCCGGCAGTTCCGGCTGGCGTAATTTCGAGCAGTTCAAACGGAACGTAATCGACCGATCGAAGACGCGTGTATTCGCAATGCTCAATATTGTGGGGAGCGGTATGGGCGGGCGATTGGACGTTGAGCAGAATACCTCTGACATGGACCCGGAAAAGACAGCGGAGATGGCCAAGCGTTATCCGCAGGACGTCGTTGGCATTAAGATCGCTCACTACAAGGGCCCGGAGTGGATCGCCGTCGAACGAGCTGTGGAAGCGGGCAAGCTCGCCGGAATACCGGTCATGGTCGACTTCGCGGATTTTCGACCGGAGCGGCCGTTTCAGCAACTGGTCGGAGAGAAGCTACGGCCCGGCGATATCTACACGCATACTTATCTGCGCGCAGTCCCGATGCTCGATGAGAATGGGAAGGTTCTTCCCTACCTTTTCGCCGCGCAAAAGCGTGGCATTATTTTCGATGTAGGCCATGGCGGCGGGAGTTTCTCGTGGGCTCAGGCCATTCCGGCGGTGCGCCAGGGCTTTTATCCCAATTCGATTTCAACCGATCTGCACGTGGACAGCATGAATGCGGGCATGAAAGATATGCTCAACGTGGCATCGAAGTTTTTGAACATGGGCATGCCGCTCGATCAGGTGATCGCACGCTGTACATGGAATCCTGCTAAGGAGATCCGGCGCGAGCAATTCGGTCATCTCACACCAGGAGCCGTCGCCGACGTCGCAGTCTTACGACTCGTGAAGGGTTCTTTTGGATTCGTCGATTCCGCCCGGCTGCGCATGGACGGTACGCAGAAATTGATCGCGGAAATGACGATCAAAGGCGGTCAGGTAATGTGGGACTTGAACGGCATGTCCAGTCCCGCATGGGATTCCGTAAAGCGCAACATAAATACCAGCAAGGCGAAGTAACTCGCAGTTTGGAGGCATGATGTATCGCAGAACTTTAATGAAATGGATGGCTGCCGCCCCCGTTTACGGGGTGATCGCCGCACGAAGCATGTCGGAAAGGCTCGCGGCGGCCACAGGCAAGCCGGTGACAAGTGAGGTCTACCGGCGCTTAGGCGTACGCCCATTCATTAACGCCAGAGGCACCTGGACGTACCTGAGTGGCTCACTTGAATTGCCCGAAGTGCGAAAGGCCGTGGACGCTGCCGCTCAGCACTTTGTCGACATATTCGAACTGCAGCAAGGCGCCGGGCGTAAGCTTGCGGAACTATCCGGCGCGGAATCAGGTATGGTGACGTCCGGAGCCGCAGGGGCGATGGCGGCGGCCACGGCCGGATGTATCGCCGGAACCGATCCTGCCAGAGTATGGCAATTGCCCGACACAACGGGCCTCAAGAATGAAGTGGTGATGCTCGGAGGTCGCAGCGCTTTCGATAGTGCCATTCGGCTGACCGGCGCGAAGTTGGTTGTCGTCCGAACGCTGGAGGATTTGTCGAAAGCTTTAAACGAAAAGACGGCCATGATCTACACCACGTGGCTGGGCGACCGATTGGAGAAGGCGCTACAGATCGCAAAATCCGCCAAGGTTCCGCTGATGCTCGATGACGCGGCGGGAATTCCGCCGATCGGCAACTTAACTCTGTACGCCAAGATGGGCGTCGATCTTTTCTGCTTCTCCGGCGGTAAGGGGTTGCGTGGTCCGCAGTGCTCCGGCATTTTGCTCGGCCGGAAAAAGCTGATCGAAGCCGCTCTGGCACAGTGCAATCCGTGGGAAGGCGCGGTGTGCCGGGCGATGAAAGTTGGCAAAGAGGAAATCATCGGTGTGCTCGCGGCCGTCGAGTGGTGGACGAAGCAAGACCTGGAAGCGCTGAATAAAGAATGGTCAAGGCGAGTCGATCGGATATCGAAAATCGTCGAGACTGTTCCTGGCGTGAAGACGGAAGTCAAGATACCGGAGGACGGCAACCGTTATCCCACTCTGACCGTTATGTGGGATGAAGATGCATGGGGATTCACGGTAGCCGACTGCGATCGCGCCTTGCGTGAGGGTGAACCTCGAATTGAAGTGCTGACATCCAGCAATCCGAGTCTCGTTCCGGCAGTAGAAGAAGGTTGGCAGGAGGGGCGCAAGAAAACTCCGCGCCGAAAAGACCAGCTTCAGATCATCTCGATGACTCTTCAGGATGGCGAAGAGCTAGTTGTGGGTAAAAGATTGCGGGAGATCCTGAGCAAGGCGAGCAAGAAGGGTTAATCCTTCTCAAAGAGCGGTCCCTCGGCAGGGGGATAAGAAATCTCAATACCGTGCACTTCGGCGAAAGTTGTGAGCGAGTGCTGCTCCATTTTGCTCTCGCTCATGATGTGCCAGACCGGGACGCCCCGGACGCGCAGCGCATCGGCGATCAGAGAGCGGTGGCACCGCCACGGCACTGCTTCCGCGCACATGATCACGACATGTTCTTCCTCAGACAGCGCCAGCAGTTTCCTAAGCGCCGTTTCGAATTCCGGCGTCTGCATGTAATCCGCATAGCCTCTGAAGGACGAGTTCCGCCACCCGGTGTTGGTTGAATCCGGTCGTGGGCGACGCAAACCGCCCAACTCTTTGACATGCGTGTAGCTAATGCCCGCATCCTCTAGGGAATTGGCGAGCGCATCGTTATTGAACTGTGGATTGTGCCTGGAACGCGGCATGGTGCGCACATCCACAACTCGCTGTACGGAATGAGCCCTAAGAATCTCAATGAATGTTTCGATTGGGCGTGTGGAATGCCCGATTGTCAGCACATCCATTCCGTCTTAGAGTTTGTCACGTTTAATAGAAAAACACTAAAATTCTCGCGCAAAGCGACCGATATGTAGAGAGAGTGCGTATGCGAGCTGATTGGATCAGGATCGGTGTGTCCATCGCAACGCTCGTTGGCTTCGCGGCAGAAGCGCAGGTACGCGACTTGCGGATCGAGAAGAACAGCGCGGCGATCGAGCGCGGAGCCAAGTCTGGTCCGTCCGAGATTGCGCAACTCCCAAGCGCAAGCAAACGCTGGGCCTTGATCGTTGGCGTCGATGCCTACGAAGACAAGCAGATCAGCCCTCTATATGCCGCGTCCAATGACGCAAATGCGCTCGCGGACGCCTTCTCTCGCTATGCCGGTTTTCCGAAAGAACAGGTCATCCTTCTCGCGTCGAATCAACCGACAGAGCGGCAGCCGACCCGCGGCAACGTGCTTTTGCGCCTCGCCAATCTGGCGCGAATGGTCCCCAAAGACGGACTGCTTCTTTTTGCTTTCGCGGGACACGGCATTGAGCGCAACAATCAGGCCTTCCTTCTGCCGGCAGACGCGAAGATGTCCGATAACATCCGGATCCTGCAATCGACAGCACTGAGCGTGACCGAAATCAAAGATTGGGTACAGGAAATGAGCGTCAAGCAGGTGATCATTCTGCTGGATGCCTGCCGGAACGATCCCACAGCCGGCCGTGCGGAAGCGCCGAATCGAATGACAGAAGCCTATCGCCGCGGGTTCGATTTCGACTCACACAATAGCCAGGTCGAGGCGTTCGCGACGCTATACGCGACTCGAGTCGGCGAAAGGGCTTACGAATACGCCGAGAAGAAACATGGATACTTCAGTTGGGCAGTCGTCGAAGGTCTCCGGGGCCGTGCGGCGAATGATCGTGGCGAAGTGACTCTCGGTTCGCTGGAGAAGTATCTGCAGGACACTGTTCCTCGTCAGATCGGAATTGACCTGGGCTCCGGGAGGGATCAACGACCATTCGCAGACGTTCGCGGCTTCAAGGCAGGCGAACTTGTCCTGGCGAAAATAGATCCAAAGGGCATTGAGGAACCGATGGTCACCGCGCCAGCGCCTGACCCGCGCGTCCTCCAATTGGAAGAGTGGGAGCGTGTGCGTTCCAGTCGGGATATCAAACTTCTATCGCAGTATCAGGCCAGGAACCCCGGAAGCCCGTTCGCCGAAGAAACTGCCCGGCGCATCGAAGCGTTGGAGTGGGAAGCCGCGAAGACATCGAATTCGCCTGTAGACTATCGGGGATTCACAGAACGTCATCCAAACAGCCTGTTCGCGGATCAGGCTCGTACGGCGCTGAAGCAGCTTGAGGAGAGGGATTTCGCGTCCAAGAGCATTACGGAAATCCTCAGAGAATACGAGGAAGCGTATCGCAATCGTGACAGTCAGCGAGTGAGCAGAATCTGGCCCTCGTTGGCCAAGCGGGACTTGGCGCGCATAGAAGATTTCTTTCGAATCGCCAAGGCGATCGAACTTCGGCTTCACGCTGTGTCCCCGGCCAGGATCGAAAGCGATAAAGCAATCGTACAGTGCAGGCGAACCATGCGTTTCAGCGACGAACGCACGCAGCAACGGTCGGTAGAAGACGTTGTGACGATCGGTTTACGTCAGGCTGGCTCGCAGTGGGTAATTGAATCCGTTCGATAGGAACTCCGATCATGTATCGAAAACAATTCAGCGCGCTCGCGCTCCTTACAGCCCTAGTTGTGTCGCCGTGTCTGGCGCATGATGGCGAAGAGACGGTCGGCGGCACGAGCCTGGGCAGACGGAAGCTCGCCCTTCTGATACCGAACCTCTACGGCCCGACGGGATTGACCCTGCCGAACCCAACTCATCAGGCGCACTTCGATAGCTCCTTCCAGCAGAACTTCGGGCCATTGAATACGGCTATCGCTAGCCAGTTGACATCGCTGCCGATCCCATCTCCTGCTTCCGGCCTCGTCTATACGTTCGACAAGACGTTGGGAGTCTATACTCGTTCGGCGCGCAGTTTCGGGCCGATTCTGGCTGAGCGCGCGGAAACTATCGGCAAAGACAAATTCGCCGTTGGATTCAGCCACCAGAACTTCACCTTCGATTCGATGGACGCGGTACCGCTGAATCGCGTCCCTTCGGTTTTTGTGCATATCGCGAATCCAGCGAACCCGACCGTCGCGCGCGACATCATCACGGCCGACAACTTCGTCGATCTGCATATCAGTCAGTTCACGACGTTCCTGACGTACGGCATTCATGATCGGATTGATGTCTCGGTAGCGCTTCCGCTCATTTCCGCCGGTCTCGGAGTTACTTCCAACGCGACCATTCGCCGAATCGGGACGGGCTCTGACACTTCGATTCATTTCTTCGGCAGCACAGGCGATGGCTCACAAGGCCAGTTCGCGAATACTTCTTCCGCTTCCGGTATCGGAGATGTGACTGCTCGAATGAAGGCGAACGTTTTTCGAACGCAATCATTTGGCATCTCGGTAGGTACCGATGTTCGTGTTCCAACGGGCGATCCCTACGATTTTCTCGGTTCCGGCGCTCCCGGAGTCAAACCGTTTGTCGCGGTCTCGATGAATATAGGCACTTTTTCACCCCACGTCAATCTCGGCTATCAGTGGAATGGGGACAGCGTACTTGCCGGGAACGTCACGACAGGCGCGAAGGGCAAGCTTCCGGCACAGGTTCAGTATGCGGTTGGATTCGATTATGGCGTGACAAAGCGATTCACTCTGGCGGCTGATGTACTCGGGCAACACGTTACGAATACCGAGCGCATCTTCTCCGACCAGTTCACGGCGGCCGACCAGACCCTATACCCTAATACCAGGTTTGCGATCGGAAACTTCGATGCCCGGTCGGGGGCAATCGGATTCAAGGTAAACCCTATCGGCGATCTGATCGCCAGCTTCAACGTGCTTGTCCGTTTGAGTCACGCAGGATTACAAGATAGGGTGACACCTCTTGTTGGGCTATCGTACGCCTTTTAGCCAGGCTGATTCAACCTGCCGCAGTCTTTGCCTGCTGAATGGTTGCGAGCAATCGCCCACTCGCTTCGGCGACCTCGTCGACGGCTCGAAGGAACGCCTCCTCGTTTACTTTGGAAGGTTTGTGAAATCCGCTGATCTTGCGGACAAACTGTAACGCCGCGTTGTACAATTCCTCATCGGTCGCGGACTGTCCAGGCCTGCGGAGTACTTTAATGCTTCTGCACATGACCGTATGCCCACATCTTAAGCTGAGTCGGAGAGTCAGATGAAACGTCGCGCGACCGTTCGTCACTTAAACAACCAGGAGACTCCATGAAAGAAAAGCACATCATTTTGCGCGCTCTCAGCCAGTCTACGCGCGACGTGTTTCTCGGGCCATCCTTTGGCATGGCCGGCGGCGCCGCTGCTGCCGAAATCAAGGTGGACATCGATGAGATCGACCGAAACAAAGTAGCAGCTGTGACGAAGAGCTCTGATGTGGTTTGCGCAGCGCCCGTAATGCCGATGAAGTTGATTGCTCCACTCGATGTAGAAGCTGTCGACGCTCGGCCGGCTGCAACCGAGGTCGCATGGGGAGTCAAAGCCGTCGGCGCGGATACTTCCTCGTTCTCAGGCGCCGGAATTGTTATCGCAGTGCTGGATACCGGAATTGACAAAAATCACCCGGCCTTTGCCGGCGTGCAAATCACCGAGAAAGATTTCACCGGAGAAGGAAACGGCGACAATCACGGCCACGGCACCCACTGCGCAGGAACGATCTTCGGCCGGACTACGGCGTCGAGACGCATCGGCGTCGCCCCTGGAGTGAAAAAGGCGCTCATTGGCAAAGTACTCGGTAAGCAAGGCGGCGGTAGCGACACAATTGCGAATGCCATTCAATGGGCTGTAGAGAACGGCGCCAACGTCATCTCCATGTCGCTAGGCATCGATTTTCCAGGGTTTGTAAAGCAGATGCAGGAAGTACAACACTTCCCGCCGGAACTGGCCACGACACGCGCTCTCGAAGGCTATCGAGCCAATGTACAGCTTTTCGAACGGCTCGCAGCGCTTATTAGGGCGAGAGCTTCTTTCGGACCGGCTACCATCATCGTCGCCGCGGCAGGCAATGAGAGCCAACGGGACGTCAATCCGGACTTCGAGATCGCAGTCTCCCCGCCCGCCGTCTCAGAAGGCATTATTTCAGTGGCCGCTCTGGGTCAGTCACCAGCAGGCTTGGTTGTCGCTCCGTTCTCGAACACCGGAGCGAACGTGTCCGGCCCCGGTGTCAGCATTATTTCCGCGAAGCCCGGTGGTGGATTTCAATCGATGAGCGGCACCAGTATGGCGACGCCGCACGTCGCGGGCGTCGCGGCGCTGTGGGCGGAGAAAATTCAATCGGGTGGAGGCCTCAGCGTTCTACAACTCACTTCAAGGTTGGTCGGCTCCGGCACGACCGACGGTCTGAAGACCGGTTTCGATCCGTTCGATATCGGAGCCGGCCTGGTGCGCGCACCGCAGTAAATTTAGCGGCCAACGGACGCGCGGACCGCTCGCTCGAACGCCCAGCTGCGAATATGCCCGATCTGCTCCTTCATGGTGCGCGATAGCGGAACGGTGCTCGCCGCTACTTTGATCAAGTCCTGCTGGGTGATAGCGCGGTCCGCGAGGCGCGCCTTCGTCACAGAAGAAACAACGCACTGCTCAATCTCTGCGCCCGTCCACCCGGTAGTCATAGACCGTAGCTGATCGAGATCGAATTTGGTAGCGTCCACGCCACGACGATTGAGATGGATCTTGAAAATCTCGAGCCGTTCGTCATCGAGTGGAAGATCCACAAAGAACACTTCATCGAAACGTCCTTTGCGAATCATTTCGGCGGGAAGCAGATCGATCCGGTTCGCCGTTGCCGCCACAAAAAGGCCACGCGTTTTCTCCTGCATCCAGGTCAGAAAAAACGCGAAGATACGACCCTGCTCTCCGCCGGATTCCGTCGATGTAATTCCCATCTCGATCTCATCGAACCAAAGAACAGCGGGGGACATGTCTTCCATCATTCGGCACGCTTCGACAAATGCGCCTTCGGGCTTGCCATGTCGGCCCGAGAAGATTTCGATCATGTCGACACGATAGAGCGGCAGCCCGAAATTCGATGCGATTGCTTTAATCGCAAGGCTTTTTCCGCAACCGGGGATGCCCATCAGGAGGACCCCCTTGGGAACAATCTCTTCGCTTAATGTGTCGCGCATTTGAAAGAGCTTCTGACGCTCCTTGAGCCAGGTCTTCAAACCCTCGAGCCCGCCAACCTCGCCGATGCTAGTGCTATCGGCGATGAATTCGATTACTCCACTTCGGTTCACCAACAGCCGTTTTTCTTCCAGCAGATCGGGAAGCGACTCAGGTCCGAGCTTCGAGTTCCGCGCCAGCGCGCGACGCACACCGTAGCGGGCTTCGTCGACAGCCAGTCCTTGTAAAGCGCGTGCAAGCTGATTGAGCGTAGCCTCATCCGCATCACCGCCCTCTTCTCGGAGAAGATCCGTCAACTCGACCAGATCCGGTGGGCGAAGTTCAAGATACATGACACTTCGCTCTACTTCTTCAGGAATGAACCGCACCGGCGAGCTGATGACGACATACTTCCTGTGATTCAGGCAGCTCTCGTAGACGTCGCGAAGCCGGCGGCGAATTTCTGGAGACTCGCGGAGCGGCTCGTGAAAATCCTTCAGATGAAATATGCCTTCTCCGTCATGCGCAGCGATAAAATCCAGCGCTCCTCGCGGGCTCAGCGCGCCTTCCTCTGCCTGCCGTCCTTGGCGGCGCATGCCCTCAGTGAGGGTCCATGTCCACACGGTCGTTGGGATTCGCGCAGCCACCTCCCGCAGAATCTTCGCGACACGCTGTTCTTCTGCGGACCGGATATATGTCAGCGGCCGCCCCGATTCGAAGATATCCCGAATCGTCCTTGCCGCACGGCTTTCCGCTGGCGCACTCGTGGTTAAAGGGTCAGAATCGACTAGGTTCAGGCCTGTTCTCCTACCTTATTATCGACGCAGTAAGCGAGAGAAAGGCCGATTTAGCCCGTCACTCCGCCCTGAGGGCCTCCACCGGATCGATCCGTGCCGCCCGGATAGCAGGGCCCGCAGCCGCCGCAAACGCGACGACCGCTATCCCGAACAGTGCGACCGTGTACGTTCCCGGATCAATAGCTTTTACACCATAGAGCATCGTTGTCAGGACTCGGCTTACTACGCTCGTCAGCGCCAATCCGATAGCCAAGCCTGCGCAAGTAACCCTCAGCGCTTGACCCAGCACGAGCCGCAGGATATCAGTCGTGCCCGCGCCGATCGCCAGACGCAATCCCAGTTCTGAAGTGCGCTGGCTAACTACATAGGCCATCACGCCGTAGACCCCTGCCATCGCCAGCAACGCGGCAATACCGGCAAATGCCCCCATCAACACTGTGCGAAACCGAGGAGCGGACACGGCTTCAGCCAGGAAATTTTCCATCGTGCTGAAGCTCAATGAGACATCGGCGTTTAAAGATGCCGCGATCTTCTCTGCGTGCCGCATAATCACGCCAGAATCCGCGTTAGAGCGGATTACCACGTGAAGTTCGTCGGAGACCCAGGGATGCTGATGATAAGCCATGTAAATCTCGGCCTGTGGCGCTTTCGACGGGCTGTCATGTCGGACATCCCCAACGATACCGACGATGGTCATCCAACCTTTTCGGTCGAGGCCGCACTCGATTCTCTTTCCGATCGCATCTCCATCAGGGAACTCACGCCTTGCTAACGTCTGATTCACGATTGCGACCATCGGCGTGTCGTAAGTATCGCGCTCATCGAAGTCGCGTCCTTGTAGCATGGGTGTCTTCATCGTGGCGAAGTAATCCGGAGTCGTCACCCGGAAGCCCGCGGTCGGCATCGATGAAAGCGAAGTGGCATTTGGCCTGCCCTTAACGGAATACGCGCCATCGGACGTTCGTTTTCCTGTCGGCAGGCCCATCACTGCTGCCGCGGATTGCACACCGGGGATCGTTCGGAGTTCCTGCAGTAAGTCGCGGAAGTAATAGGTTGCTTTCTTGACGGAGTTCTCGTCCTTGGCGGCAACACTCGTACTCATCACGAGCAGCCTCTCTGGTCGAAAGCCCATGTCCACATGCGATAGCGAAATAAAGCTGCGGAACAATAGTCCGGCGCTCGCGGTCAACATCAGTGACAGCGCAATCTCGGAGATCACCAGAGCATTCCGAAGACGCGGCGACCCTCCGCCGAGCAGTCCCTTCTGTCCGCCTTGCTTCAGGGCTTCGTTCAAGTCCAGCCGCGATGATTGCAATGCAGGGAGTAAACCGAATAGAAATGTGCTCAAAACTGCACACGCTAGCGTGAACAGTGCGACTTGATTATCGAGGCGGATTTCATCGACACGCGGAAGATTTTGCGGAGCAAGCGCCAGCAAGGCATCCATAACATACGTCGCTATGATGAACCCCGAGATGCCTGCTAATCCGGCAATAAGCGCGCTTTCGGCCAGTAATTGGCGTACAATCTGCCACCGGGTTGCTCCAATGGCCGCGCGGACAGCGAGTTCTCTGGTCCTGGATGTGGCCCGCGCCAGAAGCATGTTCGCGACGTTCGCGCAGGCGAGTAAAAGCAGCAGTCCAACGGCTCCCATCAACATTTGGAGCGTCGTGCGAGTACTGTTGGTCATGCTTTGCCGGAGCGGCGATATCGAGCACTTCTTTGTCTTTGTTGTCTTTTGGATACGTTTGTTCCAGGCGCGCCGCGATGGCGCTCATCTCGGCCTGAGCTTGCGCAACTGTCACCCCCGGCTTCAGACGCGCCACAGCCCGGTAGTTGTGGCCTGAGCGATAGCTGTTCTCGCCGACCCATGCCGCAGGTAGCCAGATATTGGCCTTGGTAGTCCCGCGAATCGGATAATGGAATCTTTCGCCGATGACTCCGACAATCGGAAACGACTGGCTGGCGATCCGGAGGACACGTCCTAATGCCGCGTCCGTACTTCCATAGTGCGATTCGGCGAATGTCTGGCTAACCACAGCTGCATTTGCGCCGTTCGGCTTCTGCTCCTCGGACGAAAAGAATCTTCCCGATGCTGGAGCAACCCGGATCACCTTGAAGAACTCGGGCGTAACAATGAATATTCCTGTGAACTCGCCGTATTGACCGGCTTTCACTCCCATTTCTCCGCCGTAGGTGTAGGCCATCGCCTCGAAGGAGGATGATTGGCGCTCCCAGTCGCGGAAATCGGGACCGGAAACATTGCCGCCTTGAAGTCCACGATTGCGCCAAGTTGTCTCAATCGTGACAATACGATCGGCTTCCGGGTAAGGCAATGGCCGTAGCAAAACTCCGTGGACTACGGAAAAAATTGCCGTCGTGGCTCCAAGGCCCAGCGAAAGCGTCAGGATGGCCGCGAGGGCGAAAGACCAGTTGCGAACGAGCACCCGTACCGCGAAACGAAGGTCGGTAAGCATGGTAGGTCCATCAGACGTAGGGCACGCTGCGGGCCGCATGCCGCTCTCGGATTATCAACAGCATAAGCAACTGAGACTGTCCGGAATTGGGATATCGGAGCACAGAATTGGAACCTGAGCTTTCTGAACAATATGGGGTGCCTTGCTTACCTTCTATCTTTTGTCTCCTGTCTCCTGTCTCCTTTTCTACCGTGTGCTAATCTAGGGGCATATTCACCGCATCGCCGATATGCCGGCCCTGGCGAGCGAGGCCTTCATATTTCGAACGTACCCCTTCAAGGAAGGCGATTTGATCGTCAGTTTTTTTACCCGCGATCAAGGCAAGCTGAGAGGGGTGGCGAAGCGAGCGAGAAAGCCGAAAAACAGCTTCGGGTCAGGACTTGAACGGCTGTCGCGGGTAACCATGTCTTATTACCAACGGGAAAACCGGGAACTGGTCAATTTAAACTCCTGCGATGTGCTTGAGTCTCAGTTTGCATTGGCCGGTGATTACGGAGCAAACCTGGCATTAGATTACATGGCCGAAGTCAGTGAACATCTCCTTCCTCCATTCGAGCCCAGTGAGCGATTTTTCCGATTATTAGTCGCCGTTTTGGATTATCTCCATGGTAATCCAACTTCGGGGGTCTGGCCCGCGGTCAATTATTTCAGCCTCTGGGCAGTTCGGCTTTCCGGGATCCTGCCGGAGTTGCGGCTGGCCGCCGAGTCGCGTTTGATCGCAGAGGAGATGATGCAAACGCCTATCGGACACTTAAGTGAGCGTCCGTGGTCACGCAGCACAGCGGGCGATCTTAGGCGCTTCCTGATTCGAAGCATAGAAGAACACGTCGAACGCCGGCTGCATACGGCTCCACTCCTGGAGGCCCTGTAAGAGGGTCGCGACAAAATGGACTCATTCCAGCAAACCTTATTCAAGCTGAAGAACTACTGGTCCGAACGCGGCTGCATCATTCAAGAGCCGTACGATATGGAGGTTGGGGCCGGGACCATGTGCCCGGAGACATTCCTGCGTGTTCTTGGACCCAAGCCGTACGGTGTCGCGTACGTGCAGCCGAGCCGCCGTCCGGCCGATGGACGGTACGGTGAGAATCCGAATCGCCTCTACAAGCATCAGCAGTTGCAAGTCATTCTGAAACCGTCTCCCGATAACATCCTGGATCTCTATCTCCGGAGTTTGGAAGCCATCGGTATAGATCTCCGCAAGCACGACATCAAGTTCGAAGAAGATAACTGGGAATCTCCCACGCTCGGCGCTTGGGGCATCGGCTGGCAAGTGATGCTCGACGGGATGGAGATCACTCAGTTCACGTATTTCCAGCAATGCGGTGGTGTCGATCTTGATCTCGTCCCCGCGGAAATCACCTACGGTCTGGAGAGACTGGTGGCATTTCTACAAGGCAAGGAAAGCGTCTATGACATTGAATGGACGCCCGGCGTCGCGTACCGGGATGTGCGGCTTGCGGACGAGCTCCAGAACTCTGTCTACAACTTCGAAGTAGCGGATGTAGAGACACTATGGCGCCTCTTTGAAATTTATGAGCGCGAGTGTCAGCGTCTTCTTGACATGTACGCAACTTACATTCCTAAGCATCGATTCCCGCTGCTCAGCACATACGACTATGTCTTGAAATGCTCGAACACATTCAACCTGCTGGATGCGCGTGGGGCGATCAGCGTAACTGAGAGAGTAGGAGTGATCGCGCGGGTCCGCAAACTCGCGGTCGGCGTTGCGCAGGCTTGGATGGATCAGAGCGCCTCGTCTGAGGCGGGCGATGCCACGCTCGAAAGTGCGGAGGCCATCGCCGAATGAGTCTTGGTTTCTTGTTGGAAGTCGGAGTCGAAGAAGTACCTGACTGGATGATCGAACCCGCCCTCGAGAACATGAGGCAGCTCTTCTCCGAATTGCTCACTGAGCGCGCCTTGGGCGGACAGGTAGATGGCACTGACGCCACCCCGCGGCGCCTCGTATTACGCGCTTCCGGACTCAAGGAGAAGCAAGCCGATGAGGTGAAGCCGGTTTCCGGGCCGCCTGTATCATCGGGCTCCGGCGCGGCCCAAGGCTTTGCCAAGAAGATGGGCGTAACCGTAGATCAGCTCGACAAGCTGCACACCTCTAAAGGCGAGTATTTCAGCTTCAATAAACGAGTACCCGGTTTAGCTACGATTGACGTTCTTTCCGAGGCGCTGCCCGGCCTGATTACGAAAATTTATTTTCCGAAAACGATGTATTGGACCGGGAAAGGCGGTCCTCGATTTATCCGGCCGATTCGATGGATCGTGGCCCTCCTCGGCGATCGTGTAGTTCCGTTCGAGTTGGCGGGCGTGCGGTCGGGCGACATAACCAGTGGCCATCGCATCCTGGGAAAGCCGCAGATTCGGGTTACGATCGGCAACTTCGTCGATCAGCTTCACAAAAATGGTGTCGTGCTTTCCGCGGCCCAAAGACGCGAGATGATCGAGGCCGGTCTCGGCGGCAATGTACACCGTGACGATGCGCTTCTGCAGACACTGGTTTATCTCACGGAGCAGCCATCCACGATTCGAGGCTCATTTGATCCCAAGTACCTGGAACTGCCTCGCGAGATTCTCAGCACGGTGATGCGGCATCACCAGCGTTACTTCTCCGTAGAACAAGGACCGGATCAGCTTGCGCCGGAGTTCGTTGCGGTGATGAACAGCAATTCCGACCCTGAAGGGCTGGTTCGCACGGGCAATGAGCGTGTGCTTCGCGCTCGTTTTAACGATGCTCGCTTCTTCTGGGACGTCGATCTGCGCCGTAAACTTCAGATCGTCTGGAAGACCTGAGGAACGTCACTTTCCAGGCGAAGCTGGGCTCGTATTACGACAAGACGGAACGGATGATCCAACTCGCGAAGCAATTCGGCGAAGCAGTCGGCGCGAGCGTCTCGATGTGCGCCAGGGCGGCTGCGCCTTTCGAAATGCGATCTTACGACCGAGATGGTCAAGGAATTGACAGAGCTCCAAGGGATCGTCGGCGGTCTCTACGCGCGTGAGCAAGGCGAGCCGCTCGAGATCTGGCACGCGGTGTACGAACATTACAAGCCTGTCAGCATGGATGACTCGATCCCCTCGACCATTACGGCAGAGTCGTCGCGCTGGCTGACAAATGCGACACATTGCGCGGATGCTTCGAGATCGGATTGATCCCAACCGGCTCGCGCGATCCCTTCGCGCTCCGGCGCGCTGCGCAAGGCATCGTCAAGATTGTGGTTGAAGGCGGAGTACGGATTAAGCTCAGCGAATTGCTGGGTGAGAACCCTCAATTACACGAATTCCTGATCGACCGCGTCAAATATTACTTCCGTGACGTACGTGGCTTCGAATACGACGAGGTCAACGCGGTTCTTGCCGCCGATCAGACGATCTGGTAGACGTGGAAGCGCGTTTGCAGGCAATACAGCAGGTGCGTCCTACCGAAAATTTCGAGCCTTTGGCCGCGAGCTTCAAGAGAATTGCGAATATTCTCCGACAGGCCCAATTCTCGGGCTCCGGAGTCGTGGACGCGGTCCTTCTGGAGCCAGGCCCGGAGTTGGAGCTACACAGTGAATTTCTGCGCACGCGCGACGTGGTATTTATCCACCGCAAGTCGCGGAACTATAAGGCGGCGATGGAGTCCATCGCATCGCTGCGCCCCAGAATAGACACGTTCTTCGACAAGGTTCTGGTGAATGTGCCCGAAGAGCGTGTTCGCATGAACCGGCTGCTTTTGTTGAGCAGCCTGCTTACCGAGTTCTCGGCCATCGCCGATTTTTCGGAGATCGTGACGACGCATTAAGTCTCGAAGGAGAGATTCAGTTTAATGGGTAAGAAATACGTTTACTCGTTCGGCGCTAAAGGAGCCGAGGGTAATAAAGACATGAAAGACATTCTCGGCGGCAAAGGGGCTAACCTCGCCGAGATGTGCAATGCGAAGCTGCCGGTGCCTCCCGGTTTTACGGTATCCACTGAGGTCTGCAACATCTATTTCAACAACAACCGGCAGGTGCCGCCGGAAGTGGACGACCAGATCAGACAGGCGCTGGCAAAAGTAGAAGCCGAACTCGGTAAGAAGCTGGGCGACCCCAGCAAACCGCTGCTTCTTAGCGTTCGTTCCGGCGCGAAATTCTCGATGCCCGGCATGATGAACACGATTCTCAACCTCGGTCTGAACGACGAGACAACGGAAGCTCTCGCCGAGCAGACTGGGAATCCACGTTTCGCCTACGACTGCTACCGCCGCTTCATCCAGATGTTCGGCGAAGTCGCGCTCGGGATCGAGATGGAGCTGTTCGATCACATCTTCGATGCCCGCAAAGCGAAGATCGAAGCGAAGCTCGATACCGACTTGCAGGCTGCCGATCTGAAGGCGATCATCGCCGATTACAAGAAAGTCGTCAAGAAGGAAACCGGAAAGGAATTCCCCCAGGACGCCTGGACGCAGCTCACGATGTCGCGCGACGCCGTGTTCCGTTCCTGGTGGTCCGACAAGGCCTGCTACTACCGCAAGATGGAGAAGATCCCGGATGAGCTCGGCACGGCTGCGAACATCCAGGCGATGGTCTTCGGTAATCTTGGCGAGACTTCTGGCACAGGTGTCGGATTCACCCGCGACCCCGGTTCCGGTGAGCGAGTATTTTACGGCGAGTATTTGCTGAATGCGCAAGGTGAGGATGTGGTCGCGGGCATCCGTACTCCACACCCGATCTCCGATCTCAAGCAGGTGATGCCCGACGCATTCCAGCAGTTGTATGACATCACGCAGCGGCTCGAGAAGCATTACAAGGATATGCAGGACTTCGAGTTCACCATCGAAGACCACAAGTTATACATGCTGCAGACGCGCAACGGTAAACGAACTGGTCCTGCCGCCGTGCGCATCGCGGTGGATATGGTTCACGAAGGTCTGATCACCAAGAAAGAAGCCGTTCTGCGCGTCGCTCCGGACCAACTCGACCAACTGCTTCACCCGGTCTTCGATAATGCGTCACTGAAGCAACTGACTAAATTGACTACCGGTATCGCGGCATCTCCCGGAGCCGCAGTGGGACGTCTCGCTTTCACCTCCGACGAGGCGGTGGCCATGTCCGCGAAGAGCCCTGTGATTCTGCTCCGCAAGGAGACCACTCCGGATGACATCCATGGAATGGATAAGGCGAAGGGAATCCTGACTGCAGTCGGCGGCAAGTCATCGCACGCTGCAGTAGTAGCCCGCGGCATGGGCCGGCCTTGTATCGTGGGCGCGAGCGCAATTGCGATCAATGAGCATGGCAAGACTGCTGTGGTTACGACCAAAGACGGCAAAAAAGTCACGCTCAAGGAAGGCGATTGGGTTTCGATTGACGGTACGACGGCTGATGTTTACAAAGACCAAGCCAAGACAATCGACCCCGACACCAAGCACGGCCATCTGGCAGAATTCATGGGCTGGGCGGACGAGTTCCGCGGTAAGTTCGGTGTTCGCGCGAACGCCGATATTCCACGTGATGCCAAGGCTGCGCGAGCTTTCGGAGCCGAAGGCATCGGCCTTTGCCGTACCGAGCACATGTTCTTCGCGGAAGACCGACTGCCGCATGTTCAGGCCATGATCCTCGCCCGCGATGAAAAGGGAAGGAAGAAATCTCTCGCAAAGCTGCTGCCGATGCAGCGTAAAGATTTCGCCGGCCTGTTTACCGCGATGGATGGGTTCCCGGTGGTGATCCGTACGCTCGATCCTCCGCTGCACGAGTTCCTTCCGAAGCGGGAAAACCTGATGGTCGACATCGCGACGTTGCCGTACGTCGATGTCAAGGCAAAACGTGAGATGGCGGAACGCTACGGCGTGGAAGTGAAAGCCCTGAAGACTCACTTGCCTGAGCTGTTGGAGCGAGTGGAAGAACTGCACGAGTTCAACCCGATGCTCGGACACCGCGGTTGTCGTCTCGGCATCACCTATCCCGAAATCACCGAAATGCAGGCTCGCGCCATTTTCGAAGCAGCCGCACAAGTGTACAAGAAGGGTCTCAAAGTGATCCCCGAAGTAATGATCCCGCTGATCGGGAGCGCGAAAGAGCTCCAGAATCAGAAGGCGATTGTCGAGCGCGTGGCGAAGGAAGTTCTCGAGAAGGAAGGCGCGTCCGGTCTGAAGTATATGATCGGCACGATGATCGAGATTCCTCGCGCTGCGATAACTGCGGATGAGGTCGCCAAGGAAGCCGAGTTCTTCAGCTTCGGCACGAATGACCTGACGCAAACCACGATGGGTCTGTCTCGGGATGATTACACGAAGTTCTCGGGCGAGTATCAGAACCTTAAGGTCTTCAAAGCCGATCCGTTTGCTGTGCTCGATCAGGAAGGCGTCGGTAAACTCATCGAAATGGCCGTTAAGCTTGGTCGCAAGACTCGCCCGGATCTGGAAATCGGAATCTGCGGCGAGCATGGCGGTGAACCCAGCTCGGTCGAGTTCTGTTATCGCGTTGGTATGGACTACGTTTCCTGTTCTCCCTATCGGGTACCGATTGCCCGTCTCGCCGCCGCACAGGCTGCGATTTCGGGAGACAAGTCTGAGGCTGCCCGCACAGCCTAAGACTTGTCCGGTGGTGAACAGCGGGCGGTGTCCCCGCTCGCTGTTCGGCTGCCATCATGGCTTCTGGGCGATAATCTCTGTGCGCTCCGCTTCCGCGTAGTGCAACGGCTTCCAATCCCCGAATAGTTCCCTGCCCTCACCCGCCCGCATTAAATACGCCGGATTGATTCCGCTCATCGGAAACACACCGACAAAGAGTCCGCCGCTCTTCAATCCCGCGCGAATGGATGGGAACAGATCCCGCTGCAGATAGAAGCAGTCAACAATCAGATCCCAGGAATCGGCTTCGATTCGAAATTTTCCGCCCTCCAGATCCGCGAGCACAGGATGAACATTCAATCCCTCGGCAGCGCGCTCGCTCAAAATATCGAGCGCTACGCCCGAGGAGTCGACTGCTGTTACGTCCCAACCCTGAGCGGCAAGATATAAAGCGTGACGTCCCGTTCCACATGCGAGATCGAGCGCTTTACCCAACTTGCGGCCGCGCACAGCTTCGACCACCAGCTTCTCGGGCGGTTTCTCAACGACCTCGCCGCTCGCATACCGCGCATTCCACCTTTCGGACAAAGTCACCTCGCATTTAATGAGCGGGCAATGCGATCCGCCACCTGTCTGCCCATTTTGATGCAGTCGGGGATGCCGATGCCGTAATAAGCGTTGCCGACCAGATGAAGGCCGGGGAGGTCTTTCAACATTCCTTCGATAATCCGGACGATCTCGTTATGACCCACGTGATACTGCGGCATCGATTGCGGCCAATTGTGCTCCGTCATGAAGATTGGCTCGGCGGTGATTCCGAGCTTCTCGCGCACTTCACCGAGCACATCCGCTCTCGCGCCCGTCGTGAAGAGGCGTAAGAGAACCTTGTCGGCGGGAACCCGGTAGTTGAACTTTCGCGACACCCATGTGCACGCGGAAATATCTCTTCGTTCGATGCGGGGCACCAGGAATCCAAAGCCCGGGAGTTCGTTTGACACATCGGCCCTTCGATACCCGATACAAGTGACAGACGCGGAGTTGTAGCTGATTTCCGGGAATAGATTGGGTAATACGGTGGCAGGACGGCACGCGACCACTACGTGCTCGGCATCCAGCCAATCACCATCGACACGGACGCGGTAGCCCTGTTCAATCTTCTCAACTGTTCCGGTGATCACGTCTGGCTGCAATCGGGAGACGAGTTCATCCACTAACGACTGCAGCCCGCGCTTGAGCGTCGTAAACAGCGGACCGGAGGAGTCCTTTAGCTCCTTCCGAGTCGCGCGCGTCAGGCTGCCGTATTTCGCTTCCCATTTAATGAACTTCGGCAACACACTCAGCGCGCTGAGTTGGGCCGGATCGCCGCCGTACACACCGGCGAGCATCGGCTCTGCTATGTAATCCAGGACTTCACGCCCGTAATGGTCTACGACGAACTGCGAAATAGAGACGTCGCGCTCTGCTCCTGTGGGTCTGCGAAATAGATCGAAGCCCGCCCGAATCTTACCGGGCCAACTGAGAAGAGGCGTAGTGAGGATGGGACCAATTTTTCCCGGCACGATCATGCTCATGCCGTCCGGCATCTTGATGAGACGCCCGCCTCGCCAGATGAACGTCGCCCGCTGATGGTCGTTGGAGCCGATAAGATCGGACGCGAGCCCGAGTTCTTCACACAGTTCCCGGGCTGCTGATTTAGTAGTGAGAAAACTATCGGGACCACCCTCGGCAACGCAACCCTCGATGTAATCAGTCTTGATTACACCGCCGAGCCGGTTGTCGCGCTCGATGATCGTGGCCCGAATGCCTTGTTTGGCCAGGTACCACGCCGTCGAGAGGCCGGAGATACCGCCTCCGACGATGACTACACGAGCCATTCCCTACGGCTTGAATTCCCGCACCATCTGCACTACCGCTTTAACATGATCCACCGGCGTTTCCGGCAAGATGCCATGACCCAGATTGAAAATGTGTCCGGGGCGAGTCCCAGTACGCTTGAGGAGTTCATGGACGCGGGCGCGAAGTTCGGGTAATGGGGAAAAGAGAGCGGCCGGGTCCAAATTGCCCTGAACAGCGGATCGATAGCTGATATCCATCCACGCCTGATCGATATTCACTCGCCAGTCAACGCCCATGACGTCGCCGCCCGCGGCATGCAATTCCCGGAAGAAACCGGCGGCTCCGGTACCGAAGTGAATGACCGGCGCGCCGGTGGAGCGAATTCGTTCGATCAATGCGCGCGAGTACGGCTGCACATATCGAACATAGTCGTCCGGACCCAAGGCTCCAACCCAGCTATCGAACACCTGAACAACGCGTGCGCCTGCGGAGACCTGCAGTAGCGCGAACGAGCCAAGCACATCGACCAGCTTGCCCATCAAGCGCCGCCACAATGTTTCTTCGCGATACATCATCTGCTTGGTCTCGAGAAGGTCTTCGATGGCCCCCCCTCGATCATGTAGCTGGCAAGTGTGAACGGGGCGCCCACAAAGCCGATCACCGGAACACGGCCCGACAGCGCCTTGACCACCTGCTGGATCGACTCGCCCACGTAACCCAGATCGTCTGTGTTGGAGATCGACAGCGCGTCGATATCTGAGGACGTACGAATCGGGTTATCGATTTGCGGCCCCTCCCCGGCGATGAACTGGAGCTTTAGCCCCATCGGTTCGACCGGCAGAAGCAGGTCTGCGAAGATGATCGCAGCGTCTACATCAAGGATCTCGACGGGTTGAAGCGTTACGGCTGCCGCCAAATCGGGCCGTTTGCAAATATCGAGGATTCCGTGGCGCGCACGGATATCGCGGTAAGGCTTCAGATAGCGGCCCGCCTGCCGCATGAACCAAACCGGCCGAACATCCGTTGGCCGACGGCGGCAAGCATCCAAGAAACGGCTTGTCATTGGAGCCACGCGCATGCTAACTCCGATCTGTCTTCGCAGAGATACACGCGAGAACCAGGTAATTTGTGTTTAGAGGCCCAATTTCGGCCATTAATGAAGTATGGCTTGGTCCATGCTTCGCTGTCGAGTGTTTTCGGGGTAATCACAGATACCGACAACATTCCAGGCGCAGGATAGCCAGTGCGGGGGTCCATAATGTGGCTGTAGACCTTTCCGCCGACCCGAAAGAACTTCTCGTAGTTGCCTGAGGTCGACATGGACATATCTTTCAAAAACACTTCTTCAACGGACTTGCCCGGATCTTTTGGATCCCGGATATCGATCCTCCAGCCTTTCGGCTCCGTCGGAGGCGCGCCGATCCCGTAGATACTGCTGGAACCGGCAGTAATCAGTCCGGATCGAATGCCATTCTCGCGGAGAATCGCCACCATTCGATCCACTGCATAACCCTTTCCGATTCCGCCGGGGTCGATTTCCACTCCCGACCGACGAAACCACACAGTTTGTTCCTTCGGATCGAGCACGATGTTCTTGTACCCGACATTCGCCATCGCGCCCCGAATCTCTGCGCGATGCGGGAATTTCCCTGAGCCCTTGTAAAACCCCCAGACCCTCATCAGCGGTCCGACCGTAATATCAAACGCTCCGCCGCTGGCTTCGCTGTAGCGCACGCAGGCAGACAGCAGATCGAAGCTTTCCTTCGAAACTTTCACCGGAGAATCAGCCGCATGCTGATTCACTCGGGACCACTCGCTGTCAGGACGATAGTTGGATAACAACTGGTCCAATCGGCGCACTTCTTCCAGGCCGAGTTCCACAGCGGACTGCATTTTGTAACGATCCGTACCGTAGACTACAACGGAAAAGGTCGTACCCATCGAATCCAGACTCTCCTCCAGACGGAGAACAGCCGGATTTGAATCGGCGGGCGCTGCATTTGGCGCAAAACACGCCAACACTGCCAAAAACAAAAATATCACAATGCGTTTCACTTAGCGGGATTTTTTTCGGATTCCGGATCGCGTGGACGGCCGCGGCGCACACGTTTGAGCAGTTGCCCCACACGCTCGGGAGCCTCGGCGGAAAAGGCGGCCTCGAAACGTAAATCGGGCAAGCGAAAGAGATCCAGCCGATGAGCTAATTCTTTCTTTATGAAGCCCTTAGCGTGTTCCAGAGCCTGCAGACTCTGTTCCTGCCAAGCTCGGTCTCCATTGAGATTCAGACGGACTCGGGCGTGCTTGCCGTCCGGGGTAATCAGCACCTCGGCAACCCCCATCACGTCGATTCGAGGGTCCGTCAATTCGTAGTTGATGAGCTCTTCCAGTTCTTCCCGAAGAGCTTCGGAGAGGCGTTCCGATCGACGAGGGTCCATTTCTATTCGATCCACTCCACGTTAGTGGAGACGAGCATCCGGCCGGCGAAAGTTGCAGCCTCCTGCTCCACATTCTGAAGGACGCTTTGCGCGTGAAGGTGCGCGGATGAGACAGTTACGGCCGCAATTAATGCTCGCTGCCAGAGATCCTGATAGTCGATCTCGGCTACGGCAACATTGAATTTGTGCCGCAGCCTATCCTTGAGAGCTTTGACGATCTGCCGTTTGTCTTTCAGCGAATGCGAATCATCGATCCGCAATTCCATTGTGAGTACGCCGACACTCGGCATCTTGGTCTATGAGAGCTGCGGCGCTACTTTTTCGTTCACGAACGCCTCGATGATGTCTCCCTGTTTCACATCAGAGTGATTGGCCAGGGTCACACCACATTCGAAGCCCTGTTTTACTTCCGTGACATCGTCTTTGAATCGCTTCAGAGTGTCGATTCTGCCCGTATGAATGACGATGTTGTCCCGCGTCAACCGCATCAGATTGCCACGGCTCAACGATCCTTCGGTCACATAGCAGCCAGCCACAATACCGACCTTGGAGATCTTGAAGACCTCCCGGATCTCCGCACGTCCCTTGAAGACCTCTTTGAAGGTCGGATCGAGGAGCCCGGTCATGGCCTTTTTGATTTCGTCCGTCAGTTCGTAGATGATCGTGTGCAGACGGACGTCGACGTTTTCTT
Source organism: Bryobacteraceae bacterium (assembly GCA_963833675.1). GTDB lineage: Bacteria > Acidobacteriota > Terriglobia > Bryobacterales > Bryobacteraceae > DASQDN01. The sequence continues at coordinate 106,844 of CAWHYW010000019.1, read as the reverse complement.
TTTCCGCCAGCGACGCAGCATTACGTTCCGGTCGAACATTGAATCCGATAATCACCGCGTCCGAGGCTGACGCCAGCAAGACATCCGATTCGGTGATTGCGCCGACATTCTTGGCGACGACACGGATTTTCACTTTCTCCGTCGACAGCTTTTGCAGCATTTCGCTGAGAACTTCCGCAGTTCCGCCTACATCGGTCTTGATGATGACGTTGAGCTCTTTGGCATCGCCTTCCTTGACGGAGCGATTGAGCATCTCGAGCGTAATGCGGTTATTCTTCGACATCGCCTGCTCGCGCGTCTTCGATTCGCGATACATGACGATCTGCTTTGCTTTTGCTGTATCCGTCACAACCTGGAAGTTGTCGCCAACCTCCGGTAGAGCATCGAGACCAATTACCTCCACTGCGGTAGCCGGCTCGGCTTCTCGCACTTGCTGACCGAGATGGTCATACATCGCGCGGACCTTCCCAAATACCTGTCCACAGATAAAGAAGTCACCCACGCGAAGGGTCCCGTTTTGCACGAGGACAGTAGCCACTGGACCGCGTCCGCGATCGAGTTGGGCTTCAAGGACGGTTCCGATACCAGGACGCGTGGGATTCGCCTTCAAATTCGCAATCTCGGCAACCAGCAGAAGGTTCTCGAGTAGTAGATCGAGGTTCTCCTTCGTTTTTGCCGACACCGGAACCATGACGATATCGCCGCCCCAATCCTCGGCCAACAGATCGCGATCGGCGAGCTGCTGCTTAATCCGCTCAGGCTGCGCGCCCGGCTTGTCGATCTTGTTAATCGCTACCATGATCGGCACTTTTGCCGCCTTGGCATGATCGATCGCTTCGAGCGTTTGGGGCATCACGCCATCGTCGGCGCTGACCACCAAAACTACGATGTCGGTCACCTTGGCGCCGCGAGCACGCATCCGGGTGAACGCCTCGTGACCTGGCGTATCGATGAATACGATCTTCTTGCCGTTATGCGTTACCTGCGAAGCACCGATGTGCTGCGTGATGCCGCCGGCTTCGCGGTCGGCAACGTGTGTGGAACGGATAGCGTCCAGCAGCGATGTCTTTCCGTGATCGACGTGGCCCATGATCGTGACTACCGGAGGACGTGGCACCTGATCCTTGGCTTCTTCGGCGAGTTCCACTTCCCACGTGGCTTCTTCTTCGAAGCTCAGAGTGTTCGTGGCTGCGCCGAAGTCCCGAGCCAGATCCTGCGCCAGTTTCACATCCAGGCTCTGGTTGATGGTCGCGAAAATCTTGCGATCGACCAGCTTCTTGATCACCAGGCTCGATTTGACTCCGAGTTTCTCGGAAAGTTCCTTTACCGTGATGCCTTCGCCGATCGTGATCTCGCGGTCTATGGGCGGCGGGGCTTGTTCCTGGCGCTTTTGCGGCCGGAATTTGCCATCCAGCTTGCCTTCCATGTCCCGCTTGCGATCTATATCGCCTGACGGACGCGGCTTCGCCTGATGCCGGCGACCCGGCTCGGTCGGAGGCGGCGGCGCCGGCTCGATGCGGCCGAGAGGAGAAGTAGGATGCCGCTGCGGTCGGCCACCCCGCATTTGAGGAGCGCCGGGCGACGGAGCGCCTGGAGTCGGTCCTCCCATACGGCCCGGCCCGGTCTGGCCAGGACGAAGTGGGCCCCGAAAGATTGGTTGCCCGGGAGCCGGCGTGCTGGGTCGTGAAGGACCCGGACGAGGCTGGCCCGGCGCCGGCGGAGGTCCCGGCCGGCTCTGTTGAATCCTCGCTAGTAACTCAGGGTTCGGTGGAACTACGGGCCGAGCCGCCGGTTGTCCTGCAATCGATGGACGCTGCGGGGGAGCAGCCGTTCGCGGTGCGCCACCCGGAGGCTGGCCTTGGGGACGCGGAGTTCCCTGCAAGGGAGGACGGCTGACCGGTGGACGCGGAGCCCCGGGTGTCGGGGCGGGTCGAGGAGCTCCCGGCATGGCCGTCGAGCCCGGCCGGTTCGGCGACTCTGGTCCTTGCCGGGGTGTCGAGACAACTTGCCCCGGTTTTGGATTGAAAATGGGTACATCTCGCCCCGGAACGAGCGGCCTTTGAGCTGGAGCCGGCCCCGGCGAAGCTTGTGGAGGCCGCGGGGCGCCCGGAACTGCCGGCCGTTGCGGCTCAACAGGAGCTGCGACAGGAGGAGCGGAATGTGGCGCCACAACTGTACCCGGAGGCCCCTGTGGCGCGGCGTGACTCTGAGGGCCTCCAGAAGGAGCGCTCTGCTGCCCAATCGTCGGCGGACGCAGCGGTCCCGCAGCGAGCGGAGGACGCAGTGGCGACGCGCGTGAAACGACAGGCGCAGGCTTCTCGGGCTCTGGCGGCGCTGCGACGGACTCTTCAATGGCCGGTTCCACATCTTCGGCCAGTGCAACAGAAGAACTACGATCCTTGATAAGCAACTCCGGTTTATCGCGTTTGATTGGTTCGTCAGGCTCGTCGGCGACAGCGACTGCCCCATTGTCGGTCCGCTCGGCGCGGGTAGCATCGGCATCAGAGATGCCGAGTTTCTTCTTGATCGCGACGGCGACGTCCTCGTCGATAGAGCTCGAGTGCGTCTTCTTTTCCTCGACACCAAACTCGGGCAATAATTCGAGGATCCGGTTCGGCTTGACCTCTAGCTCCCGAGCGAGCTCATTGATTCGGATTTTGCTCATAGAATAAAAACTAATTGAGGTAGACAGAGCTGTTACCGATCCTGTCTTCCTGACACTTGACTCGCCCCCCGACCGTTATTCCGCGTTCTTAAGTTTAGCAGATTCATCCGGATCGACCGGCGAAGACAGGTCAGACGACCCGATCGCTTCGTCTGCGGCCGCATCTCCTTCGTCTGCCTGGGCCGTAGAGGCCTCATCAGGAGGTATTGCTGCCTCCATACCGTCTGCCGACCTCACTATAATTGTAACCCTCTTCACCCATCTCCAGGTTGGGTTGCTGCTCCTGAGATTCGCTGTCCTGCTGTACCTCGGATGCTTCATCGTACTGGCCGTAGTAGCTGACGACGACATCGCGGATATGCTCGACCAGGTCCGGACCGATGCCAGGAATCGCTTCCAGATCCTCCGGTGTCATGTTGCCCAACCGTTCGACCGTCGGAACTCCGCCGGCAAGGAGCTTTTCGATGACATTTTCCGGCAGACCATAATCGAGGAGCACGGAAATCGGAGCGCCAGGGGCAACCAGGGCGGCCATCTGAGACTCCACTTCCTGCCGTTTTTCTTCTTCGCTCTTGATGTCGATCTTCCAGCCGAGCAGTTTCGCGGCAAGCCGCACATTCTGCCCTTTCTTTCCGATCGCCAGCGATAGCTGAGTATCATCGACGATCACTTCCATGTGCCGATCCATCGCGTCCACGATGGATACGCGACTGATCTTAGCCGGGCTTAAGGCGTGTGTCGCAAACACTACCGGGTCTTCCGAGTACTCGATAATGTCAATTTTCTCGCCGCGCAACTCCCGGATAATCGATTGCACGCGCATGCCTTTCATGCCAACGCAGGCGCCGACACAATCGACGTCGCGGTCGCGGCTCAATACAGCGATCTTCGTCCGCTCTCCCGCTTCGCGCGCGCAGTTTTTGATAATAACGGTGCTGTCGTAGATCTCGGGCACTTCCTGCTCGAAGAGGCGCATCACGAGTTCCGGCGCGGCGCGGGACACTATGACGCCCGCATTCTTCCCCGCTTTATCGACACTCTTGATCACACAACGAACTCGTTCGCCAACGGTGAAGCTTTCCAGCTTCGACTGTTCTTTCTTTGGCAGACGCGCTTCGGTCTTTCCCAAATCGCACACGATGTCCTGGCCTTCCGTGCGCTTGACCGTGCAATTTACCAGCTCTCCGACACGATCAGAGTACTCGCTGTAGATTGTTTCGCGCTCGGCTTCACGCACCTTTTGCAGAATCACCTGCTTGGCAGTTTGAGCTGAGATTCGTCCTAGTGACTCGGTGCCTTTCGCAATGCGGATCTCCTGCCCGACCTGCGCATTCGGATCTAAGACCATTGCCTGTCCGAGGGTCAACTCGTTCAGCGGATCCTGCACCTCGTCAACCACGCGCTTCACGACGAAGATATGAATTTTGTCCGTCTTTGGATCGACATCGGCAACAAGGTCTTCCGTGGTACGAAACTGCTTGCGCGCCGCGACCAGCATGGCGTCCTTCACCGCGTTGATAACGATCTGCGGGTCGATGCCTTTCTCTTTGCTCAGGATCTCAATGGACTCAAATATCGATGCCACTCTGGTTGCCTCTTTCTTTCTGCTTTTAACCGGGTAGTCGGGAAGCTACCACTCGAACTTCAGGTTTGCCCGCTTTACGCCCGACAGTGGGATTCGGATCAGTCTTCCTTCCGAAGGTTCGATCAGGATCTGCTCGTCCTCTAACCCACGAAGTATGCCTTCCCAATGTTTCTGGTCTTCAACCGGCTCGCGCGTAACAATCTTTGCCTTCTGACCGTTGAAACGCTCGTAGTCAGCGGGCTTGGTCAGCTTGCGCTCCACTCCGGGAGAACTCACTTCAAGCGTATAATTCTCACCGGGAATGACATCTTCCGCGTCCAGGATGGCGCCGACTTTTTGTGAGAAATTCTCGCAATCGCCGTGCGTAACGCCTTCCGGCTTGTCGATGTAGAATCGCAGGAGCCGCTGTTTGCCGGCGCCGAGGAATTCGGTTTCCACAACCTCGATCCCTTGCGCCTGACCGACGCGCTCTGCGATCTCCGCGATTTTTTCCGTCAACACCTCTCGAGTGGTCTCTGCCATCTTCCGACCAATAAAAAAGTGCGCTTTCGCGCACCGATACGTTTCGACAACTCTTATTGTAGCGTAGTTTTCGCTACGTACGCATCCGAGCTAGAAAATACAGCCCAAACAGCGAAAAGACTGCGTCAGGAGCCCAAGCAGCTATGACGGCCGGGAGCTCATTCACGTTCCCAACCTGCTCGAATAACTGACTAACCGCCCAATAGGCGATCGCGATCCCGAAACTAACGGCTATCCCGGCGGTCGCGCCACGATTTGCCGCGATGAACGAGAACGGAATCGAAATCAGAGCCATGATGACCGCAAACAGCGGAATCGAAAACTTCTTATGGAACTGCACCTGGAGTCGCACTGTATCGAAGCCGCTTTGTTGCAGCTCATGGATGTATGCATCCAACTCCTGGAAGTTCATCTGCTTGTCCTGCTTTACTTCTTTTAGAAAGTAAGAGGGCTGCTCCTGAAGCTCGGGAAAGGTGGAAGTCTGGCCTCGGAATGGATGAAATCCGACTTCGACTCCGCCACGGAAGTCGCGGGACCAGCCATCCTGGAAGATCCAGGTCTTGAGTCCAGACTCCCAACGCGCGCGCTCGGCATATACGTGCCGGGTCAAACGGAAAGTGGAAGGCTCCAGTTCGTAGATGTTCACTTCCCCCATTACGCCATCGCTCGGATCAAGATACTTGTAGTAATAAATCCGAGAGGAACCCGAACCGAAAATCCATTTACGGTCAGGACGCAGATATGTCTGCGTCGGGCGGCCTTTGATTTGGGCGCGAATCGCATCTTGAGTCTTGTTGGCGTCGGGGATGATGTAATGATCGAACGCGAACAACCCGGCGCTCATCGCAGTGGTAGCGCCGAACACAGGTATCGCGAGCCGATAAAGGCTCACTCCGCACGCCTTCATCGCGGTCACTTCATTGTTCTTGGTGAGAATGCCGAATGTTACCAGCACAGCCACCAGTACGCTGACCGGCGTCGAATCATAAATGAGCTTGGGCGTTAGATAGAAAAGATATTTGGCCACCTGCGACATCGCGATGTTGTTTTTGAGGATGTCACTGAGGAGCTCGAAGAAGGTGTACACCAGTGTCATCAGGACGAAGCTTGCCAGTAACAAGACGAAATAGAAGAGGAAGCTCGTTAGAACGTAATGGTCGATAATTTGAGCGCCCGTGGGCAGGCGGCGCGCCCAAGCGGTGGGCGACGCAGAGCTCAGCCCGCGAAACGAAGCCAAATATCCTTTCAGACCTCCGAGAACGCTGCCAATAATGTCACGATCGCCAGGCCGCTCCATCCGAGCGACCATGAACACACCCAAAACCAGCAAAATGAAATTCGGCAACCACATCGCTATGCCCACCGGAAGAGTTCCCTGACGCGCAAGATTGATCAGGGTGGCCAGCATCATGTAGTAGAGAAAAGCCACGATCACCGTAAGTACAAAAGCGGCTGATTTCCCGCCTTTCCGTGACGAAAGGCCGAGCGGAAGACCTATCAAAGCGAGCAGGATGCAGGCCGGCGGAAGCACTAAACGCGTATGGAGTTCGACGCGCGCATCCAAGGCATTCTCGTGCCATAGCGGCCCCATGTCCATCGTTGTGTATTGGATGCGGGGACGAACCTCGTTTCGTTTCGCTGCCTCCAGGACCTGCTCGCTTCTTGGTGAAGCGCTCGTGAAGTACTGCGTGTAATCAGGCCCCATTTCGTGCGTGGTGCCGTTGACGAGAGAAAGCTGAATACGATTGCGCTCGATGTCGGGAACAGCAATCGCCTCGCTCGCCGTAGTGATACGCGGCCCGTCTCCGGCGTCCCCGGAACCCGTCTTCTTGCGCTTGTCGGGCGTGCTGATGTCGGCGAGAAAGACATTGCGCCAACGGACGACGGATCCCGGGGTGGCATCTACTCCTCCGACGTACAGGATCGTGTCCGGAAACTGTTCAGCGAACACACGGGGTTGAATTTCGGCGGTAAGCTGGGCGGCAATCAACCTGTTCAGGATTTTATAAGTCTGACGGATCGAAAGCGGTGTCAGCCACATGGAAGCGGCGGCCGTGATCATCATCGCCCCGAAAGCGAACGTGAGCACGGGCGCCAGCAAGCGGCGGCTGGATAAACCGCTCGCACGCATGGCAGTGATTTCCGCATCCGCGGACATGCGGCTGAGCGCGATCAAGGTGCCGACCAGGACCCCCACCGGGATCGTAAACGTAAGCGCCGCAGGGAGCAGCAAAGAGAACAGATACGCGATGGTCTCGGGCGCAGCCGACCCTCGCACGAGCTGCTCGAAAAGGCGGCTCACCTTCTGCAAAAAGAGAACGAAAGTGAATACGGTTGTACCGAGGAGAGCGCGGGAGGCGATCTCGAGGAAAACCGTGCGTCCGATCAGACCCATGTATTACCGAGCAAGCGAAAGAACCGGAGGTGGAACCACCGGAAGTTTCGGGAGTTCTTCCTGAGGACGCTCCAATTCGACATCCTCCAAAAGTAGAGACGGCGCGATCACCGATGTCGGCGCCACATAGCCGGTTCCGGGCATCGACATGGGCGCAAGCGTGTTCAAGTAATGAAAAGCGTAGCTTTCATCCGACACCGCAACGATGTCTTTCAGGCTGCGAACAGTCATACCCCTCAAACGCAAGCCGCGGACAAGTTCTTCCTTTCCGTCCGGGTACACGCGGTAAACCAGAAGCGGAGAACTGATAGGCCGCCCGCCGGATTGCGACGCTCCCATGAACACTCGTCGCAATTCCGACCCGGGCGCCGTGGTCGGAAAATCCATCTTGCGAATAACAATTCCATACGGTTTCCCGCGATCCTGGACCATCTTGAGGAACTGCGCCCGCAATGCGTCGGGTTTCACGGTTTCCGAAGCGCGCACGAACAGATTGCTGATCGATGCCGCATTCGCTCCAAACGGCCCGGGAACTCGAGCATGCCCGTTGGACGTATCGAAACCCTTGACCGGCTGTCGCGTTAGCAGGAACGTTTTCAGCCTGCCCTTTTCGATCAGCGTCACGGGAGTAGTTACAACTCCTTCGTAGTCGAGATCGAATTGGCCCAGGAGCGGAGTGTTATTCCAAGCCTTCTGCTTGGGATCGTCGACCACATCCAGGAATTCGGGGAGGACTCGCGACCCGATCCGTCCTTCGAAGTCGCTCGTCGTCACCGGCGCGGGACGGCCCGGCTCGCTGATCGGACGCCTCGGCAACGTCAGTTGCGGAGCGAGAACTTCAGCCAGCAACTGAGGACCGGCAACGACCTTCGAATAACACCGGTCCTGAATAGGTCTCTCCGACAGGCGCAGCAGACAATTCCTTGATTCGCTGGGCGACCTGAACTGCGATTTTACGCAACTCAGCCTCAGCCGGGAGATTCTTCGCATCAATAACGGGAAGCGCAACTGCATCACGGACCGTCATCCCATCGGAAGCCTGTCCACTCGCCTGGATATGCACCGTCGTAAGCGAGTCCGGCATACGAATGGATGTGCCTTCCGAATTCGTGAAGTAGAAGGCGGCGGTCGCGCCATCGACGCTTACGGTTGAAGAAAGCACCTCGGGATACGCCGCGAAAACCTTCGATACGTCGCGCACGCGTTCAGTCCACGCGTCGAGGGACTCGGTCGGCTTTCGGAATCGGCTCGATCCTTTGGACCGGGCTCGCCTTCCAAAAATCCGGCAGCGCCTCCGGTTGTGTGATGTTCTTCAAAGCTGCCCTTTTACGTGCGATCGCCTCAACAGCGCCTTTGTACGCCTGGTCCGTTGCAAGCCAGAAACTGCGACGCAAGACCGCATAGTTATCGTCCAAGGGCAGTTCGCTGCCGCGTCCCGCGCCGAGATCGCCGTAGAGGTAGTTCGAATTGTCGAAGGTGTAGTCTCCGACTCTGACGCGCGTGCGCGGAATTCGAACGTGATTGGAGTTCCGCGAGAGGATGCCCCCGAGCGAAGCCGAAACAGAGAATCCCCGCTGATCTTCCACGGTGTACTCGATGTAATAGGGCTTATCCAGGCCGGAGAACTGGAGTGTTCGGCTCCGCTCCAACTCGTCCTTCATCGCCTTCAGGAGAGCATCCGGAGCGGTTTGCGCCGCCAACAAGCTCGCTGTGAGGCAAAGCGCCGCGATTCTCACAGGCCACCTCCGGAGGTCGCGGGCGATGCTGTCGGAGGAGCCGGCAACAGCGGCGGCCGGTCTCGTCCTTTCGCTTTCTTCTGAATCTCGAGTTCGGAAACGAGTATGGCCGGCGAAATCGCGGAAACAGGGACGCTACCCGATTCCGCTCCGCAATACCCGTTGAATACGTCAGGCTTATCTGACGTAGCCAGGATACGGGCAAAGCTCGCCAAGAGGTGTGCCGACGATATCGACACCTCGGACGAGTTCATCGGGCCGGCCGTCCGCATAGACGCGATAAACAATCAGCGGAATCACCTTGAACGACTGGAAACTTGCTCGTCCTGTCGTCGTGTAGCCGCCCGTCACGTGCTCGAAGTAGAAGCCGTATGGCTTGCCTTGGCGTTTGATCTCAGCGATCAGCATCTGCCGGAGCTGCGCATCCGATACTTGCTTGCTGGATTGAACGATCAGATTCGATTGACGAGAGACCGGCTCCAGTCCAGCCTGCTTTCGGCCATGTCCGTTTGACTGGGAGAATCCTTTGATGGGCGATCGTGACATCAGGAACGTCTTGAGCGTACCGCCCTCCACGACTTGCACCGGCCGGGCTTTCACACCCTCGTCGTCGTACAGGTACCAACCGTTCAGGTCCGTTCCTCCCAACTTCTTTTTGGTGGGGTCAAACAGAACCGACAGGAAGTCCGGAAGCACTTTAGAGCCGACCATCTTTGTGAAGGTTTGCTGATCCGACTCGTCCTTCTGCCGGTGGCCCTCGATGCGATGGCCGAAGATCTCGTGGAAGAATACGCCCGAGGCGCGACCTGAGAGAATTGCCGGTCCGACAAAAGCATCCACGACCGGCGCGTCGAGCAGTTTCGTCAAATCCTGTCCCGACCTTTTGAATCGCTGCGCTGACGTCCGCATCCTTTGGCAGACCCGCCGCATCCTCGGCCTCGAAGCTGTCGGAAGCTGCCAAGTCCATTCCGTCCTCGGCTTTGGTGTGCGCGGTGATCATGATCCGCGCGAACGATCGTGCCGTGTTGGAGGCGGGTACCCTCTGTATTGACGAGGTACTTCGTCTCTTGCAAGAAGCGTACCGAGACCCCGGAAGACAAAACCTTCGGGAACTTGTTGAACTCGGCGGACCAGCGGCGCACTTTATCGGCCCAGGCCGCCGAGTCTACCGCGAACTTTTTGGTCGGCTCGGAGAAGACCGAGGGCTGCCTCTTTCGAGAAGTCGTCCGACTTATCTTCTTCCGCGACATTTACTTGTGTGCTCGTTTTGAGGTTGATCAAACGCTGTGTCGCGGCCCGCGTTGCGCGATCCGTTTCGAGCCAGACCCGCCTGCGGATGGCATCAGGAATGTCATCGACCGGCAGCAGAGTAGGGACGCTGAATTGCGGCCTTTCCCCCCGGGTAGCGTGATAGTTGTCGAGCTTATTACTGCCGACGCGTACACTTACATCGAAAATTCGGCCGGAGTTCTTCGATTCGTTCTGGAGTGTACCCAGAGTACCGGCGAAATATTCAGACTGCTGCTCGGAGACCGAGTACGACAGAAAATATGGAGCCGGATCGGACTTCTCCTTTAATAAGGAGAAGTTACGGTCCATTTCCTGTTTCAGGATGTCAAGCAGCGGAGCAGGTTGCGCGACGGCGCAGACGGCCGATGCCGCGCAAAAAACCACAAAACGTAGCACGCACTCAGAATAGCAACTCAGACTGCAATCATCTGCGGCGCGGCCTTATCGCGAAGTCCTGACAGGGCCAAGCCATAGCGTCCGCGAACACCCGTCTTTTCAAAAATGTGCTTCAAATGAATCTTTACCGTTCCGGGGCGGATGCCGAGTTCCCGGGCAATTTCTTTGTTGCGAAGTCCCTGCTCCACGAGTTCCAATACCTGCTGTTCGCGAGGAGTCAGTCCAAGGCGCGCCTCTCTGTTACCATTCCCGTTTTCCCGGAAGAGACCATCTTCCATCCAGGTACAGCCTTCGGCAACCGCCTCGAGACAGGAAACAATGGTACCGATATCGGCGCTCTTGCGGATGATGCCCTTGGCCCCGGATTTCAGGAACCTGAGGGCCTCGGATTCCGTTATGGAAACACCCCAAACCACAACAGATGTGGTGGCACAAACGTGCGTCATCCGCGTTACCCAATCCAGGACTGCAGGACCACCCATAGCCTTATCGACGATCATGATTCGTGGTGAAGCAGTGATCACGATTCGAGCAGCCTCCTCCAGTGTCGTGGCGGAATCGGCCAGCACGAAAATGCCGGTGCCCGCCAGGCAGGATCTAAGTCCCTCAACCGCAATGGGCTGCGTATCGCAGACCCCAATGCCGAGGCGTCGGCCTTTATCGATCTCAATCGGCTGAGTCCAGTTCATAACTTATTCACTCCTCAGGAGTTCTTTTCGGCCGTCGGGACTGTACTTTAGTCTTTTTTGGTTCCAGCTCGATTTAAGGTTTTGATCTGCAATGCCGATGAGTTAAGAAACCCGAAATGCCGATCATCGACGCTCGCCATTACAAAGCCCTGCTGATCAGTCCGAGCAAGAACATCACTGCTGAGATCAAACCTTTGTTGGCTCATGGCCTGCCGCTCGCGCCGATTCACGATGTGAACGCCTACCCCGATCGGCGGCAACTCGCGGATCTGCTGCGCACCGCTGAACCGAAGCTTTGCTTTCTGGACTTCTCAACAGAACAGCAGGCTTATAGCGTACTGAGCGATCTACATTCGCTGGCCCCACAGATACCTGTATTGGCGCTGCTTGCGGCGGATAATCCCGATCTGGTTCTGCAATGCCTTCGACAAGGGGCTACGGATTTCCTGATTCGCCCGTTCACCGCAGATCAACTGGATGCCTGCATTGAAAAGGTGGCGCGAATCATTCCGGCTCCTGGCGAGAGATGTTGGCGGCGGCAGGGTAATAGCTGTCATGCCGGCGAAAGGGGCGTCCGGGGCCACAACAGTTGCCTGCAATCTCGCGTTCCAATGCAAACGCCTCGGCGCGGAGAAGACATTATTGGCCGACCTCGATGCGCTGACAGGCACAGTCTCATTCGTACTGAAATTGAAATCGACCTATTGCTTCGTGGACGTAATCCACCGGCAGGATACGCTCGAAGGCGACTTATGGAAACAGATGACAACCACATCGCAAGGGCTGGATGTGTTGCTGGCGCCGGAAACCCTTGTGGACCCTCAGTCAGAATTGCCGACAGCGGCTCCGATCGTAGAGTTCGCCCAAGGCATGTACGAAGCGGTGGTCCTCGATTGCGGAGGCGTATACGGAGGCTGGAACATGTCCATCGCTCGGCTCGCCGATGAGGTACTTCTGGTGAGTTCCAACGAGCTGCCTTCGTTGCACGCGGCCCAGCGCGCCTTGATGTATCTTGAAAACCAGCGTCTCGACATGAAGAAGGTCAAGCTTGTCATCAATCGTTACCAAAAAGACGCCGGTCTGCAAAGCGAGTACTTCAGCGAAGCGATCGATGCGGAAGTCTTCCAGCTGATTCCAGCGGATAACGATGCGGTCCAGAAGTCTTTGATGGATGGGAAGCCGATTCAGAGCGGCAGTCCGATTGGGAAGAGTCTTGCAGCAATGGCGGACCGCCTAATCGAGGTTCGGGGGAAGGATTCGAAAAAGACCAACGGCAAGGGCTTGCTATCATCATTCTTTCGTTGATCGCTCAAACCTTCCTTCGAACTAACTGCCACATCAGCCCCGCAGTATCTTGCCGGCCGCGGTTTCGATTTCTCATCACTCCGCGTGACCGAACTGGCCGGCGGTGTATCGAATATCGTTCTTCTTGCCGAAACCTCGGCGGGTCGATTCGTGCTGAAGCAGGCCCTTCCGCAATTGCGGGTACAGCAGGAATGGTTCTCGGACCTGCGCCGAATCTTCAATGAATGCGCTGCGCTCCGCGTCGTAAGGGATAAACTCCCGGAAGGCAGCGTTCCCACCGTTCTGTTTGAAGATCAGACGAACTACATCTTTGCGATGACCGCAGCCAATCCGGGTTCGGAGACCTGGAAGGCAAAGTTATTGCGCGGTAAGACAGATCGGCGAGTGGCTGAGCGTGTGGCGGTGGTGCTCGCTGCACTGATTCGCGAGAGCTGGCAATCCCATACGCTCGCCGAACAGTTTGGTGATCTCACAATTTTCGAAGAGCTCCGGCTCGACCCGTACTATCGACACCTGGCGGCTGTTCATCCCGAATTGCGGGATCGCCTTCAACAACGGATCGAGGCGTGCCGTACACGTCGTGTGAGCCTCGTCCATGGCGACTGGAGCCCGAAGAATATTCTGGTAGAAGACGACAATGTCGTGGCGATTGACTTCGAAGCAGTTCACTTTGGGGATCCCTCTTTCGATGCGGCCTTCCTGTTGAACCATCTCCTTCTCAAAACCGCTTATGGAATCGAAGGAACGGAAGAACTCGCGCGAGCCTTCTGGAGCACACTCCAAGCCGAAATGCCGGCAGCGTCCTGGTTCGAGCAAGCGACGGTGGAACACCTTGGCGCGTTGCTCCTGGCGCGTATCGACGGAAAGTCTCCAGCCGAATACATTCGGGAGGAGTCTCTCAAGGAGCGCATACGAGCGTTCGCTCGTACGCTGATTTTGGATCCGCCGCCGTCCGTTGCAGACGTCTGGAGAAGATATGCCGCTCACGATTGAAAGGCTGAAGGCCTACGAGATCCTCGACTCTCGCGGAAATCCAACTGTAGCTGCACGCGTGACCCTGTCAAACGGAATCAGCGCTATCGGTCACGCGCCATCGGGAGCATCTACCGGAAAACACGAGGCTTTGGAGTTGCGGGACGGGGACCCTCAGCGATACGGAGGAAAAGGCGTACTGCGAGCGGTCGGCAACGTAGAACAAACCATCTTTAAAGCTTTGCAAGGTATTTCGCCGGAAGCTGCAGACGAGCGGATGATCGAGCTAGATGGCACGCCGAATAAGTCCCGACTCGGCGCAAACGCTACGCTGGCCGTCTCATGCGCATGCGTTCGGGCGCTGTCCGCGAGCCGAGGCGAACCGTTATGGAAGACTCTATCGCTTGGCCCACCGATGTTACCGGTTCCGATGGTAAATATCCTTTCCGGTGGCCTTCATGCCGCGCGCAATATCGAATTTCAGGATTTTCTTGTCATTGCGCACGGCTTCGATGGCTACTCACAGGCGCTTCAGGCCGTGACGCGTGTCCACCGGCAAGCGCGGGAGGTCATCGAGGCTCGTGGTTATTCGGTTACTGGTGTCGCTGACGAGGGCGGCTGGGGTCCGCTGCTGCCCTCAAACGAAACTGCTCTTCAGATCGTCACACGAAGCGATAGAAGAAGCAGGCTACCGGCCCACCGAACACTTCTCGATTGCCCTCGATGTTGCGGCTTCTCATTTTCAGGCAAACGGTCTTTACACATTGCGGACCGAAGGACGAACACTGACGAGCGATGAGCTAATCACTCTGCTGGAAAAGTGGGCCGCGAAGTACCCGATCGCCTCCATCGAGGATGGCCTCGAAGAGGATGATTGGGATGGATGGCGAGAACTTACCGGTCGGCTCGGCAAGAAATTGCAGCTCGTCGGGGATGACCTGTTCACGACGAATCCGAGTCGCCTGCGGCATGGGATTAAAGTCGGAGCCGCGAATGCGGTGCTCGTCAAGATGAATCAGATCGGCACGATATCGGAGACATTGTCCGTATTGCGGCAGGCATTCGAGTCGGGGTATCGGGCTGTCGTATCGGCTCGATCCGGTGAAACCGAAGACAGCTTCCTTGCCGATTTGGCAGTCGCTTCGGGAGCCGGCCAAATCAAGGTGGGTTCCATTACACGTTCTGAGCGATTGGCGAAGTACAACCGGCTTCTCGAGATCGAGAAAGATGATGCCTTACCGTTCGCCCGAATTCCTAATCTCTGACGTTGATTGTGCCGCGGCAATTCGCGGCGCCGCAATAGCAAGGCACGCGCTCGACATCTTTATCGAAATGGTAGTCGATCGTTAACTCCTCGCCCGGATGGATGTCTCGAACACTCATATAAAGAATGTGTTCTTTGAAGATCCAGGCATAGACATTCGGGTTACAGCTATGGTTAACGTATTGCGCGCCGCTTCCACCGGAATTGCCGTCAACAGACCAGTAAGCATCGAGCGTGAAGATATAGTTCAGCGGACCTTGTGAGCGGCGTTTCGTCTCGCGTCTGCTGATCTTCTCCCCGGTATACTCGATAATCTTACGTCGCGCCGGTATGAATTCCTCTGCATAAACTCCCCAGCGATGAATCTTCGAAGGAGCAACCCTCAGTTTGAACGCGCAAAAGCGCGGATCGAGTGTCGGCTCCGCGCTTTCGCCAGCAGGTCTTTTCAGTTTCGTTTTCAAGTGTGGTTGAGGTATTGTAGCGATCAGGCGCCGACCTTCTGTTTGATGACTTCGATCAATTCTTTCACCGCAGCGGCGCTCTTGTCCAGTTGGGCTTGCTCATCGGCTTGCAATTTAACCTGATAAATCTGCTCAATGCCATTTGCGCCGAGCTTTACAGGTACTCCGGCAAACAAACCGTTAACGCCATATTCGCCTTCTAGATAGGCTGCGCAAGGCAACACCTTCTTTTTGTCCTTCAAGATGGATTCGACCATCTCGACCGTGGCCGCCGAGGGAGCATAGTACGCGCTGCCCGTTTTGAGATATTTCACGATCTCTGCGCCGCCATCGCGAGTTCGCTGCACCAGACGATCAATTGTGGCTTGATCGGTTAATTCCGTCAGCGGAATTCCGCCAACCGTGGTCAGCCGCACAATTGGCACCATCGTGTCTCCATGACCACCCAGCACAAGCGCGGTGATGTTCTCGACCGACACGCCTAGTTCCTGTGCGATGAATGTCCGGTATCGTGCCGTGTCCAGGACTCCGGCCATGCCGACGACACGATTTTTGGGAAATTTCGAAACCTGAAACGCCGTCCAGCACATTGCGTCCAGCGGATTCGTTACCAGAATCAGAATCGCATTGGGCGAGTGTTTCACGGCCTGCTCCGTCGCAGTCCGGACGACCTCGTAGTTAGCCATCAGCAAATCGTCACGAGACATTCCGGGCTTGCGAGGGAATCCGGCCGTGATGACGACAATATCCGAATTTGCGGTGGGTGCGTAGTCATTTGCGCCGGTGATCGAGACATCGTACCCTTCGACCGGACCGGCTTCGAGGATGTCGAGACCTTTACCCTGCGGCACGCCTTCTACTACATCGACCAGAACCACGTCGGCCAATTCTTTGTCGGCAATGCGCACAGCGCAGTTCGCGCCGACATTTCCGGCGCCCACAACGGTTACTTTTTTTCTCATAGATGGGGAACTCAAGCCGAATTATACCTTGTGATTCGGTGAGGCTCACCTTCGCATCAGCACAGCGTAAGGATCGATAAGCACTTTGACGGGAGCCTGACTCAGATTGGCCGCAAACGTCACGGGCTCACTTGCGGAACGAACCCATTTCGTCGTTGTACGTTTGCCGGGCATTTGAATCTCCACTGGAATCGGTACCGAAAAATCCTCACTTACGCTGGACTGAGTGATCGAGCCTTGTAATTGGACCCGCGGGGGCTTCCCCTTTATCGAATGAGCAAGTTTGAGGTGGGGGATTCCTGTCCCATACACCCATTGTTCGAAAAAGCTCTCGAATTTCGGGTCGTCGCTGCCGGGCGGCAGAAACTCGGCTGCAAGTACCCGGAAACCATCCGTCGTGACCCGCCCGTAGCGATTGCGCTGGGCAAGGGCGTTCAACATTTTTAGAAAGGCAGCGTCACCGAGGCGAACGCGGATCATGTGAATAATCCAGGCGCCCTTTTCATACATAATGGCGCGCCAGGAGCTTGTCGCGTGCGAGGAGATCAGGCGCGTGCCCCACACAATTGGCCCGGCGGATTCGATCGTGTTCCCCTCTGGGCCGGATGCCAGCAGGTGTTGGCGGTACTCATCGAGTACGTCTTCCATCGCTCGGCGGCCTTTGCGCTTTTCGAGAAAAAGAAGAGCGGAATAATTCGCCAGAGCTTCCATTAACCAATCGTCCTGGTAGGATCCGGAGGTGACGAGATTGCCCCACCATTGATGCGCTGTCTCGTGGGCGTGAAGCAGTTCGGAGAAGAAGCGCCGCTGCGAGTCGGTTCGCATGGCCAGCGGCAGATCGTCCGGTTTCAGGTAGGCAAGCGTCGAAAGATACAGCAATCCGGGAAAGCCCTGTCCGAAAGTACCGGGGATCGGCGACACGATTAAAGTCTTGAGCGGCGGCGGGCCGAAGCTGGCGCTCATGAACTCCATCGCTGCCCCAACCTCATCAGCAAGAGCGCGCAGTCGAGCCTTCGGATCAGGTGGAAGCGTCAGAGTCGGGGTGGCGAGCGGCTCCGGCTGAAGGCGACGGCTCGGTCGGGGACCGGCGGGGGTCTGGGGCAGGTAATCCTTCGGCCGCGGCTGCAGCGCCGATTCGACAGTACGATTTGCATAGACATCGATCGTGAAACCCGCGCGCGTTACCGAGGCCTTCTCATAGTCTCCGCCGAGGTTGAAACCCGCGAACCGAATGGGCACGGAAACTCTCCTCTGCGTGACACGCCATTCGCCATCGACGCGATCGTCCACTACATCGCCTGTCGAAACCAGTTGCAGGTTGTTGGGATATCGAAATTTCAGATCAAAGGTGGAGAACGTGCCTTCCCGGATGGGATACCAGTTGTTCCGTGCTCCGACATAGTAAACTCGCTGCCCGGCTGAGTTGATGACGTTGCCTTCGTGTGTTACTTCGATGGTTCGGTTTTCACCTGCTTCCATCGGTTTGGGAAGAACAACCAGAAAAGTGTAGTTCTCCGGACCCCGAAGTAGATTCGATCGCAAGGATTCGCGCATGAAGAATTCGACGGGTTCGCCGTTCACACGCACATCCGTCAGTTGCATCTTTCTCGACAACTCGAGCGCTATAACCTTGTCCGTCCGAGCGTTTGCGTAAAGATGGATCGTAGTCTTCGCCTTCATCTTGAGGTCGGGCGTCAAGGTCGCGTCGATTGCGACGTTCTTAAACACCACCGGATTTTCCGGCGGCTTCGTGGTTCCGTTCCGAACAGACCGGGATTGGAAGCTCATCCAGGTGTCAAAAAAGCGGCGGTCATCCCGATAATTCAGTTGGCCTACCAGCACCTGCTCCCGAGCCCGGCGATCGTAGAGCACATCGAAGTTGCCGAGTGTCTTTCCGCTGATGGTCGCGAAGAAAAATCCACTCTTCTCCCATTCAGCCGATAAAAGGTCGTACACCAGTCTCATCTCATAGCTCTGCGCGATGTTGCGAACTACGCCGTCGAACTGGCCCTTGAGGACGAGACCTGCGGCCGAGTCCTGTTTGGAATCCTTCAGCAAATCGAGGAGTTCTTCTCCGGTGCGATCGGTGAACAGAAACACGCTTGCTATGAAGTGCTCATCCAGGTTCGGAGATTTCGTGAACTGGGCGAGTGACATGCGCTCGCTCGTGTGCGGGGGAAAGATCATTAGTTCGGCATCGCCGCCATCGACATCTGCAGCAAAGACTGCCGCGATGCGCCTGCCTTGCACAGGTTTTAGAAAAATTAAATGTCCCTCATTCAGATAAATCTTCACGTCCTCTCGCTGGAATGAGAGATCCCGGACGCGATAGCACTGCTCAGTGTCGAGTTCGGCCTGCTGTATAGCCTGGGCGGTAGACGAGGCGATCCCTTCGGCGGCGTTGGATACGGCGCTCAAAAAGACGAGCGCGAGGATGTACTTCACAGTCCTTAGTCTACGCGGAGTGCGGCTTCCCAGGCGAGCGCGCCGGCTCCCATAGCGCCGGCGAATTCACCCATTCGCGACACAACAATCGGCAGCGGCTTTTTCCTCGGATAGCGGTAAAGGTAACGGTCAACGTGCCGTTGGAGACTTGCCAGAAAACAATCGGCGGATTGCATTGCGCCGCCGCTCAGGATAATCACCTCGGGCGCATAAGCATGAGCGGCGCTGATCAGCAGCCAGCCGAGATGCTCCGTCCAGCGGTTCAATTCATCCACACAAAGCGTGTCCTGCCGGCGAACTCCTTCAATCACTGCGGCAAAATCCACTGATTGGGGATCGGCCAGATATGCCTGCGTCAGAACGGAAGGGATCCCCCTCTGCAAACCATCGCGAACCTGCATTGCGAGTGCCGTGGCCGAGCAAAGAGTCTCGGCGGTTCCGCGCGCTCCCGTAATGCAGAGCCGCCCCCCGTCGGCCTGCAGAACGATATGTCCGAGTTGTGTGCCGAATTGCAGAAATGGATCGCGCAAAATTTGTCCGTCGAGCATGACGCCGGAGCCGACGCCGGTCCCTATGGTCAGACATACAGCCCATTTCTTCGTGCGAGCGGCTCCGTAATGGCTTTCCGCGACGATTGAGATCCGTCCGTCATTTTCGGCGACAACCGGCACGCGAAGTTTTCTTCGCAGCGTTGGAACCAGCGGATAGCCTTCAAGGTTCGCAAACTTACCGGGAAGCATCACGACTCCGCGCTTCGGATCGACCGCGCCGGAGATACCGAACGCCAGTGCGGCCGGGCTCTCTCCAATTTCGGCTTCGGTTTTAACAGCGATCGCGCTGAGCGCGTTTACCAGATTCTCCGGACCGCGGTCCGCGTCCGAACGGGTTACCCCCTTAAGCAATTGCTTGCCAGCTTCGCTAAGCGCGACGTACTTCAATCTCGTGCCGCCAACGTCGCACCCAATGACATAGCGCATGGATTATGCAGCTAAGATAACAGTCATGATTCGAAACACGCTACTCTCGCTTATCGCGGCGCTAGCCCTGACGGTCACCTGTCTTTCGGCAGCTCCCGGCAAGCCTAAATCTGTAATTCACGTAATCACGGTCCAGTGGAAAGCAGGGACCACCGACGAACAGATCTCAAAGGCATTGAGGGCGGCGGAAGCCATTAATTTCCCTGGCCTGAAGAATGTCTGGACTCGCCCGATCAAGATGCAATTGCCTGAGGGCTATAAGAACATCATTGTGATGGAGTTCGAGAGCGAAGATGCGTTGAAGAAGTATGCTGACAGCCCTGCGCAAAAGAAGTGGTACGAATCCTACATGCCGATTCGGGAAGAGAGCCGCACGCACGACATCACCAACTAACGTTTAAGCACTCAACCGCCAGCCGCCGTCGACAGCGATAATCTCTCCCGTTATGCACCGGGCGGCATCGCTCAATAAGAATACGACGGCGGCGGCGACATCCTCAGCTGCCATAAATCCCTTCACAAGCGGTTGTTTTGTTTGCATATACTCCCGAATTTCGGGATTCTGCTGCGCCCGGAGACTCATCGGTGTTTCCACCAATCCCGGAGCAATCGCGTTGATTCGAATCCCTGACGAGGCGTAATAAGATGCAGTTGCGGTGGTGAACGCGTGAATGGCGCCCTTGCTGGTCGCGTAAGCGTGGGTCGCAAAGTGGCGAGGCTCCGGCGACAGCGCCACGACACTCCCCATATTCACGATGGAACCGCCATGCGCAGCGGCTAGCATTTGGCGCACTACCTCCCGCGACATAAGAAACAGCGATCGGAGGTTAATGCTCATGAGCGTGTCCCATCCCTCCGCCGAACACTCGTGAAGAGGGCCATCGCCAAATTGCCGTCCGCTGATTCCGGCGACGTTGAATGCTCCGTCAATGCGCCCGAAATGAGCAACGCAACGCTCTACTGCAGCCTTGGCGTTATTCTCGACAGATAAGTCGCCCGCGAACCAACTTCCGCCGATTTCCGCAGCAAGAGACGCGCATCCTTCCGGCGCCAGCGCCGCAATAAAGACACGCGCGCCCTTTGTCGCTGCCAAACGAGCGACAGCCGCCCCCATACCGCTGGAGCCGGTAATCAGAACAACCTTGTTGTCGAGTCGATCCATGGTTCGCTTTGCGCGTATGAAATGATTGTTTGGCAGCCATTTTCACATGAACGCAGCCTTAACCTATTTTGAGAAAACGTCAGCCTTACTGGAGAAGGTCCGAACCGAAACCGCCCCGCACATCGATGCGGCGGCCGAGATCTGCGCAAACAGCATCGCGAACGGAGGGCTGGTATTCCTATTCGGCAATGGCCACTCGCGGATGATGTGTGAGGAGATGACACCTCGGCAGGGATGCTTCGCCGGGTTTTTCGCCCTAGTGGAGCTTGCACTTTCCAACCACGCCAACATCGTCGGAACGAATGGATTGCGAGCGCCGCTGATGCTGGAAAAGTTCGAAGGTTACGCGGAGGCGATTCTAAAAGGCTTTCACTTCGGCCAGCACGACGCATTTATCGTGATCTCCACCAGCGGTATTCGCCCCGTCATCGTGGAGATGGCCATGGGCGCGAAAAGACGTGGGATGCCCGTAATCGGGATCGTTTCGAAACAGCATTGCGAACAATCCGTTCCGGCTCATTCATCGGGGAAGAAATTGACCGATGTGGCCGACGTCATTCTCGACAACCAGTGTCCTCCGGGAGACTGTGTGGTTGAAATGGAAGGATTGGAGTGGCGGACAGGCCCGACCTCAACCGTGACCGGAGGAATGATCATTAACATGCTGCGATGCGCTACGGCGGAAAAGATGCTTGCGCGCAGTGTAAAACCAGTGTTGCTGCCTAGCCATCAGTTCGTGGGAAACACCGGCGCGGACGAGCAGCTCGAGCGTTTCTATGAAGCCTATCGAACCAGCTTGAGACACCTTTATGAGTGAGACGGTTAGAATCGCGATGCTCGGCTCGGGATTTGTGGCCGAGTTCTACATGCAAGGGCTAGCGAATGTGAACGGCCACCAGGTGGTGCTGAACTACTCGCGCACGCCGAAGCGCGCCAAAGCATTTGCGAAGCGGTGGGGAATTCCTGAATCGGCAACAGATCTCGACTAAGGTAATTGCCCGTGATGATATCGACCTGTTCATCATCGCTCTGCCGAATCAGGAGCATCTTCCGGTGTCGCTGGCGCTGTCGCAGGCGAAACGCAACCAGGTCTGCACAAAACCACTGGCTCGGAATCGAAACGAAGCCAAACAGATGTACTCCGCCGCCAGGAAATCGGGGGCGATGCATGGGTACGCGGAGACCGAAGTGTTCGCGCCCGCGGTGGTGAAAGCGCGCGAGACCATCGAAGCCGGAGGCTTAGGGCGAGTGATCTGGGTACGATCTCGCGAATCCCACAGCGGACCGCACAGTCCCGCATTTCTGGGATATCGAACAGACTGGAGGCGGCGCTCTCAACGATCTGGGATGCCATTGCGTAGAGGCCGCCCGGTACTTCTTCGGCAAGCAGGACAAGATCGTAGAAGTGATGGCGTGGGGCGCCACGCTCGTCCATCGAGATCGCACGAAAGGCGAGGACAACGCGCTGTTGGTCCTGAAGTTCGAAAGCGGCGGTATCGGCCACTGCGAACTTTCATGGACCACGAAAGGCGGCCTGGATCTGCGAAATGAAATCCATGGATCGGAAGGATCGATCTTCACCGATGTCACTCGAGGCACTCCGATACAATCCTTCACTCCGAAGCCGGCCGGCTACGTGATCGAGAAGGCAGACCTGAGTTTCGGCTGGACGCGTCCGTTGCCGGAGGAGGCGTTCGCGTATGGGTATCAGGCGGAAATGCGACATTTCGTGGAATGTGTGCGCGACGGGTGTGAACCTCGTGAGACTTACGAAGACGGCTACATTGTGAACTGCGTTTGGATGCCGGATACGAATCGATGCGCAAAGGCAAGTGGATCCGGGTACGAAGCTGATGAAGGTCCAGCCGTTACGAACGACAGTCGTGGGAAGTTATCCATTTCCGGGGTGGCTGGAGTTTGCGTCCCAGCATCTGGATCAGTTCGGCAAGGACGACCTGGCGGAAGTGATCGACGACGCAACCAGGATCGCTATTGCGGATCAGGTCGAAGCCGGTCTCGACGTGATCTCGGACGGCGAACAGACCCGGCTCGACTTCAACCTCTCCTTTTACGGCTATCTGGAGGGAATTGCGATGGAACCCGCTCCCGCCCGCCGCTTCGGGCCACCGGCGCACGATCAGCGCGGCAAACATGAGGTTACGGGTGAATTGCGGGCGCCTCGTGGGCTCGGCTCCGTTGACGAATATCGGAGACTGGCGCGCCTTGCGCCAAAAGGTCAGGCGATCAAAGTCAGCATTCCCGGACCGTATACCCTTAGCGGCAGGTTGCTGCCCAACGCTCAGTACCCGGATCGATGGGCGCTCACGGAGGCGCTGTTGCCGATCGTGAGGGCGAACTAGAAGCTCTCGCAGAGGCCGGCTGTCCGCGAGATCACGGTAGACGAGCCTTCGATGAGTTGCTATGCCTATCGTGAAGATCCGAACCGGTTCGTTCGTATCTTCAACGACACAGTAGAACCCGTGGTGGGCACAGTCCGTCTCACGACCCATCTCTGCTTCGGCAATTATCAGAGCGCGCGCGGTCGGCCCTCGCCAATACGCTCCGATGTTTCCGGCGTTTCTCGATTTTCATGTCGATGAAATGCACCTCGAGATGGCAAGCCGGGAGTTTGCCGAACTCGAATGCATCGAGACGGTCTCGCAGAAAATGAATGTGGCGGTCGGCGTTATCGACGTGAAGAGCTACTACATCGAGACGCCGGAAGATGTGGCCGATCGGGTTCGCAGGTGCCTGCAATATGCGCCGCCTGACCGGTTAGCCTTCGCGCCCGATTGTGGTTTGAGCCAAACGGCACGGTGGGCGGCGAGGCGGAAACTACGTTCGATGGTGGAAGGCGCCGCGATTATGCGAAAGGAAATCGGGGCCTCGTGATCCAGCCGGCCCTGAAAGGTGAAGCACTGCTGGCCGACATTCGCACGGCAAACCGTAACGATCATCATTTTCGATTGTGGTGGCTGGGACAGAGCGGGTTCCTGCTGCAGTGGAAGGGCGAACACTTATTGTTCGATCCTTATCTTTCGGACTCGCTGACCAGGAAGTATGCCAACACCGACAAGCCGCACGTCCGAATGACCGAGCTCGTCGTTGACCCGGCTCGGCTGACGTTCATTGATGTTTGCACGTCAAGTCACAATCACACTGACCACCTCGATGCAGAGACCCTGAATGCATTGCGATCCGCCAATCCTGGCATGAAATTCGTAATCCCCGAGGCGAATCGCGAATTTGTCGCCGGGCGGTTGAGCTGCGACCCCGCCTGGCCGATAGGCTTGAACGACGGCGAATCCGTCGAAGCCGGAGCGTTTACGATCTCTGCTGTTCCAGCCGCCCATGAGCAGGTCGATAGGGATGGCAAGGGCCGCTGCAAGTATCTCGGATATGTCGCCAAGCTGGGTCCGTGGACGGTTTATCAGGCGGGCGACACGATGCTATATGACGGCATCGTGAAACGACTGCGTCCGTTTCGGATCGACGTCGCGCTGCTGCCGATCAACGGAGCGGCGCCGGAAAGGCGAGTCGCGGGCAATCTCAATGCCGCGGAAGCAGCTTGGCTAGGCAAACAGATCGGCGCGAAGCGAGTAATCCCAATGCACTACGATATGTTCGAGTTCAATACCGCTCCGGTGGAGAATTTCGCCGAATCCACCAAGCGGGAGGGTGTTCGCTGTGACATTCTGCGGTGCGGCGAATGCTGGTCCAGTGAGAATTTGAAGACTTAAGGAATCCAAGGACGCTCGGACGAGCGTCCTTCTGAATCAAATAAACATCTCGTCGTCCTGGGTAGCCTGCGCAACGCTGGGACGCTGGCCGCGAACGAAATGCTCTAGCGCCGTACGGACTCCGGTGGCAATCCCTTGGATCTCGCGAATCGGCCTGATGATACCGTTGTGCACACTCGTAACCGAGTGATGCACGCGGCTCATCGTGTCATCTACTACCAATTCCGCTCGTTCCAATTGCACCTTTGCGCGGCTGCTCGCATCCGTAATTACCTCGTCGAGTTTCATCAATTGCGATTTGCCAATGTCCATCATTTGGTTGGCCTTCGCAGTGATCTCAACGATGTGTTTCCGGCTGTCGTCCAGAGTCGTCTCTGCCTTGGCCAGAATCGACTTAGCCTGGGGCAGGATGGACAGCGCCTCATTCCGAATGGCTCTGGTGGTCCGATAAATCCGGTACAGGAGAAAAGCCTGAATCAATAGTGCGAGCCCTGAGATCGCAACGAAGAACGTCATCACAGCCAGCAGCATTTCCTGGTTCATAGAGCTCCTCTAACGGCGACCACCCCGAAAACAATTGGGCTAAACGCCCTCAGGATTCGGCGAACCTTGCGATCCGATTGCTTCGGAGATCGTCTCCCGATACGCCTGCCTGCCCGCCTCGACAGCAGCATTTAACTGTTCCCGCTGGCGGCTCACCGCGCGTCTTGCCGCGATCTACCAAGTCGCCTGCCGTTTCCCGCAGTTCATCGCCGCGTCTGCGAAGGTATTCGCCACCTTCCAGGGCTCTGCTCCGGACACGCGCCCGCGTTTCTTCGCCCGACATCGGCGCAAACACAATACCGACCGCCACGCCGATGCCAAGCCCAAGCAGGAAGTACGATAGACCCTTGCTGTCGTCCATGTCTTATCTCCTTCGGTGAGAGTTCGTTAACGCCAGTCTCAGCATAGCAGTAGATGCCATAGCGTCCAAGAGGTTCCACGCCTGTTAGAATCGCAGCGGAATGCTGGGGAAACGTCCATCGAAAAAGCTGGATGCGGATGGGTTATGGAGCTACTCGCTCAAGCTGTTGGGCGGGCGCGCTCTGTCAACCGGAGAAGTCCGTCAGAAGCTCAAAAACCGCGCGGAAATTGACGCAGATGTCGAGCTGACAATCGCAAAATTGCGTGATTACGGCTACTTGAATGACACCCGTTTCGCCGAAAATTATGCCGCCTGGCGCCGAGACAACGAAGGATTCGGCGCGATGCGGGTGCTGCGCGATCTTCGGCAGCGGCGCGTGGCCCCGAACGTCGCCGGCGATGCCGTAAAGCAGGCGTTCGAGTCCACGGACGAAATTCAGCAAATCGAGGCGTATCTTGATCGGAAGTATCGCAATCGGAATCTCGGTGAGTTGTTACAGGACAATCGAAAACTGCAGTCCGTGTTCCGAAGATTGCGCTATGCCGGTTTCAGCGCGGGCGCATCCGTTCGGGTGTTGAAGCGTTACGCTGCCAATGCCGAGCGGCTGGAGGACGAGCCGGAAACAGAAGAGTAGCAGAATAGACCCGATCGCGCCGGCAGTCGATATACTGCAAGCATGCGTGTTTTGGCCGCATTGTGTCTGCTCTCCTCGCTCGTGCTGTCTGCTTCGTCCCCTGCGATCTCGCACGAGGAATACAAGCGGCGGCGAGCGAAGTTGCGGGAAGCGCTCCCGGATTCGCTCATCGTAATCTTCGGCGCCACAGAGCAGGAAAATGGGGAACTGCGAACCGGATTTTTCCAGAGTCCGGATTTCTACTATCTGACCGGATGGAAAGAGCCGAACGCCGTTCTCGTTTTGACACCCTCGGGGGACACTCTTTTAATTCCTCAACGCGATAAGAAACAGGAGCAATGGACCGGTCCCAAACTGGCGCCCGGGGACCCGAACGTGGCTGCCGAGACGGGATTTGAGTCGGTTGTTCCAGTATCGTCGTTCGAGGCGAATCTGCCGAGGTGGGCGGAATCGGCCTCGGCGGTATATACCATCCCGGATTCCGCGCAGGCTGACGGGTTGAAGAAGATGCTTCCGCTTCGACAGGTACGCTCCGCAGTCATGCCGCTAGCCCGCCTGCGTATGAAAAAGTCCGACGATGAGATCGCTCTCATTCAACAGTCGACCGTCGCCACGCTGGCTGCGCATCGCGCCGCATGGAAGCGAATCCGTCCTGGATTGAGCGAATATCAGATTGCCGCAACGATGAGCGACACCTATTTCGATCAGGGCTGCGAGCGGCACGCCTATGCTCCCATCGTAGGCTCCGGCCCAAACGCGGCGATTCTGCACTATTCGCAGAACCGCCGCCGGATGGACGCCGGCGAACTACTTCTGATGGATGTAGCCGCCGAGTGCTCGATGTACGCATCGGATATTACACGGACAGTACCGGTCACTGGAACATTTACGCCGCGCCAGCGGGAACTGTATGAAGTGGTGCTCGGGGCACAGAAGGCCGTGATCGCGGCAATCAAGCCAGGAGTCATGCTTGGAAGTCGCACGAATCCCAACGGCCTGCAAAAGATTGCCATGGATTATATCGACTCGCACGGCAAGGACGCGAAGGGCAATTCGCTCGGGCGTTACTTCATCCACGGGATAGGGCATCACGTCGGCCTGGACGTGCACGACGCCTACGATCCGGCATCGCCCCTGGAGGCAGGCATGGTGATCACGGTCGAACCGGGGATCTACATCCCGGAGGAAGGCATTGGTATTCGGATCGAAGACATGGTCCTGGTGACCGCAGACGGCGCGAAGGTGCTGAGTTCTTCGCTGCCGCGGGAATCGAATGAAATCGAGAAAGCAATGGCCCGGTAGGGTCACCCTCGGTTATCTCTCGATTCTCGGCGTCGCTTTCGCGATCTCGATGGTCGCGGGTTTGAGTACGCTGGCCGAGGGGATGGAAGGCAGCGCGTACGACTGGATGTTCCGCGTCCAGCCGCCGGCGCCGGTTGAACCGAGTTCGATAATCCTGGCATTCGACGAGCAAACACTCAGTACGACGGGTGGCATGCGCAACATTCGGCGCACGCTTGCCGATGCTCTGATTCGGCTTCAGCGAAACAGGCCCGCGGTGGTCGCAATCGATATTGCTTTGCCGGATCCCGGCGACCCGGCGGACGATGGAGCTCTCGAAAAGGCGCTCGCGTCCACACCCAACCTCGTCCTTGGCAGCGACGTTCTCCCGGGGGGTGAAAAGTGGGAAGATCCTCAACCCTCGTTTCGGAAATACGCCAAAGCGATTGGGCATGTCCACGCTTCCCCCGACCCGGTCAATCGCAAGATACCGCTCGAAGTAGTCGCCGGACACGACCGCCGGTGGGCGATGGCGTTGGAAGCCTATCGACTGCGGATGGGTATTCCGATGATTGAGGAATCGCTGCACTCGTTGGATGTGGGCTCGGTCAGCATGCCGGCACGCCGCGAAACCAGCCGCGCGCTGTACATTCGCTATGCGGACGGCATTCCACGTGTATCGGCTTCCCATCTCACCTTTCCCGAAGCCGAGAACAAAGTTGTCTTCATTGGGATCACCGCCCAGACTGCGGCCCACGATCGGCTCATGACGCCCTTCGGCGCGATGATGACCGGCGTCGAAATCCATGCCCAAGCCTATGAGACGATCTCGCGCGGTCAATTTCTGACGCCGGCCTCTCCCACCGCGGTAGTCGCTGTCTGTCTGCTGTTTACAATCGCGGCGGGCGTGACCTTTGCTTTTCTGAGCGGCTGGCCTGCTTATTTACTCGCATTCGCCCTGGTCGTCGGCGCGCACTCTACGCCGCACCTGGCATTTGCGAAGAACAGCATTTTCCCGTATCTCGCTCCGGTGTGGGCAGCCTGGCTTTCCGTATTCGCCGCCGCTGCGTGGCAATATTTCGTTGTCCGCAGGCAATTGCGAAAATCCGAATCCGATAAAGCGCGATATCAGCAAGCTATCCATTTTGTGACTCACGAAATGAGATCGCCGCTTACAGCGATTCAGGGCTCAAGCGAATTAATGGGGCGTTACAACCTAAACGAGGCCAAACGCAAGCAGATGGCCGAAATGATCAACTCGGAGTCGAAGCGGCTGGCGCGAATGATCCAGACCTTCCTCGATATCGAGCGGCTGACCGACGGCCATATGGACATCCGCTCGGAAGTGTTTGATGCTGTGGATGTTCTCCGGCCGTGTCTGGAACGGGCGCGGCCCCTGGCCGAGCGGAAGCAAATCGAGTTCCGGGTCGACGATTTCGAGCATTCAACGCTTACCGGCGACCGCGAACTGATGGAATATGCGATTTATAATCTGCTGACCAACGCGGTAAAGTATTCTCCCGCGGAGACGATAGTCACGGTATCCGTGAATCGCGACCACAATTGCCTGCGCCTGTCCGTGCGGGATCAAGGAATCGGGATGGACGAAAGAGAATTGCGAAATATCTTCCAGAAGTTTTATCGGACCAAAAAGGCGGAAGCATCGGGCGAAGCCGGCACGGGAATCGGTCTGTCAATTGTAGAGCAAATCGTACATCATCACGGTGGCCGCATGGAGGTGACCAGCACGCCGGGAAGAGGTTCCTGTTTTACGATGGTTATACCTGCCGCGCCGGTGTCCAAGTTGGTATCGTGATCACGGCCGCGCTCTCAATGAGGGGTAATATTTGCCACGTCTGCTGATCGTCGAGGATGACAGCTCGGTCCGCAACACCGTAGTCACATTCCTCGAACTCGAGGGCTATGAGGTTGACGCCGTTTCATCTACTCGCGATGCCCTTCAGCGATTGGCACAGAACTCGTATCCGATTGTAGTCTCGGACATCTATTTAGACGAACGTACCGGCCTTGACGTGTTACGAGCGGCGAAGAATTCCAATCCCGATTGCGCGGTCATACTCATGACCGGCAGGGGGACGATGGAAACCGTGATGCGCGCAACCGAGGGCGGCGCCTTCGACTATATCGCGAAGCCCTTCGAACTCGACCGGCTCCTTGAAACTTTAAAACGCGCGGAAAACACCTCCGATCCCGACGGAGACGACGAGGAAGTCGAATACGAGGAACTTCCGCCGACCGAAATGATCGCGAGTTCGGGCCCCATGGTGGCGATCTACAAGACCTTGTCCCTTGTGGCCCCCAAAGAGACAACTGTTCTGATTGAAGGTGAGACTGGCACCGGGAAGGAGTTGCTGGCGCGTATGCTTCATCGTTACAGCCGCCGGTCCGACCAGCCATTCCTTGCGGTAGATTGCGGAGCCATCGCGCCCACTTTGATCGAAAGCGAACTCTTCGGCGCCATACGCGGAGCCTACACAGGTTCGGACCGGGATCGGGTCGGGGTCTTTGAGGCGGCAAATCACGGAACAGTGTTCCTCGATGAAATCGGAGAGGTCGACCAGGCGTTTCAATTGAAGCTTCTGCGATTTCTTCAGGAACGTGAGATAAGGCCGGTCGGATCTCCAAGATCCAGACAAATCGATGTCCGGGTGGTTGCAGCTACCAACCGGGATCTACATAGACTCGTTCAGGATGGGAAATTCCGTGAGGATCTTTGGTACCGATTGGCCGTAATTCGGATCAAAATGCCTCCATTGCGCGAGCGACATGGCGATATTCCGCTGCTCGCGCAGCATTTCGTTGAACGATCGAATCAGCGATTCGGCACGGCCGCTCGCCTCACCGAGTCGGGATTAAAGGCGCTGAAGGAATATACTTGGCCGGGTAATATCCGCCAATTGCAGCATCTGATCGAGCGGTTGTGTATTCTCGCCGCGGGCGCTCGCATCGATGAGTTCGCCGTCCGCGACGCGATCGCATCGATGGAACCCGAGAACGTTTCCAACGAAACACTGGCGGATACGGAAGCGGAACAGATTCGGAAAGTACTCGCCGCGGCGGGCGGAAACAAGTCACGCGCAGCCAAGATTCTGGGTATCGAACGCAAGACTTTGTACCGGAAGCTTGAGCGAATGGGCCTCCACTAAGAAGTGGGGCCGGTTTGGAACTTCCTTAAATTTCGCTTGCTTTTTTCCTGGACCCAGTGCAAAATCGGGGCGAAGCATGGGAAGGAGGTACTAATCCATGTTCGATAGCCTCGACGACCAAATGAAGGCTGATCTCAATCGGGAAAGCACCGGCAAAGAGCGGCTCCTCCGGTATGCGGCCGTTGCGGTTGCATCCGTACTGCTGTTTGGCGGACTCATTTACAGCGTCCACTTCTTTGAATAACCAGCAGGGGCTTCGCGATTTATTGCGTCGCCCCTGTTGAAACCACCGTACTTAGATTGCGCGTTAACTGGTAGCGCGCTTGGCGGTGAACTCGCGTGCCCGCTCACCCTCCCCACGCTTCAAGTTGAGCTGGTCACCGACTGCTTTACCTTTATATTCGATCTTACGCGAGTTGCCGTTGAATTCCATGGTCACGGCGAATGAAATATCGTCGCCGCTGATCTTGCCATCTTCGATATTGAACTCACGGCCGCCCGGTCCGGACACTGTCCCGGTGAGCTTGTCACCATCGGCCTTTAGGTTGAATATTGTTGTCCGTTTTTGACCGTCGCGGCCCTCTACTTCCGCGGTCCATTTGCCGGCGATATCGGCTGCAAAGAGAGTTGTGGCCATTAGCACTAGTGTCGCGACGGGACTGAGTGCAAGTCTTCTCATTGAATCTCCTTTCTGCGGCCGCTGCCGTTGGCCGCCTTGACTTGTCAGGTCACCTCGAAAGATGTCCGCCAGGGGGTCGAAGTTACTAGTCAACCTTCAAACGCGCGACAAAGGCACGTTAAACTTTATTCGCAAATCTTCCAGGAATCAAATGTGTTTCCATCTCATTTGACGTACACTACAAACGCTGGTCGCGGCATGCCGCTATTCCTGATATCGATTCCGTGGACGGCTAAGGACATGCGATGCTAGAGGTGTCTTTCCCATGCAGCAGCAAAATCTGGATACTCTGAAGTCGGAAATCGAAGCCTATTTAAAATCGCACGGATTTGTCGTCTTTCACGGTTTTTCAGTCGGCATGCTCGAGCGGCCGGAAATTGAATGGGACACCGTCCATTATCCGGATTTTCGCGATTTCCTCAATGTCGCGAAACAACTCGATGTTCGTCTCGTTGTGTTTCACAATCGTGAGTTCACGGCATCGATCATCGATCGCGCGCTTGATGAGTTGCAGGACGCTGCATACGACTTCGACGACCAACGCGATGCGGAACGCCGGCTTCGAGAGTTACGGGTATATGACGGGTTCACCTGCGCGCTGGAGCTCTCGTTCGTACACGAGAATCTGGCCTACGTGTTCGAGCTTCGGACGGAATGGTATGCGGAGCTGAACAATATCCTCGACGAGCTCGATATCATGCCCGAGGATGAGGAAGACAGCGACGAGAACCCGTTGAGCGGGTACTATTCCAAAAACTGATGGCGGGAGTTGCATCTGCTTCCGCTGCTCGCCGAGCGCGCTGGCTTCTGCCGGCCGAGGATCCTGGATGTTGAACTCGCCCGGGCACTCGGGTTGCACGCGCTGACGGCGCGCGTGTTGTGGAATCGAGGCTATCGCACGCCATCGGAGGCGAACGCGTTTCTTCATCCCAGCTATCGACGGTATGCATGATCCATTTCTGTTGCGCGATATGGATCGGGCGGTCGAGCGCCTGCTACAGGCGATCGCGCAAAAGGAAAAGATTCTCCTCTACGGCGATTACGACGTCGATGGAACTACCTCGATTGTCGTCCTCAAAAAAGCCCTGGATTTGGCGGGAGCGGCCTCAGAATTTTTTGTTCCGCATCGCATGCGCGATGGTTACGGAATGCGACCGGAGGTAATCGATCGTGCGGCATCCGAAGGCGTCGCGCTCGTCATCAGCGTAGATACAGGCATTCGCGCAAATGCGGTTGTCGAGCATGCGCGCAAGCTTGGCATCGATGTCATCGTTACCGATCACCACCTGCCCGATACTGAACTGCCGCCTGCCGTCGCGGTGATTAATCCGAACCGTCATGACTGCGCTTATCCAGAGAAGAATCTCTGCGGCGCAGCCGTAACGTTCAAGCTTATCCAAGCCCTTCTGCAACGGATGCGAATGGCCCGCCGAACGTGTCCGCAAAATCTCCGAGTCTTTTCTGAAAATGATTGCGGTCGCGACTGTCGCGGATGTAGTGCCGCTGCTCGGCGAGAATCGCATCATTGTCAAGCGTGGACTCGAGGGCTTCCATCAAGTTCGTAATCCCGGCCTTCGCGCACTCCTGCGCGTTGCCGGTTTCGGAGAAGGCGAGCGCCCGACAGCAGGGCAGATTGCGTTTCGGGTAGCTCCACGTATTAATGCCGCTGGACGAATGTCGAATGCCGCGGACGTGGTGGAAATGTTCCTAACCTCCGACGAGGATCACGCGCTTCGGTTGGCGACAGAGCTACATGACCTTAATAAGGAAAGGCAAGATACCGAAGCTGAGATCGTCAGGCTGATCCATGAAATCTGCGATCGTGAGCCGGTGACCGAGACTGACTTCGCTCTCGTGTTCTCCGGGGCCGGCTGGCACCGCGGTGTGATCGGAATCGTCGCCAGCCGGATCGTCGAGCGATATCATCGGCCGGTATTCGTGATGAGCGAAGACGCGGAAACGGGTCTCGCTCAGGGATCAGGACGAAGCATTCCCGCCTTTCATTTGCTCGAGGCCCTCGAAACGATGCCTGAGCTGTTTACAAAATTCGGCGGTCACAAACAGGCTGCAGGCGTCACTGCGCCGATTGAACGAGTGGCCGAATTTCGACAAAAGTTGAATCAATACGCCGCATCCGTGCTGACGCTCGAGGATCTCTGTCCGACAATACAGGTTGATGCAGTGTTGGGCCTGAACGAACTCAACGACGCTGCCATATCCGAGGTGTTCGCGATTGCCCCATTCGGATGCGGAAATCCCGCACCGGTTTTCGCTGTACAGAATGCGGAACTCGCGGGTCCACCTGTCCTTTTCAAAGAGAAGCTCCTTAAGGTAGCAATCCGGCAAAACGGCCGCACTATGATGGCAAGCTCATGGAATCTCGCGGGGCGCATCTCGGAACTGCAGCCTGGCGTGTGTTACGACTTCGCAATCTGCTTCGAAGAAGAAACTCGCGGATACGGCAATTGGCGCGCAACGCTGAAAGATTTTTCTCCCGCGAATTAACGAACTCCCACACGCCGCAGCACTTCTCTTACGCTGCTCATCACGCGTTCTTCTACATCCGATGCGAAAGGCGAGGGAAAGCCGTAATACCGCATGCTCGTCACCGGCTCGTACCCGCCTTCTTTGAGCATCGATGCGGTGGGTATATAAGCCATGACATCGTTCGAATATCCCGCCACGATGAGTCGCTCCTTCGGGAACTCCCGCCTGATCCTCAGCGCGTAATCGACCACAACTTCACCGCCCAGAGCGACCAACGTGAGACTCTTTCCAAAACGGACTGCTTGTACCGGGTACGGTACGGGTCTGGAGAGCGGCTCGGCGAGAGCGAGATCTTTTATCTGTAGAGCTGTGGCGAACGGTCCTGTCACACGATCAAGCTTTTGCCCGAGTACGCGCTTTACCTCGGCGGCTAAAGCTTCTCCGTGTTTGCCGACGTCCTCCATGCTTCCGCGAGGATTTGGATTCTGGTCACCCCCGCATAGCATCAGGAACATTGCTGTCGCGTTAGGAAGGTGCTTTTCCAACTCCGATTGCGCTTTGCCGGCATAATCTCCGTCTATCGCGAGGTTGTCTGAACCGAGTGTTGTGTTGTGGCAAGCGTACCCGAACAGATGGCAAGCGTCGAATTGTCGGGCCGACTCACTTTCAGTACTGGAACGCTCGGGTCAGTAGGGCCAGATGGATTCACTCCGATCTTCACCTCATCGCCAACGCGCATTCGGCGATTCACCGCGAAGTGAGCTTCGCCCTGATCCGAATTGGATTTCAGCAGGCGCCATACTTCCCAACGCAGCCCCTACCACTGAAACGAGATGATCCACGAGCTTGTTGCGATACTGCATCACAACCTGTTTCTGCTCGTCCGATAGACCTGGCGCTAAACGGTCGCTGGACCAGACGATCGGGCCCGCGTGCGTGTGCGACGAGTTCAGAAGCAATCGATTCCGTGCGAGTCCAAATCTCTTTTCGATAGTCGCGCCGACCACATCGGACACACTATGCGGTAGTCCTATCAGGTCGCTTGTAACAAACACAATTCGGCTGCCTTTCCGGTCCTCAATCGCCAGCGCCTTCACCCAGAGGCGGCCTGCTATGGCGTTAGAAGGATTTTCCCGGGCGGCGTAGCCGGCCATGCGGATAGGCGCGCTCGGAGTGATATCGATCCGCGCAACGCCCGCCTTGTACTCGCTAGCCCGCCGCGAGTGATCGAAAGGAATAAAAACCCTATGCAAAATGGCACGTTTTTTAGGCCCTCCCAGTACCTAAGTAACTTGTACTCCACTCATTGAAGCTACATACTTGATTCCGTCACATGCAGCGAGAATCTTTCGAAGACTACTACGAGGTACTGCAGGTTAGCCCTAACGCTCAGCCCGAAACCGTTCAGCGTGTTTACCGCCTGCTCGCGCAACTCTACCACCCGGATAACAAGGAAACCGGCAACAAGGAGACGTTCGAGCATGTGCTGAAAGCGTATCGCGTGCTTAGCGATCCGGAGACGCGGGCAGCGTATGATGTCGAGCACCGGATCGCCACGGGACTGAAG
Source organism: Bryobacteraceae bacterium (assembly GCA_963833675.1). Taxonomy (GTDB): domain Bacteria; phylum Acidobacteriota; class Terriglobia; order Bryobacterales; family Bryobacteraceae; genus DASQDN01. The sequence goes on along the minus strand of CAWHYW010000019.1, from coordinate 71,559 downwards.
TGGAAGATCTTCGATCAGCCTAATGCCGTCCAAGGCTTGGAAGCCGAGAAGCGCAAGCGCCTCGGGATTCTGTCGTTGCTATGCACGAAGCGTATGAATCAACCCGATCATCCTACGCTGACGGTCGTCGAGCTAGAACAACTCTTGGGCGTTCCTCGCGAACATCTGGAGATCAGCCTTTGGTACCTGCGCGAAACGGGCAGAATTCAGCGCGGAGACAGTGGGAAATACATGCTAACGGCCAAGGGACTGGAACTACTTGAGGAGCAGGCGGATCAGGGGCCGGTCAGCCAATTCCGAATGATCAACGCGCCTGTCGCGGAAGCTAGTCGCTGTTAGGATCGGCGAAACAGGTCATTTTCCCGGCGCATCTACTTCTCAAATGCGACCGCTATTCGGGTGCGTGGCGTTACTGCTGTGCGCTTGTTCAGGCAAGCAAGAGCCGGACGCGGCTGGTCCTCCGAGCCGAACGCATTCTCAGGGTGTGCGCCGATCCCAACAACTTACCTTACTCCAACGCGGCACGGCAGGGATTCGAAAACAAACTAGCCGATCTTATCGCCCGGAACCTGAATGCCGAACTTGCGTATTACTGGCAGCCGCAAAGGCGCGGATATGTTCGGAACACGCTTAAGGCTGATGCGTGTGATGTCATCATCGGAGTTCCGAGCGAGTCGGACATGCTCCTGACGACCATTCCTTATTACCGCTCGAGCTACGTATTTGTCACGAGGAAAGGCTCAGGTCTGCATCTGACGTTCGATGAATTCGCCGGAGCTGCGAAAGATTCGGGTCGGCGTTCAGATTATCGGAGACGATTACGCGAACACTCCACCCGTGCACGCCCTCGCAGAGCGCGGTATTATCCGCAACGTATCGGGCTACCGGGTCACAGACGATTACGCGAAACCGAACCCGCCGGCACGTTTGATTGAAGCCGTGTCTGCAGGCGATGTGGACGTTGCGATCGCATGGGGGCCGATCGCCGGCTACTTCACACGTCAGCAATCCATGCCGTTGGAGGTAACTCCGATTCCGGAGGATGCCGGTAAGCCATACCTGCCGTTTGTCTTCGATATCTCTATGGGAGTACGTCGGGGCTCCGCCAACCTGAAACGTCAATTAGATGCGATAATCAAGACGAACTCGGCGCAGATCTCCGGGATCTTGAGGAGCTATGGCGTTCCTCTAGTAAGTTCGGGTACACAGGGTCGCTGAGGGTTGATGCTCTTCTATCCTCAACGCATTCGCGTTCGGGAAATTTTCCGTTCGTACGGTAAAAACTGCTTTGGAATCGGTAGCCGTAGCCCGCAAGCCACTGATTCTTAACACTGGCTAAGTAATTGCATTGAGTCCCGCCCGGGAGGAGATTAATGATCGCTTCAATGAAAACGAGACCCACCATGTTGTTTGGTGCGGCTGTGCTGGCTCTTCTCAGCACCGGCTGCGCAACAAAGAAATATGTGAGAACGACTGTAGGTCCAGTCGAGTCGCGCGTCGGTTCGGTCGAAAAACGCACCACCGAGCAGGCGTCAGCGCTACATGATGTAGAGAACAATGTTTCCCGCGTCGACGAGAAGGCGATGGAAGCTGACCGCAAGGCGGCTGCTGCGGGTCAGGCTGCGCAGACAGCTCAGGCAAAGGCGGATCAAGCCGCCGCATCGGCTGGGCAAGCGAACACAGCCGCTGGGGCCGCGCAACAGATGGCGGATCAGACTCGCGGCCGCCTGACGGAAGTCGTCGGCAATCTCGATAATTACCAGCATGTTACGACTGAGAGCCTTTTCTTCGCAGTGAACAAATCGAAGCTTACGCCCGAAGAGATGCAGAAGCTCGATGACGCCGTCGCGAAGCTCCAAGGCAACAACAATTACGTCCTGGAAATTCAGGGCTTCACGGATAAAACAGGAAGCGCGGCGTACAACGTGGAACTAGGCCGGCGCCGTGCGGAAGAAGTAGTCCGTTATCTGACAACGAAACACCAGGTGCCGTTACGCCGAATCCATGTGCTCGGTGTTGGCGTAGCGCCAGAGTCCGACAACAGTACGCGCGCGGCTCGCAAGCAGAACCGTCGTGTCGATGTGAACGTTTTCGCGCGAGCCCTCGAACCTGGAGCGGCCGGTGGCGCCAGCGCGACTCGAGGTCGAACGACAACTCCTTAACCAGCCCTAGTGGTTTGTTTCTTTGTTGGGCAGCAAGCGGAGCCTCTATGGTGGCCTTGAGATAGGCCACCGTTCTTATTGAAGGCTTGCCGTGTGCGCGCCGTTCCGCTCCGCCACCGACTCTCGTCTTCCTTCACACATCAAAGCTGAAACCAAGCGAGCGAGATCCGACATCGAGGGAATCGCCTCTTTGATCTGGAGATGAACCTCGAACTGCTCCTCCCCGGCCACGGTGCACCCGGATATCTCCCCGATCAGCATGCTGTCATCCAGATCGAGCCGAATTGCTGATCCTGGGGGAACCGCCTGCGGAACTCTCAAAACCGCATTTCGGCCATTCAACGAGACTATGAATGCCGTGAGCGCCTGCGGTAGGTCCGAGAGAATACCCAGGCGAACCGGTTGGTCGGGTTGAAATCGAATCTCCATTTTGCGTTGCACGATCATCTCTTCGGAACGCCGGAGTGGAATTTTAAAAAATATTTGTGCTTTTTAATTCCAGCGAAACAACGCCCAACAGGCGGCGCCGAGCATCGTAATAAGACCGATTTCCACCCACCAAGCGCTCAATTTTCTGCACTTCCTGGTAAGTGTGTCGCTGTAGACCTTCTTGCGCTTTTCAACCGATGCCTCGCCCGCGCGCTTCAAGGCTTTCAGAAGGTACTCTCGGCCCCGGCGGTCCGCGACAACGAGAGTCCTCGAATTTGGCCCGGACATGTTCTCAGTGACACGCTTTTTCAGCCCGTCTGGCATCTCCTCAATCGACTTAAAAACGCGCATGCGCCTGCCCATAGAGACCAGAATGGTTGACGTCTTGTAAGTCGTAGGAGGCATGGCTGATTATCCAATGGCCTCGCTTACAGCCGCTACGCTCTTCTCGATATGACGAGAACCCGCATGATCGATAGTCACCTGAATGAAACCGAGGGCGGCCTTCGACAAGCTCTTGTCCTTTCGGTAAATCAAACCCAGTTGACGGCCCATAGCTTCCGGAGCCAAAGATACCGCGGCAAGCCGACCGGCACGCAGTTCATCCATGCAGTTCGAAATCGCTAGGAAAGATATACCCAGCCCCGCCATGACGAACTGTTTCATCATTTCGGTCGAATCCAATTCCATAGAGGTATGGATCTCGTCCTCGACAGGTTCCAGCCAGGCGTTCAGGCGCGTTCGCGTCGTACCGGACTTAGGCAGAAGCAGGGGATCGGAAGTGAGATCGTGGCAATCAACGCGTTCTTTGTCTGCAAGCGGGTGCTCGCTGGGGACGATCAACCGAATCTCGTCGGAGTGAATCTTTACGACCTGGAGCTTTTTCTCCTGGACGGGGAGCTGCGTTATCCCAAAATCGGCGAGATTGTCCATAACGGCTGAGACAACGCGAGCGCCATAGGAGCGGTCTACATGCAATTGCACATTCGGGAACAGCTTTTTATACTCCGAAAACACGGCTGGCAAGACGTAGATACAGCTAGCCTCATTAGCCGCAATCACCAGTTCACCCCGAGGAACACGCTCCAACTCATTGATCACTTCTTGCGCCCGGCGCCTAAGCTGCAATATCTGATCGGCATACTCGCTGAAGATCTTTCCGGCAGTGGTCAGGGCAATGCGGGTTCCGAGACGCTCAAATAACGTGCAGTTCAACTCCTGTTCGAGTTGCCTGACTTGAGCGCTGATCGCAGGCTGCGTCCGGTAGCACGTCTGCGCTGCTTTCGAGAAGCTTTTCAGCCGTACGATCTCCAGAAAGGTGTGTAGCTGATCGAGATCCATGGCCTGCGCGCGCAGACTTCAACCGTTGGCAAAAGTTGCGTGGATGAGTTTAGATTATAACATCCGCACAGGGATGCGATTTCCCCGGGGCAGGCGAAACCGGAGAACGTGCTCGTCGTGGTTAACGAGGCATCCCCGCCAGTATTGTTCAGTAATATGGCGCCGTCGGCGCGTGCCGGCATGAACAGCTGTCAGATTGTGACGGATCAGGCCCGCTCCAGTCGCTGGCGGCGAATTTCTTCCTCTGCCCGGAACCAGTCCCCGTCCGCATCGCCTGCCTGACCTCCACGCTCCTCGTATAGCTTGTATGCCAGTCGCGCAATCTCCGACTGTTCGTTAAGTCCGTTGATAGAGGCGTATCCTTCGATCGACTCCTCGGCGTTGGCGGCATCCGGAAGATTTCGGGCCGTTTTGATGTCCTCGTGCGCTGACGGCTGCTCTACCTGATCTTGTACTCGCTTCGACATGCATCACCATCCAAAAGCGAAGACGACCGCGCAGATCGGATAGTTTCTCCGCTTCACTGCTGCTGGAGCATGTCTGTCAAGACACGCCCGGAGGATCCGCTGGGAGGCTCCACATCCAGGATCGTCGCCAGCGTCGTCGCAATGTCGTTCACCGCAACCCTCATGTTGTAACGGCCCGCCTTGATTCCAGCGCCGAAAAACACGACGGGGACATGAGCGTCATAGTTGTACGGCGTACCGTGCGACGTTCCACCGGCTTCGAAAAGCCAATACGGCTCGGAGACTATGAAAAGATCGGAGGCTCGCTGGTAATGAAATCCGGCTCGGACACGGCGATCCACCATGTCTTCGAGCGCATTACCGTGACGAAGGTCGGCGGCTGTGTATACACGATAGATATGCGGAAGTTCGCGAACGCCTTGGGCGGCCGTGTTCTGTACCTCTTCCAGATCGAGCTTCTTCTCATGAATCAATTTGTGATTGAGATATGGCGCCGGACCGGATTTGCCTACTACCCACTCCCCTGCTCCATAACGGGTAGCTAATGCCCCCTGAACTGCGTTGAGCACTGCGCCTTCGGGAATACGGCCGCCCGGCATCTTGCGCTCCTGCATTACCTCCGGCATAGGCGCGACGCCATGATCTGCGGTAAAGAACGCAAGGTAATTACCGGCGCCGATCTTCTTGTCCAGATAATCGAATAATCGACCAATCGTTCGATCCGTCCAGACCGCAATGTCGCGCACCTGCGGCGCATCCGGACCCACTGCGTGCCCTACGCGATCGTTTGCCGAAAAACTCACGGATAGAACGTCCGTCACATCGTCCGAACCAAGTTGTTCTCCTTCTATGGCAGCTTCAGCAAATAGTTCCAGCAAGTCGTTATGAAACGGAGTTCTGTCCAAAAGGTTGTAGTAGTTTTTCTCGCCTTTCGCAGGTAACTTCAGGAAGGGTTTCGTTTCGCTCTTTCCGTCGAAGGAGGTCCAATTCTTACCAGCCCATTGGTCCACAACCCGGCTTTCGTTGAAACGTGTCACCCACTCAGGCAATTGCTTGAAATAAAAGGTGCTGCTGACGAAGTTGCCGCTCGCGACATCGAACCAATACGCGCCATTGGCCATTCGGCCGGCGGGAAGGATCGCGCTGCGATCCTTGCTGGACATGCCGACAACTTTGGATCGGGCGTTCGCCATTTTAAGTTCATCGCCCACTGTACTCACCAGCAATCGCCGCGGAGAGGCGCCTCCCTTACCGGCATTGGAGCCCAACTCCTCCACCGTGGCGTCCGACACGCTGGTTACCTGTTTGCCCGTCTCACGGTCATACCATTCGTTGCCGACTATCCCGCTGATAGAGGGCGTGGCGCCGCTCAGGATTGTCGAGTGGCCAACGGCCGTAACGGTCGGGAAATGTTCGTAGTAGGCGTTAGTAAACACGGCGCCTTGGTCGAGCATTCGCGCAAACCCGCCGGTGTACGAGGACCGAAACTTGTTAAGGTAATCGTAACGGAACTGATCCACGACTATCGCGACTACCAATTTTGGTTTCTTTGTGGGAGCCGAATGGCCGAGAGCAGAGAGCAGGAGAAGAGCAGACAACAGTTTTTTCATTTTTGCGGACAAGAGTACGAGCCCTGCATTCTGTATAACATGTGCTAATACTCCATCGTGAAAAGGAGATACGGACTACTGTGTTTATTAGGGATGGAGTAAAGTGATTTTTCTCGTGCAACAACAGCAAGTGGGCCGATGAGAATACCTGAATGAAACCTGAGCCCTATATCGCAGATCGAGTCTGGAAACTCCCGCCGCTTATCCTACACCCGTTCTCCGACGCCTCCAGCCCCCAGAAGCTGGCGCAGAGTTCCCGTGCCAGCCTTATGCTTCAGGGCTTGTTGCCTCACGAGTCCTTCACCATTGACCAATTGCAGAACATCCTGCTCGAGGGTCGCTTTTGTGAAGTTCGCATGCTGTATTACGTCGGCAAAGACCTTACACGCTGGATTGAGCAATGTACTGAATTCGTGCAGCGAGAACCCGCGCTTCGCGCATCGGGTATCGAGTGGCAGAGTTTTGCCGAGCTGCTGGTCGAGGACTCTCCGTTTCCTGTTCGCGAAAAGCTCAAGAACTGGGGCGTGGCCGACTATCGAGCCATTTTCGCTCGAGGAATGGGACTGAACGCGGTATTCGCTGATGCGCCTGATCGGACCACGCTGACCGAAGACTTCATCCGGAACTATCACCACTTCGCGGATCGTATGTTTGCTTGTAAGCAGGCCCAAACTCCTTTTCCGCACATCCGAGCGACAGATTTTGACTTTGAGCTGTTCGCGTCAGGCGAGTATTCGAGGATGCTCGAACGCGAATGGCAGGATCGATGATTCAGCCGATATAATCCAGGAATGAAGTTTTCTCCGCTTCTGCTCGTCCGGCAGAACTTTCCTGACCGTGGACTGAAGGATGTCGCGGGTGAGGTTCGCGCCCAACTGGAAGGCGCTCGTTTCGGGTCGAAGCTGAACCCGGAGCGCGTGTGGCCATCGGCGTTGGAAGCCGGGGAATCAAAAACATCTCCGTAATCGTGAAGGCTACGGTGGATTACTGGAAAGACCAGGGGCCCAGGCCGTTCATTTTCCCGGCGATGGGCAGTCACGGCGCCGCCACTGCAGAGGGGCAAGCCGACGTTCTGGCCCACTACGGAATTGACGAATCCACGATGGGTTGCCCCGTCACAAGTCAGCTCGAAGTCGTATCTCTCGGCTGTACCGCGGACGGCATCGAAGCATTTATGGACCGGGCGGCCTATGAGAGCGGCGGCGTAATGCTCGTGGGCCGGGTGAAATGGCACACGGATTTCGCCGGCAAGATCGAGAGCGGACTCTTCAAGATGATGGCGATCGGCCTTGGGAAGTTCGCCGGAGCGCAGCGCTATCACACGTACGCATATAAGCTCGGACTGGAGAAGGTGATTCGCACTGTCGGTCGTCAGGTGCTTGGGTCTGGAAAGATATTAGGCGGCCTGGCAATTCTCGAAGACGCAAATCATAATACCGCCCAGCTCACCGCTGTCAAGGTAGAAGAAATGGAGCGGAAAGAAGAGGAGCTGCTCACAACGACGAAGTCGTGGATGGGCCGCATTCCGTTCGATCTGGACATCCTGATCCTCGACGAGATTGGAAAAACATCAGCGGCGCCGGTATGGATACCAAGGTCGTAAACCGCAGTGTGCATGGAGAATACAATCCCTGGGACACGGCTCCTCGCATCGAACGGCTCTACCTGCGGTCCATTAGCGAAAACAGCTACCGGAATGGCGTTGGATTGGGAATGGCTGACGTCGTACACGATCGACTGCTCAAGCAAATCGATTGGAACCCGACGCAGATTAATTCGCTGACGGCGTCCACACCGGCAGCCATCCGCACTCCGATCCATTTTCCGAACGATCGCCTTTGTCTGGAGAAAGTGGCTCCCACCGTTGGAAAACTGAAGATGGAAGAACTGACGATCGGTTGGATTCGGAATTCTCTCGAGCTCGGGTTTCTAGCCCTGACAGCAAATCTTCGGGAGCGAATCGAAGCCAATTCAAACCTCGACATCGTTGGGGAATTGGAGTGGCCGTTCGATCTTCAAGGGAATCTGCCTACCCTACCAGCGCTAACGGCCAAAGCGGCGGCGAAGTAATCGGATTGTTGTTTACGATCCGTTCGCCTGGGTCATGACGGATGAGACTTTCGAGAAAATCTCGCTGATATTGCTCGATACACCCGGCATGATCGCGCCCGCCGCAACTGCAACGAAACCGGCCATCAAGGCATACTCGATCAGGTCCTGACCTCTGTCGTCTCTCCAAACGCTAACTAAGATATTTCTCATCTGTTTCTCTCTCCTTACAAACACGCAGTGTTGTATTGAAAAACTATCATTGCCTGCCTTGTAAATAAATAGGTAAGAATACCTAAAACCGATCGCGAAAGGACTAGAGCGATTCGGATTTGTCTTGCCCGGCGACGACCGAACATCGGCAGTAAGATACGGTTGCTCGAAAGGGGATAGAAACAGGAAGGTGTGATCTAAAACGATGGGAGGAAGCTTTGGTTCTGCACTTCCTCCCAGATACCACGAGTGTTGATTAGGAGCCGTTGGCGGCCGTCATGACCGACGAGACCTTCGAAAAGATCTGACTGATGTTGCTGGAGACACCCGGCATAATCGCGCCGGCAGCGACTGCCACAAACCCGGCCATAAGAGCATACTCGATGAGGTCCTGGCCGCGGTCATCTTTCAAAATATTAAGTACAATCTGCTTCATAATTTTCTCTCTCCCTGCACATTACGGTGCAATATGAAAATACCATTTCCTCCGGAATTCTCGAATTGGTAAGAATCCCTAGAACTCCTGCTAAAACTAACCCAAACCTCCCGAAAAGGGTATACGGAAGATTTTGCGAGAGTTCTATACACGATTCGCCCGTGATACAGATTCCACCGGCGTCTTGCGAGAGCCGCTTTGGTACGAAACGACTCCAGAGAACTGTTTGAGAATAAGTTGCGGACTTCTGAAAAACAAGTCCTTGATGTACTAGTACCGCCCGCCATTCACCTTATCCCTAAGATTTCTATCCCGTTTGGCCGATAAGCCTGTAGGGTAGAAGTGAACCAGAGAGCCTCAGTTCCAGCCGCCGTCGGGTCTCGAAACATAGTGATCGAGAATGCCAGGAATTTCCTTAAATTCCAGAAAAATCCGGATGCAGGATGGGCCTATTTCCCCGGAAACGCCAGCGCGCCCGAGCCCACCTGCTACGCTGCCATGGCTTTAGCCCCCACCGGAGCAGAAGGCACGCCTGCGCCTTCGACTGCAGCCTGGATCGCCCGGCACGCCGAGGCTCAGGAACCTGTGTGGACCATGTCTCTGTCACTGCTTGCGCTCCGACGGCTTCGCGCTCGGGAAGACATGCAAGCCAAGCTTGTCCAACTTTTTTTGTCCCGCAGCGGCAAACAACTGCCGAAAACGAGCGAGATCAATGGACAACTTCGAGGCTGGTCATGGATGGAAGGAACGTTCAGTTGGGTAGAGCCCACCAGTTATGCGTTAATTGCATTGAAAATTCCGGAGTAAATACCCATACAAGAGTCCGCGAGGCCGAGCAACTGCTTGTCGACCGCGCATGTTCCGACGGCGGCTGGAATTACGGCAATCGCTTAGTGCGCGGCGTCGCACTGAGCGCCATGACCTCCACTACCGCGCTCGCGGCGATGGCGCTACAAGGAACTGCTGGAGTTGAGCCTGTAATTCGACGAGCGCTCGACTTGCTCGCCGTCGAGGTTCCTCGAACTCCGTCTGCGCTTTCCCTTGCGCTTACGATTCTCTGCTTCGACGTCTATGGACGGCAACTCGATCATCTGGAGGAATTGTTGATTCAGCGCCAGCAAGCGGACGGCAGTTGGCGAGGGCAGGCGCATCTCACATCCCTCGCGATCATGGCTGCTAACGGCGAAAGAAAATATCAATGCGTTCGCGATATAGCGGTACGACAATCACCCGGCGCGATCTGCTGAAAGTACCGGCCGCAGCGGCGTTGGCAGGCGCACCCGCGTGCGGGACTTTCCGAACGAGCGCTCAATCCGCGCGAACCGGGATTTATCGCGTCGGATCATACCGGGAGTCGCTCGCCGATGTAATCGGGCGCGCATTATCGGAATTTCCCGAAGTCGCGCGGCGCGCTCGGGGCTGGAGAGTGGTCCTGAAACCGAACCTGGTCGAATACCATGATTCGTGGCGTGTCAATACCAACCCTGCCGTTGTAGCCGGCGCGATTGCCGCATTTCGCGCTGCTGGCGCCAAAGAGGTGATTGTGGCCGAGGGACCTGGGCATTGCCGCGACACCGAACTGCTTTTGGAACAGAGCGATCTTGAACACGCGATCCGGACCGAGCGTTCCCGCTTCGTCGATTTGAATCTCGATGATATCCGCCCCGTCGCTCTGTCATCGAACTACACGAAGTTAAGCAATATCTCCTTCTCACAAACGCTCCTGGGGGCGGACCTTATCGTTTCTCTCCCGAAGCTGAAGACGCACCATTGGGCCGGTGTTACGCTCTCGCTCAAAAATATGTTCGGAACGGTTCCTGGCGCACAGTATGGGTGGCCCAAGAATATCCTTCACTGGCGCGGCATCGAGAACAGCATTGTGGACATCAATGTTGCCTTGAAACCCCATTTCGCAATCGTGGATGGGATCGAGGCGATGGAAGGCGATGGTCCGCTCCGCGGGGAGACGGTTCCGCCGGGTGATCATCGCCGGCGACAACCCGACAGCCGTCGATGCAACCGCAACACGCCTTATGGGACTTTATCCGGAACACGTTAAGCACCTTCAGATGATGGCGAAGCATGGCGGCGTCTCAGTGAGAATCGAATCGCGCAAATCGGGGAAACGCATCGCCCAGTCGAAATGTGATTTTCGCGTGCTCGACGATTTCCAGTATCTGAAGCAGCGGCCGAACTGGATTCACCAATCTATTGACTCAATGTGAGAGGAAAATTCATTACGGAATGATCTGAAGCTTCTTCGCGACGCTTGACATGATCTCCGTCGCCTGGTCCAGTTGCCTCGAGGTATGCGCCGGCAGTGACAATGGCGCGAATCCTGGCCTTTCCCTGGGGACCGTTGGATAACCGATCCCTGTAGCCAGCACACCGGCATTGAACAGTTCGCGCGAGAATTCGAAGGCTTTGGCCGCATCTCCGACGTGAATTGGAGTGATCGGCGTTTCCGAATTGCCGGTGGAGAACCCGGCCTGCTTGAGATTTGCCTGGAAATCGCAGTGTGTTCGCCCAGAGCCGCTCGATGCGGTCGGGTTCGTTTTCCAAAATATCGAATGCGGCAAGGCACGCCGCCGCGACACCGGGAGGGTGCGAAGTAGAAAACAGAAAGGGCCTGGCACGGTGATGCAGAAAGTCGATCAGGTCACGACTGCCGCACACATACCCGCCCAGAACGCCGATCGCTTTCGATAGCGTGCCGACTTGAATATCCACCCGCCCATGGAGACCGAAATGATCTACCGTACCCCGACCATTGCGGCCCAGCACGCCGGACGAATGGGCGTCGTCGATCATCATGATGGCTCCGTACCGCTCCGCCAGTTCGACGAGCTTCGGCAACGGGCCGATGTCTCCGTCCATCGAGAAAACGCCATCGGTGATCAATAGCTTTCGTCCGAGGCTGTCTCTTCAATGCGGCGAGTTTGGCCTCGGCGGTGAGAGTATCGCGGTGCGGAAAGACGTGGATCTTCGCTTTCGATAGCCGGCAGCCGTCAATAATGCTCGCATGATTCAGTTCGTCGGAGATGATGTGATCTTCCGGGCCAAGGACCGCGGATACCGTGCCCGCATTGGCAGCGAATCCCGATTGAAAAACGACACAGGCCTCAACGTTCTTGAAATCCGCGATCCGCTCCTCGAGTTCGAACGTGCACGGACATCGTTCCGGAGATTGTACGAACGGCTCCGGATCCAGCGCCATACTCGACGCGCGCCTCGATGGTGGCCTCAACCAGTTTGGGGTGATTTGCCAAGCGCAAGATAGTTATTGGATGCGAGATTGATTACTTCACGTCCATCGAAGCGGCATGTCGGCTCGCAAGCTGACTCGAGTTGGCGAAGCCTCTGGTAAGTGCCAGCGTCTTTCCATGCCTGCAACTGATCACTCAAGTACGCAAGAGGATTCCGAGCTTTCATACGCGCCTCACTTGGTCCAATCGAGGATTACTTTGACTGCTTCGCCGCGTTCAAGAACCGCGAACGCCTCCTCATAGTCACGATACGAGAACTGATGAGTGATCAGGGGGCGCAGATCGAGTTTTCCCTCGCGCAGGAACTGCTCACATTGATACCAGGTCTCGAACATCAGCCGTCCATTGATGCCTCGAACCGTAACCGACTTGAAAATAATGCTCTCCGAGAGATTGAGCGCAACGTCCGCGGCAGGAATCCCGAGCAGCGCCACTTCACCTCCGGGCCGGACCAGCTCAAACGTATCGAGGATACCTTCCCGACTCCCCGACATCTCCAGGACGACATCGACCCCGCTTGATTCCCGTGTGTGCGTCAGCAATTTCGTCTTCCAGCCATTTTCGGAAGGATCGAACACGGCGGTAGCACCGAATTGCACCGCCAACTTTCTCTTGTGATGCTGGGGATCGATTGCGATCACTGACAATGCTCCGGCAACACTCGCGATTTTACAGGCCATCAATCCGATAGACCCAACACCGACCACCGCCACCGACTTTCCGGCAACCGATTGCGCCATGACAGTATGCATCGCATTTCCGAACGGATCGAAGATGGCGGCAACTTCCGAAGGTATCCCCGGCGCAACCTTCCAGACATTCGTGGCAGGGAAGCAGAAGATAATTCGCGAAGCAGCCATCACGATCGACGCCGATGATCGTCATCTCACGGCAGATATGACCCTGCCCGGTGCGGCAGAAGAAACAGTGGCCGCAACCGATATGCCCTTCACCCGAGACGACGTCGCCGGGTTTGATATCAGATACGGAGGCGCCGACCTCCTCGACTACTCCCATGAATTCATGGCCGATGATCAGTGGAGGCCGCAGCCGGTTGGCTGCCCATTCGTCCCAACCGTAGATATGGACGTCCGTGCCACAAACGCCTGTCTTCTGGATTCGAACGATGACGTTGTGCTCGGAACATCTCGGGCGCGGCCGTTCCTCCAGCGTCAAGCCGCGTCCCGCACGCTGCTTGACCAGAGCGTGCATCATTCCGGCCATTTAGAGGACCGGCCCAATGCGCCAGGGTACAAACTCTTTATGACCGAGGATTTCCGCGCAGGTACGCTCGCCGGAAGCGACGCGCAAGATCGTATCGAAGATTTCTCGGCCAACCTGCCGGACGTCCGCGTCGCCGTCGGCGATGCGTCCGGCGTTGATATCCATGTTGTCGCGCATTCGCTCATAAGTGAATGAGTTGCTCGAGATCTTGATTACCGGGATGGTCGGGAACCCGATGGCGCTACCCCGGCCCGTGGTAAACGCTATCACGTTCGATCCGCCGGCAGCCAAGCCCGTCAAAGAGGCCGGATCGTAGCCGGGCGTATTCATGAAAACGAACCCAGGAGAAGTGATTCGTTCGGCGTAATCCACGGCCTGCATTAACGGCGAGGTTCCGGCTTTGGCGACAGCGCCGAGGGATTTCTCGAGGATGTTCGTCAGGCCGCCGGCCTTATTGCCCGGAGATGGATTGTCGTCGAAGCTGCCGCCGAACTGTCTCAGATACTTCTTGTATTTATCGACGAAGCTGAGCAGTCGCTCGGCTGTTTCGCGGTTTCGGGCACGCTGCACGAGCAGATGCTCGGCCCCGAAAATCTCGGTGGTCTCGGCCAGAACCGAACTCGCCCCGATCTCTGCCAGGAGGTCGGAGCAATAGCCGAGAGCCGGGTTTGCGGTAATACCCGAAAACGAATCCGAGCCGCCGCAATTCGTTCCGAGGATAATCTTCGAGGCTGGTAAGGGAACACGCTTCTCGTCCGCAGCCCGCTCCAGCATGGGACGGATCGCTTTTCGCGCCGCTTCCACCGTCCCTCGTGTGCCACCCGAGCCTTGGACCGTCAATCCGACCAGCCGGCCTGATTTTGGCGCATTCGGACCTAGATAGTGATCGATCTGATTCGTTTCGCATCCCAAACCCAGGATGATCGCTCCAGCCACGTTCGGATGGTCCAACACGCCTGCCAAGGTTCGGCGAAGTTGTTCGGTATCCGGGCCGATGGTGTGGGCGCAGCCTTCTCCGTGTGGAAAGGCGACCACTCCATGAACCTCGGGTGGCAGATCTTCTAACGAATAGCTCGCTGCGATCTGCTCGGCAGTATGGGCGGCGCAGTTACTTGCGGCGACGACAGCGATGTAGTTGCGCGTGCCTGCGCGGCCATCTTCACGTTGGTAACCGAGAAAAGTGGGAATGTTCCTCGGAAGCGGAGCGGCTTCCAGATCTGCCCGTCGGAAATTGGTATTGAAACGACAAGCTCCTCGAAGCCCACGTTGTGGGTGTGGACATGCTCTCCCGCTGCGATGGCAACGCGAGCCCGTCCCATTACCTGACCGTATCGGATAACGTTTTCGCCGGCCGCAATAGGCTTTACGGCGATTTTGTGGCCGGCCGGAATGTTACTCAGCACTTTGATGCCAACGTCCATCGATCCGGAGGTCGGCGCCGGGCGCCAGAGGTACCCGAGCGACAGCTATGTTATCCGCCGGATGGAGATGGATGGCCGAATTCTCGGCCGTCGGAACTTTCGATATCTGGAGCAAGCTCATCTGTAAAGATTATTGCCTAACCTGCGTTCCCTGTCGCAGACCGGCGTTTTAGAGATTAAGCCGGCGCGAGGCGATGATTTCAACTTTGTGGGGCGCCCCTGCCATGGAAGCTGCCTTCAAAAGAATCTCAAAATAGGGTAACTTCTCGCCTGGAGCCGAGCCGAGAGCTTTAGTCAGTACGGTCGGAAACTCCCGCGAGATCGCAAACTCGCCGGCGGCCTCGGTGGCCTCCATCGTAATGCCGTTCAGCAGCAGGACAGTCCCATTATGAGATAAGTTGGGAACCATTGAAATCGTCGCGTAGCTCTCCTGCGGCCCATTCATCACGGCTGCGCTCGAATAGACCAGCGACTCCCCGTTTAAAGGATGCTTATTTCGGAAGCCGAATCGCTGATCTTTGCCGATGCGGTCAAATTGAAAGTTGAGTACCGGTTCGAAAAGCTCGACCCAGGGAACGCCATGGCTGCTTCCAATCAGAATGTAATTCCCGGAATTGAAATCGCGGATATTCATGTGCCGCGCATAGCGCACTGCAACGCGCGCGCCAAGCTGTGTTCCGATCGAACGTAACTCGCTCGATAACGTGGCGTCCGCCAGGCTGGTGTACTGGCGGCCGGCAATCATCTTTAAAAGTTCCCGGCATACCGGGGTTCTGCGCGGTCTCAATCTGATCCTTGTAGGATCGATCAATGTACTCATTGAGGGTGAAGCTCTTTTGAAGGCCGTTTTGGACGATGACGATGCTGCTGTCTGCAATCACCATCGATGTCGGCTGATCGTTGATAAACAACCGACGTCCAAAGCGGATTTCCGGCGTGCGGGCTAGACGCAGAAACCGCCCCTAAGCTGCGGTCCTTCGAAGATGCCCTGCCACAAAAGAACGCCACAAGCGTCAACGCGACTACCGCGGCAATTTTTTGCAATCTCCTGTTCGCAGGCTCGGAAGCAATAACCGCCGGTGCAGCAATCAGATTGAACACGGCGCGGGCTGAGGCCGTGGGTCAAAACGCAGCACGTGGCTGCCCTTTGGAATCGAGATCACCAGCGGCTCATTCGCTCCCTCGACGGCGAAATACTCCTCGACTTTTTGGCGCAAATCGTCGAATCTGGACGCGGACGATATTGTCGGTTTGCGGATTATAATCCTGTCGCCGCCCGAGAACCCGCCAGCCGATCTCCTGCTCGGTGACATCCTCAGAAGGCGAGACGATCGCCCTCTTGGCGAGGTACAGCAGAAGCTCACGAAGCTGAACAGACTTGCCGAAGTGATGGCTACCGACGATTCGGACGGCGAGCGCCCATCGCTCGTCGTGCGCGAGCTCGTCGCCGGTCAAAATCGGGTTCGGGGTAGTCATCTTGGACTTCGCACACGGCATTAGCTAAGTGTCTGAAAACAAGGTATCGTTCACTAGTGAATTCACTAAGAATTCCCTCAGATTACCCTTGTTTTGCTCGATCGCGGAGCGTGACAATTCAACTAATACCGACTAGAAGAAGTATATCAAGACGATTGGAGCCCAATGAAGCTGCTCCTACCGTTGCAGTCTCGCTGATCAAATTAAGGAGATCAATCTATGAAGTTCGCTCGAGTAGGCATCGAGATGGCCGCGTTGCTCTGCCTGCTTTTGCTGTTCGGTTCTCCCAGCGCCGCGCAGAGTTACCGGGGGCGCGTACAGGGAGTTGTAACGGATCAAAGCCAGGCGGTTATCGCTGGCGCGACCGTGACCTTATTGAATGTGGGAACGGGTGTGAGTGTGGTTCGCCAATCGGGAGAAAACGGTCAGTATCTGTTTGACCTGGTCGATCCCGGCACGTATACCGTGTCTGTGGAGCTTTCCGGATTTTCGAAGTTCGTCCAGGAAAACATCCTGGTCCAGACACGCGGAGATGTCACCGTCAACGCGCTGCTCAAGACGGGATCGGTGCAGGAGAGTGTGACCGTTTCCGAAGCGCCCGTATCTGTTCAGTTCAATTCCAGCAGCAAGGATTTGACGCTCGATAGCAGACTGGTGGCCGAAACGCCGCGCATCGATCGTAACCCGTTCAAACTGACGCTGCTGGCGCCAACGGCGACTAACACCCGTGGCGAAATGCAGCCTTATCACTCATGGGCTGCCAATAGCGTTGACTTAGGCGGAGGCACCAACCTGAAGAACGACCTCCAGATCGACGGCAGTCCGATCGGCATGGGACAGAAGAACAGCTACACGCCTAATACCGATGCAGTCCAGGAGGTCGTCGTCTCGACAAACAGCACAGACGCCGAATCCGGACACAGCGCCGGTGGGTTGATCAGCATGACTTTGAAGTCCGGCACAAACGACTGGCACGGAACGGGCTTCTATCTGGGTCGTTATCCGTGGCTGAACGCCGAGCAGGACCGCACCAGATTCAGTCAGAATGCAACACGGCAGCACATGATGGGCGGCACGCTCGGAAACCCCATCATCAAAAACAAACTCTTCAATTTCTTCTCCTTGGAATACTGGAAGGTCGGATATCCGCAAAGCTTCACCACGACCGTACCGACCGCGCTGGAACGCGCAGGTGATTTCTCCCAGTCGTACAACATCGACGGCGGACTTCGAACGATCTATGATCCTTATACGACCAAGTTCGACCCGGTCACGGGCGCAGTCTCCCGCACGCCATTTCCGGGGAACAAGATCCCTTCGAACCGCTTCGATCCGCTCGCTGCATCTCTGCTGAAGGAGTTCTGGGATCCAAACAGCGAAGGCGACAATATCACCCACGTAAATAACTACAAACAGGGCTATACCGAGACTTACAACTACTACAACTTCTCGGATCGTGTCGATTACAACATCAACGACAATTGGCGCGCTTATGGCCGCATCGGGCGATATCACACGACGGACATCAGCCCGAACGTTACGCCTAACAATTCGCAGCTTTACGTGCCGACGGGAACGCTTCGCGCCGGCACCCAGGTCTCGGGCGATGTGGTCTGGACGGTCAATCCCACTACCGTGGTCAATTTCCATGGCGGCTGGCACAAGCTCATCGACTCCTATGTATCCGACAGCCTTGGGCCGGACGGCTGGGGCTCCATCTGGCCGAACAATCCCTGGTACAAGGCCTATCAGGACGCTTCCCCCGGCGTACCGGTCTACTTCCCGCAACTCAATATCGGCGGAACGGGATTCGGCGGACGCGGATTCTACTGGGATCAGCGGCCGGAAGGTCAGTCCTACAACGCGAAGATCTCGCATCAGCGCGGCTCGCACTTCCTTAAAGCGGGAATCGAGCACCGGCGCGGGTACGGCGTCAGCTTCGTCGGCAACACCTCAAACTTCTTCTTCCCGGCGGACGTAACTGCCGAGACCTTCACAAGTCCCGATGTGAAGCATAACGGTTCGGGATTTGCTACCTTCCTGCTCGGCGCATTGGACGGACAGACACAGATGATCGGCGGGCCGGCCCCGGATCCGCGCAACGAGTTCTGGGGCATGTTCTTCCAGGACGACTGGAAGGTAAATCAGTGGCTGACTCTCAACCTCGGTTTGCGCAACGAATATGAGACGGCTTGGCACGATCCGGGCCACAACATGTCGCAAGGCCTCGACCTTTCCGCTCCTATTCCAGAAATGCAGGCGAATCCGCCGCAGATGCCGGCGCAGGCTCTTGCGCTGGTTGGCGGAAGCAGCTTCTACAAGTACAACGGACTCTGGAAGTGGACCGACGATAGCCATCCCGGAATGTGGGATCCGCAGAAGCTCGCGTTGGCGCCCAGGGTCGGCGCGGCGATCCGCATCAACGATCTGACTGCCTTGCGCTTGGGCTATGCTCGCTACTTCACCCCCACCGAGTACAACCTGGACCAGGCTCCAGTTTCGGGCTTCGAGACCGTAAGCTTCCTCGAGCCGCCTTACTTCGGAGTTAAGGGGTATCAGAATACTCTCGGTCTCTTGCAGGGCATTCCGCAACAAGGGTTCAATAATCCGTTCCCCGCGGCAAACCCGCTCATACCGATCAGCGGAAAGGCGGCCGGGACGAACGTCGGCCGGGGCGGCGCTCCCCTGTTTGGTATCCGCAGGATTTCAAGAAGGCGACGAACGATCGTTTCAATGTGAATTTCCAGCGGCAGTTGCCGGGGCAAGTGGTGGCGTCGTTCTCCTGGTTCATGAATATCGGGAATCAGCTCTACACCAAGGCGCTGAATAACATCGATCCACGGATTCAGGTGGCGCAGCAGAATTCGCTCAGCACGACAGTGGACAATCCGTTCTACAACTACCTGACCCCGACATTGTTCCCGGACCGCTGCGGAATCAGAAGACAGTTCCGCTTTCTTCGCTGCTGACTCCGTACCCGCAGTACGGCGGACTTTATCAGGTTGGAACGCAAGGAGCGGGCAGAGCGCTATCACTCGATCGAAGCCAGGGTACAGAAGGCCTTCAGCAACGGCTGGAACTTCCTGGGCTCCTATGTGTACATTCGCGAGAAGACCCAGCAGTACTTCAACGAGCTCGACACGTATCAGGATAACCTGACATGGCAGAACAGCAACCAGCCTCGCCACAGGCTGATTATGGCCGGCACGTATGAATTGCCCTTCGGTGTGGGACGGCCTTACATGAGCCACATGCCCAAAGTTCTGGACATGTTGGTAGGAGGGTGGAAGCTCACTGGAGTTTCGACCTATACGACCGGCGCGATTCTTGCGCTTCGGCAAGATGAACTACAACGGCCAGGATCCGACAGTATCCGATCCGACACCCGGACAATGGTTCAATACTGCGGCATTCTCACCGATCGCAGCGAATACGTTCGTAATCCGATCGAATCCGCTGCAGTTCGATAATCTGACTGGTCCGAGCTATTACATGCTGGATGCAACGCTCGCCAAGACGTTCAAAATTACAGAACGGATCAGCACAGAATTCAAGGCCGCAGCGTACAACGCGATCAATCGCTTGAACCGCGGAAATCCGAACATGGACGTAACCAGTTCCCAGTTTGGGCAAGCTCTCTATCAGGGCTCGCCGGCCGCTACCTTCGGCCCGCAAACTCAGGAATTGGGGAATGTCAGCGGTCGTCAAGTAGAACTTGGGATGAAGATTATCTTCTAACCACGTTCGTAGCTCTATCGGCGGCGGGGAGACTCGCCGCCACTTTTTCTTTCCTTTCCCTCCGAACTCGAGCCGGCGCCTGCTCCAGCGCATCCTTCAACGCTGCTTGTGCTTTGACGTTCCCCGGCTCTCGACGCAAGACTTCACGCAGTTCCGCCAAGCCTTCTGCCCATCTCCCGGTTCGAAGTAGCGCGACACCGAAATTCAAACGAATGCCGGTATGATTCGGATCGAGCGAGGACGCCTTCCGGTACTTCTCCAACGCTCCGGACAGATCGCCCGCCTTTTCGAGCGCCGCGCCTTCGTTATTCAAGCGCAACGCCGCGAATGCGTTCTGACTTTCTTTGTCGATATCCCGAAGCAGTTCCGCGAGCTGCTTTTTAACTTGCGCTGCTTCTTCTACCTGCCCGTCCTGGCGAAGCGCCATTTGCAGGCTGTACAAAGTCGACTGATTCTTTGGATTCAGCCGAAATGATTCCTGAAGGTGCGGCACTGCTTCATGAGGCTTTCCCTGCTGCAGGTATTCGGCGCCAAGACGGTATTGAGAGACCGCATTCTCCGGATCGAGCTGAACCGATCGCTGAAAAGCCACGAGCGCGCCAGCATCGTCGAGCAAACCTTTACTTACTTGACCCAGGTCGGACCATGCCTCTGGAAAATTCGGCTGCAGCGACACCGCCCGCTTTAAGGCAGCGAGAGCTTTTTGAGGTTCGTCGCGTTCGGTGTGAATCTTCGCCCGCAAATAGAGCGAGTATGCAGCATCGGGTGAATCTCCGAAGAGCGCAATGGCGCGGTCCAAATGATCGGCAGCAGGAGCGAAGTAGTTGCTATCCAGCAGGACTCGTCCAAGATTCTCGTGCGCCTGAGCGAAGTTCGGATCGAGCGCAACAGCCTTTTCAAACGCCGCGCGGGCCGGCCCAGTCTGTCCGGCGGTATTGAATGCTTCCCCTAGCGCGTTATGCGCCATCGCGTAACGCGGCATTAACCGCGTCGCTTCCGTGAGTTCCCGAATAGCATCTTGGTGATTGCCGCTCTCCGAAGATATGCTTCCCAGCAGCAGATGTGCTTCGCCGTTTTGTGGTGTGTCCTTGAGGATCTGCCTTAAAACCGCAACCGCCTCAGTGCGTCTGCCCTTCGCGACAAGATCCCATGCCGTCTCCACGGAGGCACTCTGCGCCACCATTAAAATAGCGCAAGCAAACAAACACGGCAGTCGCGACATCATGCTACTTGAATTTCTGAGTTCGCGTGATGCCGGAGCCTTCGGTGACATAGATCAGGCCGTCAACCGCTACATTCTTCAAGGTCTCCACCGTTCCGAGAGGCCACCGAATTTCAATGTCAACCGACTCCGTCTCACCCAAACCGAAATGCAAGCGGCTATCGTTCGCAGACAAATAGGATGACTGGCTGAGCACTTCCTGGACTTGGACCTTATCTCCGTAACGGACCGTAACGCGCGCGCCGATCGCGCTTCGATTCGATTTGACGCCCTGCAGTTTGATCTTTATCCAGTGGTGTTTGCCGGTCACATCGTTCCGGAGCAGAGACGGTGGCTCGTTCTGATTGACGATGAGAATATCTACATCTCCGTCGTTATCGAAATCTCCGAATGCGCAGCCTCGGCTGCAATGTGCGGCTTCCACACCCGACCCTGCTTGGCCGATCAGCTCCTCAAATTGACCCTTGCCGAGGTTTCGAAAAAGCACTCGCGGCGTCTTCATGGGTATGCGCGGAAACTTCTTCTCCACTTCCGGATAGATGTTTCCCGTCACCCAGAAGATGTCGGGGCTGCCGCTATTGTCGAAGTCTGCGACACCCGCTCCCCAGCTCACATAGCGAGTCTCAACTCCCAAACCCGATCGTGTTGTGACGTCGCGAAACCCACCCTTTCCATCGTTGACATGGGCGACAAGCGTGTCATCTCTGAAATGTGTCTTGATGATATCCAGACTGCCGTCTAGATTGAAGTCTCCAATGCCCAGCCCCATGCCGGCCTGCTCCATTCCATCCTCACTCAATGCAATTCCACGCTCCAATCCTTGTTCGGTGAACGTGCCGTCGTGATTGTTGATGAAGAGAAGACTTGGCGTCGAATCGCACGCCACGTAGATGTCCGGCCAGCCGTCATTGTCGAAATCGGCGGCTACCACAGTAAGACCGAAGCCGCCGTCAACCTTACCGATACCGGACGCCATGGTCACATCTTCAAACGTCCCGTCGCCGTTGTTGCGATACAACGAATGTCGACCATAGGGAAGCCCTCGAGGACCGCAGTTTACAGGCACTCCAAGATAATTGCATGCTCCCGTCTCTGTCGGCCTCGGAATCGCCTTTGGATCGAAAACCAGATAGTTGGATACAAACAGATCCAATCTCCCGTCGCGATCGTAATCGACAAAAGCGCACCCTGAGCCGAAACGCTGACCCGCTTCCAACAAGCCGGCTTCTTTCGTCACATCAGTAAACGTGCCATCGCCATTATTGCGATAAAGCACATTCTGTCCCCAGTAGGTGACAAAGAGATCTTCAAACCCATCATTGTTGTAATCTCCTACTGTCACGCCATACGCATAGCCGGTTCGGAACAAGCCGGCCTTTTTCGTTACGTCGGTAAAAGTGCCGTCGCGATTATTTTTATAGAGCCGGTTCGATGCGTCCGGTGGAGGGTCACCATACCGCGAGCCGGACAGAACGAAGATATCGATCCAGCCATCGTTGTCGAAGTCGATGAAAGCAGCCCCGCAACTCATCGTTTCGATAATGTAATCGCATCGATCCGTGTGGCCGCAAACTACGAT
This sequence comes from Bryobacteraceae bacterium, assembly GCA_963833675.1. GTDB lineage: Bacteria > Acidobacteriota > Terriglobia > Bryobacterales > Bryobacteraceae > DASQDN01. The sequence goes on along the minus strand of CAWHYW010000019.1, from coordinate 48,926 downwards.
TTCCTTCAAGCCTGCCTGTTTTGCAACGTCCGTAAAGCGCGCTCCGAATGGAATTCCCGAAGCCTTGCCGCGCGGAGCCGGCTTAACAGTACGCGATGCCATCCCCTGCACTTGAGCAGACACCTGCGCCACCTGTGTCGTCGCCAAAAGGCCTAGCACATTTCGCCTTGTTAAGGGTTTTCGGGTCATTACTCGCGGGAACTCTTATGCTTACAGGCCAATCAGGAGTATCAGAGCCAAGACCGAGAGCGCGGCCCCTACGCCTTGCAGCGTCATTCGAACCCTCGCGGATACGTACACCGATTCTGAAGAATACAACCGCTCAGAGTAGTGCCGCCCGCGCAATCGGTTTTCGAATGATCTGAACTCGTTGGCGAAATTCTCGGTCATGTTGACAAAACTGACCGGATCCCAAATCAGCAGCAGTCCAACGTAGAGAATCGGACCGGCCGCAAATATTCTTGCGATCAGCGTTCCGGGGTCGAACACGCTCCTATGCTACCAGGAAAAGTGAGATGGCTTATTTCGCCGCGTCTTCGGCTTTCTCCCCGTTCTCGACGATGTCGCCGGACTTGAAGAGGATGCCCTGCAGGATCTTACGCCAGACGGGCTTTTGACGCAGAAGAAATTCCAGATCCATGCCAAAATGCTTGAATTCTTCCTGCTGCGCATTCTGCATGATTGCTTTCGCTTCCTTGTCCTTCTCGACTGAGATCCGCTGCTCGTACCAACTGATCGCTTCCGCTTCCTCGATCACTGAAACGATCATGCGAGCGAACGTGCGGGTTTCCTGGGAAAGCTCAGAGGGTGGCTCGTGATATTGGTCGAATCCCATCGTTTGATGGTAGCTTAGCGGGTTTGCGTCAGCGCATCAATGTGGTCTCGGCAGTCTGTTCACCAAGATGAACGTGAAGCTTTCCGCCAACCGGATGAATCCACAGTCCTTCGCCGGCCGGAGCCGGAATCTGCGAGGGTTTCGAGATCACGATGAAATGATTCGTTTCGATGTGCGGCATCAACTTGCCGATGTGAACGTGCGTGTGACACTGCGTCCGCACCTTTTCGCCGTTGTATGCGACGCCCCAATCGTCCCCCCACATCGACTTCGCCTTCTCAATTGCGGCTGTCCAGAGAGCTGTCCTGGATTCGAGAGGTAAATCGTGAAGGTGATGCAGTCCGCTGCCATGCGCGCGAGTCAGCGCAAGCCATCGATTCGGCTTCCGCGGATTGATGTCTTTCAGGAAGAAGATTGTCCGATCGGCAGGTTGTTTTTCGGCTTCCCGGCAAAGACTGCACTGACGCGCTTCCATCGTTTCCGGTTTTTGAGGATCGCAGGCGCACTCCGTCGCAGCGCTCGCGTGTATCGCGCCCAGAGCAGCCAGCACGATCAGCGCCGTCACTCGCATCGCGGCCATTATACTTGGTAGTTGTTCGGCTCTCCCGCGAAACATCTGCTCGCCGCTCCGCTCGTATTCCTGCTGTTTTTCTACGGGCTAACCACCGCGGGACTACTCGGCCCCGATGAGCCGCGGTATGCCTCGATAGGCCGTGAGATGGCTCTTTCCGGCGATTGGATTACGCCGCGACTTTGGGGAGAGCGCTGGTTCGAAAAACCTCCGCTGCTTTATTGGCTGATCGCGCTCGGATTCAAGGCGGGGTTGAGTGATGACTTGGCTCCTCGCCTTCCTGTCGCCTTACTGAGCGCTGGATTCATTCTGCTCTTCTTCTATCGGATTCGTCGTGAATTCGGCGAAAAAGCAGCGCTATACGGTTGCGGAATTCTTGCCACTTCGGCAGGCTGGCTTGCCTATTCGCACGTCGCGGTGACCGATATTCCACTCGCGACGACGTTTTCCGCGGCACTGCTCCTTACTCTGCCTTGGGTTCGTTCGGGTGGACGCCGCGGACTGTTAGCAGCGGGAGTGCTCCTGGGACTCGCCGTGCTCGCGAAGGGGCTCGTGCCGTTGGTCTTGATCGCTCCGCTGTTGTGGATTGCCGGCCGCCGATGGGCAGATCTCCTGATTCTTGCCGGCGCGACGATTGTAGTTGCGGCTCCATGGTATGTCTTGTGCTATCTCCGCAATGGAGGCATTTTCCTTAACGAGTTCATCTGGAAACATCACTTTTCCCGCTTTGTCTCATCTGACCTTCAGCACGTGCAGCCGTGGTGGTTCTATATTCCAGTGCTTGTAGGCCTATTGTTTCCCTGGTCTCCGGTGCTGGCTCTGCTTCCACACGCGACCAAAGATAATCGCCGGAAGCTTCTGCTTCTGGTGATCGCATTCGGTCTGATTTTCTTCTCGTCCGCGACCAACAAGCTGCCTGGGTACCTGTTACCGCTATTGCCGTCGATTGCAGTGATCGCAGGAGTGAGATTGACGGAGGTTCGCAGCATAAGGCTGGTGCTTGGCCTGTCGGCTGCGCTTCTAATCGTCCTACCGGTTCTTGCCGGGACCTTGCCGGAAGCTCTCGCCCGCGGCTTGGGACAAGTCGATATCTCGGCCACAAGCTGGCTCGCAGTGGGGCCGATGATCGCGGGGACAGGCGCGGTCATCTGGCTCGCTCAGCACAAAGAACGGCAGTATGCTGTGGCAATGGCGGTTCTCGCCGCGACGTTCGGCGTTGTCTATTTGAAACGGGTAATGCTGCCGGATATGAACCGCGTCGCATCGGCGCGACCTATATGGTTTCAGATCAAAAGCAACCCAGAACGCTACTGCGTGGGCGACCTTCACCGGAACTTATTGTATGGATTGAATTACTACTCACATCAGCCTCTTCCGAGGTGCGAAGATACGGCAGGACACGAGCGTTTAGGCCCTTAAATATGGTAATCTCTATAGACATACTGGAGTTGCGTCCCCGTGAAAGTCAGTAATCCCCTGTGGAAAGAGAAGCTCGCCGGAGAGATTGCCCCTCAACTCGCGCGCGAAGTCGATATTTTCGATAACGAAGTCACGTTGAAAAAGTCTGGCAAGATCGATGATAAGATCTTCGCTGAGACCAGGTTACGCCGCGGCGCATACGGCCAGCGATACGATAACGGCCAGCGGCACGACGGCATCCAGACTCGCAAACTCGAATATCCGACTCCCGACACCAAAGGACCGGGAACGCTGTGGCACGCCCCCGGAATGCAGCGCATCAAGATCCCCTTCGGAGGGATGAATGCGCGTCAACTCGAGGTATTGGCTGAACTCGCGGAGGAGTACTCCGATTCGATCGCTCACGTTACGACGCGTCAGGATTTCCAACTCCACTACATCCACATCGAGGACACGCCGACCATCATGCGGCGGCTGGCTGCCGTCGGGATCACAACTCGAGAGGCCTGCGGGAATACGGTCCGCAACGTGACGGCATGCCCGATTGCGGGTGTCTGCCGGACTCAAGCTTTCGATGTCACTCCCTATGCGAAAGCCACTGCATACTTCATGCTCGGGCACCCCGGGACGCAAGACTACGGCCGGAAATTCAAGATTGCGTTCTCGGGATGCAAAGACGAGGCATGCGGCCTCATCCGGCTGCACGACATCGGCGCAATCGGCGTGGTTCGCGACGGCAAACGTGGATTTGAAATCTACGTGGGCGGCGGACTCGGAACCGTGCCTCAGCAAGCGAAGCTGCTTTCGGACTTCGTAGCCGAAGAGGAATTGCTGCCGTTGTGCCTCGCGATTGGCCGCGTCTTCGCCAAATACGGCGAAAAGAAAAACCGAAATACCGCCCGCTTGAAGTTCCTGATCAACAAAATCGGGTTCGAGGAGTTTCAGCGCCGGGTCGCGGAAGAGCGCGCAGCTTTGGTACCGGAAGCACGCTGGACGGATTATCTACAGCATCTGCCTGATACGGACGAGCAGCCTCTCCGGGCGCCGCAGTTTCTTCAGATCAAGAATTCGGCCGACTCCGAGTTTCAGAAGTGGTACGACTCGAACGTTTACGGGCAGCGTCAGGCTGGTTATGCGACCGTGACCATTTGTCTGCCGCTCGGCGATATCACCTCGGATCAGTTGAGGTCGCTTGCCACGATCGCGCGTAAGTACACTCGAGAGACAATTCGCACCACCGTTGAGCAGAACATCGTTCTTCGTTGGGTGAGCGAGGCCGATCTTCCCGCTGTGTACAAGGAACTTAAGGCCGCAGGTCTTGGACTCTCGGGCGCCGGAAGCATTGTGGACGTAGTCTCCTGCCCTGGAACCGATACATGCAAACTGGGCATTTCGTCCTCTCGAGGACTTGCGGCCGAACTTCGGGAGCGGCTCTTGCAGCGCGGCGCTGAGGTCGATGAAACCATCCGAGGTCTGCACATCAAAGTGAGCGGCTGTTTCAATTCGTGCGGCCAGCATCATCTCTGCGACCTCGGTTTTTACGGCATGAGCCGCGTGAAGAACGGATTTGCCGTACCACACTTCCAGGTGATGCTCGGCGGAGAATGGGAGCATAACGCGGGCTCATATGGGCTGGCAATCGGCGCGGTCCCGTCAAAGCGGATCCCCGACGTGGTCGACCGCTTTACAGGCCGTTATGTTGCAGAACGAACCCAAGGGGAAACGTTCGGCGCTTTCATCAAACGCATCGGCAAAGCCGAGTGCAAGAAGATGGTCGACGACCTGATGGTTGTCCCTCCGCACGAGGTTGCGCCCGAGTTCTACCAGGACTGGGGCGATGCTCGCGAGTACGGCGTAGGCGATCTGGGCGAAGGCGAATGCGCGGGCGAGGTTGTGTCGCCGGCAGAGTTTATGCTCACGGCGGCGGAACGAGAGGTGTTCGAGGCGCAGCTGGAATTGGAGCGCGGCGACGTTGCGGCAGCGGTCAAAACCGCTTACACGGCGATGTCTCACGGAGCGCTCGCGTTGCTGAAGCAGCGCAATATCGGATTCCCTGAGGATGCCGAGTCGGTCTTGGAGCGCTTCCGAAAGCACCTCTATGACACCCAGTTATTCTGGGACGACTTCGTCGGTGGGAAATTCGCTCAGTATTATTTCGAGGCCCACGAGAACCGCAACAACAACTTCAACGCCGAGCAGGCGCACCGGTTCATTGAGGAAGCACAGGTGTTTTTGGAGGCATGCCACGCAGTCTATGCTCGCCTCCTGCAACAACCGGCGGTTGCAGCGGTTTGAGGCCACTCATTAAATGCCTGAATTTCAACATATTAACGTCAAGATTTTTGCGCGCGAAGGCTCCACGGTGGAGTGGCCGCATCTGATCCCCGTATTTCATCGCTGGATTCGGGAGCAGTCGTTTCCGGAACTGCTGATCGACGTCGCCGATTATGCTCATGTCCCGGAGGGACCGGGTGTGATGGTGATCGGTCATGAGGCGCATTACAGCGTGGATAATCGAAAGAACCGGCTGGGCTTACTGTATAACCGTCTCGCCGCGTTCGATGGCTCAAACAACGATCGGATTACCCAGGCTTACGAAGGAGCTCTCGCCGCGGCAAGAAAGCTCGAGCAGGAGCCTGAGGTGGGCGGAACTCTCCGTTTCGACGAGCACGATGTCGAATTCTGGGTTAACGACCGGCTACTGGCGCCCAACAACCCCGAAATTACGGCGCAATTCCAGGAAGAAGTAGCTGCATTTCTGCAACAACGTTTCGGAAATTCGCCTCCGTTGGAAACCTCAGCTGACTCGCGCGACCTGGTGAGAGTGCGCACCGTCGCGGCCGCTTAAGGTCTTTCACAGTCCATTTTGCCCGAATCGCCCGATTCACAATCGGATGATTCGGTGCGATGTAAGATTGATGAGGTATCGACTGGTTGTCGTTTCAATCGTTGCGGCTGCACTGACTTCTGCGCAGGAATCGCCGAAGATCGCAAAACCTGATCCGCCGGCAGCCAAACCAGCGCCTAAAGCCGCCCTCACTCCTACAAGACCGAAAGGACCGGCTAGTCCGACCATCGAAATCCCTGAAGAGCTGCGAAGTAAGGTCAGTATCGCCGGGCAGCACGCCCGCTCGAATCAGGCCGCCGAAGCGTTAGCGCTCTACACCGAGGTCCTGTCGGCAAGTCCGAATTTGTTCACAGTCGCTTTCGAACGGGGAAAACTCTACCAGGAAGCCAAAGATTATCCGAAGGCAATCGCAGATTTCACCACTGCCATCAATTTCCGGCCAATGGAGTATTTCGAAGCATATTTCCGCCGCTGCATCGTTTATTACGAGACAGGCGATCACACCAGAGCGATTGCGGATTGTTCCAAGGCAATTGAGATAAACCCGACGATTGCCGAATATTATTACTATCGGGGACTCGCCTTCAGCACCCTCCGGGCTTGGGACAAGGCCGCAGCAGACCTGATCGCCGCGAACGAACTCAACAACGATAACGCGGATGCGCATCTGCAGCTTGCGAGAATCTACCTTCAAACGGAGCAGCTGATCGGATCGTTGCGCGAATATACCGTGGCACTTCAGAAGCGACCCGGATTTTCCGAGGCTTACAAAGGTCGGTCCATCGTTAAGGCAGCGCTGGGAGACTCACTCGGATCGCAGGAGGATCTGTCGAAAGCCGGGGAGTAAACCGCAATTTACACATCTGTAATAGAACTGTAACAGTACCGGGTTACTCTTCGGTTAAGCATATGCGCAAGATAGCCCTGATAGAAGACGACGCGGATCTCTACGCGCTCCTTCGCTACAACCTTGAAAAAGAAGGGTTTGCCCTCGTAGGGTCGCAGACAGGCAAGGGTGCCATCGAGTTGTGCCGGAGAGAGCGTCCGGATTTGATCCTGCTCGACATCATGCTTCCCGATTCCGATGGCCTCGATATCTGCAAGGGAATTCGGAGCCACCCGGAGCTAGCGCATATCCCGATCATCTTTCTTACTGCGCGAGCGTCGGAGACGGACCGGATTGTCGGACTCGAACTCGGAGCGAACGATTACATCATCAAGCCATTCTTTATACGAGAGTTGATCGCCCGCATCAAAATTCAATTTCGCGGCCCGGCGAATGCGGCAAGAGTACTGAAGGCCCACGGACTGGAACTCGATCGGACGAGCTGCCGTGTGCGCCTGCACGGCGAGGCTCTCTCGCTCACCGCTACCGAATTTCGTCTGCTCGAGTTTTTGATGAGCCGGCCTGGAGTGGTCTTTAGCCGCGAGCAATTGCTCGATGCTGTTTGGGGGCATGACCGGGCAGTGACCGACCGAACGGTCGACGTGTACATTCTTCGGCTGCGTCAGAAGACCGAGACAAACCCGACGAGCCCTGTGTTGATCCGCTCGGTCCGCGGCTTTGGATACAGTTTTAATGAAGCTGTAGACCCTACACCGGTGACAGTCTAGTAGCCGGGTGTTTCGCTACGGCGGCTAGCACCGGTCGTTTCGGAAACGGCACCGGGATCTTCCCGACTCATTCGCGATCGCAAACCGTACCACAAGAGGCTGCCTCCTGCGATCCCCGCGATGAGACGTGTTGCGGGCGACCACCCGCTCTTCATGTCATCATAATCGTGCAGATTGCGCCCGCCCTGCAGACTGTTCGCCGTCTCGTGGACCTCCAACCGGCTCTCGACAGATTTAACTCCGGGAATTGCGTTCACGCAGTCAAGAACCGCGGACACCTCCTTTGCGAGAATCGGGCCGCTGAGGATAACGTTACCGCCGTTCGAGGTAACCTGCACGGAACGTGGATAAGAAACATATCTCCCGAGCTTGGAACGGATGCGCGCGACGAGTTTTTCGTCGGTAATCTCGTCATTTGCATTCCAGCTGGACTTTGCCAGCGCCAGTATCCCGGCAGCACGATTTCTAAGATGTCTGCTCTTGGTTTCCAGGGCCTCCGCAGAAGAGTGAGACATGGAAGAGGTTCTGGAGCGGACGCGCCTGCGTCGTCCGGAGCCTCCCAGGGGATCGAAGAGATACATCAGACCGGCTCCAATACCCATGCAGAGGGTTCCGACCGCCATCGATCGCGAAGCCACATTGCGTCCCAGGCGGTGAGGCTGTTCCTGGCCAACATATTGCTCACCTCGCCCATAGGACGGGTAAGGTTCCGAAATTTGCTCTACGGTTCGACCGATATCCTCTTCATCCACATTTCGGGCCAAGTCGGCTTGCGCAACGATGCCGCGCAGCCGGTTGCCTTCATCGACGATAGGGATGCGTCGAACCTGATTTTGCGACATCAGCCGCAGCGCCTGCTCCGTGCTGTCATCTTCGCGGCAGCAGACCGGATTCAGACTCATTACTTCATCGACTCGGGTTGTGTGCGGGTCGCGACCTTCCGCGATAATCTTCAGCGCGAGATCGCGGTCGGTCAGAATGCCGACAAGGCGGTTATCCTGTTGATCGGAAACAACCAGGACGGGCCCAACATCGTTTCGGCGCATAATTTGCGCTGCAATCGCAACGGAATCGCCCGGAACACAACAGGACGGATTAGGGGTCATTATGTCTTTGCAGGTCATCTCGCTTCCTCCTAAACCAAGTTTGCGTGCTTTCTCAGAATGAGACACCTGAGCTGCGAACAGTGTTACGACTACGGCCAGTCAAAAGTGTCAGCAACATCATGCATATAGCGATGGATGTTAAAATATAAGACCACACCGGCTTAATCATCCATGAAAGATCCCAAAAGTCGCCAGCAGGCGCTGTATGATTCCTTAGCATCCCGTATTGTCGTGCTCGATGGCGCAATGGGGAGCATTCTGCATTCTCAGCTTACGGTCGCCGACTATGGCGGATCTCATCTGGAAAATTGCACGGACAACGTATGTCTCACCCGTCCCGATCTAATTGCTGAGATTCACAAACAGTATCTCGCTGCCGGCGCGCAACTGATCGAAACCAATTCGTTCAACGGCCACCCGCTCTCGATGGCCGAGTTTCAGCTCCAGGATAAGGCTGTAGAGATCAACCTCGCCGCAGCGCGGATCGCGCGAGAGGCCGCTGACGAGTACTGGACTGACTCCCTTCCGCGATTTGTGGCCGGATCGATGGGACCGACTACCCGTTCAATTACAGTGACTCGCAACGTCACCTTCCAAGAGCTGCGCGATGGTTATTACCTCCAGGCAAAGGCGCTGCTTGAAGGCGGTGCGGACGTTTTGTTACTGGAGACGTGCAACGATACACGCAACGTCAAGGCTGCTCTGCTTGGAATCGAAAAAGCCGAGAAGGAACTGGGGTTTGAAGCTCCCGTCATGGTATCGGGAACGATCGAACCTATGGGAACAATGCTCGCGGGCCAAACCGCCGATGCTTTCTATGCATCGATTGGCCACCGCAAGCTACTCTCGATCGGTCTGAATTGCGCTACCGGTCCCGAATTTATGACGGACCACATCCGCACCTTGCATGAAATGGCGAATACGCGCATATCATGCTATCCGAATGCGGGCCTGCCGAACGAGGAGATGAAATACCTCGAGACGCCGGAGACATTAGCAGCGCAGCTCGAGAAGTTCGTCGACCATGGATGGCTGAACCTGATCGGCGGCTGCTGCGGAACTACCCCGGCGCACATTCGGGCGATCGCGCAGATGGTCGAAGGAAAGAAGCCGCGGGAAACGCGATCGGACAACCACAAGGCTTATTACAGCGGCATCGAACTGGTGGAAGCGGACGAATCGAACCGTCCGCTTATCGTCGGGGAACGCACGAACGTGATCGGCTCCCGCGCGTTCAAAAATCTGATCACGGACGAAAAGTGGGAGGAAGCGACCGAGATCGCGCGCCGTCAGGTGCGCAACGGCGCACACATTGTAGATGTGTGTCTGCAATCCACAGACCGCGATGAAATGAAGGACATTCCACCCTTCTACGAGAAGCTGATCCGCAAAGTTAAGTCGCCGATCATGATCGACACCACCGATCCGAAGGCCGTCGAACTTGCGCTGACCTACTCGCAAGGCAAGGCGCTGATCAACTCCGTAAATCTCGAAGACGGCGAAGAGAAGTTTGAACGTTTGTGCCCGGTCGCAAAGGCATACGGCGCCGCGTTGGTGGTCGGAACGATCGACGAGGATCCCGTTCAAGCGCAGGCGTTCACGCGAGAGCGCAAGTTGTCGGTCGCGCAACGGTCGGTGAAGTTGCTGACGGAGAAATACGGGATTGCGGCGGAAGACATCATCCTCGATCCGCTCGTATTTCCATGCGCCACAGGCGATGAGAACTATATCGGCGGCGCTGTCGAGACCATCGAAGCGCTGCGGCTGATCAAAGAAAACATCCCTTACGTAAAGACGGTCCTCGGAGTATCGAACATCTCGTTCGGTTTACCAGCGGCGGCTCGCGAGGTGGTGAATTCGGTATTTCTCTATTACTGCACCAAGGCCGGTCTTGATCTTGCGATCGTAAACGCGGAAAAGCTGGAGCGCTTCGCGTCTATTCCGCCGGAAGATCGCACGCTGGCGGAGAATCTTCTTTTCAACAGCCCTCCGGTGGACATCCCGGCCGGTCATCCGCAGACAGAACTTCTCCGGAATGCGCCTCAGGATTGGCGCGAGCAGTCGCGAGAGCAGAAGGCTGCGGTGAATCAATTTCACATTGCGGCAATCGCCGAGCACTTCCGGGGGCGCACTGGAAAAGTCAGGGCTGTCAAAACCAAACAATCTCTGGATCAGCGGCTCGCCAACTACATCATCGAGGGATCGAAGGACGGCCTGGTCGAAGATTTGAATTTAAAACTGGCCGAGGGGCTGCCGGCACTCGATATCATCAACGGTCCGCTGATGGCAGGAATGTCGGAAGTCGGGCGACTCTTTAACGCTAATGAATTGATTGTGGCGGAGGTACTGCAGTCGGCTGAGGCAATGAAGGCGGCCGTAAACCATCTCGAGCAATTCATGGAGAAGTCCGACACCGTCGCGCGAGCCCGGATCATTCTCGCTACTGTCAAAGGCGACGTTCACGACATCGGCAAAAATCTGGTCGAGATCATCCTGAACAACAACGGCTATGAAGTCGTGAATCTCGGAATAAAAGTGCCGCCCGAAGAGCTCATCAAGGCATACCGGGAGCATAAGCCTGATGCCATCGGCCTTTCCGGACTATTGGTGAAGTCCGCGCAACAGATGGTGGTTACAGCGAACGATCTGAAGGACGCCGGCGTAGAGGTGCCGCTGCTGGTCGGTGGCGCCGCATTATCGGAGAAGTACACGACCGGAAAGATTGCGCCGACCTACACTGCGCCTACGTTCTATGCGAAGGATGCGATGACGGGACTGCGCATCATGAACGAGATCATGGATCCGGCCATGCGCGAAGAGAAACTCGCGGCAGCTACGCACTCCGACTTCGCCAAACTTCCCGAACGGGACATGGGCGAAAAGGTGGATGCGGGAACAACTCGCAGCGCCAAGGTGCGCACCGATCTTCCCATCCCAACCGTTCCTTATGTCGACCGGCGTGTTCGGACATTTCCCCAGTTGCAGGAAATTTGGGGATACATCAACCCATACATGCTGTATGGGCGACACATGGGCTTCAAGGGTAACTTCGAGAAACAGTTGCTGCAGCGCGATGAGAAAGCCCTGGCTCTCTTCCATCAGATGGAGGAAGTTAAGGAAGAAGCTCGGCAGTGGATGAAAGCGCGCGCCGTCTGGCAGTTTTTTGCAGCGGAGCGCGACGGCAACTCGATTCGGCTGTTTGAGGCAGGCGCAACCGATCCCGTCCACACATTCCATTTCGGACGCCAGCCACGCAAGGACGGATTGTGTCTCAGTGACTACATTCTGGAGCCGACCGGCGGCCAGCGCGACCATATGGCGTTGTTTGTTGTTTCGGCAGGAGAAGGCGTTCGCGAGAAGTCGGAAGCAGCAAAATCGGCAGGCGAATTCTTCAAGGCTCATGCAATCCAGGCGCTGGCGATCGAGACTGCGGAAGGCTGCGCCGAATATGTGCACCGCCGTATCCGTGAGGACTGGGGCTTCCCAGACCCGCCCAGCATGACTATGCAGGAACGCTTCACATCCCGCTTCCGAGGGAAAAGGTACAGCTTCGGCTATCCAGCGTGTCCGAATCTCGACGATCAACAGGGGATCTGGAAGCTGATCAACCCGGACGAGATCGGAGTTCAACTGACGGAAGGCATGATGATGGAGCCGGAGGCGAGTGTCAGCGCGCTCGTGTTCCACCATCCGGATTGTTCTTACTTTACGGCGAGCGATGACGTCGAAGTAGCGGCCGCGGGAGATTGACGCGGCTCAAGCGAACTCCACTCAACGCGAGAACGTCACCCCGATCCCCGTTGTATAGAGGAAGTCATTTTTCTTCCGGCCTGAAGCTGGATTACTGAGATAGCGATTGCTGATCGACGCATTCCAGGTAAGCCATCGAGTGAGCTTCGTGTTCGCGCCCATGTCCCCATTGACGCGATACTCGCCGAAGCTATTCATATTCGAGAAGATTCTCGCGTTCTGGTACAAGGACGTGACCGGCGATATTTTGAGCGTAAACTCGTTGCCCAGGTATGTTTCGCTGGAATCTCGCGTGAAAGCTGGCTGATCGCCGGCGGCCGAAAACATTTCGTGGTTGTACGCACCGCCCAGTTGCAGATCGAACCGGGAGCGCTCCTCTTTTTTCCAGAGGACAACACCTAAACCGCCTCCGGCCACAAAACGAAGATCAAGATTCTGAAAGCGGTCGAACTCGTAATCGTTGAACGCATTCCAGGTGAGACGCGTAGCGATATCGCGTCCGTACGCCCAGCCCCCGCGGATGGCCTGCGCGGTGATCTCAGATTCGTTATCCAGAAGCGCTGACGATTGAATTGCATTCATGTGAACGTCGGTCTTGTCGGTTTTGGTGACGCGATTTGCATTGAAGCCGGCATTCAACGTCAACGCCTTGGCGTTGCCGCGAGCTCCGGCCCAGCCGAAGGTCGCCGTTCCAGCCCAGAGCTGGGCCCATGAAGGGTCCAGCAGACGCTCGTAAGATATTTGCTCGTCATTGTTTCGAATCGTAAGTAAATCCGAAAGCTCACAGTATTGCCGGGTATCGACCGATGCGACTTCAATGCGATCCTGTTTCGGCTCGATCGTCGCCAGGACGGCCTCCTTGCCCGGCAACACGACGAACACTGGTTTGTCCGCCGAAAGACTTTGAACTTTCTCCCAGGGCAGAGTAATTTTCCCGAAGACGTCGCTTTTGAATGTCAACGACTTTTCATCCTTCTTAATGACCGAACCCGTAATCCGGTCTCCGTTCTCTAAAACGATTTGATCCCCGAAGGCGATTGGCAGAAAGAGAGAGGCGATGGCGGCGATGCGCCGCATGCTGCGATAAGTCATGGTTTGATTGGGATCGCCAAGAAGCAGCGCAGCGATCTATCTGATTGTAAGGCGCGAGTTCCGGAGACGAGCAAATAACCGTTTCGGACTAAACCCGTCATAGTAATGGAAGCATCGAACCAATAGTTTTAGTGAGATTCAAACGGGAGTAGTCTCAAGTCATGTCCACTTTTAGGAGGACAAAACAGAAAATGCTCAGGGATCAACTTAAACAGGCGTTATTAGCTCTCATCTGCACAGCCTGCAGCGTATGGGCCCAGGAATTTAGGGCTACGCTCACCGGGGTGGTAACGGATGTGTCAGGATCGGGTGTTCCCAATTCGACGGTTACGGCTAAGAATACTGAGACAAACGTAGAAACAACCGCTACAACAGGAGAAGCCGGCAACTTCACGATACCTTTCCTTCAACCGGGGAACTACACTGTCTCAGCGACCGGGACCGGGTTCAAGCGCGCTGTTCGCGAGAACATAGTTTTACAGGTCGGCGGCAACACCACGGTCAATTTCGAACTTCAAGTTGGAGATGTCGCCGAGTCGGTGACAGTCACTGGGGCGCCGCCCTTACTGGAAGAATCGACGGCGACCCGAGGCGGGGTGATCGAAAATCTGCGGGTGACGGAGCTTCCGCTAAACGGCCGCAATCCATTCATGCTCTCGAATTTGACGCCCGGCGTAGTATTTGCAGGGAACCCGGTGTTCACGCGGGCATTCGACAACGGGGACAACGCCCGATTCTCCATCAATGGAGGCGTGCGGCAAAGCAATGAGTTCGTGATTGATGGCGCGCCCGACAATGCCGTCACCGATACCCAGGGCAACCGCTCACGCGGCGATCAGAACATTGCCTATATTCCCACAGTGGACTCGACACAAGAATTCAAAATCGTAACCAATTTCTATGATGCCCAGTATGGCCGAACGGGCGGCGGAGTAATCAGCGTCTCCACGAAATCCGGCTCGAATCAGTATCACGGCAGCCTCTACGAGTTCATGCGCCGGTATCAGTGGGACGCAAACAATATTGCCGCCAACGCCGCGGGCCGACCGGTCTATGCGGTGGACCCGGTCACGAAGGAGAACCTCGGCGGTCATAAGTTGGACCAATACGGCATCTTCCTTGGCGGTCCATTGACGATTCCGAAGATCTACAATGCCAAGGACAAGACCTTCTTCTCCTTTACGTTCGAAAATTATCGCGAATCTTCGCCGAGCCCCGGACTGGGTTCGGTGCCGACTCTCGCCGAGCGTAGCGGCGATTTTTCCGCGACCGGCATCAATATCTACGATCCGCTGACTACGAGGTTGAATCCCAACTTCAATTCCTCGCAGCCTGCAGGTCCCAATAATCCGCAATACATTCGCGATCAATTTCCGAACAATGTCATTCCTGCCAATCGACTCAATACCGTAGGCAGCGCTTTAGCGAATGCGTTCCCGGCTCCTAACAATGGGACAGCCCGGTTCAACAACTACTTGTCCAGCCCAAATCTCAGCCTGGACAAGTTCCGTAACTGGCTCGGTCGAGTGGATCATAATGTTGGCCAGAAGGTCCGTATCTTCGGCCGCTACAGCTACAATCAACGGCAGCAGTTCGATCAGGGCACGCTCGCGTTGCCCGGTCTGCTCTTCGATGCGCAGGACCCGCTGATCCGTGAAAACCACAATGCCGTGTTCGATGCGCTTACGGTCCTCTCGCCAAGCATGATCCTTGACCTTCGTGCGGCGTTAACGCGCTACACGGAAGCGGCGGAACGCCGTCACGTTTATGGCTTCGATGCCACCAGCATCGGATTCCCCGCATCGTTCTCTGCCGCACGACCCGATCCGATCCCACCTCGCTTGAGCATCGACCAATACGGAGACGTCGGAACTCGCAATCAGCGATACAACGTAAGTAATGTGATCAGCTTTCAGCCGATGCTTTCCTGGGTCAGTGGCAAGCATTCCTTCAAATTCGGGGGTGATTTCCGCGACATTCGAGTGAACACTGCGAGCGGCTCTTTCGTATACGGTGGGGGCCAGTTTACTTTCAATCGGGACCTGACTACTCGGTACCCCGGAATCACGCAAGCCGATTCCGGTTCCGCAATCGCCTCACTGCTCCTTGGATATCCGTCGGCCGGCATCATCCAGTACACTCCCCGCCTGGCCTATCGGTGGGGCTATAACGGATTCTTCGTGCAGGACGATTTCCGCGTCACTCCGAAGCTGACACTTAATTTGGGCCTCCGCTGGGATGTCGAAGGCGCAGCAACGGAGCGCTATAACCGTATGAATCGCGGGTGGAGTTATACGGCGGCCGATCCGGCCCTTGCCGCGGCGGCGAAGACTGCCAAGCGCATCGGATTGTCCCGCATGCGCAAATCTCACAGGCGGACTGTTGTTCGCCGGCGTGAACGGACAGCCACGCGAGGCATTCAATACGGATTACAACCACATTCAGCCGCGCATCGGCGCCGCCTACGCGCTGGGTAACCGAACTGTCCTGCGCGGCGGGTTCGGCATTTATTATCTGCCGCAAGCTTTCTTCGGCGGCGTCGCCGGATTTGCTCAGGACACGCCTTATACGGCGACGGTAGGAGGCGGAGTCAACCAGTTCATCCCGGCGAACTCGCTGAGTAATCCCTTTCCCAATGGTTTGCTCAGCCCCACGAATACAGCTCTCGGACCCGCCACTTTTGCAGGTCAGGGCGCGGTATTCGTGAATCCGGATCGAAAGATCCCACGGGCCCACCAGTGGTCCTTTGGCGTCCAGCATCAGTTGCCCTGGAGCATAAAGCTCGACGCTTCCTATGTTGGGAGCCGGACGTACGATGTCAACACCGGCGATAACCAGACTGGGGGCGCTCGGAACATCAACGTGAACTCAGCGCAGCAGATTGCGCAATTCCGGCAGGATGCGAACTACTTCAACCAATCCGTTCCAAATCCGTTCGCGGGCCTGCTTCCAGGGAGTCTCGGAGGAGCGACAGTCCCGCGATCACAGCTTTTGAAACCTTACCCTCAGTTTGGTGACGTGACGTTCGTCGGCGAATCGATAGGAAAGATTTGGTATGACGCGCTTCAGCTCAGTATCGAGAAACGTTACAGCCAAGGTTTGACCCTGGTTCTTGCGTACACCTGGTCGAAAAACCTGGAGAGCGTAGCCTTTCTGAATAATCAGGATCCAACCACGACGAAGGTTATCACTTCGAACGATCGACCTCACCGGCTTGTCCTGAGCGGAGTTTATGAATTGCCATTCGGTCGAGGACGCCTGATCGGCCGTGACGTTGGCCGCGGCTGGAACATGCTGATTGCAGGCTGGGAGTACAACTTCATCGGCACGATTCAATCGGGCACACCAGTAGATCTGCCAGGGAACGTAGACTTGATCGGAAACCCGGTACTCAGTAATCAGAGTTTCGATCGAATGGTTCAACGGGTGTGTTGCGCCGATCACTGGGAATGCGACTTGCTCCGATCCGGCATGGCGGTTACGGAACACAAACAACACACTCCGCACAACTCCTTTTCGAGCGGGATGGATTCGCGTTCCAACTCGACCCCAATGGGACATGTCACTCAACAAGAGGATCTACTTCACCGAACGCTACAGCTTCCAGGCTCGTTTGGAAGCGTTCAACGTATTCAACTCGCCGATACGTTCCGGTCCGATCACGGATCCGACACGCACCGACTTCGGAACCATTCCGCTCGGGCAAAGCAACATCCCTCGTCAGGTGCAATTGGGATTCAAACTTAATTTTTAATACCAATCGCAGGAAACAACACGCCCGCTCCGGAAGACGCCGGGGCGGGCTTTGTTTTCTTTCGGAGTAGAATGTCCGAGGACCTGCCATGTTCGTACCGCTCACACCGATCCGTTTCCTCTACCGAGCTGTTGACTTATTTCCCAAAGAGATCGGGATCGTTTCCGGGGAGCGTCAATTAACGTACGCCGAATTTGGCGCGCGTTGCGAGCAACTCGCCTCCGCCCTACGTAAACTCGGATTGCAACGTGGAGATAGAGTCGCCTACCTGAGTTTTAATACGCATCAGCTCATCGAGGGCTATTACGGAGTGCCGATGGCGGGCGGAATCGTCATGCCGCTGAACGTCCGGCTGACTCCCTCCGAACTCAGCGCAATCCTGAAACATTCCGGCGCAAAGGTTTTGTTTTACGAGACGGAGTTCGACCAGATCGCCGCCGACCTGCCGGTGGAACAACGTATTCGGCTCGATGAAGGCTATGAGTCTCTATTAGCAGCCTGTGAGCCACAGCGTGTCGACTTTATGGACGTCGATGAAAACTCGGCTGCAGAGCTGTTCTACACGAGCGGCAGCACAGGGACACCAAAGGGCGTCATGCTTTCGCATCGGACGATCTACCTCCATGGGATGTCCGTATCGACCTGTTACGTCGAGCCGTACGACATGGTCGACCTGCACACGATTCCGCTTTTTCACGCGAATGGATGGGGACACGCGCACGCGTCCACGATGATGGGCGTGAAACAGGTGATGGTGCGGCGATTCGATCCGCTCACTGTCTACAAACTGATCGACGAGCATCGGGCGACAGACATGAGTCTCGTTCCAACCATGGCGAACGCTCTCCTTGCGGTTCCGGATGTCAGCGCCTACGACCTGTCTAGCTATGCGTCAGATTCAGGTTGGAGGAGCGGCATCATCGCCTGAATTGATTGAACGGCTCGAGCAGCGTTTTCGATGCCGCATATTCGCGGGCTACGGATTGACGGAGACGGCGCCGGTCCTTACATTCGCCCGCCCGAAGCGCGGTGTCGAATACACTTCCGTGCGCGAGCGCTTTGGGCGACAGGCGATGACGGGCTGGGCTGTACCGGGGGTCGAAGTTCGTGTGGTCGATGCCAATGGAATGGATGTTCCTCGCGATTCTACGAGCATCGGCGAAGTGATCGCTCGTGGAGACCACATCATGAGCGGATATTACGATGAACCCGAAGCTACGCAGGCGGTCATGACCGACGGCTGGTTCCACACCGGCGATATGGCTGTGTGGGATGAAGAGAGATACATCCATATCGTCGATCGTAAGAAGGAGATCATCATCAGCGGTGGTGAGAACATCTCCTCGCTCGAAGTCGAGAAAGCAATCTGCGCGCATCCAGAAGTCTTTGAGTGCGCTGTGGTGGCCGCGCCGGATGATAAATGGGGTGAGGTACCAGCCGCGATAGTGGTCCGGAAGCCCGGCTCGCAATTGCAGGAACAGGCACTATGCGATTTTCTTAACGGCCGATTAGCAAAATTCAAGATGCCGCGCCGAATCGACTTTTCCGATGAGCCCCTGCCCAAGACCGGCACCGGGAAAATTCGCAAGCTGCTGCTCAAAGAGAAGTACTGGATAGGCAAAACCAAGCGAGTGCAAGGATAGACGGTTGTTCTCTTTATATTTTCACGTGGAAGGAGCGGAACGCGATCTGCTGGTAGCAGAGCTCTGGGATGCCGGGGCGACTGGAATTACCGAGGAGCCGCATTCGCTGAGAGCCTTCTTCGGTCCGGAAGCAGACCGAAAAAAGCTGCTTCGAACATTTGCGGATTTCAAACCGTCCATACGTGACGAAGAAGACCAGGATTGGGTTCGTTTCGCACAAGATCAGTGGGAGCCGTTTTCGGTTGGCGAGCGTTTCTATCTGGTCCCGGAATGGCGCGACGACCCTGCTCCGGAAGGTCGGCTGCAGCTGCGAATGCATCCAGGAATGGCTTGTGGAACCGGCACACATGCCGCGACGCGGTTATGCCTGATTGCCATGGAACGACACGTTCGTCCCGGGCAGAGCGTTCTCGACGTCGGCACGGGCGCCGGTATCCTCGCCGACGGAGCTCGATTACTCGGCGCACGGCCGGTATTTGGTTGCGACATCGAGCATGATTCTTCGCGCATCGCCAGAAAAAATATAGACGATTCAATCGGCATCTTCACAGGCTCTGCTCGTTCGGTTCGATCGAAATCGCTCGATTGGGCGGTGTGCAATCTGAACAGCGCCACTTTGGCAACCTTAAAGCCGGAACTGAACAGGATTTCCAACGGACTGATATTGAGCGGATTTGATGAAGACGAAAATCCGAAGATCGCGGCGCTCTTTCGGCGCGATGTCAGGGAGGAGTTGGACTTGGACGGTTACGGCTGCCTCGTATTGTGAAGAGCTCATTAAAATCCCGGGGGCGAAGGAAACGGGCCTCGCGCCTGTTCCAGAATGCCACCCACGTGGAGCAGCAATTCCTCCTCGTAAGGCCTTCCGATGAGTTGCACGCCTATAGGGAGTGCATCGGCTGAGAAGGCCAACGGCAGCACAAGACCAGGAAGCCCCAACAAGTTCCACGGAGTAGCTGGCGCCATGATATCGGTCAGCCCGAGACTTCGGCCATCGATTTGCCAGTTTCGCTGCCGATGAGGAAAAGCCGCAACGGAACACACCGGTAACAGCAGAAGCGGAAAGCGCTGCATCTGCCTTAACAGCACAGAGCGTATATGATCGCGAAGCTCAAGCTTCTCCACCACGGTACGGCCGCTGATCATTGCGCGGGGATCCGTCATATTGAGTAGTTCCGTTCCCGTCCAGTGCGCGTCGGACTCACGGCCCGCGAGGAGTTCTCGGGTGAAAGGCGAAGGCAGCTCGCCAAAAAAGAACCACCACGTATTGCAAGCGTCTTCCAGGCCGGTTGGGCGATAGTTGTCCACCTCGAATCCGCAAGACGCAAGCAGGCGCGCCGCCTTTTGTACGGCCTCGCGCATCTCATTCTCTACCGGAAAATCCAGGAATTGCTCCATTACTCCGATGCAGCCGTCCAAGGAGACGTCTCGCCGCAAGGGAACAGGCGCGGAAAACGGATCGGCCGGATCATATCCCGCCAGGACTTCGAAGAGCAGCTTCACATCGCCAACTGTCCTGGCCATCGGGCCTGCTACGCCCAATAATCCGCCCGGATGTGCAATTTCAGGAAAATGACCGGTGGCAGGGACACGCCCGGGAGTCGGCTTCAATCCGCAAATGCCGGTGAAATGCGCGGGGACACGAATCGATCCTCCGCCATCGCTGCCGACTCCGCCGGCCGAAAAAAACGCTGCGATCGCAGCCGACTCCCCGCCGCTGGATCCGCCCGCTGTGCGCTCGATATCCCACGGGTTGTTTGTGCGGCCCGTGATGTAGTTGTCGGACTCCCAGTTGGCTAAGAACTCGGGGCAATTCGTCTTGCCGAGGATAATTCCGCCGGCCTCACGTATGCGAGTCACGACAGTCGAATCGGCCGGAGCGCGATGCGCCAATCGAAAACAGCTTCCGCAGAGTGTCGGAAGATCGCGGATATCGAAGCTGTCCTTGATTGTGACCGGCACCCCGTGCAAAGGCCCATCGCAAGGCTCTCGCTCGGCTTGGCGCGCGGCAGCCCGAGCCTCGGATGGAAATTGCATCACGAAGGCGTTAATCGCCGGATTATGTTTCTCGATCTGATCGAGATGCGAGTCAACAAGCTCCACTGGCGAGAGCTTGCGCTCTCGAATCAGCTCAGCCATGCGGGTGAGCGTGAGTCTGTGCGGCATTAACTTGAGTATCTCAGTCGCTACCCTAGAATGGTCTTATTGACTGCCCTGCACTGGGATAAAGCTCGCGATACGGTTCGCCGTGCGGTTGCCGACTGCTCGCCTCCGGAGATTGAAATAGTGCCGCTGGCGATGGCGGCGGGACGGGTTCTGGCTCAAGCCGTCCAAGCCGATCGTTCGTACCCCCCATTTCCCCGATCGATGCGCGATGGCTACGCGGTGCGCACCATGAATTTACCGGGCCGTGTCCGCGTGATAGGAGAGATCCGGGCAGGCGAACCGTCAACTCAAATAATTCAGGACGGCGAGTGCATTGAGATCATGACGGGAGCTGCAGTGCCCGATGGATCGGACGCAGTCCTGATGGTGGAACATGCGGAAAGAGCCGGCGATCTGATCGATACTAAACGCTTCCTGAATCCCGGCGACAATATCAGTCCGATGGGCTCGGAAGCTTCCGCCGGCGGTACTATCCTCGAGCCTGGTGTCCGTATCGACTATGCGCACATCGGCGCACTCGCAACCGTCGGGGCTGAAACAGTTTCCGTCTATAAAAGGCCTCGAGTAAGCATTGTGGCGACCGGGGATGAGTTGGTTAGCCTCAATGAGCGTCCGGCCGATTATCAGATTCGCAATTCGAACTCGTTCGCGCTAGCCGCTCAGACAAACCGCGCCGGGGGCGAAGTAGCGTTTCAAACGATCGCGCTCGATAGCGCTCAGGCCCTTCGACAAGCTATGGATCGAGCGTTCGAATCGGATTTGGTTGTACTGTCCGGAGGCGTATCGGCAGGCAAGTATGATCTGGTGGAACCTGTGCTGGCGGAGTATGGCGCGGAATTTTTCTTCACGCGCGTGCGGATTCAACCTGGTCAACCGGCGGTGTTTGGCAAAGCGCTGGGGAAATTTTTCTTCGGCCTTCCAGGGAATCCAGCATCGACAATGGTCACATTTGAGCTGTTCGCACGCCTCGCCATCGAGTTGCTCACGGGAGATCGAAGTCCGAAACTGCCTTTCTCGCGCTCACGCTTGACAGCGAATTTCCGCCATAAGGTGGGACTCACACGATTTCTGCCCGCGCTGTTGACCGAACACGGAGAAGCGGTGACGCCGGTGAAGTGGCAAGGCTCGGGAGATGTGTTCGCCCTGGCGCGCTCCAACGCCTTTCTCGTGGCGGAATCCGACCGCGAGTATTGGAACGCCGGCGATCAGATACGAGTCCTTGTCCGATGAAATCGAAATCCGTCACGTTATCTCACTACGACACTTCGGGCGCAGCCCGCATGGTCGATATCGGAGCGAAAACGGAAACCCGGCGGACGGCGCGCGCCCACGCATTCGTAAGAATCAAAGCGTCGGTGCTTCGTAAGCTGCCGCAGAATCCCAAGGGGAATCCACTTGAAGTGGCACGCTTCGCAGGGATTCAGGCTGCGAAACGTACATCGGAACTGATTCCAATGTGCCACCCGCTCATGCTCAGCCATGTTGACGTCAACGTAACCATCGAAAAGCAGGGCGTACGGATCGTGTCGTCCGTCGGGCTGACGGGGGCTACCGGTGTGGAGATGGAAGCATTGACTGCGGCTACGGTCGCCGCCCTTACGGTCTACGACATGACAAAAGCGCTCGACAAATCGATCGAGATTCAGGACGTCTACCTGCTCGAAAAGACAGGTGGGAAGAGCGGGGATTTCCGCCGGTGAACGCCGCTGTTCTCACTGTCAGCGATTCGGTTCACGCCAGTAGACGAGACGACGTCTCCGGCCCAACGGTGCAAGGGATCCTGGAGAAGGCTGGATGGTCTGTTGTGTCCGGCGTTGTCCCCGATGACATAGAAGAGATCGCATCGAAGTTGCAATCCTGGGCTCGATCCGGAGAAATAGATGCGATCTTTACAACCGGAGGCACGGGAGTTGCATCTCGAGATGTGACACCGGAGGCGACGCGACGTGTAATCGAGCGGGAAATTCCCGGATTATCCGAATGGATGCGATCGGAAGGGATGAAGAAAACGCCAGTTGCGATTCTGTCGCGCGGTATCGCCGGAACGTGTGGAAACTGTGTAATCCTGAATTTGCCCGGTTCACCCAAAGGCGCGAGAGAATCAATAGAGAGCGTCTTAAACGTGATACCGCATATTGTTGATCTACTGAAGGGTAAGACCGAGCACGGAAACTCTCAGTAAGGAGAGGACGTCATCTAATCAATGCGGCGCCAACTGGCCATTCCAATAGCGGCAGCGTTAGCAGCCGCTCTGCTTGCGCAGGACGGCGGTGATATCACGATCCAGCAGCGCGTGGATGAAGTGATTGCGCCAACTACCGTACTCGATAAGGACGGGTCTTACATTACCGGTCTAAAGCCAATGGAGTTCAAGCTTTACGATAACGATAAGCCCCAGACGATCAAGGTCGAGGAAGTCATCTCGCCGGTATCGCTAGTAGTTGCGATTCAGGCGGACTACAAGGTAGAGAAAGTGTTGCCTGAAGATCCAGAAAATCGGAAATCTTCTGGAGAACATGGTGGCGGGCGACAACGGCGAAATCGCGGTGATTGCATTCGATCATCGCATTCAAAAGCTTCAGGACTTTACAACCGATTCCACGAAAGTGGTGGACGCGCTACAGAAGCTGAAGCCCGGGAGTAGTCAGAGCGTTCTGACGGACGCCGTAAACGAGGCGGCGCGCATGCTGGAGAAACGGCCGAAAGAACGACGGCGCGTGTTGTTATTGATTAGCGAATCGTTGGACAAAGGAAGTGAAGGGCGCGCGCGGGAAGCGCTGACTCGCCTGGAATTCGCGAATGTCATCGTTTATGCGCTGAATATGTCGCGCGTTTTCACTGAATTCACCGCAAAAACGCCGCTGGGCAGGCCGGATCCGATTCCACCGGAAGCCCGGCACGTACCGGCCGGTTTGCCAGGGACACCGCAGACTGCCGCGCAGCTTACCGGCGCTCGCGGTCCCGGAGTCAGTTTCATCCCGATCATCACCGAGATTTTCCGAGGCGTCAAAGCCGTTTTTGTGCAGAATCCGATTGAGATCTACACGCAATACACCGGTGGCCGAGAGGAGCCCTTCGTTTCGCAGTCCGACTTGGAGCGCGCAGCTCAAAATATTGGCCGGGAGCTTCACAACCAGTACATGATCACGTACAACCCGAACAACAAAAACGAGGGCGGGTTTCACAATATCCGTGTCGAGGTTGCTCGAAAGGGTTTGGACGTTCGGACGCGTCGAGGATACTGGTTGGCAACTGTACAATAATCACTATCGCGCGAAAGACAAGGCAGCAAAGGACACGACGCTGCTCTGGTCGATATTCCATTGTTCGTAGCCGCGAAGAGCGCCTCTGGTTCCCGGCACAGCGCGAAGGAAGGTATACAGCGGCGCACTCCCGCACCACTTTAGATCATCCTGTCGTTCCTGAACTTGTTCCCAAAAACCCGGAGCATCTCCGGCAATCACCCGGTCAATCCGGCCGCGGTCGCGTCGAGCTACCTCCTCCATCTCGCCCGTTCCAGCAGTGGCCACGATGTCGTCTCCATACCGTATCCCCATGTGGGCCATATCAATGCCAAGCACCCATGCGAGACGATCTCCTTCCCTGGCGGCGATTTCCCCAAGACGGTCGAGAAATCTTCGGACCGATTCATTGTCTTCCGGTAAGCCGCCATTCTGAATGCTAGAAGCAAACGATCCGCATAGAATCGGCAGAATACGAATATCGCGTCCGTATAGATGCTGAAGGAAAAGCACCTGAAACTCTATCGAATGCTCCACGGCGTGGCAATAATCTTCCATCTTCGCTGCAGGCTCAGCCGCAAGTTCGTCCACAAGACGAGTGTCCGCGATCGTCCTTCCGTAAGGTGTCTCAAAGGGTTTGCGGGTAAGACCGAATCGATCCGCCTCTCCGTAGTGCGAAGTTCCGAGTATCACGAATGTTCGCTCTCGATGCTCGGGACCAAGCGCGTTGTATGCGTTGCGGTAGGTCTGCCACCCGCCGAAGGGACTCACATGGGGCGCCGCGATGCCGATAATCTTGTCGTCGGTCCTCACGGCTTCCGAACCTCGAAAGTACTGATCGAGAGTAGTTCTTACTTCTTCTGCCTCGTCTGGATATGCTGTGCCGGCATGGCTGGGCAAACGTGATTCGGATTCGGCGAATTCCCGGTGCTTTGCCTCGCGCATCTCCGAGTAATTGTCGTCGTGCAGAAATCCGGCGGTGCTTAGATTGTCGATTAGCTGCTGCTCCAGTCCGCCTACATCCAGTTCCCCTGTCATCCTCACCAGGAGAGCGCGTAAATCGAGTTCGGTCTGCTCGCCATCAAAGCACGCCAGACACTGCACCAGCGGGGGCGGTATGATCAGGACCTTATCCGAATACCCGTACGAATCTCGAATGAGCAATCCCGGATGCTCCTCCATCGGAGAAGGCATGAAATCTAGATTCATACGCAGGCGGGGCAACGGATCGGCCATTGCTTTATGATACGAACCGCTTGGAAGCGGCGCCTTTTCCTGACTTCGCCACGTCTAAGTAAGTAAAGTAGAATTATGCCTCGACCTGCGAAGCTGTCCTCTGAGGACGTGTCCTCCGCGCTCGCCTCACTGACCGGATGGTCTGTCTTGGAAGGCAAGCTGCACCGGGATTACAAATTCCCTGATTTCGCCCATGCGTTTGGGTTCATGACTGCGGTCGCGACCCAGGCCGAAAAATTGGATCATCACCCCGATTGGAGGAATGTTTATAACCGCGTGAGCGTGAATCTGTCCACCCACGATGTGGGCGGATTAACCGAGCTGGACTTGAAGTTAGCCGCAATCATGGAGAAAGTCGCGCAGAAGCTTCAATGAACAAATCGTTACTGGTTCTTTTTGTCACGGGTGTTTCGTTCGCCTCCCAAATATCGTCCGCCTTTGCCGCGAACGCGCCGGTGAAGCGCTCGACCTCTGCAGCGTCCAAGGCGCCCGTGAGCGAGCATTCGCCAACGTTCATAGGCGGCGCGGAAATCGATGAGGTGGTCAAGGAAGCGATCGCCGCGGGGCAAGTCCCAGGAGCGGTCATTGTAATCGGACACCAGGGCCGCATCGTATTCCAGAAGGCGTATGGATATCGAGCTCTGGTTCCGCGACGAGAGCCAATGACTCTTAACACGATCTTCGATGTCGCATCGCTGACGAAAGTTGTGGCTACGACTTCTGCAATCGCGAAGCTCGTGGAAGAGGGAAAGGTTCGCCTCAACGAGAAGGTCACCGAGTATATTCCGGAATTCCAGGGTGGCAAGAGCGACATCACCGTTCGGAACCTGCTGACTCATTTTTCGGGGATGCGCCCGGATATCGATCTGGAACCGGTCTGGTCGGGTCATGACGTAGGAATGCGAATGGCCATAAATGACCCGCCCACCGGACCACCCAATACACGCTTTGTTTACAGCGACATCAATTTCGAGTTGCTGGGCGAGATTGTCGCTCGAGTTTCCGGTAAATCGCTCCCCGAATATGTCACGGAGAAGATCTTTCGTCCGTTGGGCATGACGGACACCATGTATCTTCCGCCCAAATCACTGATCCCTCGCATTGCGCCCACGGAAATCGTGCCGGGAACATCGGTTCCCCTCCGGGGAGTGGTGCACGACCCCACGGCTCGTTACATGGGAGGGGTCGCCGGGCACGCTGGGTTATTCTCAACGGCTGCGGATTTGTCAAAATTCGCAGAGATGATGCTCGGCAACGGACGGCGGAATCGCATTCGAATCTTTAGCCCATTGACAATAAAGAAGTTTACCAGCCCTCAAGGACCAATCGATCAACCGGTTTTGCGTGGACTGGGTTGGGACATCGATTCGGCGTACTCATCCACCCGAGGCGACCTGTATCCGGTCGGCTCGTTCGGACACACGGGCTTCACCGGCACGTCCATGTGGATGGACCCGGCGACCGACAGCTATCTTATCCTGCTCAGCAACAGTGTCCATCCGCATTTAAAGGGTTCAATTGTAGCGCTGCGCAGTAAAATTGCCAGCATTGCAGCTGCGGGCCTCGATATTCGAGGACCTGCTCCGGAGATTGAGGTAGCACAGTTTGCTCCGCTCGTCCCGATTGCGATGACCCGCCCCAAGCCTCGAATAGCCCAGGTCGAGAACGGAATTGATGTCCTTCTCGCATCCAAATTCCCCGAATTACAGGGAAAGCGTGTGGGTCTGATTACCAATCATACCGGAATCACTCGCGACGGCCGTCGAAATATCGACGCCATGGTGGCTGCCGGCGTGAATTTGCGAGCTCTCTACTCCCCTGAGCACGGCATCGCAGGGAAGGAAGACCAGGAAAATATTGGAAACACAAAAGATGCGTCAACGGGATTGCCTGTGTGGAGCTTGTACTCCGGCCCGAATCGCAAACCGGGCGATGAGATGCTGCGCGATATCGACGTGTTGGTTTTTGACATACAAGACGTGGGAGCGCGCTTTTACACTTATGCGTGCACCATGGCCAACGTAATGCAGGAAGCGGCAAAGCGCAATATACCGCTCGTAGTCCTCGACCGGCCGAATCCGATCAATGGAACGCAGGTGGAAGGTCCTATTCTGGACCCGTCGCTCAAATCGTTTGTCGGGTGCTTCGAGCTTCCTTTGCGTCACGGAATGACAATTGGCGAGTTAGCCACGATGATTAATGACGCGAGCAATCCGAAAGCCAAGCTGCAAGTCGTGAAGATGCGCGGCTGGCAACGCTCAGACTGGTTTGATTCCACCGGGTTGCAATGGATTGACCCCTCGCCGAATATGCGGAGCTTAAATGCCGCGCTCCTCTATCCCGGGATCGGCATGCTGGAGTATGGAAAGGTGTATTCGGTGGGACGGGGGACGGATGCCCCATTCGAGCAAATCGGGGCGGACTGGATGAAAGGTCAGCAACTCGCCGAATATCTGAACAACCGGCAGATTCCGGGGGTTCGGGTCTATGCCACCCGATTGCGGCCCACAGCGTCGAATTTCGCTGGAAAAGACATCGAAGGGATTCGTTTCGTGATCACAGATCGGGACGTGTTCAATAGTGTTCGACTTGGGCTTGAGGTTGGCTCGGCCATCGCCAAACTCTTCCCCGGTAAGATGAACTGGCAGGTGAACGACAAACTCGTCGGGGACCGTAATGTCTTGAAGATGTTGGAAGCTGGCGAAGACCCCGTGCGAATTGAACAGAAGTATTACGCGGACCTGCAGCGTTTCCGCCAAAAGCGGAACCAATTTCTTCTCTATTGAGCGTTACCCTCAGAAAAGCAAAAGGGCAGTGACGACTGCCCTTTTATTTCTACGCTACAGCGGCTTTTTCTTCCTTCGGCTTATTCTTGCTGCCCGGCGGCCGGCCGCGCCTTT
Source organism: Bryobacteraceae bacterium (assembly GCA_963833675.1). Classification (GTDB taxonomy): domain Bacteria; phylum Acidobacteriota; class Terriglobia; order Bryobacterales; family Bryobacteraceae; genus DASQDN01. Next base: position 20,750 of record CAWHYW010000019.1, on the reverse strand, counting down.
TCGCAGGCGCCGCAGTCGCTGTCATCCAAAGCGGTGGGCGGCCTCGACGCTTACCCCGTCCGCGAGCGAGCCGTTCCAGGATAATAATCGCCTCCTCGATCTGCTCGCGTTCCTGACGTAACTCCACCAGCATTTTATTAACGTCCATTGTGTTTATACTCCAAGCCAAATCACTCGATGTTCCGGAGAGTTCTGCGGCCGCTGTTCTGAAAACGGAACAGGATGAGCATTCAGACAGTCCGTACATGCTGTTTGTAACCTATTTTCTATGGGGATTTCAAGTAGTCTGTTCTGAAATCAGAACAGAATCGACATTTTCGCGACCTTCGTCGGGACCAAAGTCCGCCCGCCGGGCGCCCGACCTTGCGGGTAGATTACACGGTGAGGTTGCGTCGCCAACGCCAATAAAATGGCAGACCTGCCGCGATAATACCTAGCCCTAAGACGCTTTCACGAGGGGATTTGACGAGTGTTGAGAGGATCAGTGCTATCGCAACCAGAACAAATAGTACCGGTACAACAGGATATCCGATGGTTTTGTACGGACGTGGAAGATCGGGGTGCGTTTTTCGTAGAACGATTACGCTCGCAGTTGCCATTGCGTAGAGGATCCAGCTCGGGAATATAACGAGTGTGTAAAGTTCCTCGTACCGTCCGGTGACCACCAAAACACTGGACCAGACACTTAAAAGAAGAATGGATTTACTCGGTGTCCCGTAGGTCGGCTGGACATATGCGCAGGCCCGAAAGAATAGGCCGTCCCGGGCGAGCGCGTACGGGACGCGAGACCCCGAAAGGATGGAGCCGTTAAGAGCCGCAAAAATGGAGATCATTGCGGCAACGCTCACTGCCGCAGCGCCGCCGCTGCCGAGAATGCGCCGCATCATATCGGCAGCAACGCGGTTGCTCTGGGCGACCTCCGCTGCCGGGAGAACGTAAAAGTACGCCATATTCGTGAGCAGGTAGATTGCAATCACAGCTAAAACACCCCAAATCAACGACAGCGGCAAATTACGTTGAGGATTTCGCACTTCTGAGGCAATCATGCTCACATTGTTCCATCCGTCGTAGGCCCACAAGGCCGCAACTAAAGCGGCGAAAAAACCGGTCCAGCCGCCGGGCGCCGGGATAGACGAGGAATAATTCGATACCGAGCCGACACTTGCCGTCATCCCGATCACAACCACTCCCAAAATGAGCGTGACCTTAAGGATCGTGACCGCGATTTGCAAACCGCCGCCGACGCGAACGCCAAAATAATTTACGAAGCCGAGAATGAGAATGACGGCCATCGCGCAGAGTTGGCCCCAACGGATCTCCAGTGGACCCCCACCCGGTCCGATCGGCAGCGGAATGATATAAAGGGTACCCTCGAGGCCAGGCGAAAAATTAGCCAAATAATAGAAAAATAACGTCGCTAAGGTTGCGACCGAGCCGCTTTTGGCAACCCATGTCTGAGTCCAGCCGTACAAAAATCCGAAGAAAGGCCCGTAGGCAGTGCGCAGATAGGCATATTCTCCGCCGGCCTCGGGGATTGCCGCCGCAAGCTCGGCATACGTGAGCGCGCCGAAAAGCGTTAAAACACCGCCAAAAATCCAAACTGCGAAGACAACTCCCGGCGACCCCACTTCCAAGGTCATCGCTTTGGGTACGGCAAAGATGCCGCTTCCGATGACGGTACCTACCACCATCGCGATCGCGCCCCATTTTCCGAGGTCGCGGCGCAGTTCCTGACTATTCATTCGTTTTCCTGAGAGAGACTGGCGTTGCAGAAGTTACTTCGTTGGGAGACACAAATGATGCAAAATAACCGACCATCACGGTGGTCGCGGTACCGATCAACACATACCAGGTCCAGGCGATCGATGTGAAGTTCTTCACCCAGAACATCATCGCGAAGCTGGCCACCATTCCCGCGATAGCAGCGTTTTCGGACGTCCGCTCTGTGAGGATGCCCAGCAGAAACACGCCAAGAAGCGCGCCGTAAAGGATTGATGCGATCGATAATCCGGCGGTCAGGACCGAACCCCAGTTTCGAGCAATCAACCCAACCAGAAACAAAATGATCCCCCAGGCAATGGTTGCCAGTCGCGCCATCCGCAGATAATGCTCCTCCGGCCGCGGATTTCCCTTGAATCGTGAGGTGATCGGTCGGTAGAAGTCCATGATGGTAGTCGAAGCGAGCGAATTGAGGGCGGCGCTGAGATTGGACATCGCCGCGGCCAGAATCGCGGCAATAATGAGTCCGGCGACCCCGGGCGGAAGATTGTCCCAGATGAACTGAGGATAGACGCGCTCCGCCGGCTGCGGCGCCGTTCCGCCTGTTTCTAGGTAATAAACGAACAAAATCGCGCCGATCACCAGGAAAAGAGTAAACTGCATCGCAATGACAATCCAGCTACCGAACAAAGCCCATCGGCTGTCCGACTCCGACTTGGCCGCCAGGAGCCGCTGGACCATCAACTGTTCCGTTCCGTGAGACGCAGTTGTAAGAAATGCCCCGCCTAGCAGCCCGGCCCAAAATGTGTAGGTGCGGCTGAAAAACTCCGGAGTAAGTGAAAATCCCCAATCGAAGATTTGGAACTTGCCGAGACTTCCCGCTACCTCGACCACATGCGTCCAACCGAGCGGGATTTTATTCAGTATGACAAACAGGCTTACTACTGCTCCGGCGATATAAAGGAACATCTGCACCACGTCGGTCCAGATGACGGCGGTCATTCCTCCCTCGAACGTGTAGATCAGCGTGAGACAAACAATCAGGACGATAGAGGCCACCTCGCCCGTTCCGAGTACGATCGAGACAATTATCGAGATGGCGAAGACCCGCACCCCTTCGGCGAGCGCTCGCAAAACGAGGAAAGTGCCCGCCGTGAATTTTCTGATCCGCTGTCCAAAGCGCCGCTCCATCAGTTCGTAGGCGGTGTACATTTCGCCCCGAAAATAGTGAGGCAGAAAGAGACTCGAAATCACTACGCGCGCCAGTAAGTATCCGAGCACCACCTGCATAAATCCGAAATTGCCGTTAAACGCCAGGGCCGGGGTACCGATTACCGTTAACGTACTAGTTTCCGCGGATACGATTGAGAAGCCAATTGCCCACCACGGCGCGTTTTTGCCGCCCAAAAAGTAGTCTTTTAGCGATTTTTGAGAGGACCGGAAACGTGAACCGAACCAGGTGATCCCGATAAGATATGCGAGGATAACACCCATATCGAAGTAACGCATTGAATGGAGAGGAGTCTAGCACACACAATGTTAAGTTAGCCTGTATGATGGGAACATCGGGCGAATCCTGCGCATCTAACAAACTGTGTTGTTGCGGGCGGAGGAAACCTTCGTTATACTCCGCAAGTGCGCGGCTCTCATCGAAGTGACGGTTTTTCAATGGGTGATTGGAAGCCACTTCAGCAAGCCTATGCCGTTGTTCAACGCAAATTAAGTTACACATGACAGTCAGGAGGCCAGAGTGCGGGTTAGTTTGAAGAAATTTGTCGGTGCTGCTGCGGTCGCGTCGCTAGTAACGATGCCCCTGTCTGCGCAACAGGCTCAGGGACAGGCTCAAGGTCAAGCGCAGGCTGCGGGACAGGCGGGTCAGCCCGCCGCTGGAGGCGCCGCGCAGAAGAACTGGAAAGACCGCGCCGAGTACGATCTGTACGAAGCGATCACAAAGGAAGCCACCCCAGCGAAAAGGCTCGAGCTGCTCAATGCGTGGAATCAAAAATATCCCGCGACCGATTTTAAGCTCGAGCGGCAGTTGTTGTACCTTGACACCTACCAAAAGCTTGGGCAGGCTCCGAAAATTCTAGAGAGCGCCAAGAACATCATCGCCATCGACCCACAAAACCTGACGGCGCTGTATTGGATGGCGTATCTCACAACTTCGCTGAACAACACCACCCCGGAAGCGCTCGATGCAGGAGAAAAGGCGGGGAAGGCGTTGTTGGGGGCCCTCGACACGCAATTCGATCCTTCCAAGAAGCCCGCCGGCACCACGGACGAGCAATGGAAGAAGGCTCGCAACGATATGGAAGCGCTCGCCCACAAAACTCTTGGCTGGGTCGCAATGATGCGGAAGAACGGCGTGGAGGCGCAAGAGCATTTCACCAAGAGCCTTGAGTTGAATCCCGCGGCCGGTGAAGTTTCTTACTGGATGGGCCAAGTGATCATCGCAGAGAAGAAGCCGGAAACGTATCCTGCCGCTCTTTATCATTTCGCGCGCGCGGCGGCTTACGATGGTCCGGGCTCATTGCCAGCGGATGGACGCAAGCAGGTTGACGACTATTTGACAAAGGCCTACACGGGTTTCCATGGCGACACCAGCGGGCTGACCGAATTGAAAGCTCAGGCCAAGGGCGCGGCTCTCCCGCCAGCTGGTTTCAAGATTGAAAGCGTTCGCGACATCAGCCTAAAGAAGCAACAGCAGGAAGAGGAATTCAACCGGAACAATCCTCTAGTTGCGAAATGGAAGCAGTACAAGAATGCGCTCATCAGTGATCCTGCGACATGGGATCAGATGAAGGGAGCCAAACTGGACCCGCTAAAGGGAACCGTGGTTTCATCTACCCCCAAAGAAGTCGTTCTAGCGATGACCGATACGACCACTCCGGAAGTAACACTTCAGTTCGACTCGCCGGTAAAAGCTGAAAACGGTGCAACCGTGCAGTTTTCGGGTGTGGCAAAGGAATTCCAAAAGGAACCCTTCATGCTCACCATGACCGCGGAAAAAGACGATGTGACAGGTCTGAGCGCTGCCCCGGCCGCCAAAAAGCCGGCAGCTCCTAAGCGCTCTCCGGCGAAGCGTAAGTAGGAATCGCACTGGGAGCGCGGAGTTCCGTAGTCTGATTGTTGGCCTCGATCAGACTATAAACTACGCGCTCCCAAACGCTTACACGATCGCCCGCCTTAGAAGACTTCTTGAATTCATGTAAAAACACACACGCTTTGGTAGGAACGCTCGTAGATGAGACTCCCGCCATTGCGGCCAAGCCTCCCGCAAGTACCAATCCTCTCCAGCGTTTTCCACTCATACACAAGAGATGACGTAGAGTCTGAGGAGTAGTTAGCTATCGTGTTGCGATTTGAAATATACTGACGATCAGGCAACGTCACCTACGGAACCACAAAAAGATGAATCTAGCTATTCTTACGGGCTTGCTGATGTTCGCCGGGAGCCCAGGCTTCACGCCGCTATTTAACGGGAAAGACTTGAAAGGCTGGACTCTGGTCGGCAAGAAGGGGCCTGGATACGTCGTGCAAAACGGCGTGATCGTCTGCCCGGAAGATGGAGGCGGAAATCTGCTGACCGAGGAGGAATTCGACAATTTTGTCCTCCGCTTCGAGTTCAAGCTGACACCGGGCGCGAATAACGGCGTGGGCATTCGCGCGCCGCTTTCCGGGGACGTCGCCTACACCGGCATGGAGATCCAGATCCTCGATCACGGCAACGAAAAATATAAGGGTTGGTTAAAGCCGGCACAGCATCACGGATCCGTCTACGATGTCATCCCTTCGAGCGGGGAAAACTTCAAACCGATCGGTGAATGGAATATCGAGGAAATCACCGCCGATGGTCCGCACGTCAAGGTTGTCCTGAACAGCAAGCAGATCACTGATGCCGACCTCAGCAAGGTTACCGATCCCGAGGTCCTCAAGAAACATCCCGGATTGCTGCGGAAGTCGGGGCACATCGGCTTCCTCGGACACGGGTCGCATGTAGAGTTCCGCAACATAGAGATCAAGCGTCTTTCCAAGTAGGCGCTGGATACGACGTAGAATAGGGCGTGCGTCGTCGTGACCTCTTCCAGTTAGCAGCCGCCGGCAGTTTGGCCGGCCTCGCCCCCGCCCAATCCTCTTCGACAAAAAAAGCGAGACTGCGAACCGCAATCTGCGCTTACTCATTCCGCAAGGCGCTCGAAGCCAAGACGATGAGCTACGAAGATCTGGTGCGCCTCGCGGTCGATCTTGATGTGGACGGATTGGATCTGACCGTTTACTGGCTCGACACGAGCGATGCCACCTTACTTCCCTTGCGGCGTTTGGCTTACCGGAACGCAGTGGAGATCTACAGCATTTCCGTTCGTACCGAGATGTGCAAGCCGGCGGGAGCCGAACGGGACAATGAACTCGCCTCGCTGCACAAGTGGGTCGATGTGGCCGAGAAACTCGGAGCGAGCCATATTCGAGTATTCGGCGGTAAGGTCCCGGCCGGTGTCTCGACGGATCAGGCTGCGCAGTGGGTCGCGGAAATTCTGAAAGCCGGATCGGAGTACTCGGGATCGAAAGGCGTCATCCTGGGTCTCGAGAACCACGGCGGCATCACTGAAAAGGCCGACACCATTCTGAAGATCGTTAAATCCGTGGATTCGCCCTGGGTCGGCATCAATCTCGATACCGGTAATTTCAATCGTAGGGCTTATGAGCAGATTGAGCAGTGTCTTCCTTACGCCGTGAATGCCCAATTCAAGGTGGAGATTCGGCCCGGCGATGATGACAAACAAGCCGATGCCGATTGGTCACGTCTGGTCCGCATGTTCGCCGACTCCGGCTATCGTGGTTACCTTGCGCTCGAGTACGAGGCTAAAGAGGACGCCAAAGTCGCCGTCCCACAACTTACACGTAAGTTGAACTCCATCGTGGCTAAGACGCGCGCCTGATCCTACTTGTCGGCGTCTTTGACAACTTCACCCTTGCGGCGAAGTGTGGGAACTTTCTTCTTCTGTTCTACTTCTTTCTTTTCCTCGGTGCGCTTGGCTTCTCAGTTGCCGCTCGTCCATATTCTCCTCGCGGCCTTTCTTTTCCTGTTTCTCCCTCGCAGCAACCTCATGCGCACGCTCTTTGAGGTCCTGGGACGCCATCTCCTCGCTATCTTTGGTCGTATCGATGGCTTGATCCAACGCGAACTGGTATCGCGCAACATCCTTCGGCTGCGAATCGCGAATCTTCTCGAGCTGTGCCGACATTAGCTTCTCTTCGTCGGCCACAGCCTTGACACCCAGTGACAGATCGACAGATCGCTTCAACGCATCGTCGGTCACGGTATCGATCGCTTCGATGATCTTGGTGTACTCCTCCAACAGATCGTGCAACAGCTTCGAGCGGCCAGCCTTCTCGTGCGCTACGGCCTGTTGGATCAGGTCTAAACGCTGCTTTGCGAACTGCAGATATAACTTGAGACGCTCATTGGGCTCCTGAACCAGGCGTACCTGGTCGGCTTCGTCCGCAGTCAGGAAATCCCGCTGTTGCGCCCATAGCGAAGCCGCGATAAAAACTAGGCTGATCCAACGCTTCATTTACTTACCTCTAAACCTACTTCGGCGACATGATGTCCAGCAGGATCTGTTCGTGTACTTCCGTAAACACAGTCTTTGCCTTCGCGACAGGCGGCCGGTCTTCGACCAAAACGTCTTTTTCCAGACTATCCAGACGTCGCAGCAAGCCACGCAATTTCAACTCGGCCCGCTTAAAGTACTTCGGTTGCTTTCGAGCGCGTTTCCCGGACTCCTGCAGCGACTTCAAACTCAGTTGCGCAAGTTCTCCGGCGTCCGCAAGATGCTTCTCGAAATCCTTCGTAGCAGCCCCGGGCGAGTAGGCCTTCGCCGCCGCGCTTATTTCTTCATCCGCTTCCTGTAGTGCAAGGTCGGAACGTTTCTGCAGATCCTGTTCGGCCAGCACGGAGCTGGGAATTTCACCGAACACCGACACCGTCAATACGGCGAAAAACAAAAGCCGGTACACGCGCCTACCTCTTCGTCAACTCTTTCCTGATAATCCGAACCCTCTGCCGGGCTTTGAATTCTTCGTCGGGATACTTACCTTCGCTCGAGGCAAGAAAACGTTCGTAACTCTCCATCGCAGGTTGCAACATCTGGTGCTTGTCCAGGATAATCGCCCGAAGGTAGTAATGCCCGGGCTTCTCGGCATTGAGCGCCTTCACTTTGTCCAGCGCGGCGAGAGCCGGTTCATACCGTTCCAGTAAGACAAGCACGCCTGCTAATTCACTCCAGGCGTCTGCACGATCCGGCTTTGCCTGAGCCACCTTCAGGAAGTTGTCCGCCGCCGGCCCATACTTCTTCTCCTGCCGAAGCACACGAGCCAGCTGCAGTCGAAGTTCGAGGTCTTTCGGCTCCTGCTCGACAGCCGCTTCCAGCAGCGGCTCGGCCTTCCCATATTCGTTGTTTTTGATGTAAGCCATCGCGAGGGCGTACCGGTTTGCCGTCGTAGGCGATTTTGCGACGGACTCTTCCAACTCCGGAATCGCCTTGGCCGCCTCTCCGCTCTCCAGGAGCAACTCGCCCAAGCGCTCGCGCACCGCCGGATTATCCGGGAACTTTCGGTAAATCTCGATCGCATCGGCGCGACGGTTCGCCTTTTCGTAAAGCTCCCCTAACTCGAGCAGATTTCCTGACTTCTCGAACCACGGAGCAGCCTCGTCGAGCTTACCGGAACGCGCCAGAGCCTGTGCCAACAGCACCTGCGCGTCTTTGGCGTTCGGATCGATCTCGACTGCCGTCCGGATATATGGAATGGCCCGGTCCGTGAGACCGGATTCGAACAGCGCGAGCCCGGCGTGGTACGCCGGCCGAAACTCCTTTGGCTTCTGCTTTGCCGCTTCCTCGAGATAGCGCGCCGCCTCGGCCGGCTGCTTAGTCCGAAGAAGCACAATTCCCAGGTTGAGTTGAGCCTCGTAAAGTTCCGGCTTCAGTTCCAAAACTTTCTTGTACGCCGCGATCGCTTCCGGATCGCGGTTCAGCAGACTCTGGGCGAGTCCGATATGAAAAAAGGCGGAATAATCTTTTGGGTCAGCCTCCGCGACTTTGGTAAAGCTCGCAATTGCAGCATCGTAGCGCTGTTCTTCGAGCGCCTTCATCCCCTCGGCAGTATCGTCAGGGACGAACATTAGCGCGAGCAGCGCGCCGGCCAGCAACATAACTCCAGTCTAAGACGTCACAACACCTTACGCAGAAACTGGCCCGTGTAGGATTCCGCGACTTCAGCCACTGTCTCCGGTGTGCCTTGCGCGATGACTCGGCCTCCTGCCGACCCACCCTCGGGGCCGAGGTCGATGATCCAGTCGGCGCTTCGAATCACATCTAGATTGTGCTCGATGATCAGAATGCTTCCGCCGCTCTCGATCAAGCGCTGGAATGCATCAAGGAGCTTGTTGATGTCGTCGAAGTGCAACCCGGTAGTGGGCTCATCGAAGATAAACAGTGTTCCCTTGCTCGATGACTGCGATAGATGACCCGCCAATTTGACTCTCTGCGCTTCTCCGCCCGAGAGCGTAGTCGCCGACTGACCCAGCCGCAGATATCCAAGTCCGACATCGTTCAGCACTCGCAACTTGTTCACAAGTTTCGGGATCTCTTTGAAAAAAGTGATCGCCTCGCGAACAGTCAACTGAAGCACTTCGTGGATATTCAGACCGTTGTATCGGACTTCAAGGATCTTCGGCTTGTATCGTGTGCCCTTGCATTCTTCGCAGACGAGCTCGACATCAGCGAGAAACTGCATTTCGACTGTTACCGTGCCGTCCCCTTGACACACCTCGCAGCGTCCACCCGGAATGTTGAACGAGAAATGTCCTGCGGTGTAGCCTCGTCTGTCCGCTTCTGTCGTACAGGCGAACGCCTCGCGCACATGGTCGAATGCTTTGATATACGTTACCGGGTTCGATCGCGGCGTGCGCCCGATCGGCGATTGATCGACCAGCAGCACATCGGTCAGCAATTCCGAACGCTCAATACGGCGGCATTGAAGCTTCTCGCTGCGCTCGGAATCTTCTTCTACGAATTCTTTGCCGAGTCGCGCCGCCAACGTCTTGTACAAAACTTCATGAACTAGAGTGGATTTCCCGGAGCCGGACACACCCGTAATCGCGACCATCATGTCGAGCGGAATCTCCACATCGATATGCTTCAAGTTGTTTGCGCGAGCTCCGACCACTTTTAGCGTGCGCTTCGGATGTGGCTTCCGCCGTCGCTTCAACGTAACGACCGTCTGCTCTCCCTTTAAATAGCGAGACGTCAATGACGACGCGCCGTCACTTAACAACGCGCCGTACGACCCGGAAAACAACACCTTGCCGCCATGCTCGCCGGCGCCCGGCCCGAGATCGACAATGTGATCTGCCGATCTCATCACGTCAGGATCATGTTCGACTACCACAATGGTGTTGCCCAGATCGCGCAATTCTTCGAGAATCCGAACAAGACGGGCCGTATCTCTCGCATGCAAACCGATCGAAGGTTCATCGAGCACATAGCACGCCCCCACCAACCGCGACCCCAGGCAAGTAGCGAGTTGGATACGTTGCGCCTCGCCGCCTGATAAGGTTGCCGATAATCTCTCAAGTGTTAAGTAGTGCAGGCCGACATCGTTCAGGAATTTCAACCGCTGCCGGACCTCGACCAGAATCTTGTCCGCAATCGCGTTCTCTTCCGGCGATAGCCGCATCGCGTCAAAGAACTCCATCGCCTCGGCGTTGTTCATGCTTACCAGATCGGCGATCGTCTTGTCTGCGACGCGCACGTAAAGCGCTTCTTTCCGCAACCGGGAACCATGGCAATCCGGACACTGCGCGTAACCGCGATATCGGCTCAGAAAAACGCGTACGTGTACTTTGTATTTCTTTTCTTCGACGTCGGCGAAGTACTCGCGTATAGCGGCTACAACTCTGGCGCGCTCATCCGAGTTCAAGTCACAAAAAGGAACGTCGAACCGGACCTTGCCTTTGTTTTCCGCCTTGAAATGTTTCCACGCCCACCCATGTTGCGGCTTATTCCAAGGATCGACCGCGCCTTCTTCGAGCGAAAGAGACGTATCGGGAACGATGAGATCCAAGTCGTAATCGATCGTGTTGCCGAAGCCCTGACATCGCGGGCACGCTCCAGTGGGATTGTTAAAGCTGAACAGACCCGGCTCCGGAGTGCGGAACTCCAACCCGCATGTCTTGCAGGCGAACTTCTCACTGAATCTAAGCCGCTTTCCTTCTCCACCGGCCTGTTCAAAGACAATTTCGCCCGCCTCGCGATAGCAGATTTCGATCGTATCCACTACCCGCTGATGCAGATCTCCAGTCAATGCCAAGCGATCGACCAGCACCCAGACCGGCTTGTTGAAGTCAATTTCCAGCAGCGATTCGGGCGTCGAAAACTCGAATGTCCGGCCATCCTGATACAGCCGGTTGAAGCCCTTCGATCGCAGCATGAACAAGTGATCGCGCAGTTTTTGCGTGCCGCCGGTGTTCTCCACCGGAAACAGAGCGTACCAACGCGAACCCTCCGGTTGTCTCAGGAATTCGTCGGCGACTTGATCGACGGTATCTCGCTGGACTCGCGTCTTGCAGTTCGGGCAGTAGGTATGGCCCACTCGCGCCCACAGCAAGCGGAAGAAATCGTACAACTCCGTCGATGTGGCCACAGTCGAACGCGGATTTCGTGTCGTGTTTTTCTGTTTGATCGCGATCGGCGGAGCGATGCCGAGAATTTCATCGACATCGGGCTTCTCCATCCGCTCGAGAAACTGCCGGGCGTAGGCGGACAGCGACTCAACGTACCGTCTTTGACCCTCGGCGTAGATCGTGTCGAAAACGAGCGATGACTTGCCCGACCCGGAGACACCCGTAACCACAGTTAGTAGATTGTGCGGAATGTCAACCGAGATGTTTTTAAGATTGTGGACTCGCGCTCCGCGAATCGACAAAGAATCTTCCACTACTATTGAGGGTATCGCACCCGTCAAATACCGAGCTTTTCGAAAACGCCTGCTCACCTGGTTTGAGCGGAACGCGCGCAAGCTTCCCTGGCGCGAAACCAAAGATCCGTATCGTATCTGGCTGTCTGAAGTCATGCTGCAGCAAACGCGCGTCGCCGCCGTGATCCCGTACTATCAACGTTTTCTAGATCGCTTCCCGACGATCGAGAGCCTTGCCAGTGCTTCCGAGGAAGATTTGCTGAAGGCGTGGTCAGGGCTTGGCTACTACAGCCGTGCTCGCAACCTCCAGAAAGCGGCCATCCGAATGAATGGCGTATTCCCATCTGCCTACGATGAAATCCGAGCGTTACCAGGCGTGGGCGATTACACAGCCGCGGCGGTCGCAAGCATCGCCTTCGATCTTCCACATGCGGCGGTCGACGGAAATGTAATCCGGGTGATTACGCGCCTGCGAAACGGAACCAGCGATGTGCGCGTGACAGCAGATGAGCTTCTCGATCGCAAGCGGCCGGACGATTTCAATCAAGCAATGATGGAGTTAGGCGCGACCGTCTGCCTGCCTCGAAATCCTCAGTGTCTGCTCTGTCCGGTGGCGGAGTTGTGCGAAGCTCGTTCGGCCGGCGCCCAGGATCGACTTCCTCCGAAAAGAAAACCCAAGCCGACGCGAGTGAAACGTGTGCTGCTTATAATACGTCGCGGGAATGAAATGATTTTCTGGCGGCGACCGGGAAACGTGAAAAAGCTAGGGGGATTTTGGGAACTCCCCGAACCGGAACATCTTCCGCAAGCCAAACCAGGCGCACAACTTGGCCGCTTTAACCATTCCATCACAAACGTTAACAACATTTTTACAATCCGCGAGGCGACTATAGCCGTCACACCCCAAGGTTACTCTTGGCTGTCGATTGATGAGTCAGCAAAATATTTACTCAGTACGACCGTTCGGAAAGCTTTAAAAATCATTTCCAAGGTTGATGGGGTTTAGTCTTCATATGAAACTTTTTCTTATAGCCGCGGTCATGCCCGCGATCATATTCGCTCATTCCAACGGGCCTGAACCGCGGAGAACAGGAGCTCCGGGAGACAACGGAGTGTCGGCCCCTTTCGGTCCTACGTGCGCGAGCTGCCATACCGGCACTCCAGGAACCGGGTCAGTTCAGATCTCGGCGGCCGAAGGCTCGACGTACACGCCGGGTCAGAAACAACGAATTACAGTTACCATCAACGCGACACCTGCAGCAAGGTTATACGGATTCGAAGCAACGGCACGCCTGGCGAGTAATCTCAGCAATGGGCAAGCGGGCACACTACAGCCGAGCAACAGTGAGACGCAGGTAATCTGCGAAGATGAACGGCGCGCTCCCTGTCGTGATTCTGCGCCCGTTCAATTTATCGAGCACAATGCGGCAAAAGCGGGCAATACTTACGAATTCGATTGGACGCCACCCGCCGACGCCAGCGCAGGCGATGTCCGTTTCTACGTGGCCGCCAATGCGGCTAATGGCGACACACGCGATGGCAATGGCGACCGCGTGTTTACGGCAAATGTCACTCTGACGCCGGCCGCGGGCGGTGGAGGAGGACCGAAACCGGCCATTTCAAATAACGGGGTGGTTAACGGCGCAACATTTACATCAGGAATTGTCAGCGGATCCTGGGCGACGATCCAAGGTACAGACCTGGCGCAGACGACACGCATCTGGCAAGACAGCGACTTCAACAACGGACAAGCCCCCACAGAGCTGGATGGAGTCAAAGTGACGATTGATGGAAAAGCTGCCGCGGTTTATTACATCAGTCCGACCCAGATCAACGTCCAGGTTCCCGCCCTTGATAGAACAGGATCGGTACCGGTCGAAGTCACCACGAAAAACGGAACCAGCAACACGGCGTCAGCAGACGCTCGCCGCGCTGCGCCAGGCTGGTTCATGTTCGATCCCGAGAGCCGGAAATATATCGCGGGAACCCAGTCCGACGGCACATTCCTCGGGAAAACCGGTCTCTTCGGAAGCGCGGTCTCGACACGTGCAGCGAAGCCCGGCGATGTAATCACGTTGTATGGCGCAAACTTTGGGCCAACCAATCCCGCAATACCTGCCGGACGTGCAGTGAGCTCGCTTTCTCCTCTTGTTGACACTCCCTCCGTTACTATTGGCGGAGCTAATGCCACTGTCCAATATGGCGGCGGGGCGCCGAACCTTATCGGAACCTATCAATTCAACATCGTCGTGCCCGATGTCCCGAACGGAGATCAACCTGTAGTAGTGCAGTTCTCAGACGGTTCTAAAACCCAGGACAACGCTTTCATTACAATTCAGAGATGAGATCAGCTCTGACGCTGTTATTCATCTCCCTCTCGATTTGTGAAGCTCAGACCGCGTGCGCATTTACCGAGACTCCGGTAATTACGCGCGTGGTCGACGCCGCCTCCGGCAATGTTCAAACATCTTCCAACGTGCTGCTGACCATTCTCGGTCGAAATTTCGCTCCCGTCGGAGTCAAGGTTGATGCCACGAACGGATTCATCAGCGACAACAAGTTTCCGAAAGAATTGAATTGCGTTGGTGTGGAGGTGGCAGGTCAGCGAGCCGCGATCCTTTACGTGCAAGACAATCAAATCAATCTGCAAGCGCCAACAATCGCGCTCACCGGTGACATGCCGGTCAAAGTGATTATGAATCCCGACCGGCCGAACGCGATATCCAGCGCTGCAACCACCATCCCGGTACTGGCGTTCTCACCCGCGTTCTTCACTTTCAACGGAAGGAGCGTAGCCGCGCGCGCTCCTAACGGGGGTCCCATCATAGCCGCTCCGTCCGTAGTCGCAGGAGCGCGTGCCGCCCGTCCAGGCGAGGTCGTAGAACTCTACGCCACAGGCCTGGGAACGGTACAGCCTTCGGTTGCTTCGGGGACTATCGCTCCCCTGCAGCCGATTGCAATGACAAACCGCCTTTCCGTGAGCATCGGCGGCACGATCCTAAACGCGTCCGACGTTCTTTACGCAGGTTTAGCGCCGGGCAACATCAGCGGACTTTATCAGATCAATATTCGCGTTCCTGCAAGCGCCCCAAACGGCGACCTGTTGATTGCCATGTCTGTCAACGGAGATCAATCGGTGGCCGGGACCACGATTCCCGTACAGGCGCCTTAACGGCGACGCGCTCGCACTTGCCGACGCTCGGCGGCTGGAGGCGGAGCAGGGCTAGATGCGACGACCTCCCCAGGAACAATCGGAGCGATCCGACGTACACTCGTTTGCACGCCCGGACGGCCATCGTGATAGAGGGTAATCGTAAGCAGGACGTCATCCGTCTTGCGGATATAATCAAGACCACCGCTACGTAAGACGCTCGCCTCCACCGGATATCGGTTGAACGATTTGCCGTCTTCAACTTCCAGCGTGGCGCCCTGAGCTGCTTGAATCGCCGGATTGGAGGGATCCCAATCGACTCGCATCCGGCCGTCCTTATCGGCTACCCTCAAATCGAGAGTAGGCTTCGTCTTACTTTGTCGAGCGGTCAGCGGTTCGGCGAAAACAATCACGACCGCCAAAACGATCAGGCACAGAGTTCCCCAAAGCAAGTAGGATTCCAGAGGACGTCTTTGACGTAACATGAACCGCGACTCGATTTTAGCAGCTTTGCAAGAACCCACACGCGCGTGGTTCGTGATCCTGCTCGGACTCGTCCTCATCTATCGGGAATTGGCGGCCCCGGGTAAGGTTTTGCCGGGCGTATTCGGCGGAGTCGCAGCGTGCGTTGGCGTATACGCTTTGTTTCGACATCCGTGGCACTCCGAGGCGCTCGCAATGATCCTTGGCGGTATCGCGCTGCTCATAATCCAGGGCTTTCGAAAGTGGTTCTGGATTCCCTTAGTGTCAGGAGCGGTACTAATTGTAGTCGGAGTTCACACGCTCACCGAGCCACGGATCGGTCTCTTCCCGGCTCTTGCGGCGGTTCCTCTCAGCGGAATCACCGTTTTTTTGCTTCGAACCGCAATTCTGGCTCGAAGAAATAAGGTTTCGTTAGAATAGGTTTGTTAGGAAGCCAAAGCTATACTCGTGTTGTGAATTCCGCGACCATGCCACGAACTGACGCCAGCGAGTTGGAGAGTAGTGAGTTTGAACTGGTGCTGGGCAACAAGCAATTGCTCAGCGTTTTCTTCATCGTTGTTATGCTCCTCGCTGTCTTCTTTACGATGGGTTATATGTTGGGCCGGAATTCCGCTCCGGTAGATACGACTCGCCGTGCGACTGATCAGCAGCAGCCCATCGAACGTCAGAACGCGCCAAGCGCCGTACCCGCTGCCCCGATAAAACGCGAAGAAGCCGCGACGGTCGAAACCGAGAAACCTCGGGAAACCAGACCCGCCGCAGCATCAAAGACTGAGCCGGCGACGCCGAAGCCCATTGAACTTCCGCCGGTGACCGTCACACAGCCCTCGGCTGGCCAAGTTTATCTGCAGGTATTGGCCGTCGCCAAGCCTGAAGCGGATGTACTCGCCGAGGTGCTTGTGAAGAAGGGCTTTCATGCGCTCGTAGCGCCCGGTCCAAACGATAAGGTTTACCGTGTCCTGGTGGGACCCGCAAAGGACGTCAGCGACGCAGCTAAACTGAAAGGTGACCTGCAAGCCGCAGGCTTCAAGCCGTTCATCAAAAAATATTAAATGGATCTGGTCCAGATCGACCGCCCTCAACCACGACTGCCCGAATGGCTGCGGAAGAGCGCGACTCATTTTCAGAGTGTTACGGAACTCAAGCAGGAACTGCGCCGGCGGAAGCTGCACACTGTCTGTGAGTCGGCTCGCTGTCCGAATATCCACGAATGCTTTCATCGCGGCGCGGCAACCTTCATGATCCTCGGCAATCTTTGCACGCGAGGCTGCGGATTCTGTTCAGTCCCGAAGGGCTCGCCTGCCAAGCGTGACTTCGTAACCGATCCCAACGAGCCGGACAATGTCGCGACGCAGGCGCAAGCGATGAAACTACGCTACGTAGTGATCACGAGCGTGAATCGCGACGATCTGCCGGACGGCGGCTCAGCGCATTGGGCCGAAACGGTGCGAGCTGTCCGAAAAGCGCTTCCGGAAGCTCGCGTGGAAGTGCTGACTCCCGACTTCTGCGGCGACATGGACGCGGTCGCGCGAGTGCTGGATGCCGGGCCGCACGTCTTCAACCACAATATGGAAACGGTCGCGCGGCTGTACGCGCGGGTTCGTCCACAAGCCAACTATCGGCAGTCGCTCGATGTCTTGCGATTCGGTAAGCGCTACCGGCCTGAATCGATGACCAAGTCGGGGCTGATGGTCGGACTCGGTGAGCAGGAGTCAGAAGTCAACGACGTATTGGCCGACTTGGCGGCGAACGATGTCGATGTGGCAACAATCGGTCAGTATCTGCAGCCGACTCGCCGCAATCTCCGAGTGGCCGAGTTCGTTTCGCCGGAGCAGTTCGAACGCTATCAAAAAGCCGGCATTTCGGCAGGGTTGAAAATGGTGTTCAGCGGGCCGTTTGTCCGCAGCTCCTATATGGCGGATATGGTGAACGAGCACGCCATCGCAAACTCGTGCTCTTGAACTATGCTCTGGCGCTCCTAAGCGGCGTCCTTCTCTTCCTTGTACATCCTCGATTCAATCTGGCTTTTCTGGCGCCGGCTGCGATTGCGCCTCTGCTGTACGCCCTCTCTCGCGAATGGATTCCGTGGCGCCGGTTCCTGCTGGGATACGTCTCCGGCGTCACCTTTTGGGCAGGGGTCAACTATTGGATCCAATTCGTGATCTCGGTCCATGGCGGATTGGGAACGGCGGAAGGTACCGCAGTTTGGATTTTGTTCTGCCTCGCGAAAGGACTCTACCTCGGCGTATTCGGGATGCTTGCCGGCGTCCTGATCCAAAAACCCTACGCGGTCGTGGCAATTCCTGCTCTCTGGGTGGGAATCGAGCGGATTCCGGGTCCGTTCTTCTACACCTGGCTGACTCTCGGGAATGCCGGAATCGACATGGCTCTGCCGATGCGGCTTGCTCCTTTCACGGGAGTCTACGGCCTCTCGTTCCTGTTTGCTCTTTTCGGAACCTCGATCGCGTGGATTGCCTTGAAGAGGCCGCGCAAAGCCCTTGTCTGGCTTGCGCTATTGCTCATTCTGGCGTTGTTACCTTCGCTTCCCCCGCCCGCGCAGCCGGCCAAGACAGCAGTCACCGTTCAGCCGAACATTGAGGAACGCGATAACTGGACCGCTGAGGAAGCGCAGGCGCTGCATCAAAAACTCGAAATCCTGTCTCTTCAGTCCGGTCTCTCGGCTCCGCGGCCGGATTTCGTGCTTTGGCCGGAGATGCCGGCCCCTGTGTATTATTTCGAGGACGCCGCTCTTCGCAGCAGGCTGCACAATCTTGCCCGCTACTTACGCGCTCCTTTGATCGCCGGCACGGTGGGCCAGACCGGTAAAGGCGGCATCCTGAACTCGGCAATTGACATTTCGCCGGACGGACAGTTGAAAGGGCGCTACGACAAGATCTTTCTCGTTCCCTTCGGCGAGTACATTCCTTTTCCATTCAAGGGAATGATCGGAAAGATCGCGAAAGAAATCGGCGATTTCCAACCCGGCGAGCGGGTGAGCACGTTCGAAGTCGGACAGGAAAGGCTGGGCGCGTTCATCTGCTACGAATCGGCGATTCCGCATCTGATACGCCAGTTCCCCGCCCTCGGCGCTTCCGTACTGGTGAATCTTACGAACGACGGTTATTTCGGTACGACAGCGGCCCGCGAGCAGCACCTGAGTCTGGTGCGCATGCGGGCCGCTGAGAATCGCCGGTGGATTTTGCGGTCAACCAACGATGGAATCACTGCTTCCATCGATCCTGCCGGCCGCATATGGCAAACGTTGAAACCGCACGAGCAGACATCCGGACGCCTTCTGTTTTCTTACATACATGAGACAACCCCATACTCGCGTTTCGGCGATGTGTTCGCATGGGGTTGTCTTGTAGTCGCGATCGCTTTCTTAGTAGCGTCGCAATTGCCCACGTTTCATCGTTAGTGGACCATGCCGTGCGGATCGATGACAAACTTCTTCGCGGCGCCCTTGTCGAAGTCTTTGTAGCCCTTCGGAGCCTCGTCGAGCGAGATCGTCGTCACATTTACGGCTTTTGCGATCTGAATTTTGTCGTAAAGAATCGCCTGCATGAGTTGGCGGTTGTAACGCATCACGGGACACTGTCCCGTAGCGAAGGTATGGGACTTAGCCCAGCCAAGTCCGATGCGGATGCCCAGGCGTCCGACTTTGGCGTTCTCATCGACGCCGCCGGGATCGTCGGTGACATAGAGGCCTGGAATGCCGATCGCGCCGCCGGCACGAGTCACTTCCATCAGCGAGTTCAGAACGGTCGCGGGACGTTCCACGCTGGCTTCCTGCCCATGTCCTCGCGCTTCAAAACCGACGCAGTCCACGGCGTTGTCGACCTCGGGTACGCCCGTGATCTGTGCGATTTGCTCACTTAGCGCGGCGGTCTTCTTCAAATCGATAGTTTCGCACCCGAAACTCTTCGCCTGTGCCAGACGTTCGTCGATCATATCGCCGACTATCACGCAAGCTGCGCCGAGAAGATGACAGGCGGCTGCACAGGCCAAGCCGACGGGACCGGCGCCCGCCACGTACACGACCGAGCCAGGACCCACGCCTGCCGTTACGGCCCCGTGATAGCCGGTCGGGAAAATGTCGGATAGCAGGGTGAGATCGCGAATCTTGGCCATTGCCTGATCGCGATCCGGAAATTTCAGCAGGTTGAAATCGGCGTAGGGCACCATTACATACTCGGCCTGACCGCCGACCCATCCGCCCATATCGACATAGCCGTAAGCAGCGCCCGGCCGCGCCGGATTCACATTGAGGCAAATGCCGGTTCTGCCTTCCTTACAGTTCCTGCAACGGCCACACGCAATATTGAACGGCACCGAGCAGAGGTCGCCTTCTTTTATAAACTCGACATCGCGGCCCGCCTCAATGACTTGCCCCGTGATCTCATGACCGAGCACGAGACCGACGGGAGCCGTCGTGCGCCCGCGGACCATGTGCTGGTCGCTACCGCAAATGTTCGTAGTTACGATTTTCAGGATCACGCCGTGTTCACACTTCCGGTTGCCCAGCGCGAGTTTGGGGAAGTCGATCGGATGGACCTCGACCTTACCCGGCCCCATGTACTCTAAGCCTCTGTTTGTCGCCATGAATGCGCCTCCAAAGTAGGAATCTTTTTACGATCTGCGCTACTGATTCAATCAAATGCGCCGCGCGGTTGCAAGTCCGATCGGGCTAATTCACTGGATCGTACTCGCGCCTTCCGTACCCATCTCGTCCGGAACGACATTACGATTCACATGGCGATCGAGATTGATCACGTAAGTATCGGGGCTATCAATCAAAACAGGAGAGTGACTAGCCGCGATGATCCGGAACTTACGTTGATCCGCCAATTCGAGCAGCATTTTCAAAATCCGGCGTTGGTTGGAGACGGAAAGGGCCATCTCCGTTTCGTCCAGCAGCAGAACAGTCCCATCCGGCAATGAAGGAAAATTCTCCCGGAACATGGCGAGCATCACTTGTCCGTGGCTCGCCATCTGGAGAAACTCCAACATTTGAGGGTTGTCTTTGAAAAGCTCGAGTTGTGTTCGCGGATTGTGCTGCTCGGCATCGAAAAGGAAAGCCTTTTCGATGTTGACATCGCCTTTTTCAAGGCGGTACACAAAACCGTCGGCCTGCTGGCCGCGGAGGGCGTAGTAAATCGAATGAAGCAGGGTTGATTTCCCAGAACCATTCTCTCCGGTCAGCATCACGACTGGATGAGAAAGGTCCACAATCATCGGCATGTGGAAATTCAGCTGAGTAAATATCGGATGCGCCAGAATTTTTAAGAACATCAACCCTCAGAATAACAATCGGAGCGACTCAGATCTTAGGCTTTGGCGGAGGCAGATCGCGAGCCTTGCACTCCGAGATGAATCCGTTTCTTCCGTGAGTTCCATCGCAGAAGGGCTTGTTGTCGGACAT
>CAWHYW010000018.1:0-69564 GCA_963833675.1 Bryobacteraceae bacterium | reverse complement strand
GACCGCATCGCCAGTCTTTCGAAGTTCATCCGCATCCATCCGGCCGTTCACAATCTCGTCGATTGCGCGGTGGCCAAGCTGCTAGACCGCCCGCTCGCCACGCCCGTCTTTCTGCCCAATGTGGGGCAACTGAAGTCCGCGGCGCCCATCGCGGCGACGCTCAACATGGCCGTTGAAAAAGTTGGCCGGACGAGCGGCTACACCCAAGGCCAGGTCTTTGACATCAGTGCGACCGTCAAGGTGAAATATTCGATGGGGACGGTGACCTTCGACGATCAGATCCTGGTCAAGACACAACCCGGCAGCTTCTCGGCCGCCGGCGATTCCGGCTCCCTCATTGTGGACTCGGAACAAGCGCGCGACTGCGTTGCTGTTCGCCGGCTCCGACAGCTTCACGATCGGCAACAAGCTCCAGAACGTGCTGGCGGCCCTCGGTGTCAGCCTCGTGATTTAAAGTCATGGCGGAAGGTTTCGAACTGGACCATCTGAAGCTTGTCGGCCCCGTCCTCGATGTCGAGGGAGTTGAGGGCATGGTCGGCGAGCACGAGGTGCACGTCTATCTGGAAAGCGACAGACCGGAGGTTCGGGCGGCGGCCGAGAAAGTCGTGGAGGCACTTTCGCCGGGCGCCGCGGTCCGCTACATTCCATCCGGCAAGTTCTCGGCTCAATGACGCGGGGCGGGCGTTCGGATGCGCTCGCGCCGCAGTCTCCTCAATCCAGGCGTCCCGGTGAGCGAAGCATTTCGCCGCCACATACACCCAAGGCCAGCTTTCGATCGTGAAAGCGGGGGACTTCAAGAAGGTTGGAGCACACCAGAAGTGACGGATGGCATAGAGGTTCATGCCAGATCTCTTCTGGCACTCGCCATCGATGACGTCCTCAAACCTCCATTGGCGATCAACTAGGGCCCGCATGCGTGTGAGAGCTTGCGGGTACCTGCCGATTTGCCGGAACCGCTGACTTGGATACTCGCTGGCCGAAGCATCTTCCTGGAAGTTCCGACTGGATCACGCACCACTCGGAGATTGCTTGGGTCC
This sequence comes from Bryobacteraceae bacterium, assembly GCA_963833675.1. Taxonomy (GTDB): domain Bacteria; phylum Acidobacteriota; class Terriglobia; order Bryobacterales; family Bryobacteraceae; genus DASQDN01. Next base: position 68,527 of record CAWHYW010000018.1, on the reverse strand, counting down.
GCCAGCGCTTGCGATCCTGAAGTCCGGTTCTGGAGATTGGGCTTGGGCTGTCAGCCGCCGGACCGTGGCCGCCATCCGAACTTCCGCGAACGTCGTTTCTGGCCAGTGAACAAAGTACATAGCGACTATACGGGTTTGTGGATTGCTTTCACGCGCCAGCGCTCGGCGACACCCTTTCCGGTAACGAGATTTCGAGGAATCGGCCACGATTGTGGGCCGGGTAATGCGAGGGGATGCAGGCAAGGGAAAGCGGAAGGACGAAGCCACTGTGCTTCTCCGTCGCAGCCTCATCCCGAAATACGAGGTTGGTTTGCCAGCTGAAGCGCTCCGTTCGCAAACGCCCGGGCGTACCGGGCCAGCAAACCCACATCGACCGCATCGGGCCAGCGGTCAGCAGGGCTGTGGAAGAAATCACTCGGGCACACGACTGTGAAACAGCGCCCTCCGCCTCGTTGAATTGCGCCAGCCTCACCACGAGCGGTCGCATCGTGCGCTACCTTGGCATCTACGGCGAGCCCTTCTCTCTCCATTACCGCTACAGCCCACTGCTCAAGCGCATCGTCGGAGGCCTGAATCCGGTTCTGACGCCGCGGCGAACCGATATCAGAGCCGAAGAAGATCCATGCGTGTGCGCGCTTGATCAGGTCAGGGCGACGCTTTATGTATGGTTCGATTCCCAGAAATCCGAGTTCATGACCACTCAATGCAACGAACAGACAGTCCCGCGCCGGCGTGGCTGCAGCGAGCACCCGGATGGCTTCCAGCCAACACACAAGACGGCTGCCTTGCTCACTTACGGATTGCCACCAGGCGCTGCGCGGAGCCATTAAGACCACCGGTCCAAGCGCAGGAACCCTCCCGACGATTTTCGCTGTCACATTAAAAGCTTGTGCTGTTGTCCTTCTGACGTAGGCGACAAGGGTCATCTTGGCCCGCGCTGCTGCACTATCCTGAAGCAACTCGCTGTGTATACCGGATACCTGCACTACCGGTGGACCAAAAGGTTTGAGGAAATTGGAGGCATTGAGCAGGTAGAGTCCCGGTCTGACGCCACGCGTCAGCACAACGACGGCTTTATGCCGGCTGCGCCGCGCCTCCGCGACCTCGATCGAACCAACACGTTCCGCGTTGGGTCGCTGAGTCGAGGATTCGCCAGGTTCGGCGACTTCGGATTCCACCAAAGCAATTTCGGCGTCGCTACCGAGTGGACCGATGGTTCCCTCCACTCCCTCAGGGCCGGTGAAACCGGCATCAAAGAGCGGCACAGCATCGATACGATGCTCTCCAATGCGCAGATAGCAGGATTGCGGATCGACGCGACTCAGCGAGAACGGCTCAAGGGAGGTCTCTGCTCCTGCCAAGCGTGCCTCATGGGCGAGCCACTGGGCGGACGCATTGTCCACCTCCGTCCCAGTACGGTGGTTTCCTTGGGCATCGAATGCCTGCAGCAAGGCCGCAACGCGTTGCTCCAGTGAGCCGGGAGGCGGTTGCGCTTTTCTCTGCGCAAACAGTTCGCCACCGCCGATCGCACCAGCCGTAAACGCGGAAATGGCCGCTTGACCGCCAAACCAAAAGAGATCTCGACGTTTCGTGGATTCATGATACTTCAATTCGTCTCTCGTGGATAGGCCGCGGCACTCGATTTCGGGTGACTCACGTGCTCTCGGACGTCGGACGCCACCACAGCGGAAATGTACGGGCAGTCTCCAATGTTTCGCTGTCGGTGATCGGAAGGACATCACCGCACCGACGGTCTCTGTCATGACTCCTTTCCGATAACCGCTGTGAAACGGCGCTCTCGCAATGTGGCCAGTCGGAACCCGCTGAACCGAACCTTCCCACACCAGCCGGGAGAGCAGCAACTGCTCACTTGTCCGTAAAACGCCCACACCGTACATGTGCCGCTGGTTTCGGCTCCGTTCGTCACGCGGAGATTGAACACATAACCTCACGCGTCGCGCCGATGGGCACGCGTGAAACCACGAAAAGCTTCAAACTCACAAAGCGAACCTGCAGCACCGCCGCCGCCTGCCGAATCCGCCGAGAGGGCCGGTTAGCGCGCATCGCGAAGGCACTCGCCTCGGGCGCAACCGTCACCGATATCGCCGAAGCCGAAGGGATCGGACGCACGCTCGCCTCCCGAGAAGCGAACTCGCCAGAGTGCAGACAACTCATGCAGAGTTCGTAGGCGATGAATGGCAGGAAATGCGCGCTGTGTTCTATCGATCCATGCGCGCCATCGAACACGCGCTGAGCGCCAGGCGTGAGTACCTGACGAAAGAGGGCCAGATCATGCAGGGTGGTCCGGATCACTACGCCCGTCTCGCTGCGACGAAGCACTTTCGCGATTTCCTGACGGCCAGCCGACCAGCGCCGAAGCAACCGGAGCCGAAAGACAAGATGTTGACGCTTCCGGAGCTCGAGGCGATGCTGAAGGCGAAGGAAGAACAGAACCAGGCGTAGACAAACTAAAACGCGATGTCGTGTCGTGGCTAAGCTACGCCTTCTTCCGGGTGCTGCATTTGGTTGTTCATCCATTCTTCTATACAGGACAAACAGATCGCTGGCTGCTCAACATCTGAGGCCATACGCGTGGTTGAATGACGGCACTCTAAAATGACGGTGTCTGTGCCGTAGGAAACCGGAATGCGTTGTGTTTCTGCTTGATTGAAGAAGCCTTCGCGGGCGAGTGTTCTGGCTCGCAAGATCACATCGGGCGAGGGCTTTGGTTTCTTTGCTCTGTTGAGCGTCTCCTCCACCTTCACGTTTAGTGCTTTGAGCCGGACCGAAAGTTGCTTGTGCTCTTCAGCTCTCTGCATGTCCTCTTTCAAGCTGTTGCGATTGTTCTCCATTGTTTGCTGGTGAGTCTCGCGTGTCCCAGCGGCCAGAGATTTTAAACGCCGATCCAGTTACGGCTTCGTATCTGTGCCTTCACAGTCCACTTCTTCGGGGGCAGCATAGCGGCAAGATAGCACATTTGCCCTCTTTTCATCCCCGGCAAGCGCTTCTCGCGTCCATACACAGTTTGCGCGGGACAGGCGACAAAAGGCGACACTTTTGCCCCCCCTCAGATCGCCTATTTGGCGCCCGAATCACGCGGAAATCACCAATTCAGTTGTGGTCGCTGTCTGCCCCATAGTGAATCGAGTGCAAAGACGAGCGCGGAAAGCAACTAGTAACGAGGATGTGATTTGACTTCGAGCTGTAGGTAGAAAACCGCATTTAGTACGACGCGAAGATCGGTTGTGCGCCGACGTCCACCAGTGCGTGCTGGAGGCAAAAGCGGGCAATCAGCACCCAGGCTTCATCCGTCATGTTCGTCGAATAGGCTTTGCGTGGCATCCCCAGTTTCGCGGAACATGCTGATTCTACTTACACCAACCAGGGGATAACTTCTCGAACATCCTCTTAGGCATCAGCCTTTCGCGTGCGCTCGGGCAAATACGCTGGGCCTCCAGGACACCTGTGAAACCGCGTACAGCATAGGCGCAGGACCAATTTGCTGCAATTTCGTCTATAATTAGCCCGTTGTTAGTCTTTTCCTGATCGGAAGGCCCCTCTGGGGGGACGGCAAGATATGAGTTGTCGAATGCCCGTCGCAGCGTCCCTTCGTCACGTCTCGCAATCCAGGTTGCGCCGCACCCGACCCATAAGTAACCCATCCCTCAACCGATTCCGAGTGAGGTTGTCATGAAAGGAGTTCTGCATATGACTCGTTCTCGCTTGCATCCATTTTTCCTTCTTTTTGGATGTCTCCTATGGACGATGTGTTTGTCCGCACAAACCCTGGACACCGGTATTCTCGGCACCGTCACAGACCCGGCGGGCGCCTTGGTTGCTGGAGCGAATGTCACGATCACCAACACCGCCACGGGTATGCAGCGCGTTGTGAAGACTTCATCGGACGGCAACTACGAGGTACGGTATCTGCTACCGGGCGATTACACGATACAGGTGCAGACGCCGGGATTTCGCACCGAGCTTCGCAGGAGAGTTGTGGTTCAAATCAACCAACAAGCTCGTTTTGACTTTGCGATTGCAAATTGGCGAAGTTCAACAGACTGTGGAGATCACGGCCGCAGCGCCGCTGCTGCAGACCGAGAACGCGACTCTCGGCGAGGTGGTCAGTACTGAACGCATCGTCAATCTGCCCTTGAATGGGCGCAGTTTCGTCCAACTGTCCGTGCTGACGCCCGGTGTCCGCGTCTACGAACCGTCGCAATTCACCGCTAGTACCGACGGTTCCCGCATCATGGCGAATGGAGCGCGTGATTCCTGGATGCAAGTGAACATCGATGGCATCACGATGGTGAATAATCGGAGCAACTACGTCACGCTGTACCCCATCATCGATGCGCTTCAGGAGTTTAAAGTACAAAGCGGAAACTACACAGCCGAGTACGGCGGGAACGCCGGCGCGAATGTGAATTTGCAGGTGAAATCGGGCACAAACCAATTTCATGGCAGCGTCTACGAGTTCTTCCGCAATAACGCGCTGGATGCCAGGAGCTACTTCCGGCCCGAACCCTTTCCGAAAGACATTCTGCGACGGAACCAGTTCGGCGCGGTTGTCTCCGGCCCGATTCGCAAAGACAAGACGTTCTTCCTATTGGGATACGAGGGGATACGGTCGGTGAGCGAAAGCGGGGCGACGGCGATCGTATTGACGGCTGCGCAGCGGATGGGTGACTTTTCCGCCACACCGACGCCCATTATCGATCCGCTTAGCGGATCGCCTTTTCCGAACAACATCATCCCTTCGAACCGCATCAACAGCGTTTCGGCGTCTATTGTGAATCAATACATGCCGTTGCCGAACACGTCGGGCACGACGAACTACTCCGGAGTTACTCAAGGAAGACTGGGCACGGATCAGGGAATCGTTCGTGTCGACCACTCGTTCAGCCAAGACGATCAAGTGTTCGTGCACTACATTCGATCGCGGCGGGACTTTCCGAACTACGAGCTGAATCCCAACTTCTACTTCAACGGCACTTTCCCCAACAGCAGCTTGGCGGCGCAGTATGTCCACACGTTCAGTCCGTCGCTGCTGAACGAAGTTCGTTTCGGCTTCCACCTTGCCGACGTTTCTGTGCTGAGTCCTCGTTACAACACTGACTTCACAATCGAATCGCTCGGCATACATGGCCTGAATGTCGGTGGTCCCAGTGGGCGTCCTTTGCGGCCGGACGAGCAAGGATTCCCGGTTTTGGACATAAGCGGGTACATGGGGATGGGAGATGATCAGGCTGCCTCCAATCTCGACAACAGCCGAACGTATCAAGTGGTGGATAACTTGACGTGGATTCGCGGCGCGCACTCGCTGAAGTTTGGCGGTGACATTCGCAAGCTTCTGGACGATGCGACGACAAACAACTGGCCGTTCGCCAATCTGTCGTTCAGCGGGGACATCACGGGTGAGCCGGCGGCAGATTATATGCTCGGCTATCCACGGAGAACGTTGACGCCGGAAGGTGTCCCGATTTCCAAGATCCGGCAATGGCGGTATGGGGCGTATGTGCAGGACGATTGGAAGGTGACTCCGAGACTGACGCTGAACCTGGGCGTTCGGTATGACTTCTTCGGTCAGCCAAAAGAAACCAACGGGGTAACCCGTACGTTGCGCTTCGATCTGGATCCTTCAGGGCCGGTGCTCTGGCCGGAACCGGGCGTGGTTGCAGACATCTACAAGAACGAATATAACTACGTCAGCCCGCGATTCGGATTCGCGGTACGGCTTCCGCGTGAGTTCGTGGTGCGAGGCGGGTACGGCATCTTCTACAGCGCGGCCCAATTCGACAACATGAACATTCTCCAGTTGAATCCGCCTGTCGCAGGCAGTCTGACGGTTATCAATCCCGTAGACAATCCGGTCGCTACCATTGAGAATCCGGTACCGGCTTCTCTTTATCCGACGAATCCAATCTTCAACGTTGTGACGGCTCCGGCCGACCGGCAGCGCCGCAATGCTTACATGCAGAACTTCAATGTGCAGATCTCTCACCAATTCACTTCGGCCGATGTGCTGGAGGCCGGCTGGGTCGGTAGCAAGGGAACACACGTTGACACGAGTCTGAATAACTACAATCAACCGGATCCGGGCTCCGGTCCCATTCAACCGCGACGTCCGTATCCGCAGTATGCACGCATCCGAATGATCTCGCCGGACACAAATACGATCTATCATTCGCTGCAAACCAGGTACGAGCACCGGTTCTCGCGCGGGCTCAGCATGACGGCCGCGTATACGTGGTCGCATTTGATCGACGACGCTTCCCAGACCATTAACATGGGCGGATGCGGTTGCCAGAATCCGCGCAATCGGGGCCGAGCGGAGCGTGCAAGCAGTGTTCTCGACCAGCGGCACCGATTGGTGGTCGGCTACGTTTGGGAGTTGCCGTACTTGAGCCGGTACCGCGGAGTGACCGGCGCAATTGTCGGCGGATGGCAGGTGAGCGGGATCGTCACGTACGCAAGCGGCTTCCCGTTCGACATCACGCAAAGCGGCGACAGCCAGAACAACGACGGCTTGTGGCAGCGGCCTGATCTGGTGCCGGGAACTAGCGTGAGCGCCGCGAACCAGACCCCGGACCTTTGGTTCAATACGGGCGCATTTCAACGTTCAGTGTTGCATTACGGCAATTCGCCACGAAACCCGGTGACCGGACCGGGCACGAAAACATGGGACCTTTCTGCGTCGAAGTCCTTCAGAATGCCGGGACCGGAAGGAAGCCGGTTGATGTTCCGCAGCGAGTTTTTCAACGCATTCAATACACCCCAATTCGGCAATCCCGGGTCGAGTCTTGGCACGGGAACGTTTGGGGTGATTACGAGCACGGCTCTGCCGAGCAGGCAGATACAGTTTGCGCTGAAGTATCTGTTCTAATATGGGGCGACTTTGTCAAGTCCCGACGTGGCGGTCCGTGGCGACAAATTGATGACCGGCTGAAAACAACAACAACAGCGGGGACGGGACGAGAGCAAAAGCGACGGTTGATCACTCTAATATCCGCGGGTCGGAACCGCATAGTTATGATCCGTCGGGGCTTTCCTGCTGACCAGCGTCTCTCAAAAAAGCAGGTGTACCTTTTCGGCCCACCTGCCAGCTCGTTTGATGCAACTGCTCCGCCCGCTTGCGGTCCTCGTGTGCGCGGAATGAAATTCCGTGATTTCCTGATGGCCAGCTCTTACGTGCTGTTGCGTCGCCGAGATGCCCAGTAGTTTCGCATCCGCTCGGATACAATTTGACGTTCTGCGGCAGGCATGCTCTTGCGGCCACGTCTGGACAGGTTCGGAGGCTGCTTCCCTTGCCTCAGAGATTCGAGATTCCGTATGACTTCACTGAGCTGTTGACGCGCTTGGTATAGCTCATTTAGAGCGCGTTTATAGTCCATGTTTCTTCCTGAGCCGGAGACCAGCAGAAATCGTACCGTCGATCCTGGACAATCAGGCGGCAGTGTTCGAATCGTTCGAAGGGTAGCCCCAGGCAACCCGGGTCTTTCTAAGACAGGTTGGGCATTCGCGGAACCCGTTTATTGGCCACCGTGGCGGGGGGTGCATGAGCTCGCACCATGTAAAGGCGATCCACTCAAGTACTCGCATTGCAGTAAGCCTCAACGTCGGTCAAAAAACACCAGCGAAGCTCGCTCGCATTAGAATTCCCTAGGTTCATAACGGCTCGTTTCGCTGGTCTATTCAACGACAATGCGTGTCCCTAATGACCGAACGGAGCAATTATCGACTTGTTCGAACGCGATTGAAATGGACCAAATGTACCGATGGTACGTTGCCCCGACGGGGCTAAGTAAACGTAGGGCCGGTGCGCCGACCCGCTCGAAGTTCTGTAAGCACGTAGCACGATCAGAGTAGCCACCCCAAATCATATGTTCGCCTTTTCTTCGCTATGCTATTTTTCATGCCCCGTTGGTGCACGGTAACCGTCACGGATAGAGAAGGGAAGCGGTACAGCCTTGATGTGCACGCGAGCAGCAGCTATGATGCTGCGCACCTGTATGTCGCTCATGTGAAGGGACAACCGGCCTGCGGGATGCCGCACCCGACGATAGACACCGTCTTCGAAGTCGTGTCTGACGGCAAGATCCATCATGTTCCCGGCGCACGACTGAAAACTTGGATCGAGAATCGCCGCGAAGAATGGAAAGGGCCGAGGGGCATTCTATTCCGGCAACGTCCGGTGTTGGATTAAGAGCGCCCCGGGGTGCTCCCGCCGCGACGTCAAGCGAACTCGCCAAATACCGGCCGCTCTATCGATCGACGGTCCACGTTCGATGTCCCGCCGCTTGCTTCCTCTCGTGCTCCCAATCCTTCTTCTTCCAGTGATAGTTGTATTCCTGCAATGATATACGAGCAGGACGATATACCCTAGATTACGATTCGCTCCACCTCGTCCATTGATATTTCATCGTCGCGACGGTCGTACAGGCCCGTCGTCCGGGCTTACTCGTGCCCCAGCAATCTGCTGTGCCACTTCCACGCGCCCGCCGTTCTTGAGGTATGTCGTGATCCCTGTCGCCCGGAACGTATGGTTGCACGTCGAGAGTGACAAGCCGGCCGCCAAAGCTCGACGCTTCACCATGCGGAGGGCATCGGTCCGATGCATCGCCCGCAGCGAAAGCGAGATTTTTCGGTCCATTGTCCGGAACAGAGGAGACTTCTTGTCCTCCCATATGCCGGCAGCATCGATGTAGGCGTCGAGATACGCCTCAGCGTTGTGATGGGCGAAGACCTCGTTGTACTTGCCGCCTTTCTCCATGAACCGAAACTTCCCCGGAAGTCAGTGCCACAGGAACTTTCGGCCGCGGATGACATCGACGGCCAAGATCCGCGGCCGCCGGCCACTTCGTCGATAAGGAGGAACGCATCCGGTCAACGTACAGCAACACACTCCGCGAAATCGGCAACTGGCTGGAAGATTGCACGGGCTTCCTTACGACTTCCGCGTGCCAAACTCACCAAGCCGGATCTTCCTCACGAGTTCATCTCCTCTGCCCGGCCGCCATCAGTTCCTCGTACGCTTCGGGGAACGCATAGCTCTGGACGAGGCTGGCAAAATGTTCGAACTGGTGCGCGTCGAAGATGATCCGCAAGTGAGGCGCCGCCGTCTCGAAATAGTCGATCGCGGAGGCATTGGAATCGGCCAGATAGCGCGACATTTGTTCGACAGCCTGCTTCACCTGCGCCGGATCGCCTGACTGAGTGCGTTCGCCATCCGCCCTTTCGAGCACCGTCTCTAACCCTTGGATGAGGCTGCTGAGGCACTCATCGAGCGAGGCGCGCCAGACTTCGATCTCAGCCGCGGGAGCTGAACTCGCAATGGCTTTCTCCAGGTTGGCAGCCGCATTCTGAACAGCGGAGGCGCCGATATTTCCTGCCACGCCCTTGACAGAATGGGCCAGCCGCTCGGCCAGGGCGCGATCATTCTCTGCCAGGGCAGAGGCGATACGCTGAGCGGTATCGGCCTCAGTCTTCGAGAACTGGCGCAGAAGTTTTACGATATAGTTTTTTGTTACCGGCCAGCCGCAACGAGACCTTCCGCTAGTGTTCAGCCCGGGCACATCCGGCAACTCGCCAGCTTCGGCTACCGCAGTGGGAACCGGCTCCTGGGGCGGCACAGCAGAACCCTTCGCGGTTGGGACGACGAAGCGCTCCAACGTGTCAAAGAGTGACGAGGGATCAATCGGTTTGGACACGTGACCATTCATTCCCGCCGCCAGACACTTCTGCCGTTCCTCGATCGTGGCGTGCGCCGTCATGGCAATGATCGGCAAGCTTTCGAATCGCGGGTCCGACCGGATTTTCTTCGTCGCCTGGTATCCATCCATTTCCGGCATTTGAACATCCATCAGCACCACGTGATACTTCGATGGCATCGGCTGGTCCACCAACTTGCGGACCACCTCCAGGCCGTCGTTGGCGACCTCAACCGTGGCGCCCACTCCCTCCAGCAACTCAACGGCGATCTGCTGGTTGATCTCGTTGTCTTCAGCCAGAAGAACTCTCAAGCCCCTCAGCCGGTCCGCATGGCGATCGATCTCCGGAGCGAGTACCCTTCTGTCGCGCGCGTCCCCCGCGAAAAGCGTGACCAGCGTATCGAAGAGCATGGACGCTTGTTACGGGTTTCAGCAGGAATCCGTCTATGTGGATCCGCTCGGCTTCTTCGCGCACGTCCTCACGGCCAAAGGCGGTGACGAGCACGACTGCCGGATGGGTTTTCAGTAGCGTATTCTGTTTGATCAGACGCGCCGCCTGAATGCCATCTATGCCGGGCATTCGCCAGTCCATGAAAATGGCATCGTACGGCCGGCCCGAGTCGTGTTGCTCCACCGCGGCTATTGCTTCCTCGCCTGAGCTCACCGCATCTACCCGCGCAAGAATGCCGTCCAGCGCGTGCACCAGAATGTCCCGAGCTGCGGCGTTATCATCCACAACCAGGGCCGTGACGGTGCGAAGCTGCACGGGAATAATCCTGCTCCGCGCGGCGCCGGACGACCACACCCACCGACACCGTAAACAGAAACGTGCTTCCGACGCCTGGTTCGCTTTCAAGCCAGATCTCGCCACCCATGAGTTCCACTAAGCGCCGGCAAATGGTCAGGCCGAGTCCTGTACCTCCGTGTTTGCGCGTGGTGGACATGTCGGCCTGGCTGAAGGGCTGAAACAATCGTTCAGCCTGCTCTCGCGTCATGCCGATGCCGGTATCCTTCACAGAAAATCGGAGCCTGGCCCTTTCCCCGACCTGTTCCAGCAGTTCCGCTTTCAGGTGTACATCGCCGTGCTCCGTGAATTTGACCGAATTATTGATCAAATTTGCAATCACCTGACCCAGGCGCAAGGGATCGCCAACCAGATTCTGCGGTACCGAGCTCTCAACCTCTGTAAGAAATTCCAGCCCTTTATCCTGGGCTTTCTGTGCCGTGATGGAGGTGACCGAGGCGATCACGTCATCCAGGCGGAAGTCCACGGATTCAATGTCGAGCTTACCGGCCTCGATTTTCGAAAAGTCGAGGATGTCGTTGATCACACCGAGCAGCGACGTCCCGGCGTTGTGAATCTTGTTGACGTAGTCCCGCTGCTTCTCGCTCAAGGAGGTCTTCAAGGCCAGGTACGCCATGCCGATTACGGCATTCATCGGGGTCCGTATCTCATGGCTCATGTTGGCCAGGAACATCGATTTCATGGCCGTCGCTTCTTCCGCTCTTTTATTCGCAGCCTGAGCCTGATCGCGGGCCTCAACCAGTTGCGTTGTCCGCCTCTCGACCAGTGCTTCCAGAAGCAACTGGCGGTGCTGGAGCGCATGGACGCGCAGCTTGTAGATACCGAAAAGCAAGCTCATGAATGCCAGGACCGCGGCGGACTTGGTCCAGGGAGTGTTCCACCATGGCGGCGCGATGTCGAGACGGAGAGATGCTCCTTGTTCTCCCCAGTTCACACCGCCGTCGGTGGATGCCTGCACGCGAAACACGTACTCATCAGGCCGGAGACGCGGCGTAACGGGCGCTGCGTTGCTGAGCGTCTACGGTTGTCCACTGCTTCTCTAATCCGTCGAGTCTGAACCGGTAACGGATCTTCGATGGATTGGAATAGCTGAGAGCGGCGAACTCCACAGACAAGCCATTTTGGTTATGAGCTAACTTCAAGCTGGTGGTGTCCCAGATCGGCATCGGAAGCATTGAACCTACGACAACGGGTACCGTCTCACCATTGATTTGAAGCTTGGTAAGAACCACGGGCGGCGGCGTCGCCGGGCTATTCAGGATCTGCTTAGGGTGAAAACGATTGAAGCCATTCAGGCCTCCGAAATACATCCAGCCCGACTCATCGCGGAAGCAGGCTTTGCGATTGAAGAACTGGCCTTGCAACCCGTCCGACTCCGAGTAGTTGAAAAAGCTCTTATCCCTGGGATTGAATCTCGAGATGCCTTTGGCCGTGCTGATCCAGAGATTGCCAACATCATCCGGCAAAATGCACTGCACGATATTGTCAGGCAGCCCCTCGTTAGTCGTATAGTCGACATATTTCTCGGTTCTCGGATCGAATTGCACGAGCCCGGTTTCGGTAGCAAGCCACAACGTGCCCTGCGAATCTTCGTGAATGAAATTCACCTGGACGCTTGGCGGCGCTCCAGACGCCACACTGCGCGACAGTGCAATCTCGCGAGACTGACCTGAACGATCCAGCTTCCGTAGGCCCGCAAGAGCGGAAAACCAGATATTTCCTTGACGGTCTTCGTAAGTGCTAAGCCTGCCTTTCACGTCATCGTCAACAGATTTGCGAGTAAAAGTACCAGTGCCCCTGTCAAACGTGAGATCGGAACCAAGCCAAAACCGACCTCGCTTATCCTCCAGAATGGAGTAGATTCGCGGGTCTGGCGCAGTGCTTTTGAAATGATGAAAGATGCCAGATTCAGGCTCGAAGCGACCGAGACCTAAAACGTTACCGGTCCAAAGCGTCCCTTGCCGATCTTCGTAAATAGAGAGGATCACGTCATGGCTCACGCTGCGTACATCTCGTGGATCATCCCGGTAATACCGAAACTTCCCGGAACTGGGTTCGAAGCGATTTAATCCCCCGCCGTATGTTCCCAGCCACGCAACACCAGAGCGATCGACCCGAATGGCGCGCACGTTACTCTCGTTCAATGTGCCAACGCCGGCCGGCCCCTTCCTCCAGGCCCCAAAACGCAAGATCGCTTGCGAAAACCGGCTAACACCACCACCCTTGGTGCCCGCCCATAGGTTATGTTCGCGATCCCACTGCAACGACATCACCTCGTTCGCGCGCAAGCTATAACGATCGGCTGGATCGTGCACAAGCTCCCGGAAAATTCCGGTTCGAGGGTCAAAGAGCTTTAAACCCGTCCTTGTTGCCGCCCAGACCATCCCGGTTTCGTCGGTCAGTAAGAACTGGCCCCGATCAGTCCAAGGCCAATCGTGAGTGAATGTCTCGCTCCGGGGGTCGAACCTGCTCAGTCGGGTCTCGAAGGAAACGTAGAGTGTCCCGTTCGGGCCCCGGAGCAAGTGCAAAAACAGTATCAACCCTGGGATCATTCGAACTCGAACGCTTATGAAACCGGACGCTTCCTGTATCGGGATCTACTCGTACAAGTCCACGAGCAGTTCCGATCCAGACTATTCCAGTTGCGTCTTCCTGAATCGAGCTTGCTTGATTTTGGGGGTCGTGAGCTCGATCGATCCCGATGTCGAATTCAGTAAAAGACTCTCTCTGCTGAGTTAAATCTATAAAGAATGTGCCCGAGAGTCGCAATCCACAGAAATCCCCGGCGGTCCTGGTAAAGTTTCGTGATGAAGAACGGATCATACTTTGCGATGGGCAGGTTAGCCGGCTTGTACCGAGTAAACTTCGCCGTTTTAGGATCGAACTTGTTCAGTCCTGATGCAGAAAACCAGATCGAGCCCTGTTTGTCCTCCAACAGATCGGTAATATAGTCACCCGATGGTGAGTTCGGGTTCCTCGGATCATGCCGGTACTGAGTGATAACCGCGCCATCGTAACGGTTCAAGCCTCCCTGCGTGGCAAACCACATGAAGCCCTTATGGTCTTGCAGAATGGCGAAAACATTATCCTGAGATAAGCCATCCGCGCTTGTAAGATGTTGAAATCGGATGCGCGCCTGGAGGCTCCCCGGGGTGGTCAATAGATTGGCGGCGGTAGCGGATCTGTCCTGGCCAATGCAGACTGGGGGCATCGCCCATGGCACGAGCACCAGCACGACTGCTGCCGCACCCAAAGACCTCGCCGGCTCGGCGTGGAGTCTGATCTGGGGTAGTGGCCTAGTGGGGCGGTGTCCAGCCAAAATGCACCGTTTTATCAGCGATGGTTGTCCTGAAGATGTCTGTCCCGTAAGCTGCGGCTTATTATTTTCATCGCCGGTTCCCGGAATCAGAACACATTCAAATCGCGTCGTTGGGCATTGTTCCAGTTGAAGTGTGGCTTACATCCAGAATGGGTCAACTCTTAAACGTAGTTGGGGCGAAGGTGACTGTCCGCCGGACTGCGCGCCCTCAAGCCGGACGCCTCAAGCCGGATAACTTACATGCGGTCGATCCGCCCGAAAACAAAACACGACGCAGGATCCTGAATGTTCATCTACATCATGCTCTTGTCTACATGAAGAAACAACGTTTTTGTGCCTCCTTGATGTGCGTGTTTCGCGCCGCGCTGTTTGTATCTGTGTGCGGTGGGGCGTGGGCTCAGAACGCCGTGGTTTCCGGTCGCGTCACGGACCCGTCAGGAGGAGTGATTGGCGATGTCGCTGTTGAGTTGATTAACCATGCGACGCAGGTCAAGTTACCGTCAATCACCAACGCGGAAGGCATTTTCGTCTTACCTTCGGTACCGCCGGGCACCTACGAAGTCAACGCCAGGATTGCCGGATTCACTGCTGCGCACATTCAATCGGTGACGCTGGAGGTCGGGCAATCGAGGACGCTGAACATCACGCTCGCTGTCGGCGATGTCGCACAATCGGTTACGGTAACCGACGAGGCACCTCTCGTAACCACCGACCGCGCCGATCGCGGAACGGTGGTCGAGAACCGATTCGTTACCAGCATTCCCCTGCTCACTCGAAATCCGCTGCTCCTGGTGACCATGACGGCGGGCGCCATCGGCACGACCACACCGGGCGGTGGATTGGCTGCGGGCGATAACACAGTCAGCCAGAACCAAACGAATTTCTTCCGGATCAATGGAGGCCGCAACCGGTCAAGTGAAATCCTGATCGACGGCGCATCGGATACGGGAACTTATAACAATCAGGCTTCCGCCATTCCTCAGGTAGACGCTGTCCGCGAATTCAAGATCAACACGAATCCCTATGACGCGGAGTTCGGTCACACCGGCGGCGGAGTGATCAGCTTCACTATTAAATCCGGCACGAACCAGTTCCACGGCAGCCTGCACGAGTTCCTTCAGAACGCAGTCTTGAACGCAAACGGATTCAATGCGAATAAAGCCGGCACGCCCAGGCGGCAGTTGCAGAAGAACCAGTTCGGCTTCACGCTTGGCGGACCGCTCGTCATACCCAAGCTCTACAATGGAAAAAACCGCACCTTCTACTTCTTCGCCTATGAAGGACTTCGACAGCACGGTTTTTCGTCGTTTACGGGAACGGTGCCGACGGAAGCGCAGAAACGGGGTGATTTCTCCAGCACCTTCGATGCGAATGGAGCACTGAAACTGGTCTACGATCCGGCGACGACGCGGCTGGATCCCACTGCTCCAGCAGGAACCACGCGCTATATACGTGACGTCTTCCCTGGCGATCGAATCCCCGCCGGCCGGATCAATCCTGTTGCCACGAACATCCTGAAGTACTTTCCGGCTCCGAATCAGCGGGGCATCGGTTTGAGCGATACGAACAACTACTTCAGCGCCGCGCCGAACACGCTAGACAACAACCGCATCGACGCGCGTGTTGACCACACGTTTTCGGAAAAGCACATGGTGTTCGCCCGCGGCGACTACTTCGCCAATCTCAATTCGTCGCCCGATGTCTATAACAGTCCGGTGTCGCCCGTGAATACGCCTAACCTGATCCCAGGTTGGGCGTGGGCGGCCGGCCATACGTGGAGCATCAAACCTTCGACGATATTCGTTCAACACGTTTCCATGGCGACCAGCCAGACCAATCGCGTACCGCTAACGCTGGGATTCGACCAGAAGACATTGGGCTTCCCATCCACCGTGACCGACGGGCAACTCGCGCCGTTCTTTCCACAGGTCTCAATCGCGGGAACGTCCGGAGTGGGCGCGGTCGGCACCATCTTCAACATCGTTATATCCCGCACGTATCAATACAACGGCGCGCTAACCATTCAAAGCGGCACTCACACGATCAAGACCGGCTTCGATTATCGTTTCTACTCCGTTGACTGGGAGAACCCAAACCCGCTCGCGGTGAATGCCAATGGCACGTACACCGGCGGTTCCAACGCCAGAGCCATCAGCGCCAATACCGGCTCTGGTACTGCCGACCTGCTGCTCGGAGTCGCCTCCGTGTCCTATAACATCAATCCTCGGCACGTGAACAGCCATCCGTATTACGCCGGTTATGTTCAGGATTCCTGGCGAGCCACGAGGAACCTCACGGTCACTTTCGGTATTCGGTACAACCTGGAGCTCGGCAGCATCGAGCAGAACGATCATTACGTCAATCTCGACACGACCAGCCCATCGCCGCTACGGGCGCCCGGGTATAACCTCGTGGGCGGTCTCATCTTCCGCGGGGTGGACGGGCGTTCCCACCGCACCGAGCAGGCTGACCACAACAACTGGAATCCTCGTGCCGGCATCGCCTATAGAATCGGCGATAAGACTGTAGTGCGGGCCGGTTTCGGCATCTTTCACAATCCGCTGTTATCGACCGATAGGGACATAACTCAGGGATTCAGCCGTGTGACCTCCAACATCGTCGCGCAACCGGACGGCGTTACACCAACTTTTAATCTTTCCAATCCTTTTCCACAAGGATTGGCGCAGCCCCCCGGCAATTCACTGGGTTTGGCTACGAACCTGGGGCTCGCAATTGCCGCTCCGGTGCATTTGCGTAAGACTCCGTATCAGGAGCAGTGGTCTTTCGACATCCAGCGGCAATTGCCCTGGTCGATCATGGCCGATATCGGCTACACAGGAACGCACAGCGTTGCGCTTCCCGCCACGGTCGCCTTAAATCAACTACCCCTGTCTCAGTTGGCACTCGGAACACAGTTGACGCAGACGGTAACGAATCCGTTCTTCGGCTCCATCACGGATCCTTCGTCCACCTTGAGCCAGCCAACCGTACAATACGCTCAGTTGCTCCGCCCGTTTCCCCAGTTCACCGCTGTGAATCAGAGCGTCGCGCCCGTTGGCTTCTCTTCGTATAGCGCATTGGAGCTGAAAGTAGAACGCCGATTCGCACAGGGGCTGGCGCTGCTGTTCAACTGGACGCATTCGAAGTCGACCGACAACGTTGGCGAAAACTCCGCCATGAGCAATGCTTACTGCTTCTCCTGCGACAGGTCGCTATCCTATCTGGACACCCCTGACGTCGTGAACTTGAGCGGACACTACGAACTGCCGTTCGGTCCAGGAAAAAGCAGGTTGAACCATGGACTGTCCGCCATGATCTTCGGCAATTGGGCTGTCGCGGGAATATATTCGCATTCGAGCGGCTTTCCAGTGGCCGTTTCGTCGCCCGACAACTCTAACGCGTTTGCGATCGGACCGTTCCGACCCGTGGCTACCGGCGTTCCCGCGGCGCTGCCGGACGGGCCGCAAATCAAGGACAACGGTCAGTACTTCAATCCAGCCGCGTTCGCCAGAACCCCGCAGTTTCAGTTCGGCAACGTCAGTCGCTACCTGCCAGACGTGCGGAACCCGTCGAACTTCTGGCTGAACGCCTTGATTGAAAAGCAAGTGGTGTTCAACGAGTGGTTGAGAATGCAATTCCGCACGGAGCTGTTAAACGCGACCAATTCCGTGAACTTCGCCGGACCACAGACGGCGATCACATCAAGCGCGTTCGGGGTAATCTCTCTGACACAGGTGAATAATCCTCGCGCAATTCAGTTTGGCGTAAAGGTTGTTTTCTGAGCAGACCCTTTAAAATCTCGTCTCTCACGAATCGCAACTCACTTGTCGGAACGGCGGCAGTTATTTCCTCAATCGAGAACGCGAAGTATGACGATAGTGATGTCATCGGCTTGTTCCGCGGCTCCCATATAGTCATCCGCTTCCTGGACCAATTTCTGTAAAAGTTCGAAAGAACTGCTCTGCAGGTTTCGCTTAGTATTTCGTCAACTCGACTTTCATCCCACATCCGTCCGTCTCGATTCCTCGCCTCTGTAATCCCATCCGAGAAGCATGCCAACAGGTCGCCTCGTTGAAGACGAACACTGGCCTGCTCATAGGTCGCCGAATCGAATAAACCGACTGGCATGCCCCCACAACCCAAACGATAAAGCTTCTCGGACGACCGTATCAGCAGGGGTTGGACTTGGCCCGCGTTGACATACGTCAAGCTCCAGTCAGCAGGTCTAAGCGGCCACAGAATAGCGTGCTGTAACGTTCCTGACCGAACGACGAGCACACGGCTTGGGCTCGCGAATCGGGCTATTTTTCTTCGTGGCGCTATGGTCGGCAGCTTGCGTTCTCCACGTGACCATAACGGGCCTGCACACGTTGATGGCGTACAGAACTCTGCTCGGCATCTTCGAGCCCGGCGGATGGACGGGCGCGGTAAAAACCGTATCCGAGCGGTTCTCTTCCGCCCAGCGCAGCTTTGCCGCCGGAATTTTCACCAGTGGCGCCGGTGTGGGTTCCCTCATCGCGCCGCCTCTCGTGATCTGGCTTGCCTTACATTACGGATGGCGAAGCGCATTCCTGATCGCCGGTGGCGCCGGATTCCTTTGGCTGCCCTTATGGCTGCTCGCCACCCGCAAAGAAAGCGAGATTCGATCGGCCGAGGGACCCGGACCCGTGCTGAAAGCTTTGCCGCGCATTTTGCGCGACCCGCGATGCCTGGCCTACGTAGCCACTCGATTCTTCGGCGACACTACAGGCTATTTTTTTCTGTTTTGGCTACCAGAGTACCTCGTAACCTCCAAGGGCTTCACACTCTCCGCGGTCGGCGCCTTCGCCTGGATTCCATTCCTCTGGAGCGATATCGGATCACTCGCTGGCGGATATGCTTCGGGTCGACTTGTGCAACGATGGCAAAAGGCCGTTCAGGCGCGAAAGGCAATGATGAGCATCGCTGCCGTTTTTGTACTCATCGGCACGCTGCTTCAAAATGCAGCCGGAGTTGCCGGTATACTGCTCTCCGTAAGCCTCTGTACGTTTGGAGTAGGCGTTTGGGCAAGCAATCTTCACGCCGTCGCGGCCGACGGATTCGCGCCTTCCGAAGTTGCTACCGTTCACGGGCTCGCAGGATCCATGGGAGCTGTCGGAGGCATTCTCTTCAACACCCTGGTCGGGTATCTAAGCATGACCGGCGATTACTTCATTGCCTTTCTCGTCCTTGTCACTCTTCAGCCGCTGGGCGTCGCCGCTTTGTGGATTTGGATGCCTGAAAGACAAGAATCGATTTGTTCGAGCGTGTAATTAATATCGTCCGCCGTGTGTGCGGCCGAGATTGACCATTGCTTCGTAGCCAGCGGGAACGGATAAATCCCCTTATCGATCAGGATGCGTCGAAGCTGATTATCGATATCGAAGCGATGGTGCTCGGCCACATCGTGCCAGTCTTTCGGACACCGATCCATGAAATAAAGACAAAACGCGGACCCTTGCCGGGAGACAACGGCTTCGATATCCAACCTGCGCGTAATATCTTCGAGTCCTTTCTGCATCCGAGCCCCTAACTGCTCGACGTGGCGATACACCTCCCCGCAGTTCATCATCAGTCGTTCGATTGTTGCGATCGCCGCAATCGTCGGAACAGGATGCGAGTTGTACGTGCCCGCCAAAAGCACGCGACGCTTCGGATCCGGATCGACGAAACGGTCCATGTATTCCTTCTTCCCTCCGAGCACGGCCATCGGGTATCCGTTCGCGATCGCTTTACCGAAAACAATCAAGTCAGGTCGCACTCCGAAAAGGCTCGAACAGCCGCCCAGAGCATGACGGAAGCCGGTCTTCACTTCATCGAAAATCAGCAGGAACTTGTATTCGTCGGCAAGCCTCCGCAAACCTTCCAAATAACCCGGCTCCGGCCCGACAATACCGATGTTTTGAAGGATCGGCTCCGTAATCAAAGCGGCCACGGCATATCGTTCGCAAACGTACTCCACTGAAGCGAGGTCGTTGAAATTGATGCTGTGTACCAGCTTCTGATGATCTAAGGGCACCCCCGCACTGATCGAATGGTATGGATACTCTCCGGGCGATCGTCTCGGCCCGAGTTGCTCGAGCGGCGTCATCAAGTTGCAGGACACGTCATTATGCCAGCCGTTATAGCCTCCCTGCATCACGATGACGTGGTCATTTCCAGTCACGGCCCGCGCAAGCCGGATCGCCTGGTAAGTCGCCTCGCTTCCCGTATTGAGCAACTGCACTGATTCGGCCGCGGGAACATTGCTGCAGATCAGTTCAGCAAGTTGTCCCTCCTGAACCGTAGTGCCCGATCCGTACAAGCTGGCATCGGATTCAAGCCCACGAATCACGGCGTCCGTCACATACGGATCGTTATGCCCGAGGAAATGGGGAGCGAAACCAGCGTGGTAATCGATATATCGATTGCCGTCGGCATCCCAAAGATATGCTCCGCGGGCTTGTACAAATACGATTTCCGGTTGCGTGGCTCGGTTTACGGACACCACACCGCCGGGAATGTACTGCCGGTTTCTTTGGAGAATTTCCGCCGATTTTGGATATTGTTGACTCACTTTCGATTCCTTATGGCAAGAAAGCTTACCCGATCGCTGCGATCGCGGCAACTATAGAACGCGCGGGCATCCAAGCAGGTGGATTCCGCGGGTATTCAACTACCAGTCGGCTACCGATCCGTCTTTATGGAAATAAGCCATGGTTACTTCAGGCTGGAAGGGATGCTTCCGCGCCTGCGTCTCATTAATCTCGATACCCAGACCGGGAGCCGCTGGCGGATTGCAAATTCCGCGCTCAACGTTGATTGTGCTGGTCATGATGTCATTACGCCACGGAACATCGGCTCGCACCACTTCCTGAATTAGATAATTCGGCGTCGCAAATCCGACATGGAGCGCGGCTGCCGTGCTCACCGGACCTTGCGGATTGTGACACGCCACGGCAATCGAATACGTCTCCGCCATGGCCGCGATACGGCGGCCCTCGCTGATGCCGCCGCAATGAGAAAGATCAGGCTGAATAATCGCGCAAGCTCGTTTTTCAAGCAATTCACGGAATTCCCAGCGGCCAACCAGGCGTTCACCAGTCGCTACCGGAAACGGCAGCTTTCGGGATACCTCCACCAAAGCGTCCACATGCTCCGGCCAGCAGGGTTCTTCGTACCAGTAAAGGTTGTAATCGGCGAGAAGGCGGCCGAACTGAATCGCCGCGGCCGGCGTTGTCCGCGCGTGTAAGTCGAGCATGATGTCGATCTCATCTCCGACAGCTTTACGCATCGCCTCGACACACCTGGCCGCGTACTTCAGCACGTGGGCACTCTCGATTAGTTCGGCTACAGGGATCGGCATCGCTTTGACCGCGGTGAATCCGCGAGCAACGCTTTCCACGATGCGTTCTCCGAACAGGTCGGCATCCACGGTCTTGTACATGCCTTCCAGACTCCCACCGCCCAGATGATCGTAGAGCCGAAGCCGATCGCGCACCGGACCGCCCAAAAGCTCGCAAACCGGCTTGCCGACTTCTTTTCCCTTGATATCCCAAAGCGCCTGGTCGATGCCGCTCATCGCAGTCATGTTCGTGATGCCGCCGCGCCAGAAATACTGGCGGTGCATGATTTGCCAAATGTGCTCAATCCGTCGCGGATCCTGGCCGATAAGGAGCACCGATAGATCTTCCACAGCACCTACTACTGACTTCGTCTTCCATTCGAGCGTCGCCTCGCCCCATCCATACAGTCCCGGCTGGTCAGTCTCAACCTTCACCAGCACCCAGTTGCGCATCCGCGCATTCACCACGAGGGTTTCGATCTTCGTAATTTTCATCTCGTGAACGCTGAGAGTAGCATAAATCCATGAATCAACTCTTAGCCGGCACGGGCCGCTGTGACATCACGCCGGCGCCAGGAACACCGCAAGGCGGATGGGGAGCCCAAACTCACCAGCGAGGCATTGGAGCGGACCTGCCGCTTTATGCGACATCGCTTGTCGTGAGCGACGGCGCCAAGAGCGTCGCCATCGTCGATGCCGACGCGATCGGCTTCGATACTGGATGGACGGCAAAGATTGTTGATGCCATCACCCAACTCACCGGACTTGCGCGACAAAATATACGTTTCTCCTGCACCCACACTCACTCGGGACCGAATACTTTCCGGCTGGCCGTCATTACAGAAGGCCGGGACATGATCGAGGAATATCTGAATACACTTCCTCTGAAAATCAGCAGCGCAGTCTGGCAAGCACAACGGAATCTCAGGCCAGTACGGATTGGAGCGGGCATCGGAACATGCGAAATCAACGCGAACCGCCGCTTGCGGTTACCGGGTGGCCGCGTGGTGATCGGTCGAAATCCAGACGGGACTGTGGATCATACCGTGCGCGTGATCCGAATCGACGACTTGAATGAAACACCTGTCGCAACCATCGTGCATTACGCATGTCATCCCACGACGATCGCGTGGCAAAGCCGTCACTTCACTCCTGACTATCCCGGCATGACGAAAAAGATTATCGAGGAGCAGATCGGTGGAACATGTCTCTTTCTGCAAGGGGCTACCGGCAATGTCGGTCCCGATCGAGGCTTTACCGGCAACATGAAGGTCTACCGGAAAGCGGGCAAGATATTGGGCCTGGAAGCGTCGAAAATCGCGCTCGGTATCGAGACCCTTCCACGCCAGCAAAAATTCGTTGGTGTCCAGGAGTCCGGCGCGACGATAGCGCTCTTTGAAGATGAAGTCATCGAACCGGAATCTGTCACCTGCGACGTCCAGTCTCGGTTTGTGCAGCTTCCCTTGAAACAGTTCCCTTCCCCGGACGAAGCGGAAGCAGAAGCTGTCAGCTTACGGAAAGAGCTCAATCGATTGCGGCAAGTTGGAACCGAAGCAGAAGTGCGCGCGGCCACGGCGTTAGCAACACAGGCGGGGATGCGAGCCGACCGGGCGCGTCTCTATCACGGTAAAACTCATATCGATTGGCAACTCCAGGGAATTCGACTAGGGCCGGTTGCTCTTATCTGCATTCCTGGGGAGCCGTTCACCGAAATGGGTCAGGAAATTGCGCGCCGATCCCCGTTCGAACATACCTTGTTTTCGGGATATTCTAACGGCGGTTTCGGATATATTCCCGTCCGAAGCGCATATTCTGAGGGTGGCTATGAAGTAGAGACCTCGCCTTTTGCGCCTGGCGCGGCCGAGCTGATTATCGAGGAATCGTTGCGGATGCTGAATGAGTTGCGGGCTGGTGAGAAAGAGGCGGAGGGATTCAGCTCGGCAGGGTAAAGCAGAATTTCGATCCTTTCCCCGCTTCCGACTCTACCCAAATACGTCCGTTATGCCGCTCGACGATGCGCTTGCAAATAGCCAGGCCCATTCCTGTGCCGGGCAACTCGCGTCCGTGCAGCCGTTTGAAAATGCCGAAGATCCGATCCGCATATTGGGGGTGGATACCAATGCCGTTGTCTTCGACACAGATTGTCCACTCGTTAACCCCCTCTGCCGCGCTGACCGTCACGCTTGGGGGCTCGCCGGCCCTATACTTGATCGCATTACCAATCAGGTTCTGGAAGACCTGCGTTAGCTGAATCTCATCTCCGTGAACAGTTGGCAGCGAATATACGTGTACGGTTGCATGATTCTCGCTGATCGCAAGGTCGAGATTCATGATGGCGCTCTGCACTACCGCATTCAGATTCGCCGGGGCCAGCGGCCGGTCCTTCGATTCTGTGACCCGCGAGTACGCCAGCATGTCGTTCAGCAGCGAATGCATGCGGGTGACACCGCCTACCATGTAGTCGATGAATTCATCCGCGTCCTTGTCCAGCTTCCCGCGGTAGCGGCGCGCAAGCAATTGCGCATAACTCGCGACCGTGCGCAGTGGCTCCTGTAAATCGTGCGAAGCCACGTAAGCAAATTGCCGAAGTTCGTCGTTCATTCTGGACAGCTCGCGTGTCCTCTCCTCGACACGTCTCTCGAGCTCCGAATTTAACCTCCGCACATCGGCTTCCGCCCGCAGGCGTTCCGCCATTTGCTTTTCGAGCTCGGCATTTTTTTGCTCGAGCGCATCGCTATTTTTTTTCAGGATTGTGTTTTTTCGGCAAAGGTCAACGAAAACCGATACCTTCGATCTCAGTACTTCGGGAACTATCGGCTTATACAGATAGTCGACCGCGCCCATGTAGTAACCGCGAAAAAGATGCTCCTCACTCTTCAGAGCCGTTAAAAAAATGATAGGTGTGTCTTTGGATTGTTCGCGCTCCCGGATCATCGCGGCAGCTTCGAAGCCGTCCATATCCGGCATCTTCACATCCAGCAGAATTGCAGCGAAGTCGTGTTCGAGGCAAGCTCGCAGAGCTTCCTTGCCGGACTGGGCTTTGATCAACTCCTGGCCCAGTCCATCAAGTACCGCCTCCAGGGCGACCAGATTCTCCGGTTTGTCATCCACCAGTAGAATCTTGACGACCTCTTGCTGAGGATTCTCCAGGGTCATCGCCGGAACAGTCGCCATGCTTTCCTTCACCGTCATTCGCCCACTGCTTCCATGGTCGTTTGCGCATTCACCTGGGGCAGCCAAACGCGAAGCAGAGCCACCAGCTCTTCCAGAACAATGGGCTTAGGAATATAGTCGGAAGCGCCCGCTTCGATGCATTTTTCCCGGTCGCCCTTCATCGCTTTCGCGGTCAGAGCGATGATCGGCAGATTTCTGAACTCCGTATACGCTCGCATCGCGCGGGTCGTCTCGTACCCATCCATCTCCGGCATCATGATATCCATCAGCACAAGATCGATTTCCGGGTTTTGCTTCAACATCTCAATCCCCGCCTTGCCGCTTTCAGCATGGAAAACTGTCAATCTGTGCCGCTCCAGGCCGCTGGTTAAAGCGAAGATATTGCGGACATCGTCATCCACAATTAACACTTTACCGCCGCTGAGTATCGCATCCTTATTCCGAGCTTCTTGGATAATTGTCTTTTGCTCTTCGGTCAGATCCTCGTCTTTTCTGTTCAGGAATACGGCCGTCTCCTCGAGCAGGCGTTCCCTCGTAGCTACAGTTTTGATCACGGCCGTTTCGCAAGCACGGCGTAACTCATGTTCTTCTTCTCGACCCAGACCCCCGGCCACGTATACGATGGTTGGAAGCTCCGGCCGCCCGGCCTGTTTCTGGATTTTTTCCACAAGCTCTGGAACAGTCATGTCCGCGACCGGCGGCGTGATTACCGCGCACTCAAACTCCGTCATCTGCGCCTGAAGGATTGCTTCTTCGCCAGTAGTCACGGCAGTCGTAAGGACATCGCCATTGTCACCGATTAACTCCGTCGTTTCTTTTCTTCGGGTCTCCTCCGCATCGACAAGGAGGAGGAGGTGGACTGAATCTCGCACCGACCTCTGGATCCGATCGAAAGTCCCACGGAGCGCTTCCGCATCCTGCGTCTTCTCGAGATACGATTCAGCTCCCAAAGCAAGGCCGCGCCGATAGTCTTCATCCACCGAGATGACATGAACTGGAATGTGGCGAGTAGCCGGGTCATACTTCAATCGGCTGAGCACCAGCCAACCAGCCATATCCGGTAGCCGTATATCCAGCGTGATCGCGGCGGGCCGGAGCTCCCTCGCGAGCATTAGACCCTTATCGCCTCTGGGAGCGACCACACACCGAAAACCGCGCTCGCGCCCCAGTTCCATCAAAAGAGGGATGAAGCGCACATCGTCCTCGATAATCAGAATGATCTTGTCCCCCGGAACCAACGTGGTCCGGTCATCGACGATATCGCTTGCCAGCAGGATCGGCGTTTCTTGAAGCGTGAGGATTTCATTTTGGTTGTTGGTTTCCGCTCCGGAGTCTGCGCCGTTTTGACCGGCTGCAGCCGACCGCTGAATTT
Organism: Bryobacteraceae bacterium; assembly: GCA_963833675.1. Lineage (GTDB taxonomy): Bacteria > Acidobacteriota > Terriglobia > Bryobacterales > Bryobacteraceae > DASQDN01. The sequence continues at coordinate 42,805 of CAWHYW010000018.1, read as the reverse complement.
CGCCGAGGTCGCCTCGAACGGCCTTCTTCTCGAGTAGCGCTACACGAGCTTGTTGTCGCCGGCGCTCCTCGGCGATGGGAACGTAGGTCTGGGGCAGATACATCGTAAATGTGCTGCCAACCCCGGGCGTGCTTTCAAGGTGAATTTCTCCACCCAGCAGTCGCGCAATCTCGCGGCTGATCGAGAGGCCCAGCCCCGTTCCACCGTACTTGCGGCTCGTGGTGCCATCGGCTTGGCGGAAGGCCTCCCAAATGAGCTGTTGTTTGTCATCCGGGATTCCGATGCCGGTATCGGACACCTCAAACGCCAGAACATTCCGGGCGCTATTCAGGATTTCATTCTCGGGGTTCCAGCCTGAATCTACCCGCCGGACCCGCATCTGCACACTTCCTTCTTCGGTGAACTTCAATGCGTTCGAGAGCAGGTTCTTCAGTACCTGCTGCAGACGTTTGATATCGGTTGCCATCACCTTCGGCAGATCGTTATCAAGTTCGACATTCAGCAGCAGACTCTTGCCCTCCGCCACGTGACGGAAAGTCCGGACCACGTAATCGCGAATATCGGTGAAGAGAACATCCTCCACCTCCACGGCCATCATGCCGGACTCGATCTTCGACAGATCGAGAATGTCGTTGATGAGGGCCAGCAGATCGGTACCCGCGGAATAGATCGTTTCCGCGAACTTCACCTGCTTCGGTGAGAGCTTGCCTTCGGAGTTCTCCGCCAAAACTTTGGCCAGAATAAGCAGACTGTTGAGCGGAGTCCTGAGTTCATGCGACATGTTGGCGAGGAACTCGGACTTGTACTTGGAGATCAACGCGAGTTGTTCCGCCTTGTCTTCCAGAGCTTGCTTGGCCTGCTCGACTTCGCGGTTCTTCCGCTCCACTTCCGCGTTCTGCTCGGCAAGCTGGGCTGCCTTGTCCTGCAGCTCCATATTGGTACTCTGCAGCTCTTCCTGCTGCTGGCGTAACAGTTCCTCCGATTGCTGGAGCGTTCGGGCCTGCGTCTCTAACCGTCGGTTACCTTCTGTGAGTTCCTGTTGCTGGCTTTGTAGTTCCTCGGTAAGAGCTTGCGACTGCTTCAGCAGTTGCTCCGTCCGCATGGTTGCTTCGATGGTGTTGAGCACGATACCCATGCTTTCGACTAATTGATCGAGGAAGGCGAGATGGACTTCATTGAAACGGCTGAACGAGGCCAATTCAATGACTGCCTTCACCTGGCCTTCGAACAGGACTGGCAATACGATGATGTTGAGCGGCGTCGCTTCACCCAAGCCCGAATTGATGCGGATATAGTCGGACGGGACTTGCGTAAGCAGAATGCTTTCCTTCTCGAGCGCGCATTGCCCGACCAAGCCTTCCCCGTAGTGGAACTGCTGCGCGAGGCTCTTCCTCTCCTTATACGCGTAACTTGCGATGAGCTTGAGGAGAGATTCCTCTTCGCCCGCATCATTTATATAGAAGGTCCCGTGCTGCGCATTGACCAGCGGCGCAAGTTCGGACAGAACAGTGCGGCTGACGGTCAGCAGATCGCGCTGGCCTTGCAGCATGCGGGTGAATCGAGCGACGTTGGTCTTCAGCCAGTCCTGTTCGCTGTTCTTGAGGGTCGTTTCCCTCAAGTTCGCGATCATCTGGTTGATGTTGTCCTTCAGCGATGCGACTTCGCCCTGGGCATCGACCGCAATCGATCGCGTCAGGTCACCCTTTGTCACCGCGGTGGCCACTTCCGCAATCGCGCGCACCTGAGTGGTGAGCGTTGCAGCCATCTGGTTCACCGAGTCAGTCAGGTCTTTCCAGATACCGGCTGTTCCCGGCACGCGGGCCTGACCGCCGAGCTTTCCTTCCGTACCCACCTCTCGGGCTACCGTGGTGACCTGATCGGCGAACACAGCTAGCGTGTCGATCATTCCGTTGATGGTGTCGGCCAGTTCTGCGATCTCGCCCTTCGTTTCGAGGACGAGCTTGCGCTTCAGATCGCCGTTCGCAACCGCTGTCACGACTTTGGCGATACCACGAACCTGAGTCGTGAGGTTGCCGGCCATCTGGTTCACCGAATCGGTGAGATCCTTCCAGGTTCCGGCAACACCGCGCACATCTGCCTGGCCGCCGAGTTTCCCTTCAGTTCCTACTTCGCGAGCCACGCGGGTGACTTCCGAAGCGAAGCTGTTGAGCTGATCCACCATCGTATTGATCGTGTTCTTCAGCTCCAGAATCTCCCCGCGCACATCGACCGTGATCTTGCGGGAGAGATCTCCATTCGCGACGGCTGTCGTCACCTGGGCGATGTTACGGACCTGCGCGGTAAGATTCGATGCCATCGAGTTCACCGAATCCGTCAGGTCCTTCCAAACGCCGGCGACTCCTTTCACGATGGCCTGGCCGCCAAGCTTTCCTTCGGTACCGACTTCACGCGCCACGCGAGTGACTTCGCCCGCGAACGCATTGAGCTGGTCCACCATCGTGTTGATCGTGTTCTTCAACTCCGAAATTTCGCCGCGCACATCGACGGTGATCTTTCGCGAAAGGTCCCCGTTGGCGACAGCCGTTGTCACTTCCGCGATATTACGGACCTGCGCGGTAAGGTTCGACGCCATGTAGTTCACCGAATCGGTGAGATCTTTCCATGTGCCGCCGACGCCTTTCACGTCAGCCTGACCTCCGAGTTTTCCTTCCGTGCCGACTTCGCGCGCTACGCGTGTGACTTCGGATGCAAAGGCATTGAGCTGGTCCACCATCGTGTTAATGGTGTTCTTCAGCTCCAGAATTTCCCCGCGCACATCGACCGTGATCTTGCGGGAGAGATCGCCTCGCGCAACGGCGGTCGTCACCTCAGCAATGTTTCGGACCTGCGCAGTGAGGTTCGATGCCATCGAATTTACCGAATCCGTGAGATCTTTCCAGGTACCGGCAACACCCCTGCACTTCGGCTTGGCCACCGAGCTTTCCTTCTGTACCTACTTCGCGCGCCACGCGCGTGACTTCGCCGGCGAACGCATTGAGCTGATCCACCATCGTGTTGATCGTGTTCTTCAGCTCCAGAATTTCCCCGCGTACATCGACCGTGATCTTTCGAGAAAGGTCGCCGTTAGCAACCGCCGTCGTCACTTCGGCGATGTTACGCACCTGAGCGGTAAGATTGCCGGCCATGAAGTTCACCGAATCGGTGAGGTCCTTCCAGACACCGCCAACACCCTTCACTTCCGCCTGCCCGCCAGCTTCCCTTCGGTACCGACTTCGCGCGCCACGCGCGTGACTTCGCTCGCGAACGCATTGAGCTGATCCACCATCGTGTTGATGGTGTTCTTCAGCTCCAGAATCTCGCCCTTCGCATCGACCGTGATCTTACGGGAGAGGTCGCCTCTGGCAACCGCCGTAGTCACTTCAGCGATGTTTCGGACCTGACCGGTGAGGTTCGAACCCATCGAGTTCACCGAGTCCGTCAGATCCTTCCATGTGCCCGCAACCCCCTTCACTTCCGCCTGACCGCCGAGCTTTCCTTCCGTACCGACTTCGCGCGCCACGCGTGTAACTTCCGATGCGAAGCTGTTGAGCTGGTCCACCATCGTGTTGATGGTGATCTTCAGCTCGAGAATCTCGCCTCGAACATCAACGGTGATCTTTCGGGAGAGGTCGCCGTTTGCGACGGCGGTCGTCACTTGCGCGATGTTGCGGACCTGCGCCGTAAGGTTCGAGGCCATCGAGTTCACCGAGTCCGTCAGATCCTTCCAGACTCCGGCAACTCCCTTCACTAACGCCTGACCACCGAGCTTTCCTTCCGTACCGACCTCGCGCGCCACGCGCGTTACTTCGCCCGCGAACGCATTTAACTGGTCCACCATCGTGTTGATGGTGTTCTTCAGCTCGAGAATCTCACCGCGCACATCGACGGTGATCTTTCGGGAAAGGTCGCCGTTCGCAACCGCCGTTGTGACTTCCGCGATGTTACGCACCTGGTTGGTCAGGTTCGAAGCCATCGAGTTCACCGAATCGGTCAGGTCTTTCCAAACACCGCCGACTCCTTTTACATCCGCCTGACCGCCGAGCTTTCCTTCCGTACCCACTTCGCGCGCCACGCGAGTAACTTCCGAGCCGAAGGCGTTGAGCTGGTCCACCATCGTGTTGATCGTGTTCTTCAGCTCGAGAATTTCGCCTCGGACTTGCACCGTGATCTTGCGCGAAAGGTCGCCGTTTGCGACCGCAGTCGTCACTTCGGCGATGTTACGAACCTGGGCCGTAAGGTTCGACGCCATCGAGTTCACCGAATCGGTCAGGTCCTTCCAGACACCGCCGACTCCTTTCACGTCCGCCTGACCGCCGAGCTTTCCTTCCGTACCCACTTCGCGCGCCACGCGCGTAACTTCGCCGGCGAACGCATTGAGCTGGTCCACCATCGTGTTGATCGTGTTCTTCAGCTCTGAGATTTCGCCGCGCACATCGACGGTGATCTTGCGTGAGAGATCGCCCTTTGCGACCGCCGTCGTCACTTCGGCGATGTTACGAACCTGAGACGTCAGGTTCGACGCCATCGAGTTCACTGATTCCGTCAAGTCCTTCCAGACGCCGGTGACACCCTTCACATCCGCCTGACCGCCGAGTTTTCCTTCCGTACCGACTTCGCGCGCCACGCGCGTGACTTCGCCCGCGAACGCGTTGAGCTGGTCCACCATCGTGTTTAAGGTGTTCTTCAGCTCCAGAATTTCACCGCGCGCATCGACCGTGATCTTTGTCGAAAGATCGCCTCGGGCAACGGCCGTCGCGACTTGCGCGATGTTACGCACCTGAGATGTGAGATTGCCGGCCATGAAGTTGACCGAATCCGTCAGATCTTTCCAGACGCCGCCTACGCCTCGCACATCCGCCTGACCACCGAGTTCGCCTTCCGTACCCACTTCGCGGGCCACGCGCGTGACTTCACCTGCGAACCCGTTTAGCTGATCCACCATCGTGTTGACGGTGTTCTTCAGCTCCAGAATTTCGCCCTTGCGCATCAACGGTGATCTTGGTGGAAAGGTCGCCGCGGGCGACCGCCGTAGTCACCTGCGCGATGTTACGAACCTGGGACGTTAGGTTGCCGGCCATGAAGTTGACCGAATCGGTCAGATCCTTCCAGACGCCGCCGACACCCTTCACGATCGCCTGACCGCCAAGCTTCCCTTCGGTGCCGACTTCGCGGGCCACGCGCGTCACTTCCGAACCGAAAGAGCTAAGCTGGTCGACCATCGTGTTGATCGTCGACTTGAGATCGAGGATCTCGCCGCGCACATCAACGGTGATCTTCCTCGAGAGATCGCCGTTCGCCACAGCCGTCGTCACTTCGGCGATGTTACGGACCTGAGCAGTGAGGTTCGACGCCATCGAATTCACCGAGTCCGTGAGATCTTTCCAGGTTCCCGCCACGCCTTTCACTTGCGCCTGACCGCCGAGTTTCCCTTCCGTTCCTACTTCGCGGGCCACGCGCGTTACTTCGGAGGCGAAGGAATTGAGCTGATCCACCATGGTGTTGACCACCTTGGCGGTGCGCATGAATTCACCCTTCAGCGGCCGCCCGTCCACCTCGAGCGGCATCTGCTGCGTCAGATCACCTTTCGCGACCGCGCCGATGACTCGGGCGATCTCGGTCGAAGGCTGCATCAGGTCGGTGATGAGACCGTTGACCCCATCGATCATCGAAGACCATGCGCCACCCACGTTCCCGAGGTTGGCTCGCTGGTTGATCTTGCCTTCTTTACCGACGGCGCGACTGATTCGCTCAAGTTCGATCATCATGCGCTCGTTCAGTTCTATGACCTCGTTCAGAGCGTCATAAACCTTTCCGGCAACGCCGGTCTGATCGAACGGGAGTCGCGTCGAAAAATCGCCTTTCTTAAGAGCTGTTAATGACTTGAGAAGCAGCCGGGAATCGACAGATTCAAGGGGTGGAGCGCTGGCAGTGGCCTTTTTCATAGAACAGTGGTGATCCATCCATAGACACCGTGGCCTCAAAGTGTGTGACACGAATTCTTACCTGAGATCTCACGGTTCGTCGCGAATGAGTACTAGGTGACACCTTATCACTCCTCCTTTGCGGCTGTCTCTGTTTAGCTACTTATAATAAGGAGACAGGGCCAATGAAGAAGTTTTACATCGAGACCTTCGGCTGCCAGATGAATGTCCATGACTCTGAGAAGGTCATCGGGACGCTGCTGGCGCGCGGCTACTCACAAGTGGAGACCGCTTCCGAAGCGGATCTGCTGCTGTACAACACTTGCAGTATTCGAGATAAGGCCGAACAGAAGGTATTCCACCGGCTGGATCAGTTCAAGCGGGAGCATGCGGGTAAAACCTTTGCGGTTTTGGGCTGCGTAGCCCAGCAGGAAGGCGCGAAGATTTTTGATCGCGCCCCCCATGTGAGCATGGTTGTCGGCTCGGCCAGCTATAACAAGCTGCCCGAATTGCTGGTGCAATTGGAGACCGGCGCCAAGCGAGTAACCGGTCTGAGCCTGGACACGGACGAAGCATTCGAGACGCCGGTAACGCGCCGGGACAATCCGCACAAGGCGTACATCACGATCATCGAAGGCTGCGACAAGTCGTGCGCGTACTGCGTAGTGCCGTTCACACGCGGCCCGGAACGGAGCCGTACCTCGGAGAGTGTGCTTCGGGAAGCGCACCAGTTGGCCGAGCAGGGCTTTACCGTAATTCAATTGCTTGGCCAGAATGTGAACAGCTATCGCGATCCGTCCCCTGCTGGTTTAGATTTCGCGCAACTGCTACGAGCAGTGGGCAAGGTCCCGGGAATTCGGCGCGTCAGCTTCACTACCTCGCATCCGCGCGATTTCGTCAAAGATATCGTTGATGCTATCGACGAGAATCCGGCGTTGTGCAATTACGTGCATCTGCCCGTGCAGTCGGGATCATCGCGCGTGCTGGACCGGATGCAGCGGCTTGTACAGCCGCGACGAATACATGCGGCGCATTGAATGGATGAAGCGTTCTCACCGGAATATCGCGATCAGCACCGATATCATTGTCGGATTTCCTGGAGAGACCGAGGACGATTTCCAGGCAACGCTGGACCTGCTGGATCAGGTGGAGTACGATTCCGTCTTCTCTTTCAAATATTCGAAACGGCCGAATACCCCTGCTCTTCAGCTCGAGGATCATATCCCTGAAGAAGAAAAGAGCCGGCGATTACAGATTGTTCAGGAGCGGCAGCGGGCGATTCAGATTCGGCTCAACGCCAAGTACGTGGGCGAAGTAAACGAAGTCCATGTCGAAGGTTTCAACAAGGCCACCGGCCAGTGGATTGGCCGCACCTCGCAGAATAAGACGCTCAATTTTCACCATAGCGCTCCGACCAACCACGAATCGCTCGTGGGGAAGTACCTTCAGGTGAGAGTGACGCGCGCAGGCGCCAACTCGCTTGTGGGTGAATCCCTCTGCGTGCAGTAAACTTGAATCAAGGAGCCCCGCCGCTGCAATGGAAGTCGAGATGAAGATTCGCGGACTGACGATGGACCCTGTTACGCAGATGCCCATCGTAGTACTTAAAGATGTCAATGGCAACACGGTCTTGCCGATCTGGGTCGGCATCTTTGAAGCAAACGCGATCGCGCTCGAGATCGAAAAGGTCTCGACACCGCGGCCGATGACACACGATCTGCTGAAGACTGTTCTGTTGGGACTCGAGACAGGAGTGCGAAAGGTTGTCGTCAGTGATTTGAAGGACGACACGTTCTATGCGTTGATCTGGCTTGAGCGCGGTGGTGAACTGATCAGCATCGATTCACGTCCTAGCGACGCTTTGGCGTTGGCGCTGCGTCTGGATTGCCCGATCTACGTCGAAGACACGGTTTTGAAGACATCAAAGCTGACCAACACGGTTAACGAGAAGGTTCAGAGCGATGAATTACGTAAGTGGCTCGAAGGCCTGAATGACGAGGACCTCGGCCGCTACAAGATGTAATGACGGAGAAATTCCAGAAACTCGTCGGCGCGAACATCCAATTACTAGCTTTACCGGAGATCACCACTCATTTTGTATTCGAGCGCGATGGCTTCATCGCCCTGGTGGAACGCGTGAAAGACACGTTCGGCAGGATTGGCTCCGCAGGCCTTTTGAGCGATAAAGGGATGGCGCCTCTCGTCTGGAAGAATGGGTCCGCCTTCTTTGTAGCAAAGGGCTTCGAACAGCCGGCGACCGAATCCGACATCGAACGGCTTCGCTTGTTTCAGCGCGATCTCGAGGCTGCACTTTCTGATTGACCGATAACCGGACCGAGTGAACGGGCGTCCTACCATGAGTTATGGGACGATCCTTCGCTCTCCTGCTGATTGCTTCGAGTCTCTACGCGGAGACGCACACGATGACGCTGCGGCAGGCGGTGGACATGGCGATTCGGCAGAATCCGGAGATCGTGATGGCTCGCCTGGATGAGCAGAAAGCGCAGGAAGCAGTCCGAATCGCGAAGGACCCGTTCAGTCCCAAGGTCGTAGTCGGTAGCGGACTGGCTTACACCAGCGGTTTTCCCATGAGCGTCGAGGGATCCGCTCCCTCGGTATTTCAGGCTCGTGCGATTCAGACTCTTTACAACAAGCCGAAGAGCTATGAGATCGCCGCCGCTCGGGAGAATGCTCGTGGAGCGACGATTGATACCGCTACGCGGCGGGAGGACGTTGCGCACCGGACTGCGCTGCTGTATCTCGAAGCGCAGCGGAACAGCCGAGGGGCCGAGACAGCGCGGCAACTGATTGCCACATCGGAGAAGCTGGCAGGCGCTGTCGAGGCCCGGATAAGCGAGGGGCGTGAACTGCCGATCGAATCCAAGCGTGCTGCTTTGCGTCTCGCGCAAGCGCAGCAGCGGCTCCTGGATTTCGAGAGCATCCGCGAGCAGAGCGAGGCATCGCTTGCGGTGGTGCTTGGATTTGGTCCGGAAGATCGGGTGCGCGCGACCCCGGACGAGCCACCGGCGCCGGAGCTGCCGGTTGACGAGGCTTCCAGCGTCGATGCGGCACTCGCAAACAATAAGGAAGTGCAGAGGATCGAATCGGCGATGCAGGCGCGAGGGTTGGAAGCTCGCGCGGCCCGGTCTGAGTGGCTGCCGCAGATAGACTTGATTGCGCAGTACGGTCTCTTCGCAAAATACAACAATTACGAAGATTACTTCCGAACATTCGCACGCAATAACGGGCAGCTCGGGGCATCGATTCAATTTCCGGTGTTCGCCGGCAAAGGAGCGAAAGCAAGAGCCGTTCAGGCGGACTTGGAGGTCGTCCGGCTCAGGACGCAAGCGAATGCGATGCGAGATCGTGTGACGCTGGACACGCGAAAGGCTTGGCAGGATTTGCGGAGAGCCGAATCTGCCAGAGAAGTGGCCAAACTCGACCTGGAGTTCGCGCGCGAGCAAATCTCGGTTCTTCTGTCCCAATCGGAAGAGGGCCGCGCGTCATTGAGACAAGTGGAAGAAATGCGGGCCGTTGAAACCGAAAAGTGGTTGGCATACTACCAGGCTCTACACACGGTGGAGAGCGCGCAGCTGAACTTGCTCCGGCAAACGGGTACTATCATTTCGGCCCTGCGCTAGGCTAAGGGGACAGTCGATGGATGGTCCATCCGTCGCCGGACCGTACATATTCCAGTCGATCGTGAAGGCGATTGGATCGGCCCTGCCAGAACTCAAACCTGTCAGGCGTGACGCGAAACCCTCCCCAGTGCGGAGGACGCGGCACAGGACCCGGCTCGAAGCGCTTGGCGATTCGGGCGAGGTTCTCTTCGAGCGCTTGCCTGCCCGGGATGATGACGCTCTGATTCGAAGCCCACGCGCCGAGTTGGTGGCCGATCGGACGAGTTCGAAAGTAATCGTCGGATTCCGTTTCCGAGACGCGGGAAGCCTTGCCCAAGATGCGCACCTGCCGCTCCAACGGCCCCCAGTAAAAAAGGAGACACACGGCATTATTCTCCGCGATTTCGCGCGACTTACGACTTTGATAGTTCGTGTAGAACACGAAGCCCTCCCGGTCGAAGCTTTTCAGGAGCACCGTGCGGCCGTTGGGCTGACCGGAGGAATCGCAGGTAGCCAAAGTCATCGCGTTCGGTTCCAACAAATCGGAGAGCATCGCCTGATCCATCCAGACTTCGAACTGACGCACCGGATCAGGATCCGCGTCGCTCTCCACCAGCCCTGCCTTGGTGTAGCTTAGCCGCAGTTCCGAAAGGTCCATCCCTTTATCAAAACAGAAACTTCATTCCTGCCGTGGCCCAGGCGGTCGGTGTACGAAAGCCGTCTTCGTAATAGGTCCGGTTGAATAAGTTGTCGATGCGGGTGAACAGGCGAAGACTCATTGTGTCGTTGAGAGGGCGGGTGTAGTTGATCGCAAGATCTGCCTTCACCGGCCCATCAAAGGAGAAGGCGCGGGTACCAAAGTTCAACAGGTAGCTGCTGGCGGCGAACATGTCGAAGGTGATGTCTAGTGAACGGCGGACGCGCTGTGTGGCTGTGACTGAAAACATGTGATCCGAGTTGCGCAGTGTTCGGAGATTACCGGTACTGAAAATGGAGTTGCGCTCATCCGCATTCGTGTACGTGTAGGAAGAGCGAAGCGTAAGATTGCGAATCGGATTGGTCTCGATACTGAGTTCCAAACCGCGGGCTAGTCCCCCACCCGTGTTGCGATATCCACCAAAGCGGCCGTATGGATCGGTCTCCGGAGTAATCGCTCCGGTGAAGTCAAACACGATGGCTTGCTGGATGCGCGTATAAAAATAAGTCGCGCTTACTCGTGCCCGAGACCCGAAATATTGATCGACGCCGGCATCGACGGCGAGCAAGCGTTCGGGCGCAAGCCTGGGATCTCCGAAAACACTGAAGCCGCCGAAGTATGAACCGCCGAACCGCTCATATAACGAGGGACTGCGATAACCGTTTCCAAGGTGTGCGCGAAGCTTCGTTCCCGACGATGGGAGGAAATACGCGAGGGCGGTGTCTCCCGTCAAAGCGCGCGGTGGCGATTGTAGTTTTACGCCCTGGTAGACGCTGGTATTGTCGCTGAACTGGGGCTGAGAGAGCTGAAAAGTCTGAACACGTCCGGAAAATGAAATCTGCAATCGCCTGTCCAGCAGTTGCAGCTGCTCCTGAGCAAACGCCGAATGGCTCGACTGATTGATCTGCAATCGCGCATTGTACTCAAGAGCCGGCGGCGCGTATTCATTGTGCGAACGATTGTCGAACGTCTCGCGCTCCCACTCATAGCCCGCCGTAATCCAGCTATGCAAAAGATGGAAGTCGGTTCGAGCCTGCAGCGTATCCAATCGTCCATCGAAGCGATCGGAGGTAGTATATTCCGGTTCGAATTCGACGCCTCCCGGACCGTCGCGATTGTCGCGTCTTGTCATGACGCCTTGGTAACTCACGCGCGTGGACGCAGCCGGAGACCAGTTTTGCGACAGCGAAAAGAGACCCGAGAAATATCCGCTGCTCCGCCGCGTATCCGGATCGTCGGGTCCGGGAATGAAGGTGACATACGGTATCGCGCGCACGACTTCTCCCGGAGGCACGGGAGTGATTGCGTAAGGTGTGTCGTTTAGCTGGGAGAAGCCGTTGTTGGCGATCACCCGCCCGCTTACTTCCGTTGCCGATCCGAAACGATATTGCAGCAATCCATGCAGAGTCGAGTTTCGCAAACGGTCATTGCCGTCTATGCCGCTCGTCAGGTTCAGATGCGCGACGCCCAGCGTATATCGCAGCTTCGAATCTCGCAGCGCGGACCCGCCCACCTTTGCGAGTCCACGAAACAGCCCTAATCCGCCTCCCTCGGCGGCGATTTCACCATGGGTATTTGAATCGCCGGCTGATGTGATGACGTTGATCACGCCGCCTGTAGCATGTGTGCCGTAGAGCGATGACCCGGAGCCTCGTAGTACCTCAATACGATCGGTATCGACCAGAAGAAGATCTCCGAGAAACGCAGTGGCATCGCCTTGGGGCGCTCCGGCGTCGCGCATCCGAAAACCATCGATGAGCAGCGATGTGTCATGCGACCGCATGCCGCGCGATAGAACGCGCACCAGACTGCCGGGTCCGCCAAGCTGTTGGACCCGCATCCCGGGAACATTTCGGATCGCTTCTGCGACCGAGAACTCTTCGCGATCTCTGATTTGCTGGTTGTCGACGATTGTCAGCGCTTTTGCCTGCTCGTCTACAGTTTGGGCGGCGCCTGCCGCAGTAATCTGTACCTGACTGCTGACGCGCTGAAGTTCCAGGGTCAAATCCAAGACAAGCGGGACGGCGTCATCCGCTCGCGCGCGAGCAACAGCGGAAGCTCCGAAACCCGGAGCCTGCGCATCAACCAGCCACTCGCCCGCAGCGATTCTTTGTAAGGCATAGGCGCCGTCTCTGTCTGCGAGCGTACTGGACCGAATGTTAGAGGTCGGCTGGATCGCGGAAACTCGCGCTCCGGGAACGGACGCGCCGGACGGATCGAGTACGCGACCGCGGATCTCGCCGCCGTGCAGTAGTGCGGATGTTATGACACCCGCCAGGAAAGTAAAGAAAAAAGCTCTCATCATTCACCTCGCATGAGTTGTGGAGGAAATGCAGAGAGGGTTGAGGCGCTTGAACAAGTGCAGTGTCATCGCTCTTCCCCCGAAGGCGCATGTCCTGAGCCGGGCAAAAATCACCCGGACCATCGGCAGGTCTTCGGACTTGCAGGCGAGGCGGAAGAATCCGTTGATCCTACTTACCGCGGCTTCCCAGCCCTTGGAGGCCAGTGCCTTGATGCGGCTTTCGTTCCTGCTTACCGCTGCGGGGCAGTTCCGGATTTACACCGGATTCCCTCTTTCAACAGCTATGCAAACAAGCTGTACCGACAGTTACTGCACTATAGCAAAGAAGCCCGTTCGGAATCAGACGATACCGAACGGGCGGAAGGAAGAAGGAGAGCCTGCTCTCCTGTTGGGCAAAGATGGAGAGTTTAAAAACGTCCGTGGTCGCGCATCGGGCCGGGACCACCACCCCAGCCGCCCGGACCACCGCCGCGTCTGCTGTCGAGCTTTTCTTTCTGCGTGGCGTTCAGAATCAGACGAAACTTCGTCTGCGCCTTGGCATGAACCGCCGTTGATTGACCCTGGACTACACCAACCTGCGCGGAAAGCGAATCAATTTGAGCATCGGAGGCCCCGGACTTGACCGCTGTTTGCAGCGCTTCATGCGCAGCTTTGACCTTTTCCTGAAGAGCTTGCGCTGCCGTCGCCTCGTCAGTGAAGATCGTCTTCGCCTGCGCCTGCTGAGAAGCGTCGAGCGTGAGCAAATTGGTAAGCATCTCCACACGGCGTTCGACCATCTGTTCGGGGGTGGGCGGCGTTCCGCCCCGGCCTGGCCCGAATCCTCCTTGGGCGAACAGCGTGGAACCGGCAGACAGTGTCATTACGGCGGCAAGTATGGTTTTCTTCATCGGTGATTGCTTCGACCTCTATTTCATTAAACGCACAACCCACGTGTTAAGTTGTGCCGCAGCGTGTAAGCTCTTTGTAAATTAGAACTTTACGAATCCTTAACAAACCTGTACCCCGCGCCGTGCGCGGTCAGCAAGAAGCGTGGTTGCTTGGGATCATCCTCTAATTTGCTGCGCAACTGGGCCAGGTGGACATCCACAGTCCGGGTATTGGTTGCGGCCCGATAACCCCAAACCTGCTCGAGCAGCTCATCTCGCGAAACGACCGTGTCCGCCCGTTCGACCAGATAGCAAAGGAGCTGATATTCCTTCGCGGAAAGCGTCACCGGCTCTCCGGAGCGCAAGACTTCGCGACGTCGCGTATTTACCTCAACGGATCCAAATTTGTGGATCGTGTGTCCCGACGATACGCCTCTGGACCGGCGCAGCAAAGCTTCGATTCGCGCCAACAACTCGGCGGTATCGAAGGGCTTTGTCAGGTAGTCGTCCGCGCCAATTTTCAATCCGGTGATCCGGTCGCGAACCTCACCGCGCGCGGTTAGCATGAGGATCGGCACACTGGCGCCCTTGGTTCTGAGTTCGCGGCATACCTCAAAACCGTTCTTGCCGGGCAGCATGACATCCAACACCAGCACGTCGAAGGGTCTCGCCAGAGCAGCCGCCAGCGCCGAGTTGCCATCGGCAACACTAACGACAGAATAGCCTTCCCGCTCCAGGCGATCTCCCAGAAGCATCGCTAATGAGGGCTCATCTTCTACAAGCAATAATCTAGGATTCAACGCGTTGGACAATTGCCGGTATCCTCATTTCCACTTCAAATCCACGTCCCTCACGGTTCGAGGCGCGTACAATTCCTCCGTGCGCTTCCGCGATTCTTTTCACGAGATGCAAACCTAATCCCAGACCCGGAGTCCGGGAGTTCGAGGCGTCCGAACCCCTAAAAAACGGGGAGAAAATCCGCTCCAACTCTGAATGTCGAACGCCCGGTCCGTCATCTTCCACAACAATAGCGACCTTGGACGGCTCGGCGCGTTCGGCCCGGACTCTTACGACACCCCCATCTCCCGCATACTTCGCGGCATTCACGAGCAGGTTCTGCAGACCGGCGCTCACCAGATTGGCATCGGCATTCATAGGGGGAAGATCTTCTGCGACATTTCGCACTACCTGCATTCCCGCCGATTCCAGCGACGGTCCGGCGGCTGACAAAGCCCGCTCAATCACGTCGGCCGGCGCAACCGGCTCAAAGTTTGGACGAATATCCGACCGTTGCGTTCGGGCGAAAACGAGGACTTGTTCGACCATGTCCGATAACCGCACAGTTTCGCGGCGAATCATGTCGCCGTATTTGGCCGGATTGGTAGCGAGGCCTTCCGATAAGTTATCAGCGGCGACACGGATCACCGTAAGCGGTGTCCGCAGCTCATGCGAGACCGCCATCGCAAACTCCATCTGACGCTGCGCAAGAATATGAGCTCGATGCGCGTACAATCCCAACATTCCGATTCCCATGGCCAGAACCGCCAAAACACCGAAACTGAGCAGCAGACTTCGAGTTCGGAACTCCCCCAAGTTACCGGCGGCAGTTTTCGTCAGCCCTGCTTCGACAACCCACCTGCCCGGGTCACGACGAGTGGGAGCGTCGGTACATGTCACATCATTGCGAGCAATGAGCGCGGCGCTCCCCTCAATCCAGGGAAGCCGCGGCCGGCCCCCTTCACGGCGCGGTCCTCTTCGGTCGCTGAAGCAGTCGGGCCGGAACGTGAACATCCGCGTGGTCACTTGCGGCTTGAATTCGCTCGTCGCGAAAACGGGGCCTTCTTCGCTACTGATGCGCACTCCGTAGCGGTCTGGATTCAAGTAACGAGAGGCGAGACGCGGCAGCAGTTCTTCGCGGATATACGTCCCGTCAAACACAATGGTCCTCGTGCCTCTAGCGCGCTCAGGAAGCCCGAACGACGGCATTGCGGCAATCGGATCAGACCCGGTTTCGATGGCGCCTTCCACCGGTGTTGGACCTACAGCGGTTACTTTGAAGGTCTTTCCCTCGCTTGTAATGAATACGTCCTTGACCAGACGCGGATAGGGCGCGAATTCAATCCACGTCTGAGCGCGATCGGCCCAGAAATCGGGATTATTGAATTCAGATGGAACAGGCGGAAAAGCAATCTGCGCTCGGGTAATCTCGACGTCGAAGGCGCCGGCCAGATGAGAGACTGCATTGTGAACAGCTTGCTGCTCGCGTTCGTGCTCGGCTTGCGCCAGGCGATCAATCCAACGGTATTGCAAGTAGCCGAGGAAGCACAGCAGCGCCACTAAGGACAGCAGTACCCAAAATCCGGCGCGACGGCGCATCTACCTTCATTAAAACCCGGCCAGGACACTGACGGATTCGGAGTTTACAAGAGTTTACAGGTGCTGACACTATTCCGTTAGCTGGGCTGCATACATGGAACCCTTTATTTGGCAGCTCCACGATTCTGCTGCAGTGGCAACTCAAACCGGCCGATGTCAACACGCCCTTAACGGAATGTCGCGACAACATAATGTCAGGTTAATAACTTTCGGGCTCAGTGCACCACAAAATGTCACGGCCTCCTTCCGCACGGCGGCATGGATGCTCTACTCCAACCGTGCGCCCATTTTCATTGCCGTTTGTGACCGAAAGGTCATGAAGAACTACTTTGCCGCGACACACGCGTTAACGGAAATCGCGGACCAGGTGCAAGTCCAATTGCTGTTCCCCGGTGATTGCCCAGACGATGGTCCGGTCATCCGGCGAGACCGACATCCCAAGGATGATTCGGCGAAGGCCTTTGGTTTCTGGTAGAACGCCCAAAGTGCGCGTCGGGCCTGAGACGATGGGCTGGAGGCAAAGTCTCTGGTCCGAGTGCCGAACGTAATAAACGAATTTCCCGCTTATTGCGAAGAACGGCGAAGCCAATCCGTCGGCCAGCATCTGTTCGCCTCCATCCAATGCGGTACGCACAAGAGCAAACGGCTTGCTCGGGCGAGTGTAGTACATATGCCCTTCATGAATCACACCGGGACGCACGAAATGTGCCGGATAGTCGCCAATCTGAGCCGAATCGTTTCCGTTCGGACGAGTGCGCCAAAGTTGCGAACCAGACCAGTAATAGATCGATTCGCCGTCAGGAGACCAGAACGGATCCGAGGGAGATGGCTGCGTAATGGGTACGGGCGTAGGAAGGCTTCCACCAACAAGAAGGATGTAGAGCCCATAGGTCGGTGGTTTGCCGTTTGCCGGCGGTGCGGCGGACCCGTACACCAGGCGCTTTCCGTCCGGAGACCAACGCGGAGTGCTCGCAATGTGTGAATTTTCTGTCAGCCGGGTCAAGCCGCTGCCGTCCGGCTTTGTCAACCAGAGTTCAAGCTGACCGGTGCGATTCGAAATGAACGCGATCAGCGAGCCGTCGGGCGAATGACTGGGGAGTGCGTCGAACCGGCTTGATGGGGCGAGGCGTACCGCGTCATTCAATCCGTTCAGACTTGCATTGAAGAGATTACTCCTTATGTTCTCGCCTGCGGCGTAGACAAGCTGGATTGCCCCGTGAGAATCAGGCCGGGAAACCGCGACCGTTGAACAACCGGTACTCAGGCCAAGGGGAACGAGAGGACCGACCGCTTCGGCCGACATCCGGTAGAGGCGGCTATCGAACGGTCCATAGAACGCGCTGGCCGCGGTGCAGAAGATCAGCTCTTTGCCGGACCGCATCCACGCCAGTCCAGAGGACATAGAACGACCGGTGAAAAGTTCACGTGGTTGTCCGACCGGCTCCCCCTTCGCAGTCAGGTCCTGCCGAAATACTCGTTCAATGGAAGCGACAGGCGGTCCCTCCTGACGCATGAATACGAGCGCACTGCCATCAGGAGAAAGTGCAGGCGCAAACTCTTTCGCTGTGCCCTGCGTAATCCGAACTGGATCGCCTGTGCGGATAGAGATCCGGTGAATGCCCACGCGGTCTCCGTCCGCCATCGGTGCTAGAATCCACTGGCTGTCACCCATCCAGCTCAAATGCGCGCTGTTGGCGTAGAAAATTACGTCCTTGGCCAGGCGAATAATCCGGCGTTCGGATCCGCCGCCGACGGGGATCACACAAAGCCAGCTTTCGCTCGCGGTCGCATACATTGGAAAGCCGGACTGCGGTAGGATGCGCCGGATGAATGCGATGGTTTTGCCATCCGGGGACCACGAAGGGCTATACACGAAATTGCCATCTGCCGGCTGTGTTGTCACCAGTGGGGACAAGTCCTCATCGCCTATGGTCTTCACATAAAGACCCGCATCCCGCTGGGATAAAGGCAACCAATGAAAGACAAGCCGCTGACCGTCAGGGGAAAAGGCGGGCCCAGAAATCGCGCCGGGACGAGCGGTGATCTGAACGGGCTCGCGGATAGCTGGCGCCGGTTGACGATTACGAAATGCCAGGATTGCGCCAAGGGTGATGAGCACGGCACCCCCGACCATGAACAGGACCGCCATTGGAGGGGTAAGGCGCGCGGTCGGTCCCGGAGAAGGAACGTCAGCCAAGGGTTCGGGCCCAAGTCGCCGGTTGTCCAGCCACGCATCAAGTTCGGTCCGATAAGCCCACACCGACCCGCGTTGCTGATGGAGGTGACGATGGACCGGCATCCCTTCCGTTTCCTGCCACCGGCGCACGGTACGCTCACTCCTGCCGAGATAGGCGGCAATTTGTTTCCACGAATCGAGACGGTTACTCTCGTCCATGCGCTTGAGCCACCATGCTACAACAGTGCCTGAAACTGCCGAGCCGCGTGGCGTCGGTCATTAGAGGCGGGCCCTTAATGTCACTTTCTCTTCATGTGGTTACCGACAATGCTGGAACGTATGCGAACGTTTGTGATGGTTGCGATTCTCGCCGTTCCAGCGGCGGCGGAGTGGGGCGAGCGCTATGTGCTTGGGCTCGCGCTGCTGAAGGAAGGGCGTACGGCGGAAGCCATTGGCGAGCTAAGCGCTGCCATGCGAGAGGCCGAGATCGCCGGTGAGGAGGGCGACGGGCTGGCCGCAATTCTCGATCACCTTGGCCAGGCAGAATTTCATGCAGGACGATACAGTGCCGCCAAGAAATACTTCAACAAGGCGGTAAACCTGCCGGTAAGGGAAGCAGCCTTAAAGTCCGAAGTTCTCAGCAACGCGGGCCAAGCCTGCATAGCTCTCGGTAAGAGCCACGAAGCTGAGGAATATTTCCGGCAAGCCATGGCTCTCATCCCCGACTCTCCGGGACTGTGGCATCTTCTTGGACAGGCAATGTTCTTGCAAGGCAAGCATGGCGAGGCGGAAATGGCTTTTCGACAAGCGTTGCGAAACGGAGGCGAGAATGCCAATGTCTTGAACGATCTTGCGGGGCTGCTCGAAAGCCAGAACCGCCACGACGCAGCCATTATTTTGCTGCGTCAGGCTGTAGCACGAACCACGGCGGGGCAGAGCCGGGCACGGATACTGAGAAACCTGGCGGTTCTCGAATGGAAGGCAGGCGAGAGGCGGACGGCTCTGGACTTGCTACAACAGGCGCTCTCGGAAACGGAAACTGCCGTAAGCGCCGAGCACCCTGATATGGCGCAGGTGCTGGATGATTATGCCGCCGCCCTTGGTCAAACTGGCGATAAGCTCGGGTCGCGGCGAGCAGCCCGTCACGCCGAAGCAATCCGTTCGGCATTCGCCGGCCCCGATGGCTCCGCAACTGTGGGCTGGCGAGAGTTGAGGAAATAGTGGTGGATCCGAATGCGGCGCTCGCGGCACCGAAGGGGACGCCGGAGGTACACGAGAAAATGGAGGTGCTTAACTGAATGAAAACTACATGGATATTCTGGCGGTGAGGGTGGGATTCGGTCCCTTCGGTGGCATTGAAAACACGTAAGTTATTGAATCTGCGTGTTCACGAAACGCATAAAACGCATCAAAAGCTAACTTAATTACGATCCTATTACGATCGGCGGCGCGGGGGCGGGCAAGTCGAGGTACAAATCACGCGGCGCTCGACCGCGCCGACAAGCTTTGACGTGCAGCGGCCATGCGACGGGGCCAACGGCCGTTCAAATCTCATGTTGAGTCGACATGGCCGACCGAATCATCGCCACTGGAGCGCGGTGAGGTCACATCCCGATAGCGACAAACCGTCAGAGTGAATTCTCTTACGAAGACGCGGAGAATGTCGCTTTAAATTGCACCATGAGCTCCGCCGCTACAAACATTCTGAATCGCCGCCTTCTCGCATCGCGTCTGAGGAACAAAATATTCGGTACGCGTTAGACGGAAGCTCCAGTTGTGCAACGGAGGTTCTCCTGGGCCAAGGACCCACGACGGCGACGCACAACACACCGGACGCACCATTTAGGTGCCGCGCTCTCGAGAGTGCACTGTTTAAGTACATTCGGCCTTTTGCGCGGCCATCTGCACGGCGGGGCCGTCGGTTAAGGAGCTGATATGCACAACATGCTCGTCGTGACAGCTGTGTTGGAAGGCGCGACGGGACTCGTGCTCATAACGCTTCCATCCCGGCTCGCCACGCTCCTGCTCGGTTCAACGTTGGATGAACCTGCTGCGTTGACTCTTGCGCGCGTTGCCGGAGTGGCGCTGGCTGCACTGGCAGTCACATGCTGGCTCGCGCGTCACGAGGGGCAGAGCCGAGCAGCGAGAGGGCTGGTTCGTGCGATGGTGCTCTACCACACGGGCGTCGCGATCGTACTCGCGTACGCGAATATCGGACTCTCGCTATCCGGCATCGGCCTTTGGCCCACTGTAGCGTTTCACGGGACCATGACCGTGTGGTGCCTCACGAACTCGCGCTGAAGATAGGCAGCCCCGCGCCGCGTTCCGAGTGCGCGATCGGAAGAATCGCAGAGTGGATGGTCTGTCGCATTGTTCGCGATCACGGGACCGGCTCAGATCAAGAGCGGAGAGCCTTGGCATGTCATCCATGTCAGGCCGTAGCCGCGATCACGATCAGAATCCTTTGCGAGACCACTTGCGATCAGTGCGTCTACGTTCTATAGCAGCGCTGCAGCATCAGATCGAACAACGAAACGCGTCGAGATTTCGGCGCAAATTTCCCACTCAGCGGCGTACAGGCTGTCCGTCGGCGGCTTCCTTCAAGTCCCAGTAACGAAAGCGCTCCCGGCGCTCAGCAGCACGGCACGTGTGCAAGGACTTCGCAATCCGGGTTGGCGCGCGAATCATTTCTGTCCATCGGTCGGGTGATCGTGTATCGGCGTACAGCTGATAGCGTCCATTGCGTCCGGCGTCTTCCACAGCCGTTCGAGGTCGCGTCGAGTGAGGTGAAATTTACTGAATCGCAAGCTGTTGCTGTTCGTCTTTACTGTGGTTTGATGCCAGAGATACTGCCGCTCCGGGTGCAGCTCTGTCCGAGCGGACGGTAATTAGGAGATAGCATGACGTTTGGACGGCGGCATTTCCCGCCAGCGCTAGCTTCGGCGATCATGGTGGGCTGGATGGTAGCTAGCGCGCAAGCGCAGGAAGCCAAGGACTCCGGCGCGGCGAAGGCGGCGATGCAGGCGAAGGTTGCCGAACTGAAACAGTCGCTTGCCGCGAACCAGAAGGCGCTCCAGCAATACACCTGGGTCGAGACGACCGAAATCAGAATGAAAGGCGAGGTCAAAAAGACCGAACAGAAGGAGTGCCGATACGGCACGAACGGCAAGGTTGTCAAGACGGATATGGGCGGCGGCACGCCGCAACAGGAGCAAGGCTCGCAGGGTGGTGGCGGGAGGCGCCGGGGCGGACGTGGTGGCGGTGCGGTGAAAGAGAAGGTCGTCGAAAACAAAGTCGAGGACCTGAAGGAGTACATGGGCTGCCGTCGCATCCCTCGTCAAACAATATGTGCCTCCCGACCCCGCGAAGATCCAGGCGGCGGTGCAGAGCGGCAAGGCTGCCATGGATAACAAGAGCGCTCCAGGCATGACTGAACTCACGTTCACGGATTACGCCGTGCCCGGTGACCGGCTGTCGATCTCGCTGAATGCCGCCGCGAAGCAACTCGCCGGAGTGAATGTCAGCAGCGTTCTCGGAAAAGACAAAGACCCTGTGACACTGGCGGTCCGATTTGCCCCACTGCCCGACGGGGTAAATTATCCCGCTGAGACGGCTCTTGTGGCAAAAGCAAAACAGATTCAGGTGAAGATCACAAACAGCGGACATCACAAGTAGCCATCCGCCGGGGCCCTTCTTATTGCACGCGCGTGGTCTCGTTTTACGCCCCAAGGGAGGGCCAGCGGACACGAATGATTCGATGGTTGAATAAACAGTTCTTCCTGCCCACGGCTGAAGGTAAGTAATCGCAGAGTCGATGTATACGACGTTGGGTTGGACAGTGTTTTACGCGCCGACCGAACGCGTGCCGAGTGAGCCGTGGCAACCACCCGCACTCACGTCAGGCTCGACGATGGCGACTTCTAGGGCTTAATCAAGGCATGAGGCACTTCGCTGTATATCCCGCCAAAGTGGCTTTCGTCAGATAGCAGCTCGATCTGGCCAGGGTTCGAGGCATCGATGATTTCATCCATTTTGCTCCGCCTCAACCTTGCGGATTGATTGAAAAAATAGAACCACCTTCCCTCATAGGCAATCATAGTCTTGAGCGCAACCATTGAGAATCCTTACGTTTGTGTGGGGCTGGTTTCTTGGCCAGCCAGCCCGGATGGGGTCTGTTTCCCTTCTGACTCCATGCGAATTGGCCAGAGCGCGTCTGTGGCTCCTCAATTACGAGCCGCTTTCGAGAAATCAAGCTTCAGAATTGTAGCCGCCGCGGCTGCGCAGTGTTTGCTCCCTTACGCTTTGGATCTGCTTATGCCGCCAAGCGATGAAATAGTTTTGACTCCAGTGACAACCAATTCAGACAAACAAATCATCCTCGTTGTTGACGACATGTCGGCAAACATAGAGGTTGCGCACCATACTCTGAAGGACATGTACATCGTCAAGATCGCGACGAGCGGCGCCAGGGCGCTGAATCTTGCAAACGTACTCCCCCAACCTGACTTGATACTTCTGGACGTCATGATGCCTGAAATGGATGGGTATGAGGTGTGCAGACGATTGAAGTCTGATCCCAGCACATCCGACATTCCCATCATTTTCCTAACCGGAAAGACCGATGCAGAGGACGAGACGAGAGGACTGGAACTCGGAGCGATTGACTACATCCACAAGCCGTTCGTACCTCTTGTTGTTCAGGCGCGCGTTCGGACACATCTTGCCCTGCGCGAGGCGCATGAGCAGGTGGCGGAAGAAAAACGCAAACTGGATCGACTTCTCGACAATATTCTTCCGGCATCGGCAGTCGAGGAGATCAAGCTGAGTGGTGGTGTGATCCCGCGGCGCTTCGAGAATGTTGCTGTGTTGTTTTCAGACCTGGTAGGGTTCACGAACTACTGCGACCAGCAGGCTCCGGAAGACGTGGTCAGGGAACTGGGAAATCTGTTCGTCATATTCGAAAGCTGCGCGCGCCGGCATGGTTTGGAAAAAATTAAGACCATGGGAGACGCATTTCTCGCGACAGCAGGGTTGTTGAAACCCGTCGACGATGCTTTGCACGCCGCAGTGAGTTGTGCGCTGGCTATTTCCGAACAGGCCGCCTGCACCGGCCGTGGATGGCAAGTGAGATCGGGTATTCATATTGGACCTGTAATGGCAGGGATAGTCGGAGAGGAGCGTTATCAGTTTGATATATGGGGGGACACTGTGAATGTCGCCTCGCGTTTGACGGGAGCCGCTTCTCCCGGTGGCATTGGTCTCACCGAGCCAACTTCCGCGTCCCTTCGCGGCTTTGTAATCTCACCCCGTGGCGGAGTCGAGCTAAAGGGCAAGGGCATGGTCAGGATGGTTGAAGTGACGGCAAACGTGAAGAATGCCGCTCAAGTATGAAACGCGCGTCGGCCGGTATCGAGGAACGACTTGAGGTGTCCACGAAAGAAGAAAAAACCGACTCAGACAAACGCATCATCCTTCTGGTTGACGATGCCCCGGCCGACATCCAGGCTGCGCACAATATTCTAAAAGACACGTACATCATCAAGACCGCGACAAGCGGCGCCAGGGCGCTGGATCTTTCAAAGGCAACTCCCCAACCTGACTTGATACTCCTGGATGCCATGATGCCGGAGATGGACGGGTATGAAGTCTGCAGCAGGTTGAAAGCGGATGTCGATACGTGCGACATTCCCGTCATTTTCCTCACCGGCAAGACCAGCGCTGAGGTGAGAACAGAGGATTTGAAGTCGGAGCCATTGATTACATTCACAAACCACTTTCACCTCTTGTGGTTCAGGCGCGTGTTCGGACACACCTTGCGCTCTGCGAAGCTCGCGAGCAGTTGGCGGAAGAAAAGCGTAAAGTGGATGGCTTCCTCGAAGAGGCCGAACGACTCTTTGGCTTAATTTTTGATTACACGGCGCGTATGAGCGCCGAAGCCGATCCTGTCAAACTCCTTCGTCTCAACGCAGATATGGCCAGGGACTTAGTTCGGGCGGACCGTTGCAGCATCTGGTTGCGCGATGTATCGACAGGGGAGTTGTGGACCAAGGTGGCGCACGGACTCCCAGACGTCCGAATTGCAGAGGACCACGGCCTGGTCGGCGCCTGCGTCGCTACAGGCCAGCCGATAGTTGTGAACGACACGTCCAAGGATCCGCGTTTCGATCGTGACGTAGACCGCTTGAGCGGCTACGTCACGCAATCAGTCCTCACAGTGCCGCTCAGGTCTCCAGCCGGCGATGTCCTTGGCGCACTGCAAGTTCTCAACAAGCCAGGAGAGATAGAGGAAAGTGACGTCAAATTGCTGGGTTTAGCCGCGTCCTTTTCGGCGTCCGCTCTGGCTGCTCAGAAGTTAAGGCAGGAGGCCGAAGCCGGGCGTCTTGTGTTCCGCGAACTGGAGATAGCGCGCGAAGTACAATTTCGTCTGTTTCCAGCGCATCCACCTCGTGTTCCTGGTCTCGATATTGCGGCATATTGCCGGCCTGCAAACTTTGTAGGAGGTGATTATTACGATTTCCTATATCGACCGGATAACGACCTTTGGTTCACGATCGGTGACGTTTCGGGTAAAGGGATCTCTGCTGCTGTGCTCATGGCCAGCCTCCAAGCATCCTTGCGATCGCAGCTCAACGGGCATCCAGATTCGGTCGCCAGTATTGTGTCCGAGCTAAACCAACCGATCGAGCACCAGACCCGAACCCAAGTACATGACGCCGTAAGCAATCAGGAAGGCATTTACCGCCATGGCGTAATCCATTTGGGTAAGGTTCAGCTCTTCGCGCAGCATTGGGCTAACGAGCGATAGAACGACTCGATCCAGGTAGTTCAGCAGAATCATGAAGAACAGCAGGATCGCAATCAGCCATTGCCGCCGCGAGAACGCCTGACTGGCCTGCAAAGGCCCGTTCGCGGCCTCATTAGCGTTGAACAAGCGCCAGCCTCTGTGCCGTGACGAGGTCCGTTTTGCGGGCGATTGATAAGGAATCCTTTGGCACTGGTGTCCTATCGTATCGAACGTGTTTCGAAGGTTTGATAGCATGGCGCTGTCGACCTCCGATGAAGCTGAATATTCGAATTGTCATTGCGCTTCTTGGCGCTTCGGCGTGGGCGCAGGATCTTGTTCCGGTCTCGGCCGGCAGTTTTGAGGTGACGGATCAGATTACATCGGTGAAGATGCGGATCTCGGTGAGCGATTTTCTGCTCGGCGCGGCTGAGGTGACGCAGAAGCAGTATGAGGCGATCACGTCTTCGAATCCATCCGCGTATAACGGCGCGGACCGCCCGGTAGAGAACGTCAGTTGGTGGGATGCTCTGAGATACTGCAACGGGAGAAGCATTGTCGAAAATTTACAGCCGTGTTATGACCTGTCGACGGGCAAGCGCGATGTGGCGTGCACCGGCTACCGGTTGCCGACCGAAGCCGAGTGGATCCGCGCGTCGGAAGGAAAACCTGGTGAACAAGAAGCGCGGAGCTTTCATCTTGGTATCTCCAGCACGAAGTCGACTGAAGACTTGAAGCAGCCGATGCAGAAAGGCACCGCTCCTGTGCGCACTTCGAAGCCGAACGGTTTCGGGATTTACGATCTTCGCGGGAATGTGTGGGAGTGGCTCGGCGACTACTTCGATGCGATCGAGAGTCCCGACTCCGTGCGCGATCCGTCGGGGCCCGCGATTGGTCTCGAACGAGTCATCCGCGGAGGCTCGTTCATGTCGACGACGTCAAGCTGGTCGCGTGGCTATCGATCCTCAATGGATCCGCAAACACGCAGCCGTTTCACGGGTTTCCGTGTGGCGCGCAGCGTGAACAAGCCTGCTGCAGCGCATACAACCTCGGAGGACTTTTTTCGGAACTATAACCAGCGTCCCAATGGGTTTGAATCATCGATAGGCGCGTTGACTCCGCTGGCGGCAGCCGGAAGTTCTCTCGATGCCTGGAACAGGAAGGCGGCGGATATCAAAGCTCGATGGGCGGGTCTGCTGGCGGAACCGAAGCCGTCGCGAGAAAAGCCGACTGTGCGACTCATTCGCGAAGTGACGCAGCGGAACTTTACCGGACAAATTCTTCAACTCGAGATGGAGCCCGGAATCTGGGAGAAGGTCTATGTGTTGCGGCCGGCGAGTGCAGCGAGACGTCCGGCGCCGGTACTTATTGTGCCCTTTTACGATATCGATACTCCGGCAGCAATCGATCTGGGCGGCAGAAGTTATACGGTCAACCGCGGTGTAAATGCCTTTGCATACACGGCCGCTCAGCACGGCTACATCGCAGTGGCAGTGCGGTGGTTCGGGGAGAGCTACGGCCCATCCTATAGCGAAGCTGTTTCGAATCTCGCGGAACGCCATCCGGGAAGTACAGGCCTCGGCAAGTGGATCGCAGATGCTCGGCGTGTCGTCGATTTTATCGGGACTCTCCCAGATGCGGATGCGTCGCGAATCGGCATTATGGGCCATTCTCTGGGCGGCAAGATGGCGCTGTATGCGTCGGCGTTCGAGCCTCGGATTCGAGTGACGGTCTCGTCGGAACTTGGGGTGGGTTTTAAGTTTTCCAACTATGAAGATTATTGGTATCTGGGCGAGAAACTAGGGAAAGCGCCCGCGGGAATGGATCAGCATGAGCTCATCGGCCTGATCGCGCCACGCCCGTTTCTACTGATTGGAGGCGATGAATTCGACAAGAAGGAGAGCTGGTATTACATTAATGCCGCCCGCGCCGTGTACGAACTGTCCGGAGCAGGTAAGAATATCGGATACTTTAATCACCACACAGGACACACACCGTCGCCAGAGGCTGTGTCCGTTTCTTTCGACTGGTTGGACCACTTTTTGAAGCCCTAAGACGTAAGGTTCGAATTGGAAGCGTCTGTTACAATCGCGACGTAATGACGACACCTGAGCCGCCTGAGATGACCCCGAAAGCGGTCATCCTCGGCGTCCTGCTCGCATTGGTGTTCGGAGCTGCAAACGCGTATCTCGGGATGCGCGCAGGTCAGACGGTCGCCGCTACTCTACCGGCTGCCATCATCGCGATGGCTTTGTTTCGTATTCCGGCGCTTCGTGGAGGCATCCTCGAACAGAACATCGCTCGGACGGCGGGTTCGGTGGGAGAAGCCCTGGTCGCAGGGGCGATCTTCACGATTCCGGCATTTGTGATGGTGACGTCCGGCGGTGTCCCGCTTTGGACCGACCTACGATCGCACTACTGGGATGCAACGTGGATTCTGCTGTGCGGCGGGTTGTTGGGGGTGTTCTTTATCATCCTGTTACGACGCGCTCTCTGCGTCGAAGCGGACCTCCCCTGGCCGGAGAGCGTGGCCGCTGCAAACATCGTTAAGGCGTCGTCCGACAGCAGTGCTGCGCCACGTTTGATCTTCTCCTCGATGGCCTTCGCTGGCGCCATACAGTTTCTGAAAACCGATAAGGGCTTACAGATCTTTCGCGAATACAGTGAAGGATTTTTTGCATTTCCACGCGCCATCATTAGTCACTTCAACTTCTCGAAACAACCCATCGGTTCGGTTACGCATGGAGGCGGTATTCCGTGGACGACGCCGGCTCTTTCTCCTGCGCTGATTGGAATCGGATACATCATCGGTCCGCGGTACGCGTTTGTGAATGTCGCTGGCGGGGTCCTGGCCTGGTGGGTTCTGATTCCGCTGCTTCTGTTTTTCGATCCGGATCTGCCTCATCGCGTGTCGGCGAGCGATAGCGGCCCGGATGTTCTGGCTTATACGCTTTGGTACAACGTCGTGCGACCGATCGCGGTGGGCATGATGCTGGTTGCTGCGGTAAACACTCTGTTTTCGATGCGCAGTTCTCTCATGCAATCGCTTCGTGGCGCCTTCGTTGTCCGAGGCAGCGCTGTTGCTGACCGCGTGGAGCGAACCGAACGGGACATGCCGATGAAATGGGTTCTGCTAGCGATGATTCTGTTGGCAATTGCGACGGCGTGGGTCTATGTCCGCTTCACCGGGAACGTTACGGCTGCTGTGGTCGCGGCTGTTGCGATGACGTCCACCGGTTTTTTTCTATGCGCCGTCGGCGGTTATCTCGTCGGATTGGTGGGCTCATCTAACCAGCCGTTGTCCGGACTGACTCTTTCATCACTGATCATTTCTGCGCTGCTGCTAACGGCTTTCGGCGTCCGCGGCGCGGCCGGTGTGTCGGCGGTATTGGGTGTTGCGGCTGTAGTTGCGACGGCATGCTCGGTTTCCGGCTCTCTGGTGCAGGATTTCAAGGCTGGGCAACTGCTCGGTGGAACACCGTGGAAGATGCAATTGGTGGAGATCATCACGGTGACCCTGTTGTCGTTTTTTCTGATGGCGCCGGTGATTCTTTTACACGAGGCGAACCTCGATACCGGAGGTATCGGCGGACGAGCGCTTCCTGCGCCGCAAGCGGGCTTGATGGCGCAGCTTGCCAAGGGTATTGTGGGCGGGGAAATGGCTTGGGGCCTGCTCGCCATCGGAGCGGCCTTCGGAGTTGCTCTGTTGTGCATGGGCGCGCGCTCGCCCATGTTGGTCGCAGTGGGGATGTATCTTCCATTCGACACGACTTCGGCGATTGCTCTCGGCGGGCTAATCAAATGGATTTTGGATCGGACCGTTGCGTCGCGATTGGAAGCAGAGAAGCTGACGATTGAAGATCGCGGATCGTTTATCGCTTCCGGGATGATCGCTGGAGAAGCGATCATGGGCATCATTCTCGCGGCGAGTTTTCTTGCGGGGATACCCTCGTTTACTCGTCTTTTAACGGGCCAAAACGAGTTCGGATTTTATGCCGCGTGGGGCGGATGGTTATCACTGGCGGCTTTTGCGGCGATCGCGTACGCTCTTATCGAAATTCCTCGCGCAGCAAAGACCCGGTAACCCTACGGTCGCAGCATCGTCCAACTCACATGGGCCACGATGCTTCAATGGTAGAACCGGCATGAAGAAAACATTTTTACTTTTCTTTGTTTGTGGGGCGGCGCGCTTGCTCAGCCCATCGGCTTCGGTCTAAAACTTGGAACGCCGTTGACCGACGCATTTAATACCGCTTCGAGCGGCAACACATCTTACTCTTCTGAGACGAAACGATATATTATCGGGCCTCAAGTGGAACTGCGATTACCCGCGGGTTTGGGAATAGAGTTGGACGCTCTTTATACGAAATTGAATTTCTCATCGGTCGGTGGCGCGGCCGGTTCCGTGGTGAACGCGATCACGGACGCTTCGGCCTGGGAGTTCCCATTACTCTTGAAGTACAAATTCGGCGGGGCTAGCGCGGGTGTCGCCGCGGTGAGACCGTTTGTGGATACAGGGGTGTCGTTTCGCCGGCTCACCGATATTTCTCACGTGACCAACTTTATTACCGGGAGCACATCCACAAGCAATCCGCCGGAATTGCAGGACAAAAACTCTACCGGATTCGTGATCGGCGGAGGGATTGAGATTCGAGCTTTGTTTATCAGGATTTCGCCGGAATTTCGCTTCACCCGTTGGGGAACCGCGAATTTCCGCGAAGGCGTCAGCCACTTGCTGGAAACAAATCAGAATCAGGGCCAGTTTTTGCTCGGAATTCACTTCTAGAATCACTCAGACATAGCCCAACGCAACGTCTCGACCGCCTTTTGCGGGCCTTCTATCCGTCTCGGATGCTACAATAGAGGTGTCTTTACCCGCACGGAGCATTCGTGAGTGTTACCAGCTCGCTGCAACGTCGGGTATGTTGTTGTTGCGGAACATCTTTGCCGGTCGCCTCTTTGATCGGTGACGCAACAACCGGGCCGCTGAAGATGTTTGAAGGCGGTTTTCTCTCTTCGCGCTTCGAGCAGTGTCGAAGCCACATATTACTGCGCAGCAGTCGCAAAAGGAGCAGCCATGGCCGGTCGCGGACCGCAATCGTTCAAAAAACGTCAGAAAGAGCAGCAACGCAAAGAGAAGCAGCAGGAAAAGGCAGCCAAACGCTTGCAGCGCAAAATCGATAAGGAAAATGGAGTTGTAGTAGCCGATAACGACGACGATCTCGATCTCGACCACATCGGCGCCAGTGAAGGCGAGGGAGTCGAAGCACTCGAGCAGGTTGATCGAATCTAGTCAACGCGGTTCAGTACACCACGTTTTCGCAAGGGCGGCCGATTCAAGGCCGCCCTTTGTCTTTGGCTAGCAAGATCCTGGTTAGCGAGCAGCCCTTCGCCACGGTCCCCGCTTTGAAGCCCCTTTGGGCTGAGGAGTGCGTTGTTGCAGGACGACGACCTTCGGGGCGACGATTTTCCCTTCTACTACGGTCCTGAGGCACTTCCGTCCTGGTAAGTGTCAGAGCAAGCGCCTTTTCGATCTTTCGAATCTCCGCACGTTGCGCCCGGGTGGCAAAGGTCGAAGCCGTTCCGCTTCCGCCTGCTCGGGCAGTTCGACCTACGCGATGGATAAAGTCCTCGGGAACTTGCGGCAGATCGAAGTTCACAACGTGAGCAATGCCGTCTACATGGATCCCACGCGCGGCGACGTCGGTAGCAACCAAAACCCGGTAACCGCCATTGTTGAAAACCGCGAAGCGCCTCATTTCGCTGACTTTGCGTCCGATCACCGTGAATGCGGGCAGCTTTGATCCCGAGCGCCGACAGGTTCTTCGCGAGCTTGTCTGTTCCGTGCTTTGTGCGCGCAAAGACCAGGAAGGCGCCGGTCTCCGGTCCGGATCATCTGAGACAAGAGGCCAAGCTTTCGTTCCTGATCGACCTCGTAAAGTCGCAAATTTACGTTATCGGCGACTTTGGTTGGCGCTCCGAGAGCCACACGGACAGGGTTCACGAGGTAGCCGTCGATCAACTTGGCGACAGAAGTCTCGATTGTCGCCGAGAAAAACAAAGTCTGTCGTGTGGTCGGGGTTTCGCCGAGAATTCGCCGGATCACTGGTAGGAAACCCATGTCCAGCATTCGATCGGCCTCGTCAAGCACTACTGTATGGACCTTGGCCAGTTTCACGAGACGGCGATCGAGGAAGTCGACGAGACGTCCAGGCGTCGCGATCAATACGCGAGCGCCGGCTCGAATCGCCTTGAGTTGATTTTGTTCATTCAGTCCACCGACAACCACTGCGGCACGAATGTTCGTATTCGAGGCAAGCTTGACGAATGTCTGGTGGATCTGGATCGCGAGTTCGCGCGTTGGGCTAAGAATTATTGCCTGGACGCCCGAGCCTTCCGGCTGCTGGAGGAGTTTTTCGAGTAGTGGAAGCACGAACGCGAGAGTTTTTCCCGTGCCGGTCTGGGCGGTTGCGATGACATCGCGGCCTGCCAGCGCAGGCGGAATTGCCTGGGCTTGTACGGGAGTTGGTTGCACGAAGCCGTGATGGGCAAGGCTGTTCTTCAAAGCCGAAGACAGCTGTAGTTCAGAAAATTGATTCATTTAATTTAAGTTTTAAGTTACAAGGAAGGAGAACCAGCGCGCCAACAGACAGGAAGAGGGATTGCGGATTGAACTTCCACACCCAGGATACCACATCAACTGGAGAGATTCGCGTCTTAGCTGTCGGACGACTTCTCTTGCTGCTGGACGAAGCTCAGAATATCGAACTTCTTGATCTGGCGATTCGGGAAAAAACTATTCACCGCGTCCTGCTCGTCGCCAAAGAGTTCAAATACCGTGGTTAATTTCGTCAAAATCAGCAGTTCTACGTTGCGCTTGCTCAGGTTTAGAATTTTGAGAGCTCCGCCGGCCTTTTTTAAAGTCGTAAAGCTGATCACCAAGCCACCCAGGCCGGTCGAATCGATATAATCCACTCCCTCGAGGTTCAGAACGACATTGACTTTCCCGTCATCCGCCAACTCGCGAATTTTCTCCCGCAGATTGGAAACGGGTTCGCCGACCGTCAATCTGCCCTTAAGGTCGAGGATGCAGATCCCCTCGTGTTCGCGCTCTTCTATCTCGAAAGCCATACGGAATTGGTGTCGCCCTATTCTAGCGTGATAGATGAGGCGGCGCGAGCGTGTCGGCTGTTACCGGTGACGGATTGATGTCGGTGGGGATATCTGTAAGCCCATCCAAGGCGGCCCTCAGATTAGGGCGAACGATCGCCATTCTCATCCAAAAGTTTTTTTGCGCGGGCGTAATCGCCTGTGGCTTCGATGGTCAGCAGTTCATGCGCAAGTTCGCGGACCGCAGTTTTTGCGACCGGAAGATTTACAGCGAACCGCCCGTCTTTCGATGTGAAGGCGCCCTTGTCCGACAGATAATTGAATTGGAGCGCCATTCCTTTACCGTGCGCTTCATTGGTCCCGAACCGCAACGTGCGGAAACGAGGAAGCGAGAAACGTCGTGTAAAGTTTGCGTTCGGTGTCCGCCTTCACCGGAAGAAGCTTATGGTCGAACATGTACTGCAACATGAACAGTCCGCAGATGTCGGCCTTCGCTTCTTCAATCGCGCTGTACAGTTCCTTCAATTCCTTGCGAGGCGACGATTGTCCGACGGTATGGGGTCCGATGCCGTGGGTTAGCTCGTGCGCCAGGATATGGGTAAAGAACGAATCGAAGCTAAGGTCAGCGATCGCGCTCTTCTCCAGCACCCGTGCCGCGAGCGGTTCGAGCGTGCTCTTGAACTTCGCTTCCTGCACGTTCTTCAGCATTACGCGCTTGCTACCTTTTTCCCTGACGACGCGCTCATCATTCGGCAGATTATAAGCGGCTGTGCGAACGCCGTGGGCCGCATCGCCCGAGGAAATAAGCTCGTTGACGACACGAATCGGCGCCAGCGCTCCGATCTTCGGATTGCGATATTTCGCGTCGATGGGAAGATTATTTTCGATCTCCTGCAGTCGAGAGGAGAAGAATTTAACCTTGTCGGTCTCGGCATCGTCACGAACGGTGATATAAGCTTCGAACGCCGCCTTGTACCCAAATAGCTCATCGTTGTATGTCTCGTAGGGACCGATGGTCACATCGATCGGCGCATCGAGATCCATCCAGGCGACATCGCTCTCGTAATAGTCGTTAGAAGCGAACGCGGAAGCGCGACTAGTCAGGAATCTCTTCAAGCTCGCATTCGACGTTGCTGCCGCGGCCTCCCGCAGCAACCCGGCGAGCCGGTCGAGGTCAGCGTTATACTCCTGGCTGATACGGAATCAACTTGAGCTTGCCATGATCACGGCGAACCACGGAAAAAAATCCGGTGGCTTCGTGCTGGGCGGCCGGAGGTAGAGTCTTTACCCATGCTTCGAACTCGGTCTTGGTAAGATCTTCCGGATAAAAGTTCGCGCCGGCGGGCTTCTTTGTCGGGAACCTGCGGCAGAAAGGCTTTGTGCTCGTCAAGCGCCGACCACGGGCCTTTATTAAGCCAGAAGTACTGTAATCGCAGCTTGCCCAAGGCTGATGTGTCTTTCTGAAGCTCGGAATAGAGCTTCAGATTGCCGCTCCATAGCTGCTGCAGGAAGATGTGGTCCACGACACGCGCAGCTTCGATTAGCTTCGGAAGCGCCCGCATGTCATCCTTCGACAGTTTCGAATGTATCGACACGCAACTGAACCGGAGCGAATCGCGCTGCCATGCGTTTCAATTCGTCGGCATTGGGTATTGCGGCAATCATTGCGAGGGTAATGAGCGAGAATAATCGCGGCAAGACGCATCACCTCTATGATGCATTACCCTGCGCATTATGGCCTTGCTGCTCCAGTAATTCCGCTACGATTTGCCCCAGATGCAGAAATCCATCCAGGTCCGTCGGCTTCCAAAAGTAGCAGGCCGCCCCGTGATCGAGCGCCTGCTGCCGGTCCGCCGGAGATTGGGACGAACTCATCACAACGATCGGACACGGCGCCTGCGCCATGCGATGTCAGTAATTCCAATCCATCGATCCTCGGCAGATTGATATCGAGGAGTACGATATCGGGCCAAGTCTGTCTGCCCGATTGAAACTCGGCCGCAGTAGACCGGGCGGTCTCGCCATCGGACAGGACGTCGACTTCGGCCTCGATGGAATATTCGCGTCAATGCTGACCGAATCAGATACACATCTGCCGGATTATCCTCTACGACTAGAACACGACGCACGGCGCTGATATTCGGCGACAAGCCACTCCTCTGACGAACCCTATTCTAGCCTGCGCGTGGATTGAGACTCAGGCTCGTGCGGCAACTAATTTTCTCCGGCTCATGTAGTCTTCGACTGCGGCGCGCATCGAGGGCATCGGTGTAACCCCGCACCGCTCCATCTTCGCGTTCGACAACGCGGAGTACTTCGGACGGCGTGCCGGCGTTCGATGTTCGCGCTCGGTCGTGGCTCGCAACTCGGGAGTAAGCTGAGCTGCTTCGAAAATCAACTTTGCGTAATCGAACCACGAAATCGGCGTGCCGCCGCCGATATGAAAAATTCCGCTGAGTTTCTTTTCCACCAATTCCGCTGTTCGCGACGCGAGCTCGGGAGCATACGTGGGTGATCCCACGAAGTCTTCCACGACGCGCACCGGTTGGCCCGAACTTGCCAACCGCAACATGGTTTCGACGAAGTTACCTCGAGCGGTTCGTAAGCCGCCAAGGCCGAAAACGCCCGATGTCCGTATAATCAGCGGATCATCGAGATAAGCCTGCGCATAGAATTCCCCTGCGAGCTTCGATACGCCATAAGCGCCCAGGGGATGCGTCGCGTCTTCCTCTGTATACGGCCTGCCTAACGTGCCATCGAAGACATAATCGGTCGAGAAGTGTACCAGGCGGGCATCCGCCTGACGGCAGGCAAGCGCAAGACTCCGGACCGCCAGAGCATTTCCCGCAAAGGCCGCTTCCGGTTCGCGCTCGGCAACATCAACCATGTTGTAAGCGGTCGCGTTTAAGACAAGATCCGGACCGGAGGTTGCCACGGCATGCTCGACGCGAGCAGAATTGGTCACGTCCACCTGCGAGCGTTCGAAGCCGCTTACCTGGTGCCCTTTCGATTCAAAGACGCGAAACAACTCCCGACCTAATTGGCCCCCCCGGCCGAAAATCATGACCTTCATTTAAAGCTCAAGATAGCATGGGTTTTCTCGCTGTTCCTGAAGCGATCATCGAACAGCAATCGTGGTGATCTGCACGCGCGGACTGTCACGCTTTGGCGGCGGGGAGTTGGTGCTGGGCGCCAAAGTCAGCTCGTCTGCTTTTCGCGTCGACTGGACGGTTACTCGGGCCGGAGCCAGGCGGCTGAACGCAACCGCATAGACCTTGTTCATGGCCTCAAAATTCTGGATGTCGTCGATGAAAACATTCGTTATCGCGACATGAGCCATATCGGTCCGGGTATTCGTCATGTTTTGGCTGGTCCGCTTCAACGCCTGTTCGATTGTGCCTCCAGCGCCTGAGCAATAGATCGTATCGCCAATGCTGTTGCAATCGCCTTCTCGTTTCGCGTCCTTGCTTGCCACTCCGCTAATCTCAATGTGGGCGCCCATAGGCAATGCGGCAGTTTCAATGACGCTCAGAGCGGCTTCAGAGGGTAGTACGTCCGTTAGCAATCGTCCGAGCAGCTTGACCGGCACGGCGGAATCGGCGTAGACATGCACGTAAGCCATGTTCCGAAGTTCCATTCCCCCTTTGCCGAGTACTACGCGCATTTGTCTGATGAGCTCCCTGAGTTGTTCGCGGGGATCTTTCGGTACCCTCCGGTTTGCATCGATCCCGAGTACACCGGAAACATAGAGCCGGTTCCCGACCTGGACTGCGTTGCTCGCCGGTATCTGAATGGACGAGTCACGAATGACCTTCTTCTGACTCAACTCGCGAACCGCAACTACGGAGATCTCGACGGGTGTCTCGCCCGGCAGTCGGGCCACGATCACACTGGATCGCGCCGGCGGATCCTTGGCGAACAAGGATCCGTACACACGATTCATCGCGTCGTAATTCTTCGCATCGGAGAGAAATACCTGAGCCCAAACTACATGCTCGAATGTGAGTCCGGCCGCATCCAGAACCTGTTTGACGTTCGACAAACACTGACGAGTCTGGTCTTCAATACCCGCCGGTAGCCGGCCTGTCGCATCCCGAGCCCCTTGGCCGGACACATAGACGAAAGCGCCCGCATCGATTCCTGGACTATATGGACCGACCGGCTTGGGCCGTCCTTCGGAACGATGGGCTTTAACGTCGCTGCGGAAGCAGTTAAGGCGAAAAGAAGGACCAGCGCGCACCGCATACGGTTAGGTAAGACGCCATCCTGCTGGTTCGGTTACCGTTATGGCCAGATGCTTCTCGGCCGGCCGAAATTCGAATTACTTTACTTCGAGAATGTCTTTTTCTTTTGCCTTTGCGGCGGCATCCAGCTTTTGGATATAGGCGTCGGTCATTTTCTGAATTTCCTCGTGCGCCCGTCGATCCTCATCCTCGCTGATCAGCTTGTCCTTGACCAGCTTTTTCACCTGTTCGTTCGCGTCGCGTCGAGCATTGCGCAGACCCACGCGATGATCCTCGGCGACATGATGCAGTTTCTTGACGAATTCCTTGCGTCGTTCTTCGGTCAACTGTGGAATCGGTACGCGGATCACCTTCCCGTCGTTCCCGGATTCAAGCCGAGCTCGGAGCTGCGGATCGCCTTTTCGATCGGTCCGATCAGGGAAGTGTCCCAGGGTTGAATCGTAATCATGAACGGTTCGGGAACGTGCAGTGTCCCGACCTGATTGACTGGAGTCGGGGTACCGTAGTAATCCACCCTGACACTATCCAGAAGATTAACGGAAGCGCGGCCGGTTCGAATGTTGCCCATCGCGTGCTGCAGGTCCGCCAGCACCTTCTCCATGCGGTTCTTGGCGGCGTTTTCGACTTCCTTAATGTTCTTGACTTGATTGGTTGGCGCCGGTTGTTCTTTCATTGTCGGAACTCACTCGCGTTCACGCGTGATCACAGTTCCCAGCGATTCTCCGCGTGACATTCGCATTATATTGCCAGGAGTATTCAGGTTGAAAACCAGGATCGGCAGGTTGTTGTCGCGGCACATCGCGACGGCGGAGGCGTCCATTACTGCCAACGATTTGGACAACACTTCGGTGTAGCTGACACGCGAGTACATTACCGCATCAGAATGTTTCAGGGGTCCTTATCGTATACGCCGTTGACACGTGTCGCTTTCGCGATTACTTCCGCCTTGATTTCGAGCGCACGAAGAACTGCGGCTGTATCTGTCGAGAAGTAAGGGTTTGAGGTGCCGGCCGCAAAGATCACGATGCGGCCTTTCTCGAGGTGACGAATTGCTCGCCTTCGGATGTAAGGTTCGGCGATCTGATGCATTTCGATCGCCGTCATTACTCGCGTCGGCACGCCTTGACGCTCCAGAGCGTCCTGTAGCGCCAGAGCGTTGATCACCGTAGCAAGCATGCCCATGTGATCCGCCGTAACCCGGTCCATCTTCTTTGGCCGCAGCCGCGACGCCTCGAAAAAAGTTTCCGCCGCCCACGACCAGACCGATCTGGACGCCGGTCTGAGCTACTTCGGCCACGTCTCTTGCAAGAGCGGAAACGCGTTCCGCATCCACGCCGAAACCGGCAGGACCGGCCATCACTTCACCGCTCAGCTTAAGCAGGAGTCTGCGTGTAGCTATGCACGGCGGTCCCGGCGTCCATTACTGCGCGGAAAGAGTCTCGGTCTGCTCTTCAACCGCCGCCGGAGCGGTATCGCCGACCTTCATTCTCACGAACCGCGCGATTCGCGATATTCTCGCCGAGTTTCCCGATCTTGGTGGCAATCAGTTGCCCGACGGTGACAGAGTTGTCCTTGATGAAAGGCTGCTCGTAGAGGCACACTTCTTCGTAATACTTGCTCAGGCGTCCTTCGACGATCTTGTCGAGGATCTTTTCCGGCTTGCCCTCCTGGCGAGCCCGGTCCCGGGCAATCTCTTTTTCCTTCTCGAGCAATTCCGGAGTAACATCTTCCTTACGCAGGAACTGTGGGTCGGCAGCCGCGATCTGCATCGCGATATCGTGAACCAGTTGCTGGAAATCTTCGGTGCGGGCTACGAAATCGGACTCGCAATTGATCTCCACCATCACGCCGAGTTGAGAACCCTGGTGGATGTAGGTCCCGATCATGCCCTGCTTGGTCGCCCGGCCGGACTTCTTCGAAGCCGACGCGGCTGCCGCGCTTGCGCAGGATCACTTCCGCCTCCGGCAAATTGCCGTTCGCCTCAACCAGAGCTTTCTTGCATTCCATCATGCCTGCGCCGGTCTTTTCGCGCAGTTCTTTTACTAAAGCCGCGGTAATTTCCGCCATTTCATTTGCCTCTTAATTTCTTCTATGAGAGGAGGCCGGATCTGCCGAGCCTCCTGCAATCGGAACAAAACGGATACAGAAGGGACATTTGCTCCCAGGCCAGAGGCGCAAGGAAGCAGGTCCCTTTTTTACGGCGCGCAGCCTCCGGTGGGCGCACAATAACTAACTAGGAGCGCTGGTCAGCGCCGGCCGGAACGGATTCGGCCGGCTGCTGCGTCTCCGAAGCGGCATTCTTGCGCGGCAGGGACATGGAAGGCAATTCTTCGTCCGGGATTGTTTCCGCCATCAATTGCTCGGCGTACTTCGGATCGAGATACTGCGTGTAGTCCGTGTGTTCGACCGTTCACCGGCTGTTCGTCGGTGACAATCTTGTCGCTGACGAAATCCTGCTCGGTGGCCAGTGCGCGGCCTTCAACGACGGCGTCTGCAACCTTGGTTGTGAAGAGCCGGATCGCCCGAAGTGCGTCATCGTTGCCGGGAATCACGTAATCCACTTCTTCCGGATCGCAGTTCGTGTCGACAACGGCAACAACGGGGATCCCGAGTCGCCGGGCCTCGCTTACCGCAATGGCCTCTTTGTTCGAGTCGATTACGAAGATCAAGTCCGGTAGTCCCGGCATGTCTTTGATTCCCGCCAGGTTCGATTGGAGGTGTTTCCGCTCGCGCTCCAACTGAATGGCTTCTTTCTTGACGCGGCCGATGTAGCCGCCTTCGGCGACTTCCAGGTCGAGTTGTTTCAGTCGCTTGATCGATTTCTGTACCGTGACCATATTGGTCAGCAGCCCACCGAGCCAGCGCTGATTGACGTAGTACATTCCGCAGCGTGTCGCTTCTTCCGCAACCGCTTCCTGCGCCTGACGTTTCGTGCCGACAAACAGGACAGTCTTGCCCTGCGCGGCCATCTCGCCGACGTAGCGCATCGCATCTTTAAAAAGCTTGAGGGTCTTCTGAAGATCTATGATGTAGATCCCATTACGTTCGCCAAAGATGTATTCTTTCATCTTTGGATTCCAGCGCTTGGTCTGGTGCCCGAAGTGAACGCCGGCTTCGAGCAATTCTTTCATTGAAATTGACGGCAATTAGCCTCCTATTTTCTTTAACTACCTGTTACGCCACGTGCACGGTCCAAAGCGAGATTTGTGCCCGCGGTTAATTTGTTAAGGGTTTCACGCGTAAGCACGCGTGTTGAGCAGAAGGGAAGGGAGAGAGGCGGCCTGTCCGGAACCGATCAGTCCGCCCCCAAAACCAAACTAACGCTTGGAGAACTGGAATCGCTTGCGAGCGCCCTTCTGGCCGTACTTCTTGCGCTCGTGCTTACGCGGATCGCGCGTCAGGAACCCTGCTTCCTTCAGACGAGGACGAAGTTCGGCATTGAACTCGACCAAAGCGCGCGCGATACCCAGACGAGCTGCGCCGGCCTGACCGATAAATCCGCCGCCGTTTGTAAGAATAAGTACGTCGAACTTCTCGGCGCTTTCGGTCGTCAACAGAGGCTGACGCACCATTGCCCGAGATGTCTCGGTCGTGAAATAGGAATCGAGCGGCCGGCCATTTATTGTGATCGTGCCCTTGCCGGAACGCAAAAATACACGGGCGACGGATGTTTTCCGCCGGCCTGTCCCAAGATGTTGAACCAAAGCTGCCACTAAAGCTTCTCTCCTGAATTTCGAATGCCGCCGGAGCTAGACTGCAATCTCGACGGGCTGCTGCGCCTGATGCGGATGCTTCGGGCCGGCATAGACGTTCAGTTTCCGATACATCTGCTTGCCCATTTTGGACTTTGGAAGCATGCCCTGGATCGCGAGCTCGATCATTCTTTCCGGGCGCGTCTGCCGCATCTTTTTCGCTGTAGTTGTTTTCAAGCCACCCGGGTAGCCGGTGTGACGATAATAGTTCTTATCTTCTTCTTTATTGCCGGTGAGGCGGACTTTGTCGGCGTTGATCACGACGACGTGATCGCCCGTGTCGATAAAGGGCGTATAGGTCGGTTTGTGCTTGCCCATCAGCATCATAGCCACCTTCGTGGCGAGCCGGCCGAGGACAATATCCTGCGCGTCCAAAACGTACCAGCTACGTTGCAAGTTGGTTTTGGACGGAAATAGGGTACTCATAGACAGACGTCTCCGTAGGGTCTTACAAACCTTTGAGTTTAGCCAAATGGCGGGGCTATGTCAACGTCGTTAAACGTACCCATTGAAAGGGAGCCCATATTTAACCGAAGCTCTGAAGCGCACCTCTACCCGACGCAACCGCTAGCTTGAGTGAACTTTTACATCCAAATGCTTGAGCGTAAGTTGAACCGTGAGTAGACTGCATAAATATGAACGCGGTTACATTAGACCCAACAGAAGATCTCAGCGCTCATGAAGACGACAGCATGGCCGATGTGATTAAGAGTCTAACGCTACCTGAAGCTCAGGCTCTGTGGGCCACGCTCATGCAATTAAACCCTCGCCTCGCCGATTTGAAATAGCCGGGCAAATCTACCTGACAGCCTCGATCTTGGGCTGTTTCTGTTTGTCGAGCATGCGGACGGTAAGTTTCATCGTCCGCACCTCCTTATCAGCCTGCTTGACGCTGGGTTCCGAGGTCTTGGTGACTTGTACGACCCCTCACGTTCGATCTCCACAACTTTAATGTGCCGCCCGCCTTGACAGGATTGGGAGGTTCCGCTGAGGGCGGCCGCTCGTCCGCTTTTCACCCATTGGACTGCAGAGCAATGGGGCGGCCAATGGACGCCCGACGGTAGTTACTACATATTTAATTCCGACTCAAACATTTGGGCCGTGCCCGAAAAACCGAAACCGTTTGAAAGGACCAGTTGCGTTCTATCCGGGGACCAGGTGGGTTGGCCGAACCAATATGGTCGCGTGACGGCCGTTATATCTGCGCCACACGCATTACGGACTACTCTACGATGCTGTTCGACGTTGGCAAACAAGCGTGGACCGATACGGCGCTGCCGAAGGAATGCTGGCCGCAGAGGTGGACCCGCGGCAGCAAGAGCTTCTATTGCCTGCAGGGTAAGGGCAA
This sequence comes from Bryobacteraceae bacterium, assembly GCA_963833675.1. Taxonomy (GTDB): domain Bacteria; phylum Acidobacteriota; class Terriglobia; order Bryobacterales; family Bryobacteraceae; genus DASQDN01. The sequence goes on along the minus strand of CAWHYW010000018.1, from coordinate 1,612 downwards.
GGAGGCGATACATCGTTACGACGTCGAGACACGCAGGTCACGAAAATTAGTAAGCCTGAACGACTACCGCTCAACCGGGAACTTTCGCATGGTTAGGTGTGTCGCCGGCCGGATCGCCGTTGATCCTTAACGAGGTTTGCGTTCAGGAAGTCTACTCGCTGGAATTGCAGACGCGTTCATTGGCTAGTCGACCAGGTAAGCGGTTGTCTTGACGCCCGAAACGTCAAACGTACGCCGGCAGCGCATATTTTTACAAGGCACTTTGTCGGTCAACAAGACCATATAACTTGCTGCTTTTCGGAATTTCGCGCGGTCACGTTCATCGGCGTTGGGGGGCAGCCGGTCAATTTTTTTGCGCACCAGCCATTGCAGTTCGTAGCTGTCCGGCGTCCGGCAGAAAGGGCATTGCAGGCTTGCAGGTTTCGTCGTTTGCGATTCCCGGAAAAAAGCTCGCTCGTCCATAACTGCAGGTTAGCAGCGAACACGCTAATCTATATAGATCACGTGGCAATTTTCTCGGCCACAACTCACTGTACTTTGCGTAGGCAATCTTATACTATCCCTTGGGAGGGTTCTTGGTGGTTCTCCTGTTTGGGCCGCCCGGTAGCGGCAAAGGAACGCAATCTCCACTTATTACGCGGATGCTGGGAATCCCTGCCATCTCCACCGGCGAAATGTTGCGGGCGGAAGTCGATTCCGGTACGCCCCTTGGAAAGCAGGCGCAGGACATCCTGGCGGCTGGTCAACTGGTCAGCGACGAGTTGGTGAATGAAATGCTCGTCTGCCGCATCACGCAGGAAGATTGTAAGAGCGGCTTCCTCTTGGACGGATACCCGCGCACATTGCCGCAAGCCAAGTTTCTTGACGGGAAATTGGTGGAATTGAGTTTCCCGAAGCCCACGATTTTTCATCTGGCGACACCGCAATCTGTGCTCATCGAGCGCATCTCTTCCCGCCGTCAGTGCCCCCAGTGTGGACGTATTTACAATCTGCTTTTTAAGCCGCCGAAGAAAAGGGGAGTTTGCGATATCGAGGGAGCAACCCTGGTTCGGCGCTCGGACGATAACGAAGAAGTGGTTCGGGCCCGGCTGGAAGCCTATGAAAAGCTGACAACCCCAATCATCATGCATTACGCGAACGGGGATTTTCATGAGGTTTCGGCGAATCGCCCGCCGGCAGAGATTTTCCGGGATATCGAAGCAATCCTGACCTCGCGGCTCCATAAAAACGGTTCTTCTGCTGTTAACCGCTCAAGTTAAATATTTTTGGCGGGAATTATTGTGGATCCAGTGACAAGTCTCCACTGAAATGCTAGAGTAGTCTTTGTCCGGACAACAGAAAAACGGCAGTTTGAAACCGAGAAGTTGCAATCTGCCGCGAAATGTTGCAAGATAGTTTGAGCGGCAAAAGTCGCAACCGGACGCCGACAGACGGCATCTGTAAGTAGGCAAGGCGAAGAGAAGAAATTCTAAAGCCTCCTGCATCAACCAAGTTTCTCAAGTTCAATCAAGTCGCGGGCAGCTAACAGCTGATGTAAGTATCGCTTGCGCTTGATTACGGGTTTGTGAGGCTGGCTCGAATCCGGCTTTCCTAAAAGATCGTTGGATTTCGC
>CAWHYW010000017.1:0-253383 GCA_963833675.1 Bryobacteraceae bacterium | reverse complement strand
TCCGTGGATCGCCGCTTCCAACAACGTTCACGACTTGGGCGGATCTCTCGCCCACTCCATCGGGAACGGACTTTCCGCCGGGTCAACGGAAAGGGGGTTTCATATGGGTCAACGATGGCGCTTGAATGGGACCGCGAAACGGGTTCCGCACTACAAAGTCGATCTGACGCATCGGCGGCATGTTCGAGCAGCAATTCGTGGAACAACTGATGGTCGCCTTTACGCCACGAATAAGGAACTGATCAAGCAAGTGATCGCCGCCCGAACAGCTCCGCCACTGGGCGTGGACTATGAAGAAGCAGGACGAATGATCGGCACTTCCTACGAGGGCATCCGGAAACTCGTCCGCAAGGGCAAACTCACTGCGGTCAGCCGGAGCGGCCGCTACCGCGGTATTGCTGTCCAAGAATTGAAGGATTACGTCGAGCGTAGCCAAGTAATTCCTGAATGGGACGAATAACGGCCAGCTTGGACGAACTAGCCTTATAAGGTACCATAGTTATGATGGATCACCCTGACGAACAAAGGAAACGGAAGGGCGAAGGATCTCTTTTTCAACACAACGGCTACTGGTTTTACACGTACGGCTACACAGTCGATGGACGGCAACGGAAGAAAGAAGTGTCTGGGGTCGGTCGAGAATTTCAAGATGGGAAGCTGCGGCGTGGACAGAAGCAAGGCGGGTCAGGAATGATTTCATCAGCGACATCAAAGCCGGCAAGACTACGACTGCAAAGGTCGAGAGCGTCACGTGCAGTGAACTCCTCACCCAGTATGTGGCGCACCTGAAAGCGAAGAATAAGCCCGCTGCCTACGTCATTGACAAATGCATCGAAGCCAATATCCGCCCGTTCTTCGGTCCGATAAAAGTCTCCAGGCTTGAAACCCGCCATTTTGAGCAGTACCGGGAGATGCGGACTGAGACCGTGTCGAACGCGACCGTGGACCACGATTTTACTTACTTGAAATCGGCGCTCATGTTCGAGTACAAGAAGACGCCCAGCCGGGTGATCAAGGTTCCCCACATTCCGAAGTCCGGTGAGGATAACGTCCGTTCGGGTTTTCTGGAGTTTGAGGGATACGAGAAAGTCGCTGGCGGAATTGCCCTTATCATTGAAATGTATCTTCGTCGTCGGCTACCACATTGGCAATCGGAAAGGCGCACTGCTTGAGTTGAAATGGCCACAAGTGGATTTCACGAACGGCGTGGTCCGCTTCGTCCGTATGCAGAATCGAAAGCCCGTCCCGATGGCCGCGCCGATCTACGGGGATATGGGCGCCTGGCTTGTTCGACAAAAGGAATTCCGTGACAAGCACTTTCCGAAGTGCGAGTTCGTCTTCTTCTGGTATCCGATTGATTGCGAGATCGATCCAACGCTTAAGGCCGGCCACGGGGGCCGGCGAAACGAACCGGGAATGCCGATCAAAAGCTTCTACGATTCGTGGCGGGAAGCGGTAAAGGACGCCGGTTTTCCTGACCTGCTCTTTCATGATCTGAGGCGGTCAGCGGTTCGGAACATGGTGGAAAAGATTGGGATGTCCGAAAAGCGCGCTATGGAGATCAGCGGGCACAAGACGCGCTCGTGCTTCGAACGATACCACATCGTCTCGCTGGCCGACATTCAAGAGAGCGGCGCCAAGATGGACGAATGGATGAAGGAACAGCGCGCGGCCTCGGCAAAGCCGCTCAAGAAACCGCGCGGCCTCGGCAAAGCCGCTCAAGAAACCGCGCGGCCTCGGCAAAGCCGCTCAAGAAACCAGGTCCAAATGCGAGGGCATTCCGTCGGGAAGAAGCCGCTGACGAGAGTTGGATCGGAAGCCCCGAACCGGGCTGAATCTAGAGTGCTGAAAACATTACGTTCATCGGCGCAACTCGCGGGAATTAAGGAGAACTACGCGGTTCTCCTAATACCTAGTCTCCACAATATTCCCACACTCCAGACGCGCATCCCGGCGTACCCTTACGACTGTTTCGGAGGCTCCGGAGTACGCGGTGATCAGGTCATCTACGCCTAGATTATGTGTCGCAAGCAGCGATTTGATCTTGTTCTCCGACAAGTCCTGCAGGTCGATCCCGCGGAATTCCTGGAAAAACGAGCGGACACTGCGAACGAACTTTTCGAGCCGTTGCGCCCGCATGATCTGGACGTCCTCGTTGAATCCCGCAGCCGCCCCCACATTGCGCGTCCAGATGATCATGACGTTCTTAGACGCCGCACCAGGGTAATTGTTCTTGAACCACGCACAGGAGTTGTTCATCTGCCCAGTCTCGTGTTTGTTGATTTCCGCTCGCGATTCCTCGACCTGGTTCTTGCATTCGATCAGCAGGTACTGACCGTCACGCAGGCCCCGAAGATTGTCGGGGCCCTCCTTCCACTCTTTGTCGGGCCTTTGCGTGACGAAGCCGAGAGCGGTCCCCAGTTCATCGAGCGCACCTTCGAAAAGGTCGGCTTGAACACCGAAGCGCAAGCGACTGCATATCGCGTCGATGGCAAGGAGTAGCTGTTCGGATGCGTCAAAGCGTTGGCCCATGCGATGATACGCTCGATCCGCTTCTGTGGCGCCGCCGCAATTGTCGTCACCGTCATGCCATGCCGGGGTTTGAGAAGGTATCGGTTTTGCTTGTGGGCGGCAATCTGCAATGTGTTCGATTTTGTTTTACTGCTCAGGTACGTATACCGCGCGATCTCTTGCAGGTACCAGCCCTTCTCAGCTGGCTCTGTCACATGCTGATCCACTAACTGCTGCACAAGCTTCACCGCCGTTTCAGGGCGGCCGTTCTGGAACTCGATCTCGGCCTTCTGCTCGGCAGCGAAGATGGTGAGCGCCTTCGGGTCCGCAGCGCCAGCCCCAATCTCGGACATTCGCCCTCCGTAAAACGCCTTCCAACCTTCATCTCGCTTCAGGCACTGGTTGATCAGGCGCTTCAGGCCGAGCATGGGGTCTCCGGCCTCGATTTCCTCTTTTGCCAGTTCTGCGATCTCTAGTCCGATCTCAATCTGAGCACGCGTCTGAGGCGAAAAGAAGCTCTGCATCTTCTTCGTTCTGACCGCGTTGACTAGGTCCGGTCCCGTCAGAATTATTGCGCAGTAATCGCGCTCTCCGCGTACTGCCTGCCGAGCCCCTGCTCAATTGTGCGAGCCACGCGAATGAGTATGACATCGCTGCCCGGCCGGCATGCTTCGGTCCAGCGGTCGACAGGTGTTTCCGAAAACGGGAGGGAATCGAAGATCATGAGCCGACAAGACTCGTCCGGAAGATCGATGCCGTCATAGCGGTTCGCAATCACCACTGGGGTCTCGCCGTTGCCTGTTTTCAGCGCATTGATGGCAGCGTAAATCGTATTCTTGTCCGTTACCGACGCGCCCTGCTGTTTCCACTCCTCTGCTTTGGCGAAGCTCGGTGTCAGCACCACGACTCCGAACTTTCGCTTGGGTACCGCTTTAGGGAACTCCTTGATGATCGCGTCGCGACCGAGCGAGGGATGAATTAAAGACGGAATCAGAATCATCTTCTCGCCCGACCATTTCTCGTCCTTGTAAACCAGGGGATTTGTGATCACCTCGGGCGTGAGTCCCAGGCCTTTGACCAGGAATGCATCGTTAGTGACGGTCGCCGACATGAACACGCGATGGCGCGCATTCGCGTACGAGCCGAACAGATGCAGCGGCGCAAGTTGAGGCGCGATTTCGAGGTGCGTTCCTGAGACGACGCAAGTACAATCCCGCAGGCCATCCCGGAGCAACGGCCAGACATATTTGAGATCATCGGTGTCGCCATCCCGAGCCAGAATGCGCGCCGCATCCTCGTGCCGGTCGATCCAGTCCCAGTAAGGTACCGGCAGGAAAGAGCCGTAACGGCCCAACTCGATGTCGGCGTATGTGCCAGCTCCCTGCTCTTTCAGCCCGGTTGCGAATAGCGCGACGAGAGATTGGTACGCACGATGTCCGCGCTGGAGCCGGACGATGCACGCCTCGCGAATCGCATCAACGCATGCATGGGCATCGTCCATAACCAGCGCGCCGACCCGCTGCGATTGCGGACCGAGCCGAAAACGCGTCAGACCATTGAACATCTTCTGGACCGAGGTCACCAGGATGGCCCCGCTGTCTAGGAAGTCGTGCGGCAGGTCTGGTTCCGCCTTTACACAGCGGATACCGAATTGCCGGGCCTGCTCCATCGTTTGATCGACTAAGAAGTTGTTGGGGCACAGATACACAGCCGGCCCAATTCCCTCGTGGAGCTTCGATTCGAGGATGAGCATGCCGATGAGGGTCTTGCCCTGGCCGGTGTGCAGCTTCGTGATCAAATCACGCAACTCCCGCCGGCTCGTGTGCCACTCTTCGAGCACAGCTTCTTGCGCAGGACGAAGCGGTCCTTTGTCGCTCGCCAAATCCAATGTCTCGTAGATGTCGGCAGGCCGTAGCGGCTTTGCGGCCTGTTTTTTCGCACCGAGGTGCTTTTTAAAATCGACCATACCGTCCTTCGCTTTTGTTCCGCGGGTCTGTGCGTGCGGGCGCGCGGTGGAAAACGCCCGGCCACGCCCGGGATGCGGTAATTCAGGGAATTGGCTCCGGTCCCGAGTGGCCTCACAAGGTCCAAGACGGTCCGAGGCGGTCCGGCAAAACATAAGGTCCAAAATAAGGTCCAAAACAAAGATAGCCACCGGAGTGTCCGATGGCCATCTTCGCATAACTTCTTTATAATCTATGGTGCGGAGAGGGGGACTTGAACCCCCACGAGATTGCTCCCGCTAGCACCTCAAGCTAGTGCGTCTGCCAATTCCGCCACCTCCGCAAACTCGTGGCTAAACTTTTACTTCTTTGCTGGGGCCGCCGGTGGAGCAGGCTTTGACGGATCGACTTTGGGCAATTTGTTCAAATCGAGCGGCATCGTCTTTGTCTTGCCGTCACCGTAATCCAATGTCACCGAGGGCTGAGCGCCCGCCGGAGCCGCTGCGGGAGCGCCGCCCTGTGTAGCAGGTACGCCGGGAACTGGTCGCTGCCGCCGGAGGTGCAGCCGGCGCCGTCGTCGCCGGAGCCGCGCTTTTCTGCACCGCTCGCTTCTGGCGCTCCAAAACTGATGAGCCGGTACCCGCGTTCCTCGTCGCCATGATTGCTAATGTCAGCGATGTCACCATGAACAGTCCTGCCGCTATCGTGGTCGCCTTGGAAAGTACAGTCGCGGCGCCACGCGGACCGAAAGCCGTCTGGGAACCCATGCCACCGAATGCGCCCGCCAAGTCAGCCGCTTTGCCGCTCTGCAGCAAAACAACGATGACCAGGAAAACGCACACCAGGACATGGATGATGGTCAACAAAATCATCATGCTCGGGTTGCTCTCTTTTCAGTATAGGGTAGGCGTCAGCGGAGTCGCAACGTGGGCTGGATTCCCGCTCTGGGCGTCGTCCGCTTATTTGCCCTCCTTAAGGCGTCGTTTACTTCCTGCCAATTCACCACATTCCACCAGGCGGTGATGTAATCCGGCCGGCGATTTTGGTATTTCAAGTAATAGGCGTGCTCCCATACATCTAAGCCCATGATCGGGAACTTGCCCTCCATGATGGGACAGTCCTGATTCGCTGTCGAAATAACTTCAACGCTGCTGCCGCTCTTGACGAGCCAAGCCCAACCCGATCCGAAACGAGTGGTGGCTGCCGCATTGAATTTTTCCTTAAACGTGTCGAAGCTGCCGAATGCGCTGTTAATCGCGCTGCTGACGTCTCCGGAAGGCGCGCCGCCGCCGTTTCCGGCCATAATCTTCCAGAACATCGAGTGGTTGTAGTGGCCGCCGCCATTATTTCGTACCGCTGTTCGAATATTCTCCGGAACAGCGGAGCAGTTATTCGCGAGCAACTCCTCGAGCGACTTGTTGGCCAAATCGGGCGCCGACTCAAGAGCCTTATTCAAATTCGTCACGTAGGCGTTATGGTGCTTGCCGTGATGAATCTCCATGGTCGCCTTATCGATATGCGGCTCCAGCGCATCAGGGGCATAGGGTAGCTGGGGAAGTGAGAACGCCATCGTTACTGCCTCCTTCGTTGAACTTATTCTTGTGCTGCGTGAGAACCCCGCGATTCCTGGGGCGTTCACCATTATAGAAGTCTGAAGCGTGAGAGCCTCGAATGTTCACACCGTCACGGTGACAACGAACATAATGGGTCGATGGACCCTAAGTACTCCTCGCGTCTGCATTGGTCCATTGCACAGAATGCGCTCTCAGCCGCCATCGATGCTCGCCGCCTATCGGGACTACCGATCCTGGATCTGACGCAATCGAATCCCACTGCTGCCGCGATTGAGTACCCGCCCGAACTTCGCATGGCGCTTGCAGACGCCCGCGCGCTCCAGTACGAGCCTTCAGCGAATGGACTTCTCAGCGCACGAGAGGCGGTGTCGCGCTATTACGGCGGAGCCGTCGATCCCGATCGCGTTTTGTTGACTGCGAGTACGAGCGAAGCATACTCGTTTCTGTTCAAGTTGCTCTGCGATCCGGGTGATGAGATCCTGATCCCGCAACCCTCGTATCCGCTTTTCGACATGCTTGCCCAATTGGAGTGTGTGCCGGCGGTACCCTATCCGCTACGCTATCACGACGGCTGGTTCATCGACTTGCCTGCGTTGCGCGGGGCGGTTACGGCGCGAACCCGCGCGGTGGTCTGGGTAAATCCGAACAATCCAACCGGATCTTATATCAAGCGCAAGGAGTATGAGCGAATTGCAGCTACGTGCATCGAGCATGGATTGGCGCTCATTAGCGACGAAGTGTTCGCCGACTACTCACTCGAACCAGAACGAGATTCGTTAAGCACGTTGACAACCGTGAGCGAGTGTCTCTGCTTCTCGTTGTCCGGGCTCTCTAAAATCTGCGGACTTCCGCAGATGAAGCTAGGGTGGATCGTGGCAGGCCCCGGGCGCCACAAGGCTCTGGCGCAATTGGAGTGGATCGCGGATACATTTCTGTCTGTCGGCGCCCCGGTTCAATACGCCGCGCCCACTCTGCTCGAAGCACGCCATGATATACAGCGTCAGATTCGTCAGCGTACGGCTGCCAATCTGGCCTATCTGCGGTCGGCTGTTGAAGACACGGCCTGCCGCGTGTTGCGCGTGGAAGCGGGTTGGTACGCTACGATTCAAGTCCCTCGATCGCGCACTGAGGAGGAATGGGCTCTTCACCTTCTCGCCGGCGGAGTCCTCGTTCAACCCGGTTACTTTTTCGATTTCGCATCGGAAGCATTTCTCGTAGTCAGTCTCCTGACCGAATCTTCTATTTTTCGAGCGGGTGTACAACATATACTTGAGGCATGTTGAAGAAGCTAGCTGCTGTCGCCTTGTTTGGAATTATGAGCCTACACGCTGAAATTTACGAACTGCGCACGTACACGGCGAAGGACGGAAAACTCGAAAATGTCATCGCCCGCTTCCGGAATCACACGACAAAGTTGTTCGAGAAGCACGGAATGAAGAACATCGGGTATTGGGTTCCGGCCGACTCTCCAGCGTCTCAAAATACACTGATCTACATCATTGCTCACAAAAGCCGAGATGCGGCGAAGGCCTCATGGGATGCGTTCCGCGCCGATCCCGATTGGGTGAAAGTGAAGAGCGAGTCAGAGGCCAACGGCGCGATCGTGGATCACGTTGTCTCCGTGTTCATGAATCCCACTGATTTTTCGAAGCTGAAGTAATGTCCAGACCACCGGCCCCGGGTCATAGCGCAGAAGCGATTCCTGGAAGAACGGGAATCGCTTGTGTCCCTAGATCTGAAACGCCGTTTTGAATACATCTTTGAGACGAATTTCTGGGGTGGCGATGAATCACGATCAGGATTAGGGTCGGCTCTTACGGAAACGGAAAATTTGAGGAGCCAAATCCCCGGATTATTGCTGGACATCGGCGCTCGTTCGCTGCTGGATATTCCTTGCGGCGACTTTCGCTGGCTGAGCAAGGCTGATCTCGGCGTGTCCTACATTGGCGCCGACATCGTTGACGAAATCGTACAAGCAAATCGCGAAGTGTTCGCTTCGCCGGAACGAAGTTTTGTATGTTTGGACCTTACGCGCGATCGCCTTCCCGAGGCCGATGTGATCTTGTGCCGTGATTGCCTCGTGCATCTCAGTTTCGCGAATATCCGACACGCTCTGGCGAACATGAAGCGGAGCGGGGCTATGTTTCTGTTGATGACGGACTTCCTTCAACTCGAGTCAAATGATGACATCGAGGATGGCGACTGGCGGCCGCTCAATTTCCAAAAGGCTCCGTTCTTCTTTCCCGCGCCCATTCGCACTACCGTAGAAGACTGTACCGAGGCCGACGGTGCGTACGCTGATAAATCGCTCAGCCTCTGGCGAATTGCCGACCTGCCCTAAACTCAGAGCCCGCGAAGGGTTTGCTGCAGGTCCTTTTTTGAGATGCTGCCTTCCTTGATGACTTTCCAATAGGGCTCAGTGACATCCACGGTAGTAGCTCCCTCACCTACGCAGACACCGGCATCAAGTACAAGGTCCACAGCTCCGTCCATGGCAGCGAACACCTCGATACCCGTGCGCGCGGTGGGCATTCCCGATATATTCGCGCTGGTCGAAATGATCGGCTGCCCTAGCTGCTCGAGCAACGCCTGCGCAACTGGGGTTCCAGATTGACGCAAACCGAGACGGCCCGTGTTGCCGGTTACTTTCAGAGGAATGGCAGCCGATGCCGGCACGATCAACGTCAGAGGTCCGGGCCAATAGTGGCGAGCGAGCACGTAGAAGCGCTTGGTGAGATCCTTCGCAAGCTCTTCCGCCATGATTATGTCGGATACCAGGAGCGGCAGCGACCGTTGCGCTTCACGCCCTTTCGCCTTGAAAACGCGACCAACCGCCGCCAAATTTAGCGGATCGGCAATAAGCGTATAAAGCGCGTCGGATGGAACAGCGACCACGCCGCCCTTGCGGATGATTGCGGCTGCGCGAGAAATGGCTTCAGCACTGGGCTTCTCGGCGTGTATCTCGATTAAATCAGTTGCCACTGGGGTCCGTTGAAGAGGGATTCAATGAAAAAATGGGCCACGCCCTCGGGCGAGGATTAAAGAACACCATTTTACTACGCAAGTGTTAATTCGCATGGAGCACCAACGCCACAGCCGAGCGCACGGGCAGCCGATGCCTGGTTCACGGCGATTTCAACATAGCCCGAACTTCCGACAATCGCAAATACCTCACCCGGGTCAACCTCCGCATACGTCAGGCCGAGCCGTCGCAGGATACGTGTGCCGATCGCAAGCTCAAAAGGCCTGACCCGCACATCGGAGAAATGATCGATGTGGAAGTTCGTAATAAGGTTCCCGAAGCGGTCGATATGCAGGACAGTCCCTTGCCATACCCGTTTGCCGATGCGCTGGGGTTCGGTGAAAACCGGCTTGAGGTAGTCGTCTATAAGTTTGCCGAACGTAGATGGCCGCGCGCCATTGGCCAGGTGAGCCGCGCACGGAGAAAACACATCGCGCCCATGAAACGTGCGGCTCACCGGCTTAAGGAGATATTTCTCGTTGGTAACGGCCCGTATCTTATGCGGTGTTTTCGAATAGATCATTGCGAAGGCCCCGTTATCAGGCCCGATGAAATACTGTCCGCCCGCTTCTACTAAAATGGGGCGGCGCGCCGATCCCACGCCAGGATCGACGACGAGCACGTGAATCGTTTTGGGAGGGTAATAAGGATAGGCTTGCGCAATGAGATAAGCGCCTTCCGAGATTTCGAACGGTTGCACCTCATGACTGATGTCGACGATGCGGGCTTCCGGACAGATGCCCAAAATGACGCCCTTCATCACACCGACAAAATGATCTTTTAAGCCAAAATCGGTGGTTAGCGTCAGGAGAGGCTTTGTCATGCGCGCTGCTAAAATGAAGGAAGTAGGTGCGCTCTTATTATTTCGATCACAACTCGACAACGCCGATTTCTGAGAATGTGCTCGAGGTCTTTCATCGTGCTTTGCGCCAGGGCTTCGGCAACGCTTCCAGTATCCATCATCTGGGCCAGTCTTCAAAGCAGTCGCTAGAGACTGCGCGAAGGCAGGTTTCGACGCTCGTCGGGTGTACAAGCAAGGAGATCGTATTCGGCAGTGGCGGCACGGAGGCTGACAACCACGCCATTCTGGGGGCTGCCCGAGGCAAGGAGCGTCCGCACATTATCACTTCGGCAATTGAACATCCGGCAGTTCTAAACACAGTGGCCGAAATCCAGCGGCGGGGAGGCGAAGCGACCATCGTACGGGTATCAGCCGCCGGCGTCGTCGATCCGAAAGATATCCGCCGCGCGTTACAGCCCAATACGGTATTGATTTCCGTGATGCACGTCAATAACGAGATCGGAACTGTCCAGCCGATTGCCGAGATCGCGGCAATCGGGCGCGAAGCCGGAGTATTAGTCCATTCCGACGGAGTTCAGGCGGCAGGTCGCATTCCTGTGAAGATGTCCGAACTTGGTGTGGACCTTTACTCGATGAGCGCGCACAAGATGAGCGGACCTAAGGGCGTCGGCGCATTATTTGTAGGGAAGGGAGTCGACATCGGCGCTGTCCTGTTTGGCGGACGGCACGAAGCGGGCCGGCGCGCTGGGACTGAGAATACTCCGGGGATTGTCGCGATGGGCGCAGCCACGGAAATCGCCGCCAAGAATATGCCGGCCGAGATGACGCGTATCGCAGCATTGCGCAACCGGCTCGAGCAGGAGATTCTCGATCGGGTGCCTGACGTGAGCGTTAATGGAAACGGCGCTCTGCGTGTCCCCAATACTACGAATCTTTGTTTTGAGGGTATCGAAGGAGAATCGCTCGTAATCGCCTTGGATCTCAAGGGCTTCTGTGTATCGAGCGGCTCAGCTTGCTCAAGCGGCGCGGTGGAGCCCTCCCACGTCTTACTCGCCTTGGGTCTATCGAAGCAGCGGGCTAAGAGTAGCGTGCGCTTTTCGCTGGGCGCGAGCAACACACCCGAGCAAGTCGAAGAGCTTGTAGATGCCATCGCGGATGCAGCGGCGCATCTCCGGCGACTGTCTCCGACGTATATTGCACATGTCTGAAGATCTACTTGCAGTGGCGATGAGCGGAGGAGTCGACTCCTCTGTCGTCGCAGCCATGATGAGCCGAAAGGGGCGACGTGTCGCCGGGTTCACCATGCAGCTATGGAATCAACGTCGATTGCCGGAACTGCAGACAGAAGCCGCTACGGGACGATGTTGCTCGCTCGATGACGTCTACGATGCTCGTGCTGTCGCTCAGCAACTCGGGATTCCTTATTACGTCGTTAATTTTGAACAGCGCTTTGAAGAGCAGGTAGTCCGGCCTTTCATTAACGAGTACTTGTCCGGCCGGACGCCGATTCCATGTACGCTTTGCAACAATCACATCAAGTTCGATCAGTTCCTCGACATGGCTGCAGGAATCGGAGCGGAAGAAATCGCAACGGGCCACTACGCGCGGATCGGCTTCAATGATGTTACCGGCCGCTACGAATTGATGCGAGGCGCGGATCCGACGAAGGATCAGACCTATTTTCTATTCGGCCTTACGCAGGAGCAGTTGTCGCGCACGAAGTTCCCGTTGGGTCACCTGCTGAAGCCGCAAGTGCGTGAGCTTGCCCGCGAGTACGGCCTGCCGGTAGCCACGAAGAATGACAGTCAGGAAATCTGCTTCGTCCCAAATGGCGACTATGCCGGATTCATCGACGCCTATTTTCGGGAGCAGGGGATAGCGCCGTCCACAACGAAGGGGCACATCACAGACAGGGAGGGGCGTGTCCTCGGCGAGCATGCCGGAGTGCATCAATTCACGGTAGGCCAGCGGAAAGGGATTGGGATCGCCAGACCCGAGCCGCTTTATGTGATCGCAACTGAGCCGTCTACGCAGACCGTGATTGTCGGCGGTAACGATGAGCTCTTACGCCGCTCGTGCTTTGTCAAGGGAGTGAACTGGATCAGCCTCGAGCGGCTGCTGGAACCGACACGAGTACAGGTGAAGATCCGCAATAAGCACGTGCCGGCCGATGCGGTGATCGTTCCTACCACCGATCGGTTCAGGGCTGAGGTTTATTTCGATGAACCTCAGCGGGCTGTCACACCAGGTCAAGGGGCCGTGTTCTATCAGGGCGACCTGGTTGTGGGCGGCGGCTGGATCGAGTAGCTTCCTTGCGGCGATTCTTCGAATATTGGGCATTTTGTCTAGTACTTGCCAGCTTGCGGAGAACTCCTTTGGCTTTCGCCCACGCGCTTTCGCGGATATACCTGGTTCTTCTGGATCGGATAATTCCAAGACTTCGGCGAACGGCATATCAGAATCTCGCAATGGCGCTTCCCGATGCGGACGCTCGCGGAATCACGGATGGCGTGTATCGCTCTCTTGCGAGAATGCTTGTCGCGTTCTCGCGATTTCCCGACCTGAACAAAAACAACATTCATGAGTTGATTCGATACGACGGTTTTGACCACTTCCTCGAAGCGAAGCGGCGCGGGAAGGGAGTCTTGTTCGCAACTGCTCACATGGGCGCGTGGGAGTTGAGCGCTTTTGCACATGCACTGATGGCTCAGCCGATGCACGTGGTGGTGCGCCCGCTCGATAACCACCGTATAGATGCCGAGGTGGAACGCCTGCGTGCCTGGTCCGGCAATACTTTGATTGAAAAGAAAGACGCCGCGCGCGCTATCTTTCGAGCGCTACAAAAAAACGAAGCAGTCGGCGTGCTGATCGATCAGAACGTCACTCCGACAGAAGGTGTTTTCGTGGATTTTTTCGGCGTTCCCTCGTGCGCAGGCACGGCATTCGTGCGCATCGCCCAAAGGACAGGAGCAGCAGTAATTCCGGGTTACGCTTTATGGTCCAGCGAGGAGAAGCGCTATATTCTTCGCTTCTATCCCACGCTGGAATTTACGGGTGACATTCAGACAGATACGCAGCTTCTGCATAGCCATTTGGAAGGAGTGATTCGCGAATATCCGGATCAGTGGCTTTGGTTACATAGACGCTGGAAGACTCGTCCTGAGGGATTCGCGTCGCTTTATAGAGGCCTCGGTCGTTCTTAACAGTTAGAACATTTCAATCAAAATACGTTTTGGACGTGTGATACTATGTTCCATGCCCAGACGTAAGTCCGTTGAAGCTGAAACTGCGCCCGCCGTCGCCGCTCCCAATGCAGCTGAACCTAAGCCTAATGTGAGAAAAACTGCATCGAGAGGAAAAGAGGCCGCAACGCATAAGCATCACACTAAAACCAAGGTAGAAACCGCTGTTGAAACACCGGGTGCACAACCCGCAGTAACTGTCTCTCACGAAGCAATTGCTACGCTTGCCTACTCCTATTGGGAGGCAAGAGGACGCCAGGACGGATCATCCGACCAGGACTGGTTCCGCGCTGAGGACGAGTTACTTAAACTTGCGTAGAACTGCCAGTACGCGTCCCTGGATCTGTAGCGATGCCGGCTTGACGCGAATTGGTTGCATCAAAGCATTCGCCGGCTGGAGTCGGATCATGCCGTCCGGTTCCCGGTAGAAGCGTTTCAGGGTAGCATCGCTCCCGTCTACAAGGGCGACTACGATGTCGCCGTCTTTTACTTCTTCCGTCTTCTCTACCAGCACAAAGTCATCGCTGCAGATATGATCTTCAATCATCGATTCGCCGCGGACCTGCAACGCGTAAGTATTGGGGTCCGTAACGAAGTCCTGGAAACTGAGCCGCTCACTCCCACTGATCGCTTCTACGGGTGAGCCCGCGGCAATCCGCCCCAAAAGCGGAAGATCCGCGGGAGCAGCCGCGTACACTCGCATCTCGCGATGTTCCTGCAGGTATTTCGGTGAGACCTCAAGCGACCGGCTTTGATTGAACCCCCGCCGGATATAGCCTTTTGTCTCAAGAGCGGAGACATGCTTGTGCACCGTGGCCAACGAAGCCAAGTCAAGCGCAGAAGCAATCTCTTCGTAACTCGGACTGTATCCTTTCGAATCCGTAAACCCTATCAGGAAATCCAGGAACTCTTTCTGTCGTCTTGTGAGTGCCATTGTCCTCTTTCCAATTGTTGGCGAACAAACGGAGAAAGTCAACAACAAAGTTTATAAAGAATGTTTTTGACCTGCTGAGATGCGCGATTTTCACCCGCATGCAACTGAGACGAGCATGACAACGAGAACATCGAGAAGATAAGACCGTGATGATAAACTGGGTTCACTCCCGACATGTTGTTAGCTCGCGAATTTATCGCCTACCTCTCTCGCCGGTTAGTGGAGCGACTAACGCCGCAACAGATCGAAACCACTGATCCACAGAGCGCCGTTGAGTTGTTTACCGAGATCATCACCGATGAACTCTCTGCTGAAGATCAGTTGAATGAAGAAGTCAGGGACATTCTCGATCAGTATGCGGACTACATGAGGCGCGAGGGCGTCAGCTATCAGGAGATGTTCCAGACGAATCAAGAACACGCTGGTACAGCAGCGTAAGATCGTTCGTGCATCAGGGCGGGACACGGGCGATCAGATGAAATTGTCCAGAGACAAAATCACCGACATCTCGCACAAACTCGTCGTGGCTATGCGCAAGGCCCGCAACATCCGGTTGAAGAAGGATCAAAACGACGTGCGGCTGCACATCGTCGGATACTTTACCGATGTTCTTCAGACCGAAGACAAGGTTGACCGCGCAGCGCGTACCAAGATTAAAACGCAGAAGCGGGAGATTGCCGAGGGTACCGAGGAATTCGATCTCCTGCACAAACGATACTACGCCGAGGAACTGAAGAAACTTGGCATCGACCTGACCCGGTGAAACCAGCGATCGTCGTCCTCGGAAGCCTCAATATGGATTTCGTGGTTCGGACGGAGCATCTGCCCGCGCCTGGCGAAACCGTGCTCGGCGGTGGGTTTCAAATGATCCCCGGAGGCAAAGGCGCCAATCAAGCTTGCGCCGCGGGCCGGCTTGCGAGCAATGCTTTGGTTCGCATGGTCGGCCGCGTCGGCTACGACCTGTTTGCAGATCATCTGAAAGCAAGTCTCGCGGCGGCTGGAGTCGATGTCAGCGCCGTCGCCGCAGTTCGAAACGAAGCCACGGGCGTCGCGCTGATCGGTGTGGACCAGGCAGGACAGAACGCGATCATCGTTGCCGCCGGGGCGAACGGGGCATTTCCCTCCGCAGACATTGAGGGGTCGCGCGGGAGTTTCAGAAACGCGAAGTATGCGCTCTTCCAATTGGAGACGCCGGTCGATACGGTGCAGGCGGCCTTGCGCCTTGCGCGCCGGGAAGGCGCGAAAACAATCCTCGATCCCGCTCCGGCGCAACAGCTATCGCGTGAGCTTCTATCTGCGGTCGATATTCTCACCCCGAATGAATCAGAGGCGCTCATTCTTCTAGGAAGGACCGCGGGTCGCATAGCTCTCGAAGAAGCGCCCGCTCTTGCCAAGGAAGTGCTTGCGCTAGGACCGGCAGCCGTGATCCTGAAACTCGGCGAGAACGGATGCCTCTATACCGATGCCGAATCCACGATCCACGCGCCGGGATTTGCAGTGGAAGCCCGTGATACTACGGCAGCGGGAGATACGTTTAATGCCGCTCTGGCGGTCGCGCTTACTGAGGGTCTAACCTTGTCCGAAAGCTTGCGATTCGCCAATGCTGCCGCGGCCTTATCGGTTACGCGTGTCGGCGCACAGGCCTCCATTCCGTCCCGGGCGGAAGTCGATTGCTTTCTCAGGTCGTAAACCACCCATTCGGTGTTTTGAAAAACTGGAGTGCGGCCTGGTTGGCGATTTGCAGACTGGAACACAACATAATCGATCCCCAGGTTCGCGTAGACATCGACTGGTTGCGGTTTGCTGACGATTTTCCAACGCTCGCCCCAGGTTTCCGCGAAAGACTTCAAAAAGTTGACTTGGCCACCGCTCTTCCAATCGGCGTACAGCGCGCGTTTGGATCGAACTCGGAATATGCCGGGCTCAAGCCGCTTGCCGGTGTCAGCGAACTGGAAGACTGCATCTTTGAACGTATTCTCCCGAGCCCACTTTGCAAGATCGTCCAATTCCGTAGTATGTATTGCCGGATAATTCTGAATGCCCGCAATCTCCGGGAACACAAAAAAAGGAATAAAACCAGCGAGTACGACTATCCATGCGGGCGATCGTAATATCGCAGCGGCTGCGACCAGAAGAGCCAGGGCGCTCACCAATAGCAATCGCAACGGTGTGAGCTTTTCCGTATCCCATTCGGCGCCCGTGGCGATCAGAGGCACAGCAAAAAATACGAACGTCTCGAAATATCGCTTCCGCTCGGCCGCTCGGATTGCGGCGATACACCCAAGCATCATTGCAACCAGTGTTACGAAAAGCAGGTACCGGCCTGGCTGAAATTGCGGCATGAGCACCGATTTCTTCTCTTCCAGCAGCCAATAGGAGAGCGGCACGGATATGATCCCGATTGCCGGCAGCGAAAGCAGGAAAAGCGATAGTTCGCAACTGAAGTTCGTGCGCACGCGCCTCCATGCGACGAACCCCGCAATCCATAGCACGATATAAAACCACATCCACTTGCCCGCCCACATGCCAACCCAGTTATACGCGGCTCGCATCCGTTGCAAGGCTTCGAGAGAGGGATCGATGACCCCAAATAACGGCGCTCGCTCCGACGGGGCAGGTTGCAACAGGATCGTAAACACGATCAAGAGTGGCCCGCTGCGAGCAAACCGAGCGCCGCAAAATCTTTCCGCCAAAGCAGCACAACTCCGAGGATCGCCGCGTAAGCGAAGGCGGTAGGCGGATGGAACGCGAAGGCGATTGATGCCGCGACCGCAGCCCAGCGCCATTCGGCTCGCGCGACCATCGCGAGCGAGAAGATGACAAACGGCAAAGCGAAGCCACGCGGGACCGGCTCGTATTCCATCACCAGTACCGCGGGTCCCATGATGTTTGCTCCCAGCGAGAGGAGTGCCGTCGCCAGCCAAGCCATCAGCGGATTCAGACCGGCAGCGATCATGAAGAGGTAAATTCCGACGATTCCGACAGCGCGGTAGATGAACTGCTGCCCTGTCAAAACGTGCTCGAACGAAAAGCCCGTGAGGCGATGAAGCCATAGGGCCGCTTCGTCATACAAGGTGAAAGACACATGAGGGCGCACCGCCATGATGTCATTCCGCAAGACGGTCGGATCTTCAATGTGCTGCAGAATCGGGATGTATATCTGCGTATCGGACTGCAGGATCGTGTGACCCGGATAGTAGAAGAAACCAAGCAGAGTCAGAGCGAGGAGAGCCAGAGCAGCGAACCACCGACTCTTCATTTCTGCGGCGTTTTCTCCAGCTGTTGTTTGGTCCAAATACGGTCCGGATTTAGCTGTAGTGACCTGCTCAGTGCGGCGCCCGCCTCCGCGTTGCGATTAAGCTTGCGCAGGGTCAGTCCCATCCAGAGATGCGCTTCCGAGAGTTTCGGATCGAGTTCGATTGCCTTCTGGAAATCCTTCAAAGCCACATCAGGCCCTCCGCCGAATCCGGCCGGCAGATAGTAGCTGCCGATCCCCCGGCTCACGTAAGCGATGGCTGACTTTGGATCGAGTTCGATGGCCTTGTTAATGGAATCGAGGGCGCAGCGGCCATATTTCAGCCCCGCCAAAACGTTGCCCGGAATCACCTGCCCGCACAGAGTGCCGAGTATGCGGTGATGTTCGGCGACTGCTGGCTTCAGCGAAACTGCTTTTTCGGCGGCTTTGATGCCAGCCTCAGCGGCCGACCGTCCGCCGTTTTTGTCTTTCAATTCCGTCGCCACTTCGGCGAGGTAGGATTCTGCCACTGCAAGCATATATTGCGCATGCGCATCGTTGGCCTGCTTCGCCGCCGTTTCGCTATACGACGCTACGATACGCTCCAACGCGGCGCGATCCTGCAGATCGCGGGCGTGCTCTAACTCGCGCGGCGCGGCGAAGATGAGTTGGATAGCTGAGAGAATAAGGGCGACAAATTTCCTCATCTTTTTCGATTTTACAAACGCGCAACTCGCCGTTCCGCCAAAAGGAAATACAGACCGAGAATCGCCAGTGCCATTCCATTCACGGCAAGCACCGCGCCCACGGAGGAACTACCAATCAACTGGCCGGAAATCAGGCTTCCGATCGGCATGCCCCCGCGGAATGCGACGTTGTAGACGCTCATTACCCGGCCGCGCATCTCATCCGGCGCGATCAACTGCACCAGCGAACTGATCATTGCGAATACCGCGACGAGAGCAGCGCTGGCGACGAATAGCAAGAGGCAGCTAAGTGGGAGCGACCTGGATAGGCCGAAGGCGCACATCAACACACCAAGCGATATCAACGTGATAAGAGCGACCCGGCCCTTGTGGTGGATGTGCCCGAGCGCTGCGACTGCTAAGGCCCCAACTACAGCGCCGGCCCCCGAAATGCATAGCAGTAACGTAAAGATCCTGGCGCCCATGTGGAAGACATCACGAACCACAACAGGAAGGAAGACCATCAATGGAACACCGAGCATGGTCATCAGGAAGGCAATCGCGATCAGCGGTGACATGCCATCCTGGCGGTCGATGAAGTTCAGGCCTTCTTTAATGCTCGTGAGAACAGAGGCGCCCGTCTTTGCCGCAAGCGGGCGCACCGGAAGCAGCAGCAGCGAAATGATAACGGCTATAAACGAAATTCCGTTGAAGGTGAAGCACCAGGCAGCGCCGAGGCTGGTCAACGCAATTCCGCCGAGCATCGGGCCGATAACTCGGGCCAGATTGAACTGGATCGAATTGAGCGCGATGGCGTTCGAGAGATCTTTGGGCGCAACGAGCGTGGGGATCAATGCCTGATAGGCCGGACCGCCAAATGCCTGGGCTAATCCGACGACAAACGAAAGACTCAGAATATGCCAGACCTTCACGCTCGACAGGGCGAACAAGCTTGCCAGCAGGAACGCGCACGACATCTGTACGATTTGGGAGCCCACGAGAAGCTTTCGCCGGTCCGCACGATCCGCCACCACACCGCCGATCAGCGAAAACAGAAATATCGGAATCTGACCGAGAAAGGAATCGAGACCGAGCAGAAATGGCGAGTTCGTGAGTTCGAGCACCAGCCAATTTTGTGCAACCGACTGCATCCAAGTACCGACGCTCGACGTGCATGCGCCGAACCAAAGCAGCCGGAAGTCGCGGTATTCGAAGGCCTTAAATACGCGCCTCAGCACCGTGTGCCCGCGTCTACGGAAGCGGCTTCTCGCGGCTGATCAGGTGCAAATAGTTGCCGTCGAGATCCGTAAAGAAGACCAGTCGGTTGCCTTTATTCTCAAATGGCTCGCCGACGATACTGACGTTTTTGGCGCGAAGATCTTTCAGGCCCGCGTCGAAATCGTCCACCTCGACGGCCAAATGCCGAATACCCGGATCCTTCAGCGTCTGTGGACCGCGATCGCCGAGCGACGGGATAATCTCCAGCATCGATCCGTTACGCGCGCGAACAAAATAGTTTCCGTCGTACTCAAAATTGATGACGAACTCCAGATGGTCGACGTACCATTGTGCCAGCGCGCGGGGATTCGGGGACGCTAACGCAGTATGCTCCAGCCCTTTGAACATTCAACGGGATTGTAGCAAACCGGACTAGTAGATCTGGAAGCTGAAGGTTTCGTCCGATCCGTCGGGGGAAAGGGAATACTCGCCGTTCTCCAACGGCTCGTCTACTTCGACTCGATAAAGGCGGTCATCAAGCCTGGTTATCTGGAGGTGGATCGGCCGCTGCATATTCTTCAATTTCTTAGCGTTCACCACAACTTCCCGTTGTCCGTTCTTAACTTCCAAACGATAAGCGGCAAGCTTGTCAACTACTAATTTGTCGCTTTTGATAAGAAAGATCGGTTCGGCAAGAGGCGTTTTCACTGGCGAAGCGGCGCCCGGAAGCACGGCGACAACAGTGTCCTTCCGCTCATCGCTTTTCGCCTTGCCGAGTTCCGTTTCGATGAGGTTGTCCGCATGGACCAGGTAGGGGATATCGGCCTTCGGAGGGCGGGGACCCGTGTACTTATCGGCGGCGAACAGAGATGCAGCAAGCAAGCTAAGGATAAGTGGGACTCGGCACATGAGCTTAATGTGAGACGGCGCCCGATTGCTTCGGGTTACCATCGGCGGGCGCTGTGACGCATCTCGACATCTGCAAGCACGGAGTCCAGTTCCTTTTCTTCGAACGGCTTACGAAGAATAAATCCGGAGCCGTCCTTCAATACGCCCGCCGCTCCCGAGTCGTAGGATTCCGTAAGCAGAACGAACGCCTGGATCCGCCGGCGAACGCGTTTGTAGAATTCAA
This sequence comes from Bryobacteraceae bacterium, assembly GCA_963833675.1. Classification (GTDB taxonomy): domain Bacteria; phylum Acidobacteriota; class Terriglobia; order Bryobacterales; family Bryobacteraceae; genus DASQDN01. Next base: position 233,084 of record CAWHYW010000017.1, on the reverse strand, counting down.
CCCAAGTCAGTCCCGGCAGTCTGATCGTACAGAAGACCACATCGAACGGCATGCGCTGCACCATGTCGGCGGCCTCTTCGGCGTTATCGACAGGGACAGCTCGGTGACCGCGGAGACTCAGCATGGCCAGCAATTTACGTTGCACTGCCGCGTCCGGCTCAATGAGCATCGTGGTAAGCACCCGCGACGTGTGTATGGAAGGCTCGGAGGGAGCGTCGACCGGCACTGCGGCACGATGGACCGGAAGTTCCAGCTCATAGCGAAACCCACCTTCCAACGTCTCGAACAGACGAATGTCGCCTCCGTGACTTTGCGCGATTGCCTGACAAACTCGCAAGCCGAACGAGTCACCGGACGTCGGCTCCTGCACAATGGACGGCATTAGCGCCGGAGATGAGAAATCGATGGCGATCTGTACGCGAGCCCCAAGTACGCGACTGCTCACGCGGACTTTTTTCGCAGGTTGATCCTGAACGGCGTGCTCAACATGGATCAGTAGGCTCAAAAACACCTGCTCCAACTCGCTCTCATCGGCATAGACCTCGATGGGACTCAATGGCAAGGAATTCTCCACCACAATTCCTTTTCGTTTCCATTCCGGTTCTCGAGCTTCCATTACGCCACTTACGAGTTGATGCAGATTGACCGCCTGCGCTTCGGATTGCTCCATCTTCGCGAATGACAGAAGATGATTGACAATTTGCAAGCCTCGATCCGCCTCCAACGCTATGCCGGCTTCCACTCCGCCATTCTCAGGGTTTTGCATTCGGCTTGCCACTTCCCGGATTGCCTGCAGCGGAGCGCGCAAATCGTGAGCTACGCCCGAGATCAGTTGTCCGGCAGCGGCCATCTTTTCCGTTCGGAGCAACTGTTCCCGAATCGAGCGCTGTTCCTGCAAACGCAGAGATGCAGCAATCTGATTCCCGACGTGCTGCAAGGCAGCATGCTGATGACGAGTCTCGTAGAGATGGACGCGATAATGAACGGCCATCACGCCTAACACCTCTCCTTGAGCGAACATCGGAACAAATACCGCGGATGCCGGCAATCCCGCATCATGCCTTCGATCCATGATGGGACTTTTGCGGAAATCGGGCACATTGAGCAAGGTTCGGTTTCGAAAACATAACGACACGGCCGATCCAAAAGCTCCCTCAGGTTGATCCACGGGAATCGAAGCCGATTCGGGTGACAGCTCGTTCGTGATGCGGTCCAAAGTGTTCCGCGTGCGGGTATGCAAAAACAGGTCCACTTTGGACGCTTGCAGCAATCCTGGCAGCACAGATTGAACCTTGCGAGAAATTTCGCTGACACTGCTCGAAGCGAGCACCTCTTCGGAGAGGGCCATCAGGTTGCGCATCACCCTGCGCTGTGCAGCCATTCGACGCTCTCGGATCCACCAGATTGCCGATGCAAAAAGCAGCGCTAGGCCGATATAGATGACAACATTGGGAGGCAGGAACCACCCTCGGGCAATCAAAATGATCTGCGCGGGATCGTCCACGAGGAGTTGGTAACCGTGGTCGAAAGGCGCAACCGGACAGTATTGAGAGGCGATCCCGGTAATACGTAGCTTGTCTCCGGGTTTGTAGTCGCGAATTCCTTGTCGCGTCGTAAACCTTGGGTAAAACACCGAAAGGGAGCTGTCGCCGTCTCCAACCACGAGAACATCACCTCCGGCGTTTCGCCCGAGTATGACTGCGTACGCGTCCACGGTGACGTAGTTGCCGATGGTTTCGAAACGGCTCAGGTCGGCGATCTCTATTTTCAGCGGCTCGGGTGGTTCACGGCGTCCTCTCTTGGAGATGCTGTCAAGCACGAGTACGGGTGCGCCGGCGCGGTGACTAACGGTGCCGGTTGCTCCTACGACATCTCCTGGAACGAACCCATCCAATGCTCCGCGAGGTCTTTCCAGAAGGACCCCTTTGGCGTCATCTCCTCGAATCGGCAGGTGCGCGTACTCGCCGAAGTTAACGGCCTTGGTGGTTACGATGCCCTCAATCGACACTCGTTGGCCGATGTGGGACGGGACAAAGCTCGGCTTCTGCCGCTTTTGCAGTTCGCCAGCAGCGATTCGCGGAGCAGCAGATGAATATGTATCATTCGATTGGGCGCAGGCGAGATACCCACGCTCAAAATCAGCGCGAGACGGTAAGTTCCTGCAGCCATGGCTCCAGTCTCGGATCGAGGAAGTCGCGAATTGTCATATCTACATCAGTGAGCTCGAGCAGTGTGGTCGAGACGCCGACCACTCGCATTCCAGCGGCGCGCGCCGCCTGAACTCCGGTAGCCGAATCCTCGAACACCACGCATTCGGTGGTCGCGTATCCGAGTTGTTTCGCCACCTCGAGATAAATTTCCGGAAACGGCTTGGGCCGGGTGACCTGATGGCCATCCACAACTGCGCCGAAACAGCGTCGAAGACCCGTGCATCTAAAACGAAGTTCAGGTTTCCAGGCTCAGCGTTCGTAGCCACACCGAGCGGCCGATCGCAATGTCTCAGAATGAATTCACGAATCCCCGGTACGAGTTTTTGCTCCAGAATGGGTGACATCAGGTTGCGATAGACAGCCTCCTTGCGGTTGCCGTGCTCCAGGATAAGCTCGCGTGTCAATTCCTGCGTCGGGAAAAAATCTCTGACGAGTTCGTCATTATGTTTGCCCAGCATCCGGCTCTGGATGTTTTCCACTACGAGTCCGTGCTCTTTCAGATATACACGCCAGGCTTGTGTATGTATCGCGGTAGAATCGACGATCACACCGTCCATATCGAAAATAAGTGCTGTCACCAACATTCATAGTACCTACTCGATAACACTACTATGGAATCGGCATCCTAACACAGGTCGATTAGCAGACCATCACCATTTTTCGGCATAATGCGGACAGTGACGTTTGCGCTCCTCCCGATCAGGTATACTTTCAGCGCTCGGGATGATATTTTCTTTCCGGAGGGAAAGTCGGGCAATGTTCTCCGCGGGGCTTTTGGAAACTGGTTCCGTCAGATAGCGTCGAGCCAAACCTATTCCCGAATCTTCGAGTCACGGTCTGATAGCCGTGGGCCAAGCGGCTTATTCGACCTTCCCCGTCCTTTTGTATTTCGATCGAGCACATCTTGACGGCAGAATGATCCGGGCAGGAGAGCAGTTCCACTTCGATCTCCACCTTTTTATTACTAAAGACCCACCATTGTATGAGATAACCGAGACCTTCGATCGAATAGCGGATCAGGGCTTTGGTCCGGGACGCGGTCGCGCTAAGTTGATAGCGCGACCCGCAGCCGGAGTCGCATTGAAGTCTCTCTGGCTCCTTTAAAGAACGCCGTAAATCGAGTTTGTGTACGTTATATTACTCCGACCGAGTTGAAGACGAATCAGGTACTGTCGGAAAATCCCGAGTTTCCGGTTGTGTTTAGCCGCGCGAGGGATCGTGTTGCTACCTTGCGAGCGGTCTACGGCGAGGGACCGCTAGAAATCGATTTTCGCGGCATGGGGGAACGCTCGCTTCACGTTTCCATGTCTAGGTGCAATTTGAGTCACATTGATGTCAAGCGCCGGAGTAGCAGAACGGGGCAGACTCATCCGATCGGCGGGTTTGTGGGCGAGGCTGAGTATGAGGGGGAAAATCTGGCCGAGTTTATTCCGTTTCTACGCGCGTCCGAGTGGACTGGTATCGGGCGTCAGACAGTTTGGGGCAAGGGCCAAATTCAGTGCGAGGAAATCTCGTAAATTTGGAGAACTTGCGGTGATACACTGTGGGAAGGTTCCAACGGCGAAGTGGCGGAACTGGCAGACGCACCAGACTCAAAATCTGGCGTAGTTCACTCTACGTGTGGGTTCGACCCCCACCTTCGCCACCACATTGTTTCCAGGATTTCCGCCAAAGCCGATTAATAGTTCGATCGTCAGAAGTACCACCTTAAAACCACCATCTTTCGAAGAAAGCATAGTAAAACGATTTCTTTCGCAGATATCCATTTTGGGCAGTCCTTATGCCGTGTTGGCGGTCCCGATTCATCAACGCAAGAGATTGAGCAAAATGAGAAGTGCAACGGATGCAAACAGGTCAAGCTTCATAGAAGACACGTAATCGCCGCCAGGCAACGACGTAGTATACAGTCGCACTCCCGCCACGAGCTGCCAATCAAGTTAATTTTGCCCATGCTACGGCAGGCAACGGTGAGCTAACCGTATATGTGCTCCTGTTTGTTTCTAGGACGGGTCCAACAAATGATCGTTAGGCTAACGAAGGGCTGCCGCTGTGTAGCCTTTTCGCACAATCATCTCTGGAGGTTTCATGTACCATCACGTCAAGCAACTTATGTACACAGTACGAGTCGGCACACCGGACCCGCGGTTCGGAAACATGCTGCTCGAGCAGTTCGGCGGGGCCAACGGCGAACTCGCGGCGGCGATGCAGTATTCCGTACAAGGATTAAACTGTGACGACCCGGACCGTAAAGATCTCTTGATGGATATTGGTACCGAGGAGCTTAGTCATCTCGAGGTGGTCGGTACTCTTGCGCGCATGCATCTGAAGCCTACAAAGACAGATCGCGACGCCGCGCATGCCGACCCGATGATTGCAATTGCGGGCGGAGGGGGCGTGAATCTTTACAATTCCATGGGAGACGCTTGGACGGCCGATTACTTAAAGATAACGGGTGAGCTTGACGTCGATCTCCGAAGCAATATCGCAGCGGAAGCGCGCGCCAAGATCGTCTACGAGCGGCTGATTAACTTCACTGACGATCCCGGGAGCATTGACACACTGCAATTCCTGATGAGTCGTGAAATCACACATATGAAGGCATTCACGGCCGCCCTCGACAGCATGGGCAAGCCGGCGTTTTCCATCGGGAGAATTCCACCCACCCCCGTTTTGGTTGATCAGTACTTCAACGACTCCACCGGAGTCGGAGACCGCGGCGAACCGGATGCGCGAGGACCTTGGAATCAGGGCGGCGAATGGCAACTCGTAAATGCCCCGGCGTTTGAACCATTTCAATCGTACACGGCCGGCACTCGTTCGCCGGGCGAACAGTCTGCTGAAAACGGGCGCGAAGCGGGCGCGGGAAACGGTGCGAGATCGCGGACGAAAGCCTCCAATGGCCGTCAGAGCGCGACGAAAAACGCAAAAAAGAAAAGTCGTAGCGACCGCTGAGCGGCTTGGGTTGAATTCTTATTTAAGGAGATAAGTTCATGCCTCAAGTGAAAGAATTGTTAGTCGAAGAACTACAGGATCTCTTAAATGCGGAAAGCCAGTTGGTGAAGGCGCTTCCGAAGATGTCTGACGCGGCGCACAACCCGAAACTCAAAGAGGCTTTCGAGAAACACTTGGCGCAGACGCAAGTTCACGTCGAGCGCCTGAAGCAGGTTTTCGAGATGCTCGGCGAAGAGCCGCAGTCAAAGCCATGCAAAGCCATGATGGGCTTGATCGAGGAAGGTGAAGAGACCATCGAGGAAGGCGGCCAGAAAGAGGAGATTGCAGCCGACCTTGCGCTTATTACCGCCGCGCAGAAGGTAGAACATTACGAGATCTCCGGCTATGGGACTGTCCGCGCTTTGGCTCGGCAAATCGGCGCATACGATGTTGCGCAACTACTCTCGCATACGTTGGGTGAGGAAGAAAGCACCGATTACCTTCTGACGGAAATCGCAAAGCCCCTTATCCAGCAAGCTACCGCTGAAGATTGGGAAGCCGAAGAAGTTCACGCGTAACTGGAATGCGCGAGTTGAGGCTCGCGGTTAAGGTCGAAGGAGGCCAACTGCGAGCCTACCGTCTGTGCGAAGGTGGTCGCCTGTAGCATTTGTGCTTTCCTGAGGCACGGACGTTCGAGGGATGTACCAGACTTCATCCAGTTGATTCACGAAACCGAGATCATCAAGCACCCTTGTTCTCTCCAGGTCGATATTCGATTCCACCTTGTGGCTAAAGGTTCTGGCTTCGCGGGAAAAGTCGATACCGATGTCGTGTGTTGCTGCTGCAATCCAAGCCGGCTGTCCGTACCACGTGCGATCCGTTGCCCAGATCCGGATGTGATGACGTTTGGCGAACGTGTTTAGCTGCTTTTGAAAGACGAGGTCGGGCTCGCGGCCGCTAATCAGAAGTGTTGAAACGGGGGCAGTCTTGTAGCCGTGATGGTCCGCCACGGCAAAGAACGATGATTTCAGAGTCTGCGCGGATGACGCACTGCTCAGGAGAACCACAATGAACAACAGGAAATGCATCATATAAACCGAATTCATTAGAATGTGATTCCCAGTAGCACCTGTGCCTGATTTGGATTTGTCGCAGGATAGTTGTAACCGCCCCATCGTGTGTACCGCGCTTCCGGGGCGATTCTGAAACGTCCTGCTTTTAAAGCAACCCCACCGGCCACCACAGCTCCAACGGCGACGTCAGTGCTATCGGTCACGCGTCGACCGAATCGATCGTCCGAGTTCCGGTCCAGCCAAATCTGGCGGAACGCCACACCGGCGGAGGCAAATGGTTGTATTGAACTGCTCCGCTCGGCGAAGTAGTATTTGCCCAGTATCGGGAATTCCCAGGCGTTTCCTCTAAGTCGAGTGGCAGACGAACTCGCCGGGAACAATGAACTGCCGAAGCGGCTGTACAACGCGTTGACCTCGGCGCCAAAGCGTGCGGGTAATGCTACCTCTACGGATGGGCCGACTGTATATGGGCGGCTCTGATCGAACTGCTCAGCGGGATCGGTTATGAAGGCTCCGCCCTTCACCCCAAATGTGAAGGTCTGCGCTGTAAGTAGCCCTGATATGACAAAGAGACCACTGATTGTTTTCATAAAGTGTTTTGTTTGTATTTGCGGAATAATGTTTGCTACTACTTCGTTGAACGCATGGCGTCTGTACGTCGTTTCAGGACGGACCGACGCGCGTGTAAATATCTATTTACGTTGCTATTCACGAAACAGATAACCGCGGCCTCGGACCGTGATGATATGGCGCGGCTGATGTGGGGTATCTTCAAGTTTCCGGCGTAAGGCTGCGACGTGCATGTCCACCGTGCGCGTGTCCATAGACTGATAGCCCCAGACCTGCATCAGTAGCTCTTCTCTCGAGAGAACGCATTGATTGTGGGTAACCATGTAACGAAGCAGGGAAATCTCTTTTGGCGACAGCGCGACGGCTGAACTATCTTTGATTGCTGTTGCTTTATAGAAATCCACAAACACATTTCCGAAATGAGATTCGGCTAGCAGTTTGGCTTTAAGCGCTCGCGTTCTGCGAACGAGAGCATGCATGCGCGCCAATAGTTCATTGAGATCGTATGGCTTCAGAATGCAATCGTCTGCGCCGGCCGCGAGAGCCGCTATCTTCGTAACGGAATCCAGGTGCGCTGCCAGCGCAACGATCGGTGTATCGTCGCCGCTTTCGCGAAGCCGCTCGCAGATTGCCATCCCGAATTGCTGCTCGGCAGAACCGAGATCCAGAACAATGACGTCGAATCCACCCGCCCCGGCCTTCTCCAATGCGCCGGATGCGTTCCCTGCGATCTCCACGATGTGGTTATGAGCTTCGAGAGCGTTGGCCAACATTAAGCTATGAAAGCCGTCCTCCTCGACAATGAGTATTCGAGAAGAAGTAAATGAAGTCATATTTCTCGCCGCGTCGAGAGGCTTCGCCAGCAAGCCTCCTCGAGGATTCGGTGGCGTCGTCGAGCTTTACAGACCTTCTTTCTTAGAACCTACCCGGTCCGCCTCCCCTTCTGCCACCGTCAACAGCATCAAAACGCGTGCGTTGTTCAGCCGTGAGTAGCGCATAAAATACAGCCGTGGCTTTGCTCTGCGCGGCCGTAATCTGGCCGTCCAGAGTGCCGATCTGAGTGGACAGTGAATCGATCGTGCCTGTGGTGTTCCCCTTTATCGCCGTGGTCAGTGACTCACGAGCGGTCGCAAGACTTGTCTGTAACGGCGTGATCGCCGCCGCCGCGTCCGTATAGATGGTCGTGGCGGAGGCGACTTGCGCATCAGTTAACGTTAGCAGCGCTTTCAGATACGCGACTCTTCGGTCGATCGATGCCACCGCCGCCGCGCCACCCATTCCACCATGGGGCGGTCGGTCACTCTGCGCGTATGCCGCGCCCAAACTGAGCGCTGACAGAAGCATGATCTTCGAAAGGCTTGTTTTTCTCATGTGATTACCTCGCATTTGCGGTTTGTACAGGTAACAACCAGACGGTGCTCACATCACGCCGGTTTGTTAAGGACTGTTAACTCTGATGACGCGGATTGGGATCGGCAGCGGTGAAACAGTTCCCAAACTGGAGAACATCTATAGATCAGGGAGAATCGGATGAGACTAGCTGCGATCCTCTTTGTCTTGTCGCAGGCGCAATTCATAGCTTTGCCAGCCGTGACCTCTGAGGAAGCCGTCAGCGAGTTCAGCCGGCGTCTGGATGCCTATGTGAAGCTTCGTAAGCAGGCGAGCGAGAAGGTTCCTCCTGTTGATAAGAAAGCAACTGCGCCTCAAATACAGCAGCGCGAGCAGGCCTTGGCGGAGGCAATCCGGAAAGCCCGTCCCAACGCGAAACCTGGCGACATACTCACGCCCAACGTGAAGCCGATGTTCAATGAGCTCCTCCGTGAGTCTTTCACAGGTCCGAAGAGTCCGAAAGTGCGCGCCAGCATTAAGGAGGGCAACCCGAAGAATGAGAAAGCTCCGGGTGAAGTCGAGCCGGTGATCGCTGTGAATGCCATTTACCCGAAGAATGCGCCCCTTTCTACGGTCCCGCCCTCACTGCTCATGAAACTCCCAAAGCTCCCAAAAGAGCTTGAGTATCGTTTTGTGGGTCGCACTTTGATCCTTCGCGATCGGGATTCGAACCTGATCGTTGATTACATGAAGGAGGCAGTGCCGGCCAAATGACCATACGACGGTTTTCGATTGCTATAGCGTTTATTGCTTCTTTGTGTGTGGCTCAGGAACTCAGGCTTCCCAACAGCAAAGGCTCCCTTCACTTCGCAGTACTCGGCGATACCGGAACGGGTGGCAAGGCGCAGTATCAAACTGCTGACCAGGTCATCGCATTCCGGCGTGTATTCCCCTTCGATTTTGCCCTCATGCTCGGCGACAACATGTACGGCGGAGAAAAGCCGAAAGACTTCATCGCGAAGTTCGAGCGCCCGTATGGAGCTTTGTTAAGCGGGGGAGTGAAGTTCTATGCGGCGCTCGGGAATCATGACGATCCGAATCAGAAGGATTATAAGAACTTCAACATGAATGGAAAACGCTACTACACCTTTAGCCCCAAGCACGGAGTTCGCTTCTATGCCTTGGATAGCAACTACATGGACCGGGAGCAGGTGGCGTGGCTGGAGAAAGAACTGAGTAATTCGCAATCGGACTGGAAGATCGCGTTCTTCCATCATCCTCTGTATTCCTCCGGAGAAGCGCACGGCCCTGATGAAGAGCTTCGGCGAGTGCTTGAGCCGCTCTTCCTAAAATATGGCGTCTCGGTGGTCTTCACCGGTCACGAACATTTTTATGAGCGGCTGAAGCCGCAAAAAGGAATTCACTACTTCATCGAAGGCGGTTCTGCGAAGCTACGCGAAGGAAACATTCGTCAGACGGCGCAGACGGCGGTTGGATTCGACACGGACAACACTTTCATGTTGTGTGAAATCGATGGCGACCGCTTGTTTTTTCAGACGATAAGCCGTACCGGCCGGACTGTAGATAGCGGTGTCATCACCAGATCGGGCGGCCACGATCGAACGATCGAGGGCGGCGTCGGCTGCCCGCTAATCAAGCGTCATGGATGTGCGATGTAGTCCATGCGTCCTCCGTCAACAGTCAGAGTCTGAGCGGTGATAAACCCCGATTCCGGTGAGGCGAGAAACGCCACGGCATGAGCGATGTCCTCAGGCGTACCTAGACGCCGGACCATGGTCGCTTCCACGATCCTGTCTCTCGAAAGCGCGTCCTCGGTCATGTCTGTAGGGACAAACCCCGGCGCCACTGCATTGACAGCAATTCCAAACGGTCCCAGGTCCATCGCAAAGCGTCGCGTCAGAAGAGTGACGGAAGCCTTCGTGGCAGCATAGAACGTGGTCCCGGGAAGACTTGTGCCGTGCGCCGCGATTGAGGTCACATTGACGATTCGACCGAAGCGCCGATCTTTCATTCCTTCCATAACGGCAAAGGTGGTATTGATCATGCCGCCCACGTTTACTCGCTGGAGTTCCTCATACTGCGCTTGATCGTAGTCCGCAAGATCGGCGTGGTGAAACACTGCGGCATTGTTTACTAAAACGTCTACCGGCCCGAGATCGGCAGATATCCTTTCGATCATGCTCGTCACCTGCTGAGAGTTGGATACGTCAGCCCGGCAGGTTATGGCGCGTCCGCCGTTATTTCGAATCTCGCATGCGAGTGACTCGGCACGGTCCTCTCGCTGCGAATAATTGATCGCGAGAGAGGCCCCATTCCGTGCCAGGCGAACGGCGATAGCGCGTCCCAAACCACGTGATGCTCCCGTTACTAGCGCTGTTCGGCCGGCGAGAGACATTCCTTCATAGTAACGGCACGACTACATGCCGGTCGCCTCAGACCCTTGATTCACGCTCAACTCGTCTTCCGAAATCTTATGTACGCTCTTGGGATTGAATGTCTGCCGGGTCTGGTGGCGAAGAGCAACTTCGATTCGCCCGCCGCGAAGGACGAAGAACTGTAAGAGGTAGCCGCCGCCCTCCATCTCTTCCAGTTGGTATTGGTCTGTAGAGAGATTTCCGGACCACTCGACGAATCGGTCCGGAAACTCCGGGGTGCGGAGGATGTCTCCGGGCACTGCAATGATCAGCGTTCCGGGACTCTGTTGAAGTATTGCAGAGATACTCCTGTGTACTTCCACCATCCTCTTGATCAAGTGCTCTGCAACGACGATTCCGCCGCTCCCGGGCAACTTAGGCGCATCGATTCCGAACGTGATGTGATGGATGAACGGGTTGCCATAGCCCTGCTCGAGCATCCGGGTGCACGCGACGTCATCTACCGGATGAACAACGGCGACATGGTCCGGCCAGCCCTTCTCTCGAAGCAGAGATGAGAAAGGAAGAGAAGCCGCAACATTAATATAGTCGCAGCCATCGACAGGCGAGGGGTAGCAACGGTTATCGGCGCCTGGAACGTAACCTAGCCGCTTTAGGGGACCGCTCAGGAGTTGCGGCGGGTCGGTGAACATTGCGAAGTGATCGGGACTGCGACGTTAGCGGCACGCCGTGTTTGGCGAGCTTTAAACCGATCTCTTTCGCTTCCATCAAACGTTCCCGTGCGTTTTGGACCTGAATCCCAAGGCTCAGTTCGAATTGTTCCGGCAACCTAAAGCTGTTATTCATGGGATAATGGATAGTAACCCTTTGTACACTTAATGTTATCTTGTCTTCGTCCACTCTCACCGTTAGCGCCGAAATACTGCGATTTTACACTTTCTAACAATTAAAATCTGTACCCCAAATGAACATTCGTAACGCCTTTGCTGTATACATGCGGACCTCTGCTTGCACACTAGTAATCCTGCTGTTCGCAAATGTCGGCTGGACGATGGATGTAACTCTGGATCCATCGATGCAAGCCGGCGCGCAGATTGGGACAGAAGTCAACTTGTACGCTTCGGTTGTAAATGTCTCCCCTGGAACGATCTGGTATCGATTCCGTATCCGACCGGCCGGATCCACCAAATTTAGAATGGTTCGCGATTACGGCCCGGCCGCTTCCGTTAATTGGGTTCCGTTGCAGACGGAAGGATCCTATGAAATTGAAGTTTCTGCTCTAAATATTGACACTGGAGATATCGACGTTGAAACCAGTTCCTATGTCGTAAATTCCCTTGTGACGGGAAATTCGCCGGTTATTTCTCCAACCTCCAACAGCCTGGTCTTTCTATATAGCGCGCCGCCGTGCGACCAGGGCAGTGTTTTGAGAGTCGCAGTTTACCGCTCCGAATGGCTTCGCTCAGCAAACTCCGGCGATGAGGTGCACGGGCAACGCCAGCCTGAACGTATATCTTGCCGGGATGCTGGCTGATACCGATTATCGGGTTCAGCAAGTCGTCACGGCCGGCGATGGCTCGGGAGTCCGCGGTCCCGAGATGAAATTGCATACAGGGACGCCGGATATCACGTTTCCCGCCACTCATCTTCTGAGTAAATCGAACGCAACGTCTTCAGAGGGATTTCTGCTTCAGAGCAATGTATTTTCGAGGAACGTAGCGACTGACATGGACGGCAATGTCGTTTGGTACAACCCGACAGAGATCCGATATCTGACCCATTCCGGGCCGGGCGGGTATTTTCTGGCGATCTATGATAATTGGACCTACAACGATAGCGAGCAGATTCTGCGAGTCCTGGACCTGGCGGGTAATACCGTCGTCGAGACCAATGCCGGCCGCATCAATCAGCAACTGATTGCGCAGGGAAAATCGCCAATCACCAGTTTTCACCACGAGGCGAAGCTTATTGGCGACGGACGAATCCTCCTCCTCGCGGGCTCGGAGCGACTGATGAGCGGAGTTCAATCGCCGGATGAGGTCGATATTCTTGGCGACGTCATCCTCGTGCTCGACCGCGATTTGCAAGTGGAGTGGTCATGGGACGCATTCGATCATCTTGATGTGAATCGCGCAGCAATCTTAGGAGAAACGTGTGTCTTCGGAAGCGGGGGTTGCCCGGTGTTCCGCCTGGCTGCAGTCGCCAATGACTGGCTGCATGGGAATTCTCTGCAACTCACACCCGATGGCAACATTCTGTACTCCGCCCGCCATCAGGACTGGCTCATCAAGATTGACTATGCGAATGGGGCCGGCTCAGGAGATGTAATATGGCGCCTGGGCAAAGACGGTGACTTCCAGATTCAGTCGGATGACCCGTCGCCATGGTTCTCACACCAACACGATGCCAATTTCGAGCCAAACTCGAATCGCTTGATGCTCCACGACAACGGCAATACTCGGTATGCGGCCGACGTGAATGCCCATAGTCGCGGTCAGGTATTGCAGATCGATGAACAGGCCCGAACTGCGAAGCTTGTTTTTAATGCCGACTTGGGAGATTTCTCGCGCGCGCTCGGCTCTACCGAGAAACTGAGCAACGGTAACTATCACTTTGGTCTCGGTTGGAACTCAAAAGATTTCGGGCAATCATTGGAATTCACCCCGGACGGAGCACTCGCCACAAACATCGAAGTGGAGACTCAAATGTACAGGGCGTACCGCATGAAAGACATGTATACGCCCGCCGTGCAATAGATACCCCCATTTAATCCGGCGATTCTCCCGATAGGGGGGTTGCCAAAACTGAACGCGCTTGCTGTAGAATTGATCAGATCTTAGGGACGGGTGTGTAGGGGATCCTGGGATCTGGAACTTCACAGGCAGGTGTAGGTTGGGGCTTTCGGGGTTTGGGCGGCGTGAGTTTTTGCGCACGGCAGCTGGCGCAATTCTTTCTTCCAGATTTGTTCGAGGGCAGTCTTCTAAGCGCCCTAACATCATAGTCATACTGGCCGACGACCTAGGTTTCGGCGATCTCGGCTGTTACGGTTCCTCGATCCCGACACCTAATCTAGACCGCCTGGCTCAGGACGGTGTACGGCTCACGCGGTTCTACTCCGCCAGCCCTGTGTGCTCGCCATCGAGAGCCGCGCTGATGACGGGACGTTACCCGGTTCGTACCGGTGTCGTAAACGTTCTCATGCCGTCGGAGAAGAAAGGGTTGAGCCCAACCGAGCGGACGATGCCCAGGGTTTTAAAGGAGCGGGGATATCGAACAGCCGCTATTGGCAAGTGGCACCTCGGCTCGCAAACGGGTTTTCTTCCCTGTGACCACGGCTTTGACGAGTTCTATGGCGTTCCCTATAGCAACGACATGAGCCCTCTGCCGACACTCGCGAATTCAGATGTCGTGGATCCGGCCTCATCGCTACCCAACCTGACGATTGGCTTCACTAAGCATGCTCTGGATTTCATCGGTCGCCAGGGCGAAAATCCTTTCTTTCTCTACCTTGCTCACACGGCTCCCCATATTCCACTGACGCCATCGGACGCTTTCCGGGACAAGTCCGGACAAGGCTTATATGGCGACGTGGTGATGGAAATGGACTGGAGTGTCGGCCAGGTCCTGGACGCACTCACCGAAAAGGGCTATAACGAAAACACATTAGTCATTTTCACCAGCGACAACGGCCCGTGGTATCAGGGAAGTGCCGGTAAGTTACAAGGCCGAAAAGGATCGACGTATGAGGGCGGCGTGCGCGAACCGTTTATTGCCCGATTCCCCGGCGCCATTCCGGCGGGGAGCGTTGCCCAGGGCGTTGGCTCGATGATGGATCTATTGCCCACGCTCGCGGGGCTGGCAGGAGCGGGGATGGCGCCGCTGTCGACGGAGTCGACATTTGGCCTATGCTGACGGGACAAGCGCCGTTCATCGAACGGGATCCTCTTCTGTTTTTCGACGGCTGGAATCTCCAGTGTGTCCGTTGGGGACAGTGGAAATTGCATTTATCCCGCTACAACAGCTACGCCTGGACTGTGGATCCTCCAGGCGGTCGCATTAATCTTGCTCTGGCGCATCCCGAGTTGTATGACATAGATGCGGACGGAACGGAAAGCTACGATCGGGCTCCCAGCAAACCGGAACTCGTCGCAAACCTGAAGAAACGTGTCGACCAGCTGTTGCTTTCGCTGCCTGATCAGGTCCGCGCTGCCTGGCGAGATACGTTGGCACACATTCCGCAGGAAACTCCGGCCGGCGCGCTACCCTTGGAGGAAGGTCACTAAGTCAAAGGGAACATGAAGCCAAAGAACACGATATGCCTTTGGTTCGACAAAGACGCGCACGAGGCGGCACGCTTCTACGCCGCTACCTTCCCGGATAGTGAAGTAACCGCTGTTCACCAGGCTCCCAGTGATTATCCAGGCGGCAAGAAGGGCGATGTGCTGACGGTGGAGTTCAGAGTGATGGGAATTCCCTGTCTCGGTCTCAACGGCGGTCCGGCGTTCAGGCACAGCGAAGCGTTCTCGTTCCAGATCGCGACGGAGGATCAGGAAGAGACGGACCGCTATTGGAACGCGATCGTCGGCAATGGCGGAGAAGAAAGCCAGTGCGGTTGGTGCAAAGACCGCTGGGGCCTGTCCTGGCAGATCACCCCGCGCGCTCTAACGAATGCGCTTGCCGCAGGTGGCGCTGAAGCAAAGCGTGCCTTCGGGGCGATGATGACGATGAAGAAAATCGACATCGCCGCCATTGAGGCAGCACGGCGGGGCTGACCCTGATCGCCATCACGCTTTGGGCTTGGGAACCACAAAGCGAATACGTGCAGGTTTTGTGCCTGTCTGGACTGGCATCGGCTTGCAGACCAACTGCAGCGAGTCGGCCGGGCAGATTACGCGGGTAATGGTTCTTTCCGTGTCTAGTCCCGTGAGCACCAGCACGCGCGGGGACGGTGAGAAGAACTCGAGCACACGCAGCGTTTCCAGACCTGCCGTACACAGTACAACCAGCTCCTGATCCTCTTTGAGCGCGTTCTGCATCGCCTGCACTTGCCCGACGATCACCGCGCCTATGTTATCGTTTGGCGCGGATGCTGTCTGCCGTTGATCGGCAAGCGAGTCGGCTACCGCTGCCGCATCGGCGGGCCGCAAGGCGTCGATAACATCCTTCATCGGGTTCGCGATTGCTTGTTGCGCGAATTGTTTAGTAATCTGTCCGAGCCCCACACGTCGATGCTAGCACTGTCGCATCCTGGCGGCCCGCTTCGATCCATTTGCGGGCATTCGATTCACTCCACTGAATAGAATCGCGAATGTTGCCGAGCAGCGTCTTAGGCTGGAGTAAGTCAACGCGGCAATGCGGAACCGGAGGAGACTTGGGCGCGATCCGGCGAAAGGTCCGAAGGGCGCCTTGAAATATCGAACCCGGCACAGAGGGCAACACGTTGATTGCGAGGATATCCGTTGCCCCCATCTGGCAAGCCGCCCAGAGTGGCGCCGCCTCCAGAAGTCCCCCATCTGTATAGAAACGGCCATCGATGCGAATTTGCGGTAACACGCCGAATATCGCGCAAGATGCAGCCAAATGCTGCCAAGTCACCTCGGGGGCCGTGAACAGGCGAGGCTTCATTTTCAAGATATCGGTGACCACCACACCATAAGCAACGCGAGGCTGATATGCCGCATGCAGATCACGAATCCAGGCATGCAGGTGAGCCGCATCCAGTGCTCCATTGAGTGGATTTACAGGAATGCGCCAGTCATGTTTTCCAAGACTATGCAGCTCGAGCCAAACGCCGCTGAGTTCCGCGGGATCGCACCCGCCAGCAATCGCCCATCCATTAAGAGATCCGATGGAGGCGCCCACTACGATGTCAGGTTCGAAGCTTTTCGAGAGAACTTCCCAGGCGCCAGCCTGGTACGCGCCAAACATCCCTCCCGCCGATAGCACCAGAGCCTTGCGCATTATCCGCTGTTGTTAGAATAAAGGTTTCCCTATGCAAGCTTCAGCTCTTCGACCAGGTATGGTCATCAAGTGGAATAACGACCTGTACTCGATTTTCAACATGGTCCACCGCACGCCAGGCAACCTGCGCGCTTTTGTTCAGGTTCGGATGCGCAATCTTCGCAACGGCTCGATGGTGGATAATCGATTCTCGTCGACGGAGCAGGTCGAGCGCGCCATTCTGGATGAGCAGGAAATGGAATACCTGTATGACGACGGTGACAGCTACACGTTCATGAATACGGAGACGTTCGAGCAGGTGGAGCTTAAGAAAGACATCCTCGGCGATGCCGTCGACTACCTTATCCCCAACATTAAAGTTCACGTCGAGTTCTATGAGGGCAGGCCGATGAGCGTAGAACTGCCGCCCTCTGTGGAGCTGACTGTGCTCGAAACCGAACCCGGATTGAAGGGTTCCACAGTATCGAACGTCACGAAGCCGGCGAAAACCGATACCGGCTTGGTGGTGCAGGTGCCAGCCTTCATCAACCAGGGCGAGCGCATCAAGGTGAACACCAGTGACGGCAGCTACCTGGAACGCGCCTGAACCAGCGCTGCGCGTAGCTCCTCTTCCTCTTCTTTAAACACCGTTCGCAAATCCAGAATGAGGCGATCGTCCTCAATTCTTCCGACGATCGCCGGAGTTGCCATCCGCAAAGTTCTGTCGAACTCCGTTACATTCGCCACTCCGATCGAGAGTAACCAGGAGGGTAACGATTGTTCCGGCGTAGATCCTCCACCGATTACAGAAAGTCCGGGCCGTACGTGGATGTCCCATCCGGACAGTTCGGCTGCCAACCGCTCGGCTCGAGCGCGGATTTCTGTGGGTGTTGTCATGATCATACGCAGCGCGGGAATCCGGTCCCATCGGTTAAAGTGCAGATTCCGGAGTGTCGATTCGAGCGCATTATAAACAAGCTTGTCGACACGGAGCGCGCGAAAGAGTGGATTCCTGCGAACGCGAGAGATCAGTTCTGATTGTCCGGCGATCATGCCCGCCTGCGGACCTCCAAGCAATTTATCGCCGCTGAAGGAAACTATGTCCGCTCCAGCCTTTATGCTCTCGGAAACCATCGGCTCATTGAGGCCGAATGGCTTCAGGTCAGTCATGCATCCGCTGCCGAGATCCTCATAGAGCGGCACGTTGTGCTGCCTCCCAACCGTCGCTAATGCGCTGAGCGGAGGAGATTCGGTGAAGCCGGACATCCTGAAATTACTCGGATGCACTTTGAGAATCAGGCGAGTTCGATCATTCATGCCGGCGCGATAATCCTCAATGCGGGTACGATTTGTGGTTCCGACCTCGCGAAGAATGGCGCCGGCCCTGACCATGATGTCGGGCACTCGGAAACCATCGCCAATTTCGATCAGCTCGCCGCGTGAGATAACAACCTCACCGCCTGCCGCAAGCTCATTGAGAATGAGAAATACGGCAGCGGCATTGTTGTTCACCACGATGCCCGGACGGCCGGTCAGATGCTCTATCAGGCTCGATACGTGAACATCACGTTTGCCGCGTTTTCCTGCATGCAGATCATATTCGAGGTTGCAATAGCCTTCCGCGCCCGAGTTCATCTTCAACGGGGCGCGCCCCAGATTCGTGTGAAGTACGACTCCCGTCGCATTGATCACGCGTCGCAGGGATGGCTGCTCGAGCTGTTCTAGAGCGGTCAAAACCTGTTGAGGGATGTTCGAACAGTCAACGCTTCGGCCCGACTTCAGGCTTTCCCGGACGCGATCGAGCACGCGTCTCGTTTCAGCGACCACCAGTTCATGAGGGTAGTTGGAGTCAATGCTCTTCAAAACCTCATCGACCGACGGAAGTTCGCGAAGGTTCATTACCAAAGAGCCTAATCGATCGCGGGCCATTGTTACAATGACAACTTCCACACATGGAGACTCTGAAAGAACTCATCCGGGAGGTCCCCGACTTTCCGAAGCCCGGCATCAACTTCTACGACATTACGACTCTGCTGAAGAACGGTAAGGGTCTGCGGACGGTAATCGATGCCTTCCATCAGCATTACAAGGACCAGAAAATCGATGTCGTGGTAGGGATCGAGGCTCGCGGTTATTTCTTCGCTCCGGCGGTTGCGCTAGCGCTGGGAACGGGCTTCGTTCCGGTGCGTAAGCCGAAAAAACTTCCCTGTGAGGTTGAGTTCTGGGAATACGAGCTGGAATACGGCACGGATCGTTTGGAGATCCATAAAGACGCCATCGAAGACGGTCAACGAGTGTTGATCGTCGATGATGTGCTTGCCACAGGTGGCACCGCGGCCGCAGTGGCGAGGCTGGTTGAGAAACTCGGCGGGCGGATTGCAGGTTACGGGTTTGTGATCGAGCTCGATTTCCTGCGCGGCCGGGAAAAGCTGCGTCACTACGATATCTACTCGCTAATACACTACTGATGTCGTCGTCCACCCGGCAGGCGCGAGTCAAGGCGTTCGCCAAACTCAATCTGACCCTCGAAGTGCTTGGCCGTAGATCGGACGGCTATCACGATCTGCGGACCATCTTTCAAACCATTTCACTCTTCGATGAGTTGGATATCAGGTTCACACCCAGTCGGACGAGCAAGGTTGTTGTCGAATCGAGCGTTGAAATTGCGGATAACCTAATCGCCAAAGCAGCTCAAGTAATTGTTGAGGAAACCAACGCTAAGGGACAAGTTTTCTGTAACTTAACTAAGAGCATTCCTATGGGTGGCGGACTGGGTGGCGGTTCTACGGATGCGGCAGCCGTGCTGCTTGCTTTGCCGGTCCTGACGGGCAGGAGAATCGGGTGGGATCGACTAGTGGAGATCGGCGCGGCGCTGGGCAGCGACGTGCCGTTTTTTCTGGTTGGCGGGACGGCGTTGGGCTTGGGGAGGGGGACCGAACTTTATCCAGTTCAGGATGCCGGAACGATGCACGGGCTAGTGGTGGCGTCGGGTGTCCATGTCTCTACGCCTGAGGCGTATCGAGCGCTGGGCCGTCCGTTGACTTGGGATAGCTCGTCACCTAAAATAAATAATTCGCAACGTGTCGCCTTGGCTATGGCTGGGGAGCGAACAGCCGGGGACTGGTCCGAGTTCTGCAGCAACGATTTTGAGCCTGTAGTCTTCCGGCAGTATCCTAAACTCGGTGTTATCAAACGGAAGTTGAAGAAATTGGGTGCGCGTCCGGCGCTGATGACGGGGAGCGGTTCGGCCGTGTTTGGAGTTTTCCCAGACGCCGAAAATGTCCAGAGTGCAATGGCCGCCTTTCGCAACCAACAGATATTTCCGATAACCTTCCTGAGCAGGGCCCGATATTTCTCCCTGTGGCGAAAGCAGCTAAGCGAGCATATTCAGGGTAATCAATGGCCGCCTCACAGCCGAAACTCTCGATGAAATACGAGCAGATGAGTGTTTTCTGCGGAAACGCAAACCCCGCGTTGACTGCGGATGTTTGTGAATGCCTGGGTATTCAACCTGGTTTAATCACGGCCAAGACCTTCGCTGATGGCGAATTGCAAGTGCAAATTCTCGAAAATGTCCGTGGGGTGGATGTGTTCGCGATTCAGCCCACTTGCAATCCCGTAGAGCGTAACTTGTTCGAATTGCTGCTGATGATCGACGCCTTGAAGCGAGCATCCGCGGATCGGATAACGGCAGTGTTACCCTATTATGGGTACGCTCGGCAGGATCGGAAAGACAAACCGCGCGTTCCGATTTCGGCAAAGCTGATTGCCAGCCTGCTGGAAAGAGCGGGGGCCGATCGGGTTCTAAGTCTGGATCTGCACGCGGCCCAAATTCAGGGATTTTTCGATATCCCAGTCGATCACCTTTTCGCCGCCCCGGTGATGATTGAGCACTTCCGGTCGGCTGCTATGCTGCCGAATGTCACCGTGGTGTCGCCCGATGCGGGAGGTGTGGAGCGCGCGCGAGCGTTTGCCAAGCGCTTGAACGCTCCGCTCGCCATTATCGACAAGCGGCGGGAACAGGCGAATGTAGCCGAGATTATGAATATCATCGGCGATGTTCGCGGACGGAATTGCATTATGGTGGATGATCTCATCGACACGGCCGGCACGCTCGTGAAAGGCGCGGAAGCGCTGATTGAATCGGGCGCTGTGGGCGTGTCTGCGTGCGCCACGCATGCGGTCCTGTCCGGGCAGGCGGTGAAGCGTATCGAAGAGTCGCCTATCAAGGAAGTTGTTGTTACGAATTCGATTCCTCTTCGGGAAGAGGCCCGGCGCTGCGACAAGATTCGCCAGTTGTCGGTTGCTCCTCTGCTGGCGCGCGCCATTCAGAGTATCCACGACGGCGGATCGATCAGCACGTTATTCGTTTAATTGGGTTCGTTTTGCAGGGCGCCGCGCGCCCACGGAGATAGAGATGAGAAAAGATATTACGATTACGGCCGAAGCTCGCGAAACGCGTGGCAAAAATGAAGCCCGCCGGTTACGTGTTCGCGGCCTGGTACCCGCGATCGTCTACGGAACGGCCAAAGAGCCGGTTTCGATTGCCGTGAGCCCGAAAGAAGTCACGTCCATTCTGAAGAGCGCGTCGGGCCACAACACGATCTTCGATATCGATATCCAGGGCGTCAAATCGCCGGTGATGATCGTGGACTGGCAATTCGAGCCGTTGAAGAGCACGCTGCTGCACGTCGACCTGAAGCGGATCGACCTCAGTAAGAAAGTCATCGTAAAGGTGCCGGTGCACACGCATGGCGACCCGGTGGGTGTGAAAGTCCAGGGTGGGCAGCACGAAATCATCACTCGCGACATCGAAATCGAGTGTCTGCCGGATGATATCCCGGAATCCTTTAACGTCACGGTAAGCGAGTTGCACATCGGACAGAGCGTCCGCGCCTCAGAAATTCCCTTGAGCGGATCGATGCGCCTGGTGAGTCCGGCAGATGCGGTGATTTCTCACGTCATCGGAATCAAAGCTACTGAGCCCGAGCCTAGCGAAGTAGCCGCCATCCCCGAACCGGAAGTGGTGAAGAAGGGCAAGAAGGAAGAAGCCGCAGCCACTCCTGAGAAAAAGGACGAGAAAAAGAAGAAGTAAATTCCTGTGCCCTGGCTTCTCGCCGGTCTGGGGAATCCGGGTCCTCAGTACGAGCATACGTACCACAACCTGGGCTTTCTTGCGATCGACAGGCTGGCAGAGCGTAATGGCATTCGAGTCACGCGCATCGATTCGAGGGCTCTGCTGGGTGTAGGAGTGATCAGCGGACAGGATGTGCTGCTTGCGAAGCCGCAAACGTTCATGAATTTGAGCGGCACGTCGCTTAAGCCACTTGTGGACAAGTACTCCGTAGAACCACGGAATGTTGTGGTGCTCTACGACGATCTGGCTTTACCCTGGACCGGACTTCGTGTCCGGCCCTCAGGTTCCGCCGGCGGACATCACGGCGTAGAAGACGTGATCAAGCGGCTAGGAACGCAAGACTTTCCCAGAATTCGTCTGGGAATCGATCCGGGACATCCCCGGAATGGAACTGAGTTTGTACTTTCTCCAATCAGGAAAGCGCAAATTCACGAACTGGATGAGTTGCTCGACCATGCGGCCGCGGCGACAGAGTCCATACTTGCTGAAGGCGTCGAAAAGGCCATGACGAAATTTAATCGTCGCGCCCAAGGCTTAACTAAAGAGGAAGAATGAATCGCATCTACGAAGAGATGTTCATCATTCGTCCGGACGCAACGGAAGAAGAAATTAATCCGATCGTCGACCAGCTTAAAACTACGGTCACGAGCGCCGGCGGAACAATTGACAAAGAAGAGCGGTGGGGCGTGCGCAAGCTGGCCTATCGCGTGGAAAAGCGCAACGAAGGCTATTACGTGCTCATGCAGTTCACTGCGGGGCCGGAGACCGTGAAGGAAGTTGAGCGACGCCTTCGCGTGAATGATGCGGTGTTGAAGTACATGACGGTGCGCATCGACGAGAAGCTCAAGAAGATCGAGAAGCGGAAGAAGCAGCGCGAGAAGCGCGCCGCTCGCAAGCCTGCTCCTGTGGTGGCCGCTCCCGCTCCGTTGGAAGGGATGATGCCTTCCGCGCCGGTTCCGGCCGGTCCAACGCCAGGAGCGCCGATGCCCGCAGCCCCGGTCCCGGCAGAGAACACGGAGAATCAGGAGTAACCCATGGCAGAACAAAAAGGCGGACGTCCGATCTCTTCTTCCATGCGGCCGACCGGCGGCGACAAAGCCATCGGGAAGAAGCAATACTTCCGGCGCAAGAAGCTGTGCCGGTTCTGCGTCGACAAGATCGATGACATCAACTACAAAGACACCAAGCTGCTGAACTCGTTTATTTCAGAACGCGGCAAGGTGACGCCCCGCCGCATCTCCGGCGTGTGTGCGCCGCACCAGCGGAGACTGGCCGAAGCAATCAAGCAGGCGCGCAGCATCGCCTTGCTGCCGTTCTCGGCGCCGGTCTAGGGGAGGAACTACGATGGAAGTGATTCTTCGAGAAGACATCGAAAAAGTCGGTCATCGCGGTGAAGTGGTGAAGGTAGCGCCGGGTTTTGCCCGCAACTTCCTTTTACCCAAGAAGCTCGCAGTCATCGCCACCGACTCCAACAAGAAAATCGTAGAGCAGGAGCGTGAGGCTTATCTGCGACGCGAAGCTAAGGCCAAGAACGAAGCTGAGGACTTGGGCCGCATGCTCGCCGGTGTAACGATTACGATTACACAGCGCGCAGGCGAAGAGGGTCACCTCTTCGGCTCGGTAACAGCCAAGGACATCGCCGACGCTCTGGAACGCCAGAACTATACGATCGATCGCCGCAAGATTCAGCTGGAAGATCCGATCAAGAACACCGGCGAATATAAAGTGCCGGTGCGCTTGCATCGCGAAGTAACAGCTGACCTCAACGTGAACGTCGTCGCTGAGTAATCGAAGCAGGAACTAAAAAAGGGCCCGTCAGCAATGGCGGGCTTTTTGTTTTATCCAAGCGTCTCGCGCATGGTTGCAAAGAGCGCGTCGAGATCCTTGCGCCGCGTATGAATGTGTGTCGCGACACGCAAATGCTCGCCGCCATAGATCCAAATGCGCCGCTTGTGGCATTCCTGGCGGAAGCGCGTGAGGTCTTTGCCCTTAAAGTCGAAGGTGATTAACCCGCCGTATGCCCGGTCATCGTCCGGCGTAAGCAGCTCCAGATACGGAATCTCCGAGGCGCGCTTACGAACGTATTGCGCGAGTTCGTGGATTCGTTGATAGATCTTTTCGGCTCCAAGAGATTCGATGAAACGCACTCCGGCAACGGCACCTTCAACGATGGCTCGGTTGTTTGTCCCGACCATCATGTAGCGAGCGGCTCCGAGCTTCTTGTCATCCCAGTTGCCGGTGACGATCGTGGGCCACAGCCGGTCGAGGTTGTCCTCGCGTACGTACAATAGTCCCGATCCGGCGGGCGCGAACATCCATTTGTGCGGACTCGAGGCGAAGTAATCGCACCCAAGGTCCGAGATGCGAACAGGAATCTGGCCGAGCATATGGGCTCCGTCGACAACGGTGATCACACCTTTGCGCTTGGCGGCTTCGCAGATTTCCCGCACCGGCATCACGAGTCCGGTTGTAGTGAAGATGCCGCTGAACGACAGTACTCGCGTGTTCGGCCCGATCGACGAAATCACGATGTCCACCAGCGTCTCGGGCTTCGGCGGCGGCATCGGAATCTTTACCTCGCGGACTTTGATGCCTTGCCGTGCCTGACGCATGTACCAGCAGCCCTTGCCGCTCGGATGCTCCTGGTCGGTGATGAGAACTTCATCGCCTGATTTCAGGTCGAGTCCAGCGGCGATCGTGCTCATCGCTTCGGTCGCGCTGTGCATGATCGCGAGCTCGTTCTTCTTGCATCCGGCGTACTTTGCCAGCACCTCACGCTGCTGATCGAGCGGTTCGTATCCCCAGCGGGGATATTCATCTTCGGTAAGCGCGGCGGCGCGTTCCATGTATCCATTAACGGCCTGTACGACAGGACGCGGAGCTACGCCGAGGCTGCCGTTGTTCAAATAGGCGCGCCAGGGAGCGAGCAGGAACTGCTCCTCGCGGATGCGATTCCAATACGCGTCGGAATCTTTTTCCGGCGTCCCCGCCGCCTGGGCCGCGAAAGCAACGCCCTGCAACAATGTACGTCTGTCAATCATTTTCCGTGAATACCTATGGAGGCTAATACTCGCCTGGCCGTTCCGAGAACGATTTCCTCCACTTCTTCAGTGAACCATCCCGGCTGACTGAAGTACATCATGCTGTCGCCAGCTTCGTAGCCGCCTTCGCGCTGCACCCGCTTTGACGGGATGTAGCTCATCACGTCGTTAGAGTATCCCAGGATTACGAGGCGATCGGGACCAAACTCCGATTTCAAGCGCAACTGATAATCGATGACCACTTCGCCACCCAGCGCGACCCAAGCGAGGGAGTCACCGAACCGGACAGCCTGCACGGGATAAGGCGTGGAGACGATCGGCCTCCCGGCGTCCATTGCTTCCAACATGAGTCGTCCACGGCGTGCCAGGAATTGGTCCGAGCTTTGCGATTCGGCCAGGTAGACCTCTCGCGAGTGTGCTTGAAAGGGCAGGGTAGTGACCTCATACGCGAACTGAACCAGGCCGCTCACTTGTTTCGCCTGCGGCGCCTCTGCCACGGCTTTGGCCAGCGTTTCCCCGTGCTGTCGCGCGAGTTCGCGCTTGCTTCGAGGATTGGCGCGCTGATCGCCGGCGCACAATGTCACGAACATCGCCGTGGAGCCCGGATACATTTTCTCGAGCGCTAGTTGGGCGTGACCCGCATAATCGCCGCTTACTTCGTAGAATTCGGACGTGAGTACCGTGTTGTGACACGCGTATCCGAACACGATCGCCAGCGGCTTTCCATCCGCTGAGATTACGCGGAGGACGGGCACGGATGGATCGACCGGACCGGGGAACGTCTGGCCCGGGCGGATTGCAGCCAGGTGCTCGATTCTGCGATTGACAGCGAAGCCGGCTTGTCCTTGCGTGAACTCGATGCGCGCCGGCTGCAAGCTTTCGAGAGCACGTCCGATAGCGACATCGATCTCGTTTATGAGCTTGTCGGCATAGCTTTTCAATTGATGCTCGACGTCAGCTCCGGCATCACGTACCACGTGCAATCGCGGCCAGACGGATGGGCCTGAATGTGTGTGCGAGGCGTTGAAGAGAATCTGGCGTCTCTCGAGCTTGTACTTGCTTTGCGCGCGAGCCGCGATCTCATCCGTGATCTCGCGTGTGAAGCCGATGAGGTCTGCCGTGACAAGGACGAACCGCGATGCTTTGGCATCCTCGATCACCAGGACTTTTGCCCAAATGTCCTGCGCGACAGTATTAGCCGGATGCGTTCGCGCCGCAAAGCCGGTTAGCCAGAACGGCAGCTCAGGTGTGATCTTCGCTCTTGCGACACCCGCCCGGAACTGCGCCGATAGCGGCAGGCAGACGAGGAGGAAAAAACAGAGCAGCTTCACTTTTGCCGCAATCGGATTATGCTAGCGCAAGTTCCGCAGCGTGCGACTGAATTTTCCGAATGGCTGCTACGATCGCATCCATATCCGTGCGCGGCCCGAGCAGCATGGTTTGCGTAAACCAGACAGCTTCCGTGCACAGGCGATCGTTGGCCGGGCACTGGTTTCGATCATGCCACGCCTTGATCGTTTTTGCGTCATAGATACGGCTATAGCCGCGCGATTGCAATGTGTTGGTCAGCACTGGCTCTTTATTGAAGGGGGAGTAGCCGCCGGATGCGGGAATTCCCTCTGCAGACAATGCCTTTAGAAATTTTGCTCTCGGAAGTCCCGCAAATCGAGACGCATCGTAGCGGAACATGTAAAGGTGATATGCATTGCGCGTGCATCCGGCATAGGGCTCGGCGGGCGCGATTCCCGGAATTTCTTTGAGCTGCTTTGTCAGGTATTCGGCGTTCTTCTCACGCGTGCTCGCCTGCTTTGCGAGACGGGTCATCTGAGATAAGAGCAGCGCCGCCTGAAATTCGGTCATGCGCAGATTCAGGCCCTTGTCCACATAGCTGAAATCGCCGCCGGCCACGTGTTGTCCTCTGCTGTTGTTGTGGTACGCAAAGCTGCGATCGAACATCTTCGGATCGTTTGTGAGAACGGCCCCACCTTCGCCGGAATTCAGATTCTTCGATGCCTGGAAGCTGAAGCAGCCAAGCGTCCCGAACGTCCCAGCTTTTCGTCCCTTCCATTCGGCCAGGTGAGACTGGCACGTATCTTCGATTACGGCAAGTTTGTGCTTCGATGCAATCGAAGTGATTGCATCTATATCGGCAACGTTGCCGCCGAGGTGAACCGGCAGGATCGCAACAGTGCGCGGAGTGATTGCAGCTTCGATTTTGTTTGCGTCGATCTGGAATGTCCGCGGGTCGGAGTCGACGAATATCGGCAAAGCGTTCATTGCGAGGATGGCATTGGCGGTTGCGACGAAAGTGTATGGAGGCAGGATCACTTCATCGCCGGCTTGGACACCGATGGCATGGAGCGCGATCAATAAGGCGCTGGTGCCGTTGGCTGCGGCGAGGCAGTGCTTCGCTCCCGTGAGTTGGGCGTATTCCTGTTCAAAACGGTCAACCTGAGATCCGTTTCCGCGGCCCCATTTCCCGCTTCGTAATACCTTTAACAGGGCTTGATCCTCGAGGTCGTCCGCCACCGGCCAGGAAGGAAAGGGATCGGTTTTAACGCGGGAGCCGCCTAGTAGCGCCGGCTTATCGGTCCCGGCGAAGCTGGGTCGCGGGCGCAGCCAGGAACCCGCGGCTGCCATTCCATAGATCATTTTCCGACGGTCCATCGAGGAGTCCTCCGTAACTGAGCGTATAGCTCGCATTGTAGCTGATATCACAGGAAATAAGGCCAGCTCCCGCTCGAAACTTTTTTTCAAGCTTTCGTCAGAGGCGACGATACGGAGAATATGTTCGAAAAACGCGCTCACCCACGATATGAGTGCGACCGGGTGGTAGAGGTTGCCTTTGTTCGAGCTCGAAAGCCGTGCGGCACGCAGAAAGCCGTCGTTCGCGATATATCGGCCGGAGGACTGCGGCTGCAATTCGATCAAGCGCCGCCAAAGTGCGACCAGATGATGGTACGCACGGGTCAACTCGTACTGTCTTATGAAGTACGCCGGCGTTACGTGCAGAACGGCGAATATTTCGCCGGAGTTCGGGTGATTACTTCGTAAGGCTGGCCAAAAGTCCTCGAATTTGAAGCCAGTCCTTCAGGCGGTCCGGCCAGGTTGAGAGAACGGGATCGGATTGGGCCAGGCCGACGCCATGCTTTCCCTTTTGGTAGATGTGCATCTCGGCGGGAACCTTGGCTTTCTTCAGCGCGAGAAAGAAGAGCACGCTGTTTTCAACGGGAACGCCGGCATCGTCGTCCGTGTGGAAGAGAAACGTAGGTGGTGTGCGGGAAGTTACCTGCTTCTCATTCGATAGTTGCTCGGCGAGCGCGGGATCGTACGGGTCCCCGAGCAGGTTTTTGCGAGAGCCTTTGTGGACATATTCCGTTGTCAGGCTGATCACGGGATAGGCCAAGATCATGAAGTCCGGTCGTGAGCTAAGGCGGTCAATAGGATCGGAAGCGTTTGACTGGCCGTCATCGAAATGAGTTCCGGTTGTAGAGGCGAGATGGCCTCCCGCGGAGAAGCCCCAGATGCCGATCCGGTTCGGATCGATACCGAACTCTTTTGCTCGCGAGCGGACTGTCCGAATCGCTCGCTGGGCGTCCTGCAATGGCGCAGGGTGATGGTAAATCGGACCGAGCCGGTATTTCAGAATAAACGCCGATATGCCGAGGTTGTTCAACCACGCCGCGACTTGAGCGCCTTCATGATCCATCGCCAGGTTTCCGTATCCGCCACCGGGGCATACGATCACGGCGGTTCCGTTGGCCTTTGCGGAATCGGCCAAACGAATGGTGATGGAAGGTTTGTCCCGATCTTCCGAACCGAGCGCGCCTGGCGCTCCGCCCGGCCATAACAACTCTACTTTCTGGCCCATCAGAAGAGATGTGCCTAGTACCACCAACAGGACTATTCTCATCGAAAAAACCTGTGTTGCAGGATATCACTATGCTGATAAGTGGCATGATTTCGGGTGATTATGCCGATAGGAAATCTAGAGGATAGCGGCGATTTTTTATTGATGATGAAACGGTTCCTACTGTTAAGCGCCCTGGCGACGGCAGCGTTCGGCCAGCATGCAGTAGACGCATACAACGTAGTTTGGAATTCCCCGAGTAAGGATTCCAGCGGCTCGATGCCGCTGGGCAACGGCGACATCGGCGTGAATGCATGGGTCGAAGAGAATGGCGATCTGCTCTTATACGTCAGTAAGACGGACGCGTGGAGCGAAAACGTACGGCTCCTGAAGCTCGGCCGTGTACGTCTGAGGCTGACTCCGAATCCCTTCGTCTCCGGGCAACCCTTTCGGCAAACGCTGAAGCTGCATTCCGGTGAGATCAGCATCGAGGCGGGGAAATCCGGATCAGAAGCGAAATTCAAGATATGGGCGGATGCCCTCAATCCCGTCGTCCGCATCGAAGCAGAAACGCAGCAACCCTCGCAGATACAGGTGATTTACGAGCGTTGGAGAGACCAACCGCGCGTTCTCGAAGGCGAGGAAGCCAACAGCGCGTATGGTCTGGACAAGGGACCCGAGCCGATTCAGTCGCTCGGGGATGCCATTTCGCAGGATATACCGGATGCGGTCCTCTGGTATCACCGCAATACGAAGAGTCCCTGGCCGGCGATTTTGAAACATCAGGGTCTGGCGGAACTTTCGACAAACCTCACGGATCCGATCCAGGACCGCACGTTCGGGGCGATGATTCGCGGCGAAGGATTCACTCGCATCAATGCCACCACGCTTCGCTCCAAGGCTCCGGCTCAAAGGCAGGCGATTTCTATTGTTGCGCTGACGAGTGTTACGGCGAGCTCCGAGGAGTGGGTGAGGCAACTGCAGAATGCAGTGTCACGTGTGAATGCAATACGTGTGGAGGATCGGCGGGCGGCGCACGAGAAATACTGGTCTGAATTTTGGGATCGCAGCTACGTCCGGATTACGGGAGGCGCTCAGGCGCAGGCTGTATCTCAGGCTTACGCTCTGCAGAGATTCCTGAATGCATGCGCTGGACGCGGCGCTTACCCGATCAAGTTCAATGGATCGATCTTCAACGTAGACGCAAAAGTGAAAGACGTTTTCTTTCGACGCCGACTATCGCAGATGGGGCGGTCCTTACTGGTTCCAGAATACGAGGCTGATCTATTGGCCGATGCTTGCCTCCGGCGATTCCGAGTCTGATGCAGCCCTTCTTCGACATGTTCCGGGAAGCGCTGATGTTCGCGCAGAAGCGCACGAAATTGTACTTCAATCATGAGGGCGCATTCTTTCCGGAGACGATGTACTTCTGGGGAGCGTATGCGAACTCGAATTATGGGTGGAATCGCGAAGCGAAGCCGGTGTCTTGGGTGGAAAATACGTACATCCGAAACTACTTCACGGGCAATCTGGAACTGCTCGCGATGGGTCTTGAGTACGCAGCTTATTTTCCGCAGGACCGGCAATTCGTCCGATCGACGTTGGGTCCGCTCGCCGATTTAATTGTTCTGTTCTATGACCAGCATTACGAGCGTGATGCAAACGGCCGCTTGCGGCTGAGTCCTTCACAAGCGCTGGAGACCTGGCAGGAGACTGTGAATCCGCTGCCGGATGTCGCCGGACTTCGGTATGTATTGTTCCGCTTGCAGGCGGATAAAATCCCGCTCAGTAAGCCCGCGCAAAACGCGCTTCGCAAGTTGTTGCAGCAATTGCCGGAGATACCGATGAAGGAAGTGGCAGGGAAGAAAATTCTGGCTCCAGCGGAACGCGTCATCGGTGAGATCAAGAACAGAGAGAATCCCGAGTTGTACGCGGTATTCCCGTTCCGGCTGTATGCCGTGGAAAAAACAGATCTGCAGATCGGGCTGGATACATTTGCGGCTCGAAGGTTCAAGACATCGGGCGGCTGGCAGCAGGATGCCATCCAGGCCGCTTATCTCGGGCTGGCGAACGTTGCGCGAGACTACGTGGTCGAGAATTTCACAGCGAAGGCGGAGCAGAGATTCCCCGCCTTCTGGGGACCGAATTTCGATTGGATTCCGGATCAGACTCACGGCAACGTCGCAGCGATGGCTCTTC
This sequence comes from Bryobacteraceae bacterium, assembly GCA_963833675.1. Taxonomy (GTDB): domain Bacteria; phylum Acidobacteriota; class Terriglobia; order Bryobacterales; family Bryobacteraceae; genus DASQDN01. The sequence goes on along the minus strand of CAWHYW010000017.1, from coordinate 202,408 downwards.
AATCCATGTTGCTGCAAACGGATGGCAGTCGAATCCTCCTGGCTCCGGCCTGGCCAAAAGACTGGGACGTGGATTTCAAACTATATGCCTCGAATAACACGGCTGTTGAAGGATCTATCAAGGGCGGCAAGATCGAGCGCGTCAAGGTGACGCCGGAAAAACGTTCGTCCGACGTAACGCGTGTTGGGTTGCAATAAAACAGAGTCCCGATAGGAACGGCACGCCACCACGTAGAATAAAAGTTGATGGCGGAAGATTCGACACCGGTCGCGAGTTTCGAGGCGGGCCTGGCAGAGTTGGAGTCTGTTGTAAAGCAGCTTGAATCGGGCGATCTGCCGCTCGAAAAGGCGCTGGAACTCTTCGAGAAAGGCATGCAATTGAGCGATACGTGCCGCAAGCAGCTCGAAGAAGCAGAAACGCGCGTGGAGATGCTTACACGGCGCGGAGCTAGTGTCGTAGCCGAGCCTTTCAAACCTCCGAAGGCATGACCTTAAACGATTACCTGCAAGAGCAGTGCCAACTCGTGGAGTCTGCACTGAACCGGTGGGTTCCCCATGAAACCGAGCCGCCGCAAAACATCCACAAAGCGATGCGGTACAGTCTGTTCGCCGGGGGCAAGCGGATCCGGCCGGTGCTGTGCATGAGCGCAGCGCGTTCCGTGGCTGACAATGTCGAATGCGTCGAAGATGTCGCCTGTACGCTCGAGCTGATCCACACGTATTCGCTGATTCACGATGATCTTCCGGCGCTCGATAACGACGATCTGCGAAGGGGCCGGCCGACTTGTCACAAAGTTTTCGGCGACGCGATGGCGATTCTGGCGGGCGACTCGCTGCTGACGCTCGCGTTCGAGGTGCTGGCGAAAGTAAAGGGAGTATCGGCGGAGCGTCGTGTGGCGCTCGCTGCCGAGCTTGCGACTGCTTCAGGCACGGTGCGCGGAATGATCGGCGGCCAGGTTCATGACATCGAAGGCGAGGGTCAACCGCCCACAGCCGAACTCCTGGAGGCGATTCATCGAGCAAAAACCGGCGCTTTGTTACGGGCAAGCGTTCGAATGGGCGCGATCTGCGCAGGCGCCTGCCCGGAACAATACAATGCTCTTTCGGAATATGGCGAGCACGTCGGACTGGCATTTCAGATCGTGGATGACATTCTCGACGTCGAACAGCCCTCGGAGGCCTTAGGAAAGACGGCTGGGAAGGATGCGCAGCAGGGCAAGATTACATTCCCGGCGGTGTATGGGCTTGACCGGTCGAAACAGATGGCGGACGCGGAGCTCGCTCGAGCACATGAATGCCTGCGTATGTTCGGCGCACGGGCCTTTTGGCTACATGAACTTGCCGATCTGGTTGTTCACCGCAAGGCATGAAGCCAACGCGTAAGCAGCGATTAGACCAGTTGCTGCTGGATCGTGGTCTGGTTGATTCGCGGCAGAAAGGGCAGGCGTTGATTCTCGCAGGCAATGTGTTGGTCAACAAACAGAAGGTGGATAAGCCCGGACACTCGGTTGCGACGATGTAGAGATTGAGATACTCGGATTCCTTCCCTTCGTAAGTCGAGGTGGATTGAAGCTTGACGCGGCGCTAACCGGTTTTGGCATCGATGTGACCGGGAAAGTGGGCATCGATATCGGCGCTTCTACGGGCGGCTTTACAGACTGTTTATTGCAGCGAGGAGCAGCGAGAGTTTATGCGATCGATGTCGGCCCCACACAGCTCGACTGGCGAATCCGTTCCGACCCGCGAGTCGTGGTTAAAGATCAAACGAATGCACGCTATCTCACACCTGCCGACATTCCGGAACTGTGCGATATTGCGGTATGCGATGTTAGTTTCATATCGGTGACGCTGATTGCTCCCGTTATACCTGCTCTGTTGCAACCTCGTGGAGAAATGGTGATCTTGATCAAGCCACAATTCGAAGTGGGTCGTGACGATGTCGGCAAGGGAGGAATCGTGCGCGACGAATCGTTACACCGGGCCGCTTGCGACAAAGTTCGCAGCGCCGTCGAATCGTTGGGCTACCACACGGATCTGATCGACAGCCCTATCACGGGCGCGGAAGGCAACAAGGAATTCTTACTGCATGCCCATCGCTAAGACGGTTGGGTTGCTGTCCAAGCCGAATATACCGCGAGCTCGCGAGATCGTGCCTACACTGTGCAACTGGCTGCGCGAGCGTGGAGTCGTTGTACGGTTCGATGAACAGACCGGCGTGTATCTCGATGCGCCGGGCGCCATGCCACGCGAAGATGTCGCAGCCGAAGTGCGACATGGTTATAGTGCTCGGTGGTGACGGCACTCTTCTGTCCGCCGCGCGCGCGCTCGGCGGCCGCGATATTCCGCTGTTTCCGGTGAATCTCGGGAATCTCGGATTTCTGACTGCTATTACATTGGATGAACTTTACCCCGAGTTGGAACGGGCGTTGCGTGGCGAGTATCGGATCGCGAGCCGCCGCATGCTGCACTGCGAGCTGTATCGAGGATCGAAGGTTGTGGGGCGCTATGACGCGCTTAACGATGTCGTGCTGACGAAGGTCTCTATTGCCCGCATGATCGACGTAGAAGCGCGCGTGGACCAACATTTCGTGTGTACGTATCGCGCCGACGGCTTGATCGTATCGACGCCCACAGGATCGACAGCTTACTCACTCTCCGCGGGCGGTCCGATCGTGTTTCCGACGGTCGCAGCACTCGTCATTACTCCAATCTGTCCGCACACGTTGACGAATCGTCCGGTGCTTGTGCCCGATACCAGCGTGATTCAAATCATTCCTCGATCGGTAAGCGACAGAGCGTATCTGACGATCGACGGTCAGATCGGTGAACCTTTGGAGCGCGGCGATCATGTCGTCTGCCAACGCTCAGAAAAATTCGTCAATCTCATTCGCCCTCCACGCATGATGTTTTTTGATGTGCTTCGCGAAAAATTGAGCTGGGGTGAGAGATGAGACGACTTTCTCTATCATCGTGGATCTTCATTTCGATGGCGTTGGGCGTCGCTTTGGGTGTGTTCGCCCCAGGCATGGCAGTCAAACTCGAGCCGGTCAGCAATATTTTTCTGCGCATGATCAAGTCGATCATTGCTCCTCTGTTATTCGGAACTCTGGTCGGGGGAATCGCGAGTACTGGAAGCATAGCGACGATGGGCCGCATCGGCATAAAGGCGATCGTGTATTTCGAAATCGCTACGACACTCGCGCTATTTGTGGGTTTAGGAGCGGTGAATCTTGTGCGCCCCGGCGCGGGCATTCGCATTGAGCATACGGCCGTCAACCCGGCGACGCCCAAAGCGGACCAAAGCATCGGCGCGATTCTGGAACATACGTTCCCGTCGAGCATAATTGACGCGATGGCTCGCGGCGAAGTTTTGCAGATCGTGGTCTTTTCATTTCTTTTCGGCGCCGCCTGCGCAAGTGTTGGCGCCGCAGCCAAACCTGTGGTAGAGTTCGCGGACTCGCTGGCAGAGGTGATGTTCCGCTATACGCACTACGTGATGTTGTTTGCGCCGTTTGCTGTCGGAGCGGCGATCGCGTTCACTGTCGGATCTAAAGGAGTCTCCGTCTTACTCGAGCTTGGCAAGCTGGTCGCGACGATGTACGTTACCTTGGTGGTGTTTGTTGTATTTGTATTCGGCTCTGTCATCCTGCTTTTGCGGATTCCTTTCAGACCTTTCCTGCGCGCTGTGCGGGAACCATGGCTGATCGCATTTTCAACAGCTTCGAGCGAGGCGGCCCTTCCACAGGCGCTCGAGAACATGGAACGTTTCGGAGTCCCGAAACATATCGCAGGATTCGTGATGCCGACCGGTTACAGCTTCAACCTGGACGGAACCACATTGTACTTGTCGCTTGCAAGCGTGTTTGTTGCGCAGGCAGCCGGCATCGAGATGAGTTTCGGGCAGCAGTTGATCATGATGCTGACTCTAATGCTCACCAGCAAGGGAGTCGCGGGCATCCCTCGCGCGTCACTCGTTATTCTCGCCGGCACTCTTGCGACTTTCGGCCTTCCCGTAGAGGGTGTTGCGCTCATCCTCGGCGTTGACGCGGTTATGGACATGGCGCGAACTTCCGTCAATGTTTTGGGAAATTGCCTGGCCACCGCGGTGGTGGCGAAATGGGAAGGATTTCCGATAGGTGTCGAACAAATCGAGCAACAACACTCCTCCGCTCATTGAGCTCCATCAAGCCTCTGTCATGCGAGGCGAAGAAGTCGTCATTAAAGAGATGTGTCTTCGCATCGAAGTCGGCGAGCATGTCGCCATTTTGGGACCGAACGGCTGTGGAAAGTCGACGTTGGTTCGGACGCTGGCGCGGGAATTTTATCCGCTCCAGCGGCCAGGGAGTTTCATTCGACTCTTTGGCCGCGAGGTGTGGAACGTGTTCGAACTCTGGTCGCTACTTGGGATCGTTTCGAATCACTTTCCAACACCTTCGCGCTCGCTGACGGGGCGTGACCTGGTAATCGGGTCCTTCTTCAGCAGCGTTGGTGTTTGGCCGAATCAGCACGTCACGAAAGAAATGGAAGAACGCGCGGACGCGGCGCTGGCATTGATGGATGCGACACATCTTGCGGGCCGCGATTATGAAGAATTGTCATCGGGAGAGGCGCGCCGAATCCTGATCGCGCGTGCGCTTGTCCACAATCCTAAGGCGCTGCTTCTGGATGAGCCGACTACAAGCCTCGATCTTTCCGCTCAGCATGAGCTGCGAGAAGCGATGCGGCGTCTGGCGCAAACGGGCATCGCGATTCTCCTGGTGACGCATCATCTCAGCGATATCATTCCCGAAATCGACCGCATCGTAATGATGAAGGCTGGACGAATCGTGGCGGACGGCCCGCGCTCGGAATTGCTTGCGAAGAAACCGATTGAAGACCTGTTCGGGATCGAAGTCGATTTAGCTGAGCGTAACGGCTATATTCACGCGTGGTAAGAAGAACCTCCGCTCGCTGCTCTGTCTTATAACGAGAAATCCAATCTTCGCCCGATCTCGTATTGACTCCTGTAATCGCCACGAGCGATTGATTCAGAAGAAAACAAGGAGTTGCAATGCGAACTACGCGGGAATATCTCGCCACCCTTCTGGCGATTTTGTTGGTATCGCCAAACTTGGCCTATGGCGCCAGTCATCGCGAAGCGCCGATTACCGCCCTCGATCGCGCAGCAGATATTACGGATTGGTACGCCTTCGTTAGCTATGACGATCCTACGAAGGTCACCTTTATCCTGAATGTCGATCCGCTGTTGGATCCAGGCAACGGTCCCAACTACTTCCCTTTTGATCCTGACATCGTTTATGCGATCAAGATCGACAACAATCATGACGCTCTCGCCGACGTCGGTTTCGAGATACGTTTTCAGACTGAGATTCGGCACCGGTGTTTTCACCGGGTTCATCGGCGCGGGAAATGGTATCAATTCTCCAGCAAACGCTCCCATAACGCTGGCTGAAGGCGGAATTCCAACGCAGGTGATTCCACCGGCTATCACCGCATTGGATGGGAAGGGCTCCGAAGGACTGAACTTGCGCCAAACGTACCAGGTCTGGATGACCCGGGGATATGGCGCGAATGTGTCGCGCACCAACATCACCGGGCCTCGTAAATTGATCGCTGTGCCGTCCAACGTTGGTACCCGTACGATGCCAGACTACACGGCATTGGCAAAGCAAGGTATCTATACCATCGATGGCGGAATTCGCGTTTTTGCCGGCACTGTAGACGATCCTTTTTATATCGATCTCGGAGGAGCGTTCGATTCGCTGAACTTACGTGGTAAGTTTCCGTCAGGCACGCCAGGCGTGTTGACGGCGGAGCAGGACGGGAACGACCGTCAGAACTTCGGTCCTGACACGGTTGCCGGCTATAACGTCAACACGATCGCGATTGAAGTCCCGATTAACCAGCTCACACAGGGAGGAGGCACTTATCCTGCGACTGATCCTCGCGCCGTGATCGGCACCTGGGGAACAACATCTCGGCCGAGGGTCTCCGTCCGCCGTTCTCCCGAAGAGCAGGGCGGATTCGGCGAGGACTTTCCCAGTTTTCGTCAGGTGCAGCGTATGGGCAATCCGCTCATCAACGAATTGATCATCGGCACTGGTTCGAAGGACCGATGGAGCATGGGCGAGCCGGCTGACGACGGGCAGTATGCGAGCTACTTTTTGGATCCGCTTCTGGCGCGAGCGCTGAATGCCGTATATGGCGGCCTTCGGGTACCAGACGCGCCGCGGAACGATCTGTTGCTGCTCGGCCAATATCTGCCGCCGATCGCGCCTGCCGGAACGCCGACCGGTCCGGTTGCAGACTTACTGCGCTTGAATACGGGAGTCTCTCCGACGCCAGCAGCGAAGCGCAGCCGGTTGGGGGCTCTCGCGAATGATCTTGGCGGGTTTCCGAATGGCCGGCGCGTGTCGGATGATGTCACCGATATCGCTCTACGCGTTGTTGCCGGAGTGCTCGCTGGATTCAGCGGGGCTCCCTACAACAGTCTGGGAGATGGTGTAAATGCGAACGATGTTCCTTACCAGGAGACATTTCCGTACGTCGCCTTCGCAAACTCCGGGCGCGCGCCTGATACTCCGGCTGCTACGGCTACAGGAGAGAAGAAATGACATTTTTCGCGCTGCTGTTTTTCGCGCAGGATTACAATGCGCAGGCGCTTGAGTACGTGAAGCAGGCGCGCGATACCGCGAATCCTGTCTATCACGCGAAAGCGGAAGAAGCTCTGCGAAAATCCTTCGAAGCTGCTCCGGACAACTTCGAGGGACTGAAGGCGAAAACGTGGCTGCTTCTCGGGCAGCATCGCTTTGCCGAAGCGCTGGAACTTGCGACGAAGCTAAATCGAAAGTCTCCGGAAGATCTTCAGGTTTCCGGATTTCTGGTGGATGCCAATGTTGAGTTAGGAAACTACGCCGACGCGGAAAACGCTGCGCAGTGGATGTTGGATCTGAGGCCGGGAAACATCCCCGGCCTCACGCGCGCCGCCTATCTTCGCGAACTCTACAAAGATCCGGACGGTGCGTTGCAGCTCATGCAGCAGGCCTTCCATCGTACGCGCGCCGAGGACAAAGGCGACCGGGCGTGGATTTTAACCCACATTGGCCGCCTGCTGGGCAAGAAACATGACTACGCCAAGGCGGAGTTGGCTCTGGATGCTGCGTTAAAAATTGTCCCGAATTATCACTACGCTTTAGGCAATCTCGCCGAGCTTCGGAAAGATCAGAAAAATTTCAACGCTGCGGCTGAATTGTACCGCAAGCGGTCCGAGGTCGCGCCTCATCCTGAGAATCTGTACGATCTCGGTGACGCATTGATGAAAGCCGGCAGACAATCAGAGGCGAAGGCAGTATTCGCCAGATTCGAGCCACTTGCGATTGCGGAATCGGAAAAGTTCGATAACTCAAATCGCGAACTCGCGCTGTATTACCTTGACTATGCCAAGAAACCGGTGCAAGGACTGCGAATCGCGCAATTCGAGGCCAACCGCCGGCGCGATGTCCACACGCTCGAAGTCTACGCGAAAGCTCTCCGGATGAATGGGAAAGCGAAAGAATCTCAGTTGGCTCTCGCCGAGACCGAAGAACGCTTAAACGCGACGCTTAAACGGCAACTTGCACGCGCGAGCAACTGATCGCGAAACCTAAACTGCGCTTTAACGTAGGAAAAGTTCGAGCGCTGGTAATCGCGAGCGCAAGCTCGATCAGACCATCATGGCCATAGCGCCGGATGATTTCCTCCCGCGCTGGCGGGTCATCTTCGCGATTCGCTTGTCCTTCGGCAAATCGAAATACCAGGCGTAATTCGGGCGGCAAAGCTTCGAGTCTTCCGTCCTTTGCCGCTCGAATTACAGCAGGAGGAATGTTCGCGTTTCGCGCCTTGTTGACTGCGATCTGAAGACATGATCCGCAGTCTTCCTGCCGGTATGCCGCGATCTTCGCAACGTAGTAAACATCGGCGGGCAGCACACGCCGGAGTTCGGCCCAATCAAGCACTTTCGAAAATGCCCACAGCGCTCGCAGGTTATGCCTGGCCATATAGCGTGATTCATCGATGGGAACTCCAAGCTCCTTCTCGACCGCGTTTAATTTTCTGTCGATCAACGCATTGATCATCGTTCTTCCTCTTTCTTTAAAGCCGCTAACTTATCGGGATTGGAGATAAGATAGATCGCCTGGATCTGTCCATCCGCGACATCGAATGTGATGGCGCCTTCGAGCGCTCCCGCGCGAAACACCAGGTATCCGGGCTGCCTGTTGATCTCGCGGTATTCAATGTTTGTACCTGCTACTCCCTTGGTCGAGATTCCGGCCAGGAATCGGGCGACACGGTCCGCGCCATAGATCGGATTGATCGCCGCTTGTACCTTTCCGCCGCCATCGGCGTACAGCACGGCATCCGCCGCCAGGAGATCGAGCAGTGAGCGGACATCACCGGCATAAACCGCACGACTGAAGTTCTCGACAACGGGCTTCACACTCTCATCCGAGACCGCATAACTACGCCGTCTTCCCCGAACTGCTTGTCGCGCGCGGTGGAGGATTTGGCGGCAGTTGGCAACCGACTTGCCAGTAGTCTCGGCGATCTCGTTCATTGAGTAATCGAAGACTTCGCTGAGCAAAAATACGGCCCGTTCGACAGGCCCCAGGCTCTCCAGGAGTACGAGAAACGCTACCGTAAGCGACTCGGCAAGTTCCACTGGATCCCGCATGGCGGATGTCAGGACGGGTTCGGGCAGCCAGGGTCCGACGTACTGTTCTCGCCTCACGCGAGCGGATTGCAAATGATTGATTGCTTGGCGGGTAATGACGGTCGTGAGGTAGTGTTTCGGTGATTGAACATCCTCGCGCGGCTCGGCGCGCCATCGCAGGTACGTGTCCTGTACGAGATCTTCAGCATCGGCTGCGCTGCCCAGCATTCGATACGCAATGGAGAAGAGCAGCGGACGGTTCTCCTCGAACGATTTGTCGCGCATGTCTTCCACAGCATTCATTCTCTAAGGCAGACAAGATAGCTTCTCAAAACGTGACACGACGTGGTAGCGTGTAAAAACGAATGGAGAGAACGATCTTAGCGGCTGCCCTGGTCGCCTGTGCTTTATCCGCGCAAACCATTACCACTCTTATAGGCAACGGAAAGCCTGGATTCAGCGCCAACAGCGTGAATAATCCATATGGATTGCTGATCGGACCTGACGGCGCGTTGTACTTCTGTGATATCGATAACCACGCGATACGGCGCCTCGATCTGAAAACGACGAATGTAACCACCGTAGTGGGCACAGGGGAGAAGGGGAATTCAGGCGATGGGGGGCTGGCGACTCGGGCGCAAGTCGACCAGCCGTACGAAATTCGATTCGATAAGAACGGCAATCTCTTTTTCGTCGACATGCCGAATCACGTCGTGCGGCGGGTCGATAAAAAAACCGGCATTATCACGACCATCGCAGGGACCGGACAGCCCGGGTACTCGGGCGATGGAGGACCGGCAGCGAAGGCGCAATTTAAACAGCCGCACTCAATCGCCTTGGATCGCTCCGGCGGCTTGCTGGTGTGCGATATCGGGAACCATCGTGTGCGCCGAATCGATCTCGCAACCGGCACGATCGATACGTTTCTCGGCACAGGTGAGCGTGGGGTTACTCCCGATGGTCCAGCCAAAGGAGTGCCTATCAACGGTCCCCGGGCATTGGATTTCGATCGGGCAGGCAATTTGTATCTGGTCCTGCGCGAAGGCAATTCAGTCTATAAGATCGATTCGAGCATGCGGATATCGCGCGTAGCCGGCTCGGGTGAGAAGGGCTTCTCAGGCGATGGCGGCCCCGCCTTGTCCGCTGCGCTCAATGGGCCGAAGGGCATCTCCATCTCGAAGAATAGCTTCTACCTTGCGGATACCGAGAACCATGCAATTCGCCGCGTCGACACCAAGACCGGGATCATCACGACGGTTGTCGGTAGCGGTGAAAGGGGAGACGGCCCGGATGGCGACCCGCGCAAATGCCGGATGAACCGGCCACACGGCATTTTTGTCGATGCCAAGGGGACAGTTTACATCGGCGACAGCGAGTCGCACCGGATTCGGGTTTTGCGAGAAAAATAGATAATGAATAGCTATTTTGGCTCAAAGCTCGATACAATCGAGCACGGGTAGGAACTCGCGAAACGGTGCTCGCATGGGATCGATGAACCGCATCGACAAAGTAAATATTTAGTGAAACTTGCCCATATTAAAGTTATCCAACGTGCCAGGAGGGTCGATGCGCATCAAAGGATTTTATGTAAGCGGGATCGCGCTTTTGAGCTTTGCCTGTGCTCCGAATAGTCCCTCTGTCGATGCGCAGCGAGCCCGGCTTGAAGATGGAGCGAAGGTAGAGCTGCATGATGCGCATGGCAAGACGGTTGGGAGGCTTACGGTCGCGCCACACTCAAACGGAGGTGTCCGATTCACCGGTCGCCTGACGGACTTACCACCGGGTGTTCACGGCATCCACATCCACGAATTCGGTAAATGCGATCCGCCTGATTTCAAGTCTGCCGGCGCGCACTTTAATCCTTCGGGCAAGCAGCATGGGCGATTCAATCCGGAGGGCTGGCATGCGGGCGATAGCGGAAATGTGCGCGTAGACCCCAGCGGGTCAGCAGAAATTTCGTTGATGAATGAGCGCGTAACGCTCGAATCTGGACCGAATTCGCTACTGAAGCCGGGTGGTACCAGTCTGGTTCTTCACGCGAATGCCGACGACCAAATGACTGATCCCAGCGGTAACTCCGGCGATCGCATCGCCTGCGGCATTATCGTGAAGTAGCTCCCTTACTTGTGGGTCTGATAATCCTCTTGTGGGATCAGATAGCGTGTGCGTTGATGGTTCATCAAACGCTCTCTCCACGCCCACTCGACAGTAACGTCGCGCGTTGTACGCGAGCCCTGTACTGCAAGCGCGATGTCCTGCAGCGGGAATTTTGGAGTGCGATCGGCATACAACAGGCCATTTGCCTCCTGATAAGTGTCTGAAAATTGCGTGTAGCAGAATCCTGCCAGTACCTGAAGCGAACGCACGACACTGATCAGTTCCATGCATTCATCCGCAAACGCCTCCTGCGATTCCGAACGCGAGTATCCCCACGTTTGGTCCGGATTTGGCGAGAACGCAATCCCACCGAACTCGGTCAGCATGATCGGTTGGCCAGTATGCGCTTCCTCGTCCAGCAGCAGGATGCGTCCGCCCGGCCGTTCGCGTTTGAACAGACGAGGCAGACCTTCCTCGGTACCATATCTGCGCGCGATCCTCTCCGCGTCGTGTTCATAGTCGTGAATACCGATAATGTCGGTGGCAACGCTTTCCCACCCGTCATTCCCGATTACCGGACGTGTTGGATCCACTGTCTTTGTCAGGTGATAGAGCGACTGAACCCAGTGGCGCTGCGCGGGGCTGTCGGGCAGGTCCGGCACTCCCCAGGATTCGTTGAAGGGCACCCAGGCGATGATGCACGGGTGGCTGATATCGCGATCGATTGCCGCCAGCCATTCCTCCGTCAGCCTTCGACGGATTCTCGCGTGAACCGATATGCGCTCGGCATCTCCTCCCAGACCAGTAAGCCGAGAGCATCCGCCCAATAGAGATACCTGGGGTCCTCGATCTTCTGGTGCTTGCGGACACCGTTGAATCCCATGTCCTTGGCCAGTTCCACATCACGGCGAAGCGCGTCATCGTCAGGAGCGGTCTGGCCGGTATCAGGCCAGTAGCCCTGGTCGAGAATCATCCGTAGCTGGATATGGCCGGCTGTTCAAAACGAAGCGGTCGCCTTGGACGCCGATAGATCGCAATGCCGTGTAGCCGATCGCTTGATCGAGTAGTTCGCCACGGCCGCTCCACAGCTTCATTTCGACATCGATCAGATTGGGAGTCGAAGGGGTCCAAAGAAGAGCATTCCGGTAATCGTCAATTCCGGGATCGGAGAGCGCGATGCGGCGGTGGACCTCGCCGGCAACAACAGTATAGGTGTCGTCGGCAATCAATTGATCGCGGAAGCTGAGCTTCACTGTCATGCGAAGCCCGTCGCGCCGGTCCCCGAACAACCGTGCTTCAAATCCGATCTCCCAGCGCTCTACAACGGGCGTGTAGCGAACATAGCCGATATAGGTTGCAGGTACGCGCTCCATCCATACGGTCTGCCAGATACCGGTAGTTCGGGGATACCAGATCGAGTGCGACTCGAGCTGCCAATCCTGCTTTCCCCGAGGTTTCGCTAAGTCTGCCGGATCGTCATAAGCCCGCACCACGAGCGTTTGGGGCCCGTCGCCCTGCAGTAGATCCGTTATATCCGCGGAAAACGGCGTGTATCCGCCGTCGTGCTCGACCGCGCACTTCCCGTTTACCCAGACCTTGGCGCTGTGATCGACGGCGCCGAAATGAACGATGAGTCTTTTGTTGCCAAGCTTGGGCAGATCGAAGGTTCGCTGGTACCAGACGGAGCGATAAAAACTTGTATCTCCTATCCCGCTCGCCGGGGTTTCCGGCGCGAAGGGAACCAGAATTGTGGATTTCCAATCGACATGCTCCGGGGTGCTCCAACGAGCATCGGCATCAATGGCAAAATCCCATGGCCCGTTCAGGTTGAACCACTCCGGACGCTCCAGCATCGGGCGCGGATAACCGTGCAATCGCTTCAAGGGTTTCCTCCTTCGGCAACAAATCCGATTTCGGTTAACAACTTAGGAGACGCTGTGATGTATGTCAAGTTTCAAATACTCGGCTGCGTTTTTTAAATCTGCAATAAATTTTAAGGTCTCGAGCCGACGGGCATCTTCATCCGGCGCGCGAAGAATGGAAGATGGATGAACGGTTGCCATGGCTTTTTCGGCGAAGGGAGTGTCAAGAAGCATGCCACGCTGCTGTGTGACGCGAAAGGTACGGCCAAGCAATGCCTGTGCAGCAGTAGCGCCCAGACATACCACAAGCTTGGGTTTAACCATTCGGATCTCAGCTTGCAGCCATGGCAGGCAGGCTGTGATCTCCTGAGAATTCGGTTTGGCGTGAATGCGGCGCTTCCCGCGCGGCTCCCATTTAAAGTGTTTTACGACGTTCGTCACGTAGGTCAGTTCGCGGTCAATGCCTGCCTCTTCGAGAGCTTTATCGAGCAATTTTCCGGATGGTCCAACGAACGGCTGTCCGGCGAGATCTTCATCGTTGCCCGGCTGCTCACCTACGAACATCACCTGCGACTTGGTTTTGCCCGCGCCGAACACGGTTTGCGTTCCTGTTCGCCATAGATCACATGCCTGGCATCCAGCTGCGATTTCCCGTAGTTGCGTGAGGGTCCCTTTTTCGGGAATCAATGCTGCTGCGGTACTGAGGACCGCTTTGCGTCCCGCCATATGACGCTCTAGACGCAAATCGGAAAAGAACTACCTTGACACATCGGGGACCGAGCACGGCACAATGGAAGGCGAAGAAAGGGCGAATATACGCCGTGGAACACGCTGCTCTCACGACTTATCTTTTAACCAAAGTCCAGCTCCAACAACAACTTGAGCGAGAGTATTTTCCTACGGGCGTCCTCAGCTTCGATGCTGTTACACGCGGCATTCCAAGAGGCGCTATTACGGAAGTGTATGGTCCGGCAAGCTCGGGGAAAACCACGTTTCTTCATGCGCTGCTTGGCGAATGCGAGCACAAATGGCGAATTCTGCTCCTTGATCGATGCCTCTGATTCCTTTGACCCTGCATCTGCATCGGCTGCGGGAACCGAGCTTTCACGGCTTCTTTGGGTCCGATGCCCGGGCATTCAACAGGCTGTACGTTCCGCCGATATGCTGATTCACAGTGGCGGATGGGGTGTTATTGTTCTCGATTTAACCGATATTCGGCGTGATATTTTGCGTAAAATTCCCTTATCGTATTGGTATCGTTTTAAGCGCGCCGTAGAAAACACGCCTGCTGTATTTATTGTCCTCACACGCGAGCCGCAGGTCAAAAACTGCGCTGCCATGACGCTGGAGCTTCCCCCGGCACGGCCGGTCTGGTCTGGCGCGCACCGTGATTTCCAACTTCTTTGCGGATTCGATGTTCACGTCACGCCTCGCAAGCCTATTCGCTCCGAAACTGCCGCTTTCGAGCAAGGGCGATTGCTTGAATCGACATGTATGCATGTATTTATGCGCCGGGATTGACTGGGGAGAAAATCCCTCTGCTGCGGGCCTGTGCGGAAGCCTTTTCTCCGAATGTTGAGTTCCGCAGCGAAATGGCAATCCTCGATATTCGCGGACTGCGAGCGCTCTACGGCTGTCCCGAATCCATTGGCAAAGCGATTGCCGAGCGCGTTGCTGCCTTAGGAGCGCGTGTCGGTGTGGCAGCCAATCCGCACTCTGCGATTGCAGCGGCTCGCGGATTCACAGGACTCACGGTCATCCCTCCCGGTGAGGAAGGCCGCGTGCTCTCTACGCTTCCGCTGGAACTCCTTTCTCCGGATGAAGAAATGCAACAAACTCTCGCCGATTGGGGAATCCGCAACTTTGCCGAACTTGCTGCTCTCCCCGAAGACGGGATCGCAGAACGGCTCGGAAGCGCCGGGGTTCGCCTTCATAAGATGGCTCGCGGAATCGGCGAGCGGCCGCTTGTTCCTTCGAAAGAAGATCCGGTTTTCCAAGCCGGTATGCAACTCGATCATAGTCTCGAATTGCTTGAGCCGCTGTTATTCATCCTGTCTCGATTGCTCAGTGAGATCTGCGCTTCGCTTGCATCGCATTCCCTTGCCGCGAATGAACTGGAGCTGCGTCTTGAACTCGACAATAAGAGCGAGTACACGCGAAACATAAGTCTTCCCTTCGCTACTCGGGAGGCTTCCACTTTTCTAAAGCTGCTGCAATACGACCTTGCGGCGCATCCTCCAAACGCGCCAATTGTTGGAGTGTATTTAACTGCGACTCCCGTTCATCCCCGAGTCGTTCAAGGCGGATTATTCATTCCACTTGCGCCCGAACCGGAGAAGCTCGAACTTACGCTTGCTCGGATCACGGCCATTGTGGGGGAGGGAAATGTCGGGACGCCCGAGCTTCTCGACACACACCGGCCCGGCGCATTCCGTATGACACGATTCCATGCAAAGCAGGCCGACGTTCCACGTTCGCATCGAGTGCTCTGAGCCGCGTCTTGCCATTCGCATTTACCGGCCGCCGTTGCCTGCCAATGTAGTCACGCAAAGAGGCAGACCGGCAAGAATCGCCGCGCGTGGTGTGAGCGGTGTGGTGACGGCATATGCCGGTCCGTGGCGCACATCCGGAGATTGGATTGCGCAGGACTCATGGGAGCACGATGAATGGGATGTTGCTTTGCAATCCGGAGGTGTTTACCGGCTGCGCCGTCTGGCTATGAACCAATGGCTTATCGACGGCAACTATGATTGAAAGTATGCAGCAAATGCTGCCGTTGTTCGATAACCCAACGCCTGCATTCGATCGTGAACGCCTGGCGCAGGAGCTTCGGAGCCTCGCGCAGGAACAGATTTTCCTTGGCGGCAGCTCCTGGAAATACGAAGGATGGCTCGGCCAGATCTATACTCCTCAGCGCTACTATTCGCGAGGCAAGTTCTCCCAGAAGCTGTTCGAGCAGCGTTGTCTTGCGGAATACGGGGAGACGTTTCCTATTGTCTGCGGCGATTTCTCTTTTTATCAGTTTCCATCCGCGGAGTTCTGGACCAAGCTCTTCGATACCGCGCACCCGAACATGAAGTTCGCCTTCAAAGTGCCCGAAGAGATCACGTGCAAAACATTTCCTAAGCATCCGCGCTATGGCCCTCGCGTCCGGTATGGCGAATCCGACCTTTCTGTCGGCCGAAATGTTTGAGGAAGGCTTCCTGCAGCCGCTCGAGCCTTATCACGAACGCATTGCCGTGCTCATCTTCGAGTTCGGCACGTTCTCCAAGAAGAGCTATCCCGAGCCTCGCCAGTTCTTCTCCGAGCTGGATGATTTTCTCGCTCGACTGCCCAAAACCTGGCGCTATGCGGTCGAAGTCCGCAATGAAGATTTTCTCGACGCAGCGTACTTCGATGTATTGCGCCGCAATGGCGTCGCCCATGTTTTCAATTCCTGGAATCGCATGCCGCCGTTGTACAAACAGATCCAGATCGCAGAGGCGTTTACTACCAGCTTTACGGTAGTACGCGCCCTGTTGCGAGCAGGCAGATCTTACGAGCAGGCGGTCGAAGCGTTTTCTCCTTACGATCGTATTCAGGATGAAAATCCGAAAACTCGCGAGGCCATCAAGGAATTTATCAAGCGAGCGCGGCGAAAAAGAGAGCCGGCCTATTTATTCATCAATAACCGGCTGGAAGGAAATGCTCCCATGACAATCAAGGCCATTCTCGAACAGGATATGTAACGCGGACCGCTGTCTGCGCATCTCATCTGCATGACACGCGATCACGTCTGCCACATGGAAGTCGATGAGCGCACCGCGCCCGCAAAATACGATTACGAAGGCGACACTTACTATTTCTGCTCGGAAAGATGTAAGGAAAAGTTCGCCGGAGATCCTGAAAGCTACGTCTCCCGTCACGAATCAAGCGCCAGCTAAGCTATTTTAACCACCAGCGATCCCCGAAGAAGTCGGCGCGGTCTTCACTCCACGTCCCGTACTTCGTCGCCATCTGCCCGCCATCCACAAGCAAAGCTGCTCCCGTGACATAGGCTGCGGCATCCGACGCGAGAAATGCGATCGCGCTGGCGACTTCGGTTGGCTGTCCGCTCCGGCCCAGCGGAATATGGCGGAAATACTCACGCATTGCGCGGGAATCCGCAAATTTATCTTCTGTTAAACGGGTACGAATTAATCCAGGACAAACTGCGTTTATGCGGATCTGGTGGGGACCAAGTTCATTTGCAGCGGTATGGAGAATCCCAAGAATGCCCGCTTTGCTGGCGTTATAGGCAATCAGGTCCGGCTCGCCATCGTAGGAATTCGTCGAGGCGGTCAGCACGATCGCGCCTTTGCCGCGTTTCATCATCTTGCGCGCCGCGATCTGGACGGTATTGAAAACGCCGGTCAGATTGACGCCGATGATCCTGTCCCAATCCGCGGGCTTCGTTTCCTCGACAGTTGCGGTACTGACGACTCCGGCGCAAGAGACCACGATATCCAGGTCGTCGCCGGCCTGATCGAAAGCCGCCGCAAGCGAGTCGCGATCCCTTACGTCGGCTGTGGTGCCGTGTGCTCCGAAGCCTGCGGCACGTTCGAGCGGATCCTGCAATTCCGTATCGACGACCCAAACGTCTGCGCCGGCAATTTGCGAGCAGCCGTGACACGGCAAGCCCGATTCCATTTGCTCCTCCGGTCACAATCGCAGTCTTGCCTTTGAAGTCGAATTGCATTCCCTCATATGGTAGAACGGTGTGTCCGCGCGACCGAGCTCCGGCCATCGACCGATAAATCACGCTTGTTATACTCGAAGAAACGGGCCAGGCCATTGCGCCTGGCTCTACGATTTTTATGGGTTTTCTCGATAATCTCGAAAGCAATCTTAAGAGCCTGGAATCGAATGAGGAGCGCAATGCCGATGCGCACCGCGATGCACGGAAGCGCGCATCGGATAAAGCAAAAGCATTAGCCGCGGCTCCGTTCGCCGATGCGCTCAAAACCGGCGCATTTACGCAAAATCTTCTTGCGCACGCGACGCGCATCGGGTTCTCACAACGTACAAAAGTTCAGCCGACATGGTTGGGCAGTACGCTGCGGCTTCAAGCGAAAGAAAGACGGCTGGAACTGCGCCCTACGCCGGAAGGAGTACTCGCTCATTTCTTCGAGGATGACGAGGAAAGAGGCAAGGAACTGCTCGACCTGAACGGCAGCGCGGAAGAGTTGGCTAAACGGTGGCTCGCCGCTTAGCCGCGTGACGCCACAAAACGCCTAATACCGCAAGTACGGGCACGGCGAGCAGCACGCCGACAGGTCCGAACATGACGCCTCCGATCAGTACGGCAAGGAAGACATACAGGGGCGACAAGCCCACGCGGCGTCCCAGGATTCTCGGTGTAATCCAAAAGCCTTCGAGGCCCTGAACAATCACGAACGTGATCAGAATCCCGAGATAGTTCCACATCGTTCCGTTGTTCAACAGCGTCACGAAAGCTGTCAATCCGACACCGATCAAGGATCCGACGAACGGAATCACGTTCACGGCGCCGGAGACAAATCCCAGTAGCAGCCAGAACGGGACGCCCGCGATGGCGTATCCGATCGAGTAAAGACATGCCAGGATGAGCGACACCTTGATCTGCCCTCTGACATAGCCGCCGAGAGTCCTGCCCACGTCGCGAACGAGCGAGTCTTCCGGCATATGGGCAATAGACGCGAATCTTCGTTAGAATTGAACAGAATTCACAGCCCATGGAGGCCGTATTGTGATCGCATTTCGTTTCGCCGTCATTTCTCTGCTGACGGTATCGATTGGAATTTCCCAAGTAGCGCAGGCGGTTCATTCCAGCAAGGGATCGCAGGAACTTCGACAAACCGGCCGGATCAGCCTGCGCCCGGAGCAGAGCCAGTGAAAGAGCAGCCGCCCGCGAGCCTTGAAGGCCAGATCGTAAATGCAATCACGGGAGAGCCCATCAAGCGGGCGAACATCCTCCTTTTTCCCACAAATCAGCCTCGGCCCGATGCATCGTCCGTCGATGACGATGTCCGATGCGAACGGTCACTTTGCGATGACGAACGTCGCCCCAGGCACGTACATGTTGAGGGCAGAGCGCACGGGTTACGTAAGCGCAAGCTATGGAGCCCGAGACGCAACGCGACCCGGTACGGCGATTACACTCGCGCCCTCACAGGCGTTGAAGGAGATTGCATTTCGTCTGCAACCGCACGCGGTTGTGTCCGGCCGAATTCTCGACGAAGACGGGGAGCCGATGGCCAACGTCCAGGTTCAGGTGTTGACGCCAAGGTACATGCAGGGCAAGAAGCAATTGATGCCCGCTGGCGGGCGGATCGACGAATGATCTGGGCGAGTATCGTGTCTTCGGCTTGGCTCCGGGCAAGTATTACGTCAGCGCAACTTATCAGTCCAATGGAATGGGCTATATGGCGGTTGACCGTTCGGCGAATGCAAACAAGATGGATGAAGGATATGCGCCAACATATTATCCGGGCAGCAATGATTTCTCAGCGGCAGTTGCGGTTCCTGTAGCAGCAGGCCGCCCGGTCACGAATATTGATATGAAGCTGATGCGGGTACGCACCGTTCGTGTCAGAGGCAAAGTGACGAACCCGGTGGGTGCAGGACCTGGGCGAACCATGGTTATGCTCGCTCCCCGCGATACCGCGGGATTTAATATGTTCGGACGCAATTTGGGCGCGCCGCAAACCCGCGACGGGAAGTTTGAGATTCGCGGTGTTACTCCAGGCGCCTACAATCTTATGGCCCAGTACTTCGACGGGAGCACGCGCTATTCCTCGCGCATTCCAGTGAATGTAGGCAATGGAAACGTCGAGGATGTGGAAGTGACGCTTCAACCGGGCCTCGACGTATCCGGCACAGTACGTATCGAAGGCGATACCGAGTCCAAGCTGGGGAATCTCAATATTATGCTCCAGCCGAAGGAATTCGGGCCCATGATGGGCTGGCGGGTCCTCGCGTGTCAAAGACGACGGATCTTTCACGCTGAAAAACGTGTCGCCGGACACCTATCGAGCAATGGTCTTTGGCGGACAGAATGTGTACACCAAATCGGTCTATGTCGGACAACAGGAAGCGAAGAACGGCGAACTCGTCGTCCCTGAAGGTACGCCACCTCCGATAACTGTCGTGCTCAGCGCGAACGGTGGGCAGGTGAGCGGACAAATAAAGGCTGAGAAGGAAGGGGCAGTTCGAGGCGCGATGGTCGTCCTGGTTCCCTCGGCCGAGCATCGCGAGGACCCACAACACTTCAAGGTCGCATCGCCGGATCAGTACGGCAAATTCAGCCTGACGGGTATTCCTCCGGGAGATTACACCTTGTATGCGTGGGATGGAGTGGATACAGGCGCATGGCAGGACCCGGAGTTTCTCGCGCGATATCAGAACAAGGGCAAAAGTCTCTCAATCAAAGAGAAGGATTCTCTCACAGCAGAGCTCGACCTCGTGAAAGTCGATGAGACACAGTGAGCTTCAAGCTTCAGTCCTCTTCGTTGGAATAGACGCTAACTAAAAACTCCTTACGTCGTGTGAAATAACGATTACAATTTCCCCCTCACTGTCGATGAGGAGTGCCGCGGCCACGGAGCAGTTGCGAGCTCAATCGGACGGCATGCGCCAGGTTGTTCGCAATCTCAGACAGATGATCCGTGTGAGTGGTAACAACCATTCTCGCGGAGCCGCTGATCACCCTCCATCACCCTGAGCTTACATGCGTGAAGGCAGGTCAGCGGCTCCCTTCACTTCGCAAAGCCAACACGGTCTCGGTCTCTTTCACTCCGGTCGGGTTCGTAATCTGCCATCCGTTCGAGTACCTGAAGTGGGTGATTGCCCGCGAAAATTGCTTTTCGATACTTTTCCGGGATGAAATCTTCGGCCACGCCATGATCGAACAGCGCAAGCAGCCCATCGAAGTACCCACGCACATTCAGTAATCCGCAAGGCTTGTTATGGATGCCTAGCTGGTTCCAGGTGAGCACTTCACAGAATTCCTCGAGCGTTCCTAGGCCGCCCGGCAGCGCAAGGAACGCGTCGGACAAGTCCGCCATCAATTGCTTGCGTTCGTGCATGCTGCGGACGATATGAAGGCTCGTCAATCCGAGATGCGCAATCTCACGATCGACAAGGGATTGAGGCATGACCCCGGTTACCTCGCCCCCTGCCGCAAGCGCAGCGTCAGCCAGGACTCCCATCAATCCAACCTTGGCGCCGCCATAGACGACGACCGAATACCACGTTGAGCGAGCAACTCGCCGAGCACTACTGCCGCTTCCCGGTATTCAGGATGTGCTCCGAAATTGGAGCCGCAGAAGACGCAGATCTTTCGAAGAGTGCGGGGCATTCGAGCGATCAGCCGATCACGGCCAGCAAGTCCTTGGCGTCCACCGTCTGGCCGACCTGAACGAGTATTTCCTGCAGCTTGCCGTCGACCGGCGCATAGACTGTAGTTTGCATCTTCATCGCCTCCATAACCAGGAGTCGATCGCCTTTCTTCACCTTCTCCCCGGCCTCAAATGAGATGGAGGTCACGGCTCCAGGGATTGGCGCGCCGACCTGGCCCGGATTCGAAGAATCCGCCTTCACACGCTGGCTGGTCTCCACTTTCAGCGACTTGTCCTGGACCGTTACTTCCCGCGGCTGTCCGTTGAGTTCGAAGAAGACGATTCGTGTACCATCCGGATGCGCCTCACTAATGGTGAGGAACTTGATGATGAGTACCTTTCCTTCTTCAATCTCTATGGTGATTTCGCTCTGAGGCTCCATTCCATAGAAGAACTCGAGAGTCGGAAGAACGATCAGATCGCTGTATGCATCCTGAGCTTTCGCGAACTGCAGAAAAACTTCGGGATACATCAGGTAGCTCATGAGGTCGGTCTGTGTTGCCGGACGGCCGATCTTTTCGCTAAGGTCTTGTTTGGTCACTGTAAGATCGACTGCGGCGAGGTGCTCGCCTGGACGCCCAGGCTTTGCGCTTCCCCCACGAAGTACCACGGCCTCGACATCCTTCGGCCAGCCGCCCTCCGGTTCGCCGAGCGAGCCCGAAAACATATCGATGACAGAGTTCGGCAAAGTGACGCTGTGATTCGGCCCAAGAGCCCTGAACTCCGCCACAGTCATCCCATGACTAACCAGGAAGATAGCCAGATCGCCTACAACCTTGCTCGACGGAGTGACCTTTACGATGTCACCGAACGCCATATTGACATCGGCGTACGTTCTAGCGATCTCCGGCCATCGGGCGCCCAATCCCATTGATTCGGCCTGTTCGCGGAGGTTCGTATATTGGCCTCCCGGCATTTCGTGTAGATAGACTTGGGCCGTGCCGGATTTCGGTCCGGAGTCGAAAGGACCGTATTGCGCTCGGACCACTTCCCAGTAATTGTCCGCTTCATCCAAAGCGCCGAGATCGAGTCCCGTTTCTCGCGGCGTGTTGTTTAGCGCCGCAACGATCGAGTTCAGGTTCGGCTGGCTTGTCGCGCCGCTCATCGACGCGATCGCGCAATCCGCAACATCTACGCCCACCTCGGAGGCCTTAAGGATGGACGCCGAGTTGATTCCGCTCGTGTCGTGGGTGTGGAAGTGGACGGGCAATCCTACTTCTTCCCGTAGCGCACGCACCAGCTTCTCGGCCGCATATGGTTTGCACAGCCCCGCCATATCCTTGATGGCAAGAATGTGCGCGCCCATCTTCTCCAGTTCCTTGGCCATCCGAACGTAGTATTGGAGGGTGTACTTGTCGCGTTTGGGATCCAGGATGTCGCCCGTGTAGCACACAGCGGCTTCACAGATCCGGTCGGTCTTTCGCACCGCTTCCATAGCGATCTGCATGTTGGGCAGCCAGTTCAGGGAATCGAAGATCCGAAAGATATCGATGCCCTGCGCGGCGGATTCGTAGATGAACTCCTGCACTACGTTGTCGGGATAGGCCGTGTATCCGACCGCGTTGGAGGCGCGTAGCAACATCTGGAAGCAGATGTTCGGAATCGCCTTTCGAAGCGCCTGCAGCCGTTCCCACGGGTCTTCATAAAGGAAGCGCAAAGCGACATCGAAAGTTGCGCCGCCCCACATTTCGATGCTGTACAGATTGTGCAGTTTGTGCGATACGAAGTTCGCGATTGCCAGCATGTCGTATGTGCGCAGGCGTGTCGCGAACAACGACTGATGAGCGTCGCGAAATGTTGTATCGGTCACAAGCAACCGGGTCTGCGAGCGAGTCCACTCCGCAAATTTCCGCGGTCCGAGTTGGTCGAGCAACTGTTTCGTACCGGGAGGTGGCGCAGACGGATCGTGTGCCGGTACCGGCGGCGGGCGAAGGCCCGATGGTTTTTTCTTGCCCGCGAGTTCTTTATTTCCGTTGACGATGATCTCGCCGAGGTACGTCAGCAGCTTGGTTGCGCGATCCCGCCGGCTGGAAAACTGAAACAACTCGGGTGAGTCATCCAAGAAGCGCGTGGTGACGTCGCCGCGTTGAAATGTCTGGATGATGGATGACATTTTCAAGGAAAGGGATATTCGTTTTTACGCCACGGACGCGGAACTCGCGTAAGGCACGATCCATGCGCTGACCGGCAACCTCAAAGTCGCGGCCCCAAGCCGTGACCTTCACCAGCAGTGAATCGTAATACGGAGTGATTACAGCTCCGCCGTAGGCTGAGGCCGCGTCGAGCCTGATGCCGAACCCCGCTGGGGAGCGATACGTCTGAATCCGGCCGTAGTCCGGAACGAAACGGTTGGAAGGATCCTCGGTTGTGACCCGGCACTGCAGCGCGTACCCGTACAGCGGTACATCCTTCTGCTCCGGCAAACGGATCACCGGGCCTTGCAATGTTTCGCCCTGGGCGATAAGGATCTGTGCGCGAACAATGTCGATACCGGTAACCATCTCGGTGACCGTGTGCTCAACCTGCACACGCGGGTTCACTTCTATGAAGAACCATTCGCCTGTATCTGCATCGACTAGAAATTCGACCGTTCCGGCATTGTAATAGCCGGCGGTACGGGCGAGTTTTACCGCGGCCTCCGCAAGCTCATGGCGGATTTTCGGATCGAAATTCACCGCCGGAGCAACTTCCACAACCTTTTGATGCCGCCGCTGAACCGAGCAATCGCGCTCGTATAGATGCAGAATATTGCCGTGCTTGTCACCGAGTATTTGTACTTCGATATGCTTGGCGCGCGGGATGTAGCGTTCGAGAAATACGGCATCGTTACCGAACGCAGCGCCTGCTTCCTGTCGCGCTTCCTGCATTCGCGCGGCGAAATCTTCCGCCCGCTCGACCACCCGCATTCCGCGGCCGCCGCCGCCGAATGCAGCCTTGATGATCAGCGGAAACCCGATCTTTTCTGCGACTGCCGCGGCCTTTTAGGATCGCTGATCGGCTCCTGCGTACCCGGAACAGTCGGGATCTTTGCTTGTTCGGCAAGCCGTCGGGCGGCGGTCTTTCGCCGAGCAGATCCAGTAGATCCGCGCTCGGGCCGACGAACGTGATTCCTGCACGCTCGCAGGCTCGGGGAAGGGCCGGATTTTCGGAGAGGAAGCCGTAACCCGGATGAATCGCGTCCACGCCTTTTTCGGCGGCGAGCGATACGATATTCTCTACGTCGCAAATAAGCTTGGACGGGACCCTTACCGTGGCCTATCTGGTATGCTTCGTCCGCCTTGAACCGGTGCAGGCTGAGCCGATCTTCTTGAGAATAAACGGCTACCGTGCGAAGGCCGAGTTCGGTTGCGGCGCGAAGGATACGGATCGCGATTTCACCGCGATTCAAGGCCAACAATTTTTTCATGGGGATTACCCCCAAGGTAACATAAGGAACTCTTTCGACCCTTCGCTCGTATTGCATTCAAAAGGAGGAGGTGCCGGAATGAGATCTAGCTTGCTAAGTGTATGTGCCCTTTCATTAATACTGGCGGGATGCGACGAAATGTGGGGCGAACGGTCGGATCGGTTCAGTGAGAACTTCTCTCAGTCGTACACGATGAAGCCGGGCGCCAGGTTATCCGTAGAGAATCTAAACGGCTCGGTCGAAATCTCCGGCTGGGACAGGGATACGATCGAGGTCACGGGCGCAAAATATGCCGCGACGCGAAGATCTTTTGAAGGCAACCCGTATAGATATCCAGCAATCCGCGGACGGGGTCCAGATTCGTACGATTCGTCCCAGCGGACCGCACGGAAATGTGGGAGCGCGGTATACGATTCACGTGCCAAGGCGTGTGGAGTTGGATCGGATCGTTAGTTCCAATGGCCACGTGGAAGCACGCGATCTGGATGGAGCCGCTCGCATTCGCACCTCGAACGGAGCGGTTCGTGTCAACAACAGCAAAGGCGCGCTGGATGTTGAAACTTCCAACGGAGGCATCGACGTGAATGATCATGTAGGCGCGGTCACCGGCCGGACTTCCAACGGACATATTCGCGTTGATCTGTCGAATCCGGAGCAGGGCAAACCGGTGCGGCTGGAAAGCTCGAATGGCGGGGTGACGCTTAAAAATGCGTTCTTTGAACGGAAACAGCATTCGTGTGTCGACCTCGAATGCCAAGATCGATCTCACGTCTGCCGGAAAACGCCAACGCGCAACTTCGAGCGAGCACATCTAACGGGAGCTTCCATACCGACCTGCCGGTTCAGGGGAGCATTTCCAAGAATCGTGCCGACGGCAAGATCGGATCGGGCGGACCTTACGTGGAACTTACGACTTCTAACGGCAGTATCAGTTTGCAGAGGCTCTAACTGTCGTTTTCGAATCGCGCGGCGAACCACGCCGGCGAGCTGTTCGGGTTGGTACGGCTTGGGCAGAAACTCCACCCCCGAGATCTCTCCATTGCCGTACCCACTCGACAGAATGATCCGGACATTCGGATCAATATCGCGCAGCGCACGCACGCACTCTCTGCCATTCATCGACGGCATCACCAAGTCCACTATCACAAGATCTATTTCATGGTGATGGTGGAGAAAGTAGTCGACTCCTGCCTGTGCGTCAGGACTGCAATGGACGTCGTAGCCAAGGACTGTGAGCATACGCGAAATCACCTGCCGCACGAACTCTTCATCCTCTATGACCAGAATTCGGCCGGATCCCGTATATCTCTGCTTGCGGGCAGATGCAGAGGATGTCGCGCTCTTGCAGATTGGAAATGTGACGTGAAATGTTGTTCCTGGAGTGATCTCGGGGTCGAGTCTGATCGACCCGCCATGATTACGAACTATGGCACGAACGATCGAAAGCCCCATTCCAGTACCTTGGTGCGGACCCTTCGTCGTAAAAAATGGCTCGAAAATACGTTGGCGAATGCCGGAGGGGATGCCCGCGCCGTTATCGGACACGGAGATTACGATGCCAGTGCTCGTGTTTCCGGTCGTTATTTTCAATTCGCCGCCATCGGGCATCGCATCTCGGGCATTTAGGCAGAGGTTCAATAGGACCTGGTACATTTGCCCCGCATCGGCCATTACATGGCAGCGAGATGCAATTAAATTCGCGCTTACTCGAATTTTTTTGTCGATAGTGCGATTGAGCAACTGGACAATTTCATGGATGGTCAGGTGAAGGTCGACGGGAACCACAGGGCGTTTATTTTGACGGGCGAAGCTCAGCAATTGGGTTGTAAGTTGCGCCGCACGTTCTGATGATTTGATGATTACCTCCAGCGCCTCTCCATAATTAGCGGTTAGCTGTGGCTCATGAGAAAGCATATAAGCGTAGCCGAGAATACCTGTCAGCAGATTGTTGAAGTCATGCGCGATGCCGCCCGCCAGAACGCCGAGAGTTTCCATCTTCTGGGCTTGCATAGAGTTCTCTTCAACCGCCTGCCTTTCGAGGAGGTCATGCGCAATTACCACCCGGCGTTCCTTGCGAATTTCCACGGGTATGGTCTTGCCGTGTTTTGACGTGAATACAGCGTTAAACTGCGGGCCATCGGCAAGCGATCGCGGGGAAATAAGCTCATCGAACGGCACACCTATGAGTTCGTCTTCGGAACAGTCGAGGACCCGTTCAGCAGTTTCGTTGAGTCCTGTGATACGAGATTCCCGGTCAAGGGTGAAGATCAGCTCGCTGGATTGATGAAACATCGCCTCCAGGATGCGTACACGATCCCTTAATTGACGGACCTCGCAATCCGAGTCCGCCGTCGGCTGGCTCATAGGATCTCCGAACCTAATAGGATTATTGAGTATAACCTTTAAATACCAGTGTCCAAGAGTGATATTAATTCGTTTTAATGTCGGTGGTTGCAAATAAAAAGGCCAGCATAGGATGTATGCTGGCCCTGATAACTGGCGTGAGCGTTAGAAAATGTAAAGTGGCGTACCTGCTACTTCGGTTCCTGCACCCACCGTCACTTCTTCGCCGTTGTCATCTTTGCTAATCTGACGACAATAAATGCCCGTATCGCCCAAGTAAACTTCCAATTCCGCGGGTCGCGGCAGAGAGCCTTGAATGATCGCTTCGGATAACGGATCTTCAATGTACTTCTGCAGGGCTCGCCGCAGCGGTCGGGCTCCGTAGGCGCGATCCGAATTCTTCTCGAGCACGTAGCGGGCAGCTTCGTCCGTGAGACGGATGTGAATCTGCTTCGCAACGAGGTTCAGGTTGATCTGCTCCACCAACAAATGAATGATCTGAGCAAATCTTCATCGGACAGCGAAGTAAAGAGGATTGTCTCATCGAGACGGTTGAGGAATTCGGGGTTGAACGCCCGCTTCACCTCAGCCATCACCATATCCTCGACCTTCGCCGGGAATCGCGTCGCTGTGAACGCCAAATCCGATGCCCTGGCGTTTTTCCAGGTGCCGGGCGCCGAGGTTGGAGGTCATGATGAGAATCGTATTCTTGAAGTCGACTGTGTTGCCCAAGCCGTCGGTCAACTGGCCGTCTTCAAAGACTTGAAGCAGGATGTTATAAACATCCGGATGCGCCTTCTCGATTTCATCGAGGAGAACGATTGAGTACGGTTGACGCTTGACGCGCTCGGTGAGCTGACCGCCTTCTTCATAGCCGACATATCCGGGCGGCGAGCCGATCAGCTTCGAAACCGAATGCTTCTCCATGAACTCGGACATGTCGAACCGAATTAGCGATTTCTCTGAACCGAAAAGGAACTCGGCGAGAGCGCGGGCGACCTCGGTTTTGCCGACACCCGTCGGACCCAGGAACAGAAAGGACCCCGCGGGACGTTTCGGCGACTTCAATCCTGCGCGTGAGCGTCGAATCGCGCGAGCCAGAGCGCCGATCGCCTTGTTTTGGCTGATTACACGCTTGTGCAGTTCCTCTTCGATGCGGAGGAGCTTGTTGACCTCTTCCTCGCGAATCGCCGTCATCGGTACGCCTGTCCAGCGGGCAACGACGTCTTCGATGTCATCCTTCGTGACTACACCCGTTGAGGTGTCGTCGAGGTTGTATTTCTCTCGAAGCAGACGCAAATTCTCGCGTTCCTTGCGCTCCTCATCCGAGTAGAAGCGCGCCTTCTCGAACTCGTGGTTCGCGATCGCATTCTCCATGCGATGCACGATGAACTTGATCCGCTTCTGAATGTCGGCGACTTCCGGCGGCAGCGTTGTCTGACGCAACTTCACGCGAGCGCCGGCTTCATCGATCAAATCGATTGCCTTATCCGGAAGGAAGCGATCCGGAATGAAGCGGGATGAGGTAAAGACTGCTGTTTCGATGGAGTCGTCGGTGTACGCGACAGCGTGGAATTTCTCGTACCGTTCTTTGATACCGAAGAGAATGCGAATCGCATCCGCTTCGTTGGGCGGCGGAACTTTCACCGCTTGGAAACGGCGCTCGAGCGAGCGGTCCTTCTCGATCGACTTCCGATACTCGCCGGGCGTTGTGGCGCCGATGCACTGAATCTCGCCTCGCGACAGGGCCGGCTTGAGAATATTCGCAGCGTCCAGCGATCCCTCGGCTGAACCGGCTCCCACCAGAGTATGTAGCTCATCGATGAAGATGATGGCGTTCTGATTCTCCATCAACTCCTTCATGATTGTTTTCAACCGTTCTTCAAATTGTCCGCGATACTTGGTGCCTGCGACGATGAGGGACAGATCCAGGGCAAGGATACGCTTGTCTGCGAGGAAGGATGGAACGTCGCCCTCCGCGATCCGCTGGGCCAAGCCCTCCACGATTGCGGTCTTACCGACACCCGGCTCTCCAATTAGGACCGGATTGTTTTTCGTGCGCCGGCAGAGGATTTGTATGACCCGGTCCAGTTCGTGATCACGCCCGATGAGCGGATCAAGGGAACCGTCCATGGCAGCCTGCGTCAAGTCGCGGCTGAACTCGGCTAACAACGAGCTTTCCTTCGGCCGGCTCGCCGACATCTTCTCGGAGGATTGCCTTGAGATTTCTTCGCGAACCTGGGACAACCGCAATCCACGCTCGTGCAGGATCTCGGCGGCGAAGGATTTATCTTCACGAAGCAGACCGAGCAAAAGATGCTCAGTCCCAATGTGCTTGTGGCTGAGGCGCTCGGCTTCTTCCGCCCCATAAGCAAGCACGCGCTTGCATTCATGGCTCAGCGGCAAATCCACCGAAGTCGAAACTTTCTCGCGGATCGTCGTGTGAGACTCGATCTGCTTACGAATCGATTCGATGGCGGCGTGGGAGCGCAGGAAGCGATTCGCCAGCGCCTTATCTTCTCGAAGCAGACCGAGCAACAGGTGCTCGGTTTCGATGTAAGGGCTGCCGAATTGGCTTGCCTCATACCGCGCGAAAAAAATCACGCGCCGGGCCTTCTCGGTATACCGTTCAAACATAGTTCGTACCGTCTTCTCCCCTTGCAGTCTTCAAGGGCGGATCCTCGCCCTGCAAGCCGGCGAAAGAGCCCTGCTCTACAATCTGATTATCGCGTCTCTCGAACTCCGCGCGGCAAGTATCTTCAACCAAGCGCCCCTCCTCAAGCCGAAGTATCCGGTCACACCGATTGGCGAACACTATACTGTGCGTTACGAAAACGGAAGTCAGCCGATTTTTACGGTGAACTTCACTAAAAAGATCGGCAATTTTCTCCCCAGTCTTATGGTCTAAATTGCCTGTGGGCTCATCCGCCAACAAAACTTGCGGATCTGTCACCAGCGCCCGAGCGATCGCCACCCGCTGCTGCTCACCTCCGGAAATCTCACCTGCCCTGTGTAGTGCGCGCGGACCCAGACCCATTTCTTCCAACCTCTGCTGCGCTTTCCCTGCCGCATCGCGGCGTCGCTCCACCACGTACGAGCAGCGGCATCATAACGTTCTCAAGCGCGGTGAACTCCGGGAGTAGATGGTGAGTCTGCCAAACGAACCCAATCTGGCGGTTGCGAAAGTCAGCCATCTCCGCCTGGTCGAGCGAAGTAATCTCCTTATCGCCAAAAAAGATCCTACCTTTGGTTGGACGATCCAAACCTCCTAAAAGGTGCAAAAGAGTGGACTTGCCCACTCCTGACTCACCTACGAGCGCCAATCGCTCGCCCGAGGCGATTTCAAGATTGAGATTTTCAAATATGGTCAGGTCGGTGTCGCCCGACCGGTATCGTTTGGTCAGGTCGATGGTGCGGATCGCAGCGGGAGTATCCGTTGGCAACGTGGATACTTCATTTTACAGCCCTTAGAGGAAAGGCGTCGCGCAACCACGCGACGCCTCGAATATCTAACCGTAAGTTCGATCTAAAACATATTCCAAAGGAACTGATTGTAGACCTCGTGATGGTACTGAACCTCCGGCGCCTTGACGAACGTGCCGAGGAGTCGCGGGCATCGGTCGGCGGAAGCCTGCTTCAGATCCGCGTAACGAGCCTTCACATCTTCTCCCAGCAGCTTGGACGTCCACTCGGCCTTGCGGAAGTTGGTAAGGGCGTCGTAGATGTTATCCGGCAAATAGCGTTTTGCAGAACGCAGGTTCTTCACGTCGGCGATATCGCCATCGAGACCGGTCTGGAACACCGATAACAGAACCATGTACGGATTCGCGTCGGGAGCAACCGATCGAACTTCGACTCGCGCACTGCGCTCATTGCCGATCGGAATACGAACCATCGAGCCGCGGTCCGTTGCCGACGCCTTGATCTGGTTTGGTGCTTCGAAGTGAGGATCAAGCCTCCGATACGCGTTTACGCTGGAGTTCAGAAGCAGGCAGATGTCGTTGCCATGGCTGAGAATGCGATCCACGAACTCCCAGGAGAATTTACTCATCTTTTCTTCGCCTTCGGGATCCCAGAACAGGTTCTTGCCGTCTCTGGTGATTGAAACATTCGTGTGCATGCCGTTCCCATTTACACCGACTACCGGCTTCGGCAGGAAGGACGCTGTCAGTCCCATCTTGGTCGCGACTTGGCGGCAGATCAGCTTGTAAAGCTGGATCTGGTCGGCCGCGGCGACGACCTCGCCATAGCTATAGTTGATTTCAAACTGAGAGGGCGCGACTTCCGGGTGGTCCTTCTCATTCTCGAAGCCCATCGCGCGCTGCACTTCCGCGCTCGTGTCGATAAACTGGCGGAGCGGATCGCCGGGCAGTGAATGATAGTAGCCGCCGGTGTTGACGTAATCGAACTTTCCCTTTTCGTGATAACTACGCTCGGCGTCCGGGCCCTGGAAGAGAAATCCCTCGATCTCATTGGCCGCGTTTAAGGTGTAGCCGTTGGTCTTGTACTGCTTTTCGGCATAGCTCTTCAGGACACCACGAATATCGCCCGCATATGGGGAGCCGTCTTTGTCGATGACTTCACCGAAGACCAGCACCTTACCGGCGCCGAAGATGTCGGACGGGGCCCAGTAAAATGCGCTCCAGTCGATCCCGAGGCGCAGGTCGCTTTCGCGCTGTGCCGTAAAGCCGCGGATTGAGGAACCGTCGAAAGTCAGGTTATCCCAGCTCTTCACCAGGAATTTCTTGTCGTAGTCCAGCATGTGCAGGCGGCCTTCGAGGTCGCTGAACAGCAGGGTAACGGCCTTGATGCTCTTGGTGTCGGTAAGGTACTTGAGGCGCTGTTCCTGAATCTTCTTAACGCAAACGCGATTCTTGCGGTCTTCCTTCGCTTTCAGATTGAGGTCTTCCAATTCGGCGTAAGGAAGGCTCAGACGGTCCTGTAGTTGGTTATTCATTCCTCTCCTTGAGCTAGGCGTGTGGCCGAGGCCCCTGCCGACTGTCGTGTGTCGGGCGGACAAGCACATCCAGGCGTGGCTCGTTGATCAATTCAATTATGAACTACAGGCGATTGATTCGAAAGGTCTTGACCCCATATTTGCCCATCGAACATTTTTATGGACCCGTTCAGGAAAATCGAAGAGGCCAGCAAGTTACTGATTACGTTAGCTTCGGAGACCCGGAACGCCGCGCCACAACGATCAGGGACAATCCGGGCCATGGCAGCGCCCACTCCAGCCGCCGCCACAGCCAGACCGTCTTGTCGAAAAGCTTCATCGTTACTTTGCTGATGTTGCGGCTCTTCAATAGCCGGCCGTAGATCCACCAGGCCGGAGTACTCATCTTATTCAACTGCATCCATCGAATCACTTCGAAGCCGCTGGCCTCCAGGATTGCCTGCAACTCACCGCGCCGGAAGCGACGTTTATGACCGAGCGTTCGATCGATGCTACCGAAAAGGTTCGGCCCTTGTGGCACGAGTACCAGTAAAGCCCCGTCTGCCTCGACGGTTTCTGCGATCGCTCGAACCGTTCGCGATGGATCATCAACATATTCGAGTACGTTCAAGCAAACGACGGTATCGACCGAATCGCGCAATGGCTCGAAGTCTGCCGGATTGGAAGGATCCAAATGTCGCACAGTGACGTTGGGTGTTCGCAGGAAGCGATTGTGCAGGGCGTGGAGATAAAGCGGATCTTTTTCACTTGCAATGTAATGCGATCGCTTGCCCATCAGGCGTCCGGCGATGTTGCCGATGCCGGCGCCGAGTTCGAGCACGGTGTCTTTGACATAGGGGCGGAGCAGGGAAGTCATCCACGATACGTACTGCGGAGTGCCTGTGATGTTATTGAGCGATCCCCGGCCATACGGCTCGATGTACAGATCGTCAATCAGCCAGAAATGGAGAATGACGCCGAAGACCTTGAGCCCATCCTTCCATCCGATCTTCTTGCCCTCCTCATAAGTGCGGCCGTGATAGCTGATAGGAACTTCGTAGATGCGGAGCTTTCGCTTGGCCGACTTCATCGTGATCTCCGGTTCGAAGCCGAATCGATCGGACCGGATCGGAATGCTCTTCAACAGGTCCGTACGAAAGACCTTGTAGCAGGTCTCCATGTCTGTCACGTTCAGATTGCAGAACATATTCGATACAAGCGTCAGGAACTTGTTGATCATCGAGTGCCAGAACGGCAGGACGCGAGTCTGTTCTCCGCGAAGATAACGCGAACCGAAAACTGCGTCGGCGTGGCCCTCGAGCAGCGGCTTCAGCAAGCGCGGATATTCAGATGGGTCGTATTCAAGATCGGCATCCTGCACCAGGCAAAAATCACCGGACGCATGCTGAATGGCTGTTCGTACTGCGGCTCCCTTTTCCACGATTCACCGGATGACGGACCAGGCGAATGCGCTCTCCGAAGCGGCAAATCGCTGCAAAATCGCGGATGTTCCGTCAGTGGAGCAGTCGTCAACGAGAATCAGCTCACGCTGCATGTCTTCCGGCAGCGGGGCCGCCAGCACGAGCGCGAGACTCCGTTCGACGACCGCCCGCTCGTTATAAACGGGCACCAGGATGGACAGCTTCATTCGGGGCAATCTCAGTATAA
This sequence comes from Bryobacteraceae bacterium, assembly GCA_963833675.1. GTDB lineage: Bacteria > Acidobacteriota > Terriglobia > Bryobacterales > Bryobacteraceae > DASQDN01. Next base: position 169,012 of record CAWHYW010000017.1, on the reverse strand, counting down.
TGGGAGCGCCGCGGTGTTCCTTTAATCAGTTCGACTTAGCCGGCCGCGGAATTCCACTGGAGGCGACATTGATGAACACTGACAGCAGCCGACGAGATTTTGTAACTGGAACGGCAGCCGCCGGCGCCGGTCTGCTCATCCTGAAACCGGAGACGGTGCGTGGGTCGCAGGCGAACTCCGCCGTGACTTTGGGTGTGCATAGGCGTTGGCAACCGGGGTACTGCATGTGACCGGCCTTTTCGCTAAGAATGAGTTCTGCCGCGTCGCCGCCGTCTGCCGACATTTACGACGATCAGTTGAAGAAGGCTACCGAAAAAGTTCTCGGGGCGAAGACCTTTAAGAACGCGAAGGATCTGCTCGCGTCGGATGTCGATGCGGTTTATATCGCGACACCGCCCTACCTGCATCCCGAGCACTTCGAATGGCGTGTCGCCGCTCGCAAGCATATCTTCTGGAAAAGCCTGCGGGCGTGGACGTCGCCGGTTGTCAACGCGTGCTCGCCGCAGCGAGAAAAGCCGATAAATCGAAACGCATTTCCTTCGATTTCCAGCAGCGATACGGTGTCGACTACCGGCAGGCCTACGACAGGGTGAAGTCCGGCGAGTTCGGCCCGATTCGCCATGGTCCGGGCAGCCTGGATCGGCGGCGGCCTCCCGCTTCGCAGCGGACATCCCGCGAGTGAGGAGAAGGTGCGGAATTGGCTGTACTATCGCGAGTACTCGGGCGACATTATCGTGGAGCAGAACTGCCACAACCTCGATGTCGTGAACTGGTTCATCGGAACGCATCCCGCCGAAAGTGAGCGGCTACGGCGCTCGGGCGGTTCGCAAACAGCCGGGCAACATTCTCGATAGCTTGGGGGCGACGTTCGAATTTGCAGATGGGATGGTGTTCAGCTTTTCCGCGAGCCAGTTCACTGCAGGCGGCTACACCGATATCGGGGAAGTCTTCCTATGTGAGAAAGGAACCGTTCGGACCACGCGCAAAGGCTACGAAGTATACAACAAGTCCGAGCGAGGAGCTCCGCCGGAAATCGTGCAATCGGACACCTCAAAGGGCGATATCACATTCGACGCGACAAACGCCTTCATTGATGGGATTCGATCCGGAAAATTGGAAAACGCCGCCTTCCATGCTGTTGAGAGCACATTGACCGCGATCATGGCCAGGGAGGCGATCTACTCCGGAAAACCGCTGGACTGGTCTGATTTGAAAGTCCAGTTATAATGCGATAACTCCGAGCCAAAAACGGCGGCAGCCCCCGAAAGGGTCGCCGCCGGAGTGGAGGGGTAAGTCGCTTTGCAGCCCTCACCGTAAAAGAGTGCAATATCTTTGCCAAACGGATTTTTCTAGCGAATAACAACTTTAAGTGATCTCAGAGTTGTGTCACGTGTAAGATTTACTCGTGGCCTCCACTTCAGACGTTTTGACGCAGACTGATCTGCCGGGTATACCGTTGCGGGCGCGCGGCAAGGTTCGCGATATCTACGAGGTGGATGATCGCCTGCTCCTGGTAACGACGGACCGTATCTCGGCGTTCGATTACATTCTGCCGACCGGTATTCCGCAGAAGGGAGAGGTACTGAACCGGCTTTCCTTGTTCTGGTTCGATTTTCTGCGTGAAACGGTTGATAACCATGTCGTAACCGCTGATGTTAACCAATATCCGCCGGAGTTGCGGCCGTTTGCCGATCAACTCCGAGGCCGTTCCGTTCTGGTGAAAAGGGCTGAGATGGTTCAGTTGGAATGCGTTGCGCGTGGATATCTTTCAGGATCGGGCTGGAAGGAATATCTGGGTTCGGGCTCGGTTTGTGGGATCAAACTGCCCGCGGGATTGCAGGAGAGCAGCCGGTTGCCCGAACCGATTTTTACTCCTGCGACCAAAGCCGAAAGCGGTCACGATATCAACATCTCGTTCGAACAGGCTTGCGCAAAGTTGGGCGAGGAATTGGTCAGCAAGCTACGGGATCTGACGCTCACGATTTATCACCGCGCTGCTGCGTACGCGGAGACGAAGGGAATCATCATCGCGGACACGAAATTCGAGTTCGGGTATTTCGATGGAAAGCTGATTTTGGCAGACGAAGTTCTGACTCCCGATTCATCGCGCTTTTGGCCTGAGGATCAATACAGGCCCGGCGGCCCCCAGCCTTCCTACGACAAGCAATTTGTCCGCGACCATTTGGAGGCGATTCACTGGAATAAACAGCCACCCGCTCCGGCATTACCCGCGGACGTCGCCAGACGGACCAGCGAGAAATATCGCGAGGCCTATCGTCTGCTCACGGGACACGATCTATGAATTGGCTGGATTGGATTTTCATCCTCGCATTGCTGATTTCGATTGCACATGGGTTTCGGGAAGGATTCGTGCGCATGGGAATCGGATTTCTTGCTCTGATCGTTGGCTTTTTCTGCGCCTCGTGGTCCGGTGGAATGGTTGCAGGCTTTCTTCTTCCCTACGTAGGCTCGCGGCCGGTCTCCGCGATCGCAGGCTATCTAATCGTGTTCTTCGGCGTATTGATCGCGGGTTCGTTGATCGCTGCGCTTCTGACGCGGATGCTGAAGATTATCGGTCTCTCGTGGGCCGACCGGTTACTCGGAGGAGCATGTGGTCTGGCTCGCGGCTTCATTGTTATCGTGATCATCGCAATGGTGTTTACTGCATTTGCTCCGAAATCGCTGCCCAGGGCCACTGAGGAATCGACGTTAGCTCCCTATGTCCTGGGAGGAGCGCGCGCGCTTGCGGCCGCCACGCCCTTTGAAATCCGGGATAACTTTGAACGCGCCTATAAGGACTTGAAAGGCTTGTGGAAAGAGGCCCTCCGCCGCAAGCCGGGCAGCAAGCACATCGAAGTTCGTAACGAATGAGATACCTGGCTCTCCTTCGTGGCATCAATGTAGGCGGGAAAAATCTCATTCGGATGCCGGATCTACGAGCGTCCTTCGAGCGCGCCGGCTTCAGAAACGTAACCACATACATCCAGAGTGGCAACGTATTACTCGATAGCAAGCTCAAGGATCCGATCAAGCTGTCCGCCAGGATGGAAGAGGTTCTGGTAAAAGACTTCGGCTGTTCTTCTGTGGTGGTCGTCGTGACTCAAGACCAGCTTCAGAATGTTATGCAAAAAGCTCCTCCGGGTTTTGGAAGTGACCCCGAGCGATACCGATACGACGTGGTCTTTATTAAGCCGCCGCTTTGCGCACGCGAGTTGTTGCCGGCGATTAGCTTGAAAGAGGGAGTAGACGAGGGGTTTGAAAGCAGCGGAGTTCTCTATTTCCGGAGGCTGATTGAAAAAGCGAGTCAAAGCCATCTGCCCAAGCTCGTAAACCACGCCGCGTATAAAAGCATGACCATTCGCAACTGGAATACGACGGGTGAACTGCACAGGTTGATGCTGCAGGTATAGCGGTGGCTAAGCCTCACCACGGAGGAAGGCCTGCCGCGGATCCCTCCCGTGAAGCGCGATAAGGCCCCCTGCGGGAGTGGCTGGAGCGAACGCAGCAAGCGAAGTCTATGAAGACCAAAAGGACAACTACGCATGTTCTATGCGAGCAGCGAGATGAACGATGAGCCGGTGACCGATCCTCACGGCTATTTCACATACACATAAGCCGGGCCGCCAACCTCATTTCCGCTGAACGGATACAACGGAACCATAGAAACTTCCTGCCCGTAGAATTTCTCGGGCAGCCTGACATTAGTTTGGAAGACTCCCGCCATCAATCCCGGAGCAGCTCCGTGTTGGGAGCACGTCAAGATGTCCGGTTTAATTAGCAAATGAACTGTCCGGTCTTGCCATAGGTTACCGGGATCGATTAGGCTTCGGTCACCTGAGCAGAAAACAGAGCGCTGCTGGGAAGCAACTCGAGCGCCGACTCAGGGCCGGGATTGCGGGAGCGAGTTTAAGGCTCGCTCCGCTTCCAGCAATCCTGGCCAAAAGCGTTAAATCCCGGAGGTCTGGAGGCAGAGCCTCCAGTTTCAATCCAAGTCTTCTTCCGAATTGCGTTAGGCCGCCACCCGCTTCGAGAGTTTAGCGGTGTGTTTGCGTCTCGGCGATGCGAGTGGCAATCCATCGCCGGCATATTCGGCGATGAGCTGCGGACCATAGCGAATCGACACCCGTCCGTCCAAATGCTCGTGCACCGTCACTGTTTGCCCGGCCAAGGTATCTTTCCATCGAGTCTTCTCCAACTGCAGGACACGATTGCCGATCACGACCGTGTTGTCTCGATTCACCATACGTTCGTGTTGCACGCTGAAGATCCAGTCCAGATCGCGACGGTGCACCCGTACAAACGCGGTGCCTTTCTGCGCCGCCTTCTCCATGAACTTGTGGTTGAACTCGGCAATGTACTCGTTGCGTAGAAATTCATTCGCTTTGTGGACGTCAGTAATTCCGCGCAGCCGCAGCTCCTGCGGCAGGCGTCCCTGCCAGGTTCCGTAGTTACGCTCTATGCGACCGCGCGCCTGCGGTGAATACGCCGGGATCATTCGGATCCCGAGTTCCTGCAACGCTCGCCCCACCTGCGTCGGATGCGTCAGATCAACCCGCTCGCCCCGCCTCGGGGTGACAAAGAAATGGCCAGCGCGATCGCTGTACAACGAGCAGAAGACACCCTTGCTCTCGATGACCTCTCGTAACGCCATCATGATCGTGCGCGTGCTTTCGGCTTCCATCAGTTGCGCGTAATAAATCTCGCTGGTCGCGTCGTCCAGCACTACAATCAACTCGTACTGGCGCTGGTCGCCAAACCAACGGTGTTTACTGCCGTCGATATGCAGCATCATTCCCGGCAACGGCCGCCGCGGTCGTCGCTTCCGATGGGAACCCGGCTTCTTGCGCTTCTTCACCAGCCCCGCCTCTTGCAAGGCTGTCTTCACCCATGTGTAGCTGAAATGGATGTCGTGGACTTCGACAAGCTTCTCGTGAAAGTGCCGTACGTTGAAATCAAAATACCGTTCCCGGTATAGTTGCAGCACCTGTTGCAGTTGCTCGACCGGCGCTCGTTTCGGGCTGGGACGCTTCTTCCGGCAATCCCATAAACCGCTGTAGCCGTGCTTCTGCCAACGATCTCGCCACCGTCGCATCGTACGGTCAGTCACTCCGATGATCTCAGCTGCCGCAATCCATGTCAGCTTGCCCGCCATCGCCTTCAAGATCACTTCCTGTAGTTTCATCATCCGCTCCATTTCTGCGGCCGGTATCTGCTGTTCGATGGCTTCCACATCCTTCAGCTTTTCCCACCCGCTCCTGGACCGGACAATTCACTTGCTGATTGCGCCGGACAACTCACATGCTACCGACAATCCCGGAGCAGCTCCGGCGAATGTGATCTGCGATGCTGAACTATAATCCACGCTTGCGCCCACGGGAAGGTAAAGCAGCGGCGAAAAGGGATTCGTTGATCCGGCGCTGATATCGGTCGGCCAACCTGCAGTACCCGTGCCCCATACCGCTATAAGCGAGCCCGCTTTGGCTGGATTGGTGTCCGAATTCACTGAACCATCTTCATTCAGCGCTGCTGCCTGAAGGGATCGCAGCTTAAAGATTTCCGGCTGCGCTTCCGTGATCGCTACTACGCCTCGCGCCGTCTCGATTCCATTCTTTCTGACGCTGATCGTCACGCGTTCTCGGCCACTGGGCGCAAAAGGGACAATCGCATTTATCTGGGTCGGTGACGAGTAGAGCACTGATGTCGGCGCGTCATCAAAGAAGACGCTATCCCCGAGGGACCAACCGTAGATGGAGATCAACTCCCCTCGAGCCACACGTCCGACGACGCTTGATCCAGCCGCATTCGCCACACCGGACATTCCGGAGGGCGGAGGGGTGCGGTCAACGATTGTAACCACGCCCGCGGGTCCTCCAACTGCATGAAGCCTGCCAGCGGCATCGATCGCAATTTGCGTTCCTCGCGAACCGCTCGCGTATGTATTGTCGAGAAGGAGCGTGCTTCCCGTCGGGTTAACTTCGGCTATGTAGTCAGCCGCCGACCGATTGAGGCCATTGCTGCTGACGAACACGTTGGCGGAAGCATCGACAGCGATTGAGTCAGGCGCGGACTCCTTATGGCCTAGGAAGGTGGAGTAAAGCAGAGCAGTTCCATTCCCATTCATTTTCGCGACGTACGCGTTACGTGGACCTGGTGGACCAAATGGTGGCCAATCCGGGCCCTCATACTTCGTTCGATATGCGCCTGATGTGGTTGGCCAATTTGGACTACCGCCGCCTGTGAGGTACACACTGCCATCCGGTCCGACTGTGATCGCGCTCAGTGTATCGGCGGGACCGACCGGATTGCCTATACCTACCCGGTTGTTCGTGAGATAGGTCGACCAGATGACCTGGCCCGCCGGACTGAGTTTTCAAAACGTAGGGACCATACCCTTTTTCCAGGAAAGCGCCGGTGGTAGTTGGAAAATCGAGCGTATTGGTATTACCGGCCGCGTAGATGTTCCCAATTGGGTCAATCGCGATCATCGCGCCGTTCTGACGCGCGGATAGGAAGCAACTGCTGCCGCCGCTACACGCCAGTTGGGACCCATAGAACTGCTTCTCCCATAGCACCCCATTCCCATTCGCGTCGATTTTCGTCACGAACGCCCGAGTGTCTTGAAACCTATCAACAATAACGCTGCCTCCGAGCACGGTGGCCCCATCCGGCGCCACCGCGATGGAAGAGACTCTGGTTCCGGTCACTCCGTAATATGTGGACCAGAACAGCCGTGATCCATCGCCGGACAGTTTGAGAAGGAATGCGCCAGCAGGTTGGGACTGGAGCGGACTACGAAGCGGGAAGTTCGGAGAATTCGTCGTGCCGGCAACGTAGAGGTTGCCTTCCCGATCCGTAGCGATCGCCGTTCCGACGTCAGTATCTTTACCGGAAAAATACTGGATCCACAGCCGCTCATTTGTCGTCGCATCCAGCTTCGCTACGAAGACCTCGGCTCTTTCGCTGGGAAGAAGCGGGCGCCCTGACGGTGGATACAGGAACACACGACCCCCCGTCACGAGTGTGTTCCCCACGGCATCCGTCGCAATCGCTGCAATGCGGTGTTGGTGTCGATCGCCGACGTAGACGGTCGGGCTGTCAGCGATCAGTCCAAGGCAGGTCAGAAAGAACCCGCTAAGAACGCCGAACCTCATTGACAGCAGGCTACGCCTTCGCAACACTGCCTAATTCAGCGCGAATAAGCTCGGCAATGCGATTGGCCGTTGCGTCTACACGCTCCTTATCTTCGCCTTCGACCATAACGCGAGCCAAAGCTTCCGTGCCGGAGAATCGAACCAGGATGCGACCTTTGCCGTCGAATTCAGACTCCGCTTTCTGAATCTCTTCCTGAACCACCGGCAACTCGGATAACGGCCTCTTCTGGGCGACACGAACGTTGACCAGAATCTGAGGGTACGTCTTCAAATCCGCAGTGAGTTCGTCGAGCGACTTGCCCGATCGCCGCACAATCTCGAGCACCTTGAGCGCCGTCAACATTCCGTCTCCCGTCGTCGCGTGCTGGGTAAAGATAACGTGACCCGATTGCTCACCGCCAAGTACCGCGCCGCGTCTGACCATCTCTTCAAGCACGTACTTATCGCCTACTTGCGTCCGAATCATCTGAATACCGCGGTCTTTCAGCGCATTCTCCAGGCCCAGGTTCGACATCACCGTCGATACGAGAACGGAGCCCGGCAACCTGCCTTCCTCCTGCATGGACGCGCCAGCGATCAACAGCACTGCGTCACCGTCAATGACTTTGCCGCAGTGAGAGACCATCATGCATCGATCCGCATCGCCATCGAACGCGATTCCCATGTCGGCTCCCGTTTCAAGAACTTCTCGTCGCAACTGATCCAGGTGCAATGCGCCGCAGTTCAGGTTGATATTGCGGCCATCAGGAGTACAGCCGATCCCGCGCGTGCTCGCTCCGAGTCGGTCGAACAGCTTTGGAGCAATCTCGCTGGCAGCGCCGTTCGCGCAGTCGAGCACGATCTTCATGCCTTCAAGGCGAGTCGACATGATGCCGGCAAGATAGTCGACGTAAGCGTCGTCCAGCCCGGAATCCGCGATCAGGTTAGCAGGTACAGGTTGGATTCCCGCGCGAAGCAGTTCAAAGATCGTTTGTTCGAGGCCTAGTTCCAGTTCATCCGGCAGTTTGAATCCCGAATGATCGAAAACTTTGATGCCGTTGTCCTCGTAGGGATTGTGCGATGCAGAGATCATCACTCCTGCAACAAAGTTCCGGGTGCGCGTCAGGTAGGCAATTCCAGGTGTGGTGATCAATCCCGCAAACTTGGGAATGACCCCAGCTTCGATGAGTCCCCCCGCCACTTGCGAAGCGAGCCAAGGACCGGATTCGCGGGTATCCATTCCGATTAGAACCTCAGGGTTTTCCTGCCTGGACGTCGCCCATTTTCCTAGTGCAAGTCCGAGAGCATGCGCTGTCGGCGCGTCGAGGGGATACTTCCCCGCAACGCCGCGAATGCCGTCCGTGCCAAATAATTGCCTTGCCATAGCTATTTCGGAATTTTCTCCATCGAAACTCGTACGGAAATGATCGGCGGTTTCCCCTCAAATCTTACATGTGGATCGGGTATATAGGCCGGGACTCGAAATTCGGTGCTGCTGACCGTAGAGCTCAGGTCAATTGCATCGGTTTGGGCGCTTTGCATGTTATCTACACGAGCTTGCGGCCCAGTGACCCGGACCCGATGCGGCGATACTTCCTGCTGGCTAATGCGATAGCCTTTCGGCGGCGGTCCCGCGTAACGCACTTCAACCGGCACTTCGCGGCTAATCCGGTTGTCAAAGGTCAACCGGACCTGCGAGGGGACAACACGACCCACCTGAACGCCTGCGGGCAAACGTAAATTGGTGCTGTCCAGCGTGAATGTGTGCTCGCCTTCGGTATGGATTTGGGAGAGATCGAAGACCACGATAACATTCGTCAGGGTTCCTGCATTTAAGCGCGTCGCCGGACCGCGCAGGCGTACATAGACGCGGTCGAGCGGCTCCGATGTGATATCCAGGTCAGGCGGAACATTCTTAAGTTGGATCGCAACAGGTATTGAGGTCGCCAGTTCCGTTTCGCCGACGAAGCTGTACCAGAATCCACAAGCGATAATCAGCGCTGCTAACTTCCAGAATATGTTCTCGGCCAGCAGCCGTCTCACGAGCTTTCCCTTTCGAGTGCCGGGTCCTCCGCCGGCTCACCGATCTGCTGCCGGAATGTTGGGGAAGTAGTCCTGCGGACGATGTGTGCTGTGATGCGCTCCGCCAGACGCTCTGGCGTTACATCCATCTCGATGTCGCCAAAGGCCGCCACGGAAATACGGCCTGTCTCCTCCGAAACCACCAGAGAGAGACAGTCCGTCTCCTCAGTAACACCTATTGCCGCGCGGTGGCGCGTTCCCAGGCTCCGCGCCATGCCTGGACGAACCGTCAACGGCAGGAAACACGCCGCCGCCGCGACACGTTGCCCAAGCACAATGACGGCTCCATCGTGCAGTGGGCTGCCACTCCGAAAAATTGTCAGGAGGAGGTCGCGGGAAAGAAAGGCGTCCAGCATCACGCCGCTCTCAATGAAGGTGCGAAGGCCGATGTCCCGTTCCAAGACGATCAGAGCGCCGGTTTTTTGCTGGGACATCTGAACCAAAGAGAGTACCAGTTCTTCCGTAAACTCCCGCTTCTGCAGGCGCCCGCCGATCGAGATCCAGCGACGCCGTCCGATGCGCGCCAGCAGACGGCGAATCTCTGACTGGAACATCACGATCAGAGCAAATGGAGCGTAAGGAGCAATCGTGGACAGGATCGTGCGTATCAGGTCTAATCCGAAGAAGCTGGACGCGGCATACATCGCCGTCAAAATGCCCACTCCGACCAGGATGTGAGCCGCCCGGCGACCGCGAACAATCATCAAAAATTGATAAACGAGGAAAGCGACAAGCAGGATGTCTACGATCGAAGCGATCGTAAGCTGCGGCATCGATTGTAGTAATTTGTCGGAAATCGAGCGCATTGAAACATCTCGTTCGGCGAAAAAGTCCGATTCTAGTGCGGATAAATAGTATACCTGTGCCCGAGGTCGATATTCGAGGATTAAACGGACTTGGGTATTGTCGCTGACAATTGTAATCGCAATTTGGGCGCAGGTAAAGGGGAGTTTGCTGTAGCGCGCGGGAAGGCTCCGACGTCGGTTGCGATAGGGGCCAAACTGTGTAATTATTCATATAGCTGAATAAACATACAGCAGCACGAAAGGAGGATTGTCATGACAGCAGCGCTCTCATCCACACCGGTTTGGAAGGCGCAGACGCGCGACCTTACCACGGATCTCGATCTTACGCGTGACGAACTTTCGTACTTGCTGGAACTGACGGGAAAAGTGAAGAGCGCGCCGGCGCGGTACACGAAAGCCTTAGCCAGCCGGTATCTGACCCTCTTGTTCGAAAAGCCATCTCTGCGAACCCGACTAACCTTCGAGTTGGCCATCAAACAGCTCGGCGGCGATTGTGTGGTTAGTGTGGGTCCGATCGGCGACCGCGAGCCGCTTCCTGATGTTGCGCGCAATCTCGAGCGCTGGACAAATGGGATCGTGGCAAGAGTATTCAGCCAGGAAACCATCGAGGAATTAGCGCACTGGTCCAGCGTTCCGGTCATCAATGCTCTGAGTGATCTTTATCACCCCTGTCAGGCGTTGGCGGATGTGTTTACGTTGAAGGAAAAATTCAACACGCTGAAAGGTTTAAAGGTGGCATTCGTGGGGGACGGCAACAACGTGGCGCATTCTTTGATGCTGTGCTGCTCCCGGCTCGGTATCGATTTCACAGTCGCGTGTCCGGCGGGCTATGAACCTCGCGATTTTATCGTTGAGCAATCGCGAGCATTCGGCACAAGCACAGGGGCGGCGATTACGATGACGAACGATCCATACGATGCGGTTCGTTCGGCGGACGCGGTGTATACGGACGTGTGGGCGAGCATGGGCCAGGAGTCGGAGGCCAGTACGCGCCGGCAGATTTTCGAACCGTTTCAGGTTAACGAAGCGCTGCTCGCCGCGGGTCCGCAGCATATGGTCTTTATGCACTGCTTGCCGGCAAAACGCGGACAAGAGGTCACCGACGGTGTCGCCGAATCACAGAATTCCGTCATTTTCGATCAGGCAGAAAATCGGCTGCATGCGCAGAAGGCGCTGCTGCTGATGATGCTCGACTAAACTTGGACACAGAATGAAACTTTGGGGCGGACGTTTCGAAACGGGTCCGTCGGAGGTATTCGAGCGCTTTTCCGGTTCGCTTCACTTCGACAGGAGATTGATTGATGCCGACATCCGGGGCTCTCAGGCTTTCGCGCGCGCCTTGGGTCGGGTCGGAATTCTTAATGCCGACGAGGTGAATCAGCTTGTCGCTGCTTTCGATCACATCGGAGGCGAAGCAAAAGATCCGGCCTTCTTCGAAGGGGCCGACGATGAAGACGTTCACACGCTTGTGATCCGTAAGCTCAAGGAGCGGGTGGGCGGACTTGCGGACAAGATCCACACGGGACGCAGTCGCAACGAGCAGGTATCGCTCGACACGCGCTTATGGCTGCGGGACGAGATCGAGGGCGCGAAGCAAGAGCTTGTTGCTTTTCTGCAGGAGTTACTGAAGCTTGCCCGCAAGTATCCCGAAGCTGTCATTCCCGGCTATACACATTTGCGACGGGCGCAGGCGGTATTGTGGCCTCATTATTTGCTGGCCTACTTCGAAATGTTCGCGCGAGATTGGCAGCGACTCGATCAGGCGCGCGCGCGTGTGAATGTGATGCCTTTGGGATCGGGCGCGCTCGCCGGCAGCGGATTTCCCTTCGATCGCGAGGCGATCGCTAAGGATCTCGGATTCGCTTCTATCACCGCGAACAGCATGGATGTTTCCGGCGATCGCGATTGGGCGCTCGACTTTCTTTATGCGGCGTCGATAACGATGCTCCACTTGAGCCGCCTTGCCGAGGATTGGATTCTCTACTCGGGCGAAGAGTGGGGATGGATCGAACTGGGTGACGGCGTGACAAGCGGTTCAAGCTTGATGCCGCAGAAGAAGAACCCCGATTCTCTTGAACTGATTCGCGGGAAATGCGGCCGCGTATGGGGAAGCCTTTCGTCACTCTTCGTGACTATGAAGGGACTGCCGATGACCTACAACCGCGATATGCAGGAAGACAAGGAACCGCTGTTCGACGCCGTTGACCAGCTCCGAGGATGTCTGCAAATGATAAGAGTCGTGACCGAGACGGTGCACCTTAGGATAGATCTTCCGCGCTCGGCTGCGGATGATAGCTGGGTAGTTGCGACCGATCTGGCTGAGGCGTTGGCGCGCAAAGGTACACCGTTCCATCAGGCCCACAAGCTGGTCGGCAAGCTGGTGCTCGAAAGCGTGCAATCGGGCAAGAAGCCAAGCGATTGGACATCGGAAGCACTGGCGGCCTTTGCGCCGGAATTTACTCCCGAAATGGCGGAATTCTTGTCGCCCGTGGAGGGCATGAAGACCCGCGCTCTTCCCGGTGGCACGGCGCCGGATTCGGTAAAGCGGGCGCTGGATGCGGCGGAAACCCGGTTGAGAGACATGGGGTGAACAAAACCTACCGCCAGGGACAGATCCTGCGGCTGATCAAGTCGCGCAAAGTCCACACGCAGGACCAGCTTGCGCAAGAACTTGCCGCTCAGGATATCGTTGCTACGCAAGTCACCCTCTCGCGGGATATTCGTGAACTGGGACTAGTCAAGACTCCGGAAGGCTACCGGCAGGTGGAAGCCACAACAGGACCCGGAATCGAGTACATGGCTTCAGAGTTTCTTTGGCATGCGGTTGCTGCGCAGAACCTCCTTGTTCTGAAGACAGCTCCGGGTCATGCAAGCTCGGTGGCCGTGTCGCTAGACCAGGAAGAATGGCCCGAAGTAGTAGGGACCATCGCCGGCGACGATACGGTGCTCGTGATTACACCCGACGCGACAACCGCCAGAGCGCTGCAGGACCGCCTCCTTTCCTTCCTTCGCGAATAACCGATCGTCGGCCGGCAACGGAGATTGATATAAATAGTCTCCGAGCATCGCCATGAATCGACGTCAATTCCTCAAAACAACGGCTGCGGCCGGATGCATTTTCGCCGAGCCTTACCAAAGGCTTGCTGCCGCGCTGCAAAAGAAGGTGAAGATCACGGACGTGAAGATGATGATCGTCCGCGGCACCTGGGATTGGAACCTGATCAAAATCGAAACCGATTCGGGTCTCTACGGGATCGGCGAAGCGTATTGGGGCTGGGGTGTGAAGGACCTGGTCCTCAATAAACTGAAGCCCATCATTGTTGGCGAAGATCCCCTCAATGTCGACAAGCTCTATACAAAGATGCTGATGCAGAGCGCGGGCGCCGGAGCCATTGCCGGTGTGACCGTAACCGCTGCTAGCGGGATTGAAATCGCGCTTTGGGATTTGTGCGGACGGATTCTGCAGACGCCGGTGTGCAATTTGTTGGGTGGACGCTTTCGCGACAAGGTACGCTTCTATCGAACTCTGCAGGCGGTCAAGAACGTCGAGGACATGGGCGCGTGGCGGGAACAGATCGCGCAGGCCAAGGCCGAGAAATGGGCATGGACCGCTTTCAAATTCCAGGGAGATGGCATCCCGCCTCGCGCCGATCCCGAGTATCGTGAGCCGGGGCATGATCGGTACGCCCGGAACCTCACTCATAAAGACCACCAGCGCATCGTAAAGGCGATGCAAACCGTGCGCGAAACCTTAGGACCCGATGCGGACTTCGCGATCGAATGCCATTGGAAGTACGACACCCAGGATGTGATCCGTCTCGGCCGGGAACTCGAGGAAGTAAAGCCGATGTGGCTGGAGGATCCAGTCCCTCCAGAGAATATAGAAGCCATGCAGAGGGTGACGCAGTCGATCAACGTGCCCGTCTGTACGGGTGAGAATCTGTATGGACGGCAAGGATTCCGCAAGCTGATTGAAATGCAGGCATGCTCGGGCGTGCATATCGATATACCGAAATCCGGCGGCTTGCTCGAATCGAAGAAGATCTCGGATCACGCGGAGATGTACTACATCTGGACCGCGGCGCATAATCCGGCGAGTCCGCTCGGTACGATTGCCTCTTGTCATTCGGCTGCTGCGATGCGCGAGTTCCGCGTTCACGAACTCGCCAACTGGGTTCCCTGGTGGCCGGAGCTTGTGACGCATGAGGGGCAGTTCTGGGAAGGCGGCTATTTCACGATTCAAGATAAGCCGGGCTATGGTGTCGAAATCAATCCCGATGTCGCCAAGGCCCATCTGGCTCCAGGGGAGAGCTGGTGGGGTTGAGTTCGATCCGAACGCCTCTTGTGGTTGGCCTGCTGCTCGCGGGTACGCTACTCGGCCAATCGCAACCCTATCGCAGTAAAGTTACGATCTTTGACCTGGCTCGCCGGTCGATCCACGACTTGTGACATCTCTGTGATCGCTTCGATCACGTCCTGAAGCTCGTCTACTCGAACTTCGGTATACGAACCGATGTCATTGACATCACCATAGCGATCCTGGAGGGATATCGTCCTGGCGCGTTTCTTGTATTGCCCCAGAAGCAACCATCTATGTGAAATGCGACCTTCGCAAATGCCGAGAGATGTTGACTTCTTTACAACACAACTCATAAGTTTTAGCTGTCGCGGCAAAGTAGAAATGACAGGTTTCGGGCAGAGTAGAAACGTCAGGCCGGAAGGGTCCGTTTTCTAGTGGCGTGTTAAGTTTAAGCCGTCCGCGAGGGGTCGCGCCCGAGCGGATGCCCAAAGCCGAAGCGACGGGGCTGGCTCCGGCGTGATCGGTGAGAACCCTCGAGAAAGACTCGGGGGTTTTCTTTTGTGTGATCATACCAGTGGAGCTTCTGAGCTTCGGTTTTGGGCTAAAGAAACGCGAAGATAGCCGGGCGTGGTTTGCCCGGCTTTCCTTATTGCTTTTGGCTCTAACTGGTGGCATTGGCGATTGCGATTGCGTGTTCGATGTTGGGAGCGGGCCGATCAAAGAAGCCCTCCATCCATCGGCTCTTGCCATTGCGTTTGGGAGCTTTGGCGGGTTTGTGGAGACTCGGTTTGTCCGGCTTTGCGGGGGTACAGTCGCAAAGTCGGACTGGCAAATACTTCCCCTCAAACCGTACGGCTATCTCTCCATTGCGCCTGCTCGAAGCGGATGAGGTAATCGCAAGCCGAGGCCGAACTGGTCTCGTTCGATCTGATACATCTGTGCACCCACACGAAAGGTGTAATCGTTGGCGACCACCCGACGTTCTACCCGGCATAAAATAGCCCTCAGTCCATGCTGTTTGCCCAGTGGCCGATGCGCATCGTCGGCCGAAGCCGGGCGCTTGGTCGATAGCGACTGCCATTCCGGCAAGTAATGGTTATCCAGATACGCGTTAGCTTCCTCCAACGTTCGAATCCCTTCGGCACGCATCAGCTTTCACCAAACGATCTTGAGCCGTTTCGAAAACTTTCGCTCCACCCGTCCTTTGGCTTGAGGAGAATGCGCGGCAATCCAGCGATGGCGAGTTCCTGCTGAGTGATCACTGTCGGTAGGCAAAGGCTCGTCCCGTGCCGGATGGTTCTTTTTCGGCGTGGTGTGAAAGATACTGGCCTTATCGGTGTAGAACTCCAGCGGGCGTCCGAAACGGCAAAGATACTGCTCCAGCACCGCCATATTCTCTTCCGTCGCTATCGTGCCGCACGAATCGCGCAAACACCCGGCTGGTGGCATCGTCGATCATCGTCACCAGATACCTCAGCTCGCCACGGCTTTCTAACCAGTCGTGTTCGTGACGTGTCCCACTGCACCAGTTCGCCAAAACGCTCCCGTCGGGGCCGCCATAGGTGAACCTCTTGGACACGCTGTTTGCGAGCCTGCCATAGGCCGGCACGCGATCATCCATCGGCGCATCGTTTCCTTACTGACGCATATTTTGTGCTTCTTGGCTAAGTATTGCGACGCCAGCGTCGGTCCACAATAGCCCAGCTTGGAATCTCGAAGAATTTATATTGCCTTCTGCTCGTTCAGGGTGAGCTTCGATTGAAAAGATGACCGCGCAGCGATGAATCACCACTTTATCCCCGCGCTCTTCGTCCTGCCAATAACGATACACTTGGCGCTCGCTAATCTTCAATTCCTCCGCAGCCTGCTTTCTCGTGATCAGTCCTTTGGCTGCTTTCTTTAATGCCACTAGCCGGTCTCTCTCGGCTTGGCTCATCAGCAGATCTCCTGTTTCTGCCACCTTCCAAGCCTGACTCTGTCAACCTGACATTTCTAATTTGCTTTACCCTGACATTCTCATGTTGCCGCGACACTCATAAGTTTTAGCTTGACAGTACATTTTTTTTTTGATTATCATGCCGCCGATAGTACAGAGGACCAGGGAAGCCACAACTAATTAGGGCAATAATATAGTTGACAACTCATCAGGTTCCAACGTAACATCTATTCATGGGGCCGACCACACTACAAGAAGCGATCATCTACTTCGCGGATGCTGACAACTGCCGTGAATACTTGATGGCGCATCGCTGGCCTGAAGGTGTTGTGTGCCCTCGTTGCGGTAGCAAGAACGTTCTGTTTCAACCGAAGTACAACCGTTGGCAGTGTGGCGCTAAGCACGACCGTAGACAGTTCACCTCCAAAACCGGCACTATCTTCGAGGATTCCCCGCTTGGTCTGGACAAATGGCTCATGGCGATGTGGATGGTCGTGAACTGCAAGAACGGCGTGAGCAGTTACGAGATTCACCGCGATATCGGCGTGACTCAGAAGACCGCATGGTTTATGAATCACCGCATCCGTCTGGCACTCGGCATGCCCGCTGAAGATCAGCTATCCGGCGAAGTGAAGAGATGAAACCTTCATCGGCGGCAAGGCCCGCAACATGCACGTTGACAAGCGTGACGTCGGATCACTGGCACAGGTGGAAAAGACAAGACTGCCGTAATGGGCATCTTGGAGCGTGGCGGCAAAGTGCGAACCAAGGTAGTCGCCGACCGCAAGAAGAAGACCCTCCAGACCGAAGTGAAGAAGCACGTAGAAGCGGGCTCTGCGCTCTACAGTGACGCGCTTCTCCCCTACGATGGCTATCTGATCGCATTCTCCGCATCAGGTGATCGACCACGCCGTAAATTCGTTGCGGCAACTTCACACCAATGGCTTGTAGAACTTCTCGCGACAGCTGACCGGAAGTAACCGAAGCTACAGCGTCGAACCGTTTCACCTGTTTCGCTATTTGGATGAGCAAGCCTTTCGATACAACTATCGGAAGGGCATGAACGACAGTGACCGCTTTAGCCTTGCGGTATCGCAGGTTGTGGGTAAGCGGGTCATGTACAGAAGGAGTTGACCGGCAAAGCGTTGGACGAACTTAGCGGGCTAGCGCCGAAGCAGGGCCGTGGAAAACGACGGCTCGGCGGTAGCCCGACGAGCACGTATTAGAATCAAGGTGGAAATGGAGGTGAGGCGGTGATCAGGCTGGACATCCGGTGGTCCCGGTAACGTTCCCGGCATAGCCGAGCGCCGCCTCAGCGTACAGCACTTCGGAATGCCAGCGTTTCGCCACCTGCTGATGGGCTTGCGTCGCACGGCGAACAACATGCTCAGGCAGGCGTACAATCGGCGTGAGTCGGAGTTCAGCCGCCTTTCCCGAGGAAGCTGATCTCATCGACATCCAGATCGCAGAAATTTTTGACTCCCGCTTCGCCAAGTACTTCCACGGACGGTCGCCGGAGGGAGATGGCTTCGCCTTCGTTGGCTAGACGCGATGGACGATTCCTTGAAATTCGAGCTTTAAAGCCGCGTCTCCGTCGAACAAACCGCACGGCGGTTTCTATCTTCTCTGCCGAACAGAGCTCACTCAGCAAAGTACAAGTTGCGCGTAAGCGATGAGCGGCCCAAGGTAGTATTCGGAGAAATAAACATCCCCGTTCCGCTGGACAGGTTACCGTTTTTGATGGAAGTGGACGGTGTCGTTATCGGCGTGGGCTTTGAGCCCGGTCGTCATTTCGTCCGACTCAAGGCCGTTGATGCCAGCGGTGCTGAGGTTACTTTTCAGGCGACTCGCGATCAGGTGGAACAAGCGTTAGCGCACAGAGATACGCGCGTCAGAGTCCTTGCCATCGTAGGTCAGGCATTCAAGAAACTGTTCAGGATTAAACCAGTGAGGAGTCGCGACCCGACGGGAAGTGGATCTACTTCAATTCGAATCGTTCGGGATGGAGCTGGGATATTTGGCGGATGCCGATCCGTGGGAAAGTTAATTTCTGGAGACGAGATCTTCGACTTACACCGGATCGGGCTCGAACGATACGGCGGTCGCAAGCCTGCAATTTAAACCAACAACACGTGATTGTGTTGAAGGTAAACTCGGAAGCGCTTGGCACTCAGAGATGTATCGCGGAGAAGAGATCGGCGCTATCGCTGGTCTCTGTTTCGCTGGCCATTTGCTGTACTATCTCGCTCGAGACCAGTGCTTTACTGACGGGAACAAGCGTGCTGCGTGGCAGTCCACGATGGCCGTGCTGGCCCATCGGGACTTACTGTCAGGGCAACGCAGAAAGAGGTAATTGACTTCGTGCTTGCCGTGGCTGAAGGTAGTATCGTAAAGAGCGGTGCTGAGGTAGTGCTGTGGCTAGCATCTCGGATAGAAGCCCCGGACACAGTTCGATTCGGAGATGAAGGTACCGACGAATCTCAGAGAGTAGGAGCAGGCAAGTGAAACCAGAACCCGCACCATCAGTACCCGGCAACACGGAAGCCGAACGGATGAGCAACGCCTTACGAATGGTGCTCACCGTGCCGAGAAGCTTTCGAAAGGAGCCGGTGGGAATGACGAGAAAGCGGAGCGAGAGCGCCACGCCTGAAGATCAGCAGCCGTGTTTGGCGATATGCTCTTCGAGATTGAGGCGGGCTTCTCCGACAAGATGCGCGCCTCTTCGGTAGATCGCCGAAGATCATCGTATGCAGTCTTCGAGAGTACGCCCGCTCGCTGAAACAACACCTTTTACGGAGCGGTTGTATTGTTCGGTGTAAACCTTGTATTTATTAGCGAGACGCACCTTCTCTGAGCATTCCGAGGCGCTATGTCAGATGGTTGAGTAACAACCAAAGACTACTCGGCCTCTGGCCGAGCCGCGCTAATATCAACCGCAATGTTAGAGATTCCGGGCCGCATCTTGTAGTCCAACGCTTTCACTTGCCAACCTGTCTCTTTCTCGTATTCAGCTATCGCTTCGTTGATCGCAAAATGCAGTGACTGCAAAAACGGTTGCTGTTCCAATTCAGAAATGGGTTGCTTGCTCATGATCAGAGTCTAGCACACGATGAGTTGCTAAGTATATTATGAATTACCAACGACGCCTACGAGGACTGGTTTCCACACATCTCGCCGGACGGAAACTGGATCGTGTTCTTGTCATTCCCGCCGGGCACCGAAAATCATGGCGGCAAGATGGGCGGCATGCGCCTGAGTCTCATGTCTGCTCGCAATCCGGCCAAGACCGAAGTGCTCACCACTTTCTTCGGGGGGCAGGGCACGATTAACGTGAATTCCTGGTCGCCCAATTCGAAAGAGTTTGCTTACGTGGTTTACGAACCGCGACCTTAACGGCTTGCTGTCCAGATATCTTCCTGGTCATCGGAGAGAGCAAAGAACAGTGTGCGAGTGTCGCGCGACAGAGTGAAACGGGAATGCAGGTTGCCGTTCAAGCCGGAGACGATGGGTTGGATGCGGCGTGTGCCCAAATCGGCGAAATAGAAGCCATCCGCGCGGCTAAACACAAATCGATGATTACTCCCTAACCACGCTGCCGAGAGAGACGGCGCATCCGTCGGGATACGCCAGGTCTCGGCGGTTGCGCGAGTGTAACAAGCCAGGTCCTCGCCTCCGCTTCGCGTGGCAATGCGTCCAAGCACACGAGATCGGTCGGGTGAAGACGCAAGCGGAAGGAAGTCTGAGGGCAGGTCTGATGGAAATTCATCGGGCCGGGCTTGTTGGCGTAGATTGCTGCCATCCGGGTTGATGGCCCATGTCTCGAATTGTCCGCTGCGATTCGACAGAAAACTGATGAATTTCCCGTCGGGAGACCACTTCGGCAAACGGTCACTGAAGCTATCGTTCGTCAGCCTTCGAATGTCGCGCCCGTTGGGGCTGATGAGCGCAATATCTTCCTGCGGGTCCTGGACTCGTACAACCAGCTGTGTTCCATCGGGAGACATGTCTGGCTCGCGAACCCGCCGGGCTCCGGCCGTTATCGGTTGCATCACATCCTTGCCGGCGCCGTGTTCCGGATCGAAGTTAATTCGATAAAGCCTGCTGGAAAACAATCTTCGGACATAGGCGAACCGGCTGCCGTTTCTCGAAAATACAGGCCAGCCACTGTAGGCCGAAGGAGTGGTCACGGGCTCAGGCGTTCCCGACACTTGCCCGCTGTTCTGATCGATAGAAACGCGCCAAAGATTCATTGAACCGCCGCGATCGCTTGCGTAGTATAGCGACCGCCCATCGGGTGACCACGTAGGACTCCAATCGATCCAGATATCGTGAGTTGGAGAGACGATTATGGCTGGCGACTCGCCCTCGGCTCGGATTGTCCAAATGTCTCGGATGCCTTTGTCATCACGTCCCCAGAACGCAATGCGAGCCCCATTAGGAGACCACTGGGGTTGAAGGGCTTCCAGCACATTGCCTGGGACTTGAAGGGTTCGGACACTTCGGCTGGCGAGCTCGACGATGCGCAAGGAACTCGGCTGACCCACCGAATTCTCTGCCGGGTCGGCGAAAGTGCCTGTAGAAAACGCAATCTTCGATCCATCTGGAGACCACGCGGGATGATACCCGGAATTGACGATGCGTCGAACCGCTCCACTGACGAGCTCCATTATGAAGATGCCGCCACCGTCCCGCTCGCTTCGGAAGGCGATCTCCTGGCGGTTCGGCGAGAAAGCGGGCTGTCTATCATCGCCCTTTGAGCCGGAGGTAAGATTTCTGACGTCGAGACTACCGATCTGTCTCAGGTACAGGTCCCATTTGCCCTCATCGTAGCGGGCATACACGATGGTCCGACCGTCGGCGGAGAGAGTTGGCGTGGTACAGCGTGCTTGTTCATTCGTCACTCTGGTGAAATTAGTGAACGGAGTCGGTTCGGTGGCACGGCCAAACCAGAGGAGCGCGATGCCAACAGCGATCACTCCGGTACCTACTACTAACGGCCAAACGCGTTTCGCTTTCGGCGTTGGCGCCGGTTCCGCAATTGGAACTGGCGGCGGCTCGGGTGGTTCCCGGGAGATTTCACGACGGAATGCCGGGATGTACGCTCCCCGAGGTAGCTCAATGCGCAAGTCCGTTTCGGCGCCGGCAGCCTCGTAATATTTCAATAAGCGCCCTCGCAGCCGGCTCGCCTCCACCCGCACGATCGGATCAAGCCGCGGGTCGAAGTCGGCTCCCCGATCGAAGACCTCGACGCCGAGCGTGTATTCCTTCAACTCCGACGATCTGCCTTGAAGATGTCGCTCGACCAGGTGACGCAAAAGGCGCTGCTGGCGGGCGGCTCCGGCGAACGCTTTGCTTGAGAGAACGGCCTCCAGGTGCTGCGAAATCGATTCAGGCGAGATGGTAGAGCTTGCCAATGTTTTCTATGACTTACAACCCGGCGTTACGGTTACGGGACGCAGCGGAGGTAGCGGAAACACTCTATCATGTCATGGAAACGAGCCATATACTTGTAAGTAATCCCCCTGAATGAAGAATCCGCTCGCCAGTCTGCTGCTCGCCGTTTCCCTCGCTGCGCAGACATCCCCCACTTCGTTTGACAAATCGGTTCAACCGTTCCTTGCGAGAAACTGCTACGTCTGTCACAACTCCAAGATGAAGACAGCCGACGTCGATCTGCAGCAGTTCAAGACGGCTGACTCCATCACCAAGGAAGCAGATCTCTGGGAGAAGGCAGTCCACAAGATGCGGACGGGCGAAATGCCTCCGAAAGGATTTCCGCCTCCCAAACCTGCGGACGTGAAACTTGTCACCGATTGGGTTCATCAGGAACTCGAGCGGGCCGAACGGCAGGTCGCTCCCGATCCGGGCAGAGTGACAGCCCGACGCCTCAATCGCGCTGAGTACAACAACACGATCCGCGACCTGCTCGGGGTAGATCTTCGTCCGGCGGACGAATTTCCACAAGACGATTCCGGCTACGGATTTGACAACATTGGGGATGTTCTCTCGCTTTCGCCGGTTTTGATGGAGAAATACATGTCGGCGGCTGAGAAAGTCGTCCGAGCGGCTCTGTTCGGGCCGGAGAAGCTAAAGCCGACCGTCGCCCGCTTCCAGCCTAATTATCGCGACTACCCTTTAACCCGCAAACCATTGTTCGACTATGACTTGACCGGGCTCAGCATGCCCAACTCGTTGCATGCGACTTACCGGTTCCCGGTCGATGGCGAGTACGTGTTCAGCGTAGTTCCGGAAGGACGGCGTCCCCACGGGTCCGATCCGGTCCAGATGGCCTTCTGGCTCGACGGCAAGCAGGTCAGAGTGCTTGAGGTGAACGCGCCGAGCGATGGTTCTAGCCTGGATCTCTTCGGACAAGCTCGCGAGTTCCGGATGTTCGTTCCGGCAGGCGAACATTGGATTGCCGGTTCTGTGCTTCATATTTATGAAGGATTGCCGGCGAGCTATGGCGGGCCAAATCCTTCCAAACGACCCCTTCCGCCCGAGAAGCCCTTCCGTCCCAGACCAGGCCTGACACCTGAGCAGATCGAAGAAATCCGCGTATTGCGGCAAGTCCCGGCCAACCGTGTCTACATTCATTACGTCGAGATTACGGGACCGTATAAACAAGCCGAGGGTCCATCGCAGGAAAGCCTGAAGAAAATCATGACTTGCGGTCACTTGAACGGCAGGCATCTGCCGGCTTGTGAGCGGAAGATCATCGGCGAGATGGCTCGACGGGCCTTCCGCCGTCCGGTGTCCCCGGCTGAGTTGCAGCCTTATCTGAAGCTCGCCGCGATCGCTAGGCAGCAAGGCTCGACATCTCTTGAAGAGCGGATCGGAGTTGCGCTGCAGGGTTTGCTGGTCTCGCCGGATTTCCTTTTCCGTATCGAGAAGTCCACTACTCCGCAGATCTCTCAACATGAGCTCGCATCGCGGCTGTCCTATTTCTTGTGGAGCAGCATGCCTGACGCCGAATTGCTGCGAGCCGCCGACGCCGGTACACTTCGCAAACCGGCCATCCTCCGAGCGCAGATCGCGCGTATGCTGAAGGACCCCAAGGCGAGCGCACTGGTCGAAAACTTCGGCGGCCAATGGCTAGAAACTCGCCGGCTCGAGTCGGTCACTCCGGATCGCGAGAAATTCCCCGAATTCGAAGAGTACTTGCGCATGTCGATGCGAAAAGAGACGGACCTGCTGTTCGCGAACATTATCAAAGAAGACCGGAGCATTCTTGAGTTCATCGATGCGGACTATAGCTTCCTGAATCAGCGATTGGCGGAATTCTATGGGATACCCGATGTCAAAGGCCCCGATTTTCGGAAAGTCGACCTGACAGGCACTCCGCGCGGAGGCGTCTTGACACAGGCCAGCGTATTGACCGTGTCGTCTTACGCGAATCGGACATCTCCGGTTTTGCGCGGGAAATGGGTTCTCGAGAACATTCTGAACGCTCCGCCTCCACCGCCTCCGCCGAATGTGCCCGCTCTTGATGAGAAGGCGACAGGCTCCGCTGCATCCATGCGGCAACAGATGGAAGAGCATCGCAAAAACGCGACCTGCGCTTCGTGCCACTCGCGTATGGACCCGCTGGGATTCGGGCTCGAGAACTTCAATGCGATCGGCGGGTGGCGTACACAGGACGGAAAGTTTCCAATCGACGCCTCTGGTCAGTTGCCGGATGGAAGAAAATTCGATGGCGCTGCGGATTTGAAGAAGATACTTCGCCAGGATCATCAGGCGTTCGGTCAGGGTTTGACGGAAAAGATGCTGACGTACGCGCTTGGCCGAGGGCTGGAGCGATATGACAAGCGCACCGTAAAGCAGATTGGCAGTAAGGTAGAAGCCTCCGACTACAAATTTTCGAGTCTGGTGTGGGAAATCGTTAATAGCTTGCCGTTCCAGGCGCGTAGAGTGGACAAAGGACAGTCATGATCAACACGGGGAAACATCTTTCGCGAAGAACGATGCTGCGCGGGATTGGAGTCGCTATCGGGTTGCCGATGCTCGACTCGATGGTTCCGGCGCTCGCTGCCGCTCCTGCGCGGCGCGCGGGAAAGGCTCCCGTCCGTTTGGCATTCACCTATATTCCGAACGGTGTGACGATGAAGGAATGGAAGCCGGCGGCGACTGGCGCGGATTTCGAGTTTACGCGCATCCTCAAGCCGTTGGAACCGTTTCGTCAGGACTTGTACGTAATCTCGGGGCTGGATTGCCGCAACGGCAACTCGCTTGGAGATGGCGGCGGCGACCACGCGCGAGCGGGCGCTTCCTACCTGACTGGTGTGCATCCGAAGAAAACTTCGGGAGCCGACATCCAAGCCGGAATTTCCGTGGATCAGTTTGCCGCGAGTAAAGTCGGAAGCGAAACGCGCCTGCCGTCCTTGGAATTGGGATGTGAAGATTCGCGAACCGTCGGCAATTGCGATACGGGTTATAGCTGCGCGTACACCAACAGCATCTCGTGGCGTGGTCCTTCCACACCGCTGCCTCCGGAGACAAACCCTCGTATCGTATTCGAGAGACTCTTTGGTACGGAAGATCTGAGTCTCGATCCTGCCACTCGCGCGCGCCGAAATGTGCTTCGGAAGAGCATATTGGATGTCGTCGTTGAGCGCACGCAAACGCTGGTTGGGAGCCTCGGAGCGGCCGATAAACGAAAGATCGATGAGTATCTCACATCCATCCGAGAAGTTGAGAAGCGGATCGAGATGGCGGAACGAGACAATCGCGAGTTCACGCCTGACATCGAAAAGCCCGCGGGCATCCCGCCGACTGCATCGGCTTACATGAAGCTGATGTTCGATCTCCAAATCCTCGCTTTTCAGGCGGACCTGACGCGGGTCTCAACACTGATGCTCGGTCGCGAAGGCAGCGTGCGAACGTACGCGGAGATCGGAATCAACGATCCGCATCACCCCTTGACTCACCACCGCAATCTTCCCGAGATGATCGAGAAGGTGACGCGAATCAACTGTCATCACGCCGAGCTATTCGCGTACTACCTGGGCAAATTGAAATCGACAACCGATGGCGATGGCTCCCTGCTCGACAATTCGATGCTGGTTTACGGAAGCGGTATCAACGACGGCAACTCACATTCGCACGAGGATTTGCCGCTCGTGCTCGCTGGACGCGGCGCTGGTTCCTTGAAACCGGGCCGACACTGCCAGCTTCCAAAAGGTACACCGATGACTAATCTGTACCTATCGTTGCTGGAGCGTATGGACGTGCATCCTGAAAAGATCGGCGATAGTAGCGGGAAACTCACCACGCTTACAGATCTCTAGTTACCGATGCGCCGTATCTTCAGATCTCGAAACATCACAACTCCGTCGTGGAATTGAAGCGCGATCGGCGATTCACGCCGTTCGTGCTTCGCCAGTACTGGCGAGGACCCCTTCCGGCGGCTGTTTGCAAACGCGGCCTGCACATCGGGCGAATTTAATTCAATATTTAAAACATTGTTGCCATCCAGCCAGTGCTCGATATGTAATCCGCGCGCGATAATACGGCTCTTGTGCCAAACATTGGATTGAGCGGGACCGGCCTTTTCAGCGGGCCAGTATTCGTATAGCGCAGCAGTCGAGTGCGTGGGACCGGTGAGCGCATCCGGATGCTTCTGGTCGTCGATGATCTGGTATTCGAGGGCCACGGGTTCGATTCGATCGGGACCCGCCGGTTCCGCTGACAACTCCTTTCCCGCCCAGTAGCCTTGAAAACGATATTTCACGCCTGAGTTCGCTCCGGATTCAGCGTTCCACTCGAAGGAGAGTTCGAAATCACTGAAGGATTCTCGCGTGATGAGATACACAGGCGTGCCGCGTCCGGGATTTGTCCGAAGAATGCCATTTTCCGCGGTCCAGCTCGGGACCGGTGGATCGGCGGCGATGCTCCACATCCAGCCATCGAGAGAATGACCGTCGAAGAGAGACTTCCACTCCGCCGGCTTTTCCGCCCATGCGAGAGATGTAAAGACGAGCAACGCGATAAGTCTCTTCCACATAGGTCGATGTTCTATTATGCTAGCTTCCAGCCATGTTCGTCAGAAGGATGGTTACCTTTGTCTTCTTTGGCTTGCCTTTGGCTGCCCAGCACGGTAGTACGACAGCGATCAATCCCAATACCAAGCCTGAAGACGCGCTGGCGGGAGCGAAGCTCTTCCGTGCTCAATGCGCGGGATGTCATGGGCCGGAAGGAGCCGGCACCGGAGCCGGTCCAAGTCTGACGTCTGGCAGATTTCGCAGAGGCGGCTCTGACGAGGCGTTGTTTCAATCGATTTCGAAAGGTGTGCCGGGTACTTCGATGCCGGCATTCGCGTTCACCGGGCTACAGATCTGGCAACTTGTCACACATGTGCGAACGATGAATATCGCGCGCGGCGCGGCTCACGGTAAGGGCGATGCGAAATCCGGTTCGATGGTGTTTCAGGAGAAGTGCTCGGGATGTCATGTGGTGGCCGGTCAGGGAGGTTTTCAAGGACCGGACCTGACATTCGTAGGATCCCGAAGGACATTTAACGAATTGCAAAAGGCGCTTTCAGAACCCGACAGCGAAGTAGCGTCCGATTACTGGACTCTCACCATAAAGACAAATTCGGGAAAACAATATCGTGGCGTACGACTGAACGAAGATACACACTCCATTCAGATTCGCGATGAGAGTGGTCGGCTGATATCCGTATTGAAGCGAGAAGTGGAAGCGCAGGAGTTGATTCGGCGGTCATCCATGCCCGTGTTTGCAGGCAAGCTCTCCGACTCGCAATTGGCCGACGTAGTCGCATATCTCACCGCCCTGAAGGAGGAGCGATGAGACTAGCTGTGGCGCTTTTCTTCTCGGCAATTATTCTTGACGCCCAGCTTACCTATGAGCGGCTGCTGCAAGCCTCGCGTGAACCGCAAAACTGGCTAACTTATAACGGCTCATACGCGAGCAATCACCACAGCACTCTCAGTGAGATTCGGCCCGATAACGTGAAGCGCCTGGACCTGAAATGGGTGTGGCAGGCGAGTTCACTCGAGAAGCTCGAGGCGACGCCGCTGGTAGTTGATGGAGTGATGTACCTGACCGATCCTCCTAACGATGTCGTCGCGCTGGATGTGCGTACCGGACGGGCGTTTTGGAGATATGAGCATCCCACCACCTCGGGTGTTGCTCCCTGTTGTGGGCGTGTGAATCGTGGAGTCGCGATGTTGGACAACACGCTCTATATGGGAACGCTGGATGGACGCCTGATCGCGCTCGATGCGAGTACTGGTCGCAAGCGATGGGACACCCAGGTTGCCAACCAGATGCAGGGATACTCGTTGACGGTGGCTCCGTTAGTAGTGAAGGACAAGGTCGTGGTCGGTACCGCGGGCGCGGAACTCGGCATACGAGGTTTCATTGCGGCATACGACGCGAAGACCGGAAAAGAGATGTGGCGTTTCTACACGATTCCCGGTCCCGGCGAGCCTGGTCATGAAACCTGGACGGCCGATGCGTGGAAGCGCGGCGGCGGATCGATATGGGTTACCGGTTCCTACGATCCCGAGCTAAACCTGATGTACTGGGGAATCGGCAATCCCGGACCGGACTGGAATCCGATGATGCGGCCGGGCGACAACCTGTATTCGGATTCCGTGGTGGCTCTGGATCCTGATTCAGGCAAGCTGAAATGGCATTTTCAGTTCACTCCTCACGATGGCTTCGATTTCGATTCGGTGCAGGTGCCGGTCCTCACCGATCTCAAATGGAAAGGCGCGGTAAGGAAGGCGATGCTCTGGGGTAATCGAAATGGCTTCTTTTACGCGCTCGATCGCACCAATGGCGAGTTCCTTCGCGGTGCTCCGTTTGTCAAACAAACGTGGGCAGCGGGTCTGGACGAACGCGGCCGTCCGATCAAGATTTCGGAGCGGGAGCCTAGCGCAAAAGGCACACTCACGTATCCGGGCGTGCAAGGTGGCACGAATTGGTATGCTCCCTCATTTAGCCCTATTACCGGGCTGTTTTACTTAACCGCATGGGATGATTATCCGGGAGTGTACTATGCATGGCATCAGGAGTACGAGGCAGGGAAATGGTACTCCGGTGGCAGCGTCCGATCTGATTTGCCTGCAATCAATCGACGCGAAATACGTACGTGGGGGCCTGAAGCCGGATACGGGGCTGTCAGAGCGCTCGATCCACTTACAGGTAAGCGTGTCTGGGAATACAAAATGGCCGATGTAAGTGATAGTGGCTTACTCACTACCGCCACGAACCTGCTGTTTTCCGGAAATCGCGAGGGACACTTCTTCGCGCTGAACGCGCGAGATGGGAAGTTACTCTGGACTCGGTACCTGGGTGGGCAAGTCGCGTCCTCTCCGATCACGTGGTCGGTAGATGGACGACAATACGTGTCGATTGCAAGTGGTCACGCTGTATTCACATT
This sequence comes from Bryobacteraceae bacterium, assembly GCA_963833675.1. Lineage (GTDB taxonomy): Bacteria > Acidobacteriota > Terriglobia > Bryobacterales > Bryobacteraceae > DASQDN01. The sequence goes on along the minus strand of CAWHYW010000017.1, from coordinate 140,352 downwards.
CGGCCTTGCCGGATTGAATGCCGTCGTATTAGCTCACTGTAGTATCGTTCGAAGACTCAGGAGAGTCCTAAAGAGCGACCACGCGTACCCCTAAGACTTCGCTAGGTAGAAATAAGAAGAGTTGCTTGGAGTGTTCGCCCTTGTTGGAACATTTTGTTTCGTGCAGACTTTAATCCAGCCGTAATAATTCAACTGCTTTGGAAGGTAGCGCGAACTAAAAATGAAGCTCCTGCAACGAAGAGCTATTCTCATGTGGCTCTCGGACTTGCTGCGAATGCCTCCGGATTATTCGCTCAACCGGGACACTCCTTAAGACATATACCTTGCCGGACACTCCGATCGGAGCGTTTCAGAACTCCGTTCTGCCCGGCATAATTGCGGATGACCAGGGGTTCCTGTTAGGCAGCATCGGTAGCGGCCTGTACCGTTCCTTTCTGGAAGGCCCGAATGTCTACTGGATGGTTACGGACCGCGGTCCGAATCCATTCAATCCCGCAAACAAGAGGACTTTCCCGATCGAGGGATGGACCCCGTGGCTGCTCAAAGTTCGTACCTGCCTGGCATCCGCTATCCGGTGGCAAATGTTATTCCGCAGATCTTCGGAGATAAGCGAAAGCAAAACCGCGGATTCGAAGGAATTACTCTCGGATGGGATTTGCGTACTATCTATGCAGCCCTGCAGAGCCCGCTTTCGAATCCGACGGCCACAATCGGAAATGCTTCGCGAAATACTCGGATCCTTGCGATGGACGCCTATAATGAGCAGGTGACCGCAGAGTATGTGTATCGCTTCCAACCTGTCACCGAGTTTGGAAACACCAATCCGACCGAGATGAAAGTCTCTGCTATCGCTATGCTTGACCCGTGGCGGATGCTTGTCCTCGAACGCACCGACGCCGTCGCCAAGATTTACCGCGTCGATCTCTCGACGGCTACAAACATCCTGAACACCGCTGTGGGACGATGTTCGCTACGTCGCCGAGCCTCGAAGCTCTGGATGATGCCGGTCTTCTGACCGCCGGCGTCAACGTTCTGCCGAAAGAATTGATTCTGGATCTCTCGACCATTCCCGGCATTCCTAGCAAGATCGAGGGCCTGACGATCCTCGACTTCAACACCATTGCGGTTTCAAATGACAACGACTTCGACGTCGGTCCGGCAACCTGCGGAACCAACGTCGGTGTCGGAACCAAGAATCAGATCATTGGTCATTAAATTGGCGAAGTCACTCCTTCTCTAAGGTTCGCTCGATTGAAGAAAGGGCCGCTCAAACCGGAGCGGCTCTTTTCTTCAGTAAATACTCCTAAAGTACATCCCTATTGCTACCGATTGATTCATCATTCGGTGCCAGTGTGAATAACTTAACTCAAAGCCAGACATCTACCTTATTCCTCGTGCAGCGAGACGGCGCGGACCAGGTTGACTGGTCGAGCGAACAGCGAACAGCATACGGATTCCTGTACCTTGCCCTGGATACCTGCATGATGTCGACGGAGCTTGTTGAGGCGAGTCTCAGAGCCGGCAACTCCGCGGCAGCGCGGCGCGCGTTTCAGAAAGCGGAGGAGGCGCTCGAGGAAGCCCACTGGTATCTTCCGGAGATCGATCGCGAGGAATGGCGGAGCGATGCGCAGACGATGCTCGACGACATCGGACGAAAGCTGGATGGCTTTTGGGTACATTTGATGTCCAGAGGTTACGCGCTTCAGCGGAGATCCGAACAAACGCATTGAGCCGTAGGATACTTTTAAGTATTAGCGGACTGCTTCATCGCTCTTGCTGCCATTTTCCTCTTACCGTGCGCATTAGTTGCATCCGAGTCACGGCCTACCTTTTATAAAGACATACTTCCCATCCTTGAGGAGCGATGTCAGAATTGCCATCGAGCCGGTGAGATCGGTCCGATGCCGCTCATCACCTATAGTGATGTGCGACCCTGGGCCGCGGCGATTCGCGAAGCGGTAAAGCTCCGAAAAATGCCGCCGTGGTTTGCCGATCCCAAGTATGGCGAGTTCTCGAACGATCCCCGCCTTACCGACAACCAGATCGCGACGATTGAGTCGTGGGTAAAATCCGGAGCTGTGCAAGGCGCGAAGCCGGCCTCACACAAAGTTGCAAAACGAATCCAGACGCCGCAAGCTGACCTGGTAATCACAGCGAACAAGCCGATGGCTATCGCGGCGAATGCTGTTATCGATTATCAGTATCTGATCTTCCCTCTCAACTTCACGTCGGAGAAATGGGTTCGTTTCGTAGAAGTGCGCCCGAGCGATCGGAGTGTTGTTCATCATGCCGTCCTATACGTTCGATCGCCACAGTCAAAGTGGTTGCGAGGCGTTCCCTATGGTGTGCCGTACTCTCCGCCGCGCAACGACCCAGAAGCGATTGCGCGCACCCGAGACACCAAGGAGGATGTGCTCGCGATCTATACTCCCGGAACGTGGCTGCGGACTTCCCGGATGGTATGGCGAAGAAAATACCGGCAGGCGCCGACCTGGTTTTGCAGTTGCACTATACGAGTAAGAAAATCGCGACATTCGGATCGACCTTCGATCGCTTTACGCTTCAGCTCTAAAGCGCCGGACAAACAGCTCCTGACCTTGCAGATGGGTCGTGATGACCTGCGGATCCCTGCGGGCGACAAGGACTACCGTGCTTCGGTGACCGGCACGCTGCCCCGTGATGCGCTCCTGGTCAGTTTGTTCCCGCATATGCACCTGCGCGGGAGCGCGTTCGAATTCGACATTGTCAAAGGCCACGGGCAAGTTGAGACGCTGCTTCGTGTAAAGCCTTACGATTTTTATTGGCAGCTCAACTATGTGCTGAAAACTCCGCGATTCCTACCAAAAGGAACGGTGCTGCGATGGACCGGGTATTTCGATAATTCGCCGAATAACCCGAGAAATCCCGACCCGACGGCCGAGGTTACCTGGGGCGAACAAAGTTGGGAAGAAATGATGATCGGATTCTTTGACGTCGCGGTCGATCCCGGATTAACCAAGCGAGACTTCTTTGTGCGCTAACGAGTGAACACGCGCACCGCGGCCAGTGTTTTCGAGATACCCGATGAGTCTCCGCTGCTCGCGTCCTGTAGATAAAAAGTGAAGCCATTCGTTACCCAGTTGCCCGTAATCGCCGAACCACGTCAGCCCTTCAAGCCCGGTCATCGGTGTTCCAGTAGGCAGATCCGACTCGGATCTGAACGGCAGAAACGCCGACTGCCTGCCAACTGATCCGGGTCGTCCCGCTTGTTTGGCCGGCGCCCAGTATGATCGGGTTCGGTGTGGCGCCGATAGCGCCTGCTCTGGGACCGGCTAAATTCGTCGAATTCACCTGCGCGCGCACGGTAGCTATCGTCTTCGATGGGCCTGAAGAGTCACCGTCGCTTGCGTCCTGGAGATAGAACATCATTCCGTCAGTCACCCAATCACCGGTTTGGGCAGAACCGGTCGGTCCTTCAAGTCCGGTCATGGGAGTGCCAAGGGGTGAGCCCACTCGAATCTGAACGCGAGTTGCTGTGTTGTTCGCCACGTCAGAGTTGTCCTGCCCGACGCTTTGTCCGACCGCTAATGTGATGGGAGTCGCGGTGAAGCCGTCTTGCGCGGGAGCCGTCGATCCAGCGCCGTTAACCGATGTGAGGATCGATTCGAGGTAGGGGAAGGCCGCTGAGAATCGCCCGTACGATGCGTTCAGATTGCTCGTCCGGCAGACCTGTGCGGAGTTATCGTCGTTCACATCCGGACCGGCGGAGAGAGTGCCGGTCAAGTATTGCTTTCCGTCCACCGTACCAGCAAAGGCGAGCCAGAGGAACCGCTTTGGGTTACTCCCTGAAGCCATGCCACTTGATAGCCTTTATCCGCAGGCATTCTGTCGCCGTCACTGAACCGAATGGTCACGTCTCGAGTTCGCTGCCCGAAGGCGATGCGCTTGAAATCACCAGTGGGATGACTTATACCCGTTACCTGCTCATTGCTGTTGATCTCGTTGGATATCCAACCCAGCACCTTCACGTCCGTATTCGGAAAATCGCGTTAGCTGCAGCAGGGAGAAGTCGCCTGACTCCATTGGCTGGCCCGCGACAAACGTTGCGCCGGTGACATGAGGCAAACCGCTTAACGATGGAGGCGCGCCGCCGCAAGTGGATGTCTGATATTTGAAGATCGTAACCAGCGATCGCGCCTCGGTTGCGTCCCTGATGCAGTGGTTCGCTGTGAGAAAGAATGGCAGGGCTGGTTGCGAAGAAGAATTGATCAGCGATCCGGTGCATTCATAAGAAGACCGGCCGCTTTCGAAGATCATCAAGGCGACTGCCGATGCGGGATCGTTATATTCCGGATAGCACGTCACATCGAGATTGCAGGACGCCGCCGCGGAAGGCGCGACATCAGCTGCAGCTTTGATATCGAGCTTCTTGATGCGATGCGCCACCTCCGTAATCTGAAAAGGTAGAGCGCCGCTCGTCGCAGCATCAGAGCCCGGTTCAAACGCGATGATTACGGAATCGCCAGGGACGATGTCGCTCCAAAACTCGCCGTCGCTTAGCAGGCCGTTTGCCGGTATAAGGTCCGACCGTAACTGCGAGTCCCGTCTGCTTCAGTTCCGAACAACCAAACGTTACCGGTTCCCACATGGAAGTCTATGAAATGAACGCGCAATGTCGTCGCGCCTGCCGAAGAGAGAGAAAGACGCCATACCGGCTTACCCTCCGTCGTGGTAGACCATTCTCCCTGTGTCGCGGAATCGGCCGGTAATTCGCGGCTTACGCCTACCGCAGTTAGTCCCGGCTTCCTCGATACGATCTGCGATTCGTCGGCGCGCAGACGCTCCAAGCGCCAACCGCTTGGATGGGCGTGACATCCGGCGGATGGCTTCACCGGCGCGGGCAGCGTCGGAAGGCGCCCGTTCCGCAGCCCGATGGATCCGAGCTTTCCATCTTCCCGTCACGCCTGACGTCCTGACCATAGGCCAGCCAGAACTGCGCCATCAGGCATGAGGCCGATACAAAAAATCTGTAGCTACTACGCACTGCCGATGATACCTTTCGCAAATTATGAATGCGCTAATCACGTCCGACGCGCGACACCGATCCTGGTAGTACAGGGAACGCCAGCTTTAACATTTTTTTACATTGGCGCGACACGCAACCGCCTGATGACAATCAATAAGGTAAGATGCCGGAACCGCCCTTACGCTCCAATATCTTGCGATCTCTTCAACATCGCAATTACCGGCTCTTTTTTTTCGGGCAACTCATTTCGCTGATAGGAACGTGGATGCAATCGGTTGCGCAGCAGTGGCTGGTGTACCGACTGACACATTCGCCGGTTCTACTGGGTTGGGTCGGTTTTGCCGGGCAGATACCCGTTTTCTTCTTAGCAACGTTCGGTGGTGTGCTGGCGGATCGTTGGAACCGGCGTCTCATCATTGTGGGCACGCAGACTGCGTCGATGATTCTCGCTTTTTTGCTGGCGGGACTGACGCTCACCGGCACGATCCGAATTTGGCAATTATTTGTGCTCGCGACACTGCTCGGTGTCGTGAACTCGATCGATATTCCGACGCGCCAGACGTTCGTGGCGGACATGGTGCCGAGGAAGGATTTGCCGAACGCAATCGCCTTGAATTCTTCGATGTTGAACGGAGCGCGCATCGTAGGGCCGGCAGTGGCGGGATTGATGGTCGCATCCTTCGGAGAAGGGTGGTGCTTTTTCGCCAATGGCATCAGCTACATCGCTGTGATTGCGGGTTTGTTGATGATGAACGTGCAGTACGTGCCGATGAAGCGAACCGTGTCGGCATTCGCGCATGTGGCCGAAGGTTTTCGTTATGTAGCTGCGACCGCGCCGGTGCGCGTGCTGCTGGTGCTGCTTGGAGTGGTGAGTCTTGTCGCGATGCCCTATACGGTGCTGATGCCCATCTTTGCAGACGAGATCCTGCACGGCGGCGCTTCGCGCTCTCGGGATTCTTATGGGCTCTTCGGGACTTGGCGCTTTGGCTGGAGCATTGATCCTTGCCCGCCGGCAGCAATTACGGGGCTTGGGGAGATGGGTAGCCATGGCCACCTGCGCTTTTGGCGCTTCGCTCATTCTGTTTGCGCAATCTCGGAGTTTTATCTTATCGATCCTGCTTTTGTTCCCGACGGGATTCTTTCTGATGACGCAAATGGCCGCATCCAATACATTGATTCAGTCGATGGTTCCGGACCGGTTGCGCGGGCGGGTGATGGCGGGTTACTCCATGATGTTCATGGGAATGGGTCCGCTGGGAGCGTTGCTCGCCGGAGCACTTGCGCATGTGTTGAGTGCTTCAGCGGTTGTTACGCTGAGCGGTTCCGTGGCAATCCTCGTCGGGATCCTGTTTGCGGTGCGCCTGCCCTATATTCGGCCTCAAGCGAGACAGCTAATTCTGGATCAGCAAGCTATCGGGCAGCCTTGAAACTTATCCAAGTCGCAGGCCACTATATACAAGCGAAGTAAGGGCAGGGTGTATACTCCCTCTTTCGCGGCTGGATAAGGGACTACGCGAGGAGATCGAAATGGCTAAATCGATAACGAATTACGACGGCAGCATAACAGTCACTCCGCAACAGTTGGTTTACCCGGAAACACTGGAAGAACTTCAAGCGGTGCTGCGCGACCGTGCCCGTTACCCAAGTCCGGTTCGAGCTATGGGAAGCTATCACTCCCTTACCCCTTGCGCGTCCTCCGAAGGGACTATGGTCAACATGTCGCGCATGAACAAGGTCCTGAATATCGATAAGGTGAATCACACCTTTACCGCTCAGGCCGGCCTGCAATTCATCCAGGCCTCGGATTCGCTGCGCGATCAGGAACTTCAGTTCATGACCAACATTGAAATTGGGAACATGACCCTGGGTTCGGCCGCGTGCTGCCACAGCAAGGATGCCCTTGACGGAATCGAGTTCGGACAGGTCAGCTCCTACGTTACGAAGATCAAATGGGTCACGCCCGCCGGTGATCTTACGGAAGCTTCAGAAGCCGACAGCCCGGATCTGCTGCGCATCCTCCGCTCGAGTTATGGACTCGGTGGAGTAATCTATGAGGTCACGTTTCGTGTCAAACCGATTGAGGCGATCCATTTCACGTACCTGCCGCGCCCGGTCGATGAACTCACACACGATGAAGTTGAGGGCTTACTAAATGCGTCGGAAGGTCTTGTGTGCTGGACGGTCGGTAGAACCTCAGTTTTCCAACGCAGGCAGCGCATTGCCGAGCCGCGCATTCTGGGATCCCTGCTGGCTGCCGTTCGTCGCCGCCTCTGGAACCACACCGGCGCGCATGGAGCCCACTTCGTCGATCAGTTCATTTCAAACAAACGCCTGCGGGAAGCGGCACAGGACGGATCGGCTGATGTTGCGAAACTGCTTTACAACACCTTGCGACTTTTCGGCGGCATAACCCTGCTGGCGCCTGACAAAACCATCAACTATAGCCGCACTCGCCGAATCCTCACGATACGCGTTCACGTTCTGGACGTTTCCGCGAGCGCAGTGGCTAGAAACCTTGCGCGCATACCTCGACTTCGCCGACGAGCACTTCAAAAAGACCGGCTTTCGGTGCAACATGCCGCTCGGTTCTTATTTCATTCGCCGCGACGCCGGTTCGCTCTTGTCGTATACGAATGACGGCGACATGTTTTCGATCGATCCGATTCACTCACCAACCGATGGAGCTGCCTGGAGCCGCTTCCTCCAGGAGTTCAACGAATTCGCGTATAAGCGAAAAGGGATTCCGCTGTTGAATCAGAGTCCTTTTGTCGAGCGAAAACACGTCGAAGCAGCCTATGGCCGCGCGATGGATGGAATTCTCGGAATGGGTAGCGAAGACCGATCCTGAAGGCCGCATGCTGAATCCTTATTTCGACAAGCTTTTGTCGAAAGCAGCGGCGCACACGCCTGAGTGATCAAATTTGCTACGGACAGGCTGATCGCGAGAAGATCGCCTTATGGCCGCTCCGCAGTCTCCATCCGCTATTCCACCGGCGCTTCTCGCCCGCGTCGGCCAATCGCCAACTGAGCGGCAGGATTTCCGGTTCGAGCAATCTTTTCGCATCGGCCGTGCTCAGGATTGCGAGCTTCGCATCGATAACTCCTACGTGAGTCGCTATCAGGCCGAGGGTGTGTTCCAAAACGACAGGTGGGTGGTACGAGATCTCGGTAGCAGTAATGGCATCTTCGTTGGCGGCCAACGCGTGTCGGAGGTTGCGATCGATGGTCCGGTCACGATCCGGCTTGGAATTGAAGGTCCTGAAGTCTTTCTCGTGACGGCTCGGCCTGCTGCTCCTCCGGCGCCTGCGGTGGCCCCTTTGGAATCGACCGCGATGTACGCCGCGCGATATTTCAGTGAGCCTGCCAAGGGCGAAACGGTGGGTGAACACACCCAAATGGTTCGTCGCGCATTCCAACAAGTTCAGAAGAAGCAGAAGCGCAGATATAGAGGACTCCTGGCAGGGCTCCTGATCGCGATCGCCGCGCTGGGAGGTTTCGCCTACTACCAGCATGAACGGATTCGCCAACAAACTGCGACGGCTAAAGAGATCTTTTATGCGATGAAGTCGCTGGAAGTGGACCTTGCCAATGTTGAGAAGCTGGTTCGCGACAGTCAGAGCCGGCAGGGAGCGGAGCAGGTCACAAAATATCGAGCCCGCCAAAGGGAAATGGCGCGGAACTATGATCGCTTTCTTACATCGCTCGGTGTTTACGAATCCCAAGATGAGCGAAGATCAGCGGCTGATTCTGCGCACCGCACGGACTTTCGGTGAATGCGAACTCGACATGCCGCCCGGCTTCGTGCAGGAGGTGCAGAACTACATCAAAAAGTGGCAGTCCTCTCCCCGGCTCGCAAAGGCAGTGGAGCTCGCAAGAAAGAACGGCTACACGCCGACCATCACACAAGCTCTGCTCGAACAGAACCTACCACCCCAATTCTTTTATCTGGCGCTCCAGGAGAGTGACTTCGATCCCTTCATCAGCGGACCGCCGACTTACAAAGGTATTGCGAAAGGGATGTGGCAATTCATTCCCGAGACGGCGGTGAAATACGGCCTTCGGGTAGGACCCCTCGCTGCGTTCCGGCGGCCGGACGTCATGGACGATCGTCACCACTGGGAGAAGGCGACCCCTGCTGCCGCCAGGTATCTGAAAGATATCTACAGCACCGATGCGCAGGCCTCCGGGCTGCTGGTGATTGCGTCCTATAACTGGGGTGAAGACAAAGTGATTCGCATTGTGCGGAGCATGCCCGCAAATCCCAGGGAGCGAAATTTCTGGCGCCTGCTTACCGATTACAAGGACAAGCTGCCGAAAGAGACATACGACTACGTCTTCTATATCTTTTCGGCGGCTGTCATTGGCGAGAACCCACATCTGTTTGGTTTCAAGTTTGAAAATCCTCTAGCGCACCTGGAAACTCGTTGAGGTATGCGGTAATAGTACGAAGACCTAAGTATCTTAGGCTATTGACCTGAGTAACACGTTACCCCACAATGCGGGTATGCGCTTCGCGTTGCTGATCTTAATAGTGTCAGCCGTCGTTCAGGCCGAAACGCAGTCGAACAGCTCGTGCAGACATTGTGGCGAAGAAGCGTCGGATACCGGACGCCTGGTGTCCACTTGCACAGAGGGTCAGGCCGACAGCGGTTGCCGGTGGGTTGTACGGTATGAACGTACCGCCGCGGCGCGGAAGATGAAGACAACGGATCAGGTTGATGTTGAAGCCGCGCTGGGCAATGTAACTTTAATCCAACCGGTGCAGATTCGCGGTGATGAAGCGAGCGCTCTGGTCGCCGGCAGCGGCGCCGATATCCAGGTTGTCTATGCCAAGAAGAGCGTCCATGGATGGCAGATCATGAAGATCATGGATGTGCCCGCGTCGCAGTCTAAGCTCTCCCTGCAACAAAAGTAAGAGGACGCTTCCGCCTGGCGAATGCGCCCTCTGTTTCTTCTCGGTTCGATTTTAGTTGAAGCAGCCGGTCGTCACAGTCGCCGAGCAGGGAATGTGAGGTTTCACGTTCTGGTCGACGATCTGCGGAGAGACGGTGAATATGTTCGGATCATTGGGATCCACGTGTATTTTCATCCAGTGCGTGTCGGTCTCGCCGAAGACTTCCACACGAGTAAAGTTCTCAAATCGTTTGTCGGTCTTCTGGTCGAACGCCGTCTTTCCGGGGGCGGGGAATTGCTCGCCCAAGGGCTTGTCGACGCGAGGAGTGTGAGTATCGCCGCCAACGTACATCACAGGCTTGTTGAGCAGCGCAGTTTGCAAACGCACTTCTTTGATAAAGGCCGCATAGCCCGAATCGGGATAAGCAGGACTTGCGACTTCCAAATACCGTTCGAACGGATTGGCCTGTGACAAAATCACCACAGCTTTCGTAGTCGAATCATTCTTCGCGATATCGAAACCTTTCCGTATCCACGCCAGATTGGCGGCGTTTCTTGCGGAGTATTCCGGTTCGGTTCCTGCGACAAATAAACCAGTGGTACGGCCGTGATTGTTATTGCTCCCGGGCTGATTGATTCCGATGAACAGCACCACACCGTACTGCCACATTACGTTCTCTTTATAGAGTTCGTAGCCTGCATCGCTGCTCTGACGAGTCAGTGTCATCGTACGTTGACCAAGGCTCTGGTTCGATGTGTAGAAGATTCCACGCAGGTAATTCAGGCGTTCTACTGGATCCATGCTGCCGTTGTTTGCCCGGTGGCAGTCTGTCCATTCGTTATCGCCAGGAAGGTAAATTACCGGGCTGTAGAACCGATTGAATAAGGACAGGTTGTTCGCGTATACGTCGTTCGAGCACAACGTATCACCAGCCTTGATGTCTCCGATGTGAACGGTAAACTCCAGCTTGTGCCGGAGGCTATTAATATCATTGATAACGTTGATGTATTCACTGTTGCCTGGGTACTGTTGTTGGCCTGCTTCCTTCGGAAAGTATGGTTGATCCCCGACGGCCGCGAAGTCATATGGAAAATTCTTCAGTTCCTGACGATGTGACTTGTGCGGTTAACAGAGGCGCTGCCAATGTAACCGCAAATAACGCGCACGAGGTGGCCAATCGGCCTGTACGCTGCGCTGATGTCATATGAAGTTCTCCCTAAAATGTAAATGTGAGCCAGATTAAGCTTGATAAAAATGTATCCCGAGTCCGTTGTTCCCCGATGGATACGAGTTTGTTTACAAGCTAGGGGAATTATAAATGAGTAAATGAATGTTACAGCAAAAAAAAGACCATTAATCAATAGTTCTAATAAACATCCTGTATGTCGTCTAAAGAAAAGCCCTTGATAGCACTCGGGCGAATTGCTTATGAAGCACTAGCTGCGTCGATGCGCTCAGGACCTTTCCAGGAACCAAGCCACAGTTGGCGTTAAACACTATTGAAGGTTGTACTCGGAGTTGATCGATTGGACGCTTTGCGTAGCGGGAGCCTGAAACGGACCACGAATCGCCGAGCACTGGCGATACATCTTAAGCGCTTCGGGGATGTTTCTTAATTTGTAATTCGCCCAGCCCAGGTTGCTGAGAAGAGCCGCGGTCAAATCCTCGCCTTCGGATGTAGCCTGAAGCGCGGCGCGCAGCGATTTGTCTGCTTCGGCCCAATGCTCCTGCGCGATGCGAGTAGACCCGATCATCCAGTAGGATTGCTGGATCATCATCTGCTTCTGCTTCAGCCATTCCTGGTCTGTAAGATTCTCAGGTTTCTCCTTGTTATTCACTATGGCCAACACGAGTTCCGAGTATGATAGCACTTTTGCCGGTTCCCGTTTCATCAGGAAGTAAGTCTGCGCAACATAGAACAGGACATCTTCTCGGGTTTTGTCATGTGTCTAGATAGGCTTCCGCGGCTGCGAGAGCCTTCGGGTGATCCTGGCGCTCGCGATGTGTTGCGTACACCAGATAGCCGATCTTTCCGATGTGCGACGAGGAAGGAAACTGTTTGGCAAAGAGAGCCAACAACTCGAGGCGTCGCTTGCTATCGCGTTCCTCCAGAGCTCGATTGAAAAGAATTGCCTCCAGCCGCGGCTTTTGCGATTTGGGTACACTACTCAGGTCCAATGCCCCCAGATCACCAGTTGGTTCCTCGTCGATAAACGGCAATCGTACTGTCGATGAGGCGGAGACTTCCCCCTGCGGTGCCTCCAACTGCTTGAGTCTTTCGCTCCATTTCGCAATCAACGCCGCATCGTTCTTGCCCTCGGCTGCCTTGATGTTCAGGCGGACCGCTTCCAGGTCGCTCTCGTCGATCTTGAGAAGCCTATCGCCTATCGCCAGCGCCCGGTCCCAAAGCTTCAGTTCCACGCAAAGATCCTGCATCTGCGCCTGCACCGTGCCCATGCCTTCATATTTAGGAAACTGAGTGATAAACGTGTCAAATAGCTCGAGCCGTTTCGTAGGTTCCTCCACCAGGTCTATCAAATCGAGAAACTGCGACTCAGGAGTGACCTGGTTGAGCAGAGTATCTTCCTTGCTTTGGGCTATTAACGTTGAATAAGGACAAAATAGATAAGAAGATAGTCCCATAGCACCCATGTGGTGAGCGTAGTTATCGATAGTCTATTCGATTCTGCGTCAGGCTTGCCGGACATGCCCAGTGATTTTCATACACTCATCCCGCATATTGTTCTGAAGGAAAATTCCTCTCTAAGTGTAGAAGGGATGCAAGCGGACTGCAATGATTTTTGGTCGATGAAATCGAGGAATAATACTAGGTATATTCGGTCTACGATCTGTACCTCCCCCTCAATTGCGGCGAACACCCGTAATTACCTCAACGTTTTACATATTTCGTAACAGAGCCGTGAGAATCGAAGCATAAAGTTCCCTTTTGCAATTGTCGACAGACTAACCATGAGGAACGCTTCGGGTTTTGCCGTAAGGATAACCCTGTACATTTTGCTTCTTTGCTGCTTCGTTTCAACAGCTCTCGCTCAATCCGACACGGGCGTCCTGTTCGGTGTGATCACCGACCCGGCAGCGCGGACAGTAGTCGGCGCGCGGGCCACACTACGTAATAATGCCACGGGCGCGTCACGAGAATATGTGACTGACGAACGTGGAGTCTATTTCTTCACCTTCCTGGCGCCTGGAGCGTATACTCTGACACTCCAGTCGACCGGATTCAAGCAATATCAGGATACGGATGTTCGGATCCAGGTGGCCCAGGTTACTCGCGTCGATATCTCGATGGAGATCGGCAATACAAAAGAGGTTTTAGATGTTTCGGGACTTTCGAACGGGCTCAATACGGAAAACGCTTCACAGGGAACGGTGGTGGGCGGAGAAAAGATTGCCGCTCTTCCACTGAATGGCCGTCAGTTCATTCAACTCGCGCTGCTTGTACCCGGAGTGAATCCAGGCGGGCGTAGCGTGCAGCAGAACGGTATTCGCCAGGGACAGATCGGCGGTATCAGTATCGCCGGTGGACGAACCAACAATACGATGTTCCTGCTCGACGGCGCGATGAATACAGACATGGACTACAGCTCGCTAAACTACTCCCCGTCGGTTGACGGTATCGCAGAGTTTCAAGTGCAGACGGCAATGGTCGGCGCAGAATACGCGCGCTCGACAGTGAACGTAGTGACCAAGTCTGGAAGTAATGAAATTCATGGCAGCGCGTTCGAATTTCTGCGCAATCGGAACTTCGATGCGCGGCCTTTCAATCTTGCTCAGTCGCAGCTTCCCAAGTTTCAGCGAAACCAGTTCGGCGGAACCTTTGGCGCGCCCATAATCAAAGATAAACTGTTTACCTTTCTCTCCTACGAAGGACTGCGGGTTCGGCAGGCAGGTTCGGGTTTGACCAGCGTCCTTGTTCCGACGGCGGAACAGCGCAATGGAGATTTCAGCCGGACAACACCGGCCGGCATTTACGATCCTGACAGCCTCGCTAACGGAGTCCGGCAGATGTTCCCGGGCAACAAGATCCCGGCGAATCGCATGAACTCGCAGTCGGTTGCGGCTATAAATGCGGTTCCGCTTCCTCGTGATCCTGTGTCGGGGCTGTATGAAAACTCAAGTGGCGTTCTTAGCCAGAACAACGACAACTATTCCGCGCGCCTGGACTATGCCTTGAGGGAAACCTGGAACGTCTTCGGGCGGTACTCTATATCGGAGGAAAATGCGGGCATTCCCGCTACGATTACTGGACGCGATCGCATTAACAACGCTCGTGTGCAGAGCGCGGTGTTGGGATCGACCAAAGTCATCACGACAAATCTCTTGAATGAGACGCGACTGAGCTTCAGCCGGAACTTCATTATCAACGGTCTTCCCGAGTTGAGCTTCAACGTTGACGGGCAGAATACGGCTTTACCTCAGTTCATCCTCTCGCCGTACGCGATCATGGGCGGAAGCGGTGGGTTTAACAATACGCGAGGCGGCGGTGTCATTCAGGTCCGCGATAACAATTTCCAGTTATACGACAACGTTGCCTGGCGCGTCGGACGCCACAGCTTCAAATTTGGAGCTGAGATCCTTCACCTTCAGTACAATCGGTTCGAATCACCCAGCGTCTTGGGCGATTTCCAGTTCACTTCCGGCTTCACAACGCGAACTGCCAAGAATGATGGCACGGGCGATCCTCTGGCCAGTTTCCTGCTAGGATTGCCTGCGATCGCGTCGCGTGCCGTCGGCCCCAGCCGTATCGACGGGCGTCAATGGTCTTATTCCTTCTACGCCCAGGACGATTTCAATCTGACACCGAATCTTACGTTGAATGTCGGGTTGCGGTATGAACTCGCGCCTCCGATGTATGACAAAAACCAGCAGATTTCGAGCATCGACTATCGCAATGTTCCGAGCCCGGCCAGCGTCTTCGCGGAAGGGAAGACCGGATTCTATCAGCCGATGATGTTCATCTGCGGCCAGAGCGGTACTCCACGCGGCTGCGCCTACACCGATCGGAACAATTTCGCTCCTCGCGTCGGCATCGTCTGGTCAGCGAATGACAAGACAGTCGTTCGTTCCGGATTCGGTGTCTTCTATGCCGGCAATGATCTCAACCCCCTGTTCCGTTTAGCTGCAGGCTTGCCTGGCAACATCGCGCAGACACTGAACAGCGACAACTTCATTCCACGATTCCGAAATTATGACGTCTTCGGACCTGCGGTGGTCGGGCCCGCGCAGATTCAGGCTGCGGGCGTCGATATGTTCCAACGGACCAGCTATTCGATGCAGTGGAACATGACCGTCCAACGAAAGTTGGCGAAAGAGATGCTGGTCGAAGTAGGCTATCTGGCAAACCTCGGGCTGAAGCTTGAGCAAAACGTTCAACCCAATAACGCTCTTCCGGGTCTGGGGGCTGTCGATCCACGCCGTCCTTATCAAGGTCTGCAGTATGCTCCCGGTACGGTGTTTCCGAGTTACATCACAGTCCAAGGAAACAGCGTCCCTGTCGGATTCATCAATTACCTGCCGCACTCGGCGCAATCTAACTACCATGCGGCACTTCTACGCCTCGAGAAACGGTTCAATAACGGAGCGTCTTTCCTGAGCTCTTACACATTCTCGAAAGCCATCACGAATGCCCCTCAGTTCCGGAATGCCGGCGGGGCGGATGGAGCCGAGAACTCTCCTGCTCAGGACAGCTTCAATCTAGCGGCTGACCGCGGCCTCGCGTCGTTCCATGTGCAGCACCGCTGGGTAAACAGCATGGTCTACGACCTGCCGTTCGGACACGGCCAAGCTTTCTTCCAGGAAGGTTTCCCAAGCAAGATCCTGAGCGGATGGCAGGTTTCGGGTATCTACTCGCTTCAGAGCGGATTCCCCTTCACGATCAATCTGCAGGGCGACACGGCGGGTGTCGGAGCGGGTACGGGCGGCATCTTTATCCGGCCGAACGCGGTACCCGGAGTGGATTGGCAGTTGTCCGGATCTGAGCAGAGCACCTCGAAATACTTCAACACAGCGGCGTTCGCGGCGCCTCCCACGGCAGCTTTTGGGAATGTCGGGAAGAATACCATCATCGGACCCGGCATGACGAACGTAGATTTGGTGCTTGCCAAGTCCACCCACATCACCGAGCGTCTCAACCTGCAGTTCCGGGCCGAGGCGTTCAACATTCTTAATCATTCGAATTACACAAGCGTCGGACGTTTGCTCAATACGACCACCTTCGGCCGGGTGCTGGGGCAAATGGATCCGCGACAGATTCAACTCGGCGCCAAATTGCTTTTCTAAAACCGCCGAATCGAACCAGAACTGGAAGCGGTGGCCTCAGCGCCACCGCTTTTTCATGGCTGCCGCGGCCAATCGCTCTCAGAAACAACATCTTGCAAGCCGCGGCACACCCGCTGCGTTACGATAAAAGTTTATGAGAAACAGCTTCGGAGCCGCATCCACCCTCAAAGTAAAAGACCGCAGTTTCCAAATTTACAAGTTGGAGGCTTTGGACAAGGCAGGTATCGCGAACACGTCGAAGATTCCGTTTTCGATTCGCATCCTTTTGGAAAATCTGCTCAGGTTTGAGGATGATCGCACTGTCCGCTCTCACGACATCGAATACGTCGCCAAATGGGATCCTGCTGCGAAGGCCCGAGAAATTCAATTTCGTCCCGCCCGAGTATTGCTGCAGGACTTCACTGGCGTTCCCGCAGTCTGCGATCTCGCCGCCATGCGCGACGCGCTGCGCGCAATGGGCGCGGACCCGAAGCTTGCGAATCCGCTGATTCCCGTGGATCTTGTCATCGATCACTCGGTGCAGGTCGATAAGTTCGGCTCGCCGGAAGCATTCGGAATTAACGCGCTGCTTGAATTTCAGCGGAATCAGGAGCGATATGCTCTGCTGCGCTGGGCGCAGACCTCCTTTAACAACTTCCGCGTTGTGCCGCCCGATACCGGCATCGTTCACCAGGTGAATCTCGAATATCTTGCGCCGGTCGTCTTCAGCAATAAAACCGAATCAGGGCTCGTCCAGGCATATCCGGATACCGTAATGGGTACTGATTCTCACACGACGATGATCAATGGTCTGGGAGTTGTTGGTTGGGGTGTAGGCGGTATCGAGGCAGAAGCTTGTATGCTCGGACAGCCGATCTCGATGCTGCTGCCTGCGGTGGTCGGCTTCAAGTTGAAGGGCAAACTGAGCGAGGGTACGACGGCCACGGACCTTGTTCTTACAATCACCCAGATGCTTCGCGCCAAAGGTGTCGTCGGCCGATTCGTCGAGTTCTACGGTCCTGGTGTCAGCGCCCTGAGCTTGGCCGATCGCGCCACGATCGCCAATATGGCCCCCGAGTACGGCGCTACGATAGGGTTCTTCCCGATCGACGATCAAACGCTCGGTTACTTACGAATGACGAATCGTCCCGCCGATCTCATCGCATTGGTCGAATGCTACGCGAAGGAGCAGGGAATCTTTCTCTCTCCCAAGTGCCCGGACCCTGTCTACACCGATACGCTCGAACTCGATCTCTCCAAGGTCACTCCGTCTCTGGCAGGGCCGAAGCGGCCGCAGGATCGGATCGACCTGAAAGACGTGAAGAAAAACTTTCTCACCGGCCTGGGCGAAGAACCCCGAAAAACGGCGGTGAGGATGGACGGCAAAGTCGCGGAGGTTCAGGACGGATCGGTTGTGATCGCTGCGATCACAAGCTGCACAAACACGTCGAACCCGTCAGTGATGCTGGCTGCGGGACTGCTGGCCAAAAAAGCTGTTGAAAAGGGACTGACAGTTCAGCCGCATGTAAAAACCAGTCTTGCGCCGGGCTCCAAAGTAGTGATGGATTATTACCACGATGCCGGACTCACCCCATACATGGAGAAACTCGGCTTCCACCTGGTCGGATTTGGGTGTACCACTTGTATCGGCAACAGCGGACCGCTGCCGGAAGAAGTCGGCGATGCGGTGCAATCGAACAAACTGGTCGTCGCGTCGGTATTGAGTGGCAATCGCAACTTCGAAGGCCGTATCAACTCGTTGGTTCGCGCGAATTATCTAGCCTCGCCGCCGCTGGTTATCGCTTATGCCTTGGCTGGACGGATCGACGTAGATCTTTTGAAAGATCCTTTGGGCGTTGATGACTGCGGCAAGAAAGTCTATCTGAAAGATATCTGGCCAACCGACGAGGAGATTCAGCAAACGCTAAAAGCCCACGTCCGCAATGAAATGTTCCAGAAGCAGTATTCAGAGGTTTTTGAGGGCGACGCAAACTGGCGCGGAATGAAGTCGATTGCCGGCGAAAGCTTCACGTGGGAGGAAACTCGACTTACATCAAGCGCCCGCCATATTTCGATGCCATGGTCGATCCCAACAGTCCGATCCAGGATCTGGCAGGTATGCGCGTATTGGCGATGCTCGGCGATTCAGTGACCACGGATCACATTTCGCCCGCGGGATCGATTCCGGTCGATGCGCCCGCCGGCCGTTATCTGATCCAGCAGGGAGTGAAGCCGGCCGACTTCAATTCTTATGGAGCGCGGCGCGGAAATCACGAAGTAATGGTCCGTGGAACGCTCGCGAATATCCGGCTCAGGAATCAACTCGCTCCCGGAACCGAGGGCGGCTGGACTACGCATATTCCGACCGGCGAGAGGATGTTCATCTACGACGCTTCTGTGAAATACATAAAAGATGGCGTTCCGCTGATGATTATCGCGGGCAAGGAGTATGGGTCCGGCTCTTCACGGGATTGGGCCGCGAAGGGAGTCCTTTTACTGGGGGTGAAGGCCGTGATTGCCGAGAGCTTCGAGCGAATTCATAGGTCGAATCTCGTAGGAATGGGTGTCCTGCCGCTGCAGTTCGCAGCCGGCCACAATCGCGAAACACTGGGCTTGACCGGTCATGAGACATATCGGGTCTCGAATATCGTTCAAGCGATGGAGACTGCGAAGCCGGCCATCGTACATGCCGTCGCGGATGACGGGGCAGAGAAGATTTTTGAAGTGACTGTGCGTATAGATACTCCCCAGGAACTCGAGTATTTCCGCAACGGCGGCATCCTCCCGTATGTGTTACGTCAACTGGCAAGCGATACGGTAAAGACCGGATCGGCTTCGTGAGTTTTTTTACATACACTGTAAAAACTACAAAGCCCTAGATCGAAGGATCTAGGGCTCAAGGAAGAGGTCGGGAGGGGTGTTAGAGGTATTGTAATTGAAGTAGTTAAGGTTGGACGTTTCCACAGAGGTTGTTATAGAGGAGCAACCTTTCTTCCTTGAGCCTGATTCTTTTTCACGCCATTTACGTTGCAAGCAGCGTACCAAACGTAAGTTGTTGATAGCGAACAGGTGGGGTCTGGACGAGAGGCGTCGCTCGGTAAAAATTACTCACCATGTTCCAACACGGCACGGCTTCTATCCCAAAAGGGCTATCCCGTGTTCAAGAACGGGAATACGGTAGATTCCGTACCGTTTTGAGACGATCAGTCGTCGAGCTTTTCGGTAATTGTGATGGCTGCTAGCCGGAATGTCATTCGGGTTTCGGCCGGTACTTCGGCTGCCTCGCCACGTGTCGCCATTACAGCGCCGGTACCCGCAGCGCCCCCGACACCCGCTCCAATAGCAGCGCCTTTCCACCGCCGGCAATGGCTCCGATCGCGGCGCCCAAACCCGCGCCGATCCCAATCTTGGCAGCGTCTTTCTTCGTGCTTTTCTGCGCTTGCTTCGTGAATCCCTCAGTCTGTAGACGGACGCGCTGGCCATCCGAAGTATTGAGCCGAACCAATTCGAGCTGTAGGGTAGCGAGCCCTCGAACCTTTCCGCCTGCGTCTGACTCGCTCACCCGGCCTTCGACCTTTGCGCCACGCTCCGCGATGACCGCGCTATCCACGACTACTGGCTGCTCCAGGGTGGCTCGGAAGCTGTCCCCTGAGTGTGTCGTCGAGCTGGAAAGATGGTCATCGATCCGGACGCTCAGGAGTGTGCCGGCAGGAATTGTAACTGTTTTGGGTACGCGTGCAGGAGGCGCCGGCGGTTCTTGGGCGCGGAACGCCCGTCAGGCGGAGGCGGCATGGAGATTGTTGTCTGTGGCGGGCCACCTTGCGCCGATACCGACGTGCTCGTAGTTGACTGAGAAGCGGCTGGTTGAGAAGGCGCCGGGGAAGATGTAGTCGTCGTACTGCTTGCGATCGTTTCTTTCGATTGTGCGTTGGATCGCGTGGATCGGGTGTTCTTTACCGGTTTTGTGTCCCGTTCGCGAGCCGTCCTGGTTGGATGCGTCTCATGCTCGGGAGCGTCGAAGGCCGAGGGCTTGTCTACGGACGGCGTCGGAGTCTCGACTGCCGGCGCAACAGGTGCCGGAGTGACAGCGGTAGTTACTGCCGGTTCAGACGTGTTCTTGTGGCTGACGAGAAGTACGGCGATACCTGAGGCGAGTACTGCTCCAAGAACAAACATGAGAACTGGCTGCTTCATAGACCCTCCCCTATGTTTAACGTACACGAACTCAACAGGGTTGCGGGAACCGCTGTCGGATAATGAAAGGAATGGTTCAATTTCCGCAGGAGTACTCGGTGGGAACGGTGGGTATTGCCCCGGCGACCGTGCTTGCTCCCATGGCCGGAGTAACAGATACCGTTTTCCGCCGCCTCATCCGCAACCAGGGCGGTTGCGGGTTGATGATGACCGAGTTCACCAGTTCGCACGGGGTCGTCAACTCTAAAGGCGCCCGCAAGCCGACTTTCGCCATGCGGTATCTCGCATTCGAAGAATCGGAACGTCCGATCTCCGCGCAATTGTTCGGCTCGGATCCGAAGGTGATGGCAGAAGCCGCGCGGATCTGCGAGGCGCTGGGCTTCGATATTGTCGATATTAATTTCGGTTGCCCGGTGAACAAGGTGGTTAAGTGCAACGGCGGCTCCGGTCTGTTGCGTGAACTGCCGCTGGTCGAAACGATTCTCACCACTGTTCGGGCGGCAATAAAAATTCCATTCACGTGCAAATTTCGCGCAGGGTGGAATGACAACGAACTCGTGTTTGTTGAAATGGCGAAACTCGCCGAGAATTGCGGACTGCAGGCAGTTGCGCTACACCCGCGTACCCGGGAGCAAGGCTACAGTGGAAAAGCGGATTGGTCGCGCATTGCCGGCGCCAAGGCGGCTGTGAAAATACCGGTGATCGGGAACGGTGACATCCTCACACCGGAAGATGCCATTCGAATGGTCGAGCAGACGAATTGCGACGCGGTAATTATCGGTCGCGCCGCGTCATCGAATCCCTGGATTTTTGCACAGATTCAGGAGTATCTTGCAACCGGCTCGTATCGCATTCCTTGTGATCGGGAGCACTACGATCTGATGCGACACTACTATAACCTTCTGGTCGAACGCGGTGGACCGGTAGCCATTGGCAAAATGAAGCAGTTCGCCACTTTTTTCACCACGGCATTCGCGATCGATCGAAGCTACGCACGAGATTTATCAGACTAAAGAAACGCACGAGGTGCTCGACCGCGTCGACGCTTTCTTCAACGCTGAGCTAGAGGCCGTCGGCGCTTGAAAAAAGTTCAATTGATCACTGACGGAGCATGCATCGGCAACCCTGGTCCGGGAGGCTGGGCGTCCATTTTGCGGTGTGGGCAGAACAAAAAAGAGATCTTCGGTTCCGACCCACACCACCGATAATCGGATGGAGTTAACCGCGGCAGTGAAGGGCTTGACGGCTCTCCGCGACCCGTGCGAAGTGGAGATCGTAACCGACTCCCGGTACATGAAGAACGGGATTCAGAAATGGATCGCCAACTGGAAGCGCAACGGCTGGCGAACGGCGAAAAGAAGCGGTGCTGAACCAGGATCTCTGGGAGGAACTCGACAGTCAGAATTCTCGCCATAAGACGGTATGGTCCTGGACGAAAGGCCACGCCAGCCATGCGGACAACAATCGCTGCGATGAACTGGCGACGTCGGCTGCTCGAACCCAAACGAATAGTCACTGATCAGTTGGTCTTGAAAGGCGCCGAAAGTCATTTGCCAGCCGCCAGCTTCAGGTGACCACTTTACCGTTTCGACTGGTCCTACGACGATCCCCAGAAGAATGCGCCGATGAGCGCGATGGCTGCGGCGACAACGAAGGCAAGATAGAATGCTCCCGTCTTTTCGACGACGATACCGGTGAGCCATGGCGCGGCGATTCCGGAAAAATTGCCGACCCCGTTCTGAATGCTTGTCCAGCGGCCCGCTGCTAACGGTCCGGAGAGCGTCTGCGTGATCGCCCAGTTGTTCGATGTATAGACGCCGAATGACATGCATGCGAGCAGTAAGAGGGCGATCGATGTGACCTCATGCTGCATGGCGGATACGGGCACAATACGGTCGCCCCGACAAGGCCGCCGCACACGCAGATTTTGCGGGCGAAGGTCGGGGGCTTGCCGTGCGCGATCTTCCGATCAGACCACCAGCCCGCGATGATCGTTGCGATCGCGATCGCAACGTATGCGACCGAGCCGACTACGGCCATGCGATCCATCGAATATTTGCGTTCCTGCACCAGATAACTCGGGAGCCAGGTCAGCAGGAAAAACCAATAATAGTTTCCACAGAAATGGGCGACGAACGAGCCCAATGCCGACGCTGCTTAGCAGTTCGGTCAGGCTCGGTCCTTTGGGTTTGGATACTGTTTCCGCGGCACGATCGCGAGGCATATAGATGATCCATGGGATCAGCCAGACCAGACTGCCGATGCCGAGTCCGATGAAGAACCATCGCCACCCCAGCCGGGCCATGAGAACACCGCCGAGTAGCGTTCCAAGGGCAGGTCCCATCTTCGATGCGGCATCGATGATCCAGTTGGCAAGGCCGCGATGGTGTTGCGGGAAATCGCTGGCCAGGATCTTGGAATAGCACGGATACGCCACCGACTCGCCCGCGCCAAAATCAGGCGCATGATGAAGAACGCCGCGAATCCGTGGACCCATCCCGTCGCTGCTGTCGCCACTGACCAAAGAAAATAGCCGATAGCAAGCACCCATCCGACAGGAAAGCGATCCGCGAGCCATCCGGCGATTCCGAAGAGTTGCACCAGCGCGTACGTCCAGAAGAACGATGACAGTAAAGCTCCCAGTCCGTCTTGTTCATCGACAACTCTTCCGTGAGCAACGGCGCCGCGATTGAGAGATTGCCCCGATCCACGTAGTTGATGAAGATCGATATCGCGAGCAGGATGAGGAGTATGCGTTCGACGCGTCATGTTCGAGACTGCCCAACGGTTTAGAGAATCCCGTATTTCTGTAGCACGTTTCCGTGGACGATCCAGCTTCGATCTCCGCGCGCACCAGTTTCTCTCCACGAGCTTTTTCGAGAGCTCTTGTCATCACGTCGGTTACGATGGATTGGGGAACTATGAGGACACCGTCGAGATCGCCGAAGATCAGGTCGCCGGGATCGATCCGTACTTCACCGACGTAGATTGGGCAGCGATAATCCACCACCGCAGATCGTACGCCAGAATCCTGCGCGTACCGGCCGCGGCTGAAAACTGGCCAGTTCTGCTCGAGCACCTGCGGAGTATCGCGATGAAAGCCGTTGAGCACGGCGCCGACGGCGCCGCGCATCTTTGCGGTGGCAGTCATGATCTCGCCCCAGCTTGCGCAATTCAGCACTTCGGTGGTGATGTAAACTTCGCCCGGCTCGATCTGATCGAGAGAGCGCGCGAGTTGGAGAAACGCGTCCGGCTGAGGACCGCTTACGCTTTCCAGCAGGACGGGCATGGCTCGACCGACGACCACCATGTCGTCCCGCATGGGTTGTACTTCCGGAGGCAGGAACTGATGATAATAACCCAGGCCATCCAGAATGTCTCCCACGACCGGCGTGTAGAGTGTCGAGCGGACGAGTTGGAACAGTTCGGAATCGTTTCTCCACTCCATAATTTTGATTACGACTTCAGCGCGGTCTCGAACGCGGTCAGAACGTGTCGACCGCCTGCGTCGTAGCTAACGGTCCCATGATGCCGATGCGGAAGATTTTGCCGGCAAGCGGGCCGAAGCCGCCTAGAACCTCCATGTCATTGTTCGTCAGCAGGTGCTTGCGCACCGCCATGTCATCGACGCCTTTCGGAACGAGAGGGGTGTTCAGGTTCCAGAGCCGGTGAGGCTCCGGGACGAGCATCGAGAGGCCGAGAGATTCGAGACCTTTGATCAGCCGGAGATGCGCGTCGTGATGGCGCTTCCACCGATTTCTTATACCTTCCTCATTGATGACCTGGAGACCTTCGTGCAATGCGTAGAACAACGAGACAGGCGCCGTGTGGTGATATCGATGCGAGCCATCGTAGTATTCGTCGAGCAGTCCGAGATCGAGATACCAGGTGTCCGCGGCACGTTTGCGAGCACGCAGGTGATCTAGTGCGCGGGGCGAGACGGTAATGGGCGCGAGTCCCGGTGGGCAGCTCATGCCTTTTTGCGTGCAGCTAAAGGCGATATCGATACCGTTTTCGTCGACCTCCACCGGCATGGTCCCGAGCGATGTGACGCAATCGGTGATGACGAGGGCGTCGATCTCATGCGCGGCCTCGCGATTGCTTTGCCGGCATTGAAAACTCCCGTTGACGTCTCGGCCTGGACGTAGGCTACGACCTGCGGCTTTTCACGGCGTATCGCGTCCCGGACTTCCTGTTCCTCGAATGTTTCGCCCCAGGGTCTCTCGCAGCGAATGACGTTCGCTCCGTGGCGCTTGCCCATTTCGGTGATGCGGTCGCAGAAGAATCCGTTGGCGAAGACGACCATCTTTGTGCCGGGCTCGACGAAGTTGGACACGGCGGCTTCCATTCCGGCGCTGCCTGTGCCGGAGATGGCGAAGGTGAATTCGTTCTTGGTGCCGAATGCGGTGCGCAGGCCGGCTCGGATGTCTTCCACGACGGAGAAGAAGTATGGATCGAGATGGCCGACGATGGGCTTGGCCATGGCGTCGTAGACACGAGGTTCGACCATGGTCGGGCCAGGCCCGTACAGGAGGCGCTTCGGAGGATTGATCATCTGCCTCTATTTAATCAGGCGCCTGGGACTCTTGATCAGACTGCCGCGGGTCCTTGCCGGGAAGTCCCGCTGGATTCTCGTGCACGCGCTCTTCGTACATGCCCTTCAGACCGGATGCGACCGATACGCTCTTCTCGCCGAAGCGGTCTCGGAGCTTGTCCATGGCGGAGAGGGCGCTTCGCCAGCGGCGTGTCTTCTCACCTTCGAGGAGATTGAGCTGACCTTCGGTGTGTTCGAGGGAGGAGGTTTGCACGCCGAGCAGCCGCACGGGCGATCCGTTCCAATTTTTTCGGAATAAGAGACGCGAATGCTCGATCAGCTCGATGTCGATTTGGGTGGCTGTTCGAGGGTGTGCGCGCGGGTGAGAGTCGTGAAATCGGAATAACGAAGTTTCAGTTGGACGGTGCGCGCATGCATCTGGTGCTCACGCAAACGCCGGCCAACCATTTGCGACAGCTTCGCTAGAGTTGATTCGAGGAGATCCGAATCCATCGAGTCCTTGTTGAAGGTGTGCTCATGGCTGATGGACTTCGGATCTTCGTGATCGCCAACTTCGCCCTGGAAATAACCTCCGGCGTCGAGTCCGTGAGCTTTGCCAACGAAGGCTAAGCCCCATTTTCCGAGCAGCGATTCAACGAACTTCTCGTCAAGCCGCGCCATATCTCCGACACGATGGATCCCGTAGATTGCCAGCTTCTCTTCCGTTTTTCTGCCGACGCCCGGAATCTTTCGGACATCGAGAGGCGCAAGAAATGCCGCCTCGGCGCCCGGGGGAATCCAGAGCATTCCGTGCGGCTTCGCCTGATCGGACGCGACTTTGGCGAGCAGGCGCGAGGTGGCGATCCCGATAGAGCAGTTGAGTCCGGTGTCGCGCTTGACGCGGTCATGGAGGTCGCGGGCGGCCTTCATTGGGCGCCCAAGCAGCCTTTCCGTGCCGGTCGCGTCAAGGTACGCCTCATCGATCGATGCCATCTCGACCTTCGGCGAGAACCGATTCAGCACGTGGAAGACTTTGCGGGACATCTCACGATAACGGGCAGGATGGCCTTCGAGGAAAATGGCGTGGGGACATAGCTGCGCGGCGCGACGTAGAGGCATGGCGGAATGCACGCCAAACTTGCGCGCCGGATAGGAGGCAGCCGACACCACGCCACGCTGATCCTTGTTTCCGCCGACGATTACCGGCTTGCCCTTCAGCGATGGCTCGAACAGCTCTTCGACGGAGACAAAGAACGCGTCCATGTCGACATGGAAGATGGTTCGCGTCATTCCTTGTACCTCGCAGCCAGCACGCGTGGAATGCCGGCCAAATCGTCGAAAATTTCTGTGCGAGACCAACGGGGGTCCAGCATCGCCCGGACGGGTTCCAGCGATCGCCAACCAAGCTCGAACAGCAGCCATCCTCCAGGGCGCAGGATATCGAGTGCCTGATCGATCAATTGTCGATAGATTTCGTTGCCCGTCTCGCCGGCGAACAGTGCGAGGTGCGGCTCGTACTCACGAACCTCGGTCTGCAGACCGGCGGACTCATGGAGGCCGACATAGGGCGGATTCGACACAATAACGTCGAAGACGCGGTCTTTGAATGAGGCCAGCAGGTCTGCGTTTACGAACTGGACGCGGGCTCCGAGTTTGCGGGCGTTGCCGCAGGCGATAGCGAGAGCCGCGGAGGAAATATCGGTGGCCCATACCTCGGCCGCACGATTTTCCAAGGCGATGGTCACCGCAATTGCTCCCGATCCAGTGCCTACGTCGACAACGCGAGCTCCCGGATAAACACATTCAAGCGCAGCCGTTACCAGATGCTCGGTTTCAGGGCGGGGAATCAGCACATCGGACGAGACGGTGAAGTCTCGCCCATAGAACTCCTGTTTCCTCGTGATGTATTGGGTCGGTTTGCCGCTTTGTCGTTCATGCAGATAGCGACCGAAGTGTATCCAGGCGAGCTCGGTGAGCTCGTCGGTGGAATGCCCGTATAGGTAAACGCGCTCCTGGCTGAGCGCATGCGCAAGGAGAACCTCAGCGGTCAGCCGAGGCGAAGGAACGGAGGCTTCCTCAAGAACCTTCGTCCCCTGCCGAAGCGCCTCGCTTATTGTTAGGAATCCCGTTTTGCTGCCCATCGGCGACTCGTTTCAGCTTCTCAGCCTGGAAGTGCGTGGTCACCGCTTCGATCACCGGATCGAGCTTGCCTTCAATGATGATGTCGAGCTGGTGCAGCGTCAAACCGATGCGGTGGTCGGTTAACCGATTCTGCGGGAAGTTGTAAGTGCGAATCTTCTCACTTCTGTCGCCGGTGCCCACCATCGACTTGCGCTCCGCGCCGATCGCCGCCTGCTGCTTTTCGAGCTCGATCTCGTACAGCCGGGATCGCAGGACGCGCTCCGCCTTGGCGCGATTTTTGATCTGCGACTTTTCATCCTGGCAGGAAACCACTAGTCCGGTCGGGAGGTGCGTGATGCGGACGGCGGAATACGTGGTGTTGACCGATTGCCCGCCGGGTCCCGAGGAGCAAAATGTGTCGATGCGGAGATCTTTCGGATCGATATGGATTTCAACGTCATCGGCCTCCGGGAGTACAGCGACAGTAACAGCCGAAGTATGAACGCGTCCCTGCTGTTCCGTCGCCGGGACTCGCTGGACACGGTGAACGCCGCTTTCATACCGGAGCTGGCTGTAAACTTTGTCGCCGCTGATCAGGGCAATCACTTCATTCAGGCCGCCTACTTCAGATTCCGACATCGAAGTGACTTCCACTTTCCAGCGACGGGTTTCCGCGTAGCGGAGATACATGCGGAAGAGCTCGCCTGCAAAGAGAGAAGCCTCGTCGCCGCCGGTGCCTTTCCGGATTTCCAGGACGACGTCCTTTTCGTCCAGAGGATCTTTCGGCAGCAACAGGATCTTGAGGTCGTTTTCGATGCCCTCGAGCTGCGGCTCGAGTTGCTCGATGTCCATGGCGGCCAACTGCTGCAACTCGGCGTCGGTTTCCTGCAGCATTTGGCGAGCGCCCTCGAGATCGGTATGAACTTTCTTCCATTCCCGATACTTTGCTACAACGTCGCCGAGCTCGCTTTGCTGCTTGGCAGTTTTGCGATAGCGCTCGTTATCGCTGATGAGTTCCGGGTCGGCCATCTGGCGCGTCAGGTCCTCGAAACGCGCCTCTATGCCGTCCAGCTTTTCCTGATATTGCATGTTTTCGTTGAGTGGGGCGGCTTAGGCGATTACCAGCTCGCCGCCTTGCTTTTCTTCAAGCGCCATCGCTCCGTTCAGGGCGTGAATGGCCACTGCGGTCTGATCATCAGATGGAGGTTTGGTCGTGATCTTCTGGAGCCACAATCCGGGGGCAGTAAGCAGCGCCAGCATGCTTCCGCGACGTTTCGCCGCGAAGCGGATCATTTCATAACTCAGTCCAGCGATCACGGGTAACAATACGATGCGGACGGCCATTTTTGCCGCGAAGCCGTCCACGGGAACGAGAGTGTAGACCACTGTCGAAAGGACCATGACTACGAGCAGAAAACTGGTTCCGCAGCGGGGGTGCAAGGTGGTGAAGGTCTGAGCGGTCTCTACATTCACGGGCTTGCCCGATTCGAAGTTGAAGACGACCTTATGTTCTGCTCCGTGATATTCAAATACCCGGCGAATGTCTTTCCAACGCGAGATCATATAGAGGAATCCGAGGAAGATCGCGATACGGATGCCGCCGTCCACCGCATTGAAAGCGATCCGGCCATGCAGAGTCGGGAAGCTTTTCTCGAGCAGAGTGGTTAAGTAGAGCGGTACGAACTTGTACAGAAAAATGAAGAATCCAAACGAGAAGATCAGATTCAAGGTCATCATCCAGGAGGAGACTTCGGCCGGCTGCTCTTTCGGTTCGGCGCCCTCATCTAACGCCGCATTGGCCGAGAATTTCAGAGCTTTTACTCCGAGCCACATCGCCTGTCCGAGTGTGCCTACACCGCGGAATATAGGGTATTTGAAAATCGGATATTTTTCCGAGACGCGGGGCAGCGGCGCTTCCTCGGTTACGAATTCGCCATTCGGCTTTCGGACCGCCACGCAATAACTGTGGGGTGCGCGCATCATTACGCCTTCGATGACAGCTTGGCCGCCAACGAGCGTTTCTTCTCCGCTTTCCAGCACCGGGAGAAGCTGAGTATACGCCGCCAACCGGAAGAAGCTTTTCAGCCTGCTCTTTAGCTTCAATGAGTTACTCCTGATCGTCCTATTATAAGCTGCGGACCCGACCTCCTGGTTAGACGGTCGGGCCCGGCGTTTGGATGCAGTCAGAAGTGTGGAAGCTACTGGAGCGGAGCACCGGAATTGGCTTCCAGACGGGATAGGAGGTTTTGCGCTTCCGCCCTCAATTCCTTGTCGTTGGTTTGCAGATAGCTTTTCACGGTCTTTCGCGCCTGTACGGTTTCTCCGGTTGCCGCTTCCGCGTAGGCCAGAGCGATTTGCGCCTTCGGGGATAGCTCCTGCGCTTGCTTCAGGATCGATATCGTCTCCGCATTGAGCTTGTGTTGCAAGAACAGGCTCATTCCGAGCATGTACCGCGCTCTGCGCTCGGCGGGGTTGAGTTCTAAAGCTTTGCGGGCGGCCTGTTCGGCTCCTGCGAAGTCGCGGGTGTTACCGAGAGCGAGGCTCAGATTGCTGTAGACGGCGGCAGAGCCCGGGTCCAGTTCGGCGGCCCTTTGGAAGTGTTGAATGGCGCGTTCGGGTTGTCCGGACATCAGGTAGCGGGCGCCCAGGTTATTATGGGCCTCCATGTAGTCAGGATCTAACTCGACCGCCTGCTCGAGAAGGGCGATGGCCGCGGTATCATCTCCCTTCTGCGTTTTGCTCACTGCCTTGCTGAAGGCTTTCACCGCCGCCTTGACGGGCTTGTGCTTCAATTTCGCCAGGGAGACGACACCCGAGCCCGGCCTCTGCGAGTTCGGCCTATTCAGATCAAAAGCAACGTTTGTATTCAGGCCGTTGACGATTACCACACTATCCTTCAGATTTTGGCCGCGTTGGTCCAAAACGCGAAGCCGGTAAGTGCCGAATGGAACGTCACGCACGTCGAACTGTCCGTCACCTCCGACGTCGACTTGGATCGGCATTTGGAATCCTCCGGATTCCATGGAAAGCTCTACATTCATACCCGTGAAATTGTTGCACTGCTCGCAGCGAATGACACCGGAGATACTTCCGGTTTCTTCGGCGAACAACGGTGAAAAGAGAGAGAAAAAAAGGAGGAAAAATGAACACACGTACGGCATGGAAGTTTCCTTTGAAAGAAAAATCGCTCGGGTCCAGGGAACGTTCAGACCTTATGTCCGCAGGAAGAGCATCAGCGAATACGCCGGGGCTTTTTTACGGATTCGGGAGGTCGGTCGACGGTCCCTTGCATCCACAAAGAAGCACGTGTGTAACCAAGTTAACGATGAAACTGTCGGTTACGCGGAACGGGCCACGACGCGTAGCCCGTTTTCGGTAAAACACTTAGCGCAGGCGAGAGAGCAGCCGTTCCGCTTCGGAGCGGACCAAGGGATCGGGCGCTTTCAGACAAGGACCGAGTGTCGTCCGCGCATTTGGTTGAGTCGAACAGCTTCTTCGAGGAACTTCAGAGATCGATCTGTATCCCCTTTTTCTTTGCTGCGCACCGCCGCGGCGAAGCTTTGCGTGCTCGCTTTGATGGCTTGTGGAGTAATTGGTTTACGGAGATGACCATCGTAGGACACGTATACTCGTTCGCCCGGTTCGGTCGTGATGCCGACTTCCCGTAGTTCCACAGATACTCCCGAGAAATCGGTGGGCCCACTTTTCGTAAGGACGCCCGAAACTATTGAGGGTTGGCCTCTGATCGCGGAAGCAGAAAAAAAGGCAAATGCAATAAGGACAAACACGTGTCGCAAGCTTTCCTCCGGTGGTCGTTGAATTGAAATGAACTCTGGAGGTGAGCGCGACGCAATGCGCTCACCGCTTACGGGGAAGGCTCTTGGGTTCCCTCGTTCAGAGGGAAGCGGCAATGGTACTGGAAGGATTAATCTGCTCGAACGGAGCGCATGCTTGTTTCCAAAATCCATTCAAGCTGCGCGCTTTCAAATGGCGCGGCGCAATAATCGCTGGCGCCGGCTTCGATTGAGTCCAGCCAACCGGAAACTTCCGGGTGACGGCTGACTACTACGATCGGAGCTTCCGGCTTGGTGCGCCGGAGGTCGGATACAACTTCGGTATTGGCTCCGCAGAAGATGATCTGGGCCGGAGATTCGGCGACGGTGGAAAGGCGGCCGCCATCGACTGATTGGATGTTGCTGCAGAATTTGGCGAGGGGTTTTAATAGATCTCCCGCCAGGTCCTCGCTGAGCCCAAAGAGGACAGCGTGAATTCGATCCGTGCTGCGAGTTGTCGTCAAAGGAAAATCCCCCTTTTTGGAATTTCTCGCCAGGGAGAAAGAATGTCATCAAGAACTTCGGTTGGATACAGCCCTGGACAAATACAGTTTATCCAGTACAGATTACAGTTTAATCCATGTTTGCATAATTTCCAACCAATTTGTAGTGTCATCAACTCCCACGCTTCACGTCGCCGCTCCGTCATGTGTCGAGACGTGTGCTCATGCGATTCGTACTGTTTACTGCAATGCTGATTGGCGCTTTACCGGCGATCAGCCAGGATCGAAAAGACTTGGATGCATCCGCGTATAAAATCGACTTAAACATTCGCGGTGGAAGCGAAGCTGGCAACATAAAGGGCGACCGCCGGTATACGCTTCTCTTAGACGGCAACGGCAAAGGAACATTTCGGGCCGGAGACCGCGTGCCATACGCGACGGGGACGGTAAAGTCGAACGACGGCTCGGCTGCGGTGTCCACGCAGTATCAGTATGCCGATATCGGGGTGAACATCGATGCCCGGCTGCGTGAAATCGGAGAGAAAGTGTTTCTCAGCGCGGATTTCGATGTGAGCACGTTGTCGCAGCACGAGAAAGCGGTGAAGCGACGGTCAGCCGCGCGAATTAACAAGCTTTTGCGGCGGGGAGCGGAGTCCCCGCCGCCACACGGCTAGAGTTCTTTAAAGCAGTTGCGGCCTTCGTGACATTCGTAGTCGTCCACGATTTGGCCGTCCGGCCCGAGAGGGATTTGCGTTTTCTGGCACCAGAACGAACGGTCGTTGCAGTGCTGCACTTGGACGGAGGCGTCCCACTCCGCTGGAATAAACATGCCTTTCCAGCGGAGGTGAGCACACCGATCGTCGTCGATTCTTGCGAGTCCTGCGCGTTCCATGTTTAGACTGCCTTTCCCGCGGCCTCCAGGAGCGCTCGTTTTACAGCGATCTTCGCAAGGTGGACCTTGTAGCCGTTTTCACTAAGCGGCTTGGCTTCGGCGACGGCTGCCTGACCGATCTGCTCGGCGCTTTCGGGCGTGATGGATTTGCCGGCGAGCATCTTTGCGGCGTCGGCTGCCACCCAAGGTGTGGAAGCGACGTGTCCCAGGACGATTTGCCCGGAATCGATCGTGCTGCCCTTCATTTTGAGAGCGACGGCTGCCGCGACCAATGGCCAGTCGAGCGCATCTTTCTCCCGAACTTCGTAAGTGGCATTCTTCGTGCCCGAAGTCGGAATCAGGATTTCGGTGAGGATCTCGTTCGGCGCGCAGCGCTATCTCGCGTGTGTTTTCGGCGGTTGGACTGACGAAGAATTTGTCCAGAGTCACCTCGCGGCTGCCCGTAGCGGAAGTGAGCTTCACTTTCGCTCCGAGCGCGAGCAAGGCAGGACCCAGGCTCGACGCGCTCACGAAATACGCAGGGCCGCTGCCGAAGATCGCGTGATACCGGTTGTCGCCGCTTGGAATCAGGCTCTTGCCGTCCTTCATGGCAAGGAGGCCGTTGCCTGCGCGGAAATACCAGCAGCGGGGCCGCTGGCAGAGGTCTCCGCCAACCGTACCCATGTTGCGGATCTGAGGGCTCGATACACCTCGGACCGCGCTGACCAGAGAAGGGAACTCCTTGCGGATGGTCGCGTTGTTCATCAGGTCTTCAAACGTGACCACGGCGCCGACGCGGACGTGGCCTTTCGATGAAGAAATGCCGCCGAGTTCCTTGATATTTTTGATGTTCACTACACGTCGCGGAGTTTCGACGTAATCCTTCATCAGGCTGATCAGGTCAGTGCCCCCGGCCAGCACTTGGGCGTCTGCCCAACTCGCTCCTAGAAGCGACGTTGCTTCCTTCAAATTCGAAGGACTCGCATATTCGAAGTTCTGCATCAGGCGTTCCTTCCCTGGCCATGCAATGCGGCCAAAACGTTCCTCGGTGTCAATGGCACATGCGGGACGCGCACGCCCGCGGCGTTTGCGACGGCATTCGCGATTGCGGCGACGCCGCCGACGGCCGGCGGCTCGCCCAAGCCCACGATGCCTCGTTTATCGTTCTCGGGCACGATATCCATGTGCACTTGGATATCGCCGATGTCCGAAATGCCCGCCAGCTTATAGAACTCCATATCGGGGTTCAACACGCGGCCGGTATGCGGATCCATGACGCGTTCTTCCACCAATGCTGCGCAGGCGCTCATGATGCACGCGCCGAACACCTGGCTTTCGGCCGTCTTCGGATTCACGACAAGTCCGCAGTCCTGCACGGCGACGAGCTTATGCAACTTCACACGGCCGGTTTCGATATCGACCGAGACGTCGGCCATCTGAATTCCGCCCGCGCCGCCGGTGTTCAAGCCCTCCGGCTTCTTGGGGTCGTTCTCACCCATCTCGACGATGGTGTTCACGCCGAGCTTTTGACAGGCCTGCTGCCAGCTCATGCCTTTATCGGGATTACCGACGACGCGGATGCGCCCGTCGACGGCTTCAAGCTGATCGGGTGGGACGTTGAGAGAGGGAGCGATCGCTTCCATCAACTTCGTCAGAGCGTTGACGCTCGCCTTGCGTGCAGACGAGCAAACTCCGCCGACGGTGGTGGAACCACCCGATGGTCCCGAAACAGGATAACGGTTATCTCCGAGCTTAACGTTGACCTGATTCAACTGAAGGCCCATGGTCTCGGCCAGAATCTGGGCGAGAATCGTCCGGGTCCCGACGCCGAGATCCTGCGTGCCGATCTCGATGTCAACCGAGCCATCGGAATGAATCTTCACGTTGGCCTTGCTGGCGTGACCTGCGCCATTCCAGCTATTGATTCCGATGCCGAGTCCGCGACGAACCGCGCCTTTGTCTTCTCCGCGAGGATGCCAGTTCTTCTTCCACTCAATCATCTCCGCAGCTTTGGCCAACTGCCGTTTGTAGACATCGGGGCGAGGCGTGAAGTCGAGATTCTTGTTGAGGAATTCGACCGGATCCATTTTCAATTTGGCTGCGAGATCTTCAAGCGCAGAGCACGTCAGGAATGACGCCTGCGGGTGGTTCGGCGCGCGCCAGGCGCGAATCGGGCCGGTGTTCAATGATACGGCCGAGTGATTCAGACGGTAATTCGGGATCTTGGTGAAGACATAAGGCAAAGGCGCCATGCCGCCGCCGGCGAAGCCGCCGGTCGACCACGATTCCGATTGCCAGGCGACGATGGTTCCGTCCTTCTTCGCGCCGACCCTGATCTTTGCGAAGTGCGAAGGTCGTACACCGGCGATGGTCAACTCGGTTGCACGATCGAGGAATACCTTTACCGGCTTGCCGCCGCTTGCTTTGGAGAGGTGAGCGCCTTCGATCTGCCAGCGATCCGCCGGGAACTTGCTGCCGAATCCGCCGCCCATGTAGTCCATTTGGACGTGCACGTTGTCCGGCTTGATCTCGAGCGCGCGAGCCAGCTCATTTCCGATGGTGGAGACACCTTGCGTCGAAGGCCGGTGTTCGACTTTGTCGCCGTCCCAGCTGATCACGGCGCCGTGCGGCTCAAGGCAGCAATGCGTGATGACGGGAATACCGTATGTGCCTTCGGAGACGACCTCGGCTTCTTTGAATCCGGCGTCCGGGTCGCCCGTGATCTGCTCGCCTGCCGGCTTCGCGCGCGAGCCGACTTTCGAGAGATCGTCTTCCTTCACCACGTGCGGTAGAACTTCGTAGTCCACCTTGATGGCGCGAACGGCATCCCGGGCCTGAGGCTCGGTTGTGGCTGACACGATTGCAACTTCCGTGCCCGCCCACTGGATTTCAGTTCCGGGTTTGGAGATGACTCGAACAGCGGTGACGCCCTTCATCTTCTCGGCAGCGCTGGTATCGATGCTCTTCACGCGAGCATGCGCATGAGGACAGGTGAGGAGGCTGGCGAAGATCGAGCCCTTGCGGGTTGAGATCGGATGGATACTTCGCCCGGCCGCTCGATTTGTCGGGACCGTCCAGCCGGCTGATGCGCTTGCCGATGATCTTTCTCTTCGATTCTTCGGGCCAGGAGTAGTTAGGCATTGCGTCGTCCTCCCTTCAGTTGGCTGGCGGCTTGAAGGACGGCTTTACGGATACCTACATAGGTTCCGCAGCGGCAAAGATTGCCGCCAAGACCTTCCTTCACCTGCTCGAACGTCGGATTCGGATTTCTATCGAGGAATGCCTTTGAGGCGACTACGAATCCCGGCGTGCAGTAGCCGCACTGCTGCGCATCATTGTCGACGAAAGCGTGCACGATGGGGTGCGGGTTGCGTCCCTGCGCGATGCCTTCGAGGGTCTGAATCTGCTTGCCCTGCGCATCGACGGCGAGCACAGTGCAGCTATACATTGCCTTGTTGTCGACGATGACGGTGCATGCGCCGCAAGTTCCGCGATCGCAGACGCGCTTGGCAGCGGTCAGGTCGAGCTTGTCACGCATCGTATCCAGCAAGGTCATGCGAGGTTCGACCGTCGTCTTGTGGGGCTTGCCATTGATCTGGAGTGTGATAGCGGTTTCGCCGGAGACAACATTCGCCGGCGTTTGCGCCAAAGCTTCGGTTTCGAGCACGGTAAGCGCGCCACCGCTAACACCAACTCCCTGGAGGAAGCCGCGCCGTGAGAAACCGGAGGTTGGCTTCTGGGCTTCTTGATCTTTCTTAGAGCTCACTGGTTGTCCTTTCGTGGGCTTAGTCAATTGAAATACTAGCGCATCTCGCCGGTAGAAGGTTACGTTAGCTACTCAGGTCATCGTTGTACAACAGTTCGGTCGCCACCTGTGATACTTTTTGTAAAGCCGTAGGAGGGCGCCTGATGAAAAGACGCGACTTCATTCGAAGCGGCACGATCGCCGCTGCATTCCACAATTTTCCTTATCATCTCTATGCCGGAACGAAGAAGCACGCCACCGATCGGATAAAGCTCGGACCGATGAAGGTCGAGCTTAGCCGGTTGGCAATGGGAACCGGGACGAACGGCTCGGGCGGCAGTTCCAATCAGACGAAGAAACTTGGCGTGGCAGGCTTGGCGGACCTGTTTCGCGCCGGCTACGATCAGGGCGTCACATTTTGGGACACGGCCGATCAATACGGCACACATCCGCATGCCCGCGAGGCGCTGAAGAAGACACCGAGGGAGAAGGTCACGCTCTTAACCAAGACCCATGCCTCGACAGAAGCGGAGATGAAGGCCGATCTCGACCGTTTCCGCCGGGAGCTCGGCACCGATTATCTGGACATTGTCCTTCTGCACTGCATGATGGACGGCAATTGGAATGAGAAGAAGAAGGGCGCGATGGCCGTTCTGTCCGAAGCTCGGGAGAAAGGAATCGTGCGAACGCACGGCACTTCCTGTCACACCTTAGAAGCATTGAAAACAGCGGCTGCGGAGGATTGGGTGCAGGTCGATTTAGCTCGCTTCAACCCTGCCGGGATCGCGATGGATGCTTCGCCGGATGTGGTACGTCCGGTGCTCCAGCAAATGAAGGCCAAGGGCAAGGGCATAATAGGCATGAAGGTCTTCGGAGCCGGCAGGCTGAGAGACAAGGTCGATGAATGCCTGCAGCACGAACTCGCGCAGGATTTCATCGATTGTTTCACGATCGGCGCAGAGAGCCGTGCCGAGTTGCAGGATCTAATCAATAAAATACCCGCCGCGAGCGTGCGCGGCTGATCGTTAAGGAGAGAAATTCAGAATGAGAAAGAACGCGTTTGCGTGTTGTTTGATTCTGGTTGTCGCTTTCGGACTGTCAGCGCAGGATAAGAAAAAATCTAGCGGGAAAGGCATCCTGCAGCCGCAGATGACGGTAGAAACCGGAAGCTATGACAAGCCCGCTGGAAAGCTCGGTGAAAAGCCGTCCGCGCCGTGGTCGAGCACCACTGTAGGCGCGGCGGTCGATGGCAAAGCGAATCCGGCCAAGGAAGCGACGCTGGTAGGAGAAATCGTTGACTTTTCCTGCTACCTGCAAATCGGCAAACATGGTGAGAAGCACCGGTCCTGCGCACAGAAATGCTTCAACCAGGGCCAGCCGATCGGGCTGCTCACAAAAGATGGATCACTGTACATGCTGATGGAAGAAGAGCATGATCCTCGCCGCGATGGTTTGACGAATTTCCGCCAGGTCGCCGGCGAGCATGCCGGCCACATTATGGAAGTAACTGGCACAGAGTCGGAGCACGCGGGCTACAAGGCCCTCTATGTTCACGGCTTTATGAAGAAGTAGTCTCGACGAGAACATGAAGATCACGAAATTGTGGCTGGCGCTACTCGCGCCGGCCTTTTTCTTATTCGCGCAGGAAGACATTCGCGTACCGCTCGGGCTGCTGCCCATTCAATGGCCGGCGGACAATCCGTATTCGAAGCAAAAGGTCGAACTCGGCCGATTGTTGTATTTCGACAAACGACTCTCGGCGGATGGCAGCTGTCTCGTGCGCTAGCTGCCATCATCCGAAGTTTGCATTCTCGGATGGGAATAACGTTTCGACCGGGATCAAAGGCCAGAAGGGCGGACGGAGCGCGCCGACAGTATTCAACCGCGCTTATAGTCTGGCCCAATTTTGGGATGGCCGCGCGGGAACGCTGGAAGAACAGGCGAAAGGCCCCATGGCGAATCCCATCGAAATGGGCAACACCCACGAGGCGATCGTCGCTAAATTGCGTGACATACCGGGATATCGAACGCGCTTCAAAGCGGTGTTCGGAACGGACACGATCGAGATCGATCATGTAGCGAAGGCAATCGCGACATTCGAGCGCACTGTGCTCTCGGGCAATTCCGTATACGATCAATACAAATCCGGCGTGAAGAAAGCAATGACTGCGCAACAAGTGAAGGGAATGCAGCTCTTCTTCGGCAAAGCACGCTGCGATGCCTGCCATGAAGGGGTAAATTTCACCACCAACGCATATCACAATCTCGGCATCGGGACCGATAAGCCGAATCCCGATGCCGGCCGGTATGTGGTTACCAAGAAAGACGAAGACTGGGGCGCCTTCAAGACTCCGACCTTGCGAGAAGCGGCGCGAACTGCTCCATACATGCATGACGGAAGCCTCAAGACACTCGAGGAGGTGGTTGATTTTTATGACAAGGGCGGGATTCCGAACCGGAACCTGGACAAGTCGATCCGGCAATTGCATCTCACGGCAGAGGAAAAGAAAGATCTGGTAGCTTTCCTGAAGGCTCTCAACGGGGAAGGTTGGCAGTCAATTCAGGAGCCGACCGAGTTCCCGAAATGACGAAATTAATTTTGTCTCGCCGCCGCGCGCTGGCTTTCGCGGCGCTACCGATTCTCTCGGGCTGTAACCGAGATACGAAAAGACGTATCGGGGTTGTGCCGAAAGGTCGAGCCCATCTCTTCTGGCAGTCGGTACACGCGGGCGCGAACAAAGCCGCCGGCGAAACCGGAGTTGAAGTCGAGTGGAACGGGCCGGCGAGCGAGACCGATTTCAACGGTCAACTCCAGATCGTAGAAGCGATGATCAACAAGCACCTGGATGCGATTGTGCTTGCTCCTATCGACAAGAAGGCGATGGTAAGTGTCGTCGAGCGGGCGATGCGGGCGAACATTCCCGTGGTCATCTTCGATTCGCCGGTCGATACCGATCAGTTTGTCGCGCAAGTCGCTACGGACAACTATAAGGCGGGCCAGCTTGCTGCCGAGCGAATGGGCAAGATCACGGGCGGGAAAGGCAAAATCGCCATCGTGGCAGTGCAAGTGGGCGCCGCGTCGACCATGGCGCGCGAGCAGGGATTCGAGGATACGATCAAGAGCAAGTTTCCTGGCATTCGCATCATGGACAAGCGCTACGGGGAGGCGGCAGTGGAGCGCTCGCTCACGGTCGCCGAGAATATGTTAACCGCTTACCCCGATCTCGATGCGATGTTCGCTTCGAACGAATCAAGCACGGTGGGCGCATCGCGAGCAATCAAGGCGCGTGGCGGAAGTAAGGTTCAACTGGTCGGGTTCGATTCGGGTCCGAGCCTTGAGGAGGACCTGAAGAATGGAGCCATCGATTCTTTGGTAGTCCAGGATCCGTTTACGATGGGGTACCGGGCTCTTTCGATCGCCGTGAAGAAGCTAAATGGCGAAACACCCCAAAAGATCCAGAATCTGGAACCTCACTTGGTGACAAGGGCCGATCTGGACAAGCCGGACGTGCGCGCTCTACTTAATCCGGATCTGAAGAAATATCTGAATTAACCGCCGCCGCTGCCAAAACGGACCAGGCATGAGTTCACTCGCGAGTAGATGTGGCTCATACTGTCGTTCACGGCGCCGGGTATGAGAATCGCAGAGCCAGTCGCGACCAGTGCCGCAAGAAGCGCATATTCGATCAGATCCTGGCCGGTTTCGTCATTCCACAGCCGCAGGAAGAAATTGTGCATGCAACCGTCCCTTGGTTAGAGTAATGCCGAATCGTGGCTTCAAACAACAAGCCAAGACCGTAACCGAGGGGTTGGAAACACCTTAATTTGTGACCGCGAGTCTAGTACCTCTGCGAGTAAGGGCGCCGCGCTGAACGATACAGCGCCCATGTTGCCCGGCATCCCACCAGTCATCGTCGGTAGGAGGCCTGAAGTATGTCGCCCGGTTGAGGGATTGCTCCGGTCGTAAAGGTGATTGCCTTTACGTTCAGGACGAAATCAAGGCCGTTCTTCAAAAGGATGCCGTTGCGCCAGATCTGCAGACTGGAGGCAGGAGCGGGGGCCGCCTGGAGAGTGAACGCGGCGTTCGATCCGTCGACCAATCCTCCGGGAGTTTCGTTTTCGTAGAAAGAGATTGACGGGGTTCCCCGCTTGAGAGCCGGTACCACGCCTGAAATATGTCGGTCGGAACCGGTATCGAGCCGGGCAGCATCGTGATCGATGAGCCCGCGGTCGTGAAACCGACGCCCTCGCGAAGGAGCATTCCGTTTCTGTAGAGTTTCAGGCTGCTGGAAGGGGAGGGAATCGCAGAGAGGGTGAAAGTCGCATTCACACCGTCGAGCACGCCCACCGGTGTTTCGGCATCGACAAACGCCAATCCGGAACTGCCGCACGGACCGGAGGTGCCATCAACGTGGACGCAGTCGGCCGCATTCCCCAGCGCGCCGTCGATTGCGCCGGAACTGTTGATCACGGCGGCACGAGAAACGACGTACGCATTCCCTTTTGTCGGGCGAGCATCGAGTTCAGCCCGCAGACCCGTAATATCCGTTATCACAGCTGACCCCGAGGTGATATTGCCGGCGACAGGCGTCGTGCGAACATCCTTCAATCGCACCGGGGTCGCACTGGGCGGTACCGACCAATACTCCATGAACTGAGTTCGGCCATCGCTGTTGAACTTAACCGTATATGTTAGCGGTTTAACTACGTTCGATGTTGGCACCAAGGCCACTCGAAGGTTGCCTCCGGTGACGCGCACACTGAGGCTCTGCTGGGGCACCTCCGTTCCATCAGCAGCTTGGAAGCTTTTCCACTCGATCTGAGCCACACCTTCGAATCGGGCGCCATCGGCTTTATAGAGAACATCTTGAATCGTAGTCAACGCAGGCGCAGCGGCACAACGGCCCGCCAGTAACGCCGCGATCAGGGCGAATCGCATCATCTACCTCCAAATAAAAAGGCCCGGCGACCGTTTTTATCGGTGGGCCGGGCTCAGTAAACCTTTCCTGGTTTCAATGTATCGCGAGGTAGTGAAATTTTCGGGGTAGGTTTGTCAAGCTCTCAATAGGTATGCGATTGAAAGCAAGACGGTTAAGATAAATTTACTACTGTCGTGAACGTCCGTTTTCTACTGCCTCAAGACGGGACAATTCCTTCTGATACATCTCGCAGAGACTGCAGCGGATCAGCCCCTGATGCGGGATATGGCTCTTGTGAGCTTCGAAATCCTTGACCAGACCGGTTTTCAAGTCTTCCAAACGTTGGGAACTCATATTTACAGCATAAAACTCTTGGCTGAATCCCGCTACTCAAAGGAGCAGAGTTAACAAAGTATTACAGCGAACTGCGGCATAATCGGAACGTTATGAGGACCGAATGCACCCATCTTGGAGAGATCCAGCTTACAAGTACAAAAACGCATGTTTGCGAAGACTGCAGCAAGTCAGGAGATACCTGGGTCCATCTCCGTCTTTGTCTGACGTGTGGCCATGTCGGCTGCTGCGATTCGTCTAAAAACAAGCACGCGACCAAGCACTTTCATGCCACGAAGCACCCACTGGTGCGTTCCATAGAACCCGGTGAAGGCTGGATTTGGTGTTATGTCGACGAGGTTATGCCGGCCGAAGTTGGCCCGGGCGGCGCTATTAGGCGGTAAGTTCAAACGACTTCCATTCACTTCGTTCGCGGCTCCGAATCAGTTGGCTCCTGACTCGCCCTCATGTTAGGCTTAGAGCCGTAATGTATTTGAGACTGCTCTCCGCTGCTTCATTACTGGCGATGGCCGCATTTGCGGACACGTGGAACGGAACGATTGTCGATGTGATGTGCAGGGGCAAGGATTTGGCGAGCCATACATCGAAATGCGCAACGATGCCGAACTGCGCAAAGAGCGGCTTCGGAGTCGTGCTGGCGGACGGCAAGTTCCTAAAGTTCGATGAAATCGGCAATGCGATGGCTCTCAAGCGCTTGAAAGCTCCCAGCGCTAAGGAGAAGGACCTGAAGGCGAAGGTCACCGGATCTCTCGACGGCGACGTGATCAAAGTGGAGTCGTTCGAGATTCAGTAGCGATCCGGCGACGGCGAATTGCGATCCACTCGGGAAAAAGATCAGGATTCTCCAGCCAGGTCGCCGTCCACAATAGAATCTCCTCTTTTTGAGCGCGTGTTTCGTCTTCTTGAGCAGCGCGGCGTAGCCACCAGCGGAGCTTTTGTTTAGCGCCGATCACGACTGCGCGGCATTCCCTCTTTCGGTTCAGGTCGGCCTTTGCATACTCCTCTGCAAGCGATTGAAGGGTTCGCTTCGCATCGTCGAGACTATTCGCGTTGACGCCTTCGACGAGGGTAGACATGCGGTGACCCGTCTGTTTGAGTAAGGAGTGGAGATAGCTATTCGATATAGGCGCCAGATGGCTCTTCAGGCGCGCCCAGTTTTCTTCATCGACAATTTGGATCGCGGGCAGAAGCTGTGAGAGGAGTTCCCGCTTGCTGGCCTTCCCCGCAGCCATCTCATCGCCCGCTGCGATACGTGCGGACCGCGTCCAGGTGCTGGCCGAGCGTCTCGGAAAAAGAATGGCCACCCGAGCCATCCGGTTTTGCAACGAAGAACAAGAAGTTGGTATTCGCCGGCTGAAGCGCCGCTTTGAGCGAAGCTACACCGGGGTTCGCAATCGGCCCCGGCGGCAGCCCAGGGTTGCGGTACGTGTTGTACGGATTTGGGCTGTCGAGATCCGATCGATAGATCGTGCCTCGATAGCGGCCTTCGAGCAGGGCAGCATAAATCGTGGTCGGGTCGCAATCGAGCTTCATACCTCGAGCTAATCGGTTGGAATAGACGGATGCGACCGCGGCGCGCTCATATGGAATCGCGGTTTCCTTCTCGACTAGAGAGGCCAGGGTCACCAGCCGGTTCACGTCCGCTTCCTTCCCGCCTACTTCCTTCCAAACCTTGCGAAACTGCGCGGTCATCTCGCGCGCAAGCTGCTGCGGAGTGGTCGAACGAACGAGACGATAGGTAGAGGGAAACAGATAGCCTTCAAGGCTCGGGGCCAGCGGCGCAAGATCGCGTATCAGATGTGGATCCCTAGCGACGGCGAGAAACGCAGACTGCTTGATCAGGCCAAGTTTTTCGAGCTCCGCAGCGATATCGAACATATTGCTCCCTTCGGGGATTCGCAATTCGTAGTAAAAGACATCTCCTCTGGCGATCTTGCGGAACACCTCGCGCGCTGTCATCGGATGATCGAACCTATATTCGCCTGCTTGTAGCACAGAACCCCGATCGATGACCCGCGCTACGATAAATTGCCAGTCGTTTCGAATGACGCCCGCGTTCTGCAGCATGCGAGCAATATCTCGTGTACCCGTTCGTGGCGGGATTACCACGAATACTTCCCTTTGATAGCCCGCGTAGGGCATGGCTAGCGAGTAGTAAAGGGCGGCCCCGGCCAGCAGGATCAGCAAGAGTAAGATGACGCCAAGGCGCTTCATATAGAACTCGACCGTAGCGAATCGAGGTAGCTCTCGAGCAATATCACGGCGGCCAGCCGGTCTACTGCCCGAGCGCGTTTCTCAATGCTGATACCACTCTCTTTCAGGACCCTCTGCGCTTGGACGGTAGTGAGCCGCTCATCCCAGAATTTAACCGGAATCCCCGTTTTTTCGGTGAGGCGGTCGCCAAAACTCTTTATGTATTCCGCCTGGCGGCTTTCATCTCCGCTCATATGTAGGGGCTTGCCAATGAGAAATAGCGACACACAGCGCTCTGACGTGAGATTCGCCAGCTTCGCGACATCTTCCCGAACGGTAGTCCGCTCAAGCGTGGGGAGTCCCTGGGCAGTGATCCCGAGCGGATCGCTGATCGCCAGTCCTATCCTGCGTTTTCCTACATCGAGGGCCAAAACCCGATCCGACTGGCCGATTTCCACAAAACAACTTTACCGCAGGGATTATTGCGCGCTTGCTACAGTAGCGAGTGGGCTACTTGTGGCAGTATTCTCTCCCCCAGCACCGGCGAATCGTACGCAGGGCACGGGTTTATTTCTGGCGGGCGCGGGTGTTTTTGTGGCATTGCTATATTACGGGAGAGCTTTTTGGGTCACTCTGCTGATTTCCGTAATTCTGGCTTTTCTGCTTGAGCCGTTTGTCGCCCTGATCGTGCGGTTGCGTGTTCCGCGTGGCGGAGCCGCGTTTCTCGTCTGTACGATTGCGCTACTTGTACTTTATCTGGGAGGCTTCGCGATTGTGTCGCAAGCGAGCAGTATCGCCGACGACCTGCCGGCGTATAGCGAGCGCGTCAACAAGATCGTGGACCGGGCCGCCGATCGGATGCAAGTGACAGAGCAGACGATTTACAGGCTCATCGTTCCGAAGCGGTTCCAGGATACGCCCACGGCTCCGGAACAGCAGGCTCCGCCGAAGCGAAGCAGAAGACGATCGGAGCCACCACCGCCCTCTGCTCCTGCCGTGCAGGAGGTACGGATTAAGCAGGATCGCAGCTCCTTGTTGAACAACGTTTACGATTACGTCAGCTCACTGTACAACGTGATTCTGATGGGATCTTTTGTCCCGTTTCTGGTCTTCTTCATGTTGAGTTGGCAGGATCAACTTCGAAAGCGATTTCTGTCG
The DNA here is from genome assembly GCA_963833675.1 of Bryobacteraceae bacterium. GTDB lineage: Bacteria > Acidobacteriota > Terriglobia > Bryobacterales > Bryobacteraceae > DASQDN01. The sequence goes on along the minus strand of CAWHYW010000017.1, from coordinate 95,809 downwards.
CTATTCGAGGGCCAGGACCGCTCGGTAGCCGGTCGCACTCTGCAGAGCATTGGAAGCATGGCTCGGGCATACGTAGTGGGAAACTTTATTCTGGGGCTGATCCTTTCCTCCGTGAGTGCATTCTGTTTCTGGACTTGGCATTTGCCTCACTGGGAAATTGTGGGAGTAGTGAGCGGATTTCTGAGTTTGGTTCCCTACATTGGGCTGCCGCTGGCGATTATCCCGGCGTTTGCGTCGGCGTTGATGATGTACAACGGGGTAACGCCATATGTGGTGATCAGCGCTGAGGTGGGGTTCTTCCATCTGCTTGCCTTAAATCTGTTATATCCCGCCGTCGTAGGCGCTCGCGTTCACCTGAACCCGCTGACAGTCACAGTTGCACTGATGTTTTGGGGATCGCTGTGGGGCGGCATCGGCCTGGTGCTGGCGATTCCGATTACAGCGGGAGCTAAAGCCGTATTCGACAATATAGAAGGGCTTCAACCGTACGGACGGCTGTTGGGAGATTAGGAAATCTCACGCGGCAGGGTGAAGTAAAAGGTCGAGCCGGCGCCTGGGGTTGTTTAGGCCCAGATTCTTACCGCGGCGGCGCTCGACGTGCGCTTTCAGATAGCCAGACCCACGCCTGTTGCCCGGATACTTGGATTCGTGCACTCGTTTGAAAACATCGAACGCGCGCCTTGCGTATTTCGGATCATACCGGACCCGTTATCACTAATCGAGTTAATTCGACGACTCCGCGAATACTTGCTGCTTTTCAGGACTAAAGTCGGCGTTCTCCAGTAAGCGAGAACGCCCCGAAATCTTTTCCAGGTCGCCCTCAATCTTAAATACTGCGTACGGTAAATTTGATCCGACTTATAGTAGGAAAAATGATGGCCAATGTACAGCGATTTACTTCGATCCGTCCGAGGTTATTTCGCGGAATACTTCCGTGGCGCGCTCCAGCAACATGGTTCCTTCATTAGAGCAACTGATAAGCCGCATTCCGCGCTTTCGCCAGGAATTCAGAGTTCCGGCGCTACGCATGTGAATCCCAGGCACGACGTTGCGACGATGGCAGGATTCCATAATGGATTCAATTGCGGCTACCATGCTGGGGTGCTCAAATTGCCCGGGCACGCCGAGAGAAACCGATAAATCGGCCGGACCGATGATTACAGCATTAACCCCGTCGATAGCGAGCAATTCCTCTCTCGCCTCGACTGCCCGCCTGGTTTCAATCTGCAAAACCGTCATGACGTTTTCGTTCACATAGGTCATGATTTGGGGCATGGAGAATTCGGCGTAGTCGACGGCCATGCGGCCGAGACCGAAACCTCTCGCGCCGAGCGGCGGGAATTTCATCCAACTCACCGCGCGTTCGAGCAACTCCGGACTCTCCACACGGGGAAGGATAATGCCCTCCGCTCCGCAATCCAACGCGCGAGCGAGGAGCGGATACTGAACATCGGCAACGCGGACTAGTGGAGTGAGATTGATTAAGCTGGCAATACGACAAACGTCCTGCACGGTTTCGAGGTCGAAGCAGCCATGCTCGGTGTCGATGAATATCCAGTCAAATCCGGCAGCCTTGTAAATGCGTGCAATCTCCGGGGATCGGAATTGCCCGACTATGGCCCCAGTCTGAACTCGGCCGGCCGCGAGCGCGGTCTTCAAAGGATTGTTGCGCATGGTTTAATCAGTCTAACTTTGCAGCAGCTTCTGAATGGATTCCGCAAGCATGTTTGGCAGAAAGGGCTTCTGCAGGGATGCGAACCGGCCGCGGATATTCTCGGGCAAGGAATCCACGGCAAATGGATACCCACTGCACAATAAGATCCGAAGTTCAGGATTCTGCTCTGCCATTCGGATGGCCATCTCGTTGCCGGCAAGATCGGGCAAAGTGATGTCGGCAACCACCAGGTGATAGTCCTGAGGATTGGCTGTAAATAGTGTGAGTGCTTCCTCGGCGGTCAGAGTCGCATCGACGTTGTAGCCCATTCTGGCCAGGTACGTCTGCATCAGCCTCGTGAGGGCCGGTTCATCATCGACGAGAAGGATGCGTACGTTTAGTGGAGTATTCATTCGTCACCAAATCGATAAAGGGATGGAAGCGGGCGAGTAGCTGAGTCCGAGCAAAACACCGACACCGCTGCGGCCCGGTACGCCAGGAGCACTAAAATGACGTTGGTCGACTTGCAAGCTGAGATCCAAGTGACGTGCAAGTTTATAGTTTGCGCCACCGCCGGCCTGGAAAGTGGTGTAATTCCTCCTAACCCTCACCGCGAGGCTGTCAAATTTCGTATACCCGGCTGATGCGCCGAAGGAGAGCTTGCGGAAACCAGCGTAGGTATACCCGGAATGGATCGAGGTCTGGTTGGAGGTGGTATAGACTCCATTGCCGGCACCAGGACCCGACGTAAACATGGTCGTCCAACTCGATCGCTTAAATGCCAAGCTCGAAGTAGCTTCTACACGGGGCTTAACGACTGTGCGGTCGAAAGCTTCAAGACCCGTCTCACGTCCGAGAATGGCTGCTATCTCGGGGCTAAGCTGCACGAGTTGTGTGCCGACCGTATTGGCTTCGTAGGCTCCGACCTCGAGTTTGATGCTCCAGGCGCGATTCATTCGCCGATTGTAGAGGAGAGACAACATATGAATATCCGATCCACCGTAGACCTTCGGATACTCAAAGCGGATGAAATCATAACGCGCGCCAATCGAGTGTGATCGGCTAAGTTGATGGATCGCAGAGCCTCCGGCTTCGTAGCCCTGCACGCTGATTAGAGAGTGGGTCCGTTTAATGAAGAAGCCCACGCCTTCGGCGGTGAATTGCGTACGCGCCGATTTGCGATACGATATTCCGCCGGTAGTCTGATCGAAGTACACGCGCGCGTCGAAGACTTCATTCGTAGGAATACCCGGATTCTGCTGATTCACAAATGCGGGCGCCGAGAACCCCCCAAACGCGCGATTCGTGGTGCCGCCTTCTTGGCGGAAGAAAATCTGCGTACGAGCCGTGGGCTGAAATGTGTAATCAAGCGAGAGCGCCTGGTTGGTGCCGTTGTAGGCTCGTACGTTGGGGCTGGTCTTACGATAATCGCCGCGGTAGTCCAAACCGAGACTGGAACGCCGCCAGCTTTTTGCACCATACGCGCCGAGTTCTGCCTGCACACCTTGGAGCGCGATGCCATGCAGATCGCCACGTTCATCGAGTACAGGAGCGATCAAACCGGATTCATACGTTCCGCGAACAGCGCCGTAGTAAGTGAAATTGAGCGGAGCGTTCCCCCGGCGACCCGGCGTGTTACCACCTCGACTCAATAAAGATGGCCCTGGATATCCTTGGGCCAACGCTTCGAGCGGCGCGAGCAGCAGGATTGAGGCGAGAAAAATAACTTGAGCAGTTCGTCTCAACGATCCAGTCTGACCTGCATCAACACGGTGTGTCAAGCCTGTGTAGCACTGTCTAAGGTATACACTTGAGGCTTGCGCTTGTAAGCCTTAGGAATCTTAGGCAAACAACCTTAAATCAGGCGATACGTTATGAAATTGATGCGATTTCACCACGACTCCGCTACGCAGACCGGCATTGTGGAAGCCGAGGGCGTTATTCCCATAACAGACATCAATGCGCGTCTCGGTCTTAAGGCGCCCGACGATTTGCTTGCTCTCATTTCCAAAGGTATCGACGATCTCCGCGATCTGCCTCCCGATATGGAAACCATACCGATCGAAGAGGTTACGCCGATGCTTCCTTACGATCGTCCGCCAAAGATCTGGTTGATCGGACTCAACTATAAGTCGCACGCCGAGGATATACACGCCGTGCAACCGGAAGAGCCTGGCAGCTTCATGAAGCCGGCTTCATGCATGTTCGAACCGGAAGGCATTATCGAACTGCCGCCACCCGAGGTTTCAAACGATGTGGACGCGGAAGGAGAGCTCGCGATCGTGATCGGCAAGACCTGCCGGTACGTTCCTTCGGAGTATGTGAAGGACGTTATTTTCGGGTATACTGTTACGCTCGATCTGACGGCGCTGGATGTTTTGCGGAAAAATCCCCGCTATCTTACGCGCGCGAAAAGCATAGATACCTTCTTTAGTTTCGGTCCGGTGATTGTTACCAAAGACGAGATTGACGATGTCGATGCGCTCGAAGTGATCACCGAGCACAACGGTAAGGTATGGTCGCGGGACTTTGTGAGAAATATGCGCACACGGCCCAACGACCTTGTGCAGTTCCATTCGGATTTTATGACTCTCTATCCTGGAGATATTATTTCGACCGGCTGCCCAAAGGGAGCCCGCATCAAAGAAGGAGATACCGTCCGGGCCAGGATTGATGGAGTAGGAACCCTTGGAGCCAGGGTCACTCAGGGTTACCGTCGCGATTGGAAACCGCTCTAATTCAGCTTGCCGCGGTTGGTGATTGTTTCGGCACTTAGATATGGTCGCAGTACTTCCGGGATCAGCACGGTGCCGTCTTTTTGCTGATAATTCTCGATGATCGCGACCCATGTGCGGCCAACTGCCAGTCCGCTGCCGTTAAGCGTGTGGGCGTGTTCGGTTTTCTTACCCGAGCGGAAACGAATGCCGGCGCGGCGCGCCTGAAACGCTTCGAAGTTCGAGCAGGACGATATTTCCTTATATCCGTTCTGGCCAGGCAACCAGACTTCAATATCGTAAGTCTTCGCGGACGCGAAACCCATATCGCCAGTGCAAAGCACAACTGTGCGATACGGAAGCCCGAGCTTTTGAAGTATGCGCTCGGCATCGGCGGTCAGCTTCTCCAATTCCTCGGAGCTTTGATCCGGCCGGGTGAATTTAACGAGCTCAACCTTCTGGAATTGGTGCTGGCGAATGATGCCGCGCACGTCACGTCCATACGAGCCTGCCTCGCTACGGAAGCACGGTGTATACGCGCAGAGCTTAAGCGGCAACTTCTCGCCATCGAGCGTTTCTTCGCGCAAGAGATTTGTGACTGGAACTTCCGCTGTAGGTGCCAGCCAGAAGTCGGTATTCTCCACCTTGAAGAGATCCTGCGCGAACTTCGGTAATTGTCCGGTACCGAAAAGACTCGCGGAATTGATTAGAAACGGCGGCAGCGTCTCGGTGTACCCATGCTCGTTGGTATGCGTGTCGAGCATGAAATTGATTAGAGCGCGCTCGAGTTTCGCGCCAAGTCCAAAATAAACCGCAAATCGCGCGCCCGTGACCTTGGCTGCCCTTTCAAAGTCCAGAATCCCGAGGTCGGGTCCCAGATCCCAGTGCGCTTTGGGCTCGAAGTCAAATGCCCGAGGTTCGCCGACGCGGCGCACCTCGACGTTCTCCTCTTCGCTCTTGCCTACTGGAACGGAGTGATTCGGAAGGTTCGGTATGCCTGCGAGCATTTCACGGAAACGCTCATCCAGTTCCTTCGCCCGTTCATCGAGAGATGCGATCTTCTCTCCGATCTCACGTACCTGCGCCCGGCGAGCAGAGGTGTCCTGACCTTCCTTGTTGAGCTTCGCGATTTCCTGGCTTGCAGTATTTCGCTCGGTCTTCAGCCGCTCAGCTTCGGTCAGCGCCGCGCGACGATCGGAGTCGAGTGCGCGGACTTGCTCTACGTCGAGGACAAATCCGCGAGTGGCTAGGCGGGCGGCAACCGCATCCAGATTGGAACGGAAGAACTGTAGGTCGTGCACCGGAGATTACCGTTTATCGATGGGAACCCAAGGCTGTCCGTCAGGCTTTCCCGTGTATTCCGCCCGCGGACGAATCAGCCGGTTATTTTTGTATTGCTCCAGGATGTGGGCTGTCCAACCCGACATGCGACTCACCGCAAAGATCGGCGTGAAGAGGTCAACCGGAATGCCAAGCGAATAGTACGTCGAGGCGGAGTAAAAGTCGACGTTCGCGTTCAGCTTCTTCGTCTGCTTTACGTAGGACTCGACTTCCTTCGATGCGAGATACAGATCGACATTGCCCGTGCGCTTGCCGAGTTCCTCAGATAAAGCCCGAAGATGTGTGGCGCGAGGATCTTCCGTGCGATACACGCGATGGCCAAAGCCCGCGATCTTTTCTTTATTTGAAAGTTTGTTCCGTACTTCCTGAACTGCTGCGTCAGTATTCGCGTCGACCTGAAGCAGGAACTTAATCACATCCTCATTCGCGCCGCCATGAAGCGGTCCTTTCAGCGCGCCGATGGCGGCGGTGACCGACGAGTAGATATCGGAGAGCGTTGCGGCGGTAACCCGGCCCGCAAACGTGGATGCATTGAATTCATGATCCGCATGAAGGGTCAGAGCAATATCAAAGGCCCTCTCCATTACGTCGTCCGGCCGCTTTCCGGTCAAAGTGTACAGGAAATTCGCTGCCAGGCTGAGCTTTGGATCACCTTCGATAACCGGCTGCTTCTTGCGGAGACGGTCGAATGTCGTTACGATCGTCGCTGTCTGCGCCATCAGCTTCTGTGCCTTGCGATGGTTCGATTCCGGCGACATATCGTTCGCCTCGGCATCGTACAGGCTCAGCATGGACACGGCAGTGCGGAGCACGTGCATCGGCTGACCTTCGGGAACGCTCTTCAGGAAGTCGAATACGGGTCCGGGAATCGGCCGGTACTTCACCAATGCTGCTTTCAACTCGTCCAGCTCGGACTGTTTGGGCAAGCGGCCGTTCCAGAGCAGGAACACCACCTCTTCAAAGGTGGCATTGTCGGCCAACGTGTGAATGTTATAGCCCTGGTAGCTGAGTATGCCTGCCTGACCGTCGATGTAACAAATGCTGGATTCCGCGGCAATGATGCCTTCCAAGCCCGCGCCTGTAACCGCCATTGACTCTCCTCGTTTGTGGTCGTACGAATAGCTTGCTCTCCGTTGGGATGGCAAGCGGCGTGAAGCAACCCAATTATATCAAGTGACCTACGGTTGAGTTGGAAAGACAGGTAACAATTTCGCGGTTACGTGTATTCTTTGGATACTCCGTCCTCCTCTTTAGCGGATTCGTTTCGCTCCTGTTCGGTAAATCCCATCGCGGAGTATGTGCTTATTTCCAGAGTTTTCAGACGAGAGCGCAGCTTCACCACACGGTCGTGCATTGATGCAAGCCGCTCCACTTCTTCCTCTGGTATTTCCTGCTCGGTCATTCTTCGACTCTCTAAGCAATGTTCGGGCCAAACTTCCGGAGTTTAGCGGAATGCTTTCGGTTAAACTATTCGACGGAGGAACCCGGCGTATTCATGCCTTCGCCTGCTGCTAGCGATGTCGCGCACCTTGGAGCCTTATCCGGATTGGATCGCGAGCAGTTGGTACGCGCGTTCCGGCTGATGTACACGTCACGGCGCATCGACGACCGTGAAATCCTTCTGAAGCGACAGAACAAGATCTACTTTCAAGTAAGCGCAGCAGGTCACGAAGCCATTCAGATAGCGGCCGGAATGGCGACTCGAGCTGGCTACGATTGGTTCTATCCTTACTATCGCGACCGTGCTTTGGCCTTGAGCTTGGGTGTTACGACGGAAGCCATGATGCTGCAAGCCGTGGGAGCGGCGGCGGATCGCGCGTCGGGCGGGAGGCAAATGCCCTCACATTGGAGCTCACCGGAACTCCATATCGTGACCGGGTCATCTCCCACTGGCACGCAGTTCGTTCAGGCGGTGGGTTGTGCGAATGCGACAAGCTACGTCAATTCCGGCAGCGATGAAATAACTCTGGTTTGCACCGGCGAGGGCGCTACGAGTGAGGGCGAGTTTTGGGAGGCGATGAACGTAGCCTGCCTCGAGCAGCTTCCGCTCGTTGTCCTAGTGGAAGACAACGGATTTGCCATCTCAGTCCCCGTGGAGCATCAAACTGCGGGCGGAAGTATCTCGGCGATCGTGCGGTCCTTCCCGCATCTATTCGTGGCGGACTGCGACGGTACCGATTTCATCGCTTCGTTTCACGTCATGTCGGATGCGGTGGCCTATGCGCGCTCGGGCCGCGGACCCGCTCTGGTCCATGCGCGCTGTACGCGGCCGTACTCGCATTCGTTATCCGATGATGAACGGCTGTACAAGACGGCTTCCGAACGTGCGAATGAGGCTGCGCGTGACCCTTTGGTGACTTATCCGGAGTGGTTGATCCGTGAAGGCATCCTGGACCGGCAATCGCTGCAGAGCATCATTGAGGAGGTCGATCGGCATATCCAGCAAGTGACGGAGCGCGTGCTGAAGGCTGAGGCTCCTCAGAACGGCAGCACGATGTTGTATTTGTATTCGGATAAAGTCGATCCCACCTCGACGGCTTTCAACTCAGAACCGGCGTTCAAGGGTGAACCCCGAACGATGGTGGACGAAATTAACCTTACTCTGGTGGAAGAGATGCGTCGCGATACACGTGTCATTCTCTTCGGCGAAGATGTCGCGGATTGTAGTCGTGAGGAGAACCTGTCGGAAGTTAAAGGGAAAGGCGGCGTTTTCAAAGCGACTGCCGGCCTGCAAATCCAGTTCGGGTCGAAACGATGCTTCAACACGCCGATTGCCGAAGCCGCGATCGTGGGACGCGCTATCGGCATGGCGACGCGTGGCCTGAAGCCGATCACCGAGATTCAATTCTTCGATTACATCTGGCCCGCGATGATGCAGATTCGCGATGAACTCGCGAACATCCGCTGGCGATCCTATAACGGATTTTCCTGTCCTCTCGTAATTCGCGTGGCGATCGGAGGATACCTCAACGGCGGCGCCATCTATCACAGCCAGTGCGGCGAAGTTGTTTTCACGCACATTCCGGGCATACGCGTGATCTTTCCATCGAACGCTCTCGACGCGTGCGGGCTGCTTCGTACAGCGATCCGTTGTGACGATCCTGTGCTGTTTCTCGAGCACAAGCGTCTGTACCGCGAACCCTACAACCGATCGCCTCATCCCGGTTCCGACTATACGATTCCGTTCGGCAAAGCCAAGATCGTCAGGCCCGGGACATCGCTCACCGTGATCACTTACGGCATGCTGGTGCAGAAAGCGACCGTGGCTGCGCAATCCATCGAACAGCGCAGGCCAGGTACTTCGATTGAGGTCATCGATCTCCGCTCGCTTTCTCCTTACGATTGGGAAGCCATTGCAGCATCGGTGCGCAAGACGAATCGGGTTGTGATCGCGCACGAAGACTGCCTGTCCTGGGGCTATGGCGCGGAACTCTCGGCGCGTATCGCGAACGATCTGTTTGCGCATCTCGACGCTCCCGTAGGGCGGATCGGCGCCCTCGACACATGGGTAGCCTATAACCCTAAGCTCGAGGACGAAATCCTCCCGCAGACCGAAGATCTTGCGCGCGAGTTCGAGAGAATTCTCTCCTACTAGACGTTCGGGTAGTGGCATTACGCTACGAGTGATCCGCAAAAAATGCGCAGGTACACTGGACAGAGATGAAACAGTTCTGTCTCGCATTTTTCGCGGCAACTGCCTTGATGCACGCAGCAGCGAATCCATTCGTCGGCCGCTGGGATATTACGGTCACAACCCCGAAAGACTCTTATCCGGACTGGATGGAGATCATAGAAAAAGACGGCAAGCTCGATGGCCGGATCCAGCCGCGCGGCGGCGCCGTTCGTCCGATCGCCTCTGCAACCGTGAGCGGATCGCGCCTGCTGATAACCCAGTCCGGAACGCCTGCCATCACCTGGGACCTTGCAATTGAGGGTGGCAAGCTGACAGGAACGCAAAAGCGCGGTGACACGAAAGATGCCGACATCACTGGCGTTCGAGCGCCGAAACTCGACCGGCCGATGCCCAAGTCCTGGACCAAACCGGAGCCACTCTTCAACGGCAAGGACCTGACGGGGTGGGAGCCAGTGAAGAATCCCGAAAACAGCCATTGGGTTGCTAAAGACGGCTCGCTCTTCAATGAAGCGAAGGGCTCAAATATCCGAACGACAAAAACCTTTCAGGATTTCAAGCTCCACGTCGAGGTGAACTGCCCCGGTCACTGCAACAGCGGCATCTATCTTCGCGGCCGTTATGAGATCCAGGTAGGAACCGAAGGTGGAAAACTGCCGAGCCATGAGATGGGCGCGGTCTACGGGTACTTCGCTCCTGCGAAGGAAATGCCGCTCAACGCGGGCGAATGGCAAGTCTTCGATATCACGCTGGTCGGCCGGCACGTCACGGTTCTTCGGAACGGAGTAAAGATTCACGACAATCAGGAATTGCCAGGCATAACGGGTGGCGCCCTCGATAGCAACGAAGCTGAGCCCGGGCCCATCTTTTTCCAAGGCGACCATGACGGAGGAATGCAATATCGGAACATCACCATTTCGGTCCCGAAAAAGTAGTTCGATTATGATGGCGTGATGGTCTCCCGCCGCCGCGTCATTCTTGCTCCTCTGTTGCCCTGGATGGCGGGCTGCCGCAGTTCCAATGAAAAGGTGATCGGCGTCATCCCGAAATCAACCGCGCACCTTTTCTTTGTCTCCATCCACGCCGGCGTCGATGCCGCCGCAAAGGAATTCCACATCAGGACACTGTGGAATGGACCGAAAGAAGAAGCCGACTACGCCCGCCAGATTCAAATCGTTGACTCGATGGTCGCGCAGCATGTAGATGCGCTCGCTATTTCAGCTACCGACGAGCGAGCCTTGGCGGCGCCGGTTGAGCGAGCCATCGCAGCAGGCATTCCCGTTACGATCTTCGATTCCGGTGTGAACGTCGAGAACTACACCAGCTTCATCGCCACCGACAACTATGGCGCAGGATGCATAGGCGCGCGCCGGCTGGCAGAGCTAATCGGCAAACGAGGCAAAGTCGGAGTGGTGATGCATAAGCCCGGAGGAACATCCACTCTCTTACGCGAGCGCGGATTCGAAGACACGATTCAGAAGGAATTTCCGGCAGTCGATCATCACGGCGAAACAATTCGGCATGTCCGATCCCGCCAGATCGCTCGCGGCTGCCGAAAATATCTTGACCGCTCAATCGGATCTGGCAGGCATCTTCGCGTCCAGCGAACCCAGCTCGCTAGGAGCCATACAAGCGATTCGCAGCCGCGGACTGTCCGGAAAAATCAAGTTGGTCACCTTCGATTCGAGCGACGAGCACATCGCTGCGCTGCGCGAGGGCACGATCAATGTAATGCTGGTCCAGGACCCTTACAAGATCGGCTACGAGGCGGTCCGATCGCTCACCGAAAAACTGGCTGGCCGCAATCCTCCAAAAAGAATCGATCTGCCCGCGCGCGAGATCACGAAAGCCGATCTCGACAAACCGGACGTTAAGAAATTGCTGTTCCGTAAGGTATGATCAGCGATTTCGTTCACCGGGACGGGCGACGTCTCCTCGAGGGAAGCCGCGACTACAAGATTGTCGGAGCGAATGTCTATTACTTGGGCTACGTCGAAGAGGCCACCCAGTCCGCCGTCCTCGACCTCGCCGCGAGCCTTCAACTGAACGTCATCCGGCTCTGGGCTTTTTGGGAAAGCCGGCCGGAGAATGCTGTCCTTTTCGATCGTCTGGATCGAGCCATCGCGGGTGCAGCAGAGCGCAACATTCGCGTGATCCTCACGCTCGCCAACAACTGGAAAGACTTCGGAGGTATTCCCGAGTACTTGAAGCGATTCGATCTCTCCGGTCACGATCAGTTCTACCGCGATGGCCGCTGCCGCGCCGCCTACTGGATGTGGGTGGAACAACAGCTCGAGCGTGTGAACGGAATCACCGGACGAGCATACACAGGACGATCCTGCAATTCTGGCATGGGAGCTCGCCAATGAGCCGCGCTGCCCCGATGTAGAAGACGGCGAAGAACTGCTGATCTCGTGGATCTGGGAAATGTCGACATTGCTTCGATCGAAGGCGCCCAATCACCTGGTCGCTGTCGGCGATGAGGGTTTCTTTCACCGCGCCGGGCGCCGGTCGTAACGAACTCTTCAATGGTTCTCAAGGCACAAATTTCGAGGCGATTCTCGGTGTAGGTCCGGTAGACTTCGGCACCTATCACCTGTACGGCGAGTGGGCCAGGAAGGAAGATCTCACAGAGTGGGGAGTGATGTGGATTCGTGAGCACATCGCTGCCGCCGAGCGCGCGAATAAGCCGGTCCTGCTCGAAGAATATGGAGTAGCGGCACAAGTCGACCGGGCGGAAGTCTATGACCGGTGGCTGCGCGAAATCGAGAGCGCAGATGCACTCGGTGACCTCATCTGGATGGTCGGATTACCAAAAAGTGCGGGGCAGCCATACGATCCCGACAGTTACGTGATCAGCCAAGGACGGGAATTGAGTATCCTCCGCGATCATGCTCGCCGGTTCGTACAAGGTAAACTGGTTTAAAACCAAGGAGTTTCTTGTCCATGTCTTCTGACAACACCGTGAATCGCAGGAATTTTCTCAAGACCGCGTCCGTCACCAGCGCTCTCACTGGGCTGGCGGGTTCGGCCTTCGCCCGTCCAGCAGCCAAACCGGCCGGCCGTATTCTCGGCGCGAATGACAAGATCAATGTCGGAGTCATCGGTTGCGGAGGCCGCGGCACTTACGTTGCCAGCGAATTCCAGAAAGTCGGCGACAAGGACAATTCCTGCAGGATTGCCGCGGTTTGCGACGTTTACGAAAAACGCAAGAAGGCGAATGCGGACAAGTACGGCGTCAAAGGTTATCTCGATTATCGTGAACTGCTCGCCAAGGAAGATGTCGACGCAGTCCTTATCGCGACACCCGACCACTGGCACGCGACGATCGCTCTCGCTGCGATGGACGCTGGCAAAGACGTATATCTCGAAAAGCCGATGTGCCACACCATCGACGAGGCGAGAAAGCTAGCTGACACAGTCAGAGAGACGAAGCGCGTCCTGCAGGTCGGCTCTCAAACGACATCCGGTGACCAGTGGCGCAAAGCAAGAAAAGCGATTGCCGACGGCATGCTCGGACAGGTATTGATGAGCCAGGGCTCGTACCACCGCAACTCGAAGGAAGGCGAGTGGAACTGGCCGATCGATGCCGAAGCTGGTCCCGATGGTAAGGGAGAGAATTACATCGATTGGAAGCAGTGGCTCGGACCGGCGCAGAAGCGCAACTGGGATCCGGATCGTTTCTTCCGCTTCCGCAAATATTGGGACTACTCAGGCGGCATTGCGACCGACCTCTTCTATCACGTGGTCGCGCCGATGAATATCTGTTGGGGTGAACCGCAGTTTCCCGCGAGAGTCACGGCGGATGGCGGAATCTTCGTATTCAAGAACCGCCCTGAGAACCCCAGCCTGCCCGATCGCGAAGTGCCGGACACCTTCTCCTTGATCGGAACGTATGCAAAAGGCCATCAACTCGTGCTCAGCTCCTCGATGGCGAACAGCCAGCACATCCCCGGCTTGATCCGAGGGCATGAAGCTTCGCTGATCATGGTGGAGCACGGACGTTTCGAAGGCTTCGCTTCAGAAATCACGGTCCGTCCTGAAAAGAAAGTCATCAGCGCCGAGTACAAGCAGAAGTGGGGCGAAGACGATATCAAGATTGCAGTCGAGGAGAACAACCCAATGCAGGAGCACATCCGCAACTTCCTCGAATGCATCCACTCGCGTCAGAAGCCCACACTCGATGTAGAGACGGGGGCTCGCGCGCAGGTGCTGATCACGATGGCCGTACAGTCGTACCGTGAAGGCCGAGTTCTGTACTTCGACGAGAAGACCTGGAAGGTCTCCTCCAAGCCTTCGAAGGCTTAGAGAGCGATCTCTTCCTTGTGGGCGTCCCAAGTCACCGGACGCCCATGCCGGTAGCTGTCCACCGCCATCCGGCACGCGACCGCGACCTTGTACCCTAGATCGAAAGGACAGTTCGGCGTAGCATTCCCACGAATCGAATCCAAGAAATTCTGCATGTGCGCTGCCGGCGCCGTGCGGGTTTGACCCACCGCCTCCGTTCCGTCAGGCCGATTCACCTTCTGCGGCGCGAAGCGAATCTGTTGACCGCGGGAAATCGTGCCGTCGGTCCCCAACACTTCTTCGGTTACGCCGAGCGCGTTGTTTCCGAATCCCGAATCCCAGGTCATCAGCATTTCTTCCGGCTGGACCATCGAGACGCTCATCGTATCGGGAACTTCGCGGCCGTCCTTCCATAGATAGATGCCGCCGCTTGCGGTCACCGATTTTGGAATTTGCAGCTCCAGAATCTTATACCAGAATGCGACTTGGTGGCACATATTTTCATAGAAATTTCCGCCGGAGTAATCCCAGTAGAAGCGCCAATTGATATACCGGTTGGCATCGAAAGCGTGCTTCGGGGCCTCTCCCTGAAAGGAGTTCCAGAGCACGTTTTCAGGCGTCATATCGGGATAAACCGGACGCGACCACTGCGGCTTGCCGTGCGGCGTATTTCGATACATGTGCATGTGAACGCCGGTGATCTTGCCGAGTTTGTCGCCGGAGGCGAACTGCGCCGCATCCTGGACGTGTCCCGAAGAGCAGGATTGGTGCCCGATTTGAACGATACGCTTACCCGCCCGGTTGTATGCGGCACGCATGCGCTTGGCATGGTCGACCGTGAAGGCCATGGTCTTTTCCTGATAAACGTGCTTGCCTGCATCGAGCGCGGCCACGAAGTGCTCGCAATGCAGGTGTTGCGGCGTCGCGATCAATACCGCATCGATCGATTTGTCGTCCAGCAGCCGCCGGTAGTCGTAATAAGTCGCGGCGCCGGGAACCAGCTTTTTCGCATCCTCGAGACGGCGGCTATAGATGTCGGCGAAAGCCGCAAAGTCGACGCCGGGCAGGGAAATTGCTTCTCGAACCAACTGCGTTCCTCGATCGCCGGCCCCAATGATCCCCAATCTGATACGCTCATTGGCTCCTAAAACCGATCCGGGAGAGGCGATTGTAGTTGCGATGCCTGAGGCAACTGTTCCGATAAAACTGCGACGCGAACTCATGTCTTGATTATTCTCATTCTACAAGGTAATTCACCGGACAAACGCGCTAAGCTGTTGCATGGATGAAGAGCGGGTGGTCCGCAGGCTGGAACCGTTATATCATCGCCGTCACCTATGCTGTTCTGGGTTTAATGCTGCGGGTACCCGTATCCGCGGTTCTCGGCACAGACGTTCCGTATATTACTTTCTTTCCCGCGATTGTTCTCAGTACCTGGTATGGCGGAATCCTCCCCGGCATCGTTACAACTTTGCTTTCGGGCGCGTTCGCCCACGGCTTTGTAGAAGGCGTCTTTCCCGCGGATCGCAGCTCCTGGATCCGTATCGTTCTGTTCCTGGCTATGTCCGGGATGATGGTTTGGGTTATCGCCGAACTCCGAACTTCGCAGATCCGACTCGAGGCCGCGACTCGCCAGATTTCGTATGTGCTGGAAACAATTCAGGATGGCTTTGTGGCTCTGGATGCGGAGGGGCGCTACACGTACATCAATGCCGCCGCCGAGAGAATGCTGGGGCGTGACCGGTACGGCCTGCTCGGGACCCCGATTCTCGACCGTTTCCCCGACTACCTTGGAACCCGAATCGAACAGGCTTTTCGTGACGCCGCCCGTACGCACGAGCCCGGCGCGCTCGAGGTCCAGCGGTCCGGACGCTGCTATCACGTGAGTCTTTTTCCTGGTCCGGAGGAGGGACTTGCGGTCTACATTCGTGACATAACGGATCACAAGGAACGGGAGGCTCGTCTTACCACCAGTGAAGAGCGCCTCCGTCTGGCTCTTGACGCAGGTTCTATCGGAGTCTGGGATCTCGATCTCGGTTCGGGCTCCATGACCTGGTCGGATCGCTTGTATGTATTTCATGGGGTTTCGCCGGATTCCTTCTCTCCGACTTACGAAAGCGTTAGGACCCTGATTCACCCGGACCATCGGGACCGTTTCTACAATTCGCTCAGGCTTGCCGTTGAGGCCGGCCAGCCATTTTCGTTAGAGTTCCGCGTCACGCACTCAAACGGAGAAACCCGTTGGCTACATACCTCCGGCCGCGTTCTTCGGGAGCCGGGAGGCGCGCCGGTCCGCCTCCTCGGAGCAACGGTGGATATAACCGAGCGCCGCCGCAAAGAAGAGGCCCTCCGAAGGTCAAACGCCGATCTCGAACAGTTCGCGTATGCAGCCAGTCACGATATGCAGGAGCCGTTGCGGATGGTCAGCCTGTACGCGCAACTTCTTAATTCGAAGTATCACGGGCGGCTGGATTCCGATGCCGATCAACACATCGGAAACGTCGTGCAGGGAGTCACCCGGATGCGCACGCTCCTGCAGGACGTATTGGCGTACTCTCAGGCAGGGATTCCACTGGAAGGATCAGCGCAGGAATGCGATGCGAAAGTCGCGCTCGAGTCCGTATTGCTCCGGTTGAGATCGCGAATTGAAACGACAGGCGCTCTGGTGAGCCGGGAGGAGTTGCCGCGCGTCGCAGCGCAACGTAAGCACGTGGAAACCGTCTTTGAGGAGTTGATCGAGAACGCTCTCGAGTATCGAGCGGCTGCTCCGCCGCGTATCATCGTCGGTTACCAATCGACGGCTGGTCTAGCAAGGTTTTATGTGCGAGACAACGGAATAGGAATTGAGCCCAGGTATTTCTCCAGAATTTTTCAGATCTTTAAGCGGCTACACAGTTATTCGGCACACCCCGGCACCGGTGTCGGCCTCGCGATCTGCGACAAGATCGTCAAGCGTTATGGAGGAGAGATTTGGTTAGAGTCGGAAACCGGGGGAGGCGCGACATTTTGGTTTACGTTGCCGCTGGCAATCGAATTACCACTCCCGCAGGCGTCCGCCGATAAGGTAGTGAGCGCGAGTTAATATTCCCGTATCACCGGCGACGTTCGGAACCAACTCGACCAGCGTAGACTCCAGCCCCGCCGAGCTTCACATTGCGCCTGTTCATTCTGGTCCGCCCTCTGACGCGAATCTTCAAAGGCGGCATACTTCTCCAACAACTCTTCCTGGGCGATGCCGATGGCGGAGGCGTACTGGCGGATATAGCTTGTATTGAATACACCGCCCGGAAGCTTTTCAAACTCTTCTGTTTCAATAGCGCGAAGGAATCGTGTACTGATTTTGGTGCGGTCCGAGATTTGCTCGAGAGAAATACCACGGCGTTTTCGGATTTCATCGAGCCTTAGCATAGCCGTGCCACATGGCATGAACACTCTCCCGGTTTTCTTGCCGCCTTTCGATCATCGGCAAGAATTTTTGAGTTACTTAAGCACCAATAGTACTGCATCAGAATGGTAATGGGAAGTGATTCTGATTATGTAAGCAAGGATATTTTGCGGGGCCGGGTGTCTGCGACGGCTGTTCTTGGGGTTACACCTGAACAATGGGTATGTTCACT
Organism: Bryobacteraceae bacterium; assembly: GCA_963833675.1. Lineage (GTDB taxonomy): Bacteria > Acidobacteriota > Terriglobia > Bryobacterales > Bryobacteraceae > DASQDN01. The sequence continues at coordinate 78,565 of CAWHYW010000017.1, read as the reverse complement.
ACCCACATCTGAGGTGACCTTTCTTTCACAGAAATCAAAGAACCAATCTCCGCCGACTTCCGTATACTCGATATCGGATTCGAACTCATGAGGAAAGCTATCTACATCGGATTGACCATGGGGGCTATGGCGCTCGCCGGGCGGAAGCAACAGGTCACGTTCCATCGCGATGTGTTACCGATTTTACAGAAAAACTGCCAGGGCTGCCATCGTGAGGGCGAAGCAGCGCCGATGAGCTTCTCGAGCTACTCCGAAACCAGACCGTGGGCTAAAGCGATTCGGGAGGCCGTTCGCCTGAAACGCATGCCGCCCTGGTTTGCCGACCCTCACGTCGGCAAATTCGCGAATGACCGGTCGCTTGCTCCCGCGGACATCGACACGCTTGCGCAATGGGCAGACAGCGGAGCGCCAGAGGGCGATCCAAGGGATGCCCCCGCTGCCGTAACATTCGTGACCGGATGGAATATCGGAAACCCCGATTTGGTAATTGAAATGCCGAGAGCATACACCGTTCCGGCCGAAGGCACAATCGACTATACCTACTATGTGATCCCGACCGGATTTACAGAAGACAAATGGGTGCGACTCGCCGAGGTCCGTCCGGGGAATCGCAAGGTGGTTCACCATGTCATCGCCTTTGTCAGGGAACCTGGCTCGAAGTGGATGAGTGACGCGGTCCCCGGCGAACCGTTCGTACCAAAGAAGGGTGGGAACGGCGAGGCTGGCTCAGGACGCCAGTGGCTGGTCGGATATGCGCCCGGGACAACCCCGGATCTGCTCAGGCCGGGCCAGGCGGTATTGATCAAGGCGCGTTCAGACATCGTCCTCCAGATGCACTACACGGCGGCGGGCCAGGAGCAGACTGATCGATCCAAGATAGGTTTGGTCCTCTCGAAAGAGCCGCCTAAGGAACGGGTCGTGGTACTCGCTGCGGCGAATAACAATTTTGTAATCCCTCCCGGCGCGGACAATTATAAGGTGGAATCGCAGATCACTTTGCAGGCCGATACGACAGTTACCGGTCTTATTCCTCATATGCATCTTCGTGGGAAAAGGTTCGAATTCCGCGCGGTTTACCCGACTGGAGAAACTCAAGAGTTATTGAAGGTCCCGAGATACGACTTCAATTGGCAACTCGGATATCTGCCTGAGAAACCGATCGTGCTGCCAAAAGGGAGCCGGATCGAATGCTCGGCCTGGTTTGACAATTCAGCCAACAATCCGAACAATCCCGATCCGAAGAGCGAAGTGCGTTATGGAGATCAAAGCTGGGAAGAGATGATGTTCGGCTTCTTCACGGCAACTCTTGATCCAAGGGGCGACCCGGCAGATCTCGTCAAGCCAAAGAAAGTGAAGAACGGAGATTAGCGTATGTCTAAGTGGCTGATCATCCTCGCGGCATTCACATTGAACGCGGCCCCAGCTCCGACCTTTTATAAAGACGTTCTTCCCATCCTGCAAGCCCGGTGTCAGGAATGCCATCGCGAAGGCGAGATCGGCCCGATGACGTTCAACACGTATAAAGAAACGCGACCGTGGGCGAAGGCAATCCGCGAAGCAGTGCGCACCAGGAAGATGCCTCCCTGGTTCGCCGACCCGGCTTATGGCCATTTCTCGAATGATCGGGCCATGAGTCCGTCTGAGGTCGATACGCTCGCCAATTGGGCGGATTCAGGCGCGCCCGAAGGTGATTCCAAGGACGCGACCGCTCCGCGCAGATGGCTTACCGGCTGGGGAATCGCGAAGCCGGACGTTGTGTTGACCATGCCGACGGCTTTTGAAGTGCCTGCCGCGGCGAAGGTTGACTATCAGTACATCATAGTGCCTACCGGCTTCACCGAGGACAAATGGGTACAGAGCGTCGAAGCCCGGCCGAGCGCGCGATCGGTTGTGCACCACGTCGTGGTCTATATTCGCGAACCCGGCTCGAAGTGGCTTCGCGGCGAGGCGCAGCCCGGCATTCCTTTCGTTCCGCCCCGAACCACACCGGACGGCAAGCCTCGTAACGATATCGGCGGTAGCGGAAGCGACATCTTAACCATCTACACGCCAGGGAACTCGCCGGACACCTTCCGCCCTAATCAGGCGAAACTGATCAAGGCGGGATCGGATCTCGTCCTTCAAATGCACTATACGGCTAACGGGAAAACTGCCGAAACCGACAGGACCAGCGTCGGCATAGTTTTCGCCAAGGAGGCGCCAGCCGAGCGCGTGCTGACCATCAGTCTCGTGAACACAAAGTTTGTCATTCCGCCGGGAGACGGCAATTATCGCGTTCCGGCCGAAGTCGAAGTACCACATCGCGGTACTTTGCTGAGCCTGTTCCCGCACATGCACGTGCGCGGAAAGGCGTTCGAATATAGGCTCACGCAACCTGGGTCGCCGGAAGAAACGTTGCTTCGCGTGCCGCGCTACAACTTCAACTGGCAATTGACGTACCGACTCGAGAGGCCGATCGTTTTGCAACCGGGCGCCAAATTGGCGGTCTCGGGCTGGTTCGACAACTCTCCCAACAATCCTGCCAACCCGGACCCCAAGGTCGAAGTTCGGTGGGGCGAGCAGAGCTGGGAAGAGATGATGATCGGCTTTTTGGATGTTGCGGTTCCCTCTGACATGGACCGGCGCAGCTTCTTCCAGAAGAAACCGGCCAAATCGGACGACTGATGAGGCTGTTGGCGTGCGTGCTGTGTGCTGTAAGTCTTCTGCGTGCTCATGATCCGATTTCAACCAGGCTCACATGGACACAGGAGATCTCCCGGATCGTCTTCAAGCGCTGCATTGGATGTCACAACACAGGGCCGATGTCTTTCCTGACATATGACAGCGCGCGGCCCTGGGCAAAAGCCATCAAGGACGAAGTCCTCAATCGGCGAATGCCTCCTTGGGGCGCAGTAAAAGGTTTTGGGGACTTCCGCGATGACCCGAGCCTCGCACAAGATGAAATTACGCGTATTGCCGAATGGGTGGAAGGCGGCGCCCCCGAAGGCGATCCCGCCTATTTGCCTCCGGTTCCGAAGAGTTCCTCCAAGACGGGAATTCCGCGCGGCCGGTTGACAAACGTATTCAAGCCGCCGCTTACTCTGCTCGGGATTCGCCCGCTAGCTTCGGCACAATCGGTGCAGGTCACGGCCAATCTTCCGGACGGCTCCGTTGTACCTTTGCTCTGGCTGCGCGAGTACAAGCGCACTTGGAATCGGACCTTCGTCTACCGCGAGCCGATGAAATTCCCGGCGGGAACTCACATCTCGTCGACCCCGGCCTGTCTGTTTGAATTTTTGCTCCGCTAACCACTTGAGTCGGAGTCGCCATTGAAACGGAGCCACGACCGAGAGGGAGTGAAGGTTTTTCTCACACCTTGTTGGCGCGGACCCGCTACTCAATCGCCGGACCCGAATACTTCTTCTCCCCAGCCTCCACCGCAATACTCAACCGATTCTCCTTCGGCGGCAGTGGGCACGTCGCGTATGGAGTGAACGCGCAAGGGGGATTGTAAGCCTTATTGAAATCCAACTCGACAACCCCGGCCTTGGGCAGATCTGTATAAAGAAATCGAGCCGCCGGATAGGTCGTCTTGCCAGCCGTAGTGTCACGGAACACGAAGAAAAGCTGATCGTCCTCCAATACCGGCATCATTCGAATGGTCCGGCCGCCGCGCGTGAACTCGACCGAGCCAGGGACCGTCATCTCCTGCTTGTCGCCCGTCTGCGAATCGAAAAACACTTTCCGCGGCTGCGCATAAGGAACGTACTTCGCGCGGATTCGCCACGACGGATCGACCGGATACCAGCTCAAGCGCGTGAAGTTCCTCCTGAACTCGCTTTCGTTGTTTTTGATCCGGACGCCATACCGATTGCCACGGTGGATGATAAACAGTTTGACGCTCCCGACACCGACGAAATCATCCGAGTCGGGCTTCAGAGTTATTGTTTTTGACCCACGCAGGTAGGAGACCTCATCTCCAGAGAGCCGTATGACAGCCTTGCCACTCCCGACGTCCAGCACGTTATCGCCGGGCTTCAGCCACACGAGGCCGGCAACCGACAACCATCCATCAGGAGCCTTCAAACGTGCCTCGCGGTCCGCGCGCCAGTTTTCGATAGTTGACGTGTACTCGGAAGCGCAAAGCGTACTTGCAAGCAGCGCGGCAATCAACCTACGGTCGAGCAAGTTTAAATACTTGAATGATGGGACGCCCATTGTAATCGAAGAACACACGATGAAATGACGGGGAATAGCCTTGCTGCTGCGCGAACCGGAGGAGCTTTTCACTCGATCCCGTATTGAACTCCGCTTCCTTTACGTGGCCGATAAAGACCGCATTTGGATCGGCGATTTGGCGCTTCAGAATCTCTGGGGATTCATCCGCATCGACCGCCACGCACATCGGAATTCGGCCGCGGTGCAGCAGCCGGATATTTTCGAAGACTCCCCAATCAGCGATGCAAACCTGCGACGGATGCATTCCAGGAAGAGCTTGAGATGCTGGAAAAATCGCGTCGCTCCAGGCCACCGTGCCTCCGTTGCGTAGCATGTTCGTATAGTACGTGCCGGTTACGAGAAGATTCGAGAAGCAAACCGCCGCAATCACAACGATCAGGGCACACTTTCCATTTCGCCACCGCTCTGATGCCTCACTCAGAACTGCCGCGATAGCCAAAAAAGGCATTGGCCACATGAGGATTGGGTGATGCGTTCCTGTACCGGCCCCCTTGGTAAAGGCCATCTGCGCCCATGTCACCGCCATGTAGACCAGCACAAATAGAAAAGCAGTCCGCGCTTCGGTTTTCCAAACGAAGGGAAGAAGGACAACCGAAAGCAACAGCAGATACACCTGCCAATTCTTTCGGGGCTGCCCAAAAAAATCGTTGCTGCTCACCCACATGCGTTTTGCAACACTATCAGGCTGCCGGAGTGGGCCATCCCATTTCTCTCGTGGAAGCGTCCCGAGGATCGAATTGCCTTGCATCGTACTCAGCAGGAGCCTGGCCTTGTAACCGATCTCTTCGGAGGACCATGCCGTATTCGATCGAAACGTAACCCAATCGTGATTCAAGTTGTAGGAGATTAACGGATAAGCTCCGGCTGCGAAGCTCACAATCGCCACAGCCATCTCCTTGTATCCCAGTAGCGCAAAAAGCCGGCGAGGAAATACGATCAAGACCGCCGCGCCGAGCCCCACTAGCGACCAGACGAATAGCGCCTTGTCCCACATCCCAAGGCCGAAAATAAACAATCCCAGACCAAGCCACTTCAATTGACGGCTCTCCACAAACCGGAGCACGGCGAGAACTCCGCCCACCAAGCACAGATGTTGCAACACCACCGGACCCCAGTCATAGCGAGTAGTCATTAGAAACGTTGAGTCCGTTGCGAGCAGCGCGGTGCCCACCACGGCCGCTGTTGCTCCGACCGTTCGGCGGCTCAGAAGATAGAAAAGCCAAATTGTGCACGCTCCGAGGAGGACCGCCGGTATTCGGGTGGAAGCAGCCGACGGCCGCCATACTCGAAAAATCGGTGTGTATACAAACGATTTCAGCGTGCCGACATAAGTCATCACCATTGACCAGTCGGCGCTAGGTGGGTAGATTCCCGCCGAGAAGAGCGCTTCGTCATTTTGAAGGCCTAGTTCACCGACCCACAGGCAGCCCAGACCGATAAAAAGCAAACAAAAGACGAAAACAAGCCGGTTGGCGCGGTCTCGAACCATGGATTCCTATGATCTTCCCACACCCGTTCACTTCTAAGAATCTTTGTGTTTTCAGGCGCTTGGCAGCCTATGGCGTATTCCCTGTGTTACACTGAAAAGCGGAGTTTCACTATCCTTTTAATGGAAAAGTGGCTTCGTTTCGCAAAAAAACAGGGAGTAACGGCTACGTGAATTGTAAGTAGCCTATAATCACACAGTCATGCCATTTCGCCTGGACGGCAAGCGTGCGCTTGTCACTGGAGGGGCCAGCGGCATCGGAGAAGCGGTCTGCCGTGTGTTCTCTGAAGCTGGCGCATCCGTCACCGTCGCCGACATTAATAAATCGCAGGCCGAGTCGCTAGCGACTCAGCTTACGAACGGTTCGTCGATCGAATGCGATATCACGAACGAGGTTTCCGTAAAGGCCACGTTCGACAGTATCGATAAGCTCGACATCCTCGTCAACAATGCGGGGATTGGCTTAGTCGGAGACGTGCAAGAGACGGATTTGAGTGATTTCCAGCGGCTGTTTCGCGTTAATGTAGAGGGAACTTTCCTGGTTACCAAATATGCCGTGCCGTTGTTGAGTGCGTCTCACGGCGCCATCGTCAACATCGGGTCAGTGGCAGGTTTGGTCGGAGTCAAAAAGCGTTTTGCGTACTGTGCGACCAAAGGCGCGGTCGTCGCGATGACTCGTCAGTTAGCGGTGGATTATCCGACGCAGTTCCGGGTCAACTGTGTCTGCCCAGGTACTGTGGACACGCCATTCGTCGAAGCGTATCTGGAAAAGTATCACAAGCACGAAAAAGAACAGGTACGAACTCAGTTGAATCAAAGGCAACCTGTCGGACGTCTAGGGAAGCCTATGGAGATCGCGAATCTCGCGTTATATTTGGCGTCCGAGGAAGCGGCTTTTGTGAATGGGTCGATTGTGACGATCGATGGAGGTTGGACCGCGGCTTAACCCTGCAGGCAAAGCGTTGTTCTGCCGATAACTCTCTTGACGGCAGAACGTAAGGTCCTGCACAATAGGCCAAGAAACATTCTGTGCTCAAAATGTCGTACCAGAGCACACTGGCGGGCTTTTCTATTTTAGAATGTAGACTTCGACTGGATTTTTAAGACGAGACATGACGCTTTTCTCCCGATGCCCTCGCATCTTTGCCCTCGCGCTGACTTTTTTTCTCGTCGGCGCACCATCCTTCGGTAGCACCTCCAAAACTGCAGCGAAGAAGCGGACCACGACAAAAACCGCAGCCTCCGGCACACGTTACCGAACGGTCGGAAAAAAGAAAACAAAGGCTAAATCGACCGCCGGCGCCTCGCGAAAGGGTCGGTCGAGCGCCAAGCTCCGCCGCGTCCGTTATGTGAGTGGTGGGCCGTGGTCAGAACCGACCTTCGCCGATTCAACCGTCGGCGATAGCGTCGACGGCGAAGATCTGACGGTTCGCCGGGCTGCAGTCGAAGCGCTCGGTCCTTATAACGGAACGGTTGTAGTTACCGATCCGCAAACCGGACGAATCTTAACGATCGTTAATCAGAAGACGGCATTTAGCGACGGCTTCCAGCCATGCTCGACCGTGAAGATCTACGCGGCACTAGCTGGATTGAACGAAGGCATCATTGAGCGGGATACCAATGTGCGGCTTTACGGCCGTACGAGCATGAATCTTACTTATGCTCTTGCGCACTCGAATAATCTTTACTTCGCGAATATAGGTACCCGTCTCGGATACGACAAGGTCAGCTACTACGCGCGGTTGTTCGGATTGGGTGAGAAAGCGGGTCTGAATATCGAAGACGAGACAGCAGGTGGTCTCCCCACCGGCCCCCCGGCCAACGGTGGCATGGGGATGATGACAAGCTTCGGTGAAGGAATCAAGCTGACTCCTCTGCAATTGGCGGCCACTTTGTCCGCGATCGCGAATGGCGGAACGCTCTATTGGCTTCAATACCCCCGCTCGCAGCCGGAAGCTGAGAAGTTTGTGCCTCGCGTCAAGCGGCGCCTCCCGATCCAGGATCTGATCCCCGAATTGAAGCCCGGCATGCTCGGGGCAGTCGAGTATGGCACAGCGCGCCGTGCTGCTTTTGATCCGAATGAACCCATCTTCGGCAAGACCGGTACGTGTACTGACCGGGCAACGCCCACCCACCTTGGATGGTTCGGATCGTTCATGGAAGTCGGGAACAAGAAGCTGGTTGTGGTTGTCCTCCTCACTGGAGGGCGCCCGTCAACGGGCCTGTTGCTTCCGGCGTGGCTGGCCAACTGTATCGCAATCTGTCTGAGCAGAGGTTCTTCGCCCACGCGAAACCGATTTCGCCCGTTGCACTCGTGTCCGGCGCATCTTGGTAACATCCTCTTGTGAGGACTACCGATGGCCGGCGCTGACGCGCGAATTCTCGGCATACACCACGTTACGGCCATAGCCTCCGATCCGCAGGCCAACATTGATTTCTATACGAAGTTCATGGGTCTCCGTCTCGTCAAGAAGACCGTGAATTTCGATGATCCGGGTACGTATCACCTTTATTACGGCGATTCCCAAGGCCGGCCCGGAACGATTCTGACATTCTTTCCATGGCCCGGTGTTCGGCGAGGCCGCCACGGGAACGGCCAGGTGACCGTCACTTCTTTCGCGATCCCACGGGAAGCGATCGGCGCCTGGATAGAGAAGCTGTCCAAGGCGGACATCGATTTCACCGGACCCACGATGCGCTTCGGAGAAGAAGTGCTCGCGTTCGCCGATCCCGACGGGCTCAAACTGGAACTGATCGCCTCGATCGATCACCCGGGTGACGCCATCCATTCATTCCACAGCGCGACGATCATGGAGGAGGGCTACGAACGGACTGCGCGTCTTCTGAGGGAGACCATGGGTTTCCATTTGGTCGGCCAGGAAGGAAATCGTTTTCGGTTTGCCGTGGAAGATTGGGGACCCGCGCAGGTCGTAGACGTCCTGTGCAGCCCCGATACTGCGCGAGGTATCGTGTCTGCCGGCACAGTTCACCACATCGCATGGCGCACACCGGATGCCGGCCAGCAACTGCGCTGGCGAGACACACTAGTCGGCCTCGATTACGACGTCTCACCTGTAATGGATCGGAACTACTTCGAGTCGATTTACTTCCGCGAGCCCGGCGGTGTACTGTTCGAGATCGCGACCGATCCACCCGGCTTTACGGTTGACGAGCCGCTGGAATCGCTCGGCCGGAGTTTGAAACTGCCGCCGCAGTACGAGGCGATTCGCTCGCGCATTGAGAAGGCGCTGCCTCCCGTCTTTACCGGATAGGGCCGTCCCAGCGCAGTCCTGCGCGCCATAAGATCGGACCGCCAATCGTGGGCGCAGTCGGCGTGGGAATTCCAGTGAGATACTCACGGTCGAGCAGATTTTCAATTGCCGCGGTTGCCCATAACGACCTGCGCAAGCGTTGCCGCGCAGCGAACTGCAGAGTAGCGTAACCCGGCAGCAGAAATTGGTTCCGGTCATCCTCAAACTGCAGAGCGAACGAGCGAAGCCCAAAAGAGACCAGCGTGTTCGGCGCCGCGTAGGTGAGCTGCGCATTTCCCGAGTGCTTCGGTACTTGCGGAATCCGCTCTCCGGTTGAATATCTCGAATCGGAATAGAGATATCCGAGATCGGCCCGCCACGATCGCCATCGATACTCCGCCTGCGCATCCACTCCCCGCGTCAGCGCTTCGGCCGCATTGCGGCGCTGCCGCACAATCAACTGTGGAGTCGAGGACAACGTCACGTTCGTAATAATGTCGTCGAGTTGATTCCGATATAGGCTGACCCCCAAGCGCGCATTCTCTGCCACCACGTCGAAGCCGAGTTCAGCGCCGAATAGTGTTTCTGGAAGCAATGCCGCATTCGAGCGTGTCTCGGTGTTACCGGCCCGGAAGTCACGGTAGAGTTCGTTAAGCGTAGGCGCGCGAAACGCCCGATATACCGAACCACGAGCCCTCAGCATACGTCGGCCGAGGGCAAAGCCGGCGCTCGGGCTGTAAAACTGCTGGTCCGTTCCCGTAAACTGATACCGCGAGCCAAGGAACAGCTTCGCAGATGGTTTGCCAGCGTCGAACTGTACGAAGGTGCCTTGCTGCGTCTGCGATCCTCCCCCGACGCGAAGTCCGGTCGGCACGAGCGTATCGATGCTTGTGCCCTCCACCCTCTGCGCATCTGCTCCGGCCAGAAGGTTCCATGAGCGGCTATGATGCCGCCACATTCCAGCGCCGCCGCCGGCGGTCGCTGGAACCGTCTGCAAGAACGTGATCCTTTCCGTGTTGCGATCAGCCGCAACCGCAGAGAAGCTTGCGTGATATTCCTGCCGTGTGTAATACCCGAGCAGTGAGATCGTCTCGTCAGTCCACTGCCGCGTATAGTGGCCGGCTAGTGTTCCCAGGTTTGTCGAATTATGCGTCAGGACAGTCCCGTTCGCGCGATCCTCTGTCAACGCATCGAACTTTATGAAAAGCCGGTCCTTCGCCCCGGAGTAATCAATGCGCCCGACTCCCGACACGAAACGTACTCCGGCCGGAGTATCGACCTTCCCGCGATTCTCCTCCGCGACGACGTAGTAGCCGTCGGTTGTAAATGCACGCACATTGCCCGACACGCCGAACCGGCCCCACAGTTGAGACAGTCCTCCGGTGAGCATGTGTGTATTCTTGTTGCCGCCTTCATACGCTGCGATGAGATGCAGACGCTCCGGCGCCCGGGAGAAGAGGCTGATCGCTCCGCTCATCGCGCGATCGCCGAAGACGCTGGTCGCGGCCCCGCGTGATAACTCAACGCGCTCGAATTCTTCCGGTGATAGACGTGTCCAGTAAACCCATCCCCCGAAAGGATCGTTGACCGGAATTCCATCCCAAAGCACCAGCGACCGGCTCGCGCCGCTCGATCCTAGCCCGCGTAGGGATACACCCTGCGTCGTCGGGTTCGCAGCGATGCTCGACGTGCGTCGGAACAACGTGAACCCCGGGATGGAACGCAGACGGTCATCGATGTTTACTCCGGGCTGCTCGTGAACTTCGGTATCGCCCAGAACGGAGATGAACGCTGGAGTTTCAGTCTCGATTCTCTCGACGACCGTGATCGTGCTCTTTATCGGCTCCAGTGTGGGCGCCGGATCCGAGCTTGCCGTTTGCGCCGAGATCGGCAGGAGTGACCACGCGAGCGCGCATCCAACCGGCTTCAGCCAGTTCATTCGGACGGGTACTGAGAGCGATTTGGAGCGTGTGCTCATGTGGAACCGAGGGCTTCAAGCCGCGGTGAGGCTCCACTACGGCAAGATATTTCAGAATATCGTATACGCCGGCGTCTTCTGGAGACCATCTCTGGGTGATGAAATGTACGCGCACACCGCGCTCTGCAAGCCGCCAAACAAGGAACGCGCAACAATCGACTGCACGCTCGAACCATTCGAAATCACCGGTATCGAGATCAAGGAAGATCGTGACCGCCTGGTCCTGATCCCGAGCATACTCGCGGACTTGAAGTTCTCCTGTGTGCGCCGTTGCGCGCCAATCGACGTGCCTCGACGACTCATCCGCAACGTAGGGACGGATCCGATAAAAATCGTGGCCTCGTCCACGCTGATGGGTTTGCAGATCGCCCGCGATACCGGAAAGCAGAAGTTCAAAACCGGGCTGCGGATCGATCGAAGGATACACAAGTACCTGTTCTTCCAGTCGCACGTGGGCGCGACGGTAAGTGAAACCGAAAGGGAAACGCGTAGAGAACCAGAACGTCTTGTTCTTGTACTCACCCCGTTTCTTGAAATAGAGAGGCGCTTTTTCGGTCACGGTCTTGCCGGCGGGCACCAGCGGAATGTACATGTCTTCGAGAAAGCCGGTTTCCGGCGTCCCACTGAGATGTAGCGAAAAAGAGGGCATCAGAAACTTACGATTGCGCACCTTGATGAGCGCCGGTATTTCGCGGCGAGCGACGACATGCGCCGGCAGTTGAACATCTAATTCGAGTCCAGCAAGTCCTAGCCGGCTCACGAAGCCCGAGATTAACAGGGTTGACAGTAGAGCCGCCAACAGCAGAAACAGGAGATTATTTCCGGAGATAAAGGCCGCAAAGCCGACCAGAACAACCATTAACGTGAATACGAAGCCGAGCGCCGTAATCTGCTGGCGCATGCTCTCTTCGAACGCCTCGCGGATGCGCCGCCAGATCTCACGCATGGTCGCCGCTCGCATCATGGCACAATGTTTGCGTTAATGTCGAGTTTCACCCGCAACGTCCGCATCAACGGACGACAGCTCCGCGTGCGCGTCGAACAGGACGGCGCAAACTGGCATATAGACACCGGTGATGGCGTACGCGAGGCGTCCGTTGTCGAGACGGAACCAGGCCTCTATTCCATTCTCATTGACGGGCAGAGCTTCGAGGTACGCGCCTCGGACACGGGCGTCGACATCGAAGATCCGCGCGAACTGCGGACGTCAGGGGCCGCTGCTGGGCTCGAAGGTAGACAGACAGTAAGCGCTCCAATGCCCGGTAAAGTCGTCCGTGTACTGGTGGCGGAAGGAGACGTGGTCAGCCACGGGCAAGGTCTAGTGGTTATCGAAGCGATGAAAATGCAAAACGAGATGAAGTCTCCGAAGCCCGGCACGGTAGTCTCGCTCACAGCGATCGAAGGATCGGCGGTATCCGCCGGCCAAGTCCTGGCTGTGGTCGAGTAGAGGGAATATGGCTGAAGACCCTTGTCCCAAGTGCGGCGGATCCACCTGGGTTGTCGTCGAGCGTAACGGGATTACCGGAGCCGAACGCTGCGAATGTTTTGGTATCAGGCGCAACGCGGAGCGGGAATTTCGCGCGGGTATTCCTCCGAATTACGCCAACGCCTCACTCGAGAATTTCCAGCTTCCAAGTGATAACCCGGTCGCGCGGCAGGGTCTCTCCGGTGTTTTCATGGAAGTCCGCCGGTATGCGAAGGAATTCCCTTTGACCGATAAACCCGGTCTGCTGTTAGTCGGCAATCCAGGCACTGGAAAGACGCACTTGGCCGTTGCGGCGCTCAAGATTCTGATGTCGAGAGGATTCGATGGCGTGTTCTTCGATTACCAGACGCTGCTTGAACGGATTCAGCGCGGCTGGAATCCGGCCTCAGGTACGGCGGATCGCGAAGCGTATCGCACGGCTCTCGATGCGGAGCTCCTCTTGCTCGATGATCTGGGCGCCCGACGAATCAGTGAATGGGTTGAAGATACCATCGCAGCCATCATTACCCACCGTTGCAATCATCGGAAACCCTTGATTGCCACGACGAACTTACCCGACGCCGCAGCCGGCGACTCGCTGGTGACGCGACCCGGCGATATGCCGGGAACTCCTCGCATCATGAAATCTTTATCGGAACTTATCGGCGAGCGCGCGCGATCCCGGCTATTTGAAATGTGCAGGGTTGTAAAAATGCCAAGCGTCGAAGATTACCGGCTTAAGAAACGGTAGCTATGTGATAGATATTTCACTGAATTACATTCCTGGCGCCTTTATTGCAATATAAAATGCCGGAGGCGATGCACGTAATGAAAAAATCGATTCGGACTGGGGCAATCACATTATTGATGGCGACGGCGCTGGCAGGGCAGCAGGGCACTGACCCGAAAACGCCGGACGCGAATCCCGGTTTCGGTCGGCAGGTTCCTAACGACGCCGTCGAATCCGGTGGTCAGCCGCACTCGAATTCGACATACCAGAAGGACCGAAATGGAAATCAGGGCTTCGACCTGGGATGGATCGGGCTATTTGGGCTGGCCGGATTATTTGGTGTTGGCCGTGGCCGGCGCTCGAAGGAAGAGCTTCCTTCGCACAACGCGTGATCAAGCCAAATAGAACAGGCTGAGGCGGGGCAAACCCGCCTTTTCGAGCAGGTCGCGTTCTAAAAACTGGCGTTCCAGCATCGATAATTGATCGGCGGTCATCTTGCCGCGATACGGTCGCAAGGCGGCGTCCAACTTCCTGCGGCTTTCAAACAAAGACTCTTCGGATTGCGTAGTCCTCGCGATTGCCGACATCTTCTCTTCAAGTGCGGTAAGCCGCTGTTCGAGCTGCTCTAAATCTGAATAGTGCTTGTCAGCTTCCATGGAGAACTTCTCCAGGCTCTCTGCCACTGGCCGGTAGGCCTCGCCTTTTTCTCGCAAACAGCCGGCATTTTTTACAAGATAAACTCTTAGCTCATCGAGTTCGAATGGCGCTTTGACCGGTTCGTGCTTGCGAAGCGCACCGCCTTTTGCCAATGCCTCCGCCTCTTCGTGGACTGCCTGTGCACAGTAAGCGAGAGAGTTAATCTGACGTACCTTAGTCTTTTTGGTGTGCCACTTCTCAAACGCTGACTCGATTCCGCGAAGCACGGCCTCAAGCGGAATTTCCGCATTCTTCCAAGTTTCGATTAGAGCCCAGTCCAAGGGAGATAACAGGAACAGACCGGAGCCGCGCGTCTTTTGAAAATGCTCCTCAACTTCGGTGAAATAGCTGAAGTAATTCCAGTTGCTCAGTTCCGGTTCCGCTGCCATATCAACTGCAATCCTTCAAGCGTAAGATCCGGATTCGCGTCGCGCACGTGCTTCGAGCCACAGATGATCAGTTCGGATTGTCCACCGGTGGCGATCGTCTTCGTCTCCGGGCCGAGCTGATCTTTCAGCCGCTCCAGAATCCCATCGATCATCCCGATGACTCCGTAATACAGACCCGGACTGCATACTGGCAACCGTGTTCGTTCCGATCACCCGGTCCGGCTCGCGAAAATCCACGAGCGGAAGTCGCGCGGTCCGGCTGAACAGCCCTTGAACCGACATACCGATTCCGGGGCAAATTACACCGCCAAGGTACTCTGCGTTGGCGGAGACTGCGTCAAAGGTTATCGCCGTTCCGAGATCGACGACGACGCACGGGCCGCCATAACGATGAAATGCGGCGACACCGTTGACGATGCGGTCGGCCCCAACCTCACGCGGAATGTCGTATAAGATGCGCAGGCCAGTATCGGTCTCATGAGTCACAAACATCGGCTCGCGATCGAAATACAATCGCGACATTGCCGCCAGTGTAGAGTCCAGAGGCGGAACCACGCTCGCGATGATGATGCCGTCGATGTTGGCGAGATGCAGATCTCCCAGCGAGAAAAGATTGCGGAGTAAGATCCCCCATTCATCTGCCGTCTGATCGTGAATCGTACGCAGACGCCAATTCCGGCTAAGCGCGCCATTCTCGAAAAGGCCGATTGTAATGTTGGTATTTCCTACATCGAGGGCGAGAATCATGCGGGCCGCACTCCTCCAGCGAGTATCAATGTTCGCTTGCCGTTATCCTGTCGTAACAGAAGGAATCCCTGGGGATCGAGACCGTCGGTGACCCCCGTAATTTCCGTGCCACTCTGGTCGACGATGACGCGCCGGCCGCGCACATAACTGGATGCCTGGGAGAACGCGCGTAGCACCGATTCGCGGCCGTTCTGACAGCAAATTCTCCAAGTGCTCGTCGACAGCATCGACAAGATTGGTAAGCAACCTCTCCGAATTCTGTTCGCGCCCCGTCACCAGGCGAAGCGACGTCGCGGTATCAGCGAGTTCCGGAGGAAAGAACGTGTGATTCACGTTAATACCGATTCCGGCGATGAGTACTGTCTCGTGCAGTTGAACCAGAATGCCCGGCGCATTTTTTTCCCCTAAACAGGACGTCGTTCGGCCAGCGCAGGTCGGGCGCAACGCCGGCAACATTGGTGAGCGCCTCCGCGGTCGCCAGGCCCAACGCTAACGTAACCAGAGGCAGGCTATCGGGACAGATATTCAGCCGAAGCACCTCGGACATGTAAAGACCCGCTCCCGGTTCGGAGTGCCACTGAGCGCCCGAAACGGCCCTGACCCGCCGTCTGTTCATCCGCCACGACGACCGTACCGGAAGGACAGTCCCGCTTGCGCCAGCTCGACCGCCTTGAGCATCGTGGAGGGCAGGGAAGCGAAACGATGAATCTCGCGCATGGAGATTATAGAAGATCTATCCGAAAATTGAAGTTGACCGCTTGCGCTTGATGCGTAATCGCCCCAGACGACACGAAGTCAGCGCCAGTCTGCGCATAAGCGCGAATTGTATCGAGCGTGATATTGCCCGACAACTCGACTTTGGCACGGCCCGCGATGTACTGAATTTCCGCGGCGGCCTGCTTCGGTGTCAAATTGTCCAGAAGTACATGCCAGGCTCCCGCGGCCAGAGCTTCATCCAATTCCTCACGAGTGCGAACCTCGATCTCCACCGGGATCTCGGGGAGAGCTGCGCCCTGGCGACCCGTTCCAGCGCGGCCCTTACGCCTCCAGCGGCCGTAATGTGATTGTTCTTGATAAGCACGGCATCAAACAATCCGATACGGTGGTTTGTCACTCCTCCTGCCGCCGCAGCGAGCTTTTCCAGCCGACGGAAACCGGGAGTCGTCTTACGCGTATCGAGCACCTTACAATTCGTGCCTGCGACCGCATCGACGTATTTGCGGGCCAGCGTCGCTACACCCGAAAGACGTTGCAGAAAATTCAGCGATACACGCTCACATTCGAGCAGCGTACGAGCATCCCCCTTAACGCGAGCAATCGCATGATCGGCTGAGACCTTTTCGCCACTCTTCGCCAGAAGAGTCAGTTCACCGACTCCGCCGTGCATCTCGAAAATGATCGGCAGAAGTTCGACACCCGCGAGCACGATATCCTGTCGCGCATAGAAGCGGCCTTCTGCCTTACGGTCGGAAGGAATCGTCGCGACAGTCGTAATGTCGCCCGCGCCGATGTCCTCACGCAACGCGAGATCGATGAGCGCCCGGATTTCGGGATGATCCCACTCGCTCATACAGATTCGCGCAGCTTGTCTAGCTGCTCGCGATAACCCGAGAGTTTTTCGCGAATCGTGTCGACCACGTGCGCTGGAGCGCGGCTAACGAACTTCTCATCTGCGAGCTGGCGCTCCGAGCTCGCAATTACCTTCTCGAGTTGTTCGGTTTCCTTCCGGATACGGGATCGTTGCGCCTCGGCCTGTGCAGCCGACACGCGGACAATCAGGTCGAATTCCGGAAAGGCGCGCTTCACGCCTTCGATGCCATCAGCGCTGGTCCGCACCTCGAGCTTCGCGCCGCAGAGTCTCTCGATGCCAGCAAGCTGTTCGGTCCACCATGGCGCGCGCAGGCTCGCGTGCACACCAGCACACCTTCCATCGTCTGCTTCGGATCGATCTTCAGATCCGCGCGAAGCTCGCGAGCGGCAGTAACGATCGATTGCAGGATACCCATTTCGATTTCGGCCTGAGCATCCGAAGCGTCGACGTTGTACTGCGGGTAATGAGCGAGCGCAATGGAAATCGGACGGTCGTCATTGCGCTCCGTCAACCGCTGCCATAGCTCCTCAGTGAGGAACGGCATCAATGGATGCAGAAGACGCAGCAGCATTTCATAAACGGTCAGCAGATTGCGCCAGTGAGCATTCAGGCCGGAGTTTTCTTCAAAGCGAAGCTTCTTCAGCTCCAGATACCAGTCGCAGAACTCGTGCCAGACGAAATGCCAGAGTGTTTGCGCGGCCTCGTGGAATCGATAGGTCTCGATCGCGCGATTCACCGACTCGGCGCATCGATTCAGACGGCTGAAGATCCATCGATCCTCCAGAGGAACGACGAGACTATCGGAGACGGCTTCGGGCAGGCAGCAATTCAGCTCCCGAGGAACCCACGGTTCCACACCGGAGCTCTCCATCTTCATGAAGATCAGCCGCGAAGCATTCCAGATTTTGTTTGCGAAGGCCCGCGCGCTCTCGATGTTGTCGACACCGATCGCGATATCCGTACCGGGCGACGCGCCGCGCATCAACGCCATCCGGACGGCATCGGTCCCGTACTGCTCGGTTACATGAAGCGGATCGATGACATTGCCCTTCGTCTTCGACATCTTTTGACCTTCCGCATCACGCACCATGCCGTGCAGGTAGACCACATGGAACGGCACCTCGCCCATGCACTCCATGCCGAGCATGATCATGCGCGCAACCCAGAAAAACAGAATATCGAAGCCGGTAATCAGAAGCGACGTCGGATAAAACGTCGCCAGATCGTCCGTCTGCTCGGGCCAACCCAAGCGTGGAGAACGGCCACAGCCCCGAACTGAACCACGTGTCCAGCACGTCCGGGTCCTGCTCGATCTGATCCGATCCGCACTGCGAGCATTCGGCAGGCTCTTCGCGCGCCACGGTAACTTGACCGCATCGGTGGCAATGCCACGCCGGAATCCGGTGGCCCCACCATAACTGTCGCGAGATGCACCAGTCGCGGATGTTGTACATCCACTCGTAGTAAGTCTTCAACCAGTGCTCGGGGACGAGTTGTATACGGCCGTCTTCGACAACGCGTATCGCAGGCTCCGCGAGCGGCTTCGTTTTCACGAACCACTGTTTGGAAACCAGAGGCTCCACTGGCGTTCTGCAGCGCTGACAGCGGCCGAGCGGCAGCCGGTGCTCCTCAGTCCCGACGAGCAAGCCTTGAGCTTCGAGATCGGCGATCACTCGTTTCCGAGCCTCGAACCGATCCAGGCCCGCGTATGCTCCAGCGGCGGACGTCATCCTCGCATCCTCACCGATCACTTTGATCGAAGGCAATCCGTGACGCCTGCCTGCTTCGAAGTCATTGGGATCGTGCGCGGGAGTCACCTTCACTACCCCGGTGCCGAACTTCGGGTCGGCCATGCTGTCGAGGATGATCGGAATTTCGCGATGCATCAGCGGCAACAGCACTTTCTTCCCGTGTAGATCGAGATATCGTTCGTCCTCCGGGTTGATCGCGACCGCAGTGTCGCCCAGCATCGTTTCCGGCCGCGTAGTCGCAACCACGAGTTTGCGATCGCTTCCGAGAACGGGATAAGCGATATGCCACAGATGCCCCTGAGTTTCTTCGTGGATCGTTTCGAGATCGGAGATGGCCGTCTGGCAGCGCGGGCACCAGTTCACCATGTACTCGCCGCGATAGATCAAGCCTTTTTCGTACAACCGGACAAACGTCTCACGCACCGCTCGAGACAGGCCCTCGTCAAGCGTGAAGCGCTCGCGGGACCAGTCGCAGCTAGTCCCCAGCCGGATCATTTGCTTCTTGATCGTGCCGCCCGATTCGCACTTCCATTTCCAGACGCGCTTTTCGAATTCCTCGCGGCCTAATTCCTGACGAGTCTTGCCTTCTTCCGCAAGTTGACGCTCGACCACCATCTGAGTCGCAATGCCCGCATGGTCCGTGCCGGGCAGCCACAGGGTATTGTGCCCGAGCATTCTGTGCCATCGAATGACTACATCATGCTCGGTGTGATTGAGCATGTGGCCCATATGGAGCACGCCCGTCACGTTGGGCGGCGGGATAACCATCGAGAACGTACGGCCGGTGTTTTTCGAGCTGGCGCGAAAGATTCCGTGTTCGATCCACCACTGGGCCCACGCAGGCTCAAATCGTTGAGGCTCATAGACTTTATCGATTTGGGTTGGCATGGGAGGGAAGCTCTCAGTTTAACATGCAGGGCCTTTTTGGCCTGCGGCCGCGTCCTTTGCGACTGGGCGCTAGTTAAGGCTCTTCGCTGGATTCAACCGTCTTCAGTCAGTGAAGAACATGCGACGCAACTCGGGTTCGGCAATGAAACGGCAAGCCTGCCGGAAGAGAGCGTGAAGATTGCCTCGCAGATGTTCACACCTCGGAGATTGGCGCGCCTCGGCGTCGGTCCCATAGTGCCTGTAACCTGACTTTTAGAATTCCGTGTACCCGGCCTGAGAGAAAAAGCGGGCGGCCCAACTTGGGGGTTGATCTTGGGCCGCCCGCGGCGGCTTACGGCTTGCGCCAAATCGCCGCAAACTCGGCAGTACTGCCGGCAGCATAGCCCGCAACGCAGCGAGTCAAATAGCCTTGTCCGATCCGTGTCTCGTACTCGGACTGATATCCCGACGAAGTCAGATTATGGCGGCCGAGCGTAGTGGCTTCGTTCCCTTCGATATTCGTCTGCTGGAATATCGCAGAGAATCGCACGGCGCCGCTGTGATTGTACGCGGACAGGTACGCGACTCGACGGCCGGCTGCGGCATTCGCAGTCCACTCCTGCTGGTATTCGTCGGAAGTCAGGAACGACTTCAACAGATACGACCCGACGTCCTTCTTTTCATAGAACGCTGCATAGGACCGCACGCCGTTGATGGAGATAACCGAGACGTTCACCGGACGGAAGCCCTGAGGTCCGAGCTCGTCGAACTTGGCCTGATGCTGCTCGGCGGTAAGGCCGTGATAAGCCGTGAACGCCGGGCCCGCAGTCTTGACGAAAATCGAAGCGTAGCGCACCTGACCCGCATGCAGATAGCTGGTCAGATTCAAGAGCCGATATCCGGCGCCGGTGTGCGCGTTGAACTCGATCTGATACTCAGCGCCGGTCATACCGTGGCGCGCAGCCCATGCCGGAGCGCCGGCCGACGGACGGAAGATCACGTTAAAGAACGTCTGGCTACCCACTTCATAACCATCGAGCCAAACCGGTCGATACCCGGACTTCGTGGCGTGATCGAAAATCGTCTGATAATTGGCCTCCGGAATGCCGTGATGCGACACTTCGGCCCAATTCGGCGGATACCATGCGGGCCGGGTTGCCGCGGGCCAAATCAGGACGCTGTCGTATGGAATACCTTCGGCATCCAGGCGAACCCACGGACCTTCCGGAGAAGGCGGCGTAAGCTTCGAAGCTTCGCAGATCCAGGCTTCGCGGAACGGCAACGGTCGCAATGAATTGTTGCCGGATTGTGCTGCTTCGGCGTGCTCGTGCGGACCGGACGAGTTGCCCGTATTGCCTGACCTGCCGACCATCTGGCCTGCCTTGACCACAGCGCCGGTCGTCTTCAATGAATCCGGAATCGAACCCTTCTGAAGATGCGTGTAAACGACCAATTCATCTCCATGCTTGATCCACACATGATTGCCGGCAACCGGACTGGGAGTCGGGTCGGGGAAAGCGCCCGGAGTATTTGCCTCCATTCCGTCATGGAATGAGCTGACCGTCCCGTCTGCCAGCGCCCGAACCGGCTTGCCATACATTCGATAATGTTCGTTCTTGCTGCCGTCCTTGCCGGGCAGCAGGGAACTGAAGGCTTTCTTCGACGCATCCCAGCCGGTGCAGCCAATGTCGTGCGCGTAAATCTGCCGCCCTTGACCGCCGCCGTTCGCCCAGTGGCGAGCCGAGGCAGTAAAGTACTCCTCGACGCGGAGGTCCGACGCCGAAAATGGGAACAACCAGCCTCCGCTCGGCGCGGGGCACTTGTGAGGAGCCAGATCGGCCGTAATCTTGATCGGGAGCGTGTAACCCGTGAACGAGAGACTCACTTCCACTTTCGACGGAGCCGGCGCATCCAAATAAATTGCATTGTCGACGGTCGTCTCCTCCGACAATTTGACGACTCCGTTGGACCACCACGCAGACGCGCCGGGCGCGATCGGACCAGTAACCAGAGACTCACCCTGCATATTTTTCGCCGCTACGGAAGATCCCGGGAACGAGAACGTCACGTTCGAGAGCGCGAGATTCGAGGATTCATTATTCTTGATCAAGCAGGCAAGCACGATCTTCACCTGCGCCTTCGCGCCTTCGAACTTGGGGGCCAAGGGTAGATAGACCGCTTTGCCGCCTTCCATCGGCTCCAGCGTGATCGCCGCTTTGGGAGCGGCATTGACCAGGGGAAGCGCCTTCAGACTGCGGGCTTGTAGAAGAGCAGCTTCCGCGGATCGAGCCTGCATCGGCTCCAAGGGACACTCGGGGACCTCCGGTACGTGCACAATTCCAGGGCTTGCCATATGGGTTTTGTTCTCCAGATTTCCTGTGATTATTTGTTTTTGGTGTTACACAGGAACAGGCGCAAGAGAATTTCAAATCAAATCATCATTTCCCGGATTTTTGGCCCTTAGGGATAGAAATCAGGAACTTGCCGTACCCTCGTCTCCGGCCAGAGCCTTACTGACCATCGCCGCCGCTTCCTCAGCAAGCCCGCGCTGACGAGCTATGCGTAAAGCTCGAAGTCCGGCGGCGCGATAGAGTTCCTGGACGGATGGGTCAGTGCGCTTCAGAGCCTTCATATGAGCCGCAACGGTTGCCGCGTCGCCTCGAACTACGGGCCCGGTGAGCGCGTTTATTGGGCCACGGATTAAGCAGTTTTCAACGCTGGTTCGAACTAATGGCGCCAAAGCCCGGAGCGCGGCCTCATCGGAAATTCCTGCGAGTTCCATTAGTTCTTGCGCCGCGTCGATAAGAGTTGCGACATAGTTGCTCGCCATGACTGCGGCCGCATGGTACAGATGCCGGGCATCGGCTCGGACATATAAAGCCTGTCCGTCTAAGGCGGCAATTATCTGCTCGGCCCAGGCCACGGCGGCCGGGCTCCCGTTAATGGAGAAAGCGATGTTGCGAAGCGCAGTCGCCCCATTTGGACCATCCGGGATCGTTTGCAGCGGGTGCAGCGATCCGCAAGAGACGCCTTTTTCGCTGAGAAGCGCCAGCAACTCGGGTCCGTAGCTGCCGCACGTGTGGAGCGCGACACGCAGCATTCCTCCTTCTGCGGCAAGCCTTTTTGCGACCGAACTGATGGCGTCGTCGGAAACCGCAATCAGCACGTGCGTTGCCTGAGATGCCAGGACTTCATACGACACAGCAACCGCGGCTCCTCCTATGAAGACTGCCGCGGCTTCGGCGTGCTCGGAATTTCGGCTGGCGATGAGACCGATCGGCACGCCGCAGGATTGCAGCGCTCTGCCGATGGCCTGCGCGACTCGGCCGGCGCCCGCGATTCCGACACGAAGATGCTCGTCTGTTCTAGGTTGAGGCACCTTCCATTGTCATACCAGAAGATTGCCTAAGCCTGAGCGTTCGCTCGCCGCATCAGGTTGCCTGTTCTCCGGATTGAAAAACTCCAGCGGCGATCATTCCTTTCGCTGGTGCTCATAGGCTGCGAGACGTTCCTGCATCGGATGTGGTCCCGAGAAGCCGTCGTCGATGGCCGAAGCCCAGCAACTCCGCGCCGCGAAGCGCATCACAAACTCCGAGCGCTAGAAATAGATCCTTATGAACGCCCGCATCGCCTACCAACGCCCAACCCGATCCTCGCGCTGCGATGACAATAACGTCGTACATCTGCTGCCTCGCGGGTCAGACCGCCAGGTAATTATTGTACGGATTATTTCTCGCGCTTTACGGCCAGGCTGGCTGTCTGAGTGGCACCGTCGCGCTCTCGAGTGATGTCTCCCTTAATCTCGTCGCCCTCGTGCGTCAGCTTGAACCTCATCACCGTCTCCCCGGTCGGCACGTCAAAGGTCAGCAGTCCATTTTCAGCCTTACCGTTATCGATTGGATGCTGTTCCTCCTCGTTCGGGCCCGCTGTCCCCGTCAATTTCGACCCATCTTGTTTCAGGACGAGCCGCGCCGGGCCGGGGTCTTTGCCGGGAACCAATAGATTGCCTGTCCAGGTCCCTGTGGCGTCCGCCGCCAGAATGGCGCCGGTAAACAACGTCATCAACAAGAGAATCTGTCTCATCAAGGCTCCTTCTTCAATGAAATCGTCATCGCGGTAGTACGAAGACGGGGCCGCAGAAGTTCGGGTTAACTTCCACGTGTGATATCGTCCCTTTTGAATGAGACTGATTTCGCTGTTTCTCTTGCTGCTCGCTGGAGCACTCGCGCAAACTCCCAAATTGGTGGATGCGCACGTGCATCATAACGGCGACCCCAAGTTTCTAACGCAACTTGTCGAGCGATTGGAAAAACATCAGGGCGTCGCTTTCCTGCTCGTCAAACCCGAGCATCTGAAACAGGTGACGGAGTTCATGGCGAAGCATCCCGGAAGGCTGATCGGTTTCGGCGATGTTGCGCTAGATGATCCGAAGGTCCTTGACCAGATCGATCAGTTTCACAATGCGGGCTTCCGCGGAATCGGTGAGATCAGCCGCACAAAAAAGAATTACGATGACCCGAGCTACACGCCCATCTACGATCGCGCCGCCAAGTACGGCATGATTCTCCTCTTCCACACGGGAATTGTGAATCGTACGCATCCCGAAGTCGCCGAGGATGTCAGTGTCGACCGGCTCAGAGTAACGCTCCTGGATAACATTGCGCGGCGCTATCCGAAGACCACGGTTATCGGCGCCCACTTAGGCAATCCGGATTATGCCTGGGCCGGGGAAATTGCTCGCTGGAATCCGAATCTCTTCTTTGACCTCTCCGGGTCCACTCTGATCAAGAAGCAGGAAGACCTGAAGTTCTTTAAGTCCATCTTCTGGTGGTCCAGCGTGGCGAGCCCGCATACCCCAAAATCGCAGGTGAGCGCTTTTGAGAAAGTGATCTTCGGATCGGATGTATTCGGTGGTGATCTTGAGGAGTTCGATCAGTCGCTGGAACGCTACAAACGTATGCTGGACGCATGTGGAGTGTCGCAGGAAGCTCAGGCAAACATCTTTGCAGGCACACTCCTGCGCATTTTGGGTAACAAGTAATAGCGGCTAGCTCTTGACCGGTGTCTCCAGCCTGGGCCGGGCGAATTCCAGGTATTCCTGTTTCGGAATGCCCGGCTCGAAGCAGCGCCTGCAGCGCGCTTCGTACATTCCGGCGGCTCCAACCACGATCAGATCTTCCGACTCCACGAGCCGCTGTGTATGTTTGGCCGGATTTCCGCAGCGCATGCAGATTGCAAGAGTCTTCGTGATCGATTCAGCGTGAGCCAGGAGATCGGGAATGGGCGAAAATGGCCGTCCCATAAAGTCGGTATCGAGGCCCGCGAGTATCACCTGTTTGCCACTGTCGGCGAGCTGTTCAGCAACTTTGATAAGTTCTGGCCCCATGAAATTCGCTTCATCGATGCCGATCACCTGGGTCCGCCAATCCAGAGCATGGACAATGTCGGATGCGCCATTCACTACCTCCGACCGCATCCGAATATCACCGTGCGAGACAATTTCGTTGTGCGAGTAGCGATTGTCGATCACCGGCTTGAAGACCTGAACGCGCTTGCGCGCGATCATCGCGCGACGAAGCCGCCTCATCAGCTCTTCGCTTTTTCCGGAAAACATCGGGCCGCAGATCACCTCGATCCAGCCCGTATTGCCTGCTACGAAATCCATGTGGAAATTAGATCGTAGCATTCCGTTCGTGAGTTCAAGGCGCATTATCCGGCATGAGATCCTTGACGAGCAAACACCTGCGGCCGGTCAGAAGAGTTTGCGCGACCTGGTCCGGATCAATCGGTATCTTGGCGGCCACGAAGCTTCACGCAAAGCGCTTCGATCGGTAGCCCCAAAGGGCTCATTCACCGTTCTGGACATCGGCGCCGCTTCCGGGGACACCGGGCAGGCGATCGGGTCCGAATTTCCAAACGCCAATGTCGTCTCTCTCGACTACAAGCTGCATCATCTTCGCCTCGCCGCACAACCAAAAATTGCTGCTGACGCGTTCCGCTTGCCCCTGCATCCGAAGAGTGTCGACATCGTGCACTGCTCGCTGTTTCTCCACCATTTCGAAGACAGTAGTGTAATCGAACTTCTACGCGGATTTCGCGAAATCGCTCGTATCGCTGTCATCGTGAACGATCTCGAACGGCACGCTATCGCTTATCACTTCCTGCCTGCTTCGACATGGCTGTTCGGATGGGATGCGATTACCGTTCACGATGGCCGGATCTCGGTCCAGGCGGCATTCAAAGCTGAAGAGCTGCAATCATTGGCCTCCAAGGCTGGTCTGCAGGACATACGGACTAAGGTCTACCGTCCCGCTTTTCGTATTACCCTGACAGGTCGCCCCTAA
The DNA here is from genome assembly GCA_963833675.1 of Bryobacteraceae bacterium. GTDB lineage: Bacteria > Acidobacteriota > Terriglobia > Bryobacterales > Bryobacteraceae > DASQDN01. The sequence continues at coordinate 53,052 of CAWHYW010000017.1, read as the reverse complement.
AAAGGTTCAAACTCTCGTCACCGCGGTCGATGAGAGCCAAAAGATGGAACTTCTGGGTACAGCGGCGAACCCTGCTGAGGCAAACGAGAACGATGCGCTCAATGCGCTGCCGTACGGAGTAATCGTTCTCGACGAGCGATATCACTACGTCTTCGTGAACTCGGAAGCGGAGCGATTTCTTGCGCGAGACCGATCGCAATTGATTGGCCGTAGCTATTGGGAGATTTTCTCCGCGGCTCGGGGCACGGTGATGGATCGCGAGTACCGGCGCGCCTTCGCTACGGCGAGGCGTGTGCGGTTCCGATATTTCCATTCCGTCTCGCGCAACTGGTTTGACGTAACAGCCAAAACCGATTCGTCTGACCGGCTGGTCGTGACCATGCACGACACTACCGATCTCTGCCGTTTGGAACATGCGCTGGACTCCGTTGAAACCAGTCTGTGCGAAGCGTTCCGCAACGCAACCATCGGGGTGGCGATCACTGACGCGAACGGTTGGTTTCTGGAGGTGAATGAGGCGTACTGCGCGATCACAGGCTATACGTTCGAAGAGTTGCGCGAGCGCGACTTCTTAGCGATCACTCACCCCGACGATCGCGTCCCATACTCGGATGCGTGCGGAACGATTGGTGACGATGAACGAACACTGGTATCCGAAAAGCGTTATGTGCGCAAAGACGGGCGTGTTGTCTGGGTCCGCAGCAATATCTCGGTGATGCTGCGCTCCGAAAGACAAAAGAAACGCCTCATCCTGCTTTGCGAAGATATTACCGAAGCGCGAGCGGCGGAAGAGAAGTTGAAGGACAGCGAGCGGCGGTTCCGAACGCTCATCGAAGGGTCGCTCGACGTCCTGACGGTGCTGCGCCCGGATGGAGAAATCCTCTACGAGAGTCCCGCACTAGAGAGGCTGCTGGGATACAGGCCTGAGGATCTGGTCGGCAAAAATGCCTTCGACTACATTCATCCCCAGGATTTGCCGGCAGTTCTCCAGGAAGTGAAGCGGGGGCGCAAGACTCCGAGGGCGACCTCCGAAGTCTTGTTTCGGTTTTTGCACAAAGACGGATCGTGGCGCTACATGGAAGGCGCGGCTGCGAACCTGCTGGAGGATCCGGCGATCGGTGGCATTGTGGCGAACTGTCGCGATGTGACAGATCGCGTCGAAACACTCCGCAAGCTGGCCGAAGCTCTGGACTCCGCCAAAGAAGCGACAGAGTTGAAGAGTCGCTTTCTGGCGAATATGAGTCACGAGATTCGAACTCCCATGAATGGAGTCGTAGGTTTGGCGGAACTGCTCCTGGACACCCCGCTATCGAAACAGCAGCGCGAGTATGTTCAGGGAATCCAGTATTCCTCGGGCGCCTTGCTTCGCATCATCGGCGACATCCTGGACTTCTCGAAGATCGAGGCGGGGAAGTTGGATATCGATCGGGCGCCATATGATTTCCGGGGCCTGCTATCGAACATCGGCGCATTGTTTGTGGGGCAATGTCAGTCGAAGCACGTGCGTTTTGCGCTCCAGATCGGAGAAGATGTGCCGGCTGCAATCATGGGAGACGCATTGCGGGTCCGGCAGGTGCTTACAAACCTGTTGGCGAACGCGGTGAAGTTCACGCCCACCGGTTCCATTACACTCAGAGCATCCAGTGCCGGCGCTCATTCCCAGCGCCGCATTCGAGTCTCCATCCGCGACACCGGCGTCGGAATTGCTCCTGAGCATCAACCATGTCTCTTCGCGAGCTTCACGCAAGCGGACTCATCAACAACGAAGCGTTATGGAGGGACGGGACTTGGCCTCGCTATTTGCAAACAACTGCTGGAATTGATGGGAGGTCGAATCGGTTTCAGCAGCGTTGCGGGCGGAGGAAGCGAGTTCTGGTTTGAATTGCCGCTCGAATCTGCCCCAGCCGAGAAGAATGCCTCGGACGTGGACGCTACGCCCGCCGACCCAATCAAACCTGCGCGTATTCTTGTGGCGGAGGACAATCCGGTCAACCAGCAGATCACGAGGGCCATCCTCGAAAAGGCGGGATTCACGGTCAACGTGGCTTCCGATGGCGCCGAAGTCCTTGAGGCGATCAGGACCGCGGAGTACGATCTCGTCATCATGGACGTTCAAATGCCCCGTTTGGATGGATACCACGCTACTCGTGAGATTCGCAATCTCGATGCTGAAGTGCGAACCATTCCGATTTTGGCCATGACGGCAAATGCCATGATTGGCGATCGGGAGCGGTGCCTCGAGTGTGGCATGGATGATTATGTCAGTAAGCCGGTCCATGCGGCCGAGATCTTGTCTAAAGTCGGCGCGCTTTTATCCAAGGCGAACCGCTGATAAGATTCCGGTATGGCCAATGATGTCGTTGACGTTGCTTGTCCCTGCTGTCACGCCCTGCTTCGCGTAGATCGGGAGAGCGGGGCCGTTCTGAGTCACAAAATGCCTGAGAAGCCGCCCGCCATTGAGGATCTCGGTGTAGCGGCCAGGGCATTGAAAGGCGAAGCGGCGAAGCGCGAAGAGATCTTTCAGAAATCGTTCGCCGAGCAGAAGACGCGGCAATCGGTTCTCGACAAGAAGTTCGAAGAGTTGCTGAAGCAGGCGAAGGAATCACCGGATACGGCGCCGCCGAAACGGGATATCGATCTGTAGTGCTGCGCACCTGGAGACTGACACTCGAGTACGACGGGACTCAGTACAGCGGTTGGCAGGAGCAGACGAACGCGAAGACAGTGGCCGGAGAAGTCCGGCAGGCCGCGGAAGAATTCCTGCAAACCGATGTCGAGTTGCACGGATCGGGACGAACCGATGCGGGTGTCCATGCGCTCGGGCAGATCGCCCATCTTCGCGCCAATCTCAGGAATGCGCCTCGGCCGGAGGAATTGCGACGCGCCCTGAATGCCGCCTTGCCCGGCTCGATCGCAGTACTGAATGTAGAGCCTGCCGGTAATCGCTTCCATGCCCGCCATCATGCGATTCGCCGATCGTACATCTATCAGATTTCAACTCGTAAGCGCGCCTTCGAAAAGAAATATGTGTGGTGGGTGAAGGAACCCCTCGATCTGGATGCGATGCAAGCCGCCGCGAGCATGCTTGCCGGTCGTCATGATTTCGTGTGTTTCCGTGCGCCTGACCCGTCCAAGCCGGAGGAATCGACAATGGTCGTTGTTGACGGCGCAAGCATTCATTCCGATGGTGATATGATCCTGTTCCGCATTGAAGCGTCGCATTTCCTGTGGCGGATGGTGAGACGGGTTGTAGGAGCGTTGGTCAAGATCGGCAAGGGGGAGATGACGGTTGCGCAATTCGAGCAGCTATTGAACGGCAAGTGCGATCCTAAGCTCGATATAGCTGCCTGGACGGCGCCCGCCGCCGGACTGTTTTTGGAGCAGGTGACCTACAATGAATGAGAAGGACAAAAGCCCGAGTCCGGCAGCGCCCGCATCCGATGAACCGATGTTGTACTGTCCAAGGTGCAATGCGCGGCTGATTCCACGCAAATGCAAGCTGCTTTGTGAGTTATGCGGATATTACATGAGCTGTGCCGACTATTACTAAGGTCCCTATGAACGACGTCCCTGAACTTCTCGAACGATATCGCAAGGGGGCTGATCTGGTAGTGGCGGCGCTTTTGGATACGCAACCTGCGGAGATCGACTATCCTCACGATGAACATTCCTGGAGCCTGCGACAAATAGCAGCCCACCTGGCGGACTGTGAAGTTGTCGCGGCGTGGCGCTTTCGACGGCTCATCGCCGATCCTGATCCGGTGCTCGAGGCTTTCGACGAGAAACTCTGGGCGGCCAACCTCGGCTACAATCGCCGTCATCCTGCTGAGAGTTTGAAAAGTTTTCTCCATTTACGCACGGAGAATCACGATCTTTTACAGCATCTCCTTCCTGAAGTCTTCGATAAAGCCGGTACCCACGTTGAACGAGGACGCGTGACACTGCGCGATATGGTCCTCATCAATGCGGAACATGCTGAGAACCACGCAGCCCAGATCCGAAAGGTTCGGGATCAGTTTCGATCCTATTCATCGCCTTCAAAATGAAACATATTGTTGTCTTCCTGTCCGTCGCTTGCCTTTTCGCAACGGAGTGGTCGCCCGGCGGGCGCGCGTGGTGGTCGCATATTGAGTTTCTTGCGAGCGATGCATTGGAAGGCCGCCGCGCAGGCAGTCCGGGCCACACAAAAGCCGCCGAATATGTGGCCACGAAGTTTCGCGAGGCCGGTCTGAAGCCTGGCGGTGATTCTGGCGCGTTTATTCAATTCGTGCCGATGGAGACGCGAAAGATCGATGAGCCGGCGTCATCCTTGGAGATTATCAAGGGTGGGAAAAGCCGGAACGTTCGATTGGGTGAAGAATCCAACCTCGGGATTCGTATCGACGGACCGGGAGAGGTCGAGGCCGACGTGGTGTTCGTGGGCCATGGGCTGAAGATTCCTGAAGCTAATATCGACGATCTCAATGGCATCGACCTCAATGGCAAGATCGCAATGTTTCTTTCCGGTGCGCCAACTCATTTGCCGCCGCCTTTGGCAGCTCACGCGCAATCTGTCGCCGAGCGCTGGAAGAACCTGAAAGCGGCAGGAGCGATCGGATACATCTCTTTTGCGGATCCACGATCGTCCGATATTCCCTGGTCGAGGTCTACGCTGGCTCGACTGAATCCTGCAATGGCGCTGACCGATCCGGCGCTGATCGATACGAAGGGTCAGCGTGTTTCCGTTGCGATCAACCCTGCATACGCGGATTTGTTCTTTGAGGGTACCGGTCAGACGGCGGAGAAACTGCTCGAGCTTCACCGAAACAATGCTCCGCTGCCGCGATTCCCGTTGAAAGCCAGGATTCGAGCCAAGACAGTCTTCAGCGTCGCTCCCGCGAAAAGCGAGAACGTCATCGGCATGGCGCCGGGAGCTATTACGGAAGCGATCATTCTCTCCGCGCACTTGGACCATCTCGGTATTGGTGGGGCGATCAATGGCGACAAGATTTACAACGGCGCGATGGATAACGCCTCGGGAATCGCCACTCTCATTGAAACCGCAAAAGCGCTTTCCGCGAAGAAACTGAAGCGGACGATTCTTTTCGCCGCCGTCACAGGAGAAGAGGGTGGCCTGATGGGCTCGAAGTATTTCGCTGCTCATCCTACGATTGCCGCTTCGAGCATCGTTGCCGACGTCAATCTCGATATGTATTTGCCGATTATTCCTCTAAAAGCCATCACGGTATACGGAATGGACGAATCGGATCTTGGGCACGAATTCGCCGAGACTGCCTCCAGGTTTGGTGTTAAGACCGAGCGTGATTCCGAGCCGGCGCGGAACGCCTTCATTCGCAGTGATCAGTACAGCTTCATCCGCCGCGGCATTCCTGCATTGACGTTCAAGTTCTACGCGCCCATTGGTTCTCCCGAAAATAAAATCTTGAGCGACTGGCGCCATGAACGGTACCATGCTCCATCGGACGACTTGGAGCAGCCGGTGGAAGTTGAAGCGGCTGCTGAGTTCAATCAGATTGTGGCCGCATTCGTGGAGAAGATCGCAAATCGACCGGCCCGTCCCCAATGGAAGCCGAAGAGCTTTTTTCGCCGTTACTCTGGCGCCGCCGACTGACAATCACACATATGCCAAATCTGAACGTTTTTTCTCTGGAAGGAAAGACAGCTCTCGTTGCGGGCGCCAGCCGTGGGATTGGCTTGGCGATTGCTCAACAGATTGCGCGCGCGGGAGCTCGGACAATCCTGGCCGCACGATCGATGGACTCTCTCGAAGCGAATGCCCGGAGCTTGTCGCAGGAGGGCTGCGTGGCCGAAGCTCGCGTGCTCGATATTGCGGATCGTAGCTCGATCGACAACCTTGTACGGGAGCTTCCGCCGGTCGATATCCTGGTGAATGTCTCAGGGACGAATTCCCGAAGACGCTTCCCGGAGTATGACCTCCAGGAATACGAGCGCATCATGGATACGAACCTCCATGGCATCGTCTATCTGACCCAGAAGATAGGGGCCGGCATGGTCGAACGCGGTGCCGGAGGCAAGATCGTTATCATCGGCAGTCTCACTTCCGGTTTGGGTCTCCCTTACATAACTGTCTACGCTATGACCAAAAGCGCCCTCGGCGGCCTTACACGCAGTCTCGCGGCCGAATGGGGTAGGCACGGAATACAGGTGAACTGTATTGCCCCTGGATTCATCATCACGGACATGAATCGGCAGATGTGGGCGCGGGAGGAGATGACGCAATGGCTTGCCGGAGCGCAATCCGATCCGCGAACAGGCACTCCGGAAGACATCGCTCCAATGGCTGTGTTTCTTAGTGGAAAGGGCTCGGATTACGTAACCGGCCAAGTCATCTATGTGGATGGCGGCTATAGCACTACAGCAGTATGGCCGTTCGAACCCTAAGCCGTCGTGAGTCGCTCGTTCTGTTCGGTGGCGCTGCTTTATGGGCGCAAGCGCCTGTCGAATGGGTCTGCCCCATGGACCCGGACGTGCGCTCGGCTCAACCCGGTCGATGCCGCAAGTGTGGCATGCAATTGAAGGCTGGCATCCCCGATCCTGAAGAATATCCGGTCGACATGACCGTTCGCCCGGCGATTGCCAAGCCCGGCGATCCGATCACGCTTCACTTTTGGGTGAAGTCGCCGCACGGTCACGGTGTAAAGCTGCAATTGATCCACGAGAAGCTCTTCCATCTATTCCTGGTGAGCAAGGACTTGTCTGTGTTTCGGCATGAACATCCGGAGCTTCAGCCGGACGGCTCGCTCCTGCATCGCACAATCTTGCCGAAGGGCGGTATGTATCGAGTTCTTTGTGATTTCTATCCGGAAGGCGGCACGCCTCAGCTGATCCCTAAGACGATGTTTCTCAGTGGAGCCGGCCTGGTCGCGCGAGTGGAACCCGATCTTTCGCCGCAATCGGCCGAGACAATGAAAGTCTCATTGAGGCTTGATCCGGAGACTCCGCTTGCGGGCAAGAAAACGATGCTCTTCTTCAACCTCGATCCGGGCGATGGACTGGAGCAATACCTTGGCGCTTGGGGACATATGCTTGCGGTGAGTTCCGACTTGATCGATATGATCCACACCCATCCGGCCTGGGAGGAAGGCGGCCCCAATGTGCAGTTCAATCTGATTTTTCCGCGCCCCGGCATCTATCGGGTGTGGGTGCAGTTTCAGCGGCGCGGCGTAGTGAATACGGCTGCCTTCAATATACCCGTGTCGGCTCTGTAGTTACAGATCGACGAGTCTCTTGTCTGTATCGCCGAAGCGTTCGAGTTTAACGCCCATTCTGTCCATCAGTGACAGATAGAGGCTGCAGGCGCGCCGATTGTCCTCGCCTTTGTCGAGATAATCGAGAACCCGTCCAGGCTTCAACGTCCCGCCGGCGCGGCCTGCAAGCAGCATCGGCATCTGATCGGCGCTGTGGGCATCCCCGTCGAAGAGGTTCGAGCAGAGCAGCAGCATCGAGCTGTCGAGTAAGGACTCTCCGCCCTCATCGATGTCTTTCATACGCTGTATGAGATAGCCGAACTGCTGTACGTGGAATTGATTGGTCTTCAGGTACATCGCTTCCGCCGCCGGAGCTTTGCCGTTATGGGTCAGATCGAGATGCAGCGCTCCCTGAACGCCTTGGATGAAGCGGAAATTCATCTGCGAAAGGTCGTTGTTAAGCATGCAGGTTGCGATGCGTGTCTTATCCATTTGGAAGGCGAGCACGATCAGATCCAGCATCAGTTTCATGTGATCCGGAACGTTCTGCGGCAGCTCGTTCTTGGGTCGTGGCATGTCCGGCTTTGCTAGTGTCGGCCTCCAGCCTTCCAGCCGCTCTTCTTTGCCTGCGCGATCGATGCGGGTTTCGATGTCCCGGATTGAGCTTAGATATTCGTCAAGCTTGCGGCGATCGCTGCGGCTGATTTTCGGCTGCAGGTCGTGAGTATCCTGCAACACCTCATCGAGAATGCTGCGGTCAAGCTTGCGTTCGCTGCCGTCGCCTACGAGTAGATCGAAGGCTCTCGCAGGGTAGATCTCCTTCGTGGCCGGTCGGGTCGGCGTGGCCCAGGAGATGCACGAGCCGTAGATCATCGACACGCCGTCTTCGAGTCTGAGTTCGTTGGGCTCGATCCCGAGCACCAGACTTGGCACGGCGGTTCGACCGCCAATCTGCTTTGCCAGGACTTGATCGAACGTTGTTCCCACGCGAATGTCGTTCGGGTCGAGGCTTACTGTTGCGCCGGAGAGCAGGTTCGGCATCCGGCCAAGATGCGGACTTGTCGAGGCCACCGCCTGCTGGTTATAAAGGCCGCGAAGGAAGGTGAAATCTTCGCGGTACGGCATCATCGGGGTCAATCCAGGCCCGATCTCCATGGAAGAGCCCCTGCCCTTCGCCCACCAGTGAATCGGTTCCACGCCGTTGGAGAAATAGAGGGTGGCGAATCGAATGGGCGGCTTGTTCGCGGTCTTCTTCGAAGGCGGATCCGTTTCCGCTCCCAGCAATGGAAGCGACTCCATCCACGGCAGGGCCAGCACCACTCCGGCTCCACGTAAGAAATGTCGTCGGCTTTTTGCGCTCATTAGAGTCCACCTTCTTTCGTCGATTTTGCGGCGCCGGCCCGGCCCGCGGTTTGTGTCGGCGTTGGAGTTTCCTCCGGTTCACGGCGATTGCGGAATTGCCGGCTGGTAGCGATTTCTATTACAAGTTTCGAGAATGTCGCGTCGCCTCCGGCCTTTGTCATCCGCTCGATCAGCGGTTGATCCGAGGCTGTTACCGTTCGCCCGAGCGCGTATCCCAGCAGCTTATTGGACATGTTCCGGAGAACCTGTGGCTCTTGTGTTTGGAGAAAGCGAAGCAGTCCCTCAACACCGGCAATCTGAGTGTGGTCCGACAAGGCGGTCGAGTCCTGAATCGGCTTGCCATCGGAATACTTTTCTCTTACGCGGCCCACTGAGTCGTATCTCTCCAGCGGAAATCCGAGCGGATCAATTCGCGTATGGCAGCTTGCGCAGGTGGGATTGCGTTTGTGCGCTTCCAGGCGTTCGAACACCGAGAGCCCACCGAAGAGTTTGTCATCAGCTGGAAGCGATCCGGCATCGGGCGGAGGAGGCGGAGTCGGGGTCCCAAGAATACGGCGCAGCACCCAGTCGCCGCGCTTCACGGGACTTGTGCGAAGAGGCGCTGAAGTTGCCGTAAGCACTGCCCCCAAGCGCAGCAGACCGCCACGTCCGAACTCACTCGCGCCTTCGACGAGTTCGGGTTCGGTAGCGGATTTTACTTCCTTCTTCACACCGTAGTGTTTTGCTAGCGGCCTGTTCAGGAACGTATAGTCAGCAGTGAGTATTTCGCGCACGGGGCGATCTTTCCGGACAATGTGCTCGAAGAACGAAACTGCTTCATCGTACATGGCTGTCTTCACTTCTTCGGTAAACTCCGGAAACCGCGTTGTGTCGACACCGTGTGACTGATCGAAATGGTAGAAGCCGAGCCACTGTCCAAAGAACTCCGTCGAGAACCGCCGCGCTTTCGGATCGGCCAGCATGCGCTTCACCTGCCGTTCGACTTGTGGCGGATTGCTCAACTCGCCGGCAGCTGCTGCGAACCGCAGTTCTTCATCAGGAATGGACGACCAGAGGAAGTAGCTCAGGCGACTGGCCAATTCCCAATTGGATAACGGTTTGAGGTTTGATTCCTGCCCCGGCTGTTCGAGCCGGTAAAGGAACGCGGGGGAGATGAGGATTCTTGCCAGTAGCGACTCGATCGCCTTACTGTGGTCCAACTTGCCGCTCTCGGTTGCTTTCACGTAAAACGACCGCAGACGGTCCTTTTCTACTTCCGTGAGCGGACGCCTCCAGGCCTTCGCTGCGAATCGTAAACAATCGTCGACGTGGCCGGGTCGGGCAGACAACTCCGCTTTCTCTATGGCATCGTAATCGGCACGAAACGCTTTCACGTACTTCTGCGGCTCGGCCGGGAGTGCGTTAATCTCAGCAGCTGTCAGGTCGCCGATGCTCTTGTTCTTCAGACTGTCCAGACGATACTTGTCGGCGGTGAAGGCGAGGAATACGTTGTAGTATTCGAACGACGACAGCAGATCGTCCCAGGCCTGATCGAGGCGACGGCGCGTTGCGTCGTCAAGCACGTGCTCCACAAGGAACTGATCGGTCCGATAATACTTCGCCTTGGTGTGGAACTGATCGCGCTCGGGCTGATTATACGTATTGTCGAAAGGAGCCGGTATCGGATCCTTATCCGAAGGCGCTGGTTCGCCCTGTGAATTCATGGGCAGGACTTTCGCGAACTCCAGAACTCCGGCTTTCCACTTCTGGTAACCTGCGCTGCTCGGGTTTCCGAGTAACGCAACGATCGGTCTGCCCATCGAAACTTCCTCGGTATCCGATAAAACACAGCGCACAACCGTATCGCCGGAGCTGCCTGGCGCCAACTCGGCCTCAACCTGCAATTCCGCCCCAAACGCCCCTTCCGGCATTTCGACCTGGAACGAGGACGAGCCGCTCGTGGCAAAATCATCGGCCTTCATTGCGACGCCATCCGGCCCCTTGCCGAAGTCGAGCCGTGCGATAGTCTCTTCGTTCAACACGGCCTTCAATGGCTGTGCAGGTCCGGCCGCTCGGTCCTTGGCTCGCACGCGGACGGTCGCGTTGCGCCACAAGATTACTGGTTTCACCTTGTTAGCGGAAAGGTTCGCTGCTTCCGTTGACAGAAACACCGTCGCAGGCTTCTGTCCACGGCCTCTCAGGACGAACTTGAATTTATGGGAGGGATTCACTTGAAGGGCAGCATCATTCAAAACCAGCGCACGCTCATCGCCCTGGCCGCCCTCGGCAGCCGCGCCGGCAGCGAACAGCCATCGCGGCCAGTTGACCACAACTCGCATGACCTCCTCGGATCCTGACTTAGCGGCCGCCAGGCTTTGTTCACGGTTGCTTCTCATTGCAGAAGGCAAACTTTGCCACTTCGCCACTACTTCGGAGATTGGGTACGCCGGGGCGGTCTGGTGAAGTACTGACCAGATGTGTTGCGCAAACCGGGTGCTCACACCCTCGCGGGCTGCGATCGCCGCAAGCGTCGCTTTCGGCTCACCGAGTGCCGCTCGGTTTTTATAAAGCCACGCAACGTAAAACGCCCTGGTATATCGGTCGAGCCCGTACGGCTTCCCACCCTCACCCGAGTTTGCCCGGAAACCGTTGGCGCGGTAAATCTCGTTGATCCGGCTGATGGCTGAGAGCTCAAAGCCGCTCTTGCCGGGATCGTCGAAGAATTGCAGCGGCCCGGCGCCGATCACCGCATGGTCTGCGATCTTCTTCGCCGCGTCCAGATAGCGTTCGAGGTTGGCGTCAGCCATGAACTGGACGTCACCAAAATTCATGAACCCTTCACCGCCCACGGAATCGGTACCGAACTCATCGAACTTTAAATCCAGCCCGGTCAAATCGCGGATAGTATAGGCATACTCGCCGCTCGTGAGCCTCCGCACCGTGACTCGCCCCGGATCGCCCGCATTTGTCGCGATGTACTGATCCAGCCTCGCCCGAATCCAAGTGACGGCCTTGGCGCGTTCCTCATCGCTTGGTTGAGGCATCTTTTTGGGTGGCATCCGCTTCTGCTCGAGAGCAGCCACCACTTTCTGCCAGTGCTGGAAGTTTTCACCCGGCGATGGGTGTGAGGTCAACCGTTCGAGGTTGAGGCCGGCAATTGCTGCCTTGCCATGACACTGAAAACAAAACTGGCGAAAGGTAGCGGGAGGGTCGGAAGGAAGGTTCGCGGCGGTTAGCTGTATCGCCCCGGTCGGAAGCAGAACCATCAGGCAGTTGGACAGGATAAAGTGTTTCAAACGAGGAATCCCAATTCTAACGCCCAACTGCGGCGCGAGTCCACTAATCATAGCAAGGCGCGGTCAGAAGCCGTTTGGTTACATTGGGATGGACCCTATACAATCGACTTGCCGAGGTGAGGGATAGTGTGCACTCCAGACGTACTCAAGAACGTTGCGCTTTTTGCGCTGCTCGATGACGAAGAGCTGGCAGTGTTGGCCGGTCAGGTCGAACTGAAGCGATTCGCAGCGCGCGAGCGTATCTACAAAATCGGGGATCGCTCGGGACCGGCTTATGTCTTGGTTTCCGGCAAGGTTCGTGTGACTACCGTCGACGAAGATCAACAGGAAGTCGTCATCGATGAGCCTATGCCAGGGGAGTTCTTTGGCTTTGCGTCCATGATCGACGAGACGCCGCATCAAACCGGAGCGATAGCGCTCGAAGAGAGCGTCTGCATCGAGGTCGAACGGCGGGACATCACCGTTCTCCTGCAGAGCAAGCCCCTCGCGGGAATTGATATGATGACCGTGCTCGGCCGCCAGTTTCACGCCTCGCAGCAGTTGGTGCGTATACGAGCTACTCGCAATCCTAACGAAGTCATCGAGCAGCAGTCCACGCGCGGCGAGCACATTGCCGATGCTGTCGCCCGGTTCGGAGGCTCGTGGGCCTTCATTCTTAGTTTCGCCGCGGTTCTGGTCATTTATACGGCGATGAATGATCTCCTCGGCCGGTCAGCATGGGACCCGTATCCGTTCATTCTGCTGAATCTGTTCCTCTCGATGCTCGCCGCTATTCAAGCCCCGGTCATCATGATGAGCCAGAACCGGCAGGATGCGAAGGACAGGCTTCGCGGCGAACTCGATTATGAGGTCAACAGGCGATCGGAATCAGAGATCAAAGGCTTAGCTCGAAAGCTCAACCTGCTCGATGAAAAGATCGACGATATTGCGGACCTTGTGCGCGCACGACCCGGCGGGAAGTAGCGGGCTACTTCGGTTGAGCGACGGTGCGAAGGTACGGCTTTACGGTCTTGAAGCCCGCAGGATATGTCTTCTTCGCTTCTTCGTCAGAAACAGCCGGAACGATGATAACGTCTTCGCCGGGCTTCCAGTTTACCGGCGTGGAGACCTTTGCTTGGAAGTTAGCTGCAGCGAGTCCAGAACGCGCAGCACTTCGTCGAAGTTGCGGCCCGTGCCCATCGGATAGCTGAGCATCAGCTTGATCTTCTTATCCGGTCCGATCACGAATACGGTACGCACTGTAGCGTTATCCGCCGGTGTGCGGCCTTCGCTAGTGTCGCCGCTCGTCGGCAGGCAGCATGTCGTAAAGTTTGGCGACTTTCAGTTGCGGGTCGCCGATCATCGGGTAATTGACCTTGTGGCCCTGCGTCTCTTCGATATCGACGCTCCATTTGCTATGACTGGTCACCGGATCGACGCTCAGTCCGATGATTTTGCAGCCGCGCTTTTCGAATTCGGGCTGCAATCCTGCCATGTAGCCGAGTTCCGTGGTGCATACCGGCGTGAAATCCTTGGGGTGGGAGAAGAGAATGGCCCAGTTATCGCCGATCCATTCATGGAAATCGATGGGGCCTTGTGTGGTCTCGGCCGTGAAGTTCGGGGCTACATCATTGATGCGCAGTGACATGTGGTCCTCCAGGGATAGTTTTCGCTTTTAAGGCTTTCGGGAAGAGTGTACGCCATTGCCCGGCGGGGTTGTCAAGTTTGCCTGAAGGAAGGCCTGAAAGGGGACGCGAGGGCGCACCCCCTTCCGGGGTAGTTGCTAGAAGGACAGTCGCAGACCTAACCGCAGGATGCGTTCCGCTACGTCGCGTCCGTAAGCGTTGGTTCCGGTCACTTCGAACACACCAGTTCGGAAACTGCCGTCGGGATTTAGCTGCAAGCTGTCAATATTGCTGCTCGGGTTGTTGAACTTCGGCGTATTCGTCCAATTGAAAGCCTCTGCGCGAAATTCGAGGCTCCATTTCTCGGTCATCGCGAATTTGCGGAACAACCCGAGATCGGAATTAAATGCGCCCGGGCCGCGAAGACTGTTAAATCCGGCGCTGCCGAACCGGGCATCGGTGACGCGGGCGAATGCAGTCCAATCGACGTAGGGCTGACCAACTCCGATACCTCCAAGTTGGTTGACTTGAGCCTTCACTTGGTCTGCGCGTTGATCGTTATTGGGCATACGGAGCGAACCGCTGCCGGAGGTCACGCTGTATGGTGTCCCACTCATGGCGCTTATCAAAGTATTGATCTGCCATCCGCTTGCAACCGCTCTGACGAAGCCGTTATTCATGTCCCATTTGCGGCCCCTTCCGAACGGCAATTCATAGATTGCGTTGATCTGCAGATTATGGGTGCGATCGGAGTTCAGCACAGTGCGGTTCAGGTCGAGATAGGCGAGCGCTTTGATGCGCGGACCCGCATTGTTCTCCTCCTCGCAGCACAAGCCGATCACCTTCGACCACGTGTATGCCGTACCGAGCTGGAATCCGCCGGAGAATCGCCGGTTCAACTGCGCTTGCAAGGAGTGGTATGTGGAATACGAGTAACCTTCGACCAGACTCGTGCCCGCGCTTCGTCCGAATTTAGCAAACAATGGTTGGCCTGCACGATCGGCGCCGAGCACCTGGCCCGCATTGAGGTCGATAACGCCTGGCGTGTGCACGGCTCGATTTCCTACGTAAGCTACTTGACCGATAAACTTGCCCGGCAATTGACGTTCTATGGTGAAGTTCCAGTTCAGAATGTATCCGCGTGTGTAGTTGTCGTCGGTGGTTGTTACGGCATAGTTGGCGGGAACAGGGATAATGCCGTTCCCGAGATCCGGCACCGGAACAGGAGGAAGACCCTGCGTCAGCGTCGTCGCCCAGCCAAGCGAGGTGGGAGCGGCGATGTTCTGCGCCGCAAGAACAGGGTAGTTCGTGCGCAGCGGACGCGCAAGATTCCACGGATCCCAATTGATTCCGAAACCGCTGCGAACGACTGTTTTCTCATTCGCGCGATAGGCGATTCCAAGGCGAGGAGAGAAGTAGGCTTTGCCGACCTTGGTTCCGCAATCCTTCGGCACGTTACCGATTCCGCAAATCAACATCTGATTGGTATCGAAGTTGTAGCGCTCCATGCCCCGATCCGTGCGCGTCGGGAGCGGGAAGTACTCGTATCGAGTACCGTAGTTGATTGTCAAGTTCCGAGTCGCCTGCCACTGGTCGCGGATGTAGAAGCTGTACATGCCGGTGCGGGTCGTGTATTCATCAGGCACCTGCAGGAGACGTCCGCCATCGGTGACAAGGCCGAGGAGATATGCTGCCATCGCATTGTACTGGCTTCCTGCCGACGTGCCGACCGATCCGTTCGCATTCACCGTTGAAAGCTGTGTCGGACCCTGATTGAAATTGAAGCGGCCGGCAGCATTCGAGTTGCCCGCGCTCGGGAACTCCGGCTGCGTGTGGTTCAATGCCAGACGATAGATATCGAATCCCCAACGGATATTGTGGCTACCTTTTGTCCAGTTGAAGTTTGCGACGTATTGGGATTGAGGATCGTGACGGAAGTACGGGAGCACGGTATCCGAGTTGCCGAATGCCTCAAATCCGTTGATGCTGAATCCTGCGTTACCGGATTCGAAACGACGGGTGCCGTTGGTACCCGGGATCTTATAAACGTCGCGCGCAGTGTTCGGACCAAGTCCAGGTTGCTCGACGTTCGAGTCCATCATCGTGTAGCCGTAGTAGGCGTCGAACAGGAACGTCGGCGAAATCACGTACGTAGTCGCGACGGTTCCGCTCCAAGTTCCACCGTAACCATTGCCGGGATTGGCCGCGCCTGTGACGCCCGTCCGCCTCCGACTTCTCCGAACACCGTTGGATTCTGAACGTTGAAATCCAGCCAACTCAGTCGAGCGAATGCCGTCCACTTATCCGTGATGTTGTAATTCACTTTGCTATCGACAGTCTTTCGATCGAAGAGGAAGGCGCCGCCCGCATAGTAGTTGTTCGTTAGAGCGTTCGCGGCTCCGGCGTTCGGTAACGGCATCAGATCGTTGAGCAGCCTGGCCGCGAGTGGATCGATACGATCTGCCGGGATCCGATTTCCAGGGAAGGGAAGACGGCCCGTCCCATCGGGATTTCCGGTCCTGGGGTCGTAGATCGTTGTGTTGGATGCGCTGAGATCGCCGGTTCGCATCGCGGCGGTTGGAATGTTGTTGAATCGCGACGCGAACCGCCGATCCGTGCTTCCTTCGTAGCTTACAAAGTAAAACAGTTTGTCCTTGATGATCGGACCGCCGAGGCGTCCGCCGTTCTGGTTATAGACGAACTTTGGCGTCTGCTGATTGGCAGGCTGGAAGAACGGACGCGATTGGCTCCAGTTGCCCATGTGGTACCAGAAGCCGGCGCCATGCAGGTCATTGGACCCGGATCGGATCTGAACCGTGACCGCAGCGCCGCCGGCTAACCTTGTTCCGCGTCAAAGCTATTGGTCACTACGTTGACCGTCTCGATCGACTCGAGCGCCGGGACATAGGATGCGATGTGGGGTAGCCACACGTTGGTTGCGCTGGCGCCATCGATACGAGTGTTGTTCGCCGCCCTGTTTACGCCGTTAGTGTTGAACGACATCGATCGTGAAGGATTCGATCCCACGGAGTGCGGCGTGGTTGGCGGTGTAATGCCCGGAATAGTAATAAAGAGTGCCTGATAATTACGCTGCCCTGGTACGGGCACATCAGTGAGAGTTTTAGTCGTGATCTCGGCTCTCACTTCCGCTCGATCCGTCTGCAGGGTTTGCGCCTGGCTCGAGACTTCGATCGTCTCCGAGACACTGCCGACCTGCATGGTGAAGTCGACACGCGCTACCGTGTTGATGGTGACGGCAACACTGCCTTCGGCGATGGGCCGGAAGCCTTCCTTCGTGGCCTTCACTTCGTAGGTGCCACTCTGCACCGTTGGTACGTTATACCCACCCTCATTATTGGTAGTAGTACTGCGAACCTGATTCGTTTCCTTACTGGTGATGGTGATTGTTGCGTCTGGAACCGCGGCGCCACTGGCGTCTCGGACATTCCCGACGATTGAACCGTAAAGCACCTGCGACCATGCGGCGACAGGCGCGAGAAGCGACAAAATGAATACACAAAGGATGCAATACGTTTTGGACACAAGCCCCCCTTATCCAACTGCCGCAGATAATATCATGAATTTGGGACGTTGCGAACCGGTCGTTCAGGATTTTTTAGTCCCGTCCGTACTACTGCTGAAAGAGGCAAGCTGCTTTCGAATGGTCTCGAAACCCGCGGTTACGGAGGTGACAAATGCGATCAGTCGTGTTGTCAACTCTTCTTCAGATAAGAACAGGACGAGAGCCGTAACGAGAATCGGAATCGCGTACACAGGCAGGCGACTGCGTCTTTCGCGCGGGACAGGTCCTTCTCGAATTATTACCGCTTCGGATTGCATGAAAGGATAGCAGTCTGCGTTCAAAAGGCGGAGCAAGCGATGGCGCAGGGTTCGCATCCAGATGGTGACAACTCCGACAAGGGCCAGGAGACCGAGCCAGGCTGGTATCGCAGTTAAGCTGTTCCCGATCCGCTCTTCTTCCCCTGAGCTTGCCTGGACTATACCTTGCCCGCCCCTGAATGGATCGAATACCGGTAGCCGTGCTCGGGCCAGGAGAACATCAGCGTCTGAGTATAGGCACAGGAATCCATTGCGTTCCGTCCAACGCCACAAGTTCCGGGCCGGTTCCATGGAGTGTTGTCGCGCGTCGAAGCCTACAAGGCGATCCTCGGTAGGAACCTCCAGCGCAGCAAGGATGGACATGGGTATCCGGCCGCCAAATAATGGAGTCTCCGCCGATTGATTCGGCATGCATGGCGACGGCTCGGCGACCGGAAAGATCCGGATGCGTGAGGTGGTCGCGCCGTAGTAATACAAGGGCGATGACGGGATATTCGGATCCGAGATTCCGATTGCCGCAAGCAGCCGATGTCGGAGCTCAGGATTGCGGTCGACTCCCGGAATCTGTTCGATGCTTCGAATCGTCGCGCCACGTCTTCGGCTCTCCGCTTCCCATAGGCGAAGTTGCGCGTCCCGCATGCGAAGACTCGTCTCGTATTCGTGAGACATCTTGAAGAGAAGCACGGTTGGAGCAAAGCACAAGAGGAGCGCCCCTTCGACACACCAGAGTAACCAGGCCGTTTTGAGTACACGTCGGTAGTGTTCCGGTCTTATCTTTGGCGCAAGCCTGCGTGTCAGGAACTGCCAGAAACGACGGTTTCGATTTCGCAAGCAGAGTGCAGAGGTCAAAATGAAAACAGCGGCGCTTGTCAGGGAAGCAAACAAGAGTTCCGAACCGTGCAAAACGTTGAGCGCCAACCAGACGAGAATCAACAGCAGTAGCCCGACGGCGGCTACATAGGGATAACCGCGATCGGAGGCGGTCCACCACCGCGGAAATTTGAAGAGAAATCGAGGGAACAGCCGGAACGCGAGCACGATCAAAATGGCTAAGATCGCGGCGTAGACGCAAAGCAGCACCGAGGTGTCGACCAGGACCTGCATGCGAGCGATACGATTGGGCGGAAGCCTGCGAAAGATTACCAGTGTCCACGGCAGCCGTTCGGCTTGTGGGATGGGTGTCACGAACATTCGATAGGGGCTAGCTGCGTAGTCCACATTCACAAACGCCTGAATGCGCCGGGAAACAATGCCGCTCAGTTCTCTCGATTGGCGGCATTCCTCAAACAGGTTCTCGACAAAGATGTGGCTTCGCTCCGAGTGGAACAACACTTTGCCGCCCATATCAATGACAGCAAAGCCCAGATCCCTGGGGGCCACCGGGTCAGACAGCGATGTAAGATTCACAGCAATGGAGGCCACGTCGCTGCGCTGATTTTTCGAAGCGAGCGCAATGATGGTTGCAGCCTGTCCGGAGGTACGCGACAGAACCTGCTCGATGGAAAACTTCTCTGCCGAGATGCCCGATAAAAACAACGCCGCTCCCGATTTGATGTCCTGGTAATAGCCGCGGTCAAGGACTTTCACACGCTGGGGCGGAGTGCTTTTCGGGGTCCAACGGACGGTCTTCTCACCTTCGCGATTGATCCAGTCAACATATTCGAAAGGCAGATAGACATCTTTTGCGCTCAGGGATTTTTCGAAAATGCTCGTTTGCGATCTGACCTCGCGCTCCGCAGCCATATCATCAAGCCGGCGTAGCTGCTGAATGGCGAGTTGCAGTTCCTTGGTAAAGTTGGCGCCGATGGATTCGGCGAAGGAGCGCAACTGCTCATCGGCTCTCGATTTCGATAGCTGGCGCGAGTACTCGGCAACGCCTAACAGACTGACTACAACGACACAGCCAAGCGAGCAGAGAACGATGAGGCCTGCATCCTTTGTCCGGAGCCGCTCGGTTGTTGTCTCAAAAGTCCAAAGCCGTTGAAGCGGCCAACTCATCGCCAACAGGAGCAGCACGAACGGTAGCACCAACATGATGTCTTTCGGGGACGAAGAGCGAAGCAAGTTGCGCTTTTCAGATAGTCCGATCAAAAGCCAATCGTTATCTTCCGTCCCGGCTTCCGCATGGGATCAGAATCGGAAGGGGCTGCAAGAAGACCGCGAACTGCGTATCCCCAATCGGACGAGTGATGTGAATGCTGGCGGTCGGCGCGTTGTAGGGATTATCGAACAGAAAGCTCACATCCGTGATTCGTAAGCTCTCCGGTCCGGATTGATACAGTACCCGTCCATTGCGTTGCGCGAGGATCACGGAAGTGAACGCCTCCTCGCGAATCGCCGATTCGACCAGCTTCTTCAAATCGGATTGGGCGCACTCGTGATGCTTCCCGTGGGTTTGGATGTAGCGGAGATACCGTTCCCGCCCTTCATCCACAACGCTTAAATGTTTCCATCCAAGCGGTTCACACAAGGCCGGACTGGCCGGCGGGATGAGATTCTCGATTGAGTAGGGCTGCGCATCGACGCCCGGTTTCAGAACTGCTGTATCGGCTCGGCGTCCGCGCGCTCTGTCGCGAACGAAATTGGTGTAGTTTTGTACCCGATCGTGAATTTGGGTTGCCATCTGCGCAAGCCAGCGCAGGTTACGACCATGGGTGGCTTCTTCCTCGGACGCGGCGGCGTACAGAAGCCATAGCACGATTCCCGCGGGAATCAGTAGCGCAGCGGCGACCCGAAACGAGATGCGGCCGCCTGAAGAGAACGACATCGGAGGCCTTCCTTAGATACAAGACAGACAGCGCAGTGCATCTGCAGCTAATGTGCTTCGGGAAGGCGAAACATTACAATCAGCTACAGTCAGCTCAAAACAATTTCGCGGGCGCATCCGCGCAGGTCCATCTCGTATTCGATCGAGACGATGGGCGGCCGCGAATAGTGCCATGTGGCGCCATGGATAGCCGAAGCGCCCATGGGTTTGATGATTTCATCGGCAAGTAAGCCGGCAATCGGGTGCACAGTATATATGTTGACCGTTGTTGCGGTTGCCCAGCTCACGCCGAGACCTTTCAGCCGTCCCGACATCAGGCCCATCACGAACCGTACCTTCTCGCGGAGCGCATCGGCCGAATCTTCGCCCTTGCGCACCACGTCGTGGGGATCCAGCGAACCTTCGGGTAACTCGCCTCCACCGGCGACGACAAAGGTCTTCATCTTGGTGGAAGTGGGCGCCGTATAGCTGAACCCATATAAGCTCGGAACCGCGGGCGCGCCGATTTCGGGTGCGATGTTGGTGCGCGCGACTGGATTGATTCCGTCCGCCACGACTCCCCAATCAACAAGCACCTGCACATACGATTTGTTGAATTCTGAGAATCCAGCAAAGGTGAAGGGCCGCGGAGAGCGCAACTCCATTCCGGATAGGGCCTGCAGAGGACGGTCGATGAATGCCAGGTGCTGTTTCACGCGGTCGAAGCCAGCGCTGAGAGGAACGGGCTGCAGGAAGCGGGCATGGATAATCTCATAGCCTTCGTCGGCCACAACTCCTCCGGAATACGGAGCGATTCCGCGCAAAAACGAGTAATTCCCTTTGCGATTCGTAACGAGCATGTCCTCTCATTCTAATCGCGGCGCCGGAGTTCACACGTGTGATGGGCAGCGACAGAACTTGTAGGTCCTGCATTGCCGGCAAAGAACTTGCACGAGTGGCAACATGCATGCCTACAGAAGGAACATGCTCATTTCCTTCTTGTTGCATATCGCAGGCATCGTGCTGCTGCTTTTGCTCACGCCATCTTCGGCCGGCATTCCGCGGCCTTCGAAAGAGCGGGTAACAGATCCGCGAATTCTGTTGTCTCCCGTGCCAGGGCGCCGAGGTCGCGGGAGCGAGCATACCTCGCTACTTCGCTCGCTGCTTTCGTTTCCCCGTCCGAGCCGGCTACAGCGGCTCAAACTCCAGTTGGTCTCCGGGAACCGTTCCGGTGCGCTGCAAAGTGCCGGCAGGAAGCTCAAGGACCGAATGGGCGCGCAGGCATAGCGCAATTCGGCGTCTCGCCATCTGCGAGCGGACTTTGAGGATCTTCTTGCTCCGGCTGAGAAAGACGACATCGATAGCGAATTTCATGCCGAAAGTGTGCACCGCTTCGCAGGGGACAATCCACAGCCCTTCGCCTCGTTGAAGGTTGTCGTGTTTCAGAAGCCCGGTCCTGCGGCTGCGGCTATCGCCTGCAAGAGTAATGTTCTCGCCGAGGGTTACACCTCGAGTCTTGTTTCGCGCCAGCAACACTGAATTTTATCCGGTTGCTAAGAGTGTAAAGCAAGATGAGCAGCCGTTAATGATGGCGAAGGCTCAGCTTACGCGCGGTTTCCCGCCTCAACTCGTGCCGGCGCTGTTGGATTGCGGCCAGGACATAGGTTGCTCGCGGCGTCACATCGTAGTCACTCGAGTCGCTTGAGAAGACAAGACCCGAGCTCCCAGGCGTGTGTCTGCGTATGCTGTCCCACGTCAAAAGCGTGCGCTCGAAGTGATCTGCATGTGTCATTGTTCATTCCGCCTTAACACTTAGGTAAGCGCGAAAAGCGAGAAAAACCGCCTAACGTACTCGCGAAGATAACTGTTAAGCGAGCGGGCTGAGCAGGCCGCTACGGATGCGTTTTACCTCCACACTCGAAGTAGCTATCATTGCGGTGTCGATCATGCTCTCGAGGATTGGCAATGCCTGCCTGATTTTCTCTTCGGAGTCGATGACCACAATGACGACGGGTTCGTCCCTGATGAGCAGCCGCTTGCGATGGATCTCCGCCGTTGTGCCATAGCCTTCAAGGCCTCGAAAGACGGTTGCTCCGGCGAGGCCGAGGGCAAGACACCGATTGACGATTGCCTCGTACAGGACTTGCTCCCCGTACTTATCTCCTTCACACACGTGGATTCTAAGCAGGCTAGCCGGCTGGCTGGGCGACATCTCCGGACTCCTGTACATCAACCTTATGAACCAGGCGGATCATATCCACATCCGAGATGACGATCAGCGCGTCACCCAGCATTCTTTCGACTGCCGCGGCAGCTTCCTCGATCTTCGGTTCCGTGTCTACGACAGAGATCATGATCGGGAGATCGCTACTCAGGCGCAGGAGATTGGCCTTGTGGGTATGACCCTTCGCTCCGTAGCCGAGAATTCCGCGATAGACCGTGGCGCCGGCGATATCCATCATTCGGAGGCGCTTGACGATCGCGTCGTAAAGCGGTTCGTCCTGCCATTTGTCGGCTTCTCCAAGGAAGATTCGCATCAGCTTTGCAGAAGTCTGCCTTCTTTCGTGAGGACCTCTCGATTGCGTTGTCCCTCCTTTGCGCGCCGCTTTGATGACAGTTGTGTCCTGGACCTCAATGACTCCGTCCGTGACCATGTCGTATAGATTCGGCAGGATGTCGTCGACACGCTGGGCGCTATCGATGAACTCGATGCGCACGGCGGGTTCGGGAATTTCAGCCGAATCGGAGCTCCGGACGCGTTCGTGGCTACCGAAGCTCACTTGCGGAATTGAGACGTTCGCCCCGGCGATGCCCTTGTGATGCAGGTAGTCAAAAATCGCGCGCCAAAGCGGCTGCAACCGGTGACGGGTATCCCGGTTCACGTGTATGGTGACCTTCTTGGCCGGTCCTTTTTGCAACATGCGTTCTACCAGTCGGTGTAGCGCTTCTCAGAGCTTACTCGAAATTGCGTGCCCCGGAAAGTTCGACCCGCAGGCGGAAAGGCTAGCAAGGGGCATCCGGTTGCGGTAGGCGGCGCTGTGAGCAGCTCGAGCATGGCAGGTCGAGGCGGCGCTTGGGTTCGTTTTGCAAATTTGCTTGTTCTTCCTCGCGGCGCTGCTCTTTCAAGACTTTGAGCTCCTGCCAGGCCTTCTCATAAGCTCGGCGGAGCTGGCTTTGATGGCGCGAGAGCATACGGAAGGACTTGGATTCGGCGAGCTCGACGTAGGCGGCTTGGCGGATGGCGACGGGATCGGCTTCGGCTCCGAGGGCTTCCTGCTGCTCGCGGAAGAATTTCTGGAAGAGGGCGGCTTCCATCTCCTCGATGCGGCGGAGTGGGGGAGGCTCCAGCGGGCGGAGGCCATTTCGTGGACGAGTTCGCGCTCGAGCTCGCTGACGGGGTTGAAGTGTTTCGCGATGCCGGCTTCGAGGTGGTCGACTCTTCCTCTCCCCCCTTTCCGTGGGTGCGGGCGTTCTGGGAGGAGATGGCTTTCCCGTCCTCGGTGATCGGGCCGTTGGATTTGGCTCCGTTGCTTCTGGCGATTTCTGCGTCCTCCCGACGTCCGGGACTACTCGTACCGCAACGCCAGAATCGGATCGACGCGCGCCGCACGGTCGGCGGGGATGTATCCTGCGAGCAGCGCGACACCGGCCATCGCTGCGGTCGCAATCGCGAGAGTCAACGGGTCATTCGGCTCCAGGCCGAAGAGCTGCGATCGCAAATACTTTGTGAGCAGGAGCGCGATGGGCAATCCCACGCCGATTCCGATCGCGGCAAGCAGGACGACTTCCCGCATCACGAGCCCGATCACGCTCGAGCGTTCCGCTCCAAGCGCCACGCGAATGCCGATTTCACGCGTGCGCCGCTCGACCGAATAGGCCATCACTCCGTAAAGTCCGATTGCGGCCAGCAAGGTCGCAAGCAGTCCGAAGAACGCCGACAATGTTGCGATCAGCCGCTCGACAAAAAGCGATTCGGACACCTGCACTTCCATTGTCTTCATGTCGTTCACAGGCACGTTCGGATCGAGCTGCTGTATTTGCCGCCGGACCGCGGTGGCAATGCTGGCTGGAGCTAGCGCGGTCCGCACATAGAGTGTCGCGCCCCAAGGATTCTGCTCCTGCAGCAAGGGCGCATACGCATATCGCCGCGTCGCCTCTCGCAAGGTCCCATTCTTCTGATCCTTCACCAAGGCCACGATCTCGCGCGGCGATTTGTCGCGTCCGAACGCAATATGCCGGCCTATCGGATTCTGCCCTGGGAAATACTTTTTGGCGACAGTCTCGTTGATCGCGCAAACAAGCGGAGCGCCCAGGCGATCGGCGGAAGTAAATTCGCGGCCGGCCAGAATTGGTATGCCCATCGCCGAGAAGAACGAGGGCGCAACCATGTCGATATCGAAATTCGTGTCCTCCCGTTCCTTTGCCGTGTATCCTTCCACTCTCACCGTGTAGATGTTGCGGTCCTGTGTCATCAGAGGAGTGTCGCTGGCGCTGACCAGACGTACTCCGGGGATGGATTGAACGCGCTGGATGGTCCTCTCAAAAAAGTCGAGAGCTTTCGTTTCACGATAGCCGCTCAAGGGCGGCTGAATGGCGAAAGTCAGGAGGTTCTCCGTTGTAAATCCCGGATGCAGGTTTCTCAGATTGAATAAGCTTCTGGCGAACAGTCCGGCGCCGATCAGAAGCATCAAAGAGAGGGAGATCTGCGCGACGACAAGTCCCTTGCGCAATCGTACCTGACCCCCGCCGCTCGACAGACTGCCGGCCTCAGCCTTGAGGGTATCCGCCATTGCATGGCGAGCCGTTTGAATCGCAGGGACGAGTCCGAATAGGAGAGCCGCTATTGCGGAGATTACGAAATTGAAGATCAGCACACGAGCATCTGGAGAAGTGCTGAATGCACGAGAGGCCTCTTCAAAAGGCAAAAAACTTAACAGCAGATCGCCGGTCCACACCGCGACCAGCAATCCCAGACAGCCGCCAATGAAAGACAGTACAGCGCTCTCTATCAGGAGTTGGCGAGCGATCTGCCAGCGCGAAGCCCCGAGCGAAAGCCGAATCGCGATCTCTTTCTGCCGAGCCGCAGCCCGCGCTGTCAGCAGATTGGCGACGTTCGCACAGGCGATCAGAAGCACCAACCCCACCATGCTCATCAACACGAACAGCGGCTTCTCCGCCGAGTCGCGCAGGTTCGACACGCCCTTGCTCGCGCTCTCTACCGCAAGCTTCTTCTCCTTCAGGAACACGTCGCGAAGCTTTGGCTTGTCCGCGGGAAGCGTCTGAATCTCCGATTGCAGGATCTGCTTGTACAACGGTTCGAGTCCGGCTTGCGCCTTCTCAACAGATACTCCCGGTTTAAGTCGGGCGAAAACCTGTAGCCAGCAATCGCGACGGTCTTCGAGCGCGTTCCAAGTGGGTGTCACTTGCGCTTTCATCATGACCGGGACAAAAACATCCGTCGCGCCGCCAACTTCAATCCCTTGATATCCCGGTTGAGCTACGCCGATGATCGTCATCGGATTCCCGTTGATCAGCACGGTTTTCCTTAGTGCTTCGGGATCTGCGCCAAACTTCCGCTGCCAGAACCCGTAGGACAGGACCGCCACCGGATGCGCTCCCGGCGTGCGATCGTCCTCAGGCGCAATCAGCCGACCCAAGCGAGCCTTCAGTCCCAGGGTGTCGAAATAGTTGCCGCTCACGACCTCCGCTGTGACGCGATCGGTTTGCCCCTTATACCCGAGCGCTACCGGGGTGGTGAAGCGGGCGATCACTCCGGAAAACACGCTGTTGCCATCGCGCAGGTCGCGATACATCGGATAGGAAGACATCTTCTCGCCGTGCTTGGACCCGAACGAAGGACCGGTCTCATCGAGTTGCACCATAGATTCGGGATCCTTAACCGGAAGCATCCTCAAGAGGACCTGGTCCATCAGGGTGAAGATGGCCGTGTTGGCGCCGATGCCCAGGGCCAATGAAAGGATCGCGATACCCGTGAACACCGGTGTCTTCTTGAGGGTACGCACTGCAATCGCAAGGGAGCTCATCGGCAACCAGGAATGCACGGCACGTGCCGACTTGACCGGCGCTTGATTCCAAATAACTTAGGGGGCAAAAGGTTTCGTTTCGCAGTCCCGCTATTGGGATTTTTGAGTATCCAAACGGACACCTGGCTTCTCGACAAGCGCGAGCGCAACCTGGTCTATCACATTCCGGATTTCTTTCGCCTCGGCAACGCTGTTGTTCACGAGAATGCTGAAGGCGTACCGGTTCGTGTAACCTGACAGGGCATTGACATGCGTGATGGAGCCCGTCTTTGCACGCACTTGCGCTCCCGCCGGATTGCCTCGAAAGCGCTTGTCCAGGGTTCCGTCGACTCCGCCGATCGGCAGAGTGCGGATCCAGGCATCGCGATTCTCAGATCTGTACATATATAAGAGGAGCTTCGTAACGGTGTTGGGGGTGACCAGCGTTTTGCGCGAGAGACCGGATCCATCCTCGAAGTAATATTGCTTATCTTCGATACCGATTTCCTTCAAGAAGGCTTTCAGCTCATCGAGACCCGCTTCGCGAGATCCGAGGCCACGGAGCACGCGAGCCACTTCGAGCAAAGCAACCTCGGCGTGTAGGTTCTGGCTATCTTTGTTTATGACCCGCAGGTCCTCGATCAGCGGCAAAGAGTCATACGCAAGCAGTTCGACGCCCGGAGAAGGGAAGTGTTCGACCCGAGCGGCGCCCGAAATCCGCACACCGCGCCGAACCAGCGCTTCGCGCAATGCCGCCGCCGCGAAGAGCGGGGGATCTTCCTGGCCAAGGAACTCCTTATACGGCTGAGAGACGGTACCGCCGACAGTCAATTCGGATGTGCCTGGAAGACGGTCAAACCTCAGTTTTGTGACCGGTCCGGACACCGCGCGATTATTCACGACCAGGTTCTCGATTGCCGGCGAGAACTCGAGGGCGGGCGGATGTCCGAGGGCCGAAGGCCGGACTTCGATGGTGAACATGGCGTCATTCACGAACAACGCGCTCGCAGGAACGCCATAGTCATAAACGGGATCGTCGAGCGACCATCCGTCCGGCGAAGGCTCGTCGGCATATGCCGAGTCGTCGCCGACGACATCGCCGTCGATTGCTTTCAGCCCGGCATCTGCAAGTTGCTGAGCAAACTGCTCGACGTAGCGGAGCGGATTGTCGGGCTTCACGTTGTACTCGTACGGAATGATCCGGCCGGAAAGGTTGGGATCGCCTCCTCCCACGAAGCGAAGCTCGGCTACGCGACCTGAGCCATCCGGCTTGGACGGCGCGGTAATGGTGGTTCGAAAACGATGATTGGGGCCGAGTCTGGTCAGGGCGAGGGCGGTGGAAAACAGCTTGCGTATTCGAGGCTGGAATGAAGAAGCGGTCCTGATTCGTCGCGTAGACCACAGATCCGCTCTCGAGATCGACGACGTGAATCCCCCAGAAGGATTGCTGCGCGGCCGGCGATTCGGCAAGGACCTTGTCGATGCGCTCGCCGACCGTCTCTGCGCAGAGGAGGAGACTCGCAGCAACAAACAATCCCACGATTCGCATTCAGTGTCATCATAAGACAATGCGCTTTCCGGTGATTTTCACGGGGCTGATGTTTCTCCCCGGACTGGTTGCGATCGAGGTAAAAAACGCGCCTTCGGATTATCCTGCCCAAGGCCGTGTAGCGGATTTCAAGCTTGGGGCTGAGTACATGGTGAGCAGTTTCTCGGCGCAAGGAGAATCTTTCACGGTTGATCACTATCTGATCGTGGAGATCGGCATTTTCCCCCAAGGTGAGGCGAAGTCGACCTCCGCCGCTTTACGCTTCGAATTAATGGCAAGACGTCGCTGATGACACAGACTCCGGGGATGGTAGCAGCGTCGGTGAAATATCCCGATTGGACATCGAAGCCGGAGATGACGGCAGCCGCGGGGCCGGTGCTTGTCGGCCGCCCACCTGGCGTCGAGCGGTTCCCTGGCGACCGGCGCAACCAGCGTGGAATTCCGGGTCAAGTCATAGAAACGCAAGAGCCGAAGGTGGACCATGCGGGGCTCATCAGAGACTGCGGCGCTATCCGAGGGGAAACGCAACAAACCTATCGCGGGACTGCTGTATTTTCCGTACGACAAGAAGCTGAAAACGATCCGAACTGTGGATTTGCTTGTCGACGACCAGGTTATTAAGCTCCGATGAAACCGATGTCAGACAGGGCACATCCAAAACCCGTACTTGACGAGCCAAGCTATTATTAAGGAGGAGGTGTCCGGTGAACCAGTCCAACGTTTGTTTTGCGGTGGTGTTGGGATGCCTGATGGCGGGCTCCTCTTTCGCGCAGCAGGTGATCTCCGCGAAATCGGGTCTGATCAATTACACGGAAGGTCAGGTTTTTCTCGGCGATTCCCTCCTCAAGCACAAATTTGGTGAGTATCCGGACATTAAAACCGGCCAGCATCTCCGCACCGAAGAGGGTCGAGCCGAAGTCCTACTTACCCCGGGAGTGTTCCTCCGTCTCGCCGAGAACTCTGAAATCGGGATGGTCGCCAACGCTCTTTCGGACACTCGGATCGAAGTCCTGAAAGGTGCCGTGGTGATTGAGGCGAACGAAGTTTCAAAGGAGATCGGAGTCGAGTTCCTGGTCTCAGGCTCGCGTGTCGATTTACGCAAGCCCGGTGTGTTCCGGATCGACGCCTCGGATCCGCCCCGAATCCGGGCCTATGACGGCGAGATCTCCCTGGTCCAGGACGGACAGCAGACCGTAGTCAAGGAAGGCCGGCAGATGCTGTTGACCAGCGTTCCCGTGGCGGAGAAGTTCTCGAAAGACGACACCGACCCATTCTTCCGCTGGGCTGCGCGGAGATCCGGATATGTAGCCGCCGCGAACTTTCGGCTGCGCATTACCTGAGAGAGCAGAACTACTCACTCGGCAGCGGCAGTTGGTTCTACAGTCCGTACATGGGACTTTTCACTTATATCCCGGTGCATGGATTCTACCGGAACATGTGGAACTACGCCTATTACTCCCCGTCGCGTGTTTACGAGACTGCGCCTTCCTGGGGCGGTGGCGGTTACCGCGGGAACGACGGCTTCTCTGGTATGAGCGCCGGTCGCGGCATGGCGGATATGAGCGGTCGTTCGTACGGTGGCGGTATGAGCGGAGGCGGTGTATATCAGGCCCCTGCCACGAGTGCGCCCGCAGCTTCGGCGCCTTCTGCCGGGCGGGCAGGCGGTGGGGGATCTGCCGGAGCTTCGCGCGGCGGCAGCAGCGGTGGGCGGTAAGCTTAACGGCTATGCCATCCTGTCTGTGTGAAGATCACCTTCTGGGGCGCAGCCCAAACGGTGACCGGCTCCATGCACGAAGTGGCAGCGGGTGGCCAGCGATTCCTTCTTGATTGCGGTACCTATCAAGGAAGACGACAGCAAGCGCGAGATATCAATACCAGGTTACCGGTGCGTGTGGAGGATATTCATGCGGTCATGCTCTCGCATGCGCACATTGACCATTCCGGCAATTTGCCGACGCTGGTAAAGAACGGTTATTCCGGCCCGATCTACACGTCTCCAGCGACCGCCGATTTGTGCGACCCCTTGCTGCAGGACTCGGGACATATCCAGGAGAAGGATGCTCTTTTCCTGAACCGGCGTTCCTGGCGGCGCAAAGCTGTTCTCGGAGAAACCGATACCTCTGAACCGGTGCAGCCGATCTATACGGCCGAAGACGCCGAGAAAGTGCTGCCGCTGTTCAAACGTGTGCTCCTGCACACTCCAACACAGGTCGGCGACGATCTCACCTACGAGACCTTCGATGCGGGCCATCTGCTCGGATCGACCATCATGGTGCTCGAATCGCACGAGAACGGAAAGCCGATCCGACTTGTGTTTTTCGGGCGACGTCGGGCGTCCGAACCTACCGATCATTCCCGATCCGGAACCGTGCCCGGAAGCGGATTACCTGATCATGGAAAGCACGTACGGAGATCGGCTTGCATAAAGAGCTCGATCACGTTGGCGATAAACTCGCGGACACGGTGGTGCGCACGGCCGAACGGGGAGGGAAAATTATCGTCCCCGCCTTTGCTCTCGGCCGCACGCAGCAGTTGATCCTGCTGCTGCACAGACTCGCCGACGCCAAGCGAATCCCGGCGATCCCGATCTTCATCGACAGTCCCTTGGCTTCGAAGACGACGCACGTGTTCCGGGCCCATCAAGACGCGCTGGATGCGGAGACCAACGCTTTCCATCATCGTGGCGAGGATCCGTTCAGTTTCCCTCGCCTGCGATTTACCCAGGACGTGAACGAATCGAAGGCGCTGAACGACCTGCGCGGGCCCCTCGTGGTCATCTCGGCTTCAGGAATGTGTGAAGCCGGACGGATCCTGCATCATCTGAAAAACAACATCGAGAACCCGCGAAACACCATTCTGATCACGGGGTATCAGGCCGAACACACGCTCGGCCGGAAGATCGTCGAGAAGCAGCGTGAAGTTCCGATCTTCGGAGATCCGATGCGATTGCGCGCGGAAGTGGTGAAGCTGAACGAACTGAGCGGTCACGCCGATCAGCGCGAATTGCTCACCTGGTTGAAGCCCGCCGCGAAGAGCCTGAAAAAGATCTTCCTGGTCCATGGTGAACCTGTCGCGCAGCAAGCTCTGGCGCTCGCCATCAGAAGACATGTACGGTGTTCCGGTCATGATTCCGGCGCGCGGAGACAGCTTCGTCCTGTGAGCGCGCACATTTCCGGCGCTGCGTGGCGCATTTCTCTTCCTTTCACGCCAAAAGCAGCTTCGCGAATGGATGGAGACGTCGCGATTGGCTCGACCGCTGACAACCCGCTTCATCGCGGGCCTCACGCTGGAAGACGCGCTTCGAGTGGCTACCGAGCGAAAGCGCGATGGAATGCTCGCTTCGCTCGATTACCTGGGCGAGAACGTGACTACCTTGGAGGAGGCAGCTAAGGCTTGCGATGCGTATGTCGCAGCGATCCGCGCAGTGTCTCCGTTGCAAGGTACGGTTTCCATGAAGCAGACCGCGCTCGGACTCGATATTTCGGAAGAGGCATGCCGCGCGAATTGCGAGAAGCTGGTCCGTCTGGCCCTGGAAGTCGGCTCGCGCGTGGAAATGGACATGGAGGACTCCTCGTACACCGAGCGCAGTCTGAAGATCGTCCACGAGATGCACAAGAAGCATCCCGGCGGCGTCCGCGCGGTGATTCAGGCGTATCTGTATCGCAGCGAGGCGGACATTCACCGTTTGTGCGACGCCGGAATTCCGGTTCGTTTGTGCAAAGGCGCGTACAACGAACCGGCCTCGGTGGCATTTCCGGAGAAAACCGATGTCGACGCCAACTACGTCAAGTTGATGAAGGTCTTGTTCGACCGCGGCACGTATCCGGCAATCGCGACGCATGATGACAAGATGATCGCCGCGACGCTCGCCTACGTACAGGAGCGTGGCATCCGGACCGATCAGTTTGAGTTTGAAATGCTGCTTGGAGTGCGTCGGAGTTTGCAGAAGCAGGTCGTCAGCGACGGCTACCGGCTTCGCCTGTATGTACCCTATGGAGCCGCCTGGTATCCATACTTCATGCGCCGTTTGGCGGAGCGTCCGGCCAACGTGCTCTTCCTGGCGAGAAATTTCTTCAAGTGACGAGCGGGCGTTTGTCATAATGCCCAAGTGCCCCACATCCTGGCGTTTGATGAAGGAACTACGAGTGCGCGCACGGTCCTCTACGATGAGACCGGCGAGCGCCTCCTGATGAGGTCGATTCCGATTACCTCGACCTATCCGAATCCCGGTTGGGTTGACCAGGATCCCGAAGAAATCTGGAGCGCGCAACTCCGGTCCGCGCTGACGGTTTTGGCCGAATCCACCGCGGTTCCCGATGCCATCGGTATCACCAATCAGCGCGAGACGACGATCGTGTGGGATCGGAAAACGGGACAACCGCTGGCGCCGGCGATCGTGTGGCAATGCCGTCGAACCGCGGAAGCGAGTAGCAAAATCGACGCCGCTAAGGTGACCGGCAAGACCGGACTGGTACCCGATGCATATTTCTCCGCAACCAAGATCCAGTGGATCCTGGAGCATTCCCCCGAGGCGCGGGCCAAAGCGAAAGATGGAGAAGCGCTGTTCGGCACCGTGGATAGCTGGCTCGTCTGGAAGCTGACCGAGGGCGCGGCTCACGTTACCGATCAGACGAACGCGTCGCGCACGATGCTGATGAATCTCGCAACCGGCGAGTGGGACGACGACCTTGTCAGTTATTTCGACATTCCGCGAGCGATGCTGCCGCGCATTGTCGAGTCGTCCGAGGTGGTCGGCGTAACTTCTGCCGAACTTTTCGGTAGGGAGATACCAATTGCCGGGATCGCTGGAGATCAGCAGGCCGCGCTCGCGGGACAAGCATGTTTCCGGCCAGGGCTTACGAAAAACACATACGGCACCGGATGCTTCGCGTTGATGCATACCGGACAGACCGTGCCCGTCTCTAGAAACAAGCTTCTAGCCACGGCCGCGGCCGACGGCTATGCGATCGAGGGCAGCATCTTTGTGGCGGGCGCAGGCGTGCAGTGGCTTCGAGACAAACTCGGCCTTCTCACGGATAGCGCGGAATCGGAGACGCTCGCTCGATCAGTCCCTGATACCGGCGGCGTTTACGTTGTGCCGGCGTTTGTCGGACTTGGTGCTCCTCATTGGAAGGGAGATGCGAGGGGTCTGATCACCGGCCTGACCTTGGGCTCGACGCGAGCGCACATCGTTCGCGCAATGCTGGAGGCGATCGCATACCAGACGCGCGAACTCGTGGATGCAATGCAGGCCGACAGCGGAGCGCAATTGCGCGAATTGCGCGTAGACGGAGGCGCCGCGCAGAACAATTTCCTGATGCAATTCCAAGCTGACATCCTGGGCTGCCGGCTGGTGCGTCCGGTCGATACGGAGACGACGGCGCTCGGCGCGGCTTACCTGGCGGGGCTCGCGACTGGTGTCTGGAAGAGCACGGAAGAGGTAGAGCAGTTCTGGCGAGCCGAGAAGACCTTCGAGCCGCAAATGTCCCAGGGGCAGCGCGACGAGTTATTCGCCGGCTGGAAAGCGGCCGTGCGAAAGGCTTGAACAGCCGATCCTAACTTGGGCGTCAGCTTCTGCGCACAAGTTACATGCGCTGTGATAGGTTATGCCTTGACACCGATGAGCCTCGAATTACCGGAGATGGATTTTCAGCGCTTCTGGCGCCGGCTGCAGCAGATTGGGTTGAACGCGTATGAAGCTCGTTCGTACCTCGTGCTGATCGGCCATCCGCGCTTCAAGGCGCTGGAGTTGGCCGCCCGGTCCCACGTACCGCGGCAGAAGATTTATGAAGTGCTCGACAGCCTGATCGAGAAGGGCTTCGCCCAAGTCATTCAGGAAAAGACAAAGCTTTTCTCGGCTGTGGAGCCATCTCTCGCGATTCCAAGCTACCTTGCGCGCCGCGGTGAAACCGTACAGCAGGAGCTCGCCGAACAGGCGCGATTCGCCGGGTCGCTGGTAGACGACCTGACTCGCGCGTACTCCGAAGGGCAGGGCGGTCGCGGCACTCTCGACTATCTTCGAATCGTCAGTGAACCTACGCAGATTGCGGCTCAATACCGGCGGATGCTGTCCGAAGTTCAGTCGGACTATGTCGAGTTCTCGCGGCCTCCTTACGCAGTTGACCCGCTCGATGAGCAACTCGTAAAGCAGGCGCGTTTGCGCGGCGTGAATTGCCGTCTGCTCTACGAGACCGGCGCGATGGACGATGACCACAAGCAGCGCATGGAGGAGTATAAAGGTATCGGCGTGGAGGTGTACAGCGCGCCGAGCCTGCCGATGAAGCTCGCGGTTTTCGATGGCCGGCAAGGAATGATCGCGCTGCTCGATCCGGTAATTACAAAGCCGTCGTGGACGGCCCTGATGTTCGATCATCTGGGCTTTTCCGAAGCGATGCGGGGAATGTTCGAAGACCACTGGCGACGCGCCGTCGACGGGCAATCGCAGCCGGCTCGCCTCAGCGCCTGATCCCGTCGCACACGAACGCAATTGTCCGGAAATGTTTCGCCCACCGGGCGATTGAAACACTTCGAGAAACCGGGGAGTCCATTCAGCAAAGTGCGGCGTAGGCCGACCTTCGCTTTTCGCACTCAACCTTACTGCGTAAGGAAAGGAAACCCGGAATGGAAGAATTGCACGAGCTTCTGGTGGATGGCCTTCGGGACCTCTACGATGCTGAGAAGCAGCTTGTAAAGGCTCTGCCAAAAATGGCGAAGGCTTTAACAAGTCCGGAACTGAAAGAATCGTTTAACGCTCATCTGGAACAAACCAGGAACCATGTCACTCGTGCCGAGCAGTGTCTGGAACTGCTGGGCGAGAAGCCGAAAGGCAAGCCCTGCAAGGCGATGAAGGGCTTAGTTGAAGAGGCGCAGGAGCATCTGCAGGAGCATGAAAAAGGTGAACTGCTGGATCAGGTGCTGGTCGCCGCGGCGCAAAAGGTGGAGCATTATGAGATCGCCTCGTACGGCACCGCCAAGGCGATCGCCAAATCACTCGGCAACAAAGAAGCCTTGAATATCATTCAGGAGACGCTTCGCGAAGAGGAAGGTCAGGACAAGCAGCTCACGGTGATCGCAGTCCGCCTTCAGAAGGAGATGGGGCGCGCGAAGCCCGCGGCGGAGGCATCCGGTAACGGACAGACCTCGCGTAGTGTAAGTCGAGCAAGCAGCAATGGACATGGGCGGACCGCCGCCAAGAAGAATGGATCCGCCAAGCACGGCAGCCACATCCTTACCGATCACGAAGAGATTCGTCAATGGGCCGAGGAACGCGGCGCGCATCCCTCCTGCGTTCGAGGTACCGGGAATAAAAAAGACCTGGGCGTCCTAAGACTTGATTTTCCTGGTTACACCGGGCAAGACAAGCTCGAAGAGATCAGTTGGGATGAGTTCTTCGACAAGTTCGATGAGAGAGGTCTATCGCTGCTTGTGCAGGATACGACGGCTCGAGGACAGAAGAGCAATTTCAACAAGCTGGTCAGCCGGCAAACTGCGAGCGCCGCGAGCAGCGGCGGCGGTGGTCGGAGTCGCAGCGCGAGCAGACGTTAGGTATTAACGGCCAAAACGCGGGGACCCCATTCCGCGAGTTCGACCACGCTTACGGAAGCAGGGCTGATCTCCAGGCGCAGGTGGCAATCGAGCGGCATATTCAAGTAGAGCATTAGCACTGCCTTGATTACGTCCGCGTGACACACCACGGCGATCGTTTGGCCGATGTGATCGAGCCTCAGGCATTCTAACTGTTTGCTCATTCGGGCCTGGACGTCGATCATCATTTCACCGTCCGGAGCGCTTACCGTGCCCCGGTTCGTATTGAATCGGGACCAAAGCTGATCATTTTGGAGTTCACTTAACGTCATTCCCTGCCAGCTTCCGAAGTCGATCTCCGTGAGGTCCTGCCGAATTTGAACCTGATGACCGAGCCGCTTTGCCAGCGGCTCGGCTGTTTCCACCGCTCTCTCCAACGGACTGCTATAGACCGCCGCGATATGCCTATCCGCCAATCTCACAGCGAGTTCCTGTGCTTGATTTCGTCCATTCGCGTCTAAATGAACGCCGGGCGAGCGGCCGGCGAGCGAGATCCCGACTGTCGGGGTCGAACCGTGGCGAATAAGGAGAAAAGTGGTCACCACTTCATTGAAGCTGGTCATCTTCGGACTTTCAATCAGTTCTTCCTGGGGAAATGGGCACGCGACGCTCTGGCGCGGTTTATGCGGAGCGTTGGGACGCCGCGGACACAGAGTTGTCTTTTTTGAAAGGGACGTCGCCTATTATGCCTCCACACGAGACATGGATGAAATCCCGGGCTGTGAATTACGGCTGTACAAAGATTGGGAAGACATCCTCCCGGAAGCCGAACAGGAATTGTCGGATGCCGATGTCGGTATGGTTACTTCCTATTGTGCCGACGGACCGGCCGCATCGCAGTTAATCCTGGACTCCAAGTCGCGTATTCATTGCTTCTACGATCTGGACACCCCCGTTACGATTTCGCGGCTGCTGGCGGGACAGCGCGTAGAGTACCTGCCTGCCGGCGGACTCGGCGGCTTCGATTTGGTCCTTAGTTATACGGGCGGCGAGGCCCTCAATTGGCTCGCCACGTTGTTGGGCGCGCGCCGTGTGGCTCCGCTGTACGGCAGCGTCGATCCGCACATCCATCGTCCGGCAGCGCCGGCGCCCGAATTTGCGGCCGATTTATCTTACCTGGGCACCTATGCCGCTGACCGTCAGCAAACGCTGGATCGCCTGTTTATCCAACCTGCCCGGATCGCGGAGAACCGTAGATTCCTGATCGGAGGCGCGCAATATCCCAGCGATTTCCCGTGGACGAGCAATATCTACTTCGTCCGGCATCTCCCACCTGCAATGCATCCGGCATTCTACAGTTCGTCCCGGATGACGCTGAATGTCACACGGCAGGCAATGGCGGAAATGGGCTACTGTCCGTCAGGCCGGCTTTTTGAAGCAGCGGCGTCCGGCGCTCCGCTCTTGAGCGACAGTTGGGAAGGGCTTGACGAGTTCTACACTCCCGGCTCAGAGATCCTGTTGTGCACTTCGACCGAAGACGTGCTGCGCGCGCTGGATCTTTCAGATGAGGAGTTGAAGCGCATCGCCGCAGCCGCGCGTGAGCGCACGCTTTCCGAACACACGGCTGACAGTCGTGTCAAAGATCTCGAAGCGATTCTGGAGGACAGACATGTGGGGCATTATCCCGGCGGCGGGCAAAGGAAGCCGAATCCAGCCGCTAGCGTTTTCGAAGGAACTGCTGCCAGTCGGCAGTCGCTATGACGGCCAGACGGAACGCCCGCTGGCGGTCAGCGAATATCTCGTCGAGCGCATGATTCAAGGCGGCGCAAACAAGATCTGTTTCGTCGTGTCGCCCGGCAAATCCGACATTCTCGAATACTACGGCAGCAAGGTCTATTCGGCGGATGTCTGCTATACCGTGCAGACGCAAGCGGCTGGATTATGCGACGCGATCTTTCGCGCGCTTCCGTTCATCGCCGAAGACGAGCAGGTCCTGGTAGGCTTGCCGGATACAGTCTGGTTTCCGGAGGATGGCTTCAGTTTCCTGGACGACGCGAACTTATCGTTTCTTCTGTTCCCTGTCGACAGGCCGGAGTTCTTTGACGCGGTCGTGACGGATGAAGCCGGACGCGTTCTCGAAATCGAGGTCAAGAATCCCGAGGCTCATAGTAAGTGGATCTGGGGAGCCTTCAAAATGCCTGCTTCGATCTTCACGGATTTACACCGTCTTTGGATGGATCGCGATCGCCAGGATGAATATATCGGCACGTTGGTAAACGCCTATCTCGCGAGGGGAGGGAAGGCGATCGGTGTCCATGCCGGCCAGACATATGTCGACGTTGGAACCGTAAATGGCTATCGCGAAGCGATGAAAATGATGGGAGTCGAGTATGATCGCGTCTGAAGCGGCCAATCTCACAAGGGAGGAAATTAAAACACAGGTCCAGGCGCTCGGCCGCTGGTTTCACAACATCGATCTGAAGGGTGTGAAAACGGCGCCGGATCATTTTCTCGGGGACTATCCGAGCGTCAAATTCGATGCCTTCAAACACGCGATCCCAGCGGATCTTACCGGCAAATCCGTACTCGATATCGGCTGCAATGGGGGGTTCTATTCGATTGAAATGAAGAAGCGCGGCGCAGATCGAGTTGTCGGTATCGACTCGGACGAGGATTATCTGAAGCAGGCGCGCTTCGCCGCTCGTGTCAACGAAATCAGATATAGAGTTTCGGCAAATGAACGTTTACGAAGTACCTCAGCTCAAGGAGAGATTCGACGTCGTCATCTTCATGGGTGTGTTGTATCACCTGCGTCATCCGCTGCTTGCGCTTGATTTGCTTCACGACCACGTGACGAAAGAGCTGCTGGTCTTTCAGTCCATGCAGCGCGGATCGAAATCGGTCCTGCCGGTAGAGGACAATTATCCGTTTTGGCAGACGGACATTTTCGATCGAGACGACTTTCCCCGGATGCACTTCGTCGAGCATCATTATTCGGGCGATTGCACCAACTGGTGGATTCCGAATCGCGCGTGTGTCGAGGCGATGCTGCGCAGCTCGGGTTTCGACATCGCCGATCATCCCGAAGAAGAAGTGTATATCTGTAAGAGGCGCGAGAGCCGCTCGCTGGAGGCCCCGATTGGTTGAAGCGGTCATGCTCTGGAATGAGCCCAATAATAAATCTCATTGGGATTTCGAGATCGACCCGAGCTGGCAAATTTTCGCAAAGATGGTGAACTCCGCTGCGGATTCCATCAAGCAGGTGAATCCGCGGCTCCCGGCGGTGTTGGGAGGTATTTCGCCGATCGATACCAACTTCATACAGACCCTGGAAAAGCAGGATGTATTGAATCACGTCGATGTTGTGGCCGTGCACGGCTTTCCCCTCGACTGGAATCATTGGACGATCCATGAGTGGCCCGATAAAGTCGCGGAAATCCGCGCGGTGACGAAGCTGCCGGTGTGGATCTCCGAGATCGGTGTCTCAACCTTTGGAGCGGAAGAGGTGCAGGAGTGGGGTCTTCAACGCAGCGCTGAGTTACTAAAAGGCAAGGTGGATCGAATCCACTGGTACAGTCTGTACGATCTTCCGCGGAGTTGGCCTGCCACAACAAGGCATCGCGAAGCCGAGGGCTCCTCGTACTATCGCCACTTCTATATGGGGTTGCTTCGCGAGGATGGAACTCCAAAGCTTTCGTACAAGCACTTCCACAAGTACACTCCCGAAATCGGCATCTGCCAGTGGTTCCATTTCGAAGACCATCGGCTCGACGATGCCGTCCGGCATCTGCGGGATCTCGGTGTGAAGTACCTTCGGACAGGAATCAGTTGGGCCGACTCGTATCGTCCGAACGCGCTCGACTGGTTTGACCGGCAGATGAAAGCCCTTGAGCCATTCGACGTTACAGTCACCTACTGCTTCACTCCTGAGCACAAGGGCATTCAACCGCATCACACGTCACCCCCCAAAGATCCGTATGAATTTGCGCAGTTTTGCGCAGAGATGACGCGGAGATACGCCCCCGCGCAGGCAGAGCCGGATAGCAGCGACGAACAACTCTCGACCGTGTCGTTGTGATCGTCTACGCCGAGCGCGAGGAGGTTGTCGACGCGCAAGAATTCCGGCGGCGCATCGAGGCTGCGTCCGATCCGCGCGAGCGCTTTATACTTCAGGGACAGTTCGAAGCGGGCATCGCCGATGCAATTTGCGTCGAGTTCGATCAGATCGTAGATCTGACGAAATCTATTCCCGAGAGGATCACGATACGGCCACCGGAAGGCTACGCGTATTACGCTCTTTACCCCGAGATGTACGCGGACGCCGCAAGCCGCTTCCTACGCGAAGAATCTCCAGGCTCGTGTGTCGTGGTCGGCATTCGCAGTATCGGCGCGAGCCTGTCAGCGGTCGTTGCGGATGCGGTGAATGCGACATGGCGATTCACGGTTCGCCCTCGCGGCCACCCCTTTCATCGTGAGCTTCACCTTTCCGAATCGCTGGAAAATGCGATCCGCCGGCACGCTGAATCGTGGTTTCTAATCGTCGATGAAGGTCCGGGGCTGAGCGGATCGTCGTTCGTCAGTGTGGCGCTGAAGTTGGAGCAGCTCGGGATTCCTTCAGACCGGATTGTCCTTTTTCCGAGCCACAATCCGGACGCCTCGCGGTTCGTATCGGAAGTCGCGCGTGAGAATTGGGATCGATACAAACGGTACGTCGAGCCGTTTCAACCGGACCGGTTCGTGCCCGCTAAGGCTCGCGACATTTCCGGGGGCTCGTGGCGAGAGTTGCTGTACAGCGATCCGTCATCCTACCCTGCAGTTCACCCTCAGCATGAGCGCCGGAAGTATCTCTCGAACGGTCTCCTCTGGAAGTTCGCAGGCCTCGGACACTACGGCCGGTCGCGCTACGAGCGTTCCCAGCGACTCGGGCAATTTGGCCCGCGACCTTGTTCGCTACACGATGGATTTCTGGTTACAGAGTGGCTCGAAGGTAGACCTGCGTCTTTGACCTGCGATCTGCTCGACACCATGGCTTGCTATCTTGCGTTCTTGCGCGCGGAGTTCTCTACCGGCAAGTGTGTTCCCGGCGAGGCGTTGGAGAGGATGATCGAAGTCAACACGGGCCGTCGCATGGAAGCGCCGGAAGAAGGAGTGGTCGTTGCCGGAGACGGACGAATGCTTCCACACGAATGGATTAAGACCGCGCGCGGTTACGTCAAGGCCGATGCGCTTGATCATCATGACGATCACTTCTTTCCGGGCTGTCAGGACATTGCGTGGGATATAGCGGGCGCTTCTGTCGAGTGGGGTTTTCCGGCTGATGCTCTGCTCGATCGATATCTGCGATTGCAGCCCGATCCCAAACTGCGCAACCGCATTTCGTTCTATGTGACGGCTTATCGCGCCTATCGGATCGGCTACTGCACTGTGGCGGCGGATTCTCTCGTTG
Organism: Bryobacteraceae bacterium; assembly: GCA_963833675.1. Classification (GTDB taxonomy): domain Bacteria; phylum Acidobacteriota; class Terriglobia; order Bryobacterales; family Bryobacteraceae; genus DASQDN01. The sequence continues at coordinate 12,475 of CAWHYW010000017.1, read as the reverse complement.
GAGCTACGGACGGCGATCGCTTCCGATCCTTGGTCGAGAAGTACGCGGCGATCGAAACTCTTTAACACGCCTTAACAAACCCGGGCCGGGCCCGCCACCTCTAAAGAGTTAGTGAAACAAAACCTGAAAAAGAGAGCCTACCCGGCGGCCAGCCGGCGCAATTTTCTGAAAACTGCCGGTTTCGGAGGTTTGCTGTTCACGCAACGCGGCCTTTTCGCCGAACAACTCGTCCTGACGCCGGCGCAAACCATCGGGCCGTATTATCCCGACAGGATGCCGCTCGATCTGGATAACGATCTGATTCGCATCAACGACAACATTACACCGGCGGTCGGCCAGATTACCTGGTTGAACGGACGCATACTCGGCAGTAATGGAGCTCCTCTGCGTAACGCTTTGATTGAGATCTGGCAAGCCGACAACAATGGCGCATACATTCATTCGCGGAGCCCGATCGCGAACCGGGATGCGAACTTTCAGGGATACGGCAAATTCCTGACAGGTTCGACCGGCGAGTACGTCTTTCGCACCGTCAAGCCCGGCCTCTATCCCGGCCGCACCAGGCACATCCACATGCAGGTTACAGCCGCCAACGGAACGAAGCTGGTGTCGCAAGTCTACGTTAAGGGTGACCCGTTAAACGCCAATGACGGCGTTCTGAACGGAATCCGCGATGCCGTGCAGCGAGAGTCGGTGATCGTGCCTTGGGAGCCGATCCCTGATTCGCTAGCCGGAGACTTCTCGGCGAAGTGGGACATCGTCATGGGATTTACGCCATCGGATCCTGTCGGCGCGAGGCCGAGCATCCTTGCGCAAAACGGCGTCGTGAACGGGGCCGGTTATCAGGCCGGAGTCACATCGGGCGCATGGCTCAGCATCTTCGGAGATAACCTCGCCTCCTCCAGCAGGATGTGGAATTCAGCCACCGATATCGTCTCAGGCAAACTGCCCACCAGTATCGATGGAGTCAGTGTAAGTATCAACGGTAAACCCGCGGCGGTCTATTATGTCAGCCCCAATCAGATCAACGTGCAGGCACCGTCTGAGGACGGCTCCGGTAGTGTGCAAGTAACGGTCACCAACGCCAACGGGACATCCGATCCCGTAACGGCAAACCTGTCCACCTACTTGCCGGGCCTCTTCCTGTTTCCCAGAAACTACATCGCAGCCGTTCATACAGACGGATCGTTTATCGGACCTCCTGGCCTATTCGACTCGGCCTCGACGACCGCCGCTAAACCCGGTGAGAGCATTCTCTCTTTTCGGAACGGGCTTCGGACCGACAAACCCTCGCGTTGCTGCGGGAGAAGTCTTTCAGGGAGCAGCGCCACTCACGACCGCGGTCGAGGTGAGCGTCGGGTCGACAAACGCGCAAGTGACCTTCGCGGGTTTGTCGAGCGCGGGACTCTATCAACTCAATATCGTCGTCCCCAATCTTCCGGATGGCGATCACGATGTAGTCGCCAAAGTCGGGGGTTCCAGAACGCAATCGCTCGCGCGCCTTCGAGTTGTTCGCTAGAGATTAGGAGCGCCACCACGAGGGCAGATTCTTCTTTGTCTCCGTCAGAATCTCGAAGATATTTTCGCCGGTCGACGGGAGAAAGATGCTTGAAGGCAGGAGCCGTATCCTTGCCCTTCAATACTTCCCAAACCCGTCGCAGAATTCGCTCCCGCGCAACCAGCGGCATATTGTCGAAAGCTTCCGAATAGATCATGTAGCTGCACGGATAGCGGAAGATACGGCTCGTGAGGTCCAGGTCTCGAAGCGATCGGCCCTTACTGTCATGAGGAGCGTCTTTCGCAAAGACTTCCGTGAATCCTGACGTTCCGCGGATCGGTTCGGTGATCGGCGCCTCACCCGAGAAGAGCATATACTCCACTAACTCTTCGGAGGCATTGTTGATTCGACGCACCGACGACTCGCTCAGCTTATCCACCGGCTCGCCCAGAGCTTTATTGATCGCCTCCGAACTCGCCACGGCCATCCGCGCTTCATAGCCGACCCGCGTAATCAGATTGGTCATGTGCGTCTGATGCTCCATCACCATCAGCGCCGCGATATCGCTATAAGGAGTGAGGTAAGCGCCGATATCGAACCGGCCTTTCAGGTCCGTAACATTCTGCGTGCCTTCTGTTTCCAATTCCTCGGGCTTGCTCTTATCGCGCACAACCGCGTTGCCGCGATGCGTCTGCTTGCCGTGAGTCCCGGTGACGTACCATCCGCCCCATCGCTCCGAGATCGGCTTGGTCTGATCGATTACCGTTGTGCCGTTCTGAAACAGCGGCATGCCCGAAGGCTCGGGATAAACTGACGTGACGAATAATCCCGGCACTCCGAGCGTCGATCCCGACTGATGACATTGCAGGCAGGTGTCACGCCTTTCGAATTTCGGAGTGCGCGTGCGCTCCTGATCGAGCGTATAGAACACGACACCCTGCTTCGGATCCACCGATGCAACCTCGAGCACGTCGCCGTCCGCGGACGAAACCCACCGCCACGTGATCATTGAAATACAGAGCGCGAGGCATCCGCGGGGAGATGCGCGGAGCCTGAAAGCTCGTCTTCGAAAACACCAGCACCTGCGATTGCACCGGCACATCCAGCGCTTGCAGCACCGAAGACAAGTATCCATGTTCGTCATCGAACCGTAGGCTTACATCCCCAGATTGGATCTTCGCTTGAAGCCGCGAAATGGGATCGTCAATCGGGCGCGTGCTGTATTGGATCGCCTCGTTATCGAGCGGAACGATATACGACCCGCCCAGCCCGGCGAGCGCAACCAAAGCGCCCCCGCTGAGTGCAATCGCAAGCTTAATAAGTCTGGCTTTGGACATGGAAGATCCTTATTGGCTCATTCACCGCCGACTCGCATAGTGGTTTGCTGGAGGTAGGCTCATTGAGCAACTCGGCCATAGTCGTCGCTCGGAACGCCTCTTCGACCGTGCGGAAGGCATCGTCAAGCCTGCGGTGAAGCGGGCAAAGGCGAACCCCATGAGATGCAAGCTTCAATGGACAAGACTCGATCCGTCGAATCGGATCCACCGCCTGCACAATATCGAGCACTGAGATTTTCGCCGCCGGCCTCGCTGCCTTGCAGCCGCCGTGCTTGCCTCGCTGGGAGACGACGAGCTGAGATTTTGCGAGGGCGTTCAAAATCTTCGCCATGTAATCGACAGGGACCTTGGTACGAGCGGCGATATCCTGCGCGGCGATGTACGCACCCTCAGGGGTATCCGGATCCAGGAGCACAACCATGGCCCGTAAGGCGTACTCGGCGGTCTGGGAAATCATTACGTTTTCATAATACGACAAACTTATCCGAATTTAGAAGATGTAGCAGGTTTACTGCGTAAGGAATCCTACAGAAGTGCGCACATGTCCTGTTTGTGGAGGATATCTCGAAACGCCGGTCGTCTCATCCGGCACAATTGCGAGTGAGTTTCGCCGCCAGCGTGATTTCGTCTTCGAGCGGCTTTCCGGCAATCCTTCGCAGGAGGAACTCAAGGATCTCACCGATTTCATGCACGATTCAGCAGCGCCCTTGGTAAGGTGTGCTGGATGCGGGCTTTTATCTCGTGTGGAGGTCGAGGCAGAGGACACCGAGGCCTACGAGGAGGACTCGAACGATCCGGATGTGATGAAGCAGGTCTACCCCAGATATCTTCAGGCATTCCGTAATAAGGAGTCCGCCTACCGAAAATTGCTGCCTGCGCGCGCCGATGTCATCGAATTGGGACCTCATCTCGGCGGATTCCTGCAAGCGGCGGAGGAATGGGACTGGAGGCCGATCGGCATCGATGTCGGCGACGATACCACTGCGTTCGTGCGAGATAACGGATTGAACGTGATTCAGGGAACTTTACAGGACTCAAATTTGAAAACTGGAGCATTCGATGGAGTCTTTATCTGGAATTGTTTCGAACAACTGCCCGAGCCGGTTAACACGTTGATGACGGTTCGCCGCGTGCTGAAACGTCACGGCTTGCTCGTTATTCGCGTTCCCAATCTGTTGTTCTATCGCGCGCTCCGACACGGTCGGGATGTTGGAAGGAAGGCTCTCGCCTACAACAATCTGCTCGGCTTTCCCTATCTCTACGGCTACTCGATGCGCACCCTCGACCGCCTGATGCGGCGCCTGGGATTTGAGCACGTGCGCGGGTTCAATTCGGAGCTATTGACAACACCGTTTGCCGATCTCACATCGGAAGTAGAGCGGGAGCAGACACGTATCAGTCGAGCCGTGGAACGTTGGAGCACTCGTACGACAAAGCAACTGGTCACGCTGACCGGCCCCTGGATCGAGGTCGTGTATCGCATGGTGGACGAAGACGATATCCCGCGATTCTCCCGAAAAATCGATCTCCGTTTCCTGGAACGAGCGGTCGCCTGATCTGGTTCTATCGTGGAAGTGGCCCAACGACCTGACGCACCGGCCTCTCGGAATCTAGCGACTTGCCCGGTTCGCGAGCGGCCTTTACTCAAGTAGGCTATTTACAGGGAGATGATTAACTGAGTCATACACGACGCGCCGTGGTTCTGGCCGGTGGTGGCTACGCTGCGAGCGCGTGGGAGCTTGGCCTCATTACAGGGATGGCTGACGCGGGCTCTCGACGTTAGGAACGCCGACCTTTTCGTGGGAACCTCTTCTGGCTCCAGGGTCGCGCTCCATCTTGCGAGCGGAGACGCGCACGAAGACGCATTTCAACGACGCGTTCAACCCGGACCGCCGTCGTCCGCGCGCCCTCCTTCCGCTGACTGGGTAGGACTTCGCGACAGCGTCGTTCGTGCGAAGCAAGCCGGCGGCAGCCCGACTGAAATTCTGCGAAGAATCGGATCGTTGGCGTTAGCGGCAGCTTCGGGCACGAGTGGCTCAAGCCGGCGGGAGATCGTCGCAGCCCAGCTGCCGATGGAGACATGGCCGGAAAAACGAGTGCTTATCGCCACTGTCAATGCGGACACAGGAGAGCGACGCGCTTTCGATCGCGACAGTGGCATCGATCTGGTAGACGCGGTAATTGCGAGCACTGCTTCCTTGGGCGCCCCACCCATCCTGTTTCAAGGCGAGCATTATATTGACGGTGGGTTCTATTCCACGGACAATGCGGATCTGGCGACCGGCTTCGATCGGGTGATGATCCTCGCGCTCAAACGACCCCCCGGAAATTCCGTCCATGAGTGTAGCCTCACTGGATGAGACGGTGAAGACACTGCGAGACAATGGCGCTTCGGTCGAAGTCATACAACCCGATGAAGCCACGTTGGCGGCCCTCGCCGCGGCTGGCGGCGTTCTGAGTCCGGCGATTTCCGCGCCGGCGGCAAGGGCAGGGCGCTTACAAGGCGGACGTATCGTAAGCGAACGCATCTCGTCGTTTTGGAGGTAGAGAGCGCGAATTCATCGACATACGGCGAACTATCCTCACTCTCCCGCCTGATTACTACGGATCGCCCAAACTTTCGTAAATGCGAACGTACGTCGAATAACGAGGCGGATTGGCATCGCGAACTGCACAAACCGGCTCGTGAGTATGCGTGCAGTCGTTAAAGTTGCAACTTTCGGAGTACGCTTCGAACTCCGGAAAGAACTGCCGCAGATCCCGCCGTGTCACTCCGAATAAACCGAACTCCCGGATTCCCGGAGTATCGATAATCTGAGTGCCATTCGACAAAACGTGCAAGCTGGAAGTGGTCGTGGTGTGCTTCCCCTTGTACTCGACCTCTCCAATCCGCAAATCCAGCCCAGGGAGAAGGGCATTCACCAGCGACGACTTCCCGACTCCGCTGTGCCCGCTGAACACACAAACTTTGCCCGCGAGTATGGCGCGCAACTCCTCCAGACCGCGCCCATTTTTCGTCGAGCACAGCGCCAGAGGGACACCGATTACGTTGTAGGCGTTCAACTCGTTTAGCTCGCTCTCATCCTGCAACAAATCGAGTTTGTTGACGACAATCACGGGATGCATTGCGCCATTCTGGGCCGCGATCAGATATCGGTCGATCAGTGCCGTCCGAAGCGGCGGAGCTTGTACGGACGCGACAATCACCACCATGTCTACATTGGCGGCCAACACGCGCTCGTTGTGAGGATTGCGCGGATCGGGCCGTACCAGCACAGTGCTTCGTGGATATGCCGACAAGACGCGATGCGCGTCGACATTCACACGATCGCCCACGACCACACCTTTCCTCGTCCTGCAGACTCGATCTTCCGTGGCCGTCCTTACCGTGCAGACACCCGGCCCGACACCGATCACGAGCGCATCCTCACCCGAAGTATTCGCTTCCGCGGGATCTTGCTTCCGCTTGCCGGCGGTGAGTTTCCTAACTCTCTTATCTCTTTCGAAATGCCGGAGGTCATCCAGATAGCGATCTCGCACAGTACCTCGCTTCGATTGTAGGCTGCGCGCCATTGTCACGCGAGTGTTATCCATGCGTCACTGTTAGAGCGCTCAATATCGGAAGACACCGTTCATAATCGCTCCTATGCATATGCAGAGACGATCGTTTGTATCCTTATTGGCCGGAGCTGCATGGACGGCATCGGCTCAGGAATCGGCTACCCGCGCCCGTACGCCTGACGTGCCTTTCGTTCCCACGCCCCAGCCGGTAGTCGAGGCAATGCTCAAGCTCGCCGCCGTAAAGAAAGGCGATATCCTCTACGATTTAGGGTCAGGTGATGGCCGTCTGGTGGTCACTGCCGCGAAGCTGTATGGCGTGAAGGGCACCGGAATCGACATCGATCCCCAACGCATTCAGGAAGCGAATGCGAATGCCAAGAAAGAAGGAGTCGAGAATCTCGTTCGTTTCCTGAATCAGGACCTCTTTGAAGCCGACATCCACGACGCGAGTGTCGTGACGCTCTATCTGCTTCCCGGGATCAATCTGAAGCTGAAGCCAAAGCTTTGGAAGGACCTGAAGCCCGGTACGAGAATCGTGTCGCACAGCTTCGACATGGGCGATTGGCAGCCTGAGAAGAAAGAGGACATCGACGGCCGGATCATCTACTTCTGGACGATTCCGAAGAATGCTGCGAACGCAAAGTAGCTAATTCGGACGAGTGACTTCTACAACCACTGGGATTACGATCGACCGATCGGGCGCGCCTTCAGCCGATATCTCGATCTCGCGTGTCATGCCGCCCCGGTGGAAGATCTGCTCCCGGCTTGACCGTCACTTCGTAAACCTGCCGGTGCTCCTTATGGCGCTTCGGTGTCACGACAAGCCACGGATGCTGCGGCTTCGCGATAAAGCCGCCGGCCGGTTGTTCTGTCCAGGCGGTAAGGATCTTGATATCGGTGGCGCCTTTTCGATTGATGCCGAATACGAGCCGCCCCGGAGCCGCAGCTAGCCCGACCTGCGCCGGCGGCGATTGGCGCACCAGGAAGGATTGCCCGCCTATCAGGATCAATGCATCCCGAGTAGCTCCCGTATTGTTCGGTTCCGCCTCGAACCGAAGCTCGGACGGGTCAACCGTAGTGAGCCATGGAACCGAAAGCGCGATTGATGTCGGGCAGTTTGCCGGTTTTCGAACCGTGGAGATGGCGAACTCGCCACCGGTTGGCGGCAGTTCAGTCCGCGATAAACGCAAGGTCACATCACATGTCGGCAGACTCGGAACGGCCGAGGCCAATGGGGCGTTTGCCGGCGCAGCGGCAGGTGTCGCAGGGATTGCGCCCGAGCCCTGGGGCTGCTGTCCGGCGGGAACAACTCCGGGCGGCAAAGGTTGAATTTGGCCGTTCGGGGTCACGGGCCGGGAACCAGGCGGTGGAGGTCCACCCTGGGAGGGCATTCCCACCGATGCAGGGTTTTGTGATGGGCCGGTAACTCCTCCGACGGGTACGGCAACACCGACCGCTGTAGGAAACACGGACTGGGGCGACGCCGTCGCATTCGGCGCCAATGGAACTCCACCGACTACGGGTGTCACCTGCTGGACCGCTTGTGTATTGTTTGTACCCGGAGGGACGGCGGCCTGCATCGCCCAAAGATTCGGCGGTATCGGGCGCCACGCTCCCTGCGCCAACGCGGGTAACAGCAACAACGATAGAGATAAAAGTCTCACTGCTTCAGAAACTGCTTAATCGAGCGAAGCGCCTGCCGGGTTCGCTGGTCGTTTTCAATCAAAGCAAACCGAACGAAACCTTCTCCCAAAGGTCCGAAGCCGATACCTGGAGACACAGCCACCAAAGCCTTCTCGAGCAGCAGCTTCGAAAACTCTAGTGAACCCAGGCTCCGATATTTCTCAGGAATCGGAGCCCACACAAACATGGAGCCTCTCGGTTTCTCCACCGGCCAGCCCGCCTTCTCGAGGCCGCTGACCAGAAGATCCCGCCGCTTTTGGTAAAGATTGCAAATCTTCGTGGTATCTTCTTCACATTCGCGCAACGCGATAATCGAAGCGATCTGAATCGGTTGAAAAACACCGTAATCCAGATAGCTCTTGATTCGCGCTAGCGCAGCGATCATCTTCTTATTACCGACGCAGAATCCGACCCGCCAGCCGGCCATGTTGTAACTTTTCGACATGGAGAAAATCTCCACAGCGACATCCTTCGCGCCCGGCACTTGCAGGATGCTCGGCGCCTTGTATCCATCAAAACAGATATCGGCGTAGGCGAAATCGTGCAACACCATCGATCCGTGGCTCCGAGCGAGTTCCACGATCTCCTTCATGAAATCCAAATCTACACACTGCGTGGTCGGATTGTGAGGAAACGAGATCAGGATCAGCCTCGGCTTCCGGTTGCTTCGCTTGTATAAATCCTTAAGCCCATTTAGAAACGTCTCCGGATTCGGCATGGGCAGCATGCACGCATGCCCTTCCGCCATGACGACGCCATACTGATGGATCGGATAAGCAGGATTCGGCGATACCACCGCATCGCCCGGGCCGATCACTGCGAACAGCAGGTGAGCGAGCGCGTCCTTTGCGCCGATTGTGGCGATCGCCTCCGTTGCCGGATCGAGTTCCACATCATACTTCGCCTTATACCGATGAGCGATCTCTTCGCGAAGACGAGGGATGCCCTTCGACATCGAATAGCGATGGTTCCTTGGATTGCGCACCGCTTCGATCATTTTGTTTACGACCGTTCGCGGAGTTGCGCCATCGGGGTTGCCCATCCCAAGATCCACCACGTCCTGCTGATCTGCTCGCAGCCGCGCCTTCATTTCGTTCACAACGGCGAAAACATAAGGCGGAAGCTTACTGATGCGGTAAAACTCGTCGGTTGGAGCAGACATAGAAGCTATTGTAGCGAAGCGACTAATCGGCGGTAAGCATAATCGTTGCGAACGCCGCAAGGAGTAACCGGAAACGTACCCCTAGCCGCCACCATGGGCAGCACGCGATCCAACTTCGTCAATCTCACGGTACGCTGATGCTTATCAGCGTTAATTGCCGGCGGTCAACTAATAAGCCGCGGATGAATACGGATGAACGCAGATCTGAATTTATTTCCCAACGCGTGGATCTCGGCCTTCCACGCGATCGTACATGTGCTGATCGAATGTAGTGCCGAGGCCCTGGTTATACAAGCTCACCAGCCCCAGCGCTTCCCGCAAATCTTCCTGAAAATCGTGTAGCGCCGTCAGATGCTCAGCCAAAGCGGGCACGCGACGGCCTTTGGGTGTTCGGAAAAACTTCTGATATCCTTCGTCCACCAGCAATCCGATCTCGTCGCCTACCATTACTCCTGCCTTTCCGACAACCGGCTGATCCCCGCGATCCTCTATGTAAGCGGCGCACCCGAGCTTCGAAACTCGTGCGCGTGAACCGTCGTTGCGCACCTCAAAACCGAACTTACGAACATTATCCAAGTGCTCGCTGAAGCTCAATTTGCGCGGTTTCTGATTGCGGAAGAACATGCGGTTTCTTCATTATAGTCTGGTGCCCTTAACCGCGACACGCCGCTGGACAGTCATCGCTCTCATCGCCACTGCCATGGTCATCGGTCTGCTCGATCGCATCAATTTCTCTGTCGCCCTCGCGGTAGTCGATTTCCAGCAACGATTCAGCCTCACGGACAGCGATCGGGGTCTCCTCAACTCCGCTTTCTTCTGGACGTATACCGCGTTGCAAGCCCCGGCCGGATGGGTCGTGGATCGTTACGGCGTGAAACGTCTCTTTACCATCGCGGTCGCGTCATGGGGCGTAATCACGGCGTCCACGGCCATCGCGGCTTCGCCATCGCAATTGATCGCGCTGCGTTTATTGCTTGGCGTCAGCGAGGCCCTTCTTACACCGGCTAGCATGCGGTGGATTCGGATGAACTGCCGGGAAGAGCAGCGCGGCCTGGCCATCGGAGTAGTCATGGCGGGCACGAAAGTAGGCCCGGCGATCGGCGCGCCTTTAGCCGCGTTCCTCATCACCCAAGCCGGCTGGCAGATGATGTTCGTGATTTTGGGATTGTGCTCTCTGCTCTGGCTTGCTCCTTGGGTCCGCTTCGCAACCGATGGCGAATCAGCGGCAGTCTCTCCCGGAGAATTGGAGCAAGCGAAACTCGCCGACCTCGCCGGCAACCCGATCCTATGGGGAACATTGATCGGCGCGTTTTGCTATCAGTATTACGTCAATTTCTGCATCACGTGGATGCCGGCCTACTTCGTCGAGCGTCACGGCCTTTCCTTGAGTTCAATGGGAATCTACACCATGTTCAGCTTCGGCGGGATGGGTCTCGTCGCCACCCTCGCCGGCTACCTGGCCGACCGGCTGATCGCTCGCGGCTGGCACGCGACCCGCGTCCGCAAAGGGTTCGTGATTGCGGGCCTCGCGATTGCTTCCACTGAAATGTTGGGAGCTGTCGTCGATTCTCAGCGCCTGGCCGTATTCTTCTCGATCGTTTCTCTCAGCGCGCTCGGATTGGCCACGGCAAATGCGTGGGCGCTGACGCAAAGGCTCATTCCCGCGAGCCTGGTGGGACGCGTCGTAGGCTTGCAAGCATTGGCGGCGAGCGCTCCGGGTATTGCTGCGCCCCTGATTACCGGCTGGTTGAAGCAGGCGACAGGCGGATATACGGCCGCATTCGTAGTCGTGTGCGCGCTCCTGGTGGCCGGAGTTCTCGCATACACATTCCTGGTCAGAGACAAGTACTCAATCGAGCACGCGAATGAATTCGCCGACAACGCGAATGTCGGACGGGCTTAACTCCCAAGCCTCATATTCAGGGTTCAGAGGCTCCAAACGGATCGTTTCGTGTTCCCACTCATCACCGGATTGCCGCTTCACGCTCTTGTAGCGCTTGATCGTGTAGCGGTTCTCACCCGTTTCGCCGTAGTTCTCCACCAGCACCAGTCGGCCCTGTCGGGATCCCGTGACGCTCCTGCGAAATACGCACACACTTCCGGCAGGAATGCGGGGTTCCATCGATCGTCCCACAACATGCGCGACGAACATATCATCCGTGAGCCGCAGGTCTGCCGGCGTTTCCACCCAGCCTTCGTCCGAGACTTCCATCTCCTCGCCCCAACTGCCCGCGGCCGCCGCCAGCGTGTACATGGGCAGATGGGTCTGGAATGGCAGGACGCGCGGATGAATGTGCTCGGTATACAGGCGTCGTAAATCGGCTTCCGGCCAGACCACGGCTGTTTCTTCCGGATCGGAGACACGGAGGAAATTGGAGAAATTCTCCACCATCCACCGCATCAGCGACTCGCCGCCCAGTTCCGACGCCTTCTGACGCAAATCGAACTGCAGCGCCTCCAGGTATTCCGCGTCATCTTCATCGGCGAGCGACCGCAGGTCTCGCCGAATCTTCAAATGCGCCGACCCCGAATTGTCGACAAGGAGGACACCGATGTTCTCAGGCGCCGCACCTGGCAACGCTGCCTGCAGAACCGTGAAGTGTCCGGTCGCGGTCATCCTTTCGGGACGTCGCCCGGGTAGTAGCCTTTCCGCGCCCGTACTTTTACGTTGGGAAGATCGGGAACAGACACTTTTATACTGCGGAATGTCTTTGCGGAATCATCTCCGATTGGGATGTACCGCATGACGTACTGTGTGGTTACTTCGCCCGCGACGTTGGCGATCGCCCTGAACATCCCTTCCGCAATCTGCGCGGCGTAGCCCCCCGTACCCACCGTAATCGCGTAGTTTCCTTCATCCGAGGGCTTCTCCAGGTAACCGATCACGTCTTTGTAGACACCTTGCAAGGGATATTCCACGCGTCCGCCGGTCTCCTCCGCGAGTCTGGTCAGATTCTTCTCGCCTTCGGAGTTGAACCCAAACGCCACCGTACTCACACCGTAGATCGTGACGAGTTGCCGCTGTGCCATCTCCAGCACTTGCTCGATATTTTTCTTGCTCGCGTTATCGTGACCGTCGCCGATTACCACGATAATTCGCCGCGGCTCGTACGGCTCACCCTTCACCAGTTTGCGGCTCGTACAGGCCATCCAGATTGCGTCATACAACGCCGCGCCACCGCCGGCCTTAAGCTTTCGTACCCGCTCAATTAGCTTCTCCGAGTCCTGAGTCGT
>CAWHYW010000016.1:5000-335374 GCA_963833675.1 Bryobacteraceae bacterium | reverse complement strand
CTCTACTATCCTTGGCTGCTCATTGACGATCCCTTTCCCGCGAATCTTCAGGACATTCACAGCGTCCCCATCCCGCCGTCCGGGCACGTTATCGGGATCTATGCGCGTGGACGTAGAGCGCGGGGTGCACAAGGCGCCGGCGAATGAAGTCGTCCGTGGCATCACGGGATGCAGCGAACTCTCAACAAAGGTGAGCAGGAAATCCTCAATCCGTTCCCGATGAACATCAATGTGATCCGTGACTTTCGTCCGAACAACCGCGGCCTGCGCGTGTGGGGAGCGCGCGTGATCACCAGCGACCAGGATTGGAATACGTCAACGTTCGGCGCCTGATCATCTTCATCGAGAAGTCCATCGACGTCGGTCTGCAATGGGTGGTGTTCGAGCCCAATGCCGACCCCCTGTGGGCACGCGTTCGCCGGACCGTCTCGAATTTCCTGACTGACGCTGTGGCGCGGCGGCGCGCCTCGAAGGGACCGAACCTGGAGGAGGCCTTTTTCGTCCGCTGCGACCGCACTACGATGACCCAGGCCGATATCGATAACGGCCGGCTGATCATCGTTATCGGCGTCGCTCCGGTGAAGCCCGCCGAGTTCGTGATTATCCGCATCGGCCTCTGGACTGCCCACGCGGAAGACTGACACTGGAGGAGAACACGTCATGTCTTCTCCAGCAATGCCGTTTCTATCATTCAATTTTCGAGTGGAGATCGATGGTCTCACCGTGGGGGCTTCCGCGAGGTGAGCGGACTCTCCGGCGATTCGACGGTAGTCGAGTACCGCGACGGCTCGGACGCGGTCGCTCCGTTCGCAGGCGGTCCCGGCTACACACGTTCCCAACATCACGCTGAAGCGCGGCTACACGACCAACCGCGAGCTCTGGGATTGGTATCGCAACATCGCAAACGGAATCTCCGACACGCGGAACAGCTCCATCATTCTCCAGAACGAATCCCACCAGGACGTCATGAGATGGGATTTCGTGAACGCATGGATCAAGAAGATCGATGGCCCGAGTTTCAACGCTACGGCCAACGAGGTCGCTATCGAGACCGTCGAATTATGCACGAGGGCGTCTCCCTCGCATAAAACTGACACGATGCTTGTCGCCTACCGAGACCCGGTGTTTATTACGAGCGAGTGGACGCCCAGGCGCCCGCCATCGATCCGCTCCGTACCGACATCGCGGGTTTGTCAGGCTTGGCAGAACGCGGTCCGGTGGACTCGCCCGTCCCTGTCGAGAGCTATCGCCAGTTTGAGGCGCACTTCGGCGGGTTTACCGGCATCGGCTATCTCGCATACGCCGTGCGCGGATTCTTCGAGAACGGGGGAAGGCGAGCTTGGATCGCACGCGTCGCATCCAGGGATCCGCTCGCCGGATGCGTCGCTGCCTCTGTAAGCCTTGGCTCGGCGGCTCGCGACGTCTGGCGCATCGACGCGTCCAGCCCGGGTGTGTGGGGCAATAACCTGACCATCCGCATAACGGAAATGAACCGTGCTCAGTGCATGGTCCCCCCACACCAATTCGACTCCGTTTCCGCAGCAGTCGCCACCACGGCCGGTCTGTCCCGCGCCACGGCGATCCGCATCTCTCAGGACGGCGTTGTCGTTGCGACACGAGTCATCTCGCTGACCGACGCTCCGGCCGGTCGCATCTACTGGGTTCACCCCGATCCAGAATGGCGGTTGCCCTACGACGCGCCGCTCCTCGGTGTAAACCCCGACCTGCCTCTGTTGATCGAGAGTGTGGAGTATTCGCTTGCCGCTTTCCAGTCCGGCCAACTGTTGTTAATCCGCCGAGCGGCTTTCGACCGTCCGCGAAAACGACTCTCTACGGTCCGCGAGTCCTCGGTTTTTTGGTGAACCCTAACGATGCTGCCAACCTGAACATTCTTCCACCGCCGCCTTCGGCCGTCATCATCACGGACTTGCGTCCTGTGGACGAGGGCATCGACACGCTCGCGCTCGATAGAGACTCTTACCGGCTAGCCGGCGGACGCGATGGATTGGCGCTCCTCACGGCAGACGATTTCATCGGCGCGCCGATCGATCCAAACGACAGCGACACCGTCCGCACTCTCGAATTCCGGGGACTGGAGACGCTCGGTCCGATTGAGGAGATCAGCATACTCGCCATTCCTGACATCCACATTCACCCCGTGCCACGCACCCGAAACAGTGCCGCCCGTCCGCTGTGTGCCGGATCCGTGCCTCGATCCGCCGCAGCCTCCACCGCCCGTAGTTGAGACATCGGTCGAGCTACCTCCTGTGTTCTCCGATGCGGACATTTATCGTGTGCAGGCGGCGATGGTGGAGCAATGCGAGACTCTTGCCGATCGCATCGCCGTGCTGGAGACACCATACAACACCGTGACCGATCCTACTGCCGGTCCCGCGGCCGCGCAAGCTTGGCGCAGCCGCTTCGATTCGAAATACGCCGCGCTGTATTACCCCTGGGTCCGCGTCGTCGATCCGCTACGCCAGGATACCGGCACAGTGCGAGACATTCCTCCTAGCGGACACATCGTAGGCCAGTACGCCGCCACCGACCTCGAGACAGGCGTGCACAAGGCGCCGGCCAATAACCCGCTGGTATGGCTACAGGATGTCACCTCGCCTGTCGGCAACGAACTGCATGCGCTCTTCAATACCGCCGGCATCAACGTCCTCCGCAGTCTTCCCGGACGCCGCATCCGCATCCTGGGTGCGCGTACGGTATCAAGCGATCCGGACTGGCGATTCGTCAATGTTCGACGACTGCTGATGATGATCGAACGTGCTCTCTACATCTCGCTCCAATGGGCCGCCTTTGAACCTAATGGCGAGTTGACGTGGGCCAAGATCCGGCTGGCGATCACCAGCTTCTTGATCACGCTCTGGCAGGCCGGAGCGCTCGTAGGGGAAACCATGGCGGAGGCATTCTTCGTGAAGTGCGATGACGAAACGAACCCAATTCGCGAACGCGGCAGCGGGCGGCTGATTTGCCTGGTAGGCGTCGCGCCGTCGCAGCCGTTCGAGTTTGTCGTGCTCCGCGTCGGGCGTGCTGGCAATGAGTTCGAGGTCCAGGAATTGGATGCTCGGGGAGGAGGCGCATAGATGGGAGCGCTACGGCTTGTCGGCTTTTCGCCGATGCCCACCATGGGCTACAACTTCGTGGTCAGCCTGCTCGATACGTCGTCCGGTGGCGCGCTTGCCAAGTCAATTATCTTCTCCGCCGTCGGCGACCTCGCGATCGGCGGCTTCCAGGAGTGTACAGGGCTCGAGCTCTCGCTGACTATGGAGGACCATCGCGAGGGCGGCCGCAACAGCGAGGTTCTTCATTTCCCCACGCGCAGCGAGTGGGGACAGATCACGTTGAAGAAAGGAGTCGGGGCGCTCACCTCGTTATGGGACTGGAGCTACAGCTTCGTGGAAGGCAAAGGCAAACGGCGCGATGGCTTGATCGTACTCTTGACCGATCTGCACATACCGAACAACATCTGGTATTTCCGCCGCGGCCTGCCTGTGAAGTACACGGGACCGACGATGAACGCGCAGCAGAGCGTGGTGGCAATTGAGCAGATGACGATTGCGCACGAGGGCATCTACCAGGTTCCCTTCGTCGGACTCGCCGCCGCGGGCGCGGGATTGATCGCCAGTCAGCTCGTCCCATAGGAGAACAATATGGACGTTGAAATCGGAGAGATTGCCAGCACAGTTCGCGTGATGGATCGAGCGCAGCCCTCGACGGATGCCATCGCTCGCGCCGTGCTCGCGATCATCGAGGCGCTGAAGTCTCGCGAGAAGGATCTCCAGGACGAACGCCGCGTCGGTACGGGCGTCCGCGACGCTCAGGAACGCGAAGAGTAGCATGCCTACGCCGCTCAAAGGACACATCGACGTCGCCTGGAGACGCGGCCAGCAGCGCATCGACTTCCAGTACAACCCCACCGACCTGGAGTTCACGCGCAATGTCCACATCGCCGAAATCACGATCCCCGGACTCGACTCTCCCTTGCTGCAATTCATTCGGGGAAACAACGAGACGCTGGCTGTCACGCTCTTCTTCGACACGACTGATAACGGTATGGGCACAAAGCAGACGGTCAAGCCGGTAACGACGTGGATTGACAAGGTCTATGCTCTTACCAAGATTGACCCCGACTCGCACGCGCCGCCCGTCTGCGATTTCCAATGGGGCCGCGGCTTCCCCGGCAGCTCGCTGCCGGACCAGGCTGGGAATCAATCGCGCAACAGCTTCCGCTGCCTTGTGGAGCAGGTCGTCCACAAATACACGCTCTTCACCCCGAGCGGTGTACCTCTGCGAGCCACCGCCGTCCTGAAACTCCGCGAGTACAAGCCGCTGACGCAGCAATTGAACCAGCTCGGATTGAACTCGCCCGATAAAACGCAGGTTCGTGTTCTTCGCGGCGACGAGACGCTCTCGTCCATCGCCGGCGACCATTACCGCAGTCCCGGAGACTGGCGTGTCATCGCGAATGCGAATGCGATAGAAGACCCGCGTCGCCTTCGTCCGGGAATGTTCCTGACTTTACCTCCACTGGACTAACGAATGGCGGAAACTCTCACTCTCGGACAAGAAGCCCTGCGGGCCGCGAATGAAGGGCATGTTGACGATGCCTTCTACACGCCGCGGTTCGAGGTGCGGATCGCCGGAGCCGGCCTGCCGAGAGATGTGATGCGCGACGTTACCAGCATCACGTACCGGGACAACATTAAACAGATCGACGGCTTCGATCTGACCGTCAACAACTGGGACTCTGACCGCAATCGCTTCAAGTACGTCGGCTCGGAAACACTCGCGCAACTCACGCAGACAAACCCGCCGGCTGACAGCGACGCGGCACTATTCCAGCTTTTCGCGCCATGCGGCAAGGACGTCGAGATCCGAATGGGCTATCTCGGCGGCCTGACAGTAATGCTCAAGGGTAATTTCACTGGCATCAGTCCAGTGTTCAGCGCATCGGCAGCGCCCGTGCTCAACGTCAGCGGTCTCAACGTGCTCCACAAGCTCCGCACGCGGCAATACTCTTGGGTTTGGGAGGGACTCCGCGACAGCGAAATCGCGCTCAACCTCCGCACGCTCCGCGATCCTCGCGGCGGACCTCGTTTCCCTCTGCCCATCGACATCGACCAGAACGCGCTGAATGCGGAGACACCCACGGACTACGTCGCCGAGCACAACCAGTACGACATCGACTTCCTGCTAACGCTTGCCCGCCACCGCAGCTATATCGTGGCGCTCCGCCCGGATCCCACCGGCCGCACTCCCGGCCGCCTGTATTTCGGCCCCCCCGACAGCAAAGCGCCTGGCAGTCCGCAGCCCTTGCGCAACGTGACCTTCCAGCTTCATTGGGGACGCTCGCTCATCGAGTTCAAGCCCAAGATGACGTCTGCCATGCAGGTATCCTCCGTTACCGTGCACGGATGGAATCGGCGTACCCGCAAGCCTATCATCAAAAAAGTCACGCTCGACGACGCTCGCATCCGCTGCAATCGCGACATTCACCGCCTCCTCCAGCAATGCGATCCCCGTGAGGAAATCGTCGTTACCGAACCTAAGTTTACGGAAGCCGCCGCAGAAGCTCGCGCGCTCGCGATCCTGAACAACGCGCAGCACGAATTTGTGAAATGCGACGCCACAACGATCGGATTGCCGGACCTTCGCGCCGGTCTTCACGTCGAGATCCTGAACGTTGGCGCCCGCTTCAGCGGAGTCTATTTCATCACCGAAACCGAGCACACTATCAACGACAGCGGCTACATCACGAAGTTCAAGGCGCAGCGTGACGATCCCGGGAGGGTGCGATGACCAAATTCCCCGGCGTCGTCATCGGCTTGGTGATCAACACGAACGATCCAGAGGGAGAAGGCCGTGTACAGCTCGAGTTTCCCTGGATGCCAGGATCGCTGCACAGTTCATGGGCGCCCATTGCTGCTCCCATGGCCGGCCCATCGCGCGGTCAGTTCTATTCGCCCGAGGTCGGTGACGAAGCCCTCGTCGCGTTCGAACACGGCGATTTCGATCACCCGTTCGTAGTCGGCTTTTTATGGAACGGCGTCGACCAACCGCCGGAGTCCGATCGCAAGAAACGCGTCATTGTGTCGGTCAGCGGCCATCGCATCACGCTCGACGATTCGCCCGGAGCGGAGAAGATCGAGATCAAATCCAGCTCCGGCCAAACCATAACCATCGATGACGCGCAGCAGTCCATCGAACTTCACGGAGGCGGACGCATTCTGGCCCTGAAAGGCGGCCAGGTCCAGATCACGTGATGCCGAGAATCATGACTACCAAAGCATCGGTCTTCTGCCCTCACGGCGGCGCTGGTACCAGCATTCCCGCCATGCCGATCTGGAGCATCGAGGACGGCATCGCCCTCAGGGAAGGAGACACCGGCAGGTTGTCTTGTACGTTCACCGTCCCCTGCGGTGGCTACGTGCTTCGTTCCATGAAACTCAACGCCACCACTATCGGCGGAGCGAACGCCATCCTCGAAACCGATTTCAACCAGACTTTCACGGGTCTGCCTCTCTCTGTCACGGAACACCATCACACCATCGACAACAGTACGCCGGCGCCGGTCCCGAACGGAGCACAAGCCGCCGAGCTGAGTCCCGAACTCCTGGACATCGTGCCGCCTATCGTTGTTCCAGTTCCGCCGGCAGCTCCCTTCGTCATCGCGACACCCGTCCCGAGCATCCCGATCACATTCACCCTGACATCAGCATTCCCCGCGCAGTGGATTCTCACGCGCGTCAGCGAGCCGCCCAATGGCACGCATGCCGACCTCACGAACGGCGACCCCGCCGGCGCGGTTGTCGTCCCCTCCGGTGGCGCATGGGATACACCGGCTCTCGTCGTCACCCTCACGCTCAGCGCCGCCTATCTGACCGTTCTTGGCATTGGTCTTCATCACTTCTATATGACCGGCGTGAGCCGGCGCGGATTGTCCTCCGTCCAGGAGAGCATCATCACGGTGAGCTAGTCATGGCAGGCATCAACAATCGCACCACTCTCGGCTCCGGATGGAAATTTCCCCCGCAGATTACGCCCGGTGGCGGATTTGCCCGCGCCGCCTACGAGCGCCGTGTCGAAGAGTCCATCTACCTGATCCTGTCTACTGCAAAAGGCGAGCGCCTTATGCTTCCCGATTTCGGGTGCGGAATTCACGATCTGGTCTTTGCGCCAAATAACGAATCGACGCTCGCCTCCGTGGAAGCCGCAGTCCGCCACTCCCTGGTCGCCTACGAGCCTCGCATCGACGTCCTCTCGATCGACGTAGACACTGCCGAAGGCCAGCCGAACCTGTTGCTCATTCGCGTCGCCTACCAGATCCGCGCCAATCAGGCGACCGGCAATCTGGTCTACCCGTTCTACATCAAGGAAGGAGATTAACCCGTGCCGATCGAGAATTTCCTCCCAGTCATCGACAACCGCCGCTTCGACGACATTCTTGCCGAAGTCCGGACGCGCATTCC
Organism: Bryobacteraceae bacterium; assembly: GCA_963833675.1. Taxonomy (GTDB): domain Bacteria; phylum Acidobacteriota; class Terriglobia; order Bryobacterales; family Bryobacteraceae; genus DASQDN01. The sequence continues at coordinate 327,893 of CAWHYW010000016.1, read as the reverse complement.
GCGCTACAGCCCGGAGTGGACCGACTTCAACGATTCCGATCCCGGTATCACTCTCGCCCAGCTCTTCGCGTGGATGACCGATTTGTTGCTATACCGCATTAATCTCGTCCCCGAACTCAACTACCTGAAGTTCCTGCAGCTCATCGGAATCGAACTGCGGCCCGCACAGCCCGCGACCGCGGAAGTCACGTTCCCGGTCAAGAACACCGCCGCGACGTCATGGGTGTCTGTTCCCCTCGGCACTCCTGTCGCGACAGACAACAGCGCAGGCGGGGATCCCGTCGTGTTTGAAACGACGCGCGACCTTCTCGCCCTCAAAGCAACCCTCGCCGCCGTTCAGGTGCTTGACGGCTACTCATTCTTCAACGTCACGCCCGTCAATGCTGCAGGCAACCAGGGTTTTGAGCCGCTCGGTCCCGCTGCTGCCGAAGGAAGCGCGCTCATGGTTGGCTTCGATCTGAACGACGTGTTCCCCGAAGTCGAGATCAATCTCGCCATCTTTGCCGAGGAGAAACAATCGCCGGACACATTCACCAGTTGCGGAACTCCGCTGAATTCTCCGCTGACGACATCGGTGATCTCGTGGGAATACTGGGGCGGATCCGGCTGGCGCACGCTCACGCTGCTGAAGGACGAGACGGATGGCTTCCTCAAATCCGGTCATGTGTACCTGAAAGCTCCCTCCGCCGGGCTGATGGCGAAAACGATCATTGGCTCCATTGCCTCAAGCCTCTTCTGGGTTCGTGCGCGTCTCACCCGTGCCGCGTACGATCGAGTGCCGCGCATTCTCGCGGTCCGGACGAACACGGTCGGAGTAATCCAGGCGCAGACCACACGCGACGAGGTTCTCGGCGGCAGCACCGGCGAGCCGAATCAAACGTTTCGCCTTGTCCATTCCCCCGTTCTTCTCGATTCCCTGATCGTCGAAGTAGATGAGGGTACCGGATTCACCGCCTGGAAGCGCGTCGACGATTTCTTCAGTTCCGGTCCGCCGGACCAGGTCTTCGTGCTGAACGCGACTACCGGCGAGGTCAGGTTCGGCGATGGCATCCACGGCGCAATCCCTACGGCGAACGTCGATAATGCCCGTGCAAACATTGTCGCTCGCGTCTACCGCGCCGGTGGTGGATCACAAGGCAACGTCGGAGCCGGCGCCATCAAGACTCCGCTCGTATCGGTCACCGGGATCGACGATGGCAAGGTATCCAACTTGCAGCCGGCCGTAGGCGGCAGCGACGAGCAGTCGATCGACGACGCAAAGCAGCGTGCCGCATCCGTGCTCCGTTCGAATGGCCGCGCTGTGACTGTCTCCGATTTCGAGGAATTGGCGAAGCAGGCAGGCAACGTTCGACGAGCAAAAGCTTTACCCCTATATCACCCGCGTTTCCCGGGCACAAAGATTCCCGGTGTGGTCACCGTCATTGTGGTCCCCGATAACAATCAGCCGAATCCGACGCCGAGTGAAGCGACCATCCGTTTGGTCTGCGCGTATCTGAACCAGCGGCGCCTGCTCACCACCGAGCTATACGTGATCCCGCCTTCTTACGTCCGTGTCGATACCGAGGTCCATCTCACTGTCTCCCCGATTGCAGATCTTGCCGACGTCACGGGAGCGGCACAAACCGCGTTGAACAATTACTTCCATCCTCTGCGAGGCGGTGAGGACGGTCTCGGCTGGCCCTTCGGTGGAACCATCTTCTTTTCGCGTGTGTACCAGCGGCTGCTCTCTCTATCCGGAGTCGCGCGCGTCGATAGCGTCTCGATCACAGTGGATGGCGAAACGGCGCCCGACTGCACCAACGTCCCGATTCCGGCGGCGACGCTACTCTACTCGGGCACGCATCAGGTGATCACCAGCTACGACCTGTCGGAGGATCAATGACACCCGCCGCATTGCTGCCGCCGATCCCGCGCCCGCCGCACGATCCGACGTTCGCGCTGCTCGGCGGGTCGACTGGGGTGGAGCATCGTCGATGCCCAACAGGTCACCGCGAACAATACCATCTCACTTGCATTGCTGCCCGGCGCGGATCGCAATCTCGCCGAGCCCTCCGGCTCCTTCGGCGGACTTGTCCCTCCGGCGAACGTCGCGATCAACGAGGCCTGCGAGATCTGGCTCGCATCCAGCGACGGCCGCATCAAGCGATTTGATCCCTGCGCATGCAGCTTCGATCCCGTGCCGTGCTATCAACGCGCGTCAACTGCGTCGCTGGCCATCTGCGGCGACTTGCTTTTCATCGTCGCCGGAAACTCTGTGCAAGTCCGCACGCTGCCGGCGCTCCGCCTCCATGCCGAATGGAACTCACCCCAAGGCCTCGCGAATCCGTGGACTCCCACCGGAATCGTCGTCGATCCGCGGCGCCGCGTCTGGGTCGCCGATCATGCAAACAGCGGCGTCCATCGGTTCTCCGTTTCCGGCCGCAATCACAAATTCATCGCTGGAATCGCTGCGGCGCGCCATCTTGCCTGTGATTGCGACGGCCGCATCTATGTGGTCCGTGACAATCTGCCCGGAGCCGCCGTCCTCGATCCTGACGGCAATCCTCTTCCCGATATTGCTACGCCGCAAGATATCCATGCCCGTTTCGCGCCCTTGCCATTTCCCGTGGACGCGTCCGGACGGCTCTTCGTCTCGCGCCTGTGCGTGAAGGACGGACCGCCCTTCGATCTTGACGGCAATCCCATCACGACGCCGATTCCGCCGCTCGCCGTTCAGCTCTACTCCAGCGGCACAAGCATTAGCGGACCCATCGACAGCCGCATCTATCAATGCCAGTGGCATCGGATCATCCTCACCGCCTCCGTCCCATACGGATGCCGGGTGCGCGTAAGCTCCTACACTTCGGAAGCGCTGCTGCCCGCTATCCAAATCACATTGCCCGATCTCCCGTGGCGCGCGCATCCTGCATCCGACTCCCAACCGTCTGGCGATTGGGACTGCCTTATCCAGAGCCCGCCGGGCCGCTATCTCTGGCTGAAACTCGACCTGGAGGGCGACGGCGTATCCACTCCGGAAATTCGATCCGCGCGCATCGAATTTCCGCGCATCAGCCTCCGCCGCTATCTGCCGGCCGTCTTCGGCGAGGACCCCGTTAGCGCTGACTTTCTCGATCGCTTCCTCGCCATCTTCGATACGAGCTTCCGCTCCGTCGAGTCGACGCTCGATCAGCAGGCGCGCTACTTCGATCCGCTCGCGACGCCATCTTCCTTCCTGCCGTGGCTTGCGTCGTGGATCGGCGTCCGACTCGATACTCAGCTTCCCGAGTGGCAGCGGCGGCGCATCCTCGCGGATGCCGGTACAACGCTGCGGTGCCGCGGCACACGGGAAAACCTCCGGCGCCAGATCCTCGATTTCATCGGATGGAAGCAAGTGGAGCCCTGCCCGCCCGAAACGCGTTGTCCAGGCCGCGTCACCTGCCCGCCAACACCAGAGCGGCCGTGCTGCGGTCCGGCGCCCGAACTCATCCTGGAACACTTCCAGATCCGTCGCTGGCTTTTCGCGGACAATGGCCGTCTCGGCGATTGCTCACAATTGTGGGGACGGCGTATCGTCAATCGCAGCCAGTTGAATGAAGGCGCTCAAGTCGGCGGTACGCAACTGGTCACTTCGAACGATCCGCTTCGCGATCCGTTCCACTACACTGCGCACCGATTCTCCGTATTCGTGCCCGGCCGCATCGAGGACTCGGATCCGCTCCGCCGCTCGCTCTTAAACCTGCTTCGTTCGGAAAGCCCTGCGGATGTGCAGTATCAGGTGCAATTCGTTCGTCCCAGGTTTCGAATCGGATTTCAGTCCACCATCGGGCTTGACGCCGTTGTCGCGCGTCCGCCGGCCGGACAAATTACGCTCGATGAGTCGCGCCTCGGTCCAGGAGCGACGATTGCCGGTGTCCCGAAGAGCCGTCTTCCCGCAGGGATTGGCCGCTCTACTTTGTTAATCACTTGAACCAGGAGGCCGCCGATGCACAACGATCATAAACGAGGATGCAACGATCCCTGCCCGGACTGCGCCATCGGCCCGTTCTCGCGGAATCACTACTTCACTGGAAAGCTTTTGGTGGAACGCGATTTTCGCGACGAGCAGACCTACTACATCGACAAGCTGCGCCATCACGATCAGCGGCTGCACGGATGTGGCGTCGTGTGCGGACTCAAGGTGGTCCAGCATCCGAACCAGAATTGCCAGAATCGCATCGTGATCGTCGAGCCCGGCGCGGCTCTCGATTGCTGCGGCCACGACATCGTCGTCCGCGAGCCAAGTCCGATCGACATTACGGCTCTGGAAGGCTACGATACTCTCTCGGCCGGCGCGAGCGCGACTATCCAGATCTGCCTTCGCTACAAGGAGTGCCCCACCGAGAAGATTCCCGTCCTCTACGACGACTGCGCGTGTGACGATACCCAGTGCGCGCCGAATCGGATTCTCGAATCGTGGGAACCCGGACTTGTTATCAATCCGGCGCCTGATCCCACACACACGCGGTTGCCGTCGCTCGAATGGAATAACAGCATCAATATCGCCCACGCCATCAAAGCCGTAGCCAATCAGGCGACGCAGCGGCTATATGTGCTGACCAGCGACGGAGTCATCTTCCCCGTTCGCACGGATAATCACACCGTGCTCGCCCCAGTCCCGCTCCCTGCGTCCCACAAACCACTTGAGATCGCGCTATCGAACGACGGCACGCGCCTCTACGTAGTAGTAGACAATACTCCACGCGATCTGCTCGTCTACGACACGGCTGCGCTCGCGTCCGGAGCATTCCGCACATTGCCGATCCCCGGCAGCGCATCCACCGATGTGGAACTCGCCGTCGTGTCCGACCCGGTTGCGCGCCTCGCCGCGCTGTTGAAAGCGCCAGGGCACGTGCTCGTGTGGCAAACCGACATCAACGCCACGACGGGAACACCCGGCGCGCCGGACGACATTACCCTTGCGCCGAATCTCCAGAGCCTCGCGCTCGGCACTGCCGGTGATAAGGCATACGCGATCGAGTCGTCCGCGCATCGCATTCAGGTCGCCGACCTTTCCACGAAGACTGCCGGTACGCCGATCAGCGTCCCACCCGGCTCCCTCGACTTGGATGCTCTTGCCGTGGTCCGCGCATCCGGTGGCGACCGCCTCGCAGTCACGGCGCGCACAGAGAAGAGTCTCACGCTGCTTCAGCCCGGAGTCGCCACCGTTCAGACAGCCGCGCTCGATCACGCGCCGGAGTCCCTCGCAATCTCGGCGGATGGTGTTTGGGCTTGGGTAATAGAACATGACGGCGCGGCTTCCTTCCTCCAGCCGGTCAATCTCAACATGCTGTGGCAGGCGCAACCCGGCTCGGCGATGCCGCCGTTCCCCTTGCCTGCGGGCGCCATGCAGCCGGTCCCCGTGGAGGGTGGTATCTACGTACCGTGGACGGGAGATCCAGCGGTTGCAGGCGACGGTGGCATCGCCATCATCGAGGTGACCGAAACGAAGTGCCTCGATCTGCTCGATGGGAAATGCTGCACGTGCGATACCGCCAATTGCGTCGTCCTGGCCACGATCGCCAACTACCATCCGGGCGATCGGATCCTCGATCAGACCATCCCGCCCTCCGATCCCATCGCCGATGCCGCCGCTCACGTCTCGCGCATCGACAACCGGAAGGGCCGCCGAATCCTGCCGAGCGTGCAGAAGCTGCTTGACGTGGTCGAGTGCGTTGCTTCCACGCCGGGAACTCCCGGCCCGAAAGGCGACCCCGGTCCAAAGGGCGATCCGGGCCCGAAAGGCGATACCGGGCCAGGACTGATCAAGGATCTTCCCAAGATTCTCGATATCCGGTGGGATCACGATGGACTGTTCGACTTCGGCGAATTTCAAAATTTGAATCAATACGATGCGCACCCGAAGGAAATCCTGAACCGCGAGGTTCCTCCCCTCACAATCTACTTCAACCGAGAGGAACTCCAAGGCATAGGCCATCAGACCTTCCTCGTCGATATCGCCTATCCGCAGATGATCGAAGGAAAGAACTTCACCGGCCAGTACGAAGTGCTTCATCTTTATGGCTATCTCCTCGACCTCGGCCCGCGGACCGCACACCACACCGGCGAAGCCGCCAAGTCTGCATGGGCCTTCGTTCCGTACAAAGAGTTTTTCAACTCCCCCCACAACGAATTTTGGGACGGCTTCAACAACACGAATCCGCCGCCTCTGCCTGAAGGACTCCAACTCGACTTTCCGGTGCTCCGCGTCACGCTCAAAGGCGACTTCATCTACGTGGGTAAGACGTTTAAGGAGAACCTCGTGCTCGACGCGGAGAACATCGGGGCCTGCGTCGGTTCTTCCACGAACCAGCGTGATCCGGCGTGGATCAGCGGCGGCAAGAATCCTTCGGGTAATCTGGCGCAGGGCGGCGCCTTCGAAAGCTGGTTCTATCTCAAACAATCCATCATCTTTTCCGCTCCCCAGGGAGACCAGGAAGCGAAGCGGCCATCCGGAAAAAGGAGGACTGACAAATGACGCCCACAATGACGTATAGGAATCTCGCCGCGGCCGCCACGGGCAAGACGGTCACCACCGATCCGTGCACGCCGCCCTGCCCGGCTTGCGGTGGACTCGAATGCCTCTGCCGTCCTCGCTTCTTCGCTGGCCAGCTTCTCACCGAGGCAGACCTCAACCGGCTCGACCACTACATTGTCGCCAAAAATAAGCTCCACAACCGCTATGTTCACGGCTGGGGCGTCGCCTGTGGCATGGAGGTGGTGTGCAGCACATGCGGCGACCAGGTGATCGTACGCGCCGGCTACGCGTTGAGCCCTTGCGGCGATGACATTGTTTTGTGCGCCGATCAGACCGTCGACATCTGCGATCTCATCGCTGGATGCTGCCGGCCGCAACCCGACGACTGCTTTCCTCCGCGCCCGCTCCCGCCTGAGTGCGAAGAAGCAGAGCAGCAGTGGATCCTTGCCGCTTGCTATGACGAAACGCTCTCCCGCGGCGTTCCCTCTCTTCGAGCCACGAACGCATGCGCGCCGAAATGCGGGTGCGGATCCCACAATGGCTGTAGCTGCGGCTCCGCCAAAACCCCCAAGACTTCCCCCCGTCCCGCGCCGACGCAGTGCGAGCCCGTCACCGTCTGCGAGTCGTTCAAGTTCATCGCGTATCCAGCTCCGCAGGAAACGCGCGAGCAGCCGCGTGGGGCCATGTTCGATCGCTTTCTCTCCTGCCTCTCCGAGTTCACGGCAGCCCTTCCTGCTCCGCCCGCGGGCGCGAACCTGACGCTCGCGGCCGCTCAGAAGTATTGCTCCGACCTTCGCACCGCGCTCGTCGGTCTCTTCAAGAAATCACCGGGGACCAACTGCGCCATTTTCGACCAGCTCAACGTGAGTTGCCCGCCGGCCGATGCGAACACCAACCCGCAGCAGTATCTGGTCCAAGTCGTCCAGCTTTTCGCGCCTGTCATCATCGAGTATCTGCGCAGTTGCCTCTGTTCGGCGCTTCTGCCGCTGTGCCCGGATCCCCCGCCCGCGAACTGTGTGCCGCTAGCCACTATTACCATCCGCCGCAAGGATTGCCGCATCATCCGCATCTGCAATCTGGAAGGCCGCAAATTCCTCACCACGTTCCTGAACCTTCAGTACTGGCTCTCGTGGCTGCCCTACGTGCGCAATCTGCGCAACGCGCTCGCCCGAGTCTGTTGCACCGTTCTGCCCGTTCGCAGTGGCAATGTGACGACTGGGGTAAAGGCCGACTTCAGCCGCTCCAACCTGTCCACCGCTCCACCGGATCAGGACAGCGGCACACTCTCGGCAATTGCGTTATCTTCTTTTTCTCGCGCCCGCGCGTCCGCTCCGGGCGGCATTGAAGCCGTTTCGTATGCCGCCGCCGGTTTCAACGACGCCAACGGCCAGCCGTTCCTTGGGAAGATCGACCTTGCTAACCCGCTCGCGGTCGCGATTGCAGATGACCTGATGGCGCCGGTCCTCTCTGCCGTCCTTCCACCCGAAGCGATAGCGGCCTTCACGAAAGCGGGCGGCGAAGTCGCCGCGGGCACAGTCGTTCATGAGCGCGAGCAGGATTCGCAGCTCGAGTCGCTGCGTGGCCAGGTCGCCCAGTTGCAGCAAACGATCGACAAGCAGCAGATGACCATCGACGGGCTCATCCGCGCCATGCGCGAAAAGAAATCTTGACGTCAGGAGGCAAGCTAATGCCGGCGAACCAGCTCATGCGGCCCCAGTTCTTCGAGGGCCAATACCTCGGAGCCGAGGATCTTACCGCCGCCCTCGACTACTCCCGAATCGCCAGCGCCCGCCACCTCCTTGGCGCGCACACGTGGGGCATCGCCATCGGCCTCGGCATCAAGGAAATCGACGGCCCCGGCGGCGAAGTGCTTGTCTTCATCCAGCCCGGCTTTGCCTGGGACGGCTTCGGCCGGCCGATCGTGCTCCTCACTCCCGCGAGCATTCCGGCTGACTTGTTCAAGTCCTTGGTCTACGATCCGCTCCAGGACGAACCCGACGGTCGCATGGTCGAAGTCTGGCTTCGCTATCGCGAAATCCCAACGCAGGAACCAGCCGCGGGTTTCGCGTCCTGCACGCCCGGCAACGACTTCGCGCGCGCGCTGGAGACTTTTACCATCGAAGTCGGACAGCGCGATGACGCCGCGCAGCGCGACAACATCATCGTCGCGGGCGCGAGTATTCGAGCCGAAGAAGCGTTTCACGCCTTCGACCCTGCCGATCCTCTGATCCCCGACGCGTCCATTCCGCATCAGACCTTCCCCGAAGCAGGGGCGAATCAGCGCTGGCTCATCCCGCTCGGTTATGTTCGATGGCGTCCTAATCCCATCGCATCGCAGCCCGGTCAGTTCAAAAAGAGTCCCGCCGCCGACAAGGATAAGACCGCAGCCTTTCGCGTGTTGATCGGTTCCGTTTCTTCCGCCATCCAGGCTCCGGAAGGAGTGCTGCGCCTGAAGAGCCGAACCGTGTCTCCGTCCCTTGTGGCATCGCCCGACCTCGTGTGGGTGGAAGGCGACCTCCGTGTGCAAGGCAACGCCCGCCTGTTCGGTTCCAAAGCGATACTCGTGAATGCCCTCGGCCAGGACGAAGGCGCACCACTGGAGATTCGACGTGCCGGCGCCGCGGTGGGGCGTTCCATGCAACTTCGCATCGGCTCCTCTGAATCCGGCTCCAACCACCTGGAAGTCGGCCCCGAGACCGGCTCCGGCTTCGTTCCGAAGTTCGTTGTTCGTGACGATGGACGAGTGGGTATCGGTACCGCAACTCCCGGCGCGAAGCTCGAAATCAACGATGGCGACATCGTCATGAAGGCAGCCGCGGATGATCCCGGCGATCTCGTGTTCGAGGACAAGAACGGTGTTCAAAAGGGTCGTGTGTTTGCGAACCCCACGCCCGGCCCCGGACTCTACCTGTCGAGCGCGGATAATACCCCGCGCATCGCGATCGACGACCAAGGCCGCGTCGGAATAAACACGACGACTCCGGACCGCGCGGTCACAGTGCAAGGCAATGCCGGGACATATTTGAACATCATTGCGAACGGTGGAACCCACCAGGTGCTCATCGGCGCCGATGGCAATGGAGGCATCGTCTCTACGATGACCAACCATGATCTGGTCTTCCGGTCCGGTGTCAACACCACGCGCATGACCATCCAGGCCGCCGGCAATGTCGGCATCAACACGCAGACACCCGCCGTGCAATTGCACGTGGTCGGAAATCGCATCCGCCTGGAGGACGGCGGCAAGCATATCGATCTCCGCACGGACGGCAGTTCTGTCGACCTGCACTCTGAAACCAACAGCCTGTTCATCCGGTCGAGCGGCGGCGCAGGAAACAACAACGTACTACTAAATTCGTTCCCCGGTGACGGCGCGGTCGGTGTCGGCACATCGATTCCCGCCGCCAAATTCCACGTCGTCGACTCGAAGGCGGGCGCTGCAAGCGATATTACTCAGCACGTCGCGATTATTGAAAACGTCGCAGGTGCAGAGGCCGACGTCCTTGCGTTGCGAGTGGGCGCCTCCCCCGCGACGGCGGGCAATAACTTCATCACCTTCTTCTCGGGCTCCGCCGCGGTAGGAGCCATCGAAGGGAACGGCAGCGGCATCTCGTTGAATACGACTGGAGCCGATTTCGCCGAGTGCCTCCCGCTAGCAGCTGACGAGACCCTCGAACCCGGAGATGTCGTCGCCATCGTCGATGGCAAACTCACGCTCGATACTCGCGATGCGCATCAGTTCGCCGCGATCTCCACGCGTCCGGCGGTGGTCGGCAATATGGGACGGACCTCCACCCGGCAGGCGCGTGTCGCCCTGCTCGGACAGACGCCTGTGAAGGTGCGAGGTCGCGTAAACGTCGGTGACGTCCTCGTCTGCTCGGGCGATAACGACGGATCTGCCATCGCGCTCTCTCCTCGAGAAGCGGTGGACCTGAGCCGCTTCGATATCGTCGGCACCGCATGGGAATCTTCGAGTGTAATTGGCGCGAAGATGATCCGCACAGCCGTCGGGATGGTGTCCTCAGTGTTCAGCCTGCTTCAGGCGACGCTCGGAAAACGCGGATGATGAAGATCGGCCGCCTGAACTCGACATATCTTATCCCCGATGGCGATGATTTTCCGCGCGCCACGCGCGAACGGCTGGACGCTGTGGCAGACCGCCTTCTTCCCAACGCGCTTGCGCGCGCCTTGAACGCCGCGGCTGCTGCGCGCGATGACCAGTCAATTTGGATCTTTCGGCGCCTTCGGCTCGATGTCGATCTCAACCCTGACCGTGACGACGGCTCGCTCGCCGCTCTCTGGGCTCATCGCCTGATCGACGCTGTGAACCGCCGCATCGACGATCCCGCCGACGACGACGTGGTCCATTTCCAGGATCAGGTTGAGTTCCTGCACGCTTACATCGCCGACGCCGCAGCCGGGCGCCCACGCAAGTGGTATCACAATCGCTTCGAAGGCCTCGACCATCTCTCGACCACGGCCCGCATTCGGACCGCGCTGTGCCTTCACGCGGACACCGGACTCAACACCCTGCTCCGCGCGACGCCCGGGGATCTACGCGCTATTGTAGGGGCGCTCTCCGAAAACGATGCGCGCCGCATTCTGGACACCCTCTCGCCCGCGCTCCCTGAGTCGCCTGAGCCATTCCGCGCTTTACTCGACGCCTGGCGCGAGCACGGCAGCCCAGCCCCGGACGGCGCCGGTGAATTTCGCTGGGTACTTCACCTGACCATTGCCGCTCGCACCCGTATGTCTTGTGCGCGCCCCATTGGCCGCCTGATCCGAGTCCTCCGCGACATCGATTCCGCGACCTGCGGGAGGGTCCTCGATTTCATCGCAAAGAACCGTGGAGACGAAGTGCGGGAAAACATGACGCTGGAGGACTTCGTCGTCATCGAACCGCTGCTCGGCACACCGTCCGGCCTCATTGAGCCATTTCTCGCGACTCCCGCCCACCCCTCGGAAACGCCGGAGCGGCGATATACTCCGTTCGGCGCAGTCTTCTTCTTCCTTCCGCTCCTCGACGCTCTCCCGGTGCGCGATCCGCTTCTTCGATTCTGGATTCTTCTGAAACTCCTCGGTGCACCTCGCGCCGTTCGGACCTTTGAGGACCCCGTCATCCGATCGCTGTTCAACGTCGACCCGGCGCTCTCGGCGGAGTCCTTCCGCCGATGGCAATCCTCACATAGGATCCGCTCGCTGCGACGGCTCCGGCGTACGTGCCTCACGTCCGATCTCATGCGCGACAATTCGCGACACCGCACGCCCGCGGACCGCGCTTACCTGCGTCTGCCACGGTTGCTGTCATCGAATCGCGACCAGTGGCTCGAAGACCCCGCGCTGCTTGTCGCCCGTTCGCTCTCATGGCGGCTGCCCGGATTCTCCACGTCGAGCCTTCCTCATTTATACGAGAACTTTCTCGACTTCCCGGCGAGCATTGAAGAACACGAGAATCGCCGCGTCGTTCGCCTCGGACCGCCGCCGCTTCAGGTGATCCTTAACATGACAGGAATCTGCCGTTGGCAGTACACGATTTCGTGGCTAGGACCCAAGCGCATCGAACTCTACCCGGAGGCGCCCTGATCGATCAATACCTCAATCACGAACTCCAGCGCCTCGACGTACTGCTGCATCGCGAGATCCTGCGTCTGCGCGCCCGCTATCGCCTCTCGCTGGATGAGTTCCGCGGTCTTTATGTCAGCGATGAGCAGGTGGAGACGCTCGTTCGAAGGATGCCCAGCGCCGCCGATATCCTCGACGAGCTTCCGCGCCCTTGCGACGAACCGCTCGAGTGGAAAATGCTCGAGCTCTCTCCGTTCGAGCACGATGTCCTTCTACTGGCGCTCGCACGCGAGGTCAATCTCAAGTACGAGACCATCTACGCCTATCTTCAGAACGATGTCACCCGCAAGAGGCCCAGCGTGGAACTGGCGCTCCGCGTCTGCTCGAATCCGGACCGCAATGCGTTTCTGCCCGAAGGCCGGCTCTTCGACACAGGCCTGCTCCACGCATCCGGCGACGGATTTCCGGGCCGTGAACTCACCGTCCCACTACCCGTCGTGCGCCATCTCACCGGTCTTGCCCCCGAGTCTTTTATGCCGGCGGCAACAGCCTCGCACGACGACATAATCATTGCCAGCGCGGCTCTTTCGCGTGTCTATGTCGTCGAAGCGGACGACCCGCTCGATGCCCAGGCCGCGATCGAGACCGCTTGCCATATTGCAGACCGGCGTCTACTCACCCTGAATCTCACGACCGCGGACCAGCCATCGCGCATCAAGCTCCTTCAGAGACTCGAAGGCTGTGGAGTCTGCCTTCTTGTCTCCGCGGACCTGCTCGGCACACAGGAAGCCCGGCGGTTCTTTCACGAGATTACGAATCCTACGGCGCCCATCTGGATCGTGCTCCCGAGCGATGCCCATTGGCGTGGGGTGATCTCTGCTCATGAGGTCCGCGTAATCCGCCTCGGCGAGCCTGGATATCAGCGGCGCATTGAACTCTGGAATAGTCATGCTCCCGGCGCACCGGCATCGGAGCTTGCCGCCCGCTACTCTCTCGGCCCGAGCGGCATTGCGTCGGCGGCTTCCTATGCGCGAGACATGCTCGCGCTCACCACCCAGACGCGGGCGCCCGATCTCCCCGATCTCGCCGTCGCGATCCGCAATCAGTCCGAGAGCACGATCGGTCGCTTCGCTCGCCGCCTGGTAACGAGCCAGACGTGGGACGATCTCGTGCTCCCCGCATCGACCCTGCGGCAAGTCCGCGAACTCGCCGAAGCGATACGCCATCGCCACACCGTCTATGACGCTTGGGGCTTCGGCCAGAGACACTCGGGAATCGAAGGTCTGAAAACCCTGTTCGCCGGCGGATCTGGCACGGGCAAGACCATGACTGCCGGCGTTATCGGCAATCACCTGGGGCTCGACGTCTTTCGCATCGATCTGTCCGGCGTCGTCAGCAAGTACATCGGCGAGACAGAAAAAAATCTCGATCGCGTCTTCGCCGCCGCCCGCGGAAGCCAGTGCATACTCTTCTTCGACGAAGCCGATGCCCTCTTCGGTAAGCGGTGCGAAGTGAAAGACGCGCACGACCGCTACTCCAATATTGAAGTCGCCTATCTCCTTCAGAAGTTTGAAGAGCACAACGGGCCTGTCATTCTGGCGACGAATCTCCGCCGTAATATCGACGAAGCCTTCTCCCGACGCCTCCACTACGCAGTCGAGTTCCCGCTACCCGATGAGGAGCAACGGCTGAAACTTTGGCGCAACATCTTCCCTCGCCAGACGCCCCTCTCTCGAGATATCGATTTCCAGTTCCTGGCGGCGCAATTCCAGCTAACCGGCGGCGATATCCGCAATGTAGCGCTCGACGCCGCATTTCTCGCCGCGCAGGACGGCGGGACGGTGACTATGCGCCAGCTCGCCTCAGCCCTGAGCCGGCAGTTGCTGAAGCAAGGCAAGGCTCCCTCCATCACGGATTTCAAGCACTACTATGCCCTCCTTTGACGTCGAGCATTCAACGGCCGCCAATAACGCGCCTTCCACGGCCGCCGCGCAAGCCGCATCGCCGAACGCTCTCAGTCACGCCGGCAACCAGGCCGTTCAGCGTATGCTCCGCGACGAGCAGGATGCCGACCGAGCCGCAGAAGAAGCCACGTTTGGCGACTTGTTGCGAGATGTCCGGATTCACACCGGTCCCGCCGCCGAACAAGCTGCCGCTGCACTTAAAGCGCGCGCCTTTACCCAAGGCAGCGACATCTTCTTTGGCCGCGGCGAATATCAGCCGGCAACACGACAAGGCGAACTCCTCCTCGCGCACGAACTCGCGCATGTCGCGCAGCAAGCCGATCGCGGTGTCAAGGAGATCCAGCGCAAGCCCCTCGATGCAACCTGCTCGGCAGACAATCCCGCGTTGACAACGTGTGAGCCGATACCGGACAACCCGCTCGCCGATTATCCGTTCCTCGCCATTGCGCTCGAGTCCGATTCCCTCCAGATGCTCCAGGATGCCGCGTACCGGCGCGAGCATCTTCGTCGCGGCATTCCCTACACCGGACCCCAAGGCCTCTTCTTCGCGCAAGTCCCGCTCCGGAACTTGCTCGCGCCCGGCACTGAATACGTTTCGCGCGAAGAGTTGCTCGCCGCCTTGATGCCGCCCCTGCTCGATGCCGCCCGCAATCACACCGACCCCGAGCCATATATCGCCGAGATCGCCCGCAACGAGGCGGCGCGCCAGATGCTCGAACCGATCGGCAATCCGCTAGTAAATGTCGAAATTCCCGATCCGGACGGCGAGCACGATACGCCGACCGAGTTGACGTTCACTGCGATTTCAAAAAATTGCCCGACGATCACGGCGCCCTCGCGCTCGCATCGCTTGACCCGATCTCCTTACGCGGCGCTTACCTTTGGACGCTGATCGCTCTCAATGACGCACGTCAACTTTCGGACATCGCTCTGATGAATGCCCGGGCGGAGTTCCTCCAGCAAAAGGTCAGCGATCGTCTGAACGACATGGCTGCCGATCCTGCCGATTATGCGCAGAACGAGGTTTGGGAGTACTGGCACAACATCATCCCCGGCCTCCTGAAGAGCGCAACCAGTCTGGAGGGCGTTTTGATGCCCGGTAACAGAGACCAAGCGCAACTCGTCGCCAAGATAAAAGGGGTCGCGCAAGAACTCTCCGGCCGCGCGCAAAAAGCGATGGACGCCATGAACGAATTTCGCAGCACGCACATGCCGGACAAGACCGCAGGCGAGATCTACGAAGAAAACGCGGAGGACATCCGGAAAGCTGCGAGTGAAGATTGGGAGGAAGGCGGTTGGAGCTACTTTGGCTGGTCCGGAAACAAGATAGGACTCGGAGCAAACAAGCTGCTTCACGGGATGGGTAACGTGGCGACCGGATTCTACATGGACACCCACGCCGCGCGAGCCCACGCCTATCGGATGGGAAACACTTCTTATAACGATTTCACGGGATTCCATCCATCGATATCGTTAAAGGAGCAGTTGGCGATCTCTCGATCGCGCTGCCTTTCTTCGGCAAAGGTATCGGCGCGGGAGCATCGGCTCTGCTCGGATTGGAGGAAGGGACCGCCGCCGCCACTGTCACCGAAGGTATGTTCGGCGGATTCGCATCGAACTTTGCAGGCGCAGCCGCGACCGACATCACCAGCTACGCCGGATCCAAATTATCCCTGTCGGAATCCGAACGCCGTTTCCAGGCAGCTCAGATCGGCGGACCTATGTCATGGGTCGAGTCAGGAGCATGGGGCGGCGTCATCGGCGGAGGAGCAACGTTCCTGACGCAGATGATGTCGCGCCCAAGGTCCGCTCCCCAACCCGAAACCGTTACGACAGAACCGGTCCAAGAGAGTGCATCCGACATCGAAGCGCAGGTCTCATCCCCGGAACCCGACGTTCCTAGCAGGATATCGCCGCTTCCTCCGGCATCGAAACAACTGCGGGTCCACCTACAGGCATTAAAGGATTCCTCCAACGAACGGTTCTGAATCAATTGGTCTCGAGGACTCTGGAGGGAGCGGAGCCGCTCAACACGATGCCATACGGGAGTGCCCCGATCGGCAATCAACTCTTATCCGTCGTCGAAGACACCGGTCCGCTCGCGACGGGTGCGATCGATCTCGCCAATGCGCCGGACCTGCCCGGGCCCATTGCGGGACCAGTCGAGGTGAGCACCGTCAACCCCCTCAATATGCAAGTGGAGATAACTGAAGTCGCAACACCCGCGGCCCCTTCTGTGCAACCGGGCCTCCCCGATCTCGGCGGTGTAACGCCCGAGCCCGGCACACGAACCACAACCAGGGCGCAATGGCAGGCCCAATATCGAGAGGAGCGGGTGGAGCGGCGGATCGACGCGATCTTTGCTCAACTCGAGCGCGGCGCCGGCCAACAAGTCGCGGAAGCGCAGTTGCCCGCGCCGATGGCGATCGACCTGCAAACATCGATACGTCAAGCGTTGCTGAATTTGCGCGCAAGCGGCCGGCGGGCGGCAGGCAATGCGTCATTCGGCACCATGCTGCACGCCGAACTCGCGCGCGTGTTGCGAGCTGCCGGCTTCCCCGCGGACACCATCGCACACGTAGAGGTGAGGCTCTCTGCATTCAATACACTTCCGGCCAACATCCTTCAGGAGACGGTGGATCAATGGTTGCAGAACGAGGGCCGCGCATTCGCCTGGCTGCGCGGATCGCTCCCAGGATCTGTTCTAAACTCACTCGTTGGGGATATCAAACCGGATCTCGAGATCTCTATCGCCGGCAACAACATTGCCTTCGACCTGACCTCCCGCGAACGCGAGTCGCATCTTGCGAAGACCATGTTGTACGCCGCCATCCTCGCCCGCGAAGGCCAAATGACCCGGGTGCAGGAGTACTACTGGGTGCGCTGGAACTGGCGTGGACGGTAAGAATGTTTGTGGCCCTCTACTCGGCGTGGAACTGGAATCCTCTGACTCCCGCTTTTCGGTAGTAAGTCTCGCTATCGTGCGCGACACCGAGCAGGATTTCGTACTCATGCGAAAGTCCAAGACTCTTTAACGATGCGTGAAGCGCTTCTGCATCCTCCATCGAGATATCCTTCGTTCCGACGATGAAGCGAATCCGAAGGTGGCCCATCCGACCGCCATTCTTCTTCGCCAGCTCAAATACGTCATCATCAGGCGAATACCACTGACTCAGCTTCGCAATCCACGCTTGTTGCTCGGCGGCGACTCCAGCAAAGTATCCGTCGAGCGGCAATCGTTTGTATGAGCCGGCATAAGCCACGACGGATCCGAACAACTCCGGATATTTGAAGGCGAGTTTCAATGCTCCGTTGCCGCCCATGGACATTCCCTCGATCGCTCGACTGCGTGGCGTTGCTTCAGTTCTATAAGTCGCGTCGATGTATGGAATCAGTTCGTGAATGATCATCGACTCCGGAAGGATGTGTTGCTCCGGCCAGTCTCGATATTCGGTCTTTTTCCCGCCATTAGGGAAGACCATGATCACAGGACGCGCCTGACCGGACGTGATTGCTTGCTTCAAATGCTCAGCAACGCGCGCGCCGGAGATCTCGTTTCCCCCGGCGCCATGAAGCCAATAGATCACTGGATAACGGCGGCCCGAAGTCTCATAATCGGGCGGCAGAAAGATACTGTACCCGACCTCCCTCTTCATTCGTTGGCTTTGAAAAGTTCGATGCTGGAGGATCGTGGACCATCCCTCTTTGGGATTGTTCACCCAGTCGATCGAGAACTCCAGCGGTTGCCGCTCGGCCATAAGCGCCATGGCTGCGCCAAGAGCAATTAAAATCGCACGAGACGCTGTCATGACGAATAAAGAAACTTCAATGGCTTCGCTCCGTCACCAGCCAGCTTCGTCGGCCGGCCGAGAGGATTGACATATTCCTTGTTGAAGTTCACCCCAAGTTTGTCGTAAATGGTGGCAGTAAAATCCGGGATCTCAACGGGGTCTTTCGTGACGTAAGCTCCGTCATTATCTGTCTCACCCCAAACCTGACCGCCCGGAACACCGGCGCCTGCCATGACAAGAGAGAACGCATGCGCCCAGTGGTCGCGTCCTTTATTGCCGTTGATTTCAGGCGTACGGCCGAACTCCCCTGTGGCGATAACCAGAGTCTTCGCCAGCATGCCTCGTGAATCGAGGTCCTCGATCAGTGTCGCTAGCGCGTTGTCTAACTCCGGCAGGAAGGTGTCCGTTAACAGCGGGAAGATATTAGCGTGGTGATCCCAGGTGTTGAATCCACGAGATATGGTGACGTAGCGCACTCCGGCCTCCACCAATCTCCGGGCCAAAAGAGCTCCCTGCCCCAGCGAAGTGCGACCGTACGAGTCTCTTAGTTTTTCCGGCTCTTCACCGATCTCGAAGGCCTTCTTGGCACGAGAAGATTGCATCAACCCGAAACTCGTCTGGTAATACGAATTCATGTTCTCGATCACGTGTTGCGAGTCGTACCGGCGGAACTTATCATCTGCAAGCGCCAGGAGCGAACGGCGGCGGTCCATGCGCGCCCAGTCTACGCCGAGCGGCAATTCCAGATCGCGAACCTGAAATTTATCGATATTCGGGTTACCTGCGTCGAATGGATTGAATCGCGGCTCCAGATAGCCAGCACCCTCCCAATAACCTGTCGACCCGGGAACGGAGAAGAACGCAGGAAGTTCATTACGCGGTCCGAGTTCCTTGCTGACCACCGATCCAATGCAGGGATGAGTAATGCTCGAAAGCGGTAAATGCCCGCTTAAGATCAAACCACACGCCGGAACATGAACCGGCGTCTTGTGAGTCATCGAGCGGATGATCGTGTACTTGTGCGCCAGCTTAGCGCATCGCGGCAAATGCTCCGTTACGCGCACGCCGGAAACACTGGTCGGGATCTCTTTGAACTTACTCCGCAACTCGGGTTTGGAGTTCGGCTTCGGATCGAAAGTATCCATCTGACTCATGCCGCCGGTGAGAAATAGATGGATGACGGAGATATCCTCACCACGCTTCGCATCGGCCATAGCGCGCTGCTGCAGAACATCTCCCATCGTGATCCAGCGGAACGCGGCAAGCGAACCGATTTTGATAAATGAGCGCCGGTCAAAATCTTCCATACCTGATCCCGTTTACAACTAATGATGAAACAGAAACTCCTTCGAGTTAAAGATCGCCCAAAGGAGATCCTCGAATGTTTTGCGCCTTGACTCTTTCGTGCCGCCAGTCTGAATTGGTTGTAAAGCCGCCGCGATTTCGTCATTCTGCGGCTTGCGGCTCAGAGCCGACAGGTAGAGATTCGATACGATACCGCGATCGGACAAACTACTGTCGTCCAGCCATGCGTCGAGATTGCCACCAGGTGTCGTGATCTGGCGTTGTATCGTGTCCCCGCTTACCAAATGCATCACTTGAGCGACGCTCGGTTTGGTATCGCGTTCGCAGATCACTTCGCGCAGATCATTCCGGCCGAAGACCTTCATCATGTAATGCGGTTTTCCGAAAGGCAGTACGGGGATACTCATCGCTCGTTTTCCGAGCGGCATGCTCGGAAACTTCTCCGGGATGCCGGTAACCAGCGACATAGAGTCCATGATCTGCTCCGACATCAACCGCCGCACCAGGAAATGAGAGTAGTTGATTTGATCTTCCCGATTGGTGTCATTCGTGACCGACGATAGCTGATACGTGCGCGAATTGAGAATCTGACGCTCGAGATGCTTTAGACTGTAGCCGTTCTTTACGAACTCCGCTGCCAAGGCATTCAGAAGTGGTTCGTTCGTCGACGGGTTGGTAACGCGGAAGTCATCGACAGGTTCCACCAAACCACGTCCCATAAAGAACTTCCACACTCGATTCACGGTTGCGCGGGCAAAGTATGGGTTCCGCGGATTGGTGACCCACAGCGCAAGCTTCTCTCGAACGTCCTGATCCGGTCGCACGGGCTCGGTATCACCGTCAAGATACTTGGGAATGACAGGCTTATGTGTCTTGGGATGGAGCAACTCCCCGGATTCCTTCAGGTATGTCCCATTGTGATTGTTCAGGTACATGTCCTTGCGGCTGACACGCGCAAAGAAAGCAGCAAACCCGTAGAAGTCATCCTGAGACCATTTTTCGAATGGATGGTTGTGACACCGAGCACACTCGATTTGCAGCCCTAAGAGTAACTGACTGACATTTGTCCCCGACTCCTCGGGCGTGATCTCACGACTGACAAAATAAAAATTCGAGATGCCTTCGAAATCGTGCCTGCCTTGACTGACCAGCATCTTTCGAACCATCTCGTCGTACGGGACATCCTTCCGCACTTCATCCCGGAACCATCGCGCATATGCGCCACCGCCCTTTTGCCCGGCTTCGTTGTAACCGGCTCTGTACATATCGGCGAACCGCATGGCCCATGTGTCAGCGCGCTCAGGCCGATCGAGTAACTGGTGAATGAGTTCTGCGCGCTTATCGGTCCGCGTCGAACTAAGAAATGCCGTAACTTCGGTAAGCGCCGGCGGATGACCGACTGTGTCCAAATAAACACGACGTACGAACTCTTCATCCGTGGAGAGTTCCGATGGAATCACATTAATTCGTTTGAGCTTGGCGAAGACATACTTATCGACATAATTCCTCTCTTGCACAACAGGATAGTTCGCCATTGGACGATCCTTCACCACCAATACTGGAACCGCCGCCGCCTGACCCATTGTGCGAGCCATGATGGCGGTCTCACCGGGGATCTCCGACTTCACCATCCCTCCTGTCGTCACCGAAGCAATGGCCGCAATATTCGAGCTATATCGCACGATGTTGGTAAGGTCACGGACCGAACCGTCGCTATATTCCCCGACTGCGATCAACTGCAGCGTATTGCCAGAGCCTGTCAGGCGGTACTCCGGAGGATAAACCGAAAGCTTTCGAAGTCGGGCTTGGCCAGGCGCGTCATATTGAGCGCGTTTCGTCAACCATTCGAGCATCAACTTATATTCCGAAGAGCCCACTTTGAATCGGAGTCCCCCACCATGCGCGATCTGCATCGTGGGCTTCAAGAGGACGAGGCTCTTCGACGGATCGTCCCGATTGATTCTTCGACCTTCCGAATTCTTCGTAATCGCGTCGTAGTCGAGTTGCGGATCACTCCCGAACAACGAGAGTTTGAAACCCTTCTGTCCTCGCACGGAGCCATGACAATTCGAATTTGCGCAGTCCGCTCTGGTAAAGATCGGGACGATGTCATTGATAAAGCTCAACTCGTGATGGCGCTCGGGGAGAATTTCCACAGAAACCTTTGCCGAAACTCCATCGAAGTCGGCTACCAGTTCGCCAGATCCCTGTTTCAAAGCGTTCAGAGTTCGGGAATTCGCTATGACCGCAGAAGACGGCGCGCTGTAGCTCCACTTGGCTTCGGGTGTTACCTCTCTTGTCACGCCATCCGCGCCGGTCGCAACCAACAAAACCATCTGGCTGTCGCCGGCATGCACGCGGATCTCGGGTGGGTATAGTTTCAAGCTGACGGTAGCCGCCGTCGCCGTCACCGCCACAGCAAGCGTCGCCGAAACAGACGCAAGGAGTTTTCTCATGGCCGCTTGTCCGCCTCTTTCGCATTTATCTTTGTGTGAACTATGACCGGCGCGGATTCGCCGAGCACCTGGCCGTCCGCTCCGAGAGCTTGAACAATCAGTCGCGCCGATTTCGCATCCGGGCTGATTGCAACCGGAAACGTCGCGTTCCGAGCCGTGTCAGGGACTTCCACTTCGGCAGGCTTCACACCGGCGCCGCTGGCGCGCAGCCTCATTGGTTCCGTTTTCGCTTGTCCAAAGCGGCGAACGTTGACAGTCACTGTTGTTTCTTTTCCGGCATCTACACTGATTTGGTCGCTCAGAGAGAGCAATACTTTCGGAGCAGTAGCTATCGTCATCTCCGCTTTCTGCACTTGCATGGGACCATACGTGTATCCCGCCGCCGCATGCTCGTATCGCACGATCGCCGTATGTTCAACAGTGTTTCCGTTCAGCACGCCTCGACCTTTGACCAGAAACTCCGAGCGCCCTGCGTGGGCGTTCAGCGCGCGAAGCGGCAAGAGAACGATCGTCCCATCTATCTCGCGGTCGACGCCGCAAGTGTCCTTTACGATTGTGTTTTTCGGTTCAGCGGTTCGCTTTTCTGTAGCGACTCCCTCAGGCAGACCTTCGAGCCACACATCGACTGGAGCATTCCAATCCGCCCGGCGGCGCACTCGTATTTGAATTGTATCGTCTTGCCCTATGTACAGAGTCTTCGTGGGCTCGCGCAATTCCAAGATGAACTGCGGGGGCCGTCGTTCTATGGTCAACCGGTAGACCAACTGTTCGCCGCCCCGGTACATCGCGTCACGCACCGCCACCACGTAGGCGCCATCTTTTGTGAATCGATAGCTCAAGTCGTTATCGAGTTGATACTCGTCGGAGCGGTCATCCGCTCCGGGATCGTCTGCGAACGCCAACTTCGTCCCATCACTGTCGAATAGCGTTAACGTTGGATCCAGGTGGTATCCCAGTTTCATCGATTGCGCGGCGAATACAAAGGTCTCCCCGGCTCGCGCGGAAAATCGGTAATAGTGGGAGGCGCGTGGCTGCTCGATGGCGCCATTGACAACAGTGGATGGACGTATTTCCACGGCCTTTGACAACTCTGTTGGCGCACTTGCCGGCGTAATCTCCGGAAGCCGGGAAATCTGCATTACCGTTGGCAGGACAATCTCGGCGCCCTTCGCCCGCGGGTGAAGTTTATAAGTGCCGGGAGCAACATCGGGTGGTACGCGAAAACGGACCCGAGCCTGCTTGTCATTTTTGTCTAAAATCTCACCGCGCAAGAGTCCATCGCCGAGCACTATTTCATCCAATTGATCGAGATGAACACCTGTCAGAGTAACTACGGCGGTCTGATTGGTTCCCAGGCCCGCAGGTACCGCTCTTCTCACATAAGGCAATCGTCCAACGGAAAGACGGTAATCAGAGGCAGCGCCGCCGGCGAGCGAACCAACACGGACGACGTAGGAACCACTTTTCTCAAACGTGTATTCCAGATGCGGATCCCCGAAGATGGTGACGTCATCCACCCACGCAAGTTCTTCTCCGTGTTCATCGAGAATCGCAAGGTCGGCGTCGAGGCGCGATCCATGACGCGTCGCCGATACATCGAAAACCAGCGTCTCTCCAGCCTTCGCCTTGAAGCCGAAGTGATCCCAATCTTCATTCCCAATGATCCCGTTTACCAATACCGGAAGCGAAATCGGTTGGGGCTTGCGGTAATCGTCGTTGTTCTCCGACTCTCGAATTTCCGGCAAGGCCCCAATATCGAAAACGCCCACGTAAACCCCGCGTCCGGTAGTCAGCCGGAAATCGCGAAGTCCTGTCTCCGCAGTAGCATCAACACTTATTCGGATATCCAGCTTCGATGCCGTACCAGACAGGATTTCAGCTTTAACGCCCTTTCCCGCGAACTCGACAGACACAGTGTCGTGCAGGTTTTGTCCGCTCAACTCCACTTCGGTGACAGAGCCCCGATGGGCGCCGTGTGGGAAAACACCGGTCACCTTCGGCGCAGGAGAAGGGAGATCGGGATCGATAGCCGAAATACCGCAAATCACCGCCGCGAGAATTGCCGTCGTTATTACTATCAAACGCCGCACATCAAGACTCCGCTACCGGGACAGCCGCGGACAGCAAAGCTGGTTTCTGCGGCCGGGGATTAACAAATAGCCACAATACCGTGGCGATCAACGTTGTTCCAACACTAAGAAGAAGCACATAGTCCCAATTGTTCGTCTTCAGCAGGACCCAACCCATCAGCGCGGGTGAAGCGAATGCAGCACAGTTGGAAGCAGCATTCATCAAGCCGGCGACCGCCCCTCCCGCGGCTCCACCGATGTCTGTAGCCGATGACCAGGCCGCGCCAAGATAAAGATCTACGGCGCCGGCCGCCAAACCCATCAGCAACGCTGCCGTCGATGCGGTCTGCCACCAGATCCCACTCGACATCAACGCGGCCCCTGCAAATAGCGAGGCCAGTCCGACTACGGTTCTTGCATACCGGTGATCCGTCCGGCGGCCGATCCAATCGGTCAGCAAGCCACCGATCCAATTCGCGAAAAGTCCCACCAGGAACGGAAGACTCGCGTACATTGATGACTCGGTCATCGACATACCGCGGCGCTCGCGCAAGTACGTGGGAAACCAGGTGGCATAGAACTGCCATAAGAACGTGGCGCCGAACGCCACACCCAGTAAACACCATAGTCGTTGGGAACGCAGTAGTTGCTTCCAATCTGTCCGTGTCGTCTCTCCGTGTTCTGTCTCCGGTTCCCTCAGGCGTTCCAGTTCCGCTTGCGTGATACTCGGGTGGTCCACCGGCGCATCGCGATACCACCACAACCAAAGCACGGTGCCCACGAGTCCGATAGCGCCGAAAACAAGGAATGGAATTCTCCACCCGTAATGAAGCAGAAGAAAGCCCGCGATTGGAGGCGTTATTGCGCCCCCCAATCTTCCACCGCCGAGGAACGCCCCGAACGAAGTCGCTCTTTCATTGATAGGAACCCACCGATTGAATGCAGACGCCACCGATGGTGACAACGCTGATTCCAACGCGCCGAATGTGAATCGCACGGCCAGCAGCGACGTTAAATTCCAGACCATCGCTGTCAATCCGGTGAAAACGGACCAAAAGAACACAGCGAAACTCACGATGAATCGCGACCCATAGCGGTCGGCTGCGATTCCCCATGGTGTTTGTCCGAGGAAATAGGACAAGCTGAAGATGCTATAAACCAGGCCCATTTCGGCCTGATTGAAGTGAAACGTTTTGCTGATCTCCGGACCAAGAATCGCGATGCAGACCCGGTCTGTGTAACAAACCGCGTTGATCAGCAGCGCCAGCAGAACGATCCTGTGCCGGACAGCAAGTCTCCTCATCGTGATGGAAGGCCTTGTGGCGTAGGCGTGTTGCGATCGAACGGATACATGGGACGAGGAATTCGTTTGTATGGCAGCGTCTCAAATTTGGCCGTGCTCACGCCCGGTGTATCTACCAGGAAGATTTTCTTCGCAATCGGCTCGTACTCGGAACGAAACCCGGCCGGAGACTTGACAACCACGATCTTGCAGTACAGAGGGTCGATTCCGTGACTGCGGAACAGTTCCGGGTCAACAGTCATTGCGGATCGTTCTGCCAACAAGATTTTAACGTGACCGGCTTCAATCACCGCCGCTCTTCCCATGCTCGTCGTGATTCCGGTGTTGTAACCTCGGGCTCGCGCTGTCCATCGACCATCCGATAGTAGCTTTACATAACCCTTAACCTTCACCGGTTTTGAGTGTTTTTTATCGAAGGCGCCGCCCATTCGTCTCTGAATCGTAGCGCCCACGCCAGCGCGAAACGCTGCGTCAACGGACTCGGGATCCACAAGAAAAATCGCCGCGGGGCCATCGAGGGGCGCATCGAGCAGATGCTTCAAAACACCAGTACTATCTCCAGGCGACCCCGACCCCGTACTATCGGCGGATTCGGACAAAATCACAGGTCCGCCCTTTATACGGAGAGCGCTCGAAATGGCTTCGTTCGGTGGCGTGAGTTGCACAGCAAACTGTTCCTTCCAGCGCCACAATTTTGCAGCAAGTTCATCCGCATACTTCTGCGCCTTTCCACTATTGCCGTCTACTACGGCAACAGTGGCGCAGCCCATCTCCTCGATATCGAGCCAGGGCTGCACCGGAAAGATGGAGAGCGAAAGCGCTTGGCCGGCCGCTTCTCGCGCCTGTGCCGAGCGGATCAACCTGCTCATCGGTCCGCGTTGCGTCGAGCAGTTCTCGGGCGGAATGATCAAGGGCAGTTTTCGGTACGCCATTACCGGCTCTATCTCGCCCCGCAGTGTACGCAACAGAATGCGAGCCGCTTTCTGACCGACCTCATACATATCGACATGCGGATAGGTATGGTATCCGACGAGGTAGGTCGCATGGTGAACCATCGCTGCGGTGATGTTGGCGTGCAAGTCGAGCGTAACGCCGACCGGCTTATCGGGACCTAGCCGGGCGCGCACGCGGCGGAGCAGC
Source organism: Bryobacteraceae bacterium (assembly GCA_963833675.1). Classification (GTDB taxonomy): domain Bacteria; phylum Acidobacteriota; class Terriglobia; order Bryobacterales; family Bryobacteraceae; genus DASQDN01. The sequence goes on along the minus strand of CAWHYW010000016.1, from coordinate 301,810 downwards.
GCGCCTTCCACGTCGTCGGCGCCCTCGGCGGTCTGCGCTCCATGCATTGCAAACAGCAAACCGTCGATTTCCGCTTTCGCAAGCTCCTGTTCGAATCGATCCGCCAGCTTGGTGAAGTCTGAGCGCAACAGCCGGTTGGCAGTGATCGCCCACCCTGCGCAGATCGGCACGACCGTTGCGCGAGCATCAGCCAGCACACGAAGAAACCCGCCCATTTCGGTGAGCTTGCCCGTGTGTCGTTCGAGCACTGCCTGCCCGAACACCGGATTGAAGTCCTCATATCTCGTGAAGACAGGAGAAAAAGTGTTGCTCTCCTGGAGGATGGATGCGATGCCGATGCGCACGATTAAAATACCAACTTCAGGCTCATTTGTCCCACTCTGGCAGGGCCAGCCGCCGAGATAATACCGAAGCTCGGACTACCTAATACATTGCCCGGCTGGCCAAAGTTCGTTCGGTTCAGTACATTGAAATACTCCGCGCGGAACTCGAGATCCATCCGTTCCAGCAGCCGGAATGCCTTCTTCAGACTGGCATCGATATTTGCCAGTCCAGGCATGTAGACGGTTCGGGTTTCTTCCGTGCCGAACGTATATTGCGGCGGCCGCACAAAGGCGCTCGTATCAAACCAGCGATTGATCGAGCGCTCACTCGACGCAAGGTTTGCATCCCGTAGACGGTTTGGCCGTTGTTCGGTTCCCGTGTTCAGTCCCGCCACTGCATCCTGCAATGTCACGGCAAAAGCGCCACCCGACTGGATCGTGACAATCGAGCTGATTTGCCATCCACCCAAGATCACGTCAGTCAATCCGCGCCGGTTCAGGAACTTTCGACCATTCCCGAACGGCAATTCGTACACACCACTCGTCACCCAAACGTGCGTACGATGCGAGCCGGACAGGCCCCGTTGTGACAGGTTTGCCGCTGTTTGCGATACAGCGCCGCCTGTCGGGTTGCCCGCAATGGACGAGAACGCTTGATCGATCGTCTTCGAGAACGTATAAGAGCTCAGGATAGTCAGGCCATCGCTGAACCGGCGTGTGTACTTCACGGTTCCGGCGTTATAGAAAGTCTTCGCATCCGACCGGATCTGTGTCAGCACGCCGTACTGCGGCAAGAGACGCCGCGTCTGAATGGCGCCTGGCCCGGGAGGAGCGTCGTTGACATTGACCGCGCGATCTCCACCGAGCGCAAGGTTCCCTGCATAGCCGACTTCGACCGCATCGTGATCCGTAAGCTGCTGCGCGATGTGTAGCGAACGCAACTGCGAGTAGCCCGCCTTGAAATCAGGAGTGAAGCCGCCATAATTCGGTGGAGGAGGCGCGCCGGCTACGGCGCTTGGAAATGGATTGTCGAACGTGATCGGAGGAGCGCTTGGATCGGCGAAGTAATTGGTCAGCACGGCCCACGGCGGGTTACTGGCGATGCGCGTGAGAGCGAGATTCATCGTGTAGTTATAGTAGATGCCGTACCCGCCACGAATCACAGTGCGTTCGCTTCCGAAAGGTCGCCAGGCGAATCCGAAGCGTGGCGCCAAGTTATTCCAATCGTGCGGATAAAACGGATCGCCGGTCTTCATCGGAATCGGTTGGCCTGCGACAAAGTCGAAGCCGGTCACTTCTCCGCGAGCATCGTGCACCGGCGTGCTCGGCTCGTAACGCAGGCCCACATTGAGTGTGAGCTTCCGATGCGCGCGCCAATCATCCTGAACAAAGAACCCGGCTCGGACGGTGCGCATACGGATGGTGGTCGCGCGGCTTCCCAAAGCGGATTGCTGGGGCAAGCCAAGAAGAAAATCCGAGAAACCAAACCCGGAGCCAACCGGATTGTTGGCCGCGAACGTGAAACTACCTCGAACGGTCAGACCTTGTGTTCGATCGGAGCGCATCAAGCGAACATCGCCGCCAAACTTTATCGTGTGCCGCCCGCGGTTGACAGTTAGATTACTCAGCCACTGCCACACCTGGTCCGGCTGTATCAGCGGATTGTTCGTCATATCGCCGAAGCCCGCGAATCCGGAAATATTGAAATAGGGAAATCCATTGGTCTGCCCGGCCGCTGGTATTCCGGGTATCCCGAGTTCCTTCTCAATGCTGAAGTCCGTGTTCTCCCTTGGGTCTGACTGGAAGATAAAGCTGCGATTAAATGCTACGCGCGATTCCTGCACAACCGTCGGACTCCAAACGCGTGTATGCCCTAGGACGATGTTGTAAGCTTTCAGGCCCGTGTTCCTCACAAAGCCCGGAAAGAACTCGGGATCAGGACGCGCCCGGTTGTCGTACGCCCCTCTGCCGAAAAGGAAATCCTTTTCAGTGAGCTGGTGGTCGAGACGTTGAATCGTCGAATTGCTGTCGGTTATTACCGGGGCTAAAATCTCGTAATTGAAAACCTGACCCGGCTTGTTCGCTCGCGGATAGTACGGCAGGATGTTCTGCGCCTGACTGACAATTCGATTCGGCGGAATTACGTTTCCAGGAAAAGGTGTACGAGATGACGGATCCAAGACCGTGCCCGTATACGGCGCCCCTGTGTAGGTCCGGCTGAAATCGCCCCCGCGCTGCGCGTCAGAGGGAACCGTGAATCGGCCGAACTGTTCCTGGCGAATTCGAATTCCTTCGTAATTTGAAAAGAAGAACGTGCGATTCCGGCCGTCGTAAAGCTTCGGTATGTAGACAGGGCCGCCAAATGTGCCGCCGAATTGATTCTGCCGCAGTTTGGGCTTGGAGGTTGGAAAGAACCCGCGCGCGTCCATTTTGTCGTTGCGCAAGAAGTCAAACAGCGTTCCGTGCAGGTCATTGGTCCCGGCCTTGGTAACGATATTGACGTTGGCGCCAGCCTGAAATCCATACTCCGCCGGAAATGCTCCGGTCTGCATCTTGAACTCGTTAATGCGCGTCGATCGATGGGTTGAAGGAATTCCAGTTGTAGAAGCCAACGTTCATCGTGGCGCCATCGAGATTCCATTCATTATCGGTATCGCGATTCCCGTGCGCCCAAATTGCGATACCGCCCGCGAGGAAATTTTGCAGCGTTGCGCCGCCCGGAATGCCATTCTGCACGTTTGGCGTTAGCAATGCAAGGTTATTAAAGTTTCGCCCGTTCAGCGGCAACTCGACGACCCGTTTGTTCTCGATGACATCGCCGAAAACCGCATCCTCGCTACTGACGATGGGAACCTGCGCTGTGACATTTACTGTCTCGACCACGTTCCCGGTCTGCAGTGTGACGTCCATGCGGGCTCTTTGACCCACCTGCAGTACGATTCCCTGTGTTACCTCAGTTCGAAAGCCCTCTTTCGAAACCGAGAGCTGATATTGTCCCACCGGGAGGTTGGTCAAGATATAGTTGCCCTCGCCGTCCGTGGTAACCTCACGCGTCTGATTCGTGGCTGTCGCGCTGGCAAGTACTTTCGCGTGCGCGACAATCGCTCCGCTCGAATCCGTGACCGTACCCACCAAGCTAGCTGTGGTTGTCTGCGTCCGGCCTATGGGAGGCCATAAAAATAGCAGAGAAACCACCGCGCAAACTAAAAGACTTGCATGCCTTCGGGACATATTGATCCTTTCTAAATTGAGCGGTATGCAGTGGTCGTATGCTATCGGTAGACCGGTATGAATGTCAAGAAAATTCGAATCGCGTGTGAAAATGACAGTTTTTGCTTGACGCGGCCACAGCTTCTCCGGTCAAATAAGTAGACCACTCCATACCACGGATGCTATGGTGATTCTCCAAACCCGCACGGCACAAGCGCTGCCGGTTCAGCTTCGAACGGTTCTCCGTCAAGAAATCGATAACGGACTCTATGGGCCGTCGGGCAAACTACCTTCTGAGCGCGCTCTCGCCGAGCGATTTGGTGTTTCCCGAACTTCGATCCGAGAATCTCTAGATGGCTTGGTAAAAGATGGTCTCTTGATAAGAGTCGTCGGCAAGGGTACCTTTGTCGCTTCCGCCATGCCGCCGAACGAAATTGCCCGTACGTCGTCCCGCGCGAGTCTGGCATTTCTAATCGGGGAGAATATCTTCCACTTTGTTCAACCCGGCTATAGCCGTGTGCTCCTGGGAGCAGAGCAGATATGCAGGCAGCTCGGGCACTCGCTGGTTTTTCATTCCGTTGGCGAGGACGAAGATTTTGAAGAACACTGGAAGCGAAACAAAGCCATGGGCATCCGTGGCTATCTTGTAGCGGGCGGTCTCAGGAAGAAGACGCTCGACCTGTTATTAGGCCAGGAGATGCCCGTCGTTCTCACCGATCTCATCGTGCAGGGCGAGAATGCCACAGCCGTCGGTCCGGATTATGGATCGGGCACGCGTCAAGCTCTACAGCATCTGGCAAGTCTCGGCCACAGACAGATCGGATTTATCGGCTTCCCGAATTCTGAAAAATATCGGGCGTATTGGCAAACTTTGGATGCGCTGGACCTGCCATATCGGCCTCAGTTCGTGCATTTTTTGCACCTGCCGGACGTGCCGCCCGGGATACTCGCTGGATTTCAGGCGATGCAAACGTTGATTGAATCGGGCAATGTTCCCACGGCCCTGGTTGTGACGAACGATTTAGTTGCTGTAGGTGTGATCGAGAGGTTGAAACTGGCCGGAATTGCTGTCCCTGAATCCGTGAGTGTTGTCGGTTACGACGATCTCGGTACCGAGATGACGCCGCCGCTCACGACCATACGGTCATTCCCTGAAGAAGTGGGGCGAGTCGCCGCCCGAACTTTACTCTCGAACATCGCCGGCGAGAGTACGGAGCAGCGAATCGCGATCCCCACGGAATTGGTTGTACGTGGGACGACGGCTGGGCCAGAACGAAAGGATGGATTGTTTGATCAGGAATTGGGATAAGTCGGTCGAAATGCTGGAGCGCTCGCGCCGTTCCCTTGCAGGGGGCGTCAGCAGCCCCTTTCGTGCTAAAGCGCCTGTTCCCCTCTTCTTTGAAGAAGGTCACGGATCCCACCTCAGAGACGTTGATGGAAACGAATACATCGATTACCAGCTTGCCTGGGGACCGATGATCCTCGGTTACAGCCATCCTGGAATGGTGGAGCGGCTGCGACGCCAGATCGAGAAGCCCTTAAGCTACGGAGCCCAGCACGAACTTGAGTTTGTCGTTGCCGAGAAGATTCAGGCAATGGTTCCGTGCGCCGAACGCGTCGCCTTCACCTCAAGCGGCAGCGAAGCCGTGCAACTTGTCCATCGATTGGCCCGCGCCTACACCGATCGCCCACTGATCCTGAAGTTCGAAGGCCACTACCACGGCTGGATGGACTCAGCTTTACTTAGCTATAAGCCGCAACAGACGGACGTCGGCTCGCTTGAAGAGCCAAAGACTGTACGCGGCTCCAAAGGGCAAGTACCGAACTCGGAAGACAACACGATCGTCGCTCCTTGGAACCGGTTGGAGATTCTGGAGCAGATCCTCGAGGCCCATCGTGGACAGATCGCCGCCATCATGATGGAGCCAGTCCTATGCAACAGCGGGTGCCTGATGCCGCTACCGGGCTACCTTCAGAGCGTCCGCGAATTGGCAACGAAACATGGCTGCCTGTTGATCTTCGACGAAGTGATTACAGGTTTCCGAATAAATCCGGGCGGAGCGCAAGCTCATTTCAACGTGACACCCGATCTGGCAACATTCGGCAAAGCAGTCGGAGGCGGCGTCCCGCTGAGTGTCATCGCTGGACAGGCCGATATCCTGGAGCAAATGTACACTTCGGGTGTCGTTTTTGGCGGTACCTTCAACGGAAATCCACTCTCGCTCGCCGCTGCCGATTTCTGCCTCTCCGAACTATCCCGGGATGGAGGCGAAGCTCTCTGCAAAGCGAATCGGACTGGGTGAACGAATCAAGTCCGAATTGCCGCGCCTCGCGCACGAGGTGGGACTATCGCTGAAAACATCGGGCTTCGGAACTGCTTTCGCATTGCACTTCACCAATCAGCCTCAACTGATCGACTATCGGGATACGTTTGCGGATGATCGCGAATTGTTGAGCCGGTTTCTTCGCGCAGCCCTCCTTGAGGGCGTAATTATCGTCCCAGATGGACGGTTTTACGTCTCAACGGCCCATACGGAACAGGATGCCGACCAGACCCTGGAATGGCTGAAGCGCGCTCTTCGGAACTGTGCCGGCAATTGAGGGTATCTTCACCCTTCAAAGATTGGTCAAGGTCGCAGCGTAAATACAGTAGATTGGAAGGCATGAGTTCAGAGCGTATAGGAAGGCGCGAAGTGCTGCAGGCCCTTGCGGCGGCATCAACGCTGGGCGGAACCAGCATGCGAGGGGCCGGTACGACGTCGTGGAAGGCTGGAGTTGCCAAACGCGATATTACGCCCACGGAATCCATCTGGATGGCTGGGTACGGCGCGCGAACCAAGCCGTCCGAGGGAGTGCTACAGAAGATCTACGTAAAATGTCTCGCGCTGAAGTGGGCAGATGGCGATGTGTCCGTCATTGTTACCTCTGATCTATTAGGCTTCCCTCGCGACGTGGCGGACGAGATCGCGCGCGGTTGTAAGGACCAGCATGGTCTTTCACGGGAGCGCCTAATTATCAATTCTTCTCACACGCACAGCGCGCCTGTAATCGGTCGGATGCTTAAACCTGCATACCCGGCTTTCACAGCTCAGCAGGAAGCAGTCATCACGCGATACACCCAAGAACTCGTGTCAAAGGTAATTGCGACTGTTGGTGAAGCAGTTGCTGGAATAAAGCCGGCAACAGTCTCGTTCGGTCAAGGATTAGCGGGATTTGGCGTGAATCGCCGTCGGGTGAAGTTGCGAAACTTGCCTGGACCTGTCGACCAGGATGTGCCAATCATGGCGGTGCGAGATGACTCGGGAAAGGTACGGGCCATCCTCTTCGGCTACTCGTGCCATAACACCTCCCTGGGAAATTACCAGATCAACGGCGATTGGGCTGGATTCGCCCAGCATGAACTGGAAGCGCGCTATGAAGGCGCGGTCGCGCTATTCGTCCAGGGCTGCGGGGCAGACATCAACCCGCTGCCAAGATATCAAGGGAGCGACCCATCTCTTTCCTCCTACTCGGTTGCTTTGCCGCAGATCTACGGAAAGATTCTCGCGGCAGCGGTAGACATCACACTGCATGAGACGATGAAGCCGTTAACAGGGCCGGTCTCTGCTGTCTTTCGCAGAGTCGATCTGCCGTTCCACCACCCACCGGATCGCACAGAGTTAACACGGCGACTGGCGGATAATAGCGCCGCAAACGCATCCATCAGGAGGCATGCCGAATATATGCTCTCCATCATCGGACGCGAAGGTAAGCTACCGGACCGCTACCCTTATCCGGTCCAGGCTTGGCAATTCGGAAGAGAACTGAGTTTCATAGCCCTGGGTGGAGAGGTCGTCGTAGATTATTCGCTCCGATTGAAGGCGCAACATGGTTGGGACACTACCTGGGTTGCCGGGTACTGTAACGACGTGTTCGCGTATATCCCATCCAGACGGGTGCTGGACGAAGGCGGCTATGAAGGCGGTGGCGCGATGATCGCCTATGGGCAGCCGGGTCCGTTCGGCTCCGCTGTCGAAGAGATTATCGTGGAGCAAGTCGCCGATCTGCTGAAAGATACGCGCAACCCGTAACTCACTCCGGAACGATCGCAATCGCTTCGACTTCAAGCAGCAGCCCGGCGCCTAGCCCGGCTTGCACCAACGTCGCGGCAGGAGGATTCTCCATATTCAAATACTTCGCTCGGATGCGGCGCAGCTCCGCGGTATTCGCCATGTCCGTTACGAAATAGTTAATCTTCACGACGTCTTTGAACGTTGCGCCCGCAGCAGCGAGACATCGTTTCAAATCCTCGAAAGTGTTCGTCGCCTGAGTTGCGAAATCCGGAGGCATCTTGCCGTCCTTACCTGTCCCGCCTCGGCCCGAGATGAAAATCATATTGCCGGGAGGCGAAGTGACCACATGCGTGTATCCCGGCGGCTTCTGACCATCAAGATTGAGAAACTGCTTCGTCGTGTTCTTCATCGGTTTCGCGAACCCGCTGGTGAGAAGGATGCTCACCAGCACAATGCCAAAGAAACATCCCGCAAGAATCTTCGTCGTTGTCATCCGTATTGCGGGCAAGCATATCATGAACTAGTCGAGTTCCAGGATTGCCCACAATGAAGAATGGTTCGCTTTATGGCCGCATGGCCCTGTTGATCGCCTTGATAAGCCTGTCCGCCTGCTCCCGAAAGACAGGCGAAGAACGATCATTGACACCTGAGGAATCGCTCAAAACGATGAAGCTCAGCGAGGACTTTCATGTCGAGCTGTTCGCGGCAGAACCCGATGTGATGAGTCCGGTGGAGATGGCCTTCGATGAGAACGGCAAGATCTACGTAGCCGAAATGATGGATTACCCGGACGATCCGCCCGCGGGAAAGCCCGCCAGGTCGCGGATTCGTTTGCTGGAGGACACCAATGGGGACGGGAAGATCGACCGCACCACGGTGTTTGCGGATCAGGTTCTCGCGGTCAGCGGCTTCATGCCTTGGAAGGGTGGGTTAATCGTCACCAGCGCTCCAGACATCCTCTTTATGAAGGATGAAAACGGGGATGGCAAGGCGGACGTTCGCAAAGTTCTGTACACAGGATTTCCCAAGGTGAACCACGAAGCCCGTATCACGAATCCCCGCCTTGGGACCGACAACTGGATTTATTGTTCCAACAGCGGCTCGAATGGGCGCATTACTTCGCCGGACCATCCCGAAATGCCCGCCGTTCTGGTTCGCGGAACAGATTTCCGATTCGATCCGATCAGCGGCAAAGCCGAAGCAGCCTCTGGTCCGGCGCAGTTTGGATCGACCCTCGACGACTTCGGGAATCGGTACATATCGCAGAACACGACACACATCCGTCATGTCGTGGTTCCGATGAACTACGTGGCGCGCGCTCCGTTATTGGAAGTTCATGACGTCGCTCAGGACATATCGGACCATGGCCGTCCTTCGTCGCCGATGTATCCCCTCACAGGTCCGCAGGAGTGGCGGAAGCAGCGAACCAAGATTCGGCAGCAACGCTATGACGAGAACAATCTGAACCGTACCGAGCAGGTCGGTGGCTGGTTCACCGCTGCGTCGGGTGGAACTCTGTACACCGGCGACGCATTCCCGAAAGAGTATGTTGGAAATGTTTTTACGGGCGATGTTAGCGGAAACCTTATTCACCGCGACATTCTTCGTCCCGACGGGGCGACCTTCTCGGCGCATCGAGCCAAGGACAATGTGGAGTTTTTGGCGTCGACAGATGTCTGGTTCCGCCCATGCCACTTTACAAATGCTCCGGACGGTAATCTCTATATCACCGACATTTATCGCCAGGTGATCGAAACGCCCGAGTCGATCCCGGAAGAAATTCGAAAGAAGATCAACTTCTATAACGGTGACACGATGGGACGGATTTACCGGATCGTGGCGAATCACCCGCAGCGTAAGGGCGATCTGAAGCCGAATCTCGGGGCGCTCAGCTCGGCGGACCTGGTAAAGAATCTTGCCAACGCGAACGGATGGCATCGCACAACGGCGCAGCGTCTTCTGCTCGAAAGGCAGGACCGATCCGTCGTTCCGGATCTGAAAACGATGGCCGCCACAGGAGCATCGCCCGAGGCACGCGTCCATGCGCTGTGGTTGTTGGAGGCTTTCGGAGCTCTGGAAGCGCCGGAAGTGGAGCGTGCGCTTAAGGACTCCGATGCTCGCATCCGTGAAAATGCATTGCGATTAAGCGAACGATTCCTGAACAAGTCGAAGAGCATCGCCGACGCCGTTCTCAAAATGAGCGCCGATCCTGACCGACATGTTCAGTTCCAGGATGCGCTCACACTCGGCGAACTGAAAGACAACCGAAGTTTGGCAACACTCGCTCAGCTTGCGCACGAGCATTCTTCGGACTCCTGGTACCGGCTGGCGATCCTGAGTTCAACGGCCGACTCAGCATCGCCGTTCTTCCATTACTTAATTGCGAAGGGCGGAACGTGGACTGACCCTCAAATCCTGGTTGAGCTTTCCGCACTGATCGGCGCGCGGCAGAACAAGAACGAGATCGCGCGCTGGTTCCAGGTACTACCGAACTTGAGCGATCCAGACAAATATCTATCGGGACTGACGCGTGGACTTCGACTGACGAATGCGCGCAATATGCAAGTGCCTGGCGCGGAGAAAGCATTAACAGCGCTGCTCGTATCCGGAAGTGAGCCGGTACAGCGGGCAGCCTGGGAAGCATCTCGGTATTTCGAACTTGCGGCGCTTATACGACAGGCAAGTAAGGACGCGCTCGCGAATGAGTTGCCGACTGAGAAGCGCGTCACTGCAATTCGAGCGCTTCGCGGCGGCCATTTCGATGCAGTACGGCCTGTTCTGGAGAAGGTGATTCAGTCTCACCCTCCGGCAGAGGTAGAGTCCGCCGCCGTCGATTCTCTGGCCGCTTTCGACGATCCCGCTGTTTCTAAGACGATTCTTGGAAACTGGCGCGGCTACAGTCCCGATGCGCGCCAACACGCCGTCGCGGCAATGCTGGGGCAGAAAAATCGCGTTCCGCTGTTGCTGGATGCTGTGGAGAAGGGGCAAGTTGAGCAGTCGGCGCTGGATTCTACAGCGAGATCTCACCTTTACGATAGTCCGGATCCGGCAATCGCCAAAAGGTCACGCCAGTTGCTCGAGAGCACAAACAGCGACCGCGCGAAGGTCGTTGCCGGCTACAACGATGTCGTCAAGATGAGAGGCGACGTGACGCACGGGAAGAAAGTCTTCGACGATAACTGCGCCAAGTGCCACATGCCGCGCCGTCAGGGTGGGCGAGTCGGGCCGGACCTATCGGGCATCAATAACAAGACCAAAGAGGAATTGATTACATCGATCCTGAACCCAAGCTACGCGATTGAACCGCGTTTCGTAAATTACATCGTCACTACTACCGATGGACGCATGTACGACGGTGTTATCGCGAATGAGACGCCGAACGCAATCACACTGCGAGGGGGATCCGAAGAAGGAGACGAGACGGTGCTGCGGAAGAACATTGGCGAGATCCGCGCATCATCTGTCTCCCTGATGCCCGAAGAGTTGGAAAAGCAGCTCAGCAAACAGGATCTCGCCGATGTGATCGCATACCTGCGAGGCGGATTGTAAGTCCTATCGCATGGCGGCGGTTTGCGGCCTCGTCTTCTCTGCTTGCAGAAACGCCAGCAGATCCGTGAGTTCCGCGTTTGTTAACGTTTCATCGAACCCTTCGGGCATCAGAGACACCGTTGACGGCTTCATCGAAACGATGTCTTTCCGGGGGATTCGCACCTCGCCCTTCGGTCCGGTCACGAGGACGACCGCTTCCGCGCTCCTCGACCGAATTACGCCTGCGATTCGCTCATTAGCCGTATCGACGTTGTAGACCTCATGGCCTGGAACGAAACTCGCGCTCGGGAACACGACTGCTTCGAGGAGGTCGTGGCCGGACCGGATCGCTCCGATGCCGGTCAGGTCAGGTCCAACGTGTCCACCTTCGGTTCCAATCGTGTGGCAACTGGAGCAAGCCACTTTCTCGCCGAAGAATATGCGGCGGCCTCGGCCCACATCGCCGCCAGCTCTAAGAAGCGGCTCAAGCTTTTGAAGTCGCTCGATGCGATCCCGCTGAGCGTTTTCGAGCTGTTTGAACAAAGGTTCCGAGCGCTGGCGGACGGAGTCAGGGTACCCTGCGAGCAGGGTCTTGAGCCGGTCACTTCCCAGCGTGTTCAGAGCCGATGAGGATTTCTGAAGCACTCCCACGACGGCCTGTCCCACTTCTTCATCCTTGGAACCTTGGAAAGCGTCCAGGATTGTCGTGAGAGTTAGAGGGTCGGCTTGCGAAAGATGATTGCGCGCGAGAAGCAGCAGTTGCTCTTTGCTGGGTTTCGATCGTCCGATAATACGCGCAACGGTCTGGCGCAACACTGCATCGGTCTGGCTGGAGAGGCGCTGAGTGAGGAAGGTGAATTGATCGTCCGTCAATTGTGGATGGCGGGCCACAGCGAATTCAAGCGCTGTCGCGCGTAATTGATCGGATGCGCTGCTATCGTTTGTAATCTTCTCAATCTGCTGATCGAAGCCGGGTACGGCGCGGGATCGGATCAGTTCGATGGTACGCACACGGAGGTTGGCATGAGGACTATCCAGCAATTTCGCTAAGGATGGATTCCATGACGCCGGTAGCGCCTTCAACTTACTTGCATCGATCGTGTCGAGAAGGAACAATTTTTGCTTATCGTTCAGATTGTCTTCTCCCAGCGTCTTTGCGATGAGGTTTTGGACACCGCTATCACCGCTGAACGCCAAAAGCGCCTCGCGGACGGCGTCCAGTTCCGCCGGACCCGCATTTGGATCGTGAAGACGATCGCTCATATAGCGCAAAACTACGTCCGCCCAGTCAGCATGGTGCGAAACCACCCAGAGAGCGGCGGAGCGCAGTTCCTTATCCTGGACGCTGAGAAGCGGCGCGACTTGAGCTTTGCGAAGCGGGGCGGCATCCATCTGATCCATCGCGATCAGCGCCGCCTTCCTCACCTTGAAACTGGAATGATTGAGCGCCCGCTCGACTGCGGCGGGCTTGTTCAGCGTGATGAGTGAATAAATCGTGGAGTGCTCTACGTACCGGTCTTCCGGATTGGCTGCGGCATCGAGGAGGGCTGGAATGGCACGCTCGTCACCAATCTGTCCCAATGCGGCAATTGCCTGCCGGCGAGACGCGGGATGATCAGTGCGGGCCATTTCCATGAGGCGCGGCAGAGCATCCTTGTCTCGACTCATTCCTGCGCATCGGCCTGCGCTCAGGCGAACTTGGAAATCGTCGTCCTTAAGCGCGGCGCGTACTGCTTCATTCGCTTGTGGACCGCCGATTCGATACAGCGCGAACACCGCAGCAGCACGCGCGTCCGGCTTCGATGATGACTGCCTGAAAGAGGCGAGCGCAGCTACGGAACCTTGACCTGCCTTCACAAGATGCTCGATCGCACGGTCCGCAACGGCGGGTCGCGAGTCTTCCAGAAGTTTCACGATTCCATCGGCCTGCATTGACTGGAAATTCAGCTTCTCGCCCCGGGGGTCCTGAACTGCGGGCGCCGTCTCCTTCGTGATCCGGTAAATGCCACCTTTGATTTCAGGTTTCGCCACACGAGAGATTGGACAGCCGTGAATGAACCATGCACCGGTATCGAATACGATCATGCTTCCGTCGGCATCTTCGAGCACATCGGTGGGATGAAAATCGGGATCGCTCGATGTGAGGAAGTCCGAATCCTCCGTTCGGAAGGAAGCGCCCTCGCGATGCAGGACGTGACGCTGTACGCGATGGGGGTTGAATTGAGCGCTGAAGAGATTACCTTCGTAATCGGAACCGAAAGCGGCGCCGCGGAATCGCAGAAGGCCCGCAGGAGCGATGCGAGCGAATTTCGTCATTACCGGCATCAAGTCGCCGGTACGCTTGAACTCGCTCACAACCGAGTACCACTTCGGATAGACGCCTCCTTCAACGAAGTGCAGCAACGCGTCTCTCTCCCCGTTCTCGGGGTCCTTGAAATACGTCATCGTGCCGATAGTTTCTCCGGCCGGCGTGAACACAACCTCGACAGGGTTGTCGAATCCACCGCCAGAGAGCCATTCTAGGCCCGTTCCATCCGGCCGTATTCGCCAGATACGCGATCCGAGTCCTTTGTATTCCCGGTCATCTTTCGTCTTGATGTTGAAGCCATGACGGCCATCGGTGAGATACAGCCAGCCGTCAGGTCCGAAGATTGGACCATGCAGGCTCGCGGCATTGGAAGACATCTTCCAACCCGTCACCACGACTTCCTTGACATCCGCGACCCCATCGCCGTTTGTGTCCTGGAAGCGAATCAGATCGGGCGGCGATGCCACATACAGACTGCCGTCGTACCATACGGCCCCAGCAGGGAGCGTCAACTTGTCGGCGAATACTTGACTGTGATCGAATTTGCCGTCCCGGTTACGGTCTTCGAGCAAACGGATCTTGTAGTCCGGACGTGCCGCCATCTGGTCGTTAGTCTGAGTGTTCCCCGAAGATTCCGCGATGAAGAGCCGTCCTCGATCATCGAAGGTACCCATCATGGGATACGAAAGGAGGTCGGAGCCCGCTACTTGCTGAACCTTGAAACCGGGAGGAACATGAAGCGCAGCGAGACCTGTCACAGGCGCGCGATTACGCGTCCAGTAACGCCATCCTGCAAAGATCACGATTGCACACACCGCGAGTATTGAAATGCCAATCCACAAACGTTTTTGCATAATGCTCAGAAGTCCAATCGTCCGCGAAATTCGATGTGCCGCGCCGTTCCGCCTTCTACCAGGCTACTAACGACGCCAACCGTGCCCGGCGAAGAAATGTTAGCCGCAGGCGGTGCAAAGTTCGGGTGATTGAAAGCGTTCGCGGCTGCGGCGGTGATCGCAAAGCGGAATCGCTCAGTGATAGCGAAGCTCTTTGAGATGGAGATGTTCTGCATGTTGTATCCGGGCCCTTCCAGGACGTTCGCGCCCGAATTGCCGAATCTTCCTGCAGGCGGGACTGCGAAACAGGATGCGTCGAACCAATGATTCACGTCCCGCTCGCTTGAGGGGAGATTGCCGTTGCAAACCCGGTCGGGCAGTCCGCCCGAAGTGTTCGTGTTGGAAGGATCAGAGCCGGAAAACGTCGGAGAGAAATAGTGACCTGTTTCGAGATAACCGATCCAGTACAACTGCCATCCGCCCAGTACACCATTGACGAGAGCAGGCGCTGAGGACAAGAATTGCTGGCCTTTGCCGACAGGAATTTGCCAAACCGCGTTCAACACAACGCGATGCCGCGGTGTGTACGGATCGCGCCCCCAGGTTCGGGGAGCATACGGATTTTCGAGATTCAAAGTGTTGTCGTAATTCGATGACCAGGTCCAGTGCGCATCGAAGGTCACCTGCCCTGCTTTGCGCTGCACCTCGAAAGTCATTGCGTTGAATTTCTGCTCGCCATCATTGCGGTAGTAAGTCCCATTCACAATCTGCGGGAATGGCCGACGCGCCGCCGTGAATGGGATCAGGCTCGGCTGCGGCTTATTGACGCTAATCGCATAGTTCATCCCAACGTTTCTCGAACCGACATAGGAAAGTCTGAAGCCCATATCTTTGAACTGCTGCTCAATGGTCACGTTGAATTGGTGGATCTTTCCGTTATCGGGGTTAAGGGGATAGCCGGTTACACTTTGCGAGGGTACGTTCGCGCTCGTGAGGGAGGAGGGAAATGGATTTGGGAATGAAAACAGCGGAACTCCGTTGGCTACGGTGTTCAGATATGTTTCGCTGATCTGAAACGGCCCGCCGCCCTGAATTCGAGCGTAGCGACCCAATGTCTCGTTGAAAATCCCATATCCGCCGCGAATAACGGTTTTATCTGTCAGCCTGTAAGCGGCGCCGATACGAGGCACGAAGTTAGACAGTCTTAGGGCTCATGTATACGTCGCCAGTTACTAAGTTAATGTTTTTCGGGTACAACGGCCTTACTGCGCCTTGCGCCTCCGAAGGGATGATGACGTTTCCGCTGACCGGGTCCCAGTTGTACATGAGACCGTCTTCGTATCGAGGCGAACCGAAGCGATCCCAACGCAGGCCCAGGTCGAGCGTTAACCTGGAGGTCGCCTTGAAAGAGTCGGTTATGAAGATGCCGAGTTCATTGTCGCGAGTGGTTCGATTCGTGAGCGGATCGAGACGCGTGCTTTGGAAAGGCAATCCGAGTAGAAAGTCGGAGTAGCCGTAGCCGGTCAACGTTCCATTGAAGTTGAAAGAGCCGTAGGTTCCTTCCGGTATGTTGCCCTGAAATCTGGATTGGGGCTTGTACTCACCGCCAAACTTTAGCGTGTGGCGGCCGCGCGACCATGTCAGAGTGTCCGCATATCCCCAGTCGTGATCATCAAGTCCGATACCTCCGGGAGTCGTGTACAAAGTCGGATAGCCCGCGATATCCATTCTCGGGAAGCCTTGCGCGCTATAACCGTTCGGATTCACGCCTTGCAATCCGAGTGTGGCAACAGCTGCGTCTCCCTTGAACGGGGTTACTCCATACAGCGGATCTCCGTCGGTGTATTTCTCTTTGTAAAAACCGACACGGAAGGTATTCACCAAGCTCGGAGAGAAGATGTGCGTATCTTCTACCACGGTGTGGATATTGAAGCGCACCCGTGTCCAGGCGAATGCAGGGTAATTCCGGGGCAGGACGTATAGCCCCCAGTTCTCGATCACGCGGCCCATCAAACGGTTATTGGCGCTCAACTGATAATCGATGCGTTGCGTGAAATCTTTTCGAAGTGAGTAGTCCGTCGGAAACGGGAAATGTGAAGCCGTAATTGTTACTCAGGCTATCTGGACTCCCCCGATTTGGAGCAGGCAGATAGTTCTGATTCGTTTTAAAGAAACATCGCTGATTCTGTTCGCAGGTATTATGTTTCCCGGAAACGGCTGGCCCGTAGTTGGATCGTTGATGATCACCGGCTTTGCGCCGGAAAGCAACTGAGAGAAATCGCCCGCCTCGCATCCTTTCTGTGGGCACGCTTTGCAGATAAAACTGTTTGCTTGGAACTTTTAGAATATTGGCGGAAGCATAGAAGAAGAGCTTATTCTTGATGATCGGTCCGGAGATCCCAACGCTGCTGGTGTGAATGAGCGTTTTCGCTTTTGTAGTCTCGAAGAAACTTCTCGCTCCGACGGCCGAATTCTGATGCCAATAGAGGGCGCGTCCGTGAAACTGATTTGTACCGGATTTGGTGACCATGTTCATGTATCCGACACGCGAGAACTCCGCGGTGTTGTTCACGGCGACGATGGTGACTTCTTCCACGTCCAGGATGTCGTTCAATTGATTTACGGCATTGTCGTTCGTGTGCCCGTCCTGCCCTTCCTGAACCTGTCGCGAGTTCTGGCCCGCCCACTGCGAGCTCCACACACCGTTCGTCTGGTTGATCATAGGGGCCGTCGTGATGATCAGGCTGGGGTCGAGGGTCGCCTCGGCGCCCACCCATGGCACATCGGCGTACTTGCTGCCGCTGATCGTAGTCAGGATTTTGGAGGAATCCGTTGAAATCACCGCCGCGCCCGGCGCTGACCGACACTTCAGTGTTCGCCGAACCGATCTCCATCGCAACGTTGACACGCCGCACCTCGTTACCTGCGAGAACAATGTTGTCAGCCACGAAATTCTTAAATCCTGGCGCGGTGGCGACTAAGCGATACGTTCCGGGACGCAGGTCGGGAATCTCGAAATCCCCATTTTCATTACTCGTCACAGATCGGAGCTGATTCGTTTGAACCTCCGTGAGAGCGATCTGCGCGTTTGCCATCACGGCTCCCGTTTGGTCGGACACCGTGCCTCGAATGGTGGAGAGCGTCACCTGTGCGGTTGCACAAGCAACAAACAAACTGAAAGTTATGAATAACCGAAGTAGCATTGGATAACCCCTATAATTTCCGGTAACAAGCCTATGTGGACTTGGCAGATTTCGGTTAATGCTTCAACGGCAGCAACTCGACCTTGCGAATCCATATCTCAGCGCCTTCCGATTGCAACTGAATTTTCCCGAACGTATGCGATGATTTGGTTCCATAGTTTACGACTTTTCCATTGACAATGTTTTTGATCGTGTCGCGATCGCAAATCACTTCCTGCCGATTCCACTCACCCGTAGGTTTTTCGAGATCCTGCTTTCCCCTGAAGCCAATCTCGTCCTTCCAATCCGGATCGCGCCCGTACCAATTGAAGCGGCCACGGTCGAGGGTCACCGACTTTCCGCCCTCTTGCCAATAGACTTGTTTGTTCTCGCCCTCGCGAACTTCCGCCGTCAGAGATGGTCTATTTTTGCCGCCCACCATGATGAAGTCGCCGCAGCCGCCTTCGATAATCTGCGATTCTATCGATTCCAACCAGGTATTCGAATAAGCTCCGTCTTCCCCGGCGCCATGGACTAGAATTCCGCTGTCTCGCGCTTTCTTCTTCCGCGCGCCATGCGCTGGGCCGCCCCACTTCCACTCGACGACCAGGTGATAGTCGCGGTACATCTGTTTGGTCGCGAGTCCGCCCCATTCCTCGCCGGAAATGCGAATGGCCCCGTTCACCACGCGTGAACACCTTCTTGGGATCTTCGTACTTGTCTTCCCGCAACCACGTATACCAGCCGTCGAGATTCCGCCCGTTAAAGAGCGCGATTTTCTTCGTTGGCGCCACCGCCGGTTCCGGATCGGCGGATTGAGCTTTGTTCATCAACAGTAAAGGCAGAATTGCCGCAACCGGAAGAACTTTTATGAATTCGGTTCGCTTGGATCGCATCGGCATAAGTCTATAACGCCGATGTGGAGCAATCAAGAAATAGGAACCGCTCTATGTCTTTTTCAAGAAAGATCGTGGGTTCGTTTCGCAGATCGCTCTCACCTGAGTTTCGTCTAAACCAGCCTCCTTCACTTTGAACGCCGCCGATTCCAAGTAGAAGAGCGGTGAATGGGAACCAAATACGACCCGGTCCGGTCCGGCGCTCGCAATAGCTCGCACAACGGCGTAAGGTCCCTCACGCATCGCGAAATCGAAGTACACATTACGGGGAACAGACGTATTGTTGCTCGAGTTGAGTAGCATGAGTCTGATCCCTTTGATGCCGCCGACCAAGTTCTGAATGGGAGTAGGATCAACGGGCGCAACCCGCATCAACCGGTGTTGCGTGCGATCGTCTTCCATTGCCAACACGATCTGAACAGCTAAGCCCCGCCGGGTAGCCGCCGACAGCAAATCGATTGTGACAGGATCACTCAACTTGTAGCCGTGATAGTTGGGATGTAATCTGATGCCCGGCATTTTATGCGCCTCCTGGATTCTCCGGAGGTCCTCCTGCCAATCCGGGAGTTGTGGATTGACCGACCCAAATGGCACGAAGAATCCGCGGTGTTCGTTGCAATCCTCCGCCAATCGCGCGTTCACGGCGCTTATATCGCGATGGAGCAAGCCATCGAAGCTGCCGGCCCACGCCTCCGTCACACCTCGCTGGCGAAGCAGGGCAACAAGTCCGCCCATATCATCCCCCATAAGTCGGCGGAACGGCCAGCGCGAAAGGTTGACGCTAACGTCGATCAAGGGCGAACTCCCTTTGCCTCGAGAATGGGTTTCAGCAGCCGTCTGAGATTATCTCCGCAGATGAGCGCCCGTTCGTCGTCTGTGAGATCTGCGCCCATGACTTTCGCGAGCTGTGAACCAAAGCTTCGACCGCCAATATCACTTCCATAGAGAATTCGTTTCGCGCCCACCTCGCGAACCGCCATCTCTACAAATCCGGATGTAGGATCTGAGCCCGCCGTATCCACCATCACGTTCGATAGCCCGCGAACGGCGCGAATCCCACTCTCCCATTCGCCTCCAGTGTGGCCGCAGATGATTTTGGCTGAGGGATGACGCCGCGCCAACTCGGCAACATCGAGAGGTGTGGATTCCCCTGCCAAATTACCTCCGACCTTGAACCACGCATGCTGAAAGATAGCCGCCTTCAGAGCGGAGGCGCGTTCAACGATATCGTCCAACTCTCTTGCGGACGCGCGTTTCGCCACCCACAGCTTCACTCCAACCATAGGACCATCTCGCACGCAGCGGTCCAGCTCGGCGAGGCTGAAGTCAAGGTGATTCGGGTTTAGGTAGGCGAACCCGAGCATCCGTTCACGACCTACCCGAAGCGCTTCGAGAACCTGGTTGTTTTGAGCACGCAGGTCGTCCGGGACAGGATTGTAGGAAAACGGATAGCCCATAAACACGCACAAGCGCTCCACTCCCATGCGATCCGCGAACCGCAGTATCTCAGCAGCTTTGGCGGACGGCGTGTCGCCGTCGAAGCCATTCAGATGACAATGCAGATCCCAGATTCTCCAGTTTCTGCTCTGCGCCTGACCTGGTTTGGCAACCGCGGCCATGGATGACAACAACGTCCGACGAGAGATTCCGAAGTTCCGTCTAGTCGAGTTCATTCCCAATCAATTTTGCAACAACGGACGCGCCTCACAGCTAGTTGAGTGTTGTTGTGTTTGCAATAGGACAATGAAACGAATGATGCCTATAGGTTTCACAAGTTAGCGTAAGGGCCAGAATGCTGCCCTGGATCGTCTTATCGCCCTTTCTCCTGATCCCCGCTGCCGCATCGCTCGGGAAGTTTCCTGCGCGCTGGGCGAGCCTGCTTGCAATATGGCCGGCGGGACTTGCGTTGTATTTCGCCAGCCTTCTTCCCATCGTCAGCGTGTCCGGACCACTGCAAGCCTCATTGCCGTGGGCTGAATCCCTCGGCCTCGCGCTCTCGTTTTTCGCTGATGGCCTTAGTCTCTTATTCGCGCTGCTCATCAGTGGAATCGGCTCGTTGATTGTAATATTCAGCAGCCGGTATTTCGATGGAGATCCGAGAGCGGGTAGTTTCTACGCCACATTGTTTGCGTTTATGGGCTCGATGCTGGGAGTTGTGCTCTCGAACAATTTGTTGACACTGTTCGTCTTCTGGGAGCTGACTGGATTCACCTCGTTTTTATTGATTGGGTTCGATTACGACAAAGCCGAAGCGCGCGCGTCTGCGATACAAGCATTCGTCGTCACGGGTGCAGGAGGCATGGGCCTGCTCGCGGCGGCTGTCCTGCATTCAGCAAGCGACTGGGACCGTCAATTTATCCGAGCTTCTTTCCGGACAGGCGGCGCTTAAGAATGTTGGCGCTTATCCCTGGATCGCCGTGCTGGTGCTCTTCGCCGCGTTCACAAAGTCGGCGCAGACACCGTTTCATTTTTGGCTTCCCAACGCGATGGCCGCCCCGACTCCTGTCAGCGCCTACCTGCATTCGGCGACGATGGTGAAAGCCGGTCTCTATTTGGTCGCCCGAATGACGCCGTTGGTCGGAGGAACACCTTTGTGGGTGGGGCTGGTAACGGTCGTGGGAGCAGTCACGATGGCTCTCGGTGCATGGCGATCGGTAGCCGAAACGGATCTCAAACGAGTCCTTGCGTACTCGACCATAAGCGCGCTCGGATTGATCATGTTGCTCCTGGGCTTGGGAACGAAGGACGCAGTAATTGCCGCTCTGGTTTACCTGATCGCTCACGCGTGCTACAAGGGCGCCCTTTTTCTTATCGCGGGAACACTGGAGCACGAAACCGGCTCACGCAATGTATTGGACCTGGGAGGACTGGGTCGATCCATGCCGATTACCGCCCTCGCGGGTGGGCTTGCGGCGTGCTCGATGGCGGGAATCCCGTTGTCCCTCGGTTTTGTAGCTAAGGAGTTGTTGTATGACACGCTCCTGCATCTCGGAGGGTGGGCCTTGGCGCTGCTTCTGGTTGCGATTGTGGCAAGCGCATTGCTCGGGTCGGCGGGATTTATCGCTGGATTCTCACCATTCGCGGGGGCCGCCGGGACCGCGGCAGCGAAGCACGCGGTTCCCCTAGGCCTTGCAGTCCCTCCTTTCCTGCTGGCCGTTGTGGGCTTCGCCGCAGGACTCTGGCCGAAGGCCGGGAGCCCGACTCGTCAGCCTGGCGGCATCCAGCGTCTTGAACATCGCAACACCGGTGGACCTGGCTGTATGGCACGGTTTCACGCCGGTGCTGGCACTGAGTCTGGCGACGCTCGCACTCGTTGTAGTGCTCTATTACCGCCGGAGCACTATTCGGGAGAGAATCTGGCCGCGAGCCTTGGGTTTTGAGCGAATCTACACCTTCGAGCTTGCGGGTACTCGATGCAATTAGCGCGAGATCTCTTCATGCTTTACAAGGCGCTTCTCTGAGGGCTTATGTTCTGGCGCTGATAGTCACGGCCGGGACTCTAATTGCTGCAGTGCTCGTGTCCAGTGGCTACCGGGGATGGCCCGACACGGGAGATGCGCAACCCCAGGAGTTTGCTGCAGCGCTGATGATTATCGCAGGAGCTCTTGCGGCAGCACGAGCCAAAACTGCCATGATCGCAGTGCTTTCGTTAGGTGTAACAGGCTATGGCATGGCCCTGACTTACTTGTTTTTCGGTGCGCCCGATCTTGCGATGACTCAGTTTTCCGTCGAGACGTTGACGGCGGTTATTTTCGTTCTGGTCTTTTATCACTTCCGAGGATTCGGAGATTTGACACCCCGCGCGGAGCGAGCGCGCGACACGGTCGTCGCAATTCTGTTCGGCTCTGCCATCGCAATTGTCCTCTTCTTCATCGGAGCATCGGTCACGCCACAGCGCATCACATCTTACTTTGCGGCGCAGGGCTGGCCGCTTGCGCACGGCCGCAATATCGTAAACGTGATTCTGGTCGATTTCCGGGCCCTTGACACTCTCGGAGAGATCACAGTTCTGGCAACCGCGGCTCTTGGAGTGCGGGCCGTTCTGCGTCTCGGACAAGGTGACAAAAAGTCATGACCTCGCTGATTCTCCGAACTGCGACTCGCGTGTTGATGCCGTTACTGCTGCTGTACGGTTTATTTCTACTGCTACGCGGACATAATGCGCCCGGAGGTGGCTTCGCCGGCGGACTCGTTGTGGCGGCAGCATACGCTCTGCATTCCTTCGCATTCGGAGTAACCGCGGCGAGACGAGCTTTGCTTGTGGATCCTTCGCGCTTGATCGGATCCGGACTTTTGCTTTCCCTGGGCAGCGGACTGCTCCCCCTTGTGCTCGGCGAGTCGTTTTTGAAGTCTCTGTGGCTGAATTCCGGCCTCGGAATCGGCACGCCAACGGTATTCGATATCGGGGTTTTCCTGGTTGTGATCGGAGTGGTGACAACAATGACCTTTACTTTGGTGGAGGAGTAAGGCCATGGATTTGATGCTTGCGCTTACCGCCGGCGTGCTCTACGGCACAGGCTTTTATCTAATGCTGCGGCGCAGACTCGCCCAATTGATCATTGGCCTTGGACTACTCAGTAATGGCACGAATCTTCTGATATTTACCGCGGGAGGACTGACGCGCGCTCGGGCGCCGATTGTTCCCGAGGGCGCCCACGCTCTGATGAAACCATTTGCCGATCCGGTCCCGCAATCGCTTGTTCTAACGGCCATCGTTATCGGATTTGGCGTACTCGCCTTTTCACTTGTACTTGCACATCGTGTTCACATGAGCACGGGTTCGGACGACATTGACGAGATCGGGAGTGGCGAGTGAACCTTCTCGTCCTTCCGATTGCAATTCCAATGTTCACGGCGGCCATACTGCTGTTAGCGCCGCGCCGTCCTTTACTGCAGCGCTGGATATCGTTTTTTGGCTCTATTCTCCAAGGCTCGGCTGCAATCGCTGTGTTCTTGCGTGTTGAGCAAAACGGCATCCAGGTGCTACAAGCAGGAGGCTGGCCCGCCCCGTTTGGGATTACGCTGGTTGCAGACCTGTTCGCCGCGATGCTGGTAGTTGCCACAGGCTCGATAGGCATCGCGATCACCGCAACCTCTTTTGCCGGTGTGGACCCCAGGCGCGAAGCTTCCGGATATCACGGACTGCTGCACGTTTTGCTGATGGGCGTATGCGGCGCATTCCTGACGGGCGATCTTTTCAACCTCTACGTCTGGTTTGAGGTGATGTTGGTGGCGTCCTTCGTCCTGATGGCCCTACATCGCACGAGAGCTCAAATCGAAGCTGCTTTCAAATACGTAACGCTGAACCTGATCGCTTCTTCGCTATTTCTGACCGCGCTTGGATTGCTGTACGGAGGCACTGGAACGCTGAACATGGCCGACCTTGCTTCTGTGTTCAGGAATCGCGAAATTACGACCTTCGAACT
Source organism: Bryobacteraceae bacterium (assembly GCA_963833675.1). GTDB lineage: Bacteria > Acidobacteriota > Terriglobia > Bryobacterales > Bryobacteraceae > DASQDN01. The sequence continues at coordinate 278,052 of CAWHYW010000016.1, read as the reverse complement.
AGTTCTGGCGATGCTATTTCTCGTCGCCTTCGGTGTGAAGGCCGCCCTGTTCCCACTATTCTTCTGGCTGCCGGCCTCCTATCATACGCCACCCGCTGCTGTGGGCGCTGTATTCGCGGGGCTGCTGACCAAGGTTGGGGTTTACGCGCTGATCCGGGTATTCACTCTGCTCTTCCACGGCGCTCCGAAGGCGCTGTTTATGTTACTGCTGGCTCAGGCCGGTTGCACGATGGTCGTTGGATTGATCGGAGCTCTGGCGCAGCGCGACTTCCGGAGAGTCCTGTCCTTCAATCTAATCGGTCATCTCGGGTATACCATCGTGGGACTCGCGCTCATGACACAGGCCGCAATGGCAGGATCGATTTTCTACATTCTGCACCATATTTTCGTGATCACCAACTTGTATCTCGTGAGCGGCATCTTTTTGAGACTCCGCCGGACCACCGCCTTTGAGATGTTGGGTTCCCTCTATCGCGACTACCCTGGCGTGGCGGTTATCGTCATGATCCCTATCTTTTCGATCGCCGGCGTACCGCCCTTATCGGGATTCATTGGAAAGCTGGCGCTGGTGCGCGCCTCTTTTGAGGCTGGCGCTTTTTGGACCGGGGCATTGATTTTGTTCGTGGGGGTATTGACGATGATTTCGATGGCTCGTCTTTGGGATGAGTCGTTCTGGAAACCTGCCCCGAAACCGGATCAATCCTCCATGAGTCGCTTGATGCTGGCTCCAATCGTGTGTCTTAGCGCGATTACACTCGCCATTACAGTGTCTGCGCAATGGTTATTTTCACTCTCATTGCGCGCCTCCGAGCAGCTAATCAACCCCGGCATCTATATCGATGCCGTGCTGAAAACGGGACCCCGCCCATGATCTTTGCGAACCTGCTCCTCGCGCTGACATGGGTGGCGTTGAATGGACATCTCACATTGGAGCGGCTGATTACAGGAGGAGTGCTTGGCCGCATCGTACTTCTGATCCTTACAAAAGGTGGTGTGCTGCCCGCCGGAGAGCTGGGCCGGCTTGAGCGCGGAATCCGTCTGCTTGGCTATCTGCTTTGGCAGATTGTTCTCGCCAACTTCCGAATCGCCATGGATGTCGTGAGCATTCACCCTCACATGCGGCCTGGCATCATACAGTTGCCGCTCGATGTAACAACAGATCAGGAAATTCTGCTTCTCGCTGCGATGATCAACATTACTCCTGGAAGCGTCGCTCTCGACGTTTCAGAGGACCGGCGAGTTATGTATGTGCACGTTATGAATATGGTCACTCCGGAGCAAGCAAAGCACGAAATAAAGGAAGGCTTCGAGCGGCGTGTACTCGAGCTTCGAGGCGAAAAGGAGGAAACCTCGCATGCATCCTGAAACCCTGCTCTACGCAGCATTGATTATGGTCGCAGTAGCTCTGTTGCTTTCCTTTGTTCGCGTATTATATGGCCCGACGCTTCCGGACCGGGTCGTAGCGCTCGATTTGATTGGCGTTTGTGCAGTCGGATTAATGGTATTGGGCGCCGCGGCCAGCGGGGAACGAGCGTTTCTCGACGCCGCGGTAGTCATGGCTCTGCTTGGATTTCTTGGGACAGTCGCGTATGCGCGATATACCGAAAAGGAGAACCGGTAGCAATGGAGTGGGTGACGGGTTTGCTTGCAGTTTTCGGGGCGAGTCTGGTCCTGTTGGCCGCGATCGGCGTATTGCGGATGCCCGACCTGTTCACGCGCATGCAGGCTGCCACAAAAGCGACCACGCTCGGTCTTGGATGCCTGCTCGCCTGCGCTGCCATTCAACTCGCCGACCCGTCTTCGATGGTCCGGGTGGTAAGCATTGGCGCGTTTTTAATGCTGACATCACCGGTTTCCACACACGTGATCGCCCGCGCGGCATATCTTACTCATGTTCCGCTGTGGAAGGGCACAATCGTGAATGAGTGGCATCTTGATAATCAGGAGAATTTGCGGGAGCAGCTGGACGATAGTTCTCAGTGATCGCTGTGAACAAGGTCCAGCACGATTCGGTAACGGTCGCCGCGCATGATGGAGTTGACCACTTCGAACGGCTCGCCACCAGGTAAGTACGTTATCCGCGTGGCAGCGAGCGCCGGAGAATAGAATTCAACGCCCAGGAGGGCGGCTTCTTCCGGTCCTATCAGGACAGCGGAATGGGTCTCATGCGCCTTGGCCGCATGAAGTCCATAACGCGATTCGAGCACTTCATACAGCGAAACGTTTCCCAGGTTTGCGTCGACCAATCCAGGTACCAGCGATGCCGGAATACGCGCGGTCTGGATGCCCATCGGTTCACCCGATGCGATGCGTAGCCGCTTGAGGACCAGAACCGTCTCGTCCCCCGCGATATGCAAAGCTTCCGCGGCAACTGCGTCCGCCGCACGGAGGGATTGCTCCAGCACTTTCGACTCGGCGCTGAGATTATGGCGACGCATCTCTTCCGAAAAACTCGTGAGTTCGCGTGGACCCTGACTCAGCTTCGCGCTGGAGACGAACGTGCCGCGACCCTGTTCGCGGCGAATACAACCTAGCTCAGAAAGATCACGCAACGCCTGCCGGACGGTGATCTTACTCACACCGAAGCGTTCCGACAAAGTTGTCTCGGTTGGAATCTGTTGTCCTGGACCCCATTCGCCTGCTTCAATTCGAGTCAACAAGATGTTCTTGAGTTGTTGATATAGAGGAAGCGGCAGTTTCTTGTCGAGAGCGTACATAGTCTTACATTCGTGGGCAGAATGCTGCCCTATACGCCGATGGCGTATTCAAAAATACCGGAGTTGCAAAGATGCACTCCCACCCTCAGCGGCTCAAACAATTACAGGGTGGATTTCTATGATGACACGACGCCGCCTATAACCTTGCCGGAGCATGCTCGCTTCAATAAGCGCTCGCCTTCCACATCTGTCTGCATTATAAATTGCTCGGCGTTCCCGACGACTCGGGGGGGTGCCGGCATGAATCTCGGATTGCTGCAACCAGAGACGTCTAGCGCGATCGAGATGAGCCGGCATCATCTCCGGCATAGGCATGAGTGTGTTCGATTGCACTTCGATGTTGAGCGGGTCTGTTCGATGGAATCTCGGGACACCCGGAGAGGTAAATTCGATCGCTCGCAATGGCAAGCGCATCACTGTCACGCGTATCTGGGGCAGGCGAGAATCCAGAACGGAGAGCACGGCTCCGGCCAAAGGCAGAAACAACATGGAAATGAGAACTACGGTCCAAAGCGCGTGTCGAAGCGGAGCCGCTCGCATGCGCAGAATGTAGATGAGGACGATAACGAGGGCAGCGAGACACAGTGAACGAATCGAGGCGCCTGCGAGTTGCTCCAGAAGCTCACTGCAAAAGACCTGAATCATTTCAGGAGCCTTTCTTCCGGCGATCCTTGATCTTTCGCGCGAGTTCCGTCAACTCGCGCGAACTAATCACGTCCTGATCGACCATACCCACGAGGAGCTGTTCTACCGATCCACCGCAGAAACGATCCAAGAGCTGACGGATCGCGCTTACCGCCGCTTTCTCCGGGCGCTCCAGACCGCGATAGATGTAGGTCCGGCCCTCCACGCGATGCGTGAGATAGCCCTTTTCCTCCAGCCGCCGCAATATGGTGCGTACGGTGGCGTCTTTCATCGGCCGGCTCGCAGCCAGCCCCTCACGAATCTGTTCGGAGCTGGCCGGTCCGTGCGACCAGACGAACTGCATCACAAGCGAATTCGCTGGGGGCTTTGCGCCGATCTCGCGGATTTTCGTTACGCAATGTAGCGTTACAAGCTGTAACTCACAACGCGCGCCGTGTCAAGGACCAGTTACCGCAGCCCACCGGACGCCAGCAGAGTTTCGCCTGTTAACCATCCGGAATCCTGTGATGCCAAGAAGACTGCGATGGGCGCTATGTCTTCCGGTTGCGCGATTCTGCCCAGCGGTGTCTGCGCTTGCATCTGTTTCAGGAAATCGCTCCCGATTACGCCGGCCGCATGAGTTCCTTCGGTTTCGACCGGGCCGGGATTGATCGAGTTGACCCGGATCTTATTGGGACCAAGTTCCTTAGCAAGCACTCGGGTTACCGCATCGACAGCGCCTTTGGTCGCTGTATAAACCGCGGTAGTTGGGGGTGTCAGTTGGGTAGCTGTCGAGCTGATGTTGATGATGTTCCCGCCGTCCGGGCCGAAGTGCTTCACCGCTTCTTTCGTTGCAAGAAGCAATCCAGTCACGTTGGTATCGAATTGACGGTGAATGTGCTGCTCAGTAATTTGCTCGAGGGGAGCGAATTCGTAGATCGCTGCATTATTCACTAATACATCGAGTCTCCCGAAGGTCTTGGAAGTTTCGGCGAAGATCCGCTCGACATCGGATGCCTTACTGACGTCGCCCTGAACGGCTACCGCCTTGCCGCCGGCTTTCTGAATTTCGGCGACGATGCGTTCGGCGCCATCCTTGCTCGTCGCGTAGTTCACTACGACCGAGGCGCCTTCAGCGGCCAAGCCCTTGGCAATCCCAGCGCCGATTCCTTTCGAAGCTCCAGTGACCACTGCGACTTTATTGTTTAGCTTACCCATTGTTTCATCCATCCTTTGCTTTGACGTTTCGACAACTGTCTAACTGATGGGGCGATACAATCGGAGGGTTCAGCTTTTTTGATCAGATTGCTTTCAGGTGGTCGAGGTACGCCTGCAGAACATCACGCTGCAAGGTGAGGTGAGCGAATTTGCCTTCGCGTTCGATTCTGATTAGTCCCGCAGTTTCCAGTTCTTTCATGTGGTGAGAAAGAGTGGCGGCAGTGACCGACTGGCATTCGCGTACATTCGAGCAGGCAACCCCATCTTTGTTTTCTCCGATCTGCTTTAGGATCTGGTGGCGGCGTGGATCGGCCAGAGCCTTCGCAACGAGGCGTATTTGCTGCTCGGAGAGAGATTTTCGCTTGTTCATTCCGGCTTGGTCCTGCGGATTATCGCCGCGATGTCTTCAGAGTACTCGGGCGTTTGCAATGTACCGATGCCGCCGTTGTGGTGGAAGGACTGCGTGCTGCTGTGTGTCGTTTCGCGTGGATGCCACCACTGGACTTCGTAGGCGCCGGCGGGAAGTTCGTAATGCAGGGTATCGGCATGCTTCTTTGTGTAGACGGCGTATTTCGGACTGTATCCTTCGAAAATCTTGCCTCCGTGCAGGTATACGGCCCATACGCTCTTACCGTCGGACAGGGCTCGCGCGGAGATTTCGGTTGGGAGACCCGCCTTGAGCAAATTTTCATCAGCCTTCATTGCTGTGAACGGAAGAGCGTCCATGAACTCACGCAAGGTCTTGAGTTGACGACGAAGGCGCACGCTGCCTCCGCCGGGCTGTGTACCGGGATAGGCGAAGGTTCCATCCTCATGGCCTGCAGTGAAGGAGTAATCCAGGTTGTTGTAAAGGGCTCCTCCAGCGAGCAGGAAATCCCAGGCCTGGATCCGATACGGCGCATCAGATGTACCGTCGAAACCTGTCTCATTCATGCCGATGGGTTTGTTGAGATCGAAATTCATGGCGATTGTGCGGGGAGGCCTCGCATAGTGGAAGTTGAAGATCGACACCAACAGATCGGGATTGCGCACTTCCGCGCCGCCGTTCGCGACATTGCGAGAGATGAGATGCCGCTGCTCCGGCCAACGGGCTTCGGTATCGGCGATGGCTCGTGAAATCCGGCGCTGCCACTCTTCGGTGACACCGTGAAAATAGGGCTCGTTGCATATTTCGTAATAGAGATTGTCGAAGTCTTTCAGCTCCGTTACGAGCTTGCGGACGAATCGTTCCTGTGCTTCTACTAACGCCGGATCCTTTAGAGTTAGTACTTCGTCGCTTTTGACTTTGCCGATCCCCTGAGCGTTGTTCGCGGCATTCAGGGGACTCATGCTCCAGTGCTTGTCGTTGTAGTACGTCGTAAACAACGTTACTTCGACGACGATTCCGCGCTGGCCTGCATAGGAAAGGAAGTCGCGCCAGCGCTGGAAATACTCATCGTTCCACTGCGACAAGTCATACCTCTGCTGTCCAGTCCGAAGGAATGGCTGGACGAAGTCGGCTTCTTCGGGCGCGAGGGTGTTTCTCGCGATACCGAACGATTCGCCAGGAACTTCCCGGTACATACCTGTAAAGGTGCGGGTGAGGTTCAGGTTGTCGGCAGCCAGCGTATCGAGGTACTTGCGGTAGTCGAAGCTGCGGTTGAGTACGACGCCATAGTGCTCGCCCGAGGTGATCAATACGGCGGGCTTTCCGCGGAAAAGGAAGTAATGAGGGTTGTCGGAGTAGAGTCGAAGCGGCTCGGCAGCGAGAGCGATTCCCGAGAGGAGGAGGAAGTTGATGCAATTCGTGGCTATTCGCATGCGGCCGCCTGCGGCGACACGCATATGGTATCGCTGTCTGACCTAAGGAGCCGCGCAGCGGAGACGGTCAATCTGCGGGGACAGTAATGTCAAGCCTCCCTGCTCCAGGCGCCGTAATTCGGACGCGCCCCAGTGCGGCTGCATGATGCCGCCGCTCGCGTGGGCTCCAGGACCAAGTAGCAGATGAGCGATTTCGTGCGCCAGCACATTCCCAAGGAGGACACTCCGGCTGTCGGAAAGAGCACGTTGCGCAAGCTGGTCCAGGCGCCGACAAAAGACGTAAGCGGTCGATCCGAACGCTATACCCACCTCACCTTTAGTCGGCCGGCGCAATCGGGCCTCCATTGCCGGTGACAGTAACTGGATAGCTAACGATGCAGTAGCGCGGGCATTCAAGTTTTCATTTGCCGCTGAAGTTAGTCGGTGCTGCCTCCACTCAATCCGCAGACCGACCGGAGTCAGGATACGTTCCACCTCGGCCTGGGCCTCGGCAAGGACCGGGTTGGGAACGGATGCGTAATTGCCAATGACGACCGCAACGTTCCGAGGAGCCGGCGCCGGGCAGGCTGTACGGTCGGAGGCGACAAGCGGGAATGCAAGCAACGATGCCATCCATTGGTTTCTCAGGAAGTTCATACCAACCTCGAATCCGCAGTAACGGAGAGGTCAAGGTTGCATCAGGCCGTCGCAGATGGCTATCCGTCTGCGTATGAAATGTCATGCGGGCGGGATTAAACAAACGTAAAACTGCAAATCGTTGATTAAATTAGGGCTTATAGCTAGATGTTAATTTTGCTCCATGCCTCCTACGGAGCTATAATCTGTCGACGTCACCATGGCTGTTTCGAGTCCCCGACCCGGGCTATTTCGGTTTGGGATTTTTGAAGTGGATTTCGAGTCTGGCGAACTGTGGAAGCAGGGCCGCAAGATTGCGCTCCACGACCAGGCTCTTCGTGCGCTCGGGCTATTGCTGGAGCATCCGGGCGAGGTAGTCACTCGGGAGCAATTCAGAAATGGGCTTTGGCCCGAGGATACGTTCGTCGATTTCGATAAGAGTCTCAATACGACGATCAGCAAGCTGCGCGATGTGCTTGGCGATTCGGCAGCGCATCCGCGATTTATTGAGACTCTCCCACGACGAGGATACCGGTTTTTGTCTCCGGTTGAAGAAGTTTCGAAACCGAAAGAGCCGAGGCCGGAACCAGCGGTCACCAAGCCCCATCTTTCACGGAGCTGGATTTGGGCCTCGGCAACTGTGGCTTTGATTTTAGTTTCGATCAGTGCTTCGTACGGCTTACGAGCGATCCATCATTCGGAGGCGCAGAATATCAAAATAATTCCGCTGACGACCTATCCGGGTAACGAGCAGCAGCCCAGCATTTCACCCGATGGAAATCAGGTCGCATTCGCATGGGATGGCGGGCCGTCTTCAGGTAACGGTGTCGTTTCCAAAGACTACGATATTTATACGAAGACACTGGGTTCCGAGGATCCGGTTCGCTTGACATCGAATCCGGCCGACGATCTGAACCCAATCTGGTCGCCCGACGGTCAGACGATCGCCTTTCTTCGTGTTCTTGCTGATCACGGCGGGGAACTGGTTCTGGTACCTTCCGGCGGTGGAGCCGAACACACTTTGGCAACTATCCTCGTCCACGACAAAGAGGCCGCGATTGGCTTGACCTGGTCCCCCGACGGACAATGGATTGCCACTTCCGACTCGGAAACCGTACAGTCACCGATGCGACTGGCTCTCATCTCAGTGGGAACCGGTGAAAAGCGCAAATTGGCTTACCATTCGGCAAGCATGGAAGATGATATTAATCCGTCCTTCTCTCCTGACGGTAAGTACCTGGCATTTGCGCGTCATATTAGCCCCGTAGTCGCGGATATTTATGTTCTGGAGCTTTCCAGAGAGCGTGAAGTTTTGCCCAAAATTCTCCGCGTGACGAACTGGAATCGATTGAACAGAAGTCCGGTGTGGACCGAGGATGGAAAGGAGTTGCTGTTCATCGGCGATGACCCGCGGTTTGGTTACAGAATCTGGAGGGTCCCCGCGTTTAGACGGGAGGAGCCGCGACTGGTAAAAGAATTCGGTGAAGACAGCTCCTGGATTGCGCTTGCGGCCGGTGGCACGCGCCTGGTGTATGCAAAAAGAACCTTCGATACGAACATCTGGCGCATCGGTCTTCCTCCGGCGCAAACAGAAGGGCGAAGAATTGCTTCGGCCACCACACCTATAATCTCGACTACGCGTTTGGACACCAACCCTCAGTACTCGCCAGACGGTACGCGCATTGTTTATCAGTCCGAGCGGTCCGGTATGGCAGAGCTCTGGGTGTGCAAAAGTGACGGATCGGCCTCGCACCAGGTCACGCGACTCAATTCGAAGGTGAGCGGATATCCGCGCTGGTCTCCGGATGGGAAACGTATCGTTTTTCATTCCCGTCCACGCGGGTACGCCAATCTCTTTATTCTCGATGTAGAAACCCTCGCCTACCACCAATTGACTAGCGGCGCGTACAACGACTTTGCGCCGAGCTTTTCGCAAGACGGAAAGTGGATTTATTTCGGCTCGTCGCGCAAAGACGGCCACCAGATCTGGAGGATGCCGGCGGAAGGAGGCCCAGCGCAACAAATCACTCGGGACGGAGGTCTCGTCCCGCTTGAATCGGTTGATGGGAAGTCACTCTTTTACTCCAAGTCGATCGGATCCGGGTTATGGGTTCGTTCGCTAGAAAGCGGGACGGAGTCCCAATTTGCGCCTTCCCTTTCCAACCAAGACACCTTCGCCGTCACGAAGAGGGGTGTCTATTTTATTCACCCTACTGCCAACAAACCTGTGGTGAGCTTTAAGAGCTTCGATTCCGGGATAACCGAGGATCTTGCGTCATTCAACTCGAGCGTCGGGATGGGCCTGGCAGTCTCACCTGATGAGCAGTCCATTCTATACACGCAGGCCGATCAGTCCGGCAGCGATCTTATTCTGGTGGACGATTTGAGGTAAGAGGCGGCCGAACTCGACCTGTTATCTTGAATACAGGTTCCGTCGTATTCAATGGTTCAAAGATTTGTTCTTGCTGTTGCCGTATTCTGTGTCGGCTTATCCCTCACTCAGGCATCTTCACTCTCTGCTTCAGGCGAGCACGATGAAGTGCTGAATGGTGTCCGTTTGTACTATCGAGTGGCCGGCGCTTCCGATCGGACCCCGGTTCTTTTCCTTCACGGCGGCCCCGGATATAACAGCTATAGCTTCGCGACTCTTGCCGGGCCGCGTCTTGAAAAAGATCTCAACATGATCTACTTCGATCAGCGCGGGAGCGGGCGTTCGGAAAGGCCGTGGACGCAGGCCTACTCGACGGACATTCTCGTTCAGGACATCGAGGCGCTTCGCCAGCGTTTAGGCACGCAGAGAATCGCTCTCCTCGGCCACTCGTTCGGCGGGACGCTCGCGCTCGAATATGCGGCTCGATACCCGGAGCATGTGTCACGAATCGTCTTTGTCGACGGATTGTCCGACGGACCCGCGTCGATTCGTAGCTGGCGTGAGCGGCTCGAGAAAGTTAAACCGGAGGCTTCGAAAGCGGCGCCGGTCAGCGGGGATAATCCGTCAGATACGGATCGTGTGTGCGCGGAAACGAAAGCCAACATGACCTTCGTCAATCTAAGTACCGGAAAGGACGGAAAGGCTTTCTTCGACAGCATGCAGTTCGTGGATCAGGAGATCCGCAAGAAGCAGGATGCCGTCGATGAAAAGAGCGGCTTGAAGAACACAGGCGAGTTGTCCAACGCGCTTTTCTCCGGAGGATTGGCTTGCTACCGCTTCACACAGCACTCGCGCTTGACAATGCCGGTGCTGGTAATCGGCGGCCGTCACGATGGGGCGATCGGCATGGCGCCCTTACGCGAGCTTGCCGCGAAACTGCCGCACGCAACGCTATCGGAATACGAACAGAGCGCTCATTTCCCCTATCTGGAAGAACCGGATCGATTCGCTACGGAGGTCATTGGCTTTCTTGCCGAGGCGAAATCAGGCGCTTCGGATCAGCGCGATCAGAACAATCGTAAAAACTGAGGCTCGCGGGCACCTCGGGACGACAACTTGTCGGAAGAAACTGAGACGCTGTATCGTCTAAGGGTTTGGTTCCGGCATGGTGCTAAATGAGAACGACCGAGAGTTGCTCGAGGCGTGCCAACGCGGCGACCAGGATGCCTTCGCTGTCCTCTTCGAGACAATGAGGATAAGGTTTATTCTCTGGCTTTGTGATACGCCGGGGACCCGGCCGCCGCGATGGATATTGCGCAGGATACATCCCTCAAGTTCCTGTCGCGGATTCAGCAGTTCCGATCGGACGCGAATTTCGATACCTGGCTTTACCGCCTGGTCGTGAATAGCTGCCTGGATTATCAGCGTCGCAGACGGAAAGTTGCGCCGATTATCGAAGGTCTACTCGATGCCATGTGCGCCGCGCGCGACACGGTTCTGCAAAGGCTGGTGCGCGAGGAGCGCGAAGTCGCTGTTCAGCAGGTAATCGGGAACTTGCCTCCGGAACAGCGCATCGTCATTCTCTTGCGATATACAGAGGAACTACCGTACGAGAATATCGCAGAGATTCTTGGCTGCTCGATGGGAACGGTCGCGTCCCGTCTGAATCGCGCTCACAAAGTGTTGGAGAAGCGCCTGTCCCGCTTCCGGGACGAGGAGGATCTGCGCGTGGATGGATCGAAGGACAACAAGTGGCTCGAGTCCGTGTTAAGAGGGCATCTCGGCAGAGCATCTGCGCCGGATGAATTCTGGGATCGCGTGGTTCTGCCTCGCGTTGAGCGCCGGACGCTTCATCGACCTATCGTTTGGATCCTGGCGGCGTCTGCGTTGACCGCATCCGTGTTTGCGGCAGCGTGGGGCTACAATCCGCATCCGCTAAGCCTCAAAAAAAAATCCAGAATTTCGGTCCAATCAGGCGTCCGACATTCAGGCGTGGGCGCGAAATCGCACAGGCTTGGATTTGCCCCTGCGCGATCTGCCAAATTCATCGATTCAGATGGTTGGCGCCAGTGTAGAGGCTGAGTTCAAGGGTAGTTTCCCATCATTCGCGTCTTCGAATAGAGATAGCTGTGGTTGATCATGCCGGCCGCCTTGCTTGCAGCATGTAGCCGCTTCCAGCCGTCATATAGGAGCGCTTATAGCGAAGGTCAAGAGGTGTAACCACGCAGCGCCGAGCCTCAGACACATGCCTGCGAGAAAAGCGCATCTTCTTCATGTAAGAAACTGACGTCTGGAGGGACTACCTGTTGCGAATGTCTTCTTCGGAGCAGTCGGGATATGAAGACCTGCTGCAACGTTATCTTCAGCCGCTTCGGCGCCTAGCCTGGTCATACGCCCGTGATTACGCGGAATGCGATGACCTGCTGCAGGAAATCGCGCTGGCGTTGTGGACGGCGTTGCCTCGCTTCCGTGGCGAGTCCAGCGAGCGGACATGGCTCTATCGCATTGCACACAACACGAGCATCAGCTATCTAACCACCAGTAAACGCCGGAGAGCCCGTGAGAGCAACGCTTCCGCCATCACCGAACCGCCCAGTGAGAATGATAGTCCGGAGACCGAAGCCATTGACCGGCAAAAGCAACAGCGGCTCTGGACCGCGATTCGCGATCTGCCCGTATCCGACCGTCAGGTCATCGTTCTGTATCTGGAAGGCATGAGCGCCGCGGAAATCGAGGCAGTGACGGGTTTCAGTTGGGCAGTATCGCGACGCGGCTGACGCGAATCCGGCAAAGGCTGGCGACCCGCCTGCGCGGAGAGGAGACACGCGCATGAACGCCGATCAGGAAAAGGAGTTGATGAAGATGTGGCAGGAAGGTGTGCTGCCCGCGCCTATGGATGCGCGGCAAATCGATGCGCGGCAATTGGCAATGACCATCGCTAAGCGGGTCGAGAAGTTCGACCGGAGGATCTTCTGGCGCAACATGCGCGAGTATGTGGCCGGCGGTGGCCTGATTGCCTGGTTTCTGTGGATGTTGCGCTACCCCGGCCAGAGGTATCTTTCGCTTGCCGGCATCTTGGCTGTCGGTTTCGTGATGATCTATTTGTGGCTCAGTCAGCGAAAGAAGCAGCCGCTCGATCCTTCTGCGGATGTCCGCTCGTATCAGACTGCGCTGCTCGAGCGCTACGACCGCCAGATCGAGCTCCTGCGTCGAGTGAAGTATTGGTACGTCGCCCCTCTCTATGCGTGGATGATACTCGTCCTGTTCACGGTACCGTCAACGAACATGAAAAGGCTTCCCTACTTCATCGCCTTCACCGCGTTTTCCGCGGTCGTCATCTGGCTGAACGAAGGCTACGCAGTCCGCAAGCTGCGCAAGGCCCGTCAGGATGCGGAGTCGCTGATGGATGGAAAGAGCTATGAAACACAGCAGCTTCCAATTATGTATGTAGTTTCGTAGAATTACATTGATGCTGAGGTTCTGCGTTCTGATTTGTAGTTCGTTGCTCACGCTTAGTGTCGGACGGGCAGATTGGCAGGATGTACAGTCGGTGGATCCGGGCGCGCCGATTTTGGTGAAATCGGGATTTGTAACCGATGCGGGGACATTCGTTCGTTCCGCATCGGACTCCGTTTCGATTCATACCCGAAATGGGCAAGTAACGATCGCGAAAGATGATATCGACGAGGTGATCGTATTCGCTCCCGCTCCGACCGCACCCGGAAAGGATTGCTGTGGGGTGGAGTTGCGGCTGCTACCACGGCTGCCGTTATGTTCCCGATATTCGCGAATTTTTCGAATCCAAATTTCATAGTACCGAGTGCACTTACGGCCACGAACGGCTCCATGTTCGGCATTGCCAATTACCGGAGCTCAAAAACGAAGCGCATTTATCAAAGGACGAAGTAAGGGCTCTTCCGCTGATCCGACACTTCTTCCGGCGGATTTCCTATCTCGTACTGCCAACAGATCGCAGTTGCCATAATGCGCGATCGACCTCACTTTTCGCGCGCATCAGGTCCTGTCGAGCCGGCGAGATCGTACCGCCGCCAGGACCGACATCGAAGCTCTCGGGCGATCCACTGGGAGAGCCGACTGGTTGGGCAATACCGGCAATGGCCTCCGAAATTCTGACGGTCGTAGGCGTCCTTATGCACCGTGATATCCGTGCCGGCCGGAATCGTCCTCGCGAATTGCCAGGTACCAAACAGCATCGTAGCCGCAAGCACAAGGACCACGATACTGATTCCAGCAGTGATAATCTCTCTAAACCATTGCAAGGCTGTTGAGACTTCACGGGGCATTTGGGACGGTGGAGACGATGTCTCAGACGGTAAAAGCGTGTCGGGCATTCCTTGCAACCTCCTTCTACATCGGGAACCGGTCGCGGTAATGCAGAAAATAATATACAACCGGAAGGGTGAAGAGCGAGCTATCCAGCCGATCGAGAATACCGCCGTGACCCGGAAGTATTGTGCCGCTATCTTTCATGCCGGCGCCGCGTTTCATCGCGGATTCCGCGAGATCGCCTAGCTGCCCCGCAACGTTGCAAAGCGCTGCGAGCCCGACCATCTCGGGTAGGGTGAGCCCAAACTGCAAAGGACCGTTCACCGCAACTCCGATGCCCATTGCGCAGAACATCGATGCGATCGCACCTTCCCAAGACTTGCCGGGGCTGATCCGAGGCGCCAATTTGTGATGACCAAAAGCGCGTCCGAAATAGAATGCCGCGATGTCGCCAACCCAATTGATTGCCAGCGCAAATAATATCCAATACGGACTGATAGCGCGAAGGTCAATTGCGCAACGCCAGGCTCCGAAGACATAAATAACACCCAAAATTACCGCTGCGGCGAATTGCATACCTTTGGCAAAATCGGTTAGCCGGAGCCCAAGAGTTAAAAGTACAACCGCGAGCAATCGACTGAGCGACGGATCGGCAACATACGCAAGGCCGGCGACGTAACCGAACCACAAGGGGCCAACAACTCCTTGAGCCGCGGCGATGGTTGCGAACTCGCGATAGCATCCCACCGCCATCAGAATCACGATCGCCACGAAGATCGCTTGGGGAGCCCAGAAAATAGAATAGAGCGCGAACGGAATCAGAAATAGGGCGGTGAAAACACGCTTCATCGCGCCGGCGCGACTACGGGAGCAGCAACGTTTGAACGTATGGGCGTCGGCATCCGCTGCAGCATCACACGTCAGTCCACCGAATCGCCTGTCTCGCCGCTGGTAATCGAGCACTGCGCGCAGAAAGTCCGTCCGGGTAAAGTCTGGCCAGAGCGTTTCCGTAACGTATAGTTCGGCATAGGCGATTTGCCATAGCAGGAAGTTGCTAATACGCATCTCCCCGGAGGTCCGTATGAGCAAATCAGGGTCCGGCACATGGGACGTGTACAAATGCGCCGAAATTCGCTCCTCATCCACTTCAATATTCTCGTCGCCTCTACGTTGAGCTTCAGCGACGATCGCGTTCACGGCGTCCACGATCTCCGCGCGACCTCCGTAGTTAATCGCCAGGTTGACACGCAATCCTGTATTGCGGCGAGTGGCGTCTACACCGGCCAGCAGTTCGTTCTGGACTTGAAGAGGCAGCGCGTGCAATCGGCCGATCGCGAAGAGACGGATGTTGTTCTCCATCAACTTCGGCAACTCCCGCTTCAAATAGAAGCGGAGCAGCCGCCAAAGTGTCTCCACTTCATGCCGCGGCCGCTTCCAGTTCTCTACCGAAAAAGCGTACAAAGTGAGCGCCCGGATGCCCAGCCGGGCACAGGTCTCCACAGTATTGCGGACGGGATCAATGCCGGCCTGATGACCGGCCACTCGAGGCATGTTGCGGCGGTTTGCCCACCGCCCATTGCCGTCCATAATAATTGCGACGTGCGCGGGAAGCCGTTTTGGATCGATTGCCTGTGCTAACAGCCAATCCTCCTCCCCGGGCTTCAGCGAATCGAGGAGAGCTTGCATGCGTAATCTCTAATCGTACTACGCACGGCTTTACCGCACCTGTCCCGTGGTCACTGTATGGGATTTTACCGGCGAACTCGGTTGATTTACCTGGATTTCTTTGCGGTTTTACCCTGATCCAGAAACCACGATTGCGCATTAACGGTCTGTCCGTCGTGCGCCACCCTTGAGTAGGTTCCGTCCGGGTTCATTCGCCGCGCCTTGACATTGTCGGCGAGATAGATTGCGAGCATGCCTTTCACATGTTCTACGCCGGCGCTATCCTGAATCGGAAACAGAGTTTCCACGCGACGATCCAGGTTTCTGGGCATCAAATCGGCGGACCCCACGTAAATCTCCTCTGCCCCGCCGTTCCGGAAGTAGTAAATTCGGCTGTGCTCCAGAAACCGGCCGACAATGCTTGTGACCGTTATGTTTTCGCTCACGTCTCGAATGCCGGGGCGCAGGCAGCAAATACCTCTAACCAACAACTCAATCTTTACTCCCGCACGAGAGGCCTCATATAACAAGCGGATCAAACGCGGATCGACAAGAGCATTTGTCTTGAAAATCAGGTGTCCACGCCCATCACGGCGCTGGTGCTGAATCTCACGCAGAATCAGTGATTCGAAACTGTCGCGCATGGTGAGCGGCGCCACCAGGAGTTCATTGAAATCGTGCTTGGCTGAGTACCCTGTCAAATAGTTGAAAAGGTCTGTCGCATCGGCTGAAATCTCTTCATTCGCCGTGAACATGCCGATATCCGTATAAAGTGCGACGTGATTACGTTGTAGTTCCCGGTCGAAAGGTGAACGTACCGGCGTATCGTGTCGCCCTCCCGGCGGACGACCAAACAGACTTTGGCGTGGATTTTCAGGCCCAGCAGTCCATATACAACATGGACTCCTTCGCGTTCCAGAGCTCGAGCCCACTCGATATTGCTCTCTTCATCGAATCGCGCTTTCAGTTCGACCAGAACAGCCACCTGCTTGCCTTCTTCCATCGCCTCCAGCAACGCGTCGACAATGGGCGAATTCCGGCCGACCCTGTAGAGCGTCATTTTGATCGCGAGCACGTGAGGATCGTGGGCTGCCTTGCGAAGAAAATCAACCACCGGTTGGAACGACTCGAAGGGATGGTGCAACAGGACATCCTGTCTTCGAATCGAAGCAAACATGTCCTCATCGTCAGTGTTCTGCAACGCCGCCGGGAGCGCCGGGACAAACGACGCATCCTTCAGATCCGGCCGATCGATTGCATACAGATCCATGAAGCGGCTCAAAGATAATGGGCCATGAATCTTGTAAAGCTCGCTCGGGTTCACCTCCAGATTCGACATCAGGATTTCCAGCATCGTATCCGGCATGTCTGCCGTGACCTTCAGTCGAACGACGTCGCCGAACCGTCGCTGACGGACCCCGGCCTCGATCGTCTCCAACAGATCTTCGGCTTCCAGTTCCTTGATGGCGACTTCGGCATCGCGCGTGATGTGGAATGGGTGCGATTCCATTACCTGCATCCCCGGAAAGAGCGCCTGCGAGATTTGCCGAGACGACCTGCTCCAACCACACGAAGCTCATGTCGCGATGCAGGCGTCTTTTCGCCGTCTGCTTCGGCTGACGATAGACGGGGACAAATTGCGGCAAGGTTTCGGGCACCTTGATCCGCGCGAATCGATCCTGGCCCTCACTGTCCCGGATGAGCACCGCAAGATTGAGACTGCGATTGGAAATATGCGGGAATGGCCGCCCCGGATCGAACGCGAGAGGAGTGAGAACCGGAAAAACCGTGTCTCTGAAGTAGGCGTCCGCGATCGCGCGCTGCTTGTCGTTCAATTCGGCGTAATCGAGAACGTCCACACCCGAATCGGCTAGCGACTTACGAAGATCTCGCCAACACTCGTACGTCTCTACCAGCAGTTTCTTCACTTCGCGCCTGATGGCCACCAGTTGAGCAGATGGACTCATTCCATCGGGACCCGCTTCCACCGATCCTGCATCGACCTGCGCGATGCAGTCCCGCCACCCGTACCATGAAAAACTCATCCAGGTTCGAGCCGACGATAGATAGGAACTTTACGCGCTCCAGGAGTGGGTTCGTCGGGTCCTGCGCCTCCTGCAGAACCCGATGCTGAAAGGAAAGGAGGCTCAACTCGCGGTTGACGTAGAGAGACGGGTCATCAAGAGCGGTGGCGACGGCGCTTACTCCTGAGTCTTGTTGGAGACTGGCCTTTGCCCGGCGTTTCGACGTTCTCATTGTTCCCTTTGTCAGCGTACCGCGCTGCATTCGAACTCCCTGCTCCGAGTTCCTTCAGTTCCGCCCTTGACAGATCGCGATATTTCCCAATCTCGAGACTTCCTATCGACACCGGCCCGATCGACGTGCGTACTAACTTGCGCACGCCGGCTCCCGACCGCCTCGATCATGCGTCGCACCTGACGGTTTCGGCCTTCGGTGATCGTGATCTCCAGGAACGTTGAACTCGCCGTATCGCGCAGACGTTTCACAATACAGGGCCTGGTCGGACCATCACTTAGCTCGATACCGTTCGCAAGGCGTGTCGATCGCTTCGTCCTTAACGATAGATGACGTTTTCACCATGTAAGTCTTGGGAATTTTTTGTTCGGGATTCGTGATCCGATCGGCGAAATCGTTGTCGTTCGTCAGGATCAGCAAACCGCTGGTGTCCTGGTCGAGTCTGCCGACCGGAGCTACCCACTGGCCCACATTGGGAATCAGATCGTACACGGTGGGCCGACCTTCCGGATCGCGATAGGTAGTGATGTAACCTTTGGGCTTGTAAAGCAGCAGATAGGCCTTTTCCTGCTCCACTACCGCTTTTCCGTCCAAGCGTGATCCGATCATTGTCGAGATCCACCCAGACATCAGGGGTTTGCACAACTCTCCCGTTGACCTTCACGCGTCCGGCGGCGATCCACTTTCGCGCATCGCGTGCGGGATGCGATGCCCGCTTTCGAAAGAACTCGATCGAGAGTCTTCTTCAAAACACAGCGGCGTGAAGTCGCTATTTCTCCAGTTTATAGATCGTCAGGCCGGTTAAGAGCTTCGGATAGAAATCGGTCGACTTCTGGGGCATGCAGCCGCCGCCGAACGACGTGTCCGCGACTTGCTGAATGGTTGTCGCCTCGAGCAGAAATGCCAGTTCCGCTTGCCCCGCCGCGACCATATCGACCGCGTTTTCGAGACCCCGAACATACTTGATGTAGTGCTCGTCACGGACGGCCTCGGGCGAAATGTCGAGCAGACCTTCGAGGATGTCCGTGTGCAGCACGTCGACGTCGAGATCTGCCGGCGCGCGGCCGCTCGAGCAGGTAGATCGCTTTCGCGCCCTGCGCCACCAAACCGATACGAATTCGATCCGGATCGGCGTGTTCCAAGGCTTGTTTCAGAGTCTTCGATCGAGTCAAACCGGCGAATCTCGAAGTTCTGCTTCGCTTTATCGAGAAACTTTTCAGGATCGAAATCCTTCAGGCCGGTCAACACGCGATGAGTCGCCAATATGCGCAGGCCGGGCGAATGCATATTCACGAACGTCATCATCACCCATTGCGCGGCAGCCAATTCGGGATGATCGTCACGAAATGCGAGGGCCGTTTCATAGCGATGATGTCCATCGGCGATCACGAGCTTTTTGTCGGCCATCAAACTCTGTAACTCATTGATTTTCGCCGGGTCCGAGATTCTGAAGAGGCTATGAATGACTCCGTATTCATCGGTGACGGTCACTGTAGCCCCATCCTTTGCCACCTCGTCGAGAATCGCGTCGACACGGCATTCCGGATCCGGGTAAAGCATGAATATCTGGCCGAAGTGCGCTCGCGTGTGCTCGAGCAGTTGCCGGCGATCCTTCTTGGGTCCCGACAGAGTTTGCTCGTGGCGATGGACGATACCACCGCTGTAGTCCTCAACAGCGCCCAGCGCGATGAATCCCTTTCGAGTCAAACTCTCGCTCGAGCCGGGTATGTCGAACTGTTGAAAATAGCCATAGACGCCAGGCTCAACGTCCTTCTTGAGGATGCCTCGATCGATCCAGTCCTGCAGGTACTTCGCGCTCCGGGTGTAAACATTTTCCGTCGCCGAATCGCTATCAAAACGTTGGCCCAAGATGATTCGCACCAGATTGTAAGGGCTGAGCGCGAGATAACGCTCCTGCATTTTCGGACTGATCTTGTCGTAGGGTTGGGTGACGAGCTCGTCTATCTTACCCGCTTCCGAGCTATAGCGATAAGGTTGGAAAGGTTTGATCCTGGCCATATCTTGAGACGAACTTCAGCATAGCAAGGAGTTAATGATGGAACGGGTCGTACTAGCATTGAATTATCGTTATGAATCGCAGGTCCTTTGTTTCCGCCCTCGCCGCCGGCGCTTCGTCATCTCTGTTTGGACAGACGCGTACGGACCGCCAGGTCATCGTCATCAGCATCGATGGGCTGCCGGCATATGCGCTGCATGATCCGAATGTTCCATTGCCAACGATTCACAGGCTAGCTCGTGAAGGAACTACTGCCACCGAAGGTATGCAGGTGGTGAATCCTGCGGTTACGTGGCCAAACCATACGGCGATGGTCACTGGTGTAACTCCGGCGAAGCATGGAGTTTTGTACAACGGCATGCCGGTGCGCACCGGTGAAGGAAAGCCGGTTCGAGTCGATCCTTGGGTGCCGAAAGAGGAACTTGTGCTCGCGCCCACCGTGTATGACCTGGCGCATGGCGCCGGACTCACCACCGCTGAAGTCGATTGGGTTGCCATTCACAAGCCGAAGACGATTACCTGGTCTTTCGCCGAACGGCCCCTCGTGGACGATCAGGTTGTGAAAGACATGATGTCCGCGGGTATAGTGACTGAGGCCGAGATTCGCGATTTCACGAAGACCCAGATTGTCACTCGCGATGAAATTTGGACGGAAGCGGGGATTCATATTCTGAAGAAATACAAGCCGAATCTCCTGCTCTTCCACTTGCTGGCAACCGACAGCAATCAACATCTTTACGGGGCAAAGAGCCTCGGCGGGAACACCGCGCTGGCGTTGGCCGATTCGCGAATCAAACGCATCGTGGACGCCGCCGGCGGTCGGGCGAATATCTTCATCGTTTCCGATCACGGCTTTAAGACCTATGACAAAGTGATTCATGCTAATGCTTTACTGGCGGCAAAAGGCTGGCTGGAAGATGCATGGGTGATTCCGGAGGGCGGCAGCGCGATGGTCTACGTCACCCGATCCTCGAAAAAGACCGAACTCGCGCCACAACTGCGCGAGGCGTTTGCAGCCGTCAAAGGTGTACGCGAGGTTGTCGAGCCGCCCAATTTCTCGAAATGGGGGTTCCCGCCCCGAATGAGCGTATGGCGGACTTGGTACTCTTTGCCGAGGACCGGTATGCCTTCGCGTCTGAGACGAAGGGCGACGTGGTCACGGACGTTCGTGCCGGATCGACGCCAGGAGCTCATGGTTACGCAAGTTCGGATCCGGCGATGAATGCGACCTTCGTTGCTTCCGGTCCCGGGATCAAGCGTGGAGTGAAATTGGCTTCGATTCGAAATCTGGACGTCGCCCCCACCGTTGCGCGGCTATTAGGCTTAGAAATGAATGACATAGATGGCCGCGTCCTGACCGAGATCCTGGCATGAGCACGCCATGCTACACTAAGAGGGTTCGTAAATTCCCCCTCGGAAGTCCAGAACAATGCCTAAGTTAAAGACACACAAAGGTGCGTCCAAGCGGTTCAAGAAGACGGGCACCGGCAAGATTGTTCGCAATCACGCCTTCGGCCGTCACATCTTGACCTCGAAAGCGCGCTCGCGTAAACGTAAGCTTCACCAGAGTGTGGTCGCCGATCCGGCCGACCAGGCGAAGCTGAATTCGATGCTGCCTTATTAAGCATCTTCTGAGTGCGGCCGGGCTCAATCGCACGTGCCTGTTCCGCCTCGTTCTTAGATAAAAGGAGAAAAACGTGCCTAGAGTAAAAAGAGGAACCAAGCGCCGCGCGAATCGCAAAAAGACGCTGGCGCTAGCTCAAGGATTCTTCCTCAACAAGAGTAAGCTGTATCGCGCAGCGCAAGAGGCAGTCGAGCGTTCGCTGCGGCATGGCTATATCGGCCGCAAGCACAAGAAGCGCGATTTCCGCTCGCTATGGATCGTTCGCATTAACGCCGCATGCCGCACGGCCGGTATTTCCTACAGCAAGTTTATGGATGGCTTGAAGAAGGGCGGTATCGACCTGAACCGTAAAGTTCTGGCGGACATCGCGGCTACAGATGAAGCTGGCTTCCGCGCTCTCGTCGAGCGGGCACAAGCTTCTTCTGCGGCTTCGACCTCCGGTAAGTAGCTGGTATTTCAGGTGCAGTCACAGTATGGCAGCAACACCAACCACACGAACTGAAGAAACCGATGCGCTGCAAAGTCTCGAGGAGCGCATCGTCAAAGCCGTCGAGCTTCTTGCGCAATACAGGCAGGAGAGAGACGCTGCCGTAAAGGCATCTGAAGAACTGAAAGCTGAGAACAAACGGCTGTCAGAAGAATTGGAAACTCTACAGTCTGAGCGCAAGCAGGTACGGAGCCGTATCGAGAAGCTGCTCGGACAAATGGACTCGCTCGCAAGTTAACGTAGGAGAATGGACACGCCCGAGAAACAACCGGTTCGCGTATCCATTTTCAATCACAGCTTCACCTTGCTGGTAGAAGGTGATCCCGCCGAAATAGAAGAAGCCGCAAACGAAGTCGACGAGCTGATGCACACCATCGCGCGCTCAGGAAATCTAGAATCCATGAGGGTGGCGATGTTGGCTTGCCTGCATTTGCAGGATCGCGTTCGGACGCTCGAAAGAGAGTTCACGAATCTACGCGCGAGAGTCGAAGACAAATCGAGACAGTTTTCGGTCCTGCTGGACGACGTTCTGGAAAACGTAATTAAAGCAGCCGGAAGTTCACTTCGACGTTGGCAGTCACCGCGACCGGCTTGCCATCTTTCATGGAAGGCTTGAAACGCCATTCCTTTACGGCTTCGATCGCCTTCTCGTCGAGACCCAATCCAAGAGGCCGGAGGACGCGAATATTGCTGGTGGAGCCGTCTGCCTGGATAACAATCGCGAGTGTCACAGTGCCCTGGAATTTGGCTTTGCGAGCCTCTTCAGAGTACTCGGGTTCCTTTTTAAAGAGAACGACCGGGGCGGAAACACCACCGCCGATTCGGTAAACGCCACCACCGTAGCCGGCGCCACTACCGGGTCCGAAACCGACACCATCGCCGCTCCCGACACCGCCGCCTTTACCCGAACCAATCCCACCGTTTGCACCGGTCCCGTTTGATGGAGGACCGTTAACCCCTAGCGGATTTCCAAAGTTGACCGAAGCGACATTGGGTAGGGGAGCGTTGGGCTGCACCACGATCGTCGGCTCGACCATCAGCTTTGGATTGGGATTGTTGACGACGGCCGAAGGAGGCGCGAACTGCCGCGGCGCAATCTTCGGAAGCTTACCCTTGCTGGCCTCCAATGGAGACCGGTCGCCACCACCGCCGCCGCCACCCATGACGTTTTTCTTCGGAGCAGCCGGTATATAGGGGGCGATATCAGGCGCAACGAGATGAACTGTCTCTTTCACCTTCTGCTGTACAGTCTTGTTGGTGCCGATGACGATTAGCAAGGCGATGCCCACGCCGTGAATCAGCACTGACGACATACCAGCAGTGCGAGTGTTCTTGCTGTCTCCCCATATATCCTTGACAGGAATTGGTTTAGACGTGACCTCAAGCGGCGGGAGCTTTTTGGGCTGGATGAGATCCCGGATGTTATCGACAAACCCCTTGTACCAAGGCGTCTGCGTTTCCGATGGAAGGAAATTCAGGTGATCATCCGGCTCAGTTACTTCCGCCACTGTGGAACGTTCGACGCTCATTGCTTCTGGGACTTCCTCTTGATGCGCGATCATCGATGCTCAAACCTTCCGTAACGGGTCAGACACCATCTAGACGCGCATCGACAAGGCCGGGTTGCAATCCGGCTATGAAAAAGTGTAGCACAAACGCGCATCTTCAACCCTCGCGCGATTCCGAAAGATTGTTCACTATCAGTACGTTAGATGGTGACGGCAACTCATGCGATGCTTCAAAACCCAGAACATCGTAGTCGTCTGCATACTTACAGGCCAAACGGAATCGATCTACATATATTACGGCTTTCCACCGGGTTCCGATCAGGCTCACGCAGAAAAACTCTAAAACGTTCGAGATGCGGCTCGATGAGAAGGAATGATGCCGTGGTTTGCCTTGACCGTATTGATCGCCGGAGGCTTGGTATGGCTGGTGTCTTTGAAGCGCAAGCTTAACCAGCAAACGGCGATCATTCGTGGCCAGTTGCAACTGGAGACTGCGATCGAGGAGCGTTATCGGGACCTGTTCCAGAATTCGACAGATCTGGTATTTACGGTCGATATGAACGGCGCTTTCACGGCCATGAACTACGCCGCCAAGCAGGTATTCGGATGCACGGACCAGGACACGGTCGGTCTCACGCTGCATAGCTTCATGGAACCCGCTGATCGCCGGACGCTGAAGGATGTCTTCGGAATGCTGATCGGAGGTGAGCGGTCGGTCTTGAGGGAAATGACGACCCTGTCGCCAGGCGGCAGGCGCGTGGTGCTGGAGATGAATTGCCGCCTGCGGCACGGCAATGGCGGTCCAAACGCGGTCGATATTATTGCTCGAGACGTCACGCGTCAAAAACGTGAGCAGGCCGCTCTCGAAGAGGCTCGGGCGGCGGCCGAGGCGGCGAGTTGCGCCAAGAGCGAGTTCCTCGCCAACATGAGCCATGAGATTCGCACTCCGATGAACGGCATCCTCGGGATGACCGAATTGACCCTGGAAACGAGCCTCGATCGGGAACAGCGCACCAATCTCGAAGTGGTGAAGACATCGGCAGAAGCTCTGTTAACGATAATCAACGACATACTCGATTTCTCGAAAATCGAAGCCGGGCGAATGGAGCTCGAGTCGCAGCCTTTCCATGTCCGGCGATTGGTTGAGAGTTGCATCGACTTAGTAGCCTTACCCGCTGCACAGAAAGGAATTCGCGCGGTCTGTGACATCGATCCCGACCTGCCGCCGACCTGGATTGGGGACGCCGCCCGTCTCCGGCAGGTCCTCACGAACCTCGTGGGAAATGCGTCGAAATTCACCCAGGCTGGGGAGATCAGGGTCACTGTCGATCGGATCGCAACGAAAGATGGATGTAGAGCCCGGTTTAGGGTACGAGATACCGGCATCGGAATCCCGCCAGAGCATCACCGTCGCATTTTTGAAATGTTCTGCCAGGCGGATGGCTCGACCAGCCGTAAGTATGGGGGAACAGGACTTGGGTTAGCGATTGCGTCGAGACTCGTCACGCTAATGGGCGGACAACTCACGGTCGAGAGCGTCGTCGGTCAAGGCAGTTGTTTTGAATTCACTATCGAGGTCCAGGAAGGCAGTCCAAAGGAGATTGCGGCAACACCACAGAACATGAGTGGCGAATGGTCTGTTAGCTCCGGCAGCGCGACAATCTTACTGGCCGAAGATAACAAGGTGAACCAGATGCTGGCGGTTCGGACGCTCGAAAAGGGCGGCTACCGAGTGTTAGTTGCGAATAACGGAGTCGAAGCTGTTCAAATCGCTCTCGAACAACCGTTAGAACTCATCCTCATGGACATTCAAATGCCGGAGATGGACGGTTTTCAGGCGACTTCAAAGATTCGCGCGTGGCAGGCAGCCAAAGGGAAAGAACCGATACCGGTTATCGCAATGACTGCCCATGCGCTAAAGGGAGACCGGGAGCGATGTCTCGCCGGCGGGATGACCGACTACATCTCTAAGCCGGTACGTCCAGCCGATCTCCTCGATCTGGTGGCGCGTCACGTAAAGGAAGCTAGAAGCCGCCGCGCGGCCGATAGCCAGGACGGGCCCGGATACGGTATTTCTTTGCCACATCACTCGGGATCTCGACACTGATCTTTCGGAATCCTTCATTCGGATTGGCCTGCGGATAATAGGTGATGGTGTATGAGTTCACCAGGTCTTCGCGGATGTCTTCAAACGCCTCGACCTGCTTCTGCCAGGTCTTCGCGAAATAGGACTTGCCTCCTGTACGTGTAGAGATACGGCGGAACACGCCGCTCGAGATGGGATCCTTGTTGACCTCATTCGTTGAGATTACATAAATCGGAATACCCTCATCTTCGGCGACGGCGCGAACGTCATCGGGAGCGACCATGCTGGCATTATCCGGACCGTTCGAAAACACAATCACAACCTTGCGGCCCGGAACCTTTGCGGCATCGCGAAGCGTTAGCAACAGAGCGTTGTATAGGGCTGAATCGTCACCTGCGACAGCTTTCCGCAAGCCGGTGATGGCATCATTGCGCTCACGGCTCAAAATCGCGGCTCGCGAGAGATTGCGGCTATAGGTATAAACAGCCACGGAATCGGCGCGGTCCAGTCCACGAACGAAGTCAGCGATGGCGTCCGAGGCATATACGAAGCCCCGATACATATAGTTGCTGGTATCGAACAGGACGAACACGTTCGTTCCTACAAGAGAATCCGAGGGGCGATCCGCAACCTCGGCTCCCTTAGCTACAAGCGGTTGCGTGGACCCGTCTTCCAACACCTGAACGGGGGGCCTGCTCCCTTCCGCAAACGTCGAGAGCTTCTGGACGATACCGTCTTCGGTGACTCTAAAATCCTTCGGCTTCAAACCCGTCTGATACTTGCCTTTCGAGTCGGTGACCGTGAAGCCGAGCACCACCATATCGACCTTTACACGGAAAACCGGGCGTTCTTGCGCGTAAAGAAATAGCGCAGCGGCAAAGCCTGTGATTCCAAGCGTAGAAACTAATCTCTTCACTCGTATCCTCCGTAGTTACTGCAATGAAGCCTTTTGTTCGACGGCAAGTTGTTTTCTCGCCTTCGCGCGCACGTCGTTACCCACTAACCGAAGTGACCGCAATAGCGCGGGCCAATCTTCGAGGTGCGTTGCGAAGATCTTCTCCACTGTCTGCTGAGTCCATTCCGGCACTGCCAGATTCAGCTGGGATGGCGGCATATGGACTTCATCGGCCAGCGCGGCGTAAAACAGCAGATTGGATTCCCAGCTTTCCGCCATAATCCGGCTGGAATATCCCATTAACGTGGGGAATGTCCGCATGTTCAGCAATTCGGGTTGGTAGGAACCGGTTAGCGTGGGCTTGGGAGTTCCGAACGCCCTCGAGATCGCCGCAAAAGAGACCTTCTGCGGCTCATCGGCCATAAGGCGTCTGGCTTCCTGCGCAAACAGTCCGTTATCGTCCTTGTGGGTCTCCCACCACTCCGTGGCCAGTGCAAAAAGCTCCGCGGGAGTCACGTTGTCGATCGCTTCCTGCACGCTGCCGTTGCTCAAGAAATTCCGCAATTCGATACACGCGCACCGGAGGAGCGTGCCGATTCAGCAAGTCGATGACTTCAGTGAACCTTTGCGGATTGAGGGCCGCTTCCGCGATCAGATGTTCCCCTTTATTCATGTGGAGAGCTACCCAATGCGTTTGGCACGGAGTAACGTCCCACCATCGAGCCACCTTCGCCATAAGGATCATCTGAGGCACCAGATCTCCCCAGATCAAAGCCTGCTCGCGTGTGGGAATCAGGAAGTTCTGCTCGGCCTCCGCGAGCGCATACGGCAGTCCGGATAAAGATCCCACCAAACGCCCGCCTGCACTTGAAGGCCAGCCCGATCCGAACACTTCCGTAGTTCGCCAGGTTTGTTGCGATCCCTGCACACCCAGGAAGTCATGGGTGCGCACGAACAACGGATTGGTGAGCAAGATCTGGGCTCCAGGCGGCGCATAGTGAACATAGTTGAACCCTACGAGGGTATCTCGCAAGAAGGGCGCCAGTAGTCCGCGAATGTCACGAAGTTTATCGGCGTCCTTTCCGGCCGCAGCTTTTTCGACTTGGGCGAGCAGAATCGTCTTTCGTTCCTGCTCGACGTGGCGCTCCGTCCAATATCCGAAGGCAAGTGTATTCTTTTCGGCGCTGGACATCGAAGCGCGCGGCAGCTGAATTTCGTTGATTCTGGCGGCTAATTTCGTCACCAGAGCCTTGTTCAGCTTTTCGCCGCGCGTGAGGCTTTCGAGATTGTCGGCCATCTCAAAAATTGTGTCGAGGTTGATCAGGCGCTGCGCCTCGAGGATCCGGATCATGTTCTCGACGACCTGACGGTGCGAATCGGCGTCCGCAGGCGCGGCGCTGCCGGCCAGCAAATCGATCAAGCGATCCTGAACGGACACGTTCTCGGCTGTTTTGGTAGCGGCTAGAATAGCCTTGACTCCGGCACGGCCGGTATCGAACAATTCACGCCCGTTCCGGATTTTGTCGAAACCGGACAGAATGTTCGAAAGCGCCGCATCCGCATCGGCGGGGCGAATTGAGCTCTGCCTGACGAATATCTGCCAAAGTCCAACCTCCGATTGCATCGTGCCGGCGGTATCCGCCTTCAGGAGGTGGTCGCGCATGTTTGTTATCGCGTCGGAAACATCGAGGTAGCGTAAAATCGTCTTCTCCGAAAGCGTTGCCGCTTCCGCGAAAATCGGGTACTGAGATCCGTAATGCCGATACTCACGAGCGAGTCGATCTACAGTCGCGGGTTCGAGAGGCGCAGACCGGTATCGATTCAAGTCCGTCATCGCCATGTAGATCTTCAGAGGCTCGTTTTCCACCGCCTTACGACATAAAGCGAACAAGGCCTCGATGAGGTCATCCGGCTCTTTCCACCCGGTAGCCGCTTTCGTCAGCTTGCCATCGTATTTCCCGTGCGGGTGAGCGATGAAGAGGTTCTTCCAGATCTCGAGATTGCCGGGTATGTGCGGCTTTCCATTGGGTTCAAGCCGCAGCCGCTGTGTCAACAGCATGAGATCGGTGCTGGCGCGGAAAACCGGCCGGGCGGGTCCGGGACTGGTGATCTTTCCTTTCATCGCCATATAGAACCGATTCATCCGCTTCGGCTCCAGGAGGTAATCCCGAGTGGGCCCGCTGATGCGAGCCAGGGCATCGTAGTATGCCGCTGCCCATCCATCATCGCGGGTAAGCAGTCTTTCGAAAAAGGCGGCCCCGTCTTTGGGAGACTTACCGCCTACAAAATCGGTCCATGCCGGCCACGCCTTCTCTCCGCCCGGAACCAGCGCGACTCCTTTTTGGATCTGAAACATGCCGCCGTAGAAATCCAGCACGTGCGCGAACGCTTTCAGCCGGGATGCGGGCATCTGCTTCCGAAGCTGCTCGGCGGTTTCGGAGTCGAGCTTGGAAAGTCCGAGATACAGCCGGCAGAGCGCCGGGTCGGACAGGAAAACATCAATAAACTCGCCGTTGGCTTTATCGAGAGCGCTCAGCCAATACTCCCTGTCGTACAACACGGGTACTTGTGACGGCTGAAACTCGTAAACGAATGGGCGGTTCGTCCGAAGAGATTGCTCGAGTTGAGCGAGTGGAAACCCGGAATCGATGGTCAGAAATGCGCGTGTCGCATTGACCGTTTCCAGGACTACTTCGGAACCGCAGCCACCACGCATTCGATAACCCAGGACGCGCAACAGATCTGCGGTCTTCGAGGATTCACAATTCTCGATCTTGATGGTGTGATTGTTGTCCGTTGCAAGTTTGTCCAACTCGCGAGCCTGAGAAAGATATCGGAAGACGAGCTTCAGGTATTCGGTTTGATCGAGAGAATCGCTGCTCGCCGAGGCCTGATAGCCGTTTGTCACGATGTTTCTCGCGAGGCCGCCCAGGACCTCCTCCGGAGCGAGATCGGGAGAAAGCGCCGCCATCCTGGCGAAGGACCGCAACGGACCGGGAATGGAAACCATTTGCGGCTGTTTGGTTGTGTTGCGTGGAGCCTGCAGCACGGACGCCGTCAGGTCGCCTCCACCGGTGCTCTTGTATATCTCGTAGAACTTGGCCGCGCTGTCGCGATCGCCGGCCAACAGGTTCAACAGAACCAGACGGCGAGCAACTTGGTTCTTTCGCGGACCGTCCGCTGTTGATAATAGCTTCTCGTAGGCTGCGCGAGCCTCGGGATCACGGTACCGGTGGAGAAACTCGGCATACGCGAGTTGTGCTGCCGGATCGTTTGTCGCGGCTGCCGCTCTAAGGACCGACCGCGCTCCCAGCGAGTCGCCTTCTTTCTCTAATAATCGTGCTTTGGCTGTTTCGTCGGCGCGAGTGGCCGGCGCTAAGGTAAGTGCAATAAGTACGGGAATGAAGCTCCGCATGAGTTCCCCTCTGTGCTGGCTAACTAATGTAGCACTTTTATCGCGGCCGCAAAGGCATAGACGCTAGCCCGGGAGTCGTGTCATAGGATAGGCGCCGGACGAGGGAGATTTAGCGGTGATCGCGAATATCGCGCTCGAGGGATTCGACGATATCGTCGCGTTTGCCAGCCTCTAAATCGCCAGCAAGACGCCGGAGTGCAAGGCCGACAACATCCCGATGATGCAGTTTCGAGCCGAGGTTCTCTTGCGCGCTCAGCCGGAGCCAGATATCGTGAAGGCGGTCGATATCTTCCGGCCAAAGGCGGGGTGGGTGCGGGCCGAGATTGACATACATTGAAGGACGGTCCGGACTGATGATTTCAAGCGAGAAGGGATGCCTCGGCTCGGGCAGACGCTCCCATGCCAGACCGATGTGCCGCGCCAATTCTTCCGAGGCCATGCGTTCGGAGACGCCGGTAACCAGTTTCGAAACCCTCAGATTTGTCGCGGTCTGCACCATGGCGTCGAACGGGTCCACGGCCGGCACTACGAGGAGCTCGACATGCTTGCCCTCTTTTTCGGCAAGTTCGACTACTTTACTAAATAGCTCCTGCTCGTAATCGCTAAAAATCTGGTCTTCTTTGAGATCGAATTCCGCCGCTCCCGTCGAAACGGGGCGCACGGTCATCACGACGATATCGTAGCGCCGCAGATTCGTCTTTTGCAATGTGCGACGCAGGTGTTCCAGATTATTGCCGCGCACCGCAACCAGAACCGAGCCCGGACGTGAACGAATATGCTCGGCTTCGATCTGAGGCTGATGATCGAGATTGAAGTTTTCGAGGCCGGTCTTTTCACTACTCATACGGCGCCGGTTGACGAGTTCCGAGATGGTGAAGAGAACGAAGAGCAACACGGTAAAGGAAATGCCGTATATGGTCGCGATTTTCTTGGTGAACAGGTTGGCAATCGCAACCAGGAATAACATCAGGACGATCGCGCCGAGACCGATCGGTAGTTCGAAATTTCCGATTCGGATATTAATCGGCGTTTTGTATTCCTGATCACTGCGCTGAAAGCGAAGAGCAAGAACTCCCAAGCCTTTCAGGAAGAAGCTCCAAACGACGCCGAACGCATACGCTTCACCAAGCAACAATACGTCGCCGCGGCTTCCGATAATCGTGAGCACCTGGGCCACAGCGATCATGTTAATGATTCGGTAAGTGGTGCCGTAACGCCTTTGCGGACGGCGGAACCACTCGAGCAGCACTCCGTCTTCGGCAACCCGATTCAGAACGCCATTAGCGCCGATGATGGATGTGTTGACAGCGCCGGAGAGAATCAGAACGCCAATGATTACTACAAAAACATGAAAAATGAGCTTCAATAAATCGGGGCCGACCAGGCTCATCGAAAGACCGCCGATGAGATTGTCATAATACTGCGGCCGGACATTATCCGGTATGATCATCACCGCAAAGATCGAAATCAGGCCCGTACTCAGCAAGGCATAGAAACAGACGATGTTGGCCGTGATTTTCAAGTTCTTCAGCTTGGGATATGCGATCTCGCGATATACCTGAGCGAGCGTTTCAAAGCCGCTCATAGCGAGTAGCGAGTGTCCAAAGGCCACGATCATCAGCACTGCCGGCAACTGGGCCCAGAAAGTTCCGGAAAGCCAGCCCAGTGTCGTTTCGGATTGATTGATGTTCGCCATCACGGGCGCGGGCGGCAGTTGAGCATCGCCGCGCACCAGCAGCGTCAGAGGACACCAGATCAACAGGATCGCCACCATCACGGTGGTGATCTGCATGATTCGAAGAGCCTTACCGCTGGACTCGTGAATACCCTTGGTGTTACTCCACCAAAAATACGCCGTAACTACGACACCAAAAACGGCCGCGAAATAATTTGGGTTTACACGGAAGGATTGGTGAAGCAGCTCGCTTATTTCGTTGAGCAAACGGCCCAGATACTGACCCGCGCTAACCGAACTGATCGGCCCGGTAAGGATGTAATCGACGACGAGGGCGGAAACAGAAACCTTCGCCATCGTTGGACCAATTGCGTCCCGTACGACTACATAAACGCCGCCGCGGACGAACATGGAGCAGCTCTCGAGATAAATGGAACGAACCGCGAACCCGAAGAACATCACCGCGAGCACGAACCAAGGGGCAGATTTACCAATTGCCTGCTCTGCAATGCCGCCCACATAAAACATCGTCGAGGCGAGGTCACTCAGGACGATAGCGGCGCCGCGCCAAAAGGAAATGAATGACAGAGCAACTGTAGTGGCCACTACGACTTTCGCCGAGTTGGCCATCTTAGAAGAGGAATCGGACATGGTAAGGCGCGACTACCATTCTAAATGTTCTTAGGTGTCCAGATTGGCCGCAGACACGTGATTTCATTGAAGAAATTTAATGTAATTGTGGCCACTTCAAATGTTCCCAACGCCCAAGTACGTCCGTGATACCCGTCGGTTTAGTAACCTAGTGTTACGGCGGTTCGCCTTTCCGATTTGCGAGCCGTGCGATGCCGATAGATGCAAGCCGATTTCGAGCTCATCGAGCGCGCCCGCTCAGGTGACGATGCCGCCTTCGGTCAAGTTGTATCTATTTATCGGAAGCGGATCATGGGGACGATATCGCGGCTAATCGGCAGGCCTGAAGATGTGGAGGATGTGGCGCAGGACGTTTTCCTGCGGTTATATTTTTCGCTGGATCAGTTGCGGACGGCCGAAGTTTTCGAGCCGTGGTTGTATAGGTTGACCGTAAACGCGTGTTATGACTATTTGCGGCGGCAGCGGCGGCGGCACGAATCGAGAATGTCCGATTTATCCGAGCAGCAGGTCCTGGTAGCGGATGCTGTGGCGGGAGGAAAGGTAGACCAGGAAGAGCAGTACCATCGCGGAGTTAAGGAGTTCGTGAATACGCTGCTACAGGGCGTGTCCGAGGAAGATCGGTTGCTGTTGATTCTCAAGGAAGTAGAAGGGCTTTCGTTGAAGGAGTTGGAGAAGATTTACAACGTCAAGGAGAATGCTCTTAAAGTAAGGCTGTTTCGAGCGCGCCAGCGGGTGCTGAAGGCGTTTGAAGCGACCAAGGATGGCGCGGCGCAAACCTTGCGCGACGCCACCCGGTGAGAGAGGAAACACTATGTCGGGTTGGAATGAACCGAAATTGGACGAACTCTTCGCGGCATATCGCGAGGCTTTGCCAGACCGCGAACCGTCGGCTGGCTTCACACCCGAGCTTTGGCGTCGTATCGACCAGAAGCGGAGGCCGACGCTCGCGTTTGGACGATTCGCTAAAGGTTTTGCGTCCGCTGCGCTCGCCTTTTGTTTCGCGACGACGGCATTCAACTGGTATCCTTCAACGAATTCTGTGTACACATCCACATACGTTGACGTGCTCGACGACGAGCCGCGGGACTTAGAAGGCGTGCTTCACGTGGTGGAGCCTTTGTGAAAAGATCACAACTCGGAATTGTCCTCTCGCTATTCGCAGTATTCGGAAGCGGAATCATCGTCGGCGCGTTCGGCTACCATTCCTATACCGCCAAGACGGTCAGCGCTACCGGGCAAGCGCCAGTCAAAAGGGATAGTCCCGAGGAGTGGCGTCGCAAGTATGTGAACGAGTTGCACACGCGACTCAAATTGGATGACTCGCAACTCGGGCGGCTGAACGCCATCCTTGACGAGACGCGAGAACGCTTCAGGGTTCTCAAAGAACAGCAGAAGCAGGAGACCGACCAAGTACGGGCAAGCCACAGCGAAAAAATCAGGGAGATGCTCAGATCCGAGCAGTTACCCGAATATCAGAAATTTAGGGATGAGCGCGACCAAAAGATAAGGGAACAGGCCGCGAAAGAGAAAGCTGCCAAAGAACAGGCAGCTAAAGCGCAAACTTCAAAATAGCCTGCCTAAGTCGAGCGGCCGGGAACTATGCGTTCACCGGCCGGCTTTCGACGCCTTTTTTCCTGGAAGTATTTACATTCGCATACTTCTTTTGGAACCGATCAACACGGCCTTCCGTATCAACCAGCTTTTGACGACCAGTAAAGAACGGGTGGCACTGCGCGCAAATTTCCACTCGCATATCGCCTTTGTGGGTTGAGCGCGTCTGAAAGTTGTGCCCGCATGCACAAGTCACTTTTACTTCGTTGTAAGCGGGATGGATCCCAGCTTTCATTGGACAAATTTCCCTTCTGCTGAAACTCTACTTATTGTAGCATCGACGTTGCTTTTTGGGTGTGTAGGAGCACAAAAGGCCCCGTGCGCAAAGTTTGCTCATCGGGGCCTTTTGCTTATAGCCTTCGTCTCGCGCGCGGCAGCCGGTCCACAGGAACTGCGGCTTCGCCACTGAAACGAAACCAACTACGGTTTGAACGGTCGACTCAGAAGTCGGCCACCTCGCGCGTTGATCTAGGTCTATTACTTTCAATTTCCATTAGACTGGACCACCTCCTTCCTCAGTGATACTTATATGCTGCCATGTACCTGTGAGCCTGTCAACTGTTGAGGTTATCCAGATCCAGATTTATTGCTTCGTACGGGCGCGCTGCCCTTCTTCGCTCCGCGAATACTTGTTGAGCTCGGCCCGAAGTCTATTGAAAGACGGGGGCGCAGCTACATGCCCCATGACGATTTCCTTGTTCGTCAACGGCTTGCCGTAGAGTTCCTTATTCTCATCGAGGTCATTGCGTAGAGTTGCGCCACCGACAGAGAGTCCTCCGAAGAGACCGCGAGACCTTGAATAAGATAGAATTTTCGCTGTCATCTTGGCATCCGTACTTGCCTGTGCCGTACGGCCTACCGGTCCGGCAGCTACGCCTGCATCGGCATCGAGAGTGAACTTGCTTTCCAGCAGTTTCCGCATGCCTTCTTCATTCATTACGAGCAGAATAATGTCGCTCTCTGAGCCACCGATCTGCCAACCGATGCTACCGCCCTCCATCCGAACCGCGCCGGGGCACCCCAATTGTGATTGCTAGCCGTGCGGCAGGTAACAAATCCGCGACCGTATTTGCCTCCTACAATGAACGCGCCCTTCTTTACTCCCGGAACAATGACAATACAATGCGCTTTATCCAGAAGATCTTGGGGGATACCCTTGTCCTCTGCGCTCATGATCTCTTGAAAAACCGTCGCGGCATCGTCCAGCCGCTCAGCCGCCTTCTCCGCGCGGGCCGCGTATGGGGCCGCCGCGACTAGAAGAACACCTAAAAGTGTCTTGCTACATAACGCTGTTTGCATCCATCTCCTCCGTTAATTCGACGCTTTATAGAGAAATGCATTACAAGCGAAACGAGCTCCAGCGTGGCTTACACCAGGCTGGAGCTCGAACAGGACGAATGGGAGCTAGAAATTGAAACGTAATGCGAGTTGGATTTGCCGGTTTGTGCCGAGGCCGATCTGATTAGATACCGTGCGATTCAGAATGCCGAATGCGCCGCTTCCGGAAGTCGCAGAACTCAACGGCTGACCAGGCTGCAGGCCGCGCCCAAAGTGGGGTTCAACGATGCTGGAGGATTCGCAAAATTGGCAATGTTCAGAATGTTGTAAAACTCTGAACGAAACTCAATGTTAGTGGTCTCGGTAAACCGAAATCGCTTGCTGAGCGTCAGGTCGAGTTGATGCAAGGACGGCCCGGCGAGGCCGTTCCGAGAGAAATTGCCGTAAGTACCGGGCTGAGGCACGGCAAAAGCCGCGGGATTGATTAACAGGCGATCGCCATTCCGCACGTACGGATCGACACCCGCAACAACATCGGGCCTGCGAACATTCCGGCTGAACCCTCCACCCGGAGTGTTGATCACTGCCTGAAAATCACTGATCGTCGCTCCGCCAGGAAGACTATTCGCGTTCAACGATGAATAATACCGGCCTGTGGAGACTTGCTTGTAGACAACATCGGGCCGGGATATCGAAACCTCGATTGGTATTCCCGTCCGGGCATTGATGATTCCACCTAACTGCCAGCCGCCTAAAACCGCGTCGGTGAACCCGTTGACATTGTCGCCGTACTTTCGCCCGCGGCCGTATGGAATGTCATACAAAGCCGATAGATTGAAGGTCTGCCTTACGTCGAAATTATTGTTGCCGCGATCCCCAGCGAAGTTGAACGGGTCTTGAGACGTGCGAGCTTCATTCGATCCCGAGGAGTCGCCAATGCTGTGGCTCCAAGTGTATTGCGCTCCCAATGACAATCCCTGGCTGAACCGGCGGTTCAGTGTCGTTTGCAAGGCATCGTAGTGGTCTGTACCACCGCTGGTTTTATAGTCCACTTCGGCAAAGCGGCCACCGAATTCACGAGTCGCTTGCGCAGTCACCGCGCCGGTTGCTGCATTGACCACCGGTGTCGGGTTAAGGGAGACGATCTTGTTCGACCAACTGCGGAGAAACAGATTACGGCCTTGCGATCCAACGTAAGCGACTGTGGCAATTACGTCGAGAGGCAATTGCTGCTGGATCGAGAACGTATAGGAAAGAATGCGTTCCGGCACACGATAACCCGGAGCATAGGCGCGGGGCTGAAAGCCTAGAGTTGGGCTATTTATGTTGTAGCCCGCCAAAACCGCCGGAGTATTGAGCGGAAACGAGAGCAACGCGCCGGAACTGATGGTGCTGCTGACGCGATCGCTTTCTATTGGCTGGATCAGATCCTCTGTCTGTCCGGGTCCATAGTAGATACCCGACCCGCCACGGAAAACAGTCCTTCGATGAAATCTCTCGGGCGCCCAGGTGAATGCCAGCCTGGGACCGAAGTTCATTGTCGAGGACTGATAGAAGTCTCGGCTGCCCGGCGCATCCAATTGACCTGTGGCTGTATTGAAGAGAATCACGCCATCGCGATCTTCCCGCATTGGCGAATAATACTCGTATCGTAAGCCGTAATTTAACGTCAGATTCGGCCGGATCTTCCATTCATCCTGAACGTAGCCGATGTAGTATTCCTGTTTGCCGAAGCGGTTGCCGGTCAGACCCGTGAAAGGCGATTGCGCGCTCACATCCCCGAGATATTGGATCTGCTGCGGCTGGTTGTTAAGGAAGTCATTGACATTTGCGAAGGTGTAGGTTGTGCCACCAAGACGGTCGGTATAGATACGAATCGGACGAACTTCAATTCCGAGCTTCACGTTGTGATTCCCACGCACCATGCTGAAGTTATCGATGAAGGAAAGGCTGTAATTTGTGTACGGCTGACCTCTGCCGTTCGTCGCGCTACTGGCGCGCACAAGACCGGTCGGGATTACCACTCCGGACGCCCCAGCCTGCCCGCCGATGCCGCCGAGCGCCGTCTGCCCAGTAATGTTGAGGGTGACACCCGACATATCGAAATCCGGGCTGGGCGGCGGAATCGCGTTTGTGCGGGTCTTACTGCTGTTCACTCCAAACTTCAGTTCATTGATAGAGCTAGGACTCAACAGCCATTGCCAGCTTGCGACTGCGTTCTGAGGGACTGCGACCACTTGAAACTGGCTCAGGCTCGTGTTTTGGGTCTGCAGTGTTTCTCCCTGGTCACGGAAGTAGCGAACGTAGATCGAGTGCTTATCATTGACTTTGTAGTCGAGCCGCATGCCACCCGCATTCTCGTCCACA
The DNA here is from genome assembly GCA_963833675.1 of Bryobacteraceae bacterium. GTDB lineage: Bacteria > Acidobacteriota > Terriglobia > Bryobacterales > Bryobacteraceae > DASQDN01. The sequence goes on along the minus strand of CAWHYW010000016.1, from coordinate 240,885 downwards.
GTTGTCGGCCCTAGAGTGGAGATGATGTCGAAATCGGGATTTACTGACGGGCGCTGTCCAATGGGGAAGGCGCCCAGAGCCGGCCGGATACTTGGCACAGCCCGTGCACGCGCTGCGGCGCTCAGGGTTGCTTCGGTAAAGGCCTGCTTCTGCCGCTGGCGAAGACCTTCATAGCTAACGAAGTAGAACAACTTATCTTTAACAAGTGCGCCACCTAGGGATCCTCCGAATTGATTCAAGCGTAGAGGGTCCTTGGTCTGGGCAAAGAAGTTACGCGCGTCCAGAGCGTCATTGCGCAAGTACTCGAACAACGATCCGTGAGTGGCGTTTCCACCCGACTTCGTCACAATACTGACCTGCCCACCCGCGCCGGTACCGTACTCGGCTGGATACGAGTTGGATTCAACTCGAAATTCCTGGACATTTTCAAGACTCGATTGCAGGCGGAAAGGAGAAGATGTCTCGCCATTCAGATTTCCCGGCGAAGCGTCAACAATCGACGTACCCTCAATTCCATCAAAGCGAATGGCGTTCTGCTGGTTTGCGCGGCCGCTAAAGCGGATCTCATCGAAGTTGCCGCCGCCGCTGTTTACGGCTCCGGGGGCCATTAAGTATAGCTGCGATATTTGGCGGCCGTTCAACGGAAGGTCATGCACTTCGCGCGAGGTGACGTTGACACCCATTCGCGCGGAATCAGTGTCCACATTCGCCAATCCTCCGCTCGAAACGGTGACCTCGGTTGCCACGGCGGCAGCCTGCAACGTAACGTTCACAGTGCGCTCCTGCCCTACCTGAAGGAGAATGCCCGAAACGACAGCATCAGAGAAATTGGCGCTCGCGACGGTGAGAGTGTATGTCGACGATGGGAGTTGCGGAACCATAAAGGTCCCACTGTCCGAGGTAGTAACGATGCGTTCCTTGTTTGTTCTCTCGTCTTTGATTTTGACGCTGACGCCTGGAATGACAGCGCCGGATGCGTCCATGACGGAGCCGGTAATTCGGCCGACATCCGTTTGCGCCTGCATCGGCGGCGTCAAAAGAGACGAGCAGAGAAACAAGGAAGCTATAGTTTGTTTAGAGTTCATTGAGGTGATCCGGCCTGGATTACTGGTCACGGATACCTCGAGTCTAGGGAACGAAGTTTACAGTGGTGTTAACGTCGAGTGACGTTTGCGGTAACAATTGGATGTTTTCGTCATCTCGAAGAACAGCAGGCGCTGTATCAGCGCCCGCTTCAAGCATTACCAGCCGTTCTGGCGGTTCCTGGTAGCGCGATCGTAAATCAGGCCGCCCACGCCCCCGATTGCGCCTCCGATGATGGCGCCTTTCGTGCCGCCGGAAAGCCCACCAACTACAGCGCCCGCGGCCGCGCTACCGCCGATAATTGCCGCGGATTGACCGGCTGAGCGCTCCTGCTGATAATCGCCATAATAGCCTCCGTTGGAGTAGTTCGCGTTCCGATCGCGGCCATAATCGTTGTACTGATACGTACTTCTATCGCGATAGCCGCTATAATTCGCGCGGCTGTCTCGGTCCCTGTAGTGGGACGTCTGATAGTAGTTGCGATCGTTACCGCCGTTGTCGCAGCCCTGCCGAGCGAACATCAGTTGCGGCACACTGAACAACGTGGCCGCTATCAGCGCTGCCAATCCTCTTCCAAATCGCCACCGGTTCTGCATGCCTATCACCTCAGCTACTGAGATGACTGCACTATCAACCCGGTTCCGTGCGTTAACCAGATATTAATGTTGGCGGTAGAGTCCGGCTAACCACCGGCGATTGCGCCGATCACCAGGAAGGGTTCCGCCGCCGTCGTGACCTCATCGGGAAGCGGGGTGTCGGGCGGTTCGTGAGACAGGTCCTGCTGGCACGCAAAGAATCGCACGTATGGCCGTCGCTGCAGCGTAGTTTGATCGCGAATCGTCCCGGCCAACATCGGGTAGCTTGCCTCCAGCGCATCCAGAACTGAGCGCAGAGTGGGGTGGCCCTCTACTTCGAGCTTGACCTCCCCTTTGACTTGCGCCAATGTCCTGAGATGCGCCGGCAGCACGACTCGGATGGTCATGAGAGAGTCTGGACCTCGACGGAAAGCACCGCAGGGAGGTCGCGGACAATGGGCGCCCACGTGTCTCCTGAGTTCGCGGAGGCGTAGACTTGCCCGCCAGTAGTACCGAAATAAATACCACACGAATCGAGAGAATCTACTGCCATAGCGTCCCGAAGCACGTTGACATAGCAATCACTCTGCGGAAGTCCATTGGTCAATGCTTCCCACTCATTTCCACCCGTCCGGCTGCGGTATACGCGCAGTTTTCCCTCCGGCGGATAATGCTCGGAGTCGCTCTTAATCGGCACTACGTAGATTGTTTCCGGCTCATGCGCGTGAACATCGATTGGAAACCCGAAATCTGTGGGCAGGTTTCCACTGACTTCATGCCACGTGTCGCCGGAGTTATCGCTGCGCATCACATCCCAGTGTTTCTGCATATACAGCACGTTTGGGCGAGACCGGTGCATTGCGATTCGATGAACACAATGACCCACCTCGGCGTTCGGATCGGGAATGTACTCCGATTTCAATCCCTGGTTGATTGCCTTCCACGTATCTCCACCATCGTCCGTTCGAAAAGCCCCGGCAGCGGAGATCGCGATGAAGAGGCGGTTTGGATTACTTGGATCCTGCAGAATCGTATGCAGGCACATACCTCCGGCGCCAGGCTGCCAGCGAGGACCCGAGCCATGTCCACGGAGTCCAGGTATTTCCTCCCAGTTCTGTCCGCCATCTTTCGAGCGGAAGATAGCGGCATCTTCGATTCCAGCGTAAACGGTATCCGGATCGGTCAAAGATGGTTCGAGATGCCAGACTCGCTTGAATTCCCAGGGATGCGGGGTTCCGTCGTACCACTGATGAGTTCCCGGCACGCCATCATAGACGAACTTGTTCCCGACCGGCGCCCACGTTTTCCCGCCGTCATCGGATCGCTGGATAAGTTGTCCGAACCACCCGCTGCATTGGGATGCATAGATGCGATTCGGATCAGCCGATGATCCCTTAACGTGATAGATCTCCCAGCCTGCGAAGTGAGGACCGCTGATGTCCCACTTCTCGCGCTTGCCGTCGGACGTCAAGATGAAGGCGCCCTTGCGTGTGCCAACCAGTACCCGTACGTTACTCACTCCTTCACTCCTTCGTTTTTGATTTATTGCTGCTTCCTCCGAATTTCGGGATCAACGGAGTGGGGTCACGATCGTACCACCGCCGCCGAACCTCGCAGAGGAATTCTTCGCGATGTTTCTCCATCTTGATGATCAGAGCGCGAGGCGCTCCTGTTTGCTCATGCCGCGCGCCCCACACCAGCAGTTCCAACAATACAGGCGCGAGATCGATGCCTTTTTCCGTCAATCGGTAGTTCACTCTTCGCGCATCTGTTTCTTCCATCTCCGAGGTAACGATACCCGAAGCTTCGAGTTTTTGCAGACGGTCCGCGAGGATGTTCGTGGCAATACCTTCGCCGGAGTCCTGAAACTCCTTGAATGTACGGAAGCCGCGAACCATCAAGTCGCGGATGATCAGCAGTGACCAGCGATCTCCAAAGATCTCGAGAGAGACACTCACCGGACAACCCGACCTGCGAGCTGATTTCGGCCTTCCCGGCACTTCGATACGCTATCATTATCGCTTGCAAAACGCAAGTAAACTAGCGTAGCTGACCCGGAAAATGTTATGCTACAAAGCCAGATAGGTAGGTTTGTGTTTCTCTCCAAGTTTGCAATCGCGCTCCTGATCGCGGCGCCGCTTGCGAAATCGCAAGGCACATGCACGCTCAACGCCCCCTTACTCTCGGGCGGCCCGCGTTCCATGTCGCAAGTGAATACGATCGTTCTTCATCACACTGCGATTTCTAGCTTGGGGAATTCTCTGGCAACTCTGCGAATACGGGGATTGTCCTATCACTATCTGATCGACAGCAAGGGTACAGTCTTGCGAGCTGTGCCCCCACAGAAGCTTGCCTTTCACGCGGCCGGCGCAAATCGAGGTTCGATCGGGATCTCGCTTGTCGGCGGCGATTCGCCGCCTTGGTCGGCGACGGATGCGCAGTGGAAAGCGGCAACCCGCTTGGTCGGCGATCTCGTCAAAAAGTATCCACAGATTCGATACGTAATGGGCCACGGCGACGTGCGCGATTCCAATGCAGGCGAGCCGTACAACGTGAGTTTCGATCGGATGATCGATGAGGTTCGGACATTGACGAAGATAGAACTGCATCACCCTGGATTTGAAGAGGAGCCTTTGAAAGATTTCCGGCAGGCGGCGCTCTACATCCAGGAGCATCCGCGTCCTGCCGTGCGAGTTTCAAGATCTAAACGCGTCCGAAAGCTCGAAACGATGACGTGCTCGGACGGGAAGGTCCACCGTGTCCCGGTAACCTGGAGACGATAGATCCGGACGCTAAAGCTGCGCGTGAGATTTAGCAATGCGATCGTTCAACTCAACTCCGAACCCTGGTGTTGAATGGGCCGTAATGAAGCCTTTTACGAACCGTTCGGGCGGATTCAATAAATCGCCTCTCCACGCAACTTCATTCCACTGATATTCGAGGACGTCGAAGTTGGGTATAGTCGCGCACCATTGCGCGCTGGCAGCAGTAGCTACCGGCCCGCTCGGATTGTGAGGCGCGACCTTGACTCCTTCCATGTCGGCGAGCGCGGAGATGTTGCGGCCTTCCAGGATGCCTCCACAATGCTTGACGTCCGGCATGATGATTTCGACCGCTTTGGTCCGGCAAAGCGAAGCAAATCCCTCGACGCCGAATAACATTTCCCCGCCCGCCATCGGCTGTGTGATCGCCCTGCGGATTGCGCGAGTCTCCTCCAGTCGCGCAGGGGCAACGGGTTCTTCATACCAGCCGAGGTTTTCCGGCTGGAGGCGTTTGGCTACGTCAGTCGCAAGCTTCACATCGAAGTTGCTATGCACGTCAATCAACAGGCGGATGTCCGGACCGATTGCTTTGCGCATCGCTCGGATACAGTCGATGCCGAGATCGGCGGCTTTCTCGACTTGCTCCGGAGGCGCCGAGGCGATTTTCGGGAAGCCGTCAAAGGGAGCTGCTTTGATCGCCCGAAAACCTTCAGCAACCGCCTTCTGCGCATTTACGGCGAATCCATCGGGAGTACGCGTCGTAGTGACTCGATTGATGTTGGCGTACACCGGCAGTTGCGTGCGGATGGCTCCGCCCACTAGCTGATAGACAGGAGCATCCAGAGCTTTCCCTAGCAGGTCCCACTGGGCCTGTTCCATTGCGCTGAAAGCCGTCCCTTCTATGTGCCCTCCGGTTTTTGCCTTGGCACGACTCCGGTTGCGGTAGTCTTCAATACTAAGAGGCCGGTCCTTAATCGCCGCGAAATAGAAATCGAGTGCCGAGCGCAATCGAGCCAGCGCCTGTTCGTCGTAGTTTTGGCCGAGAGAATCTGAGCACTCACCAAGCGCGCTGAGGCCATTCCGTGTCTTTAATCGAATGAAAAACCAACTCGTCCTCTTCGTTGCCCGGACGACGATCAGTTCGAAACTTGCCGGTTGCACGTCAGCAAGTTTCATATGGGCTGCGAGTTCGAATGCCGGTGTCGCAGCCAACGATAGCAGTTGTCGGCGATTCATAGTTAATCGAATTGAAAGCGAGTCAACGCCGTATTCGCACGTACGAACGGTCGATCTGAGAGAGATTGGCGATACCAGCCATGCCCATATCGAGCGCCAGTTCCGCGCGCAGGAGCTCGATCACACGCTCGACGCCACTCTGGCCGAATGCTGCCAAGCCCCAGAGGTACGGACGGCCGATTCCGACCGCCGATGCGCCGAGCGCCAGCGCTTTAAAGATATCCGTTCCCCGGCGAAAACCGCCGTCAACGAGAACAGGTATTTTTCCGCCTGCCGCTTCTACGCATTCCGGAAGGGCTTCGATGGTTCCGCCGACGCTGTCGAGTTGCCGCGCCCCATGATTAGAAACAACGACGCCGGACATCCCGTATTTCACCGCGCGCGCCGTATCCTCGGACGTCATGACGCCCTTGACGATGACCGGCAATTTCGTAGAATCCCGGAGCTGCCGGAGCGTGTCCCATGTCGGCGTAGGAAAGCGCTTGGCGGGCGGGTAATCGCCGGTGGTCCAGACGATATCGTCGTCGTTGTACACAATGCGGCCGCTGGAATCACGAGGTATTCCTCCGGTGTTGCACCAGCTTCGCACCAGCTTGTTATGTACGCTGCGTTCGCGGTGGGAGACGTGATAAATGTCGACCGTAACCGAGATGCCGCTGCATCCCCGATCTTCGAGCCTCTCTGCGAAGCTCGTCATCTGGTCCTTGGTGCGGAACTCTGCGGCGGTCGTAAATTGCCACCAGTTCGCAGGTCCTTTTTCCTTATCGACCTCGGTTACCCCACCACTCACGATCATCATGGTGTTGCTGGACCCCGCGGCAAATGCCGTCTGGGCGTCGCCATTCGGCAACACACAATTTTTTCCGCCCGTGGGGCAGATAAAGATCGGGTGAGCGAGAGTCTTTCCAAAGAGCTTGGAAGAAATATCGATCGCTTTTACGTCATGCTGCAAAAAGTGGGGACGGATCACGAGCCGATCGAATCCGGCCCGGTTGTCACGGAGCGCGGTCTCATCCTCGGCGCCTTCATCCAGGTAATCCCAGGCGAGCGGATCCAGCTTCGCTTTAGCGAGCCTCTGCATGTCAAAGATATTCGCGACGTCAAATATAGGATTCTTGAGCTCTCCGTATTTTTTGTCTGCCAATGCGAGAGGAGATGCCGCCAGAAATTGAACCAGATTCTTAATTGCAGTTCGCCGGTTGATCATAGTTTGAGACAGTCACGACAAGGAGCGAGGAAGGAAAAGCTCCGCGTTTTACAGTTGGGATTGACCATATCATATACGCCAGCCGATCAGAGAGAGATCGCATGCCTTTCCTCGATGCGATTCAGATTTTGAAAAATATCTTGCGCTGATACAACCAGTAGCAGAGATACCACATCGCCGCTGTGACCAGCAGACTATGGGGGATCGCGCCATACGGTCCCAGGAACCAAAACTGCCCGGTAAAACTACCGACGCCGCGCGATAGCCAGCCACGCAAGACTTGTGAAAAAGAATAAATAAAAATACAGTTGGTCCCGATGACGACCGCCGGAAACGTCCATCGCTTCCAGCCCTTCATCTCCACCATCCAGTAGATCGCGAGGAGAGCAAGCAGAACCCATCCTGCGCTAAGGAAAGTAAAGGACGGCGTCCACAGCCGCTTCACCATTGGAATCCAACTCTGCAAAATAATTCCCAGCACGAAGCAGCAAGCGGCAGACACGCCGAGCACCTTAATGCGTTCGAGGTGCGTGCGGTTCGAAGACATGAGCATCCCGGTCCAGACGCCAAAAAGAACCGTTACTGCATTTCCAAGGAAATTGATGGTTGTGTAATTTCCGGAGTAGTTGTATCCGAGCAAAGCACGATCGATAACCGCGCCGATGTTTCCGGAGGGATCAAAAGGCCCGGCGGGTCCGGGAAACGCGAAAAACAGGCCCATATGGAGCGTCATTAAGCCGAGCGCGGCAACAACCTGCCATGCAAACTTCAGCTGCATGATCGCAAAACAGATCACATAAGCGAAAGCAATCTGACACAGGACATTGATGAGTTGCAGCACCGGAGGACTGCTGTTCCAATTCGAAAGGACGTTTGAGAGGGCGATCAGCACGAACGCTCGCCAGAGGACATGTCGGAACAGACCGGAGCGCGAGCTGCCCTCTTTCTCTCGGCGCGCCAGCGAAAGCGGCATGGCAACTCCGACGATGAATGTAAAAGCAGGCTGGATCAAATCCCAGAAAGTACATCCCACCCACTCAGCGTGATCGAACTGAGATGCAATCCAGGAAGCCGATGAATTGTTCCGAAATGCGTCATATAGCCCAAAACCGTGCGAGATCAGCAGCAGCATCGTCAAGCCTCGAAAGGCGTCAAGAGAAAGCAGACGCACCGCGCTCCGGGAGCTTCGCCCGAGAGGTCGCATCGACGGAAGCTGTCGCGACTGATGAAGGCGGAAGAGTTGTTGCCATCTTCGTTATCCGGTGGAATTCTATCGCATTGTGAAGGACCATGCGACGATAGTGCGCATGTCCGAGCAGGATTATAAAAGCCACGTTCAGCGCGTTCCAGGATTTCTGGCCCTTACGCTGACACTACTCGTAACGTTTGTAGGCGCGTGCGTGAATCTCTATGAGTCTCTGGGAAATCATGAGCGGCTGTATAACGCATCATTGATCCTGGTGCTAACCGGCTGCGTCTTTGTCGCTGCGGGATACGGCAGGAGCTTCGCGCTGAAAGCGCAGGACAGGGCAATTCGGGCGGAAGAGAACTTGCGGCATTATGCCTTGACCGGCAAGCTCCTCGACAAGCGGCTTGGACCGGGTCAGATTGTGGCACTGCGATTCGCTTCCGACGAAGAGTTCGCCGACCTGGCAGATCGTGCAGCCGCTCAGAATATGGCTCCGGACGAGATCAAGCGCGCGATTCGAAACTGGCGGCCGGATTTCTATCGAGTCTGACATCCCGATCCGGCCAACTTAATATATTTACTTATATAGCTAATTAGTCTTACTTAGTACAGTACTTTCCGTCCGGTCCGACATTGACATCAATTCAAGCAGCCGTAAGCATTGGAGAGGATGCCTGAAAACTTTTTACTAATTGCTTCTGTTATTTGTTACTGCAGCCGCTCAAGGCGGCGTTATTTTATCGACAACTTATAACTGGTCGGCGGACGGCTCTGAGAACGACCAGCTCGGAAGACTATCTCGAAACGGTGTTCAGTCAACCTGGTCCGCGACCAAACAAACACCTCCGCTTTTCAATTCAACTCTTAACGACTACACGCTTTTCACGCTGAATAGCGGTATCTATAGCCACATCGAAGTGACTATAACGCAGCTTACGCAACATAATGTGTATAGCGCCGCCTACAGCATCTTTAATCCGAACGATCCAACGGCAAACTATCTCGCCGATGCCGGCCTCAGTTCAGGCGCGCCTCCCACACCTTTTTTCCTATCAATTCATTCTGCCTACCGGAACGAACTTTGAGGTGGCGCTCAGCACAGTGAACGGCGTCGCAAGCGCCGCGAATGGTTCAACTCAGATCTTAGTGGAAGGTTTTTTTGACGCCGATCGCTCCGAAGCGCCGGAGCCGGCGACTGTCGTTCTTTTGGGATGCGGCGTAGGTATCCTTGGCCTGTTTTCACGCTTCCGTCGAGCGTGAGTTTCATTCCGGTAAACTCGGCTTCTCTCCGAGTGCTAATATCGTTTCGAAGTGCGGAGCCTCCTCCTCGCGGTGGACGATTCCTACATCCACCGCTAGGAATCCCGCATTTCGTAGCATGTCCGTGATCTCCAACTGAGAAAAACCCAGCCAGACATCGGCATACATCTCCCGCGCCTCTTCGAATCGATGTTTTAGGAGATCCATCACAACAACCCTGCCGCCAGGCTTCAGGATCCGCCACGCTTCCTCAATTGCTTTCGGAGGATGCATCGCGTGATGCAGGCTTTGGTGCAGCAGCGCCAAGTCGACCTCTTCGTCTTTCAGCGGCAGCTCTTCGAGGTCGCCCAGGCGATATTCGAGATTCTTGACGTTGTTCTTCCGAGCGATATCCACGACATATTCGAGCATCTTCGGTGAATGATCCACCGCAATTACGTGTTGCGCTCGTTGCGTGAGAAGCAGAGACAGTGTTCCTTCGCCGGCGCCGATGTCCGCAACTACCAGCGGCGGCATGAGCTTGAGGAACATCTCCGACAATCCCTTCCAACTTCGGCCAGGGACATAGTTGCGGCCGAACCGGCCGGCGAGCTCATCGAAGTATCCACGCAACTTGTCTTTGCGTTTACCAAGAACCAACTGAAGCGCGCGGTCATCCTGGGCGGAAACGGCGATTTCCTTGCCCGCCTGCCGAAGCAGTTCCGAAAGCATCACCTCGCCATTTTTCAGGTCTGCCACCCGATAAAGGCTCTTCTGGCCCGCACGTCGAACTCTGATCAGACCCGCGTTCTTCAATTGCGCCAACTGCATGGAGATACGGCTTTGGCCCATCCCGAGAATTTCCTGAAGCTCCGCGACGCTCAGTTCTTCGACCTGGAGCAGTCGCAAAATCCGAAGTCGTCCCTCATCCCCGAGCAGCCGTAACGCCCGCAGAAGTTGTGCCACAGTTAAGAGTCTATCAAAAAATCATGATTTCTTGATACAATGTGCTAATCTGAATCGCAGGAGCAAATCCGAATGAGCACTGTCGTAACGCAAACCGCGACCGATTATAAGGTTGCAGACATTTCGCTGGCCGATTGGGGCCGCAAAGAAATCTCCATCGCCGAGCACGAAATGCCGGGTCTGATGGCCATTCGCAAGAAATATGCGAAGGATAAGCCGCTTGCAGGCGTCCGCATTACCGGCTCGCTTCATATGACCATTCAGACGGCGGTGCTGATCGAGACTCTCGTGGATCTCGGCGCAAGCGTACGTTGGGCGAGCTGCAACATCTTTTCCACACAGGATCACGCCGCGGCAGCGATCGCAAAGGCCGGCGTTCCGGTGTTTGCCTGGAAAGGCGAGACGCCTCGAAGAGTACTGGTGGTGCACCTATCAGGCGCTCGATCACGGCGAAGGAAAAGGCCCGCAGTTGGTAGTTGACGACGGCGGCGACGTAACGCTCCTCATTCATAAAGGCTACGAGTTGGAAGATGGCTCCGATTGGGTAAACAGCCCTTCCGGCAGTCACGAAGAAAAGGTCATCAAGGACCTGCTGAAGAAAGTCCATGCCGAGGATCCGAAGCACTGGCATGCGGTTGCTGCCGAATGGCGCGGCGTCTCGGAAGAGACCACGACCGGCGTGCACCGCCTCTACAAGATGAAGCAGGAAGGCAAACTGCTGGTCCCCGCGATCAACGTGAACGATTCCGTCACCAAGTCGAAGTTCGACAACCTGTACGGTTGCCGCGAGTCGCTGGCCGACGGCATCAAACGCGCGACGGACGTCATGCTCGCAGGTAAGGTCGCGGTCGTTTGTGGCTACGGTGATGTGGGCAAAGGTTCAGCGCAATCGCTTCGCGGCATGGGCGCTCGCGTAATCGTGACCGAGATCGATCCGATCAACGCGCTGCAGGCCGCGATGGAAGGCTACCAGGTAACGACCATCGAAGAAACGCTCGGAATCGGCGACATCTACGTCACCTGCACCGGCAACGTCGACATCCTCACTCTAGAGCATCTGCAGAACATGAAGGACCAGGCGATCGTGTGCAACATCGGCCACTTCGACAACGAGATCCAGGTCGACTTGCTGAATGGAGCTCCGGGCGTCGAGAAAGTCAACATCAAGCCGCAGGTGGACAAATACCGCTTCAAGGACGGCCGTGAAATCTTCCTGCTGGCCGAAGGTCGCCTCGTAAATCTCGGCTGCGCTACCGGTCATCCGAGTTTCGTGATGTCCAACAGCTTCTCCAACCAGACTCTTGCGCAGCTCGATTTGTGGAAGAACAAAGATAAATACGAAGTCGACGTCTACACGCTCCCGAAGCACCTGGATGAGGAAGTAGCGCGCCTGCATCTCGAGAAGATCGGCGCAAAACTAACCACCTTGTCGCCTCGGCAGGCTGAATACATCGGAGTTCCGGTCGAAGGTCCGTATAAGCCCGACCACTATCGTTACTAGTTTCAAGCACCCTGAAAAGTGGCCGGCTCCGAGCAATCGGGATCGGCCATTTCTATTGACGGAGCGTTCGCCACTTATTTCCAGAAGATCGGCCTACTGCAGCTTCCCATGACCCGTAGGTCGGATTCGGCAGCATAAACCATCGTTCTCCCCAGTAACGGTCATAAGCATCCACTGCGGCGAATCTTACATCCACGGAACCTTCATGGACGGCAGCAGTGATGAAGTCGTTCAGGTCGTCGCCAATCAACAAGAGAACTCGATTGCCTGCCGCGACGAGGTTCCGCCGAGCCGCCTTATCCGGAGTGTCCGTCTTGCAAAGAAGCCGTTCCGGCCGAAATGGAAGAAGATGCGCTTTCAGCAGAACTACAGTCGGATCATCCGCCCTATTCGGATCGCACACGCGGTTTGTTACATAGAATGGGGCAACGCCATTCGCGTGCGCGGCAAGCAAAAACGCGCGAGCTCCGGGTACCAGGCCTGCGCGCTTCTCTGCGACCCAGGACTTCCAGTTCTCTGGCGTAAAGGTCGTGCCTGTCATCGCCAGCCTCGCTTGAAAAGCGCTGTTATCGAATACCGTCTCATCCAGGTCGAGGATGACCGCCGGAGGAAGATCCGGAACCGGCCGCTTCTGTTCCAAAGCGGCGGTCCAATTCTTATCGTTCAACGCCCGCATCATACTCGCTTCCGCGGCGTGATAGGTCTGCAAAGCGGATGCGCGATATTCCGCCGAACTCTGTACCCAAGTAACGGCGTTCAGGTTCTCGTGGGGTGTATTCGGTTTAACCGCCGCAGCTTGAGAGAATACCGCGCGCGCTGCAACCAAGCAAATAAGGAACGAACGTGCGAATCGATACATAGATCTTCTGAAAGACGAAGGATAGCAGCGAATCAGAGCCCCGATAAACTATTCAACCGGCGACGAAGATAGTCGCGCTCGACCGCGTTTGTCGCCAGACCGAGAGCTTTATCGTAAGACGTTGCCGCTTCCGCGAATCTACCCAACCGGCGCAGGAGATCGGCACGGGCGGCATGAAGCAGGTGATAGTTCGTTAGTGTGCCCGACGCGTCGAGCGCCTCTATTAGCGCTAATCCCCGCTCCAGGCCATCGGCCATGGCGATTGCGACCGCCTGATTCAACCGGATGACAGGAGAGGGATCCCGTCGCGCCAACTCTTCGTAAAGTCCTGCGATCTGCCGCCAATCCGTCTGATCCGGTGTCAGGGCTTCAGCGTGGATCGCGGCGATCGCGGCCTGCAATTGATACGGACCCGGGACCCTCATTCGCAGTGCTTTCGGCACGAGCTCAAGACCGGCTTGAATCTGGTTCCGATCCCACTTTGAGCGATCCTGCTCCTCCAGAGTGACCAAGGCCCCCTCAGAAGACACACGCGCATCGGTCCGCGAATCCTGCAGCAGCATCAGCGCGAGCAGCCCCAGATTCTCCGGTTCATCGGGCATCAATTGGCAGAGTAATCGGCCCAGTCGTATCGCTTCGTTCGAAAGCTCACGTCTGACCAGCCGTTCTCCTTCTGTCGCCGAATAACCTTCGTTGAAGATGAAGTAGATTACTGCCTGTACCGAAACCAGCCGCTCGGCAATGGCCTCTTTGGGGGGGACTTCGTAGGGTATCCGGGCAGTCTGAATTTTCCGCTTCGCCCGGATCAACCGCTGAGCCAGCGTCGACTCGGGTACAAGGAATATCCGGGCGATCTCCGTTGTAGACAGGCCGCCAAGCGTCCTCAACGTCAACGTTATTTGAGCGTCAACTGACAGGGCCGGATGGCAGCATGTGAAGATCAGCCGCAAACGGTCGTCGGGATAAACCATGTCATTTTCATCGGGGATTGGCTGAGGGCAGGCGAGAACCTCGATGTGATGGGCAACTGCAGCTGCTTTGTTCCTTCGCGTCGAGTCCCGGCGAACGACATCGATCATCTTGCGTTGCGCAGCCGAGGTGATCCAGGCGGCTGGATTCGACGGAACACCTCTCTCGGGCCAGGTAGCCAGAGCCGAGGTAAAGGCCTCCTGCAAAGCCTCTTCTGCCAGGTCGAAAGAACCAGAGAGGCGGATCAGAGTCGCGATAATCCTGCCCGCCTCCTCTTTGTAGATTGATTCCGCTATGTCCCGTGCATCCGGCATTTAAGCCGATGCGGTCTGACTGAAATCGACCACAGGTCGGACCTCGACCGAGGCAATAGAAGCGTGCGGAATTTTGGCCGCCCACTTGATCGCCTCATCAAGATCCTTCGCTTCCACAAGATAGTAGCCGCCCAGTTGTTCTTTTGTCTCGGCAAACGGGCCATCTGTGGTTCCGATTTTTCCATTTCGTACTCGAACCGTGGTCGCGGTGGACGTGGGGTGCAGCGCATTCCCACCTTTATAGGCTCCCGACTTCTGGATCTCCTCCGTGAATGCCCAATAGGCTGCCATTTCGGCATCCAGCACTTCTTTACTGCGGCGCGCGTCCGCCACTTCGTCGTTATAGATCAGCAACAGATATTGCATTGAAGTCTCCTTTTCCGGCCTCTTTCGGCCCGGCACTGGAACGACGTACGACTTCACCGAAATCGACAACCCGAGCCGTTTTTTTTAGACGATTCCCGCCATTCTCTGTACTGTCTCGAACGTATCGGCATCAAGGGCAGTTTTGTCGGGCCGGTATCGCTTCACACGAGCGAACCGCAATGCCAACCCGCTCACATATCGAGAGCTCACCTGGATTTCATTGAAGGCGATCTCAGCGCACAATTTTCGGCTCCAAGTACACCGTATAGCTGTCACGAGCAAGCTCGATCTTCAGGAACTCCTGCGTCTGCCATGCCAGCATCTCATCGGTCAGACCTTTGAATGTCTTGCCGAGCATTGCAAATCCGCCGTTCTTCGTATCTCGCGCGCCGAGGTGGAGATTGCTGAGCCAGCCCTTTCCTTCTTCCGTTTCCCCACTCGGCCGCAAGGATGACCAGGTCAAGCGTGTTCGCCTGCTTGATCTTGAGCCAGCTTCGCCCGCGCGCGCCCGCCGCATAAGATGACACCGGGGATTTCGCCATGATCCCTTCATGCCCTCGACGAATTGCCTCCTGTAGAAATTCCGCGGCAACTTCGGGATTGCGGACCAACGCGTTCGGTACCACGGCGGCATCTCCCACCAGCTCGCGCAAAGCTGCAAATCGACGGGCCTGCGTCTCCTCCATCAACGAGCCGCCATTCAGGTACATGAGATCGAACCAGAAGGGATGCAATCGCTGCTCAGCGCGCAAGCGTTCGACATCGAGTTTGCGTCCGAATCGACGCATCGTCACCTGAAAGGGCTGCGGGCGCCCATTCTCCTGGAGACTCAATACCTCGCCATCGAGAATCAAATCGGCGCCGGGCATCTCCCGGACGGCTTCAACGATCTCCGGTACCGCAGCCGTCACATCATTCAATTGACGCGAGTACACGCGCACGTCGTCGCCTGACCGGTGCACCTGTACGCGCGCACCATCCAGCTTGTACTCCAGCGCCGCTTCTCCAAGATCGGCAATTGCTTCGCCGGTGTCTTCTGCGGTCTGCGCGAGCATGGGCTGCACAGGGCGGAAGAGCTGGACGTCGTACCGGGTCAGCGCGTGTTCCCCCTCGGTTAACACGTCCTTGGCAACGGTAGCGAAGTCACCGGCCATCATCACAGCGCGCCTGACGCGATCAGCCGGAAGTGCAACAGCCTTGGCAAGGGCCTCGACCATCAGCCCTTCGAGAGCACCTTGCCGTAACTCTCCCACCAGCAAAGCCATCACGAAACGCTGTTCCTGTTCGGTGGCTCGCGTCATTAGCTCTCTGATGACCGCCAGCTTCTCGCGGGTTCCGCGCACCTGAGCGAGTCTGGTTAACATCTCATCGAACTCCGCCACAGTGATGCTGGGGATCTCGGCCGGAACAGTCATTGCATCCCGTACGGTCGCGTAGCCAACACCAACTCGACCTTGCCTGATTACGCCGGAAAGATAGGCCGCGACCGGCTGCACTTCATCGGGAGCGAGTTGCCGGAGCAGGTCGGCCGCCGCTGCAATCTTGGCGGTCCGCTTCGATGTCTCAGAGATAGTCCGCGATGTCTCGACTACCTGCCGCAATAGCATCTCAAGTTAACCAAGCGCCTGATTCAGATCGTCAATCAAATCGTCCACGTCTTCGACACCTACGGAAAGACGCACGAGATTATCTGAAATTCCGAGTTGCGCGCGCTGCTCGGCAGGAACAGAAGCATGAGTCATGATGGCGGGGTGTTCAATCAGACTCTCCACACCGCCAAGACTTTCAGCCAGTGAGAAAATTCTGCAGCGTTCCAAGAAGCGGCGGCACTCAGCAAGGCCGCCCTTCGTGAGGAACGTTATCATCCCGCCGAATCCATTCATCTGCTTCTTCGCGAGTTCATGCTGAGGATGCGACTGCAAACCGGGATAGATCACTTTTTCAACGGCAGGATGCCCGGCGAGCATCTCGGCGATACGCTGCGCATTCTCGCAATGCGCGCGCATCCGCAAATGGAGCGTTTTCAGACCGCGAAGAATGAGGAACGAATCGAACGGCGACGGTATCGCCCCTGTCGCGTTCTGGAGAAATGCCAATCGGTCCGACGCTTCCTTGTGCTCATTACCCGC
Organism: Bryobacteraceae bacterium; assembly: GCA_963833675.1. Taxonomy (GTDB): domain Bacteria; phylum Acidobacteriota; class Terriglobia; order Bryobacterales; family Bryobacteraceae; genus DASQDN01. Next base: position 224,490 of record CAWHYW010000016.1, on the reverse strand, counting down.
CACGACGACACCACCGATCACGTCGGAGTGCCCGTTCAGGTACTTCGTCGCGGAGTGCATTACGAAACTGAATCCATGTTCGATTGGACGCTGAACATAGGGGCTCGCAAACGTGTTGTCTGCGACCGTAATCGCTCCTATCGCGCGGCCAATCTCCGCGACACGCGCGAGATCGATCAACTTCAACATCGGGTTTGATGGAGTCTCAATCCAGATCAGCTTCGTCTTCGAGGTTGCAGCCTTGCGGATTCGCTCGGGGTCGCTCATATCGACGTAGCTGAACGTAAGACCCGCCGAGCGCTTGCGCACACGCTCGAAGAGCCGAAACGTTCCGCCGTACATGTCGTCCGCAGCAATCACATGATCGCCGGAATCGAGCAGTTCGAGAATTGCGGATGTGGCCGCCAAACCGGAGGCGAAAGCGAATCCACGAGTACCGCCCTCGAGCGCCGCCACGCATCCTTCATAAGCAAAGCGCGTTGGATTCTGACTCCGTGAGTATTCGAATCCCTTATGAACTCCCAGGGCTCTCCTGCACGTATGTGCTGGTCGCATAGATGGGCGTCATGATCGCACCGGTTGACGGGTCGGGTTGCTGCCCGGCATGAATGGCAAGTGTTCCGAACTTTTTCTTCATCTTGTTCCCGCTATCTCAGACGACGCCGCATGAAATTCAACAGGTCCGTCCGTGTAATCAGCCCAATGAACTCATCGCCGTCCATCACCATCGCCACAAGACCTTCATCCAGGATTTGGTACACCGATTCCAGGGATGCATCAGGCGGGAGAGTTCGAAGCCGTGTGGTCATCGCGCTACTTACGGGCTCCCGGAAACGCTGCTCGTCTCCTTGCACCGCCATTAGCACGTCAGACTCATCGAGGATACCGACGGGCTTCCGATTTTCGAGCACAGGCACCTGAGAGATATCAGCCGTTCGCATGCGCTGATAAGCCGTAAGGAGCGAGTCGCTAGGCCCCACGCTAATCACGCCTCCTTCCTTATAGCGGCGGACGATCAGGTCACGGAGATCGCCGGTCTTTGGTAACTGGATATAGCCTTGATCCAGCATCCAATAGTCGTTGTACATCTTCGAGAGATAGTTGCTGCCCGTGTCACAGACAAATGTCAGCACTCTTTTTGGCTCGGTCTGCTCACGGCAATACTCGATTGCGGCGGCAGTTAGCGTTCCGCTCGACGAACCCGCAAGGATGCCCGCTTCACGAAGCAGAGCGCGCGCGATTTCGAAACTGCGCGCATCGGTGATCGTGTATGCGCGCCTGACTCGAGAGAAGTCGGCCACAGGCGGCACGGCGCTCTGACCTATACCCTCGACAGCGTACGAACCCGCCGGACCGAGTTTCCCGGATCGCACGTATTCTGCGAGCGACGAACCAGCCGGGTCCGCGAGGATCATCTCCGTCTTGGGGCTGATGCGCGCGAAATACCTGCTGAGTCCGGTGATTGTGCCTCCGGACCCGACACCGCAAACAACGGCCTCGACGTTGCGGTCCATCTGACTCCAGATTTCCGGCCCGGTCGTCTGCTCGTGAGCTAGCGGATTCGCCGGATTCGAGAACTGATCGACGAACCACGAGTTTGGTGTTTTCTCTGCGATGGATCGCGCGAGATTGACGTAGTTCTGAGGATGATTCTTGTCCACGTCTGTGCGAGTAATTCGCACATCGGCTCCCAATCCGTGAAGATGCTGAATTCGCGCCGTGGACATTTTGTCCGGAATGACAACTATGAGCTTGTAGTTCTTGGCTGCCGCTACCAGCGCGAGCCCCAATCCTGTATTACCCGCTGTCGCCTCGACAATTACGCCGCCGGGTTTAAGCTGGCCCGACGCCTCCGCGGCTCGGATCATGGAAACGGCCATCCGGTCCTTTATGGATCCGCCTGGATTCTGATTTTCGAGCTTGACAAACAATCTGCAGCGGCCAACATCGAAGTTCGTCAGTTCGACGATGGGAGTATTGCCAATCAGTTCGAGGACGCTGGAATGAGTTCCTGACATCGATGAAGCCTCTCCTTCGATTACCGAAGTGATCAGGATCGCTTACGAAATGCAACGACAGCTAGAGGCGGCAACGTAATCGTAATGCTACAAGGGCGTCCATGGCTCGGAACGGGTTGAGTCGAGACCACCCCTCCGTTCCCCATGTTGCTGCCACCGAACAACTCGGAATCGCTGTTTAAGAACTCTTCGTAGAAGCCCTGTTCCGGAACGCCGAAACGGTACTTCAGGCGCGGGACCGGCGTGAAGTTGCAACAGATCAGGACGAACCCGCCATTTTCGCCACGGCGGATGAAGGCAATGATCGAGTTGTCCGCATCGTGAAAGTCTACCCATTCGAAGCCGGAGTGGTGATAATCCACCTTAAAAAGCGCCGGTTCGGAGCGATAAACGCGGTTCAGTTCTTTCACAAAGAACTGTAGCTTTTTGTGCAGCTCATATTGCAGGAGATCCCAAGGCACCGCTCCGTCGTTGTTCCACTCCCAGGGATTCCCAATATCCGATCCCATGAAGAGCAGCTTCTTGCCCGGGTGGGTCCACATATAAGCGAGAAACGCGCGAGCGTTGGCGAATCGCTGCCACTCATCGCCGGGCATCTTGCCTAACAGAGATCGCTTTCCGTGAACTACTTCATCATGTGAGATAGGCAGGACAAAATTTTCAGTAAAAGCATAAAGAAGACTAAATGTAATGTTCCCGTGTTGATATTTGCGATGGATTGGCTCCTGGCTGAAGTAGTGGAGCATGTCGTGCATCCAGCCCATGTTCCACTTCATCGTGAAGCCCAGTCCGTTCAGGTAGGTCGGCTTCGAAACCCCGGGGAACGCAGTCGATTCCTCCGCAATCGTAATGGCGCCATCGATTTTGTGTGCGACCTCGTTGAAGGTACGGAGCAGCGAGATGGCTTCCAGATTCTCGTTCCCGCCGAATTGGTTGGGAATCCATTCACCAGCCTCCCGCGAGTAGTCCAGATACAACATCGAAGCCACCGCATCCACGCGCAGACCGTCAATGTGATACTTCTTCAGCCAGAAAACAGCATTCGAGATCAGAAATGTACGGACTTCATTGCGACCGTAGTTAAAGATGAGCGTTCCCCAATCGCGATGTTCCCCCTTACGCGGGTCGGAGTGTTCATACAGAGCTGTACCATCGAAAAACGCCAAGCCATGCGCATCCTTTGGAAAATGCGCCGGAACCCAGTCCATGATGACGCCGATCCCGTCCTGATGACAGATGTCGATCAGGAACATGAAGTCCTGCGGCGTACCGAAACGGGAGGTCGGCGCATAATAGCCGATCACTTGATAGCCCCACGACCCGGAGAACGGATGTTCCATCAGAGGCAGCAATTCGATATGTGTGTAGTTCATCTCCTTGACGTAGGTCACAAGGGAGACAGCCATTTCACGGTATGACAGGCTCGTGCCATCGGGCTTTCTCAGCCAGGATTCGACATGGACCTCATAAATCGACACCGGCTCCTTTAGCCAGTTCGTGTGTCCGCGTCTGTCCATCCAATCCTGGTCCGACCATTGATAGCTGTCGATATCGGCCACAACAGAGGCGGATTTCGGCGGCACTTCGCAGGCGAATCCATAGGGATCGGCTTTCAATTGCCGGTACCCAAGATGTCGAGAGCGCACATAGTATTTGTAGGGCGTACCTGGCCCTGCCGATGGAATGAAGATTTCCCAGATTCCACCGTTGCGCAGGCGCATTGGATGACGTCGAGTGTCCCAATGGTTGAATTCTCCAACCACAGTTACCACCTCAGCATTGGGAGCCCACACGGCAAAGCGAACCCCCGTGACACCCAGCGAATCGCAGATGTGGGCGCCGAGAGAGTTGTAGCTCTCATAATGCGTGCCTTCCCCATGGAGGTACAATTCGAAATCGCTGAGGATTGGCGGAAACCGATAGGCGTCGTCGATAACCTCGGTCGCCCCGCTCCAGAGGCGGACGCGATAACGGTAGTTCAGCGGTTCATGGTCGAAGTGCGCGATGTAAAATCCATGCGCATGCCTCTTCTCCATCGGGACCGCGGCGCCATCGAGCACGACTTCAACAGAGCTGGCATGGGGCAGAAACGCGCGTATCACCCACCGCGCCTTTCCGTCTTTATCGTCGGGTAGCGCATGTGGACCCAGGATACGGAATGCGTCACCGTGATAGCCGCCGACGATTGCTTCTACTTCGTTATGCGCTTCGACCGCCGGGGTTTCGAGTGCCATCGCCGTTATTATGGCAAGTAATGTCGGCTGAACTGCATTTGCATCTCGAAGGCTCGATAGAACCGGAGACGCTGGTTGAGATCGATCCCTCGTTACCGCTCGAGGAAGCGCATGCGCATTTTCGGTTCCACGACTTCGCCGGATTCATACAGAGTTATATCTGGGTGAACAGGCAGCTAAAGGCGCCCGAGCATTACGCGCTGGCGGCACGAAGGTGTTTCGAGCGGCTTTCATCGCAGCAGGTCAGCTACGCGGAAGTAACGCTCTCCGTAGGAGTGATCCTTTGGAAGGAGCAAAACTTCCACGCAATTTTCGACGCTCTTGTCGCAGAAGCGGCGGGAACAACACTTGAAGTTCGCTGGGTGTTTGATGCGATTCGCCATTTTGGCCATGAAGGGGCGATGCGCGTAGCCGAACTCGCGGTGGAGCGCAAGCAGGACGGCGTCGTCGCCTTCGGCATCGGCGGCGATGAAACGCGCGGTCCGGCAGAATGGTTCCGGGACGTATTCGCGTTCTCTAAAAGGAACGGTTTAGCCTTGGTCCCTCACGCCGGTGAAACGGATGGGCCGGCCTCCGTGTGGGCTTGTCTGGAACTCGGCGCCGATCGCATTGGACACGGTATCCGATCGGTGGAAGATCCGGAACTGATGCGCCGCCTGCGCGACGACGACATCCCGCTCGAAATCTGCATTACCAGCAATGTTTGCACGGGAGCCGTGGCCTCCCTCGACGCTCATCCTGTGAAACGGCTGTACGATGCGGGTGTGCCGATCACGATCAACACAGACGATCCAGCGCTGTTTCGCACGTCACTCGAAGCGGAGTATGCGATCGCTCGCGACCGATTCGGTATTCCAACGGAGGTTGTCAAAAAAAACAGCCTGCGCTACGCGACCGATTATCGTCCGACGAGTTTGTCGAGCGCTTCAAGTTCCCTTCCTGCTTCCGACCAGCGGCCCTGAGAGGACAATTCCCGGTAGCGGCGCAGATGTTCTCTGACAGCATCGAGACTTACGGCAGGAGCATTCGCTGGAGCAACGGGCGGAGTCGGAGCCGCGCTGGGTGCGGCCGTCGGGGACACTTGTGCCGCCGGAGGCGACTTGCCGGTCAATTCCGCCAGCGCTTGCTCATAAGTGTCCCGATAGATCAAAGTATTGCCCATCGCCAGAACTACCTTCTTCAACTGTGGCATTCGTGCTTGGGACGCTTGAATGTAAATGGGCTCTACGTAGAGAAACGTGTTATCGATCGGGAGCACCAGCATCTGGCCGCGTAACACCTGCGATCCCTGCTGGTTCCAAAGCGAAAGGTCTTTCGAAATAACCTGATCCGAACCTATCCTCGATTCAATCTGCAATGGACCGTATATAAGACTCTGCTTCGATAACAAAAGCACGACGAGTTCCCCGTAATGGGCAGGGTCGCACCGCGCCGCCATCACTCCGATAAGGTTATCTTTGCTTCGCGGTGTAAACGACTGCAAAAGGAGAAATTCCGGTTGTGTCTCGCCCGGAATTGTCGCCACCACGTACGTGGGCGCGAGGGCGTCATTCTGCTGCGATTCGGAGTACACATTTTTCGCGACATCCCATAAGTCTTCCTTGTTGTAAAAGGCATCGGGAGCCTGCATGTGAAAGGCGCGATAGATCTCGGTTTGGCCTCGGAAAAGTACCTCGGGATACCGGACATGCGTTCGCAACGTGGCCGGCATTTCAGATGAGGGCTTGAACAGCCTCGGGAATACAGCTTGCCAGGAGCGAATAATCGGGTCGGCTGGGTCGAAAACGTACAGATTGACCGATCCATCATAAGCATCGATCGTAGCTTTTACCGAGTTCCTGATGTAATTGAATGTTCCGATATTCCCAAGCCGTACTGTTCGCGAATAAGGATGGCGGGAAGAAGCGGTGTACCCATCCAGCATCCATATGAGCTTGCCGTCGTCATTTACAACCAGGTAGGGGTCGCTGTCCCATTCGAGAAAATCCGCCAGCTTCGCAACACGCTGACGCACGTTGCGGTTGATCATCATTCGGCTTTGCGGAGTAAGTACGCCGGTGAGCAAAACATTCCGATCCGTATACGCCAGGGCCGCCGCCAGTCGCATCCCGAGTCCGCCGATCGGTATTCCGCCCTTTCCGTCGTAACGATTCTGCACATTCTCGGATCCGGAGGGATAGTTGAATTCGGCTTGCTGCGTATGAACGAATACCGGCTCGTGAGTGACTTCGCCGTAATAGATCTCTGGACGAGTCAATTTTATGCTCTTTGTCAGGATTCGCGGTGGAGCATCTTCAACCAGAAACACCGGCTGCCCCTCTGGGGTGATACGATTCGCCTCCGCCATCACAAGACCGTAGCCATGTGTGTAAATGAAATGGCCATTGATCCAGTTCGCGCGAGCATCGGGCAGTTGTCGAATATCCATCTCACGCGGCGCGATCATCACTTGCCGAAGTTGGCCATCGATAGTGTAACGATCAACGTCGGTGTCCGCGAACACGTAGTATTGGCGCAAGGCCTGAAGCTGGGTAACCGTATCATGGAAGGCTCGCCAATCCCAAAGCCGTACATTGTCGAGGAGAGCTTTATTGCGGACTGGATCGATGGGCGCCTCGAACTGCCCGGGGTGCTGGACTTCCTTCAAGCGCGTATCCAGGCCGTAAGCCGAGCGGGTGGCCTGAATATGCGTATTGATGAAGGGTCGCTGAAGCGTGAGTTCGTTGGGCTTTACATATACGCCGGAAATGATCGGCGGCACAACGGCTTTTATGATCAACAGCAGAACCGGAGCCAGTACCCATTTCCAACGGCCGGCAAGCACCAGGGCCGCTGCGATCAGAAACGCCGCCACCGACATCCACTGCAACGGAATACCGACATTCGCGCTCACATAATCGGCTCCCACCATGAAACCGTGATCCGTATTGAGGAAGTCGTAGCGCTCCAAATAAGCACGGACGGCAAGGAAAACCAGGAATAAAGCAACCATGACGCGCAGAAGGAGCGGCTCGAGTCCCCCCATCAGGCGAAAGTTGTCGATAGTTAACGAGATACCGCCGTCACGGAAGTTCTGCATCTGGTTCCGTGCCATCCATCCGCGCGCGGTGATCCAATAAACGGCAGTCGCAAGGAACGCAAGCGCGAGCAGGTAGCCAAGAATATGCGAGTAGAACGGCAGATCGAAGAAGTAAAACGGTAGTACGTGCCCGAATACGGGATCGCGCCAGGCTCCCGCCGCCACACCGGCACGCTGCGCGCCGAGGAACCGAATGATGGTCCAGCCATCGATCGTCACCGCTCCGAGGATGCAGGCGAGCACGAAAAGCGCCAGTGAAGCCAGCCGCGCATACATCGGCTGCTCTCGCAGGCTTGTACCGGCGACTTTCATGGCCCTCGCATGAGCCAGCCACAGCAGGACAAAGGCCAATAATGCCGCCAGCGTTTGCGGAACAAAGCTGTAGAGGATGATGCTTTCCCAGGTGGGGAGTTGACCCATCTCCTTCCACCATTCGTATTCGATGATGAATTCAGCAATGGAACGGCCCGCGATCAGGACTGCAATCAGCACGCCTATAATCCAGGCCATTTAAGGTTCTCCTTGGTCGCTATTCGCTACGCCAGGCAACTTGCCCGTTGACAATCGTGGCCACCGGCCCACCTCGAAATTCCACGCCGTGAAATGGAGAATTACGGCTCTTGGAAGGAGAACGATTCACATCGTATGTCCAGCGTCGATCCACAGCAAGGACCGTGACGTCAGCCGGCATCCCCACCCGCAAGGTTCCTCTATTCAAGCGAAGCACGTTCGCCGGCCCAGTCGTGTAGAGTTCGACCATCTTCATGAGCGAGATTCTCCCCGGATGGACGAGTTTCTCAAAGGTCAACCCAACCGCGGTTTCCAGCCCGAGAATGCCGAACGGACACTTCTCGAACTCCTGCATCTTCTCGCTGCCGGGATGCGGAGCATGGTCCGTCGCAAGCGCGTCCACCGTCCCGTCGGCAATGCCTTCGAGCGCCGCGTCGACGTCGGAGCAGCATCGCAGAGGCGGCTTCATTTTGTAGTTTGCATCGTATGCCTTGACATCCGAATCGCTTATCGAGAAGTGATGCGGGCATACCTCGCAGCTGATCGAAAGACCTCGCGACTTTGCGAACTTAACCATCGCGACAGCGTGCTTCGTTGAAAGGTGCGCTACGTGATAACGCGCGCCCGTAAGCTCGGCGAGAAGTATGTCCCGCGCAACCATGACGTCTTCTGACGCGGACGGGATGCCGCGCAGCCCCAATCGTGTCGATTGCACGCCTTCGTGCATATCGCCGCCCGCGCTCAAGTTCAGATCCTCGCAGTGATTGATCACTGGAAGATCGAACGCCCTGGCGGATTCCATTGCGCGCCGCATCACTCGCGCGTTCATCACGGGACGTCCATCGTCCGATATCGCCACGACTCCCGCAGCCTTCATCGATCCGATTGCCGCAAGCTCTTCGCCTTCGCTTCCCTTCGTAATGGCGCCGATCGGGAACACATTGACTACGGCAAGACGCCGCGCACGTTCCAGAATATAGTTGGTGACAGTCGCGCTATCGTTCACCGGTTTCGTGTTCGGCATGCAGCACACGGACGTGAAGCCCCCGGCTGCCGCTGCGCGAGCGCCCGTTTCGATCGTTTCCGCGTGTTCAAAACCCGGCTCGCGTAAATGCACGTGCATATCGATGAACCCGGGCGTAACTACCAGGCCCGTGGCGTCGAACACTTCAGCGCCCGGTAGAATCCAAATTCTTTCCCACTCCAGCAATCAGTCCGTCGCTCAGCAACACATCGCCAATCTCGTCACGGCGGCTGGCTGGGTCGAGCACGCGCCCGTTTCGTAGAAGCAGCTTGCTCATTGAAGTATCCGTTCGAGTACGGCCATGCGTACGGCGATGCCATTTCCTACCTGATTGAAAATCACGCTGCTTTGGGAATCCGCCACCTCTGACGCGATCTCGCGTCCCCGGTTTATTGGACCCGGGTGCATCACGATCGCTCCGGGTTTGGCGAATTCGATATGCTCTAACCGCAGGCCATAGAAGCGGAAGTATTCGCCCGCCGGCATCGGCGTTTCATGTTGGCGCTCCAATTGGACGCGCAGCATCATAATCACATCTGCGTCGCGAATCGCGGCCTGAATATCGTGCTCCAAGGTGACGCCAGGAGCAATCCCGGCGAGTTCAGATGGCAGGAGCGGCGCCGGACCGCAGAGGACGATGTCTGCTCCAAACTTCGAAAGCAGATGTATATTCGATCGTGCCACCCGGCTGTGGGCGATATCACCGATTATCGCGACACGTAAACCTTCCAGCCGACCGCTGTGATCGAGGATCGTTCGAGCATCCAACAAGGCTTGCGTAGGATGCTCGTGCGTTCCGTCTCCCGCATTGACGATAGGCGTCGCCAAATAACGTGAAAGGAAATGCGGAGCCCCTGAAGCCGAGTGTCGCATCACGATCGCATCCGGACGCATGGCAACGAGTGTGTTCAGCGTATCTACCAGCGACTCTCCTTTAGAGACGCTGGACCCCTGCGCCGAGATCGAGACGATGTCCGCCCCTAAACGCTTCGCGGCAATTTCGAAGCTGACTCGGGTGCGTGTTGATGATTCGAAGAATAGGTTTACGACCGTTCGCCCCCGAAGCGTGTCCAGACGCTTGAATGATTCATTTTCTAAAGGTTGAAAATATTTGGCCCGGTCGAGAATGGACTCGATCTGATTTCGCGAAAGTTCCTCAATCCCTAACAAGCCTGGTCTCGCAGCTCTTGGCATTCATGAAGATGTAGTAGAAGCGGCCTCGGCAACAGTCGGCCGGAAAAGTCTCAAAAACGGTGAAATAGAATGTCGAGCCAACTCCGGGAGTAGACTCCACCCAGATTCGTCCCCCATGACGTTCCACGATTCTTTTCACCATCGCAAGCCCGATGCCGGTTCCTTCGACCTCCTTGCCATGCAATCTCTGGAAAATGCCGAAAATCTTGTCAATGTATTCGGCCTCAATGCCGATTCCGTTGTCCCGCACGCTGAAGACGATCTCGCCTTCACGCTTTTCTGAGGTGATCTTCACGACAGGACGACGATCGTTCGTGCGGTATTTTATCGCGTTCGCGATCAGGTTCTGGAAGATCTGCGTAAGACGCATCGAGTCGTAGGGAACGACCTGAGGCATGTTATCCCACGACACAGAGGCTCTTGCTTCGGCAATCGTGACCTTAAGATTCGAGACCACACTTCGAAGAACACCGTCCACGTTGACATTGGAAAATTGCTCATCCCTGCCCGCGCCCGCTCGCGAATATTCCAGTAGATCCTGGATTAACGCGTTCATCCGGCGGACCCCATCAACTATAAAGTTGATGAACGTGTCGGCATCTTCATCAAACTTGCCGGCGTAGCGGCGCTGCAGAAGCGTCGAGTAACTGGAGATCATCCGCAGTGGTTCCTTCAGATCGTGGGAGGCAACGTACGCAAACTGCTGCAGGTCTTCGTTTGACCGCTGCAGCGCTTCTGTGCGGATGGCCACGCGTCGCTCCAGATCTTCGTTCTGAAGCCGTGCGCGCTCGTTTTCGCGGCGCTGGAGAAAATAGAGAAGCCAAATCAAAGCGATGTTCAGAATCAAAACCATCGCAAACAATTCCAAAGTTCGCTCAAACCGCGTTTGCTGTTCATCGCTGCGCGCTTTCAGCCGACGCGCCTCTTCGGCCATAAGGTGTCGGACAACGACGCGAATGTCGTCTATGGCCTGATGTCCCCGATTCGTCAGTAACTCCTGGGACGCTGCTTCAACTCCGGATGCCCTGCGCAATTCGACAGTCTTTTGTATTTCAGTGATTTTCTGCGGAATCAACTCGTCAAGCAGATCGAGCCATCGAGGGTCTGCGCCAGCCGATCGCAAATAGCGGGTATCCTCGTCGATTCGCTTTTGCGTGTCTGCGATAATCTGCAGCGACTGCTCGCCTCCGAGGAGGATGAACTCTCGCTGCGCGACTTCGATGTCCTTCAATTCGGAGAGGAGGCGCTCCAAACGCCTAGCTACTTCATTCGTGACGGCAACATTCCTGGAAGCGGTAACAAGGTCATAGGCATTTCGGGCGGCGAGAGTTCCAAACACAATAGGAACTAACGTGAGCAGCCAGAAACCAAGCCGTATCTTCTGCTGCGCTGTCCAGTTCATAAGCGTCAGGTCCGACGCGCCCGGCGGCTACACCCGTTCTACCAGGAGCACCTTCTCCGTATTGTCAATCTCCTGGAATTTGACCTCGATGATCTCATTCTGAGTCGTCTGAACCATCCGCCCGACATAGCGAGCCTCGATCGGCAATTCTCGCCAGCCACGATCGATCAATACGCATAATTGGACGCGCGCGGGACGCCCATGGTCGAACAGAGCGTCTAATGCCGCGCGGATCGTACGCCCGGTATACAGGACATCGTCGAAGAGGATAATGTCCTTTCCCGTAACGCTGAACTCGATTTCGGTCTTGTTAAGTACAGGTTGCACTCCCACAGTGGAGAGGTCATCACGGTAAAGATTAATGTCCAGGATGCCGACCGGAATCTGGAGATTTTCTAGCGAAGCGATTTTATCGGCCAGCCGCTGCGCAAGTGGAGCGCCCCGACGCCGGATTCCGATAAACGCGAGTCTCGAAATATCGTTCGTCTTTTCCAGGATTTCGTGAGCAAGCCGCACGAGAGTACGGTCGATCTCGGAAGCGCTCATGAGTTGCGATTTCTCGCGGATCTTGGTCAGTTCAGCCATGGACGGATTCGACCATTAGGCTAGCATGCTCTGACAAGTTTGCCTGTCAACGGCAGCCACTGCAATCAATACCGTCGAAGCCGCGACCGAATCCGTTTGGTGAGCTTCTCGATTTCGTCTAACTTCTTGAGCGTGCTGACCGCCAGGACATGTCGATCATTCTTCTCAAGCTCGATCTTCAGATCTTCCGTAAGTTGCATCAGCTTGCCGGCATCTTCAAGCGACTTTTCATGATCGGCCTTGAGAATCTCCTCTTTCTGCGACTTACCATTCGGTAGACGAGAGTCAGAAACCTCCGGAAGATGGTCCTTCGGTACCTGACCCGCGCCGAATGTCACAAACAGCATGACAAGGCACACACTAACTGCCGGGAACTTACTGAGTTTCCGAAAATACATATTATTGCTACTGTTATGATACCGGGATATGCAGCGAGTGAATGTTGGCATTGTCGGATTAGGCAATGTCGGAATGGGCACTATCGCTGTGCTCACAGAAAACGCCAAACAGATCAAAGAAAAACTTGGCTTCGACCTGAAAATCAAGGCTATCTGCAGCCGCTCCGTGATGTCTCTGGAAATGCCGGATGGGCTGAAGGGCGTTTATAGGACGTGCGACTGGCGCGCATTGGTAGCACACCCGGATGTCGATATTGTGGCGGAGCTCATCGGCGGCACAACCGTTGCCAGAGAGCTGATTGAGGCAGCGGTGAACGCGCGCAAGTCGATCGTGACTGCCAACAAGGAACTGATGGCGCTTGCCGGCGCCGAGCTTTGGGATAGCGCAATAAAGGCCGGCATCAATCTTGCCATGGAAGCGAGCGTCGCGGGTGGGATCCCCATCCACGCCGTGCTGCGCGAGGGCATCTCCGGTGATCGCATCACAACCCTCCTCGGAATTCTCAACGGCACCTCAAACTTCATCTTGACCGAGATCGAAAAGCGAGGAGCCGAATTCAACGACGTGCTCCAGGAGGCGCAACGGCTCGGATACGCCGAGGCCGACCCGACGGCGGACATCGACGGGTACGACGCACGCTCGAAACTCGCGATTCTCTCGGCCTTAGCCTTTGGCGAGAAGATCACTCCGTCGGATATTTATACGGATGGAATTCGTCGTATCCAGCCGATCGATTTTCAATATGCGCAGCGCCTCGGACATACGATCCGGCTCGTATGCGCAGCCAAGCAGACCAGCGACGGCTTGATCCTGTCCGTACGCCCCACTTTGATCCCGACATCAACCATACTTGCGAGCGTGCAGGGATCCTACAATGCAGTTTGGGTACGCGGCAAGTTCGGGGAGGACACCTTTTACTACGGTCGTGGGGCAGGCCCTCACCCTACCGGTGTCGCCGTCGTCAGCGATCTAATGCGAGTCGCTCGCGAGATTCGAAGCGGTAGTCCGGACCGTGTTTCCCCGTTCGCGCATCCGCGGCTGGGTGAATACAAGCCTATTCCGGTGACTTCGCAAAAGTCGCCATACTATCTTCGTTTCCGCGTTGTCGATAGACCCGGAATCATCGCCGCGCTATCAAAGATTCTCGCGGAGAAGCACATCAGCCTGGATGCGGTCTTACAGTTGCCATCGGAGTCCAAAACGGATTTGCCCTTCGTTATTACGGTAGAACCCACATCGGAGAAGGCGGTGCGCGGAGCTATCGGGGAAATGACAGAACTCGATTTTATGGCGGAGCCGCCGCTCGCTCTGCCTATGGAGGCTGGATTATGAGAGTCTTCGTGCTTCCTCTGATTTGTGGTCTGTTATCGGCTCAGGTTGCGCAAAAAGCGAATGAGCGTTACCAATCGCCTGAAGCGCGCAAGGGTATGATCGCGACGTTGACTGATCCGTCCCGAGACGCGCGACAGAGACCGAAGGAACTGATTGCCCAATTGGGCATCCAGCCCGGCATGACTGTCGTAGACCTCGGGACCGGCCCTGGTTATATGTTGCCTTACCTAAGCGCAGGCGTTGGCTCAGGCGGTCGCGTGATCGCAGAAGACATCTTCCCCGATTTCCTTCAAAAAGCCCGCGAGCGTACGGCTGATCTGAAGAATATTACGTTCGTACTCGGAACCGCCAAGGAAACCAAGCTTCCGGAAAAATCGGCGGATCTCATCCTTGTACTCGATGTCTATCATCATCTGGATTACCCGGCGCAAACGCTCGCCGAATTGCTTCGCGCGCTGAAACCCGAAGGCCGTCTCGCAATCGTCGAATATCACAAAAACGACATCGCGATGAACGGCGGCGCCAAGGAGCACGTCCGGCTTGGCGAGGCGGACGCTATCGCCGAAATTGAGGCGAACGGCTTCACGTTAGTTTCAAAAAAAGACTTCGCTCCGCAGGTGCAGTGGCTCGGAATTTTTACGCCGGCGAAATCGTCCGCGCCAAAGAATCTTGGTACTTCGGTGAAATAGCTGGCAAACTTAAGCGCTCTTCCGCATCTTCCCCGCGAACTTGGTGCGAAACTTCTGCAGTTTCGGACGTACGACGAAAAGACAATACGGCTGTAACGAATTTTGGCGGTAGTAATCGTGGTGATACGCCTCCGCGACATAGAACTCGGTCGCCGGCACAACCTCCGTCACAATCGGATCATCCCAAACCTTTTCGGACTGCAGTTCCGCGATCAGATCTTCCGCGACTTTCCGCTGTTCGTCCGAATGGTAGAAGATCGCCGATCGGTATTGCGTGCCGACGTCATTTCCCTGCCGGTTTAGAGTCGTTGGATCGTGAATCGTGAAGAAGACCTCCAGCAGTTCACGAAATGTCGTAACCGATGGATCGAAAGTAATCTGAGTCACTTCAGCGTGGCCGGTTCGACCGCTACAGACTTGCTCATAGGAAGGGTTCTCGACATGCCCGCCCATGTAGCCGGATTCGACTTTCGTCACGCCTTCCATGTCAAGATAAACCGCTTCCAAACACCAGAAACAACCACCCGCCAGTGTCGCTATCTCCATTTGGCTCATAGCTTAGCTGATGCTCCCCGTTGTGTTGACGATACAAACGAGTATGTTAAACTCTTGAAGACAGTGCGAAACCGGAGAGGTGGCTGAGTGGTCGAAAGCAGCGGTTTGCTAAACCGTCGTAGGCCTTTAAAGTCTACCGGGGGTTCGAATCCCCCCCTCTCCGCCAGTCACTTCAACTTCGTAGTCTGATGAGCCGCGAGCAGCCACTTCCCATTCGACTTCACCCAAAAGTGCATCGCCATTAACCGGTCATTAAACGGACCGTCGTCATTGTGCCCGCGCATCTCAATCTGCGAATGCGCAACGGCAGCATTGCCGTGCAACCGCACAGTTATCGAGTTCTGGTCGATAGCCGCATAGACCTGCTTCCCAGCACGCATCTTTTCGAGATACTTCGCCTTGTCATCGATGATTCCCGTCGAGTGAGCATAAATCAGATCGGGCATCAGCATCCCATCGAGCGCAGCGAAATCTTTCGCAACTACGGCGGAAGCCCACGCCTTCTCAGCATCCCGAATTTGTTGCTCATCAGAACCTGCGGCCCCTACAAACGAAGCCGACAAAAACATGAGGAAGAGCACAGCCATGCGCATACGTGACGAATATCATGTCACAGGCTGAGGACTTCCTGAAACTATTGCGTAACCTCGAACCCGACGACTCCCACGTACTCACGAGCCTGCGTCGAAAGCCACGCTTCCGCGACATACCGCCCGACCGGCAAGGCGCCTATAGGTACCGTAAACGCGAATGTGCGCTCCCCGTCGCTGAGTGGTTCGCGTCGAAGAACCTGCGCAAACGACTTATCCGCAGACCAGGCATACACGGACTCGCCCTTGTCGTTCCAGATCCGCAAATCGTAGCTCTGACTGGAGGGAAACACTAGCGTGACCGGTATTGCGCCGGTATTGCGAAGCGTCAGGCGCACCAGCATCGACGTAGCGTCCGGCTTTTTGTAAACCGGGGAGTTCAAGGCGACCGTGAAACCAACGTGGGGCGCTTCGGCTACCGTCGAGCCACTCCGCGCGTAGATCAGTTCCCATCGAACGGGTCCCGCAAGAGTCGTGGTCTCGTAAGCCACCGGTCCCACATCCGGGACGAAATACATTGTCGTGATCCCCGCATCTGCACAGCTCTGTTCGAAGCTGAACTGTAGCGCGTTGTCCCATTCCCCCGAAGGAGTCGTAACCTTCGCGCCGCGCGATTCCACCTTCGCCGACTTGGTACACGGCCCGATATCGATCGGTCTGCTCACACCGACGGCTCCGTCGAAAGGGAGCCAAGGACTCTCCTCGCCAGAAGCAGCGTTGAACGAGACAATTCCCGCATCGGTCGCACGAAGATAGATGGTGCGTCCTAAAAAGCTCACTCGCGAATAGTCACGATCGCGGAAGCGCTCGGTTCCTTGCACCTCGATCGTCATTGGTTCAGCATTGAACCACGGTGAAACTCCGCGAAACACCCAGGAATTTCCGGATTGCAACGGAAAATAAGAAGGTGTCGCCGCCGAAGAAAATGTAACAGAGACGACTAGAAAAAGACTAGCTATAAAAATTCTTGTTCCAGGCATGTTTTCTCAGTTTTTGCAGCAGGCCCTCCTCCAAAGGTCCGGAGTCGGAGACGCGGCAGTTCGACTCTACGTTTCGCGCTTTGCGCATTCCCGGAATGACCGTCGTTACAGCGGGATGCGAGATGCAGAAGCGCAGAGCAACCTCGGGTAATGAACCTGTTACGCCATCCAGATCTGCGCGAAGGGCAGACACATGTTCCACCACCTGCTTCGGCCGATCTCCTCTGAAATAGAACGCGCGAAATTCATCCCCTTCGAACTTTGAATTCTCTGTAATTGTTCCCGTAAGGCTCCCCTCGTCGAACGGGACGCGGGCGAGTACGCCCACATTATTTTTCTGCGTGGCCGGAAACAAATTCTTCTCCGGCGACTGGTCAAAGATGTTATAAATCACCTGAACCGTATCGATGAGTCCGCTGGCAACCACTTCTAAAGCGGTATCCGGCTGGTGGTCATTGATAGATATGCCGCAATAGCGAATCTTCCCGTCACGCCTGAGGTCCTCGAACGCTCGTTTCCATTCATCGCGCTGCGTCCAGCCCGCGTCCCAAACATGCAGTTGTTGCAAGTCGATCGTATCGACGCCGAGGTTCCGGAGACTCTCCTCCGTACAGGAAACAATGTACCGGTACGGAAACACATCGTCGATGTTCGATCCCGGAGCCGCCGGCCAGATCCGGTTCTTGGGAGGAACCTTCGTAGCAATGTAGACCCGATGTGGAGCATCCTTCACGACTTGCGACACAAGCCGCTCGCTGTGGCCGTCCCCATACGCAAGTGCGGTATCGATGAAGTTTAGACCCAATTCGAATGAGCGCCGTAAAGCGAGCAGCGATTCATCGTCCGTGCCGCCTTTCCATTGCTTTCCGCCGATTCCCCACGCGCCATACCCAACTTCGCTGATCTCGAGTCCGGTCCTGCCGAGCTTTCGGTATCTCATGAATTCTATGGTACTTGCCGCACGCAGCAACCCTGGACCGCCAAACCGAGTCAAACTAAGAAGAGATGTACCGGGTTGCGATTCTGCTGCTTCTGATCACCGGCGCCGCCGGAGCCGCCACGATTCGTCTTTATATGAAGGACGGCACTTATCACAACGTACGAGAGTACGAGCAGAAAGGTGACCGCATCCGCTACTACAGCACCGAACGGAGCGAGTGGGAAGAGATCCCGGTGGACCTCATCGACCTCAAACGCACTGAGACCGAACGCCAACAAATCGAGCAGGACCGGCGTGAAGAAGCAGCCGTGATGGATGCAGAAGAGAAAGCCGAACGCGCGCAAAAACGCGAAGTCGAACGCATTCCCGTCAATCCCGGTGTCTACATGGCGCAAGGTGAGCAGGTCACCACGCTGAAGCAGGGCGAGGTGAAAATGGTGAATCACAAAGGCCGGTCCGTTTTGAAAGCGATAACTCCTATTCCCATTGTGTCCGGCAAATCGACGGTGGAGATCGACGGGCTGAAGTCGCCTCTAACTCTTAATGAAGAACGACCCGCGTTTTTCTTTCGCCTTGCCGAACCCGAGCGCCTTGCGATTATTCGTTTGAAACCCGGCAAAAGCTCTCGGCTAGTTCAAACACTCAATCTAATTCCGGTATCAAACGAAATCGTCGAAGACACCGATATCATCGAAACTTTCAAACAACAACTGGCCGAAGGCCTATATAAAATCTGGCCGACCAAACCCTTGGACCCCGGCGAATACGCCGTTGTCGAGTACACGGAAGGCAAAGCCAACATCCAGGTCTGGGATTTCTCGATCAGAAAATAAGCGGGTAATAGCCTTCTCTTTTGCAGGGAATTGCAATTTATCGCGCTAGCGCTTGCTAGACTTGAAGCAACTCTTTTAGTCGGGCATACTTATGCGCATATTGAAATTGGTAGGAGTGTCGCTTTTTCTTGCTGCTATTTTTGCTGCAGCGCTCTATGGACAAACAAGCCGAGGTACCGTAACAGGCATCGTTACCGATCCTTCTGGGTCAGCCGTGCCGGGAGCCACGGTCGAACTGAAAGCCATTCAGACCGGCGTTGTCCGTCCAACCACAACGAATGAATCTGGTGTTTATCGCTTCGACGCCGTCGATCTGGGCGACCACGACCTCACAGTAAAGGCGCCGGGCTTCAAGACGACGGCGAATCGATCCCTCAACGTGCAGGCCGCGCAGACTGTTGGTCTGGACGTGCGTCTCGAAGTCGGCGATAACGTGAGCATCGTCGAAGTCTCGGCGCAAGCGGCACAGCTGCAGACCGAAGCTCCTGTACGGGGCGGCAATATCAACACGACTGAGGCGCTGAATCTGCCTTTCTATGGCCGCAATCCGGCAATGCTTGCGATCACCCTGCCGGGCGTAAACGAACGGCGGCAGAACACGGCGGGGACAGCTACGTTTTCCGTGAACGGGGCGAGAGGTCGATCGAATAACTTCCTGCTCGATGGCACCGAAAACAACGACATTTCGGTCGCGGGTCAGGCGTTTCAAATCAAGAACCCGGACGCCGTACAGGAAGTATCCGTACAGACGGCGAACTACGACGCCGAATACGGGCGAGCCGGCGGAGCGGTTGTAAACACGATCATCAAGTCCGGAACGAACGCCTTCCATGGATCTGCCGGTTACATCCTTGACGTCACAAATGACGACGCAATCACGAACACACAATCGCTCGATCCGGAGATTGTAAAGCGCGGGAAAATGTATCCGGGTACCGAGCAGTACATCAGCGGCACTCTCGGCGGGCCGATCCTCCGAAATAAAACATTTTTCTTCGGCGCCTGGCAGGAGCAGAGGCAACGATCCACCAGTCAGATCAATCTGACAACATTGTCCGCGGCAGGCAAGGCGAAGCTCCGCAGCGTTTTTCCTCCAGGAAAAAGCGCCAACGCGGATCTCTATTTGAACGTGATCAGCGGTGTGAATGCCACCGGGCAATTTTCGAACATCGATCTTGGCGCCGATCCGGCGACGGGCGCGGCCCGGGGCTCCGTCGAAGCAGGCGTGGGCCTGTTCGCCTTTCCACAAAAATTGGATGATCGTCAAACCGTTTGGAAGGTCGATCATCACTTCAGCGATCGTGACATTCTCAGTTTCCGTTACGGATACGAAAACCAAGCCACACCGAAGTTCACAACAAATTTCCCCGGATTTCAAACCAGCAGCTTCAACAAATACCACGCCGCCGTCTTGACCGAGACTCACGTCTTTTCTCCGGTTCTGACGAATGAATTGCGTCTGCCCTACAATCGCTTCGATTTCGATTCGCCGCTCGACACGGAAAATCCTCTGGGGCAGACGCTTCCGCGCCTGTCCTTTACTCCACTGGATGGGATCGGAGTTTCGGCTTCGTATCCTCAAGGTCGGGTTGCGAATAGTTTCGTCCTTCAGGACACTATCAGTTACGTGCGTGGCCGGCACACGTTCCGGGGAGGCTTCGATCTACTCGATCAACGTTCCCGTCAAGTTGCGCCGCTCTCGGTGCGCGGTTCGCTGACCTATTCAACGAGCACCGGGTACAGTCCATTAGCGAACTTTCTTGATGACTTCGGCGGCTCAGCCGGCAACGCTGCGCGCGACTTCGGATCGCCGGTTTACTACCCGGAATACCTCCGGCAAGCCTACTTCTTTCAGGATCGCTGGCAATTCAGTCCTGACCTGACGCTGACTCTCGGCGTTCGTTACGAGAACTTCGGCACACCGGTGAATTCCCTGCGCACTCCGGCCTACACAGGCTTGTTCAATATCGATCCCCGAACCGGAAAAGGCCCTTATAATCAGCCGAACGCTGTGAAGTCCGACAACAACAACTGGATTCCCGTGCTCGGTCTGGCCTACTCTCCAAGCTTTCAAGACGGCTGGCTCAATCGGATCTTTGGCGACAAGAAAACTGTCTTTCGCTCCGGATTCAACATGGGCTACGATTCGTTCTTCAACAACATTGCATCCAACGCTGTGGCATCGGCGCCGAATCTGGTATCCACCAGCATCCCCTCTCGCACAACCGCCGACCAACCGCGCGGACTAGCGAACCTTTCGAGCCTCATCCCCCCGACTTCTCGTGCGGTCACACCTAATGACGCGCAGGGCTTGGTGGCAGGCGACCTTGTCAATCCGTACTACATGCGCTGGTCGTTCGGCCTTCAGCGGGAACTGCCGGGCAACGTTGTTTTCGAGACTGCCTATCTTGGCTCCGCAGGTGTGCGCCTCTTCATTCAGGAAGACCTGAATCCGACGGTCACTCCCGAGAACCTCAGAAGATATCCCTCGGGGTTCGCCAATGCCGCTGAGTTGCGCGCTGTCTACCCATACACTGTTGAAAGCCGCCTCGACCCGACGCAAGGATCGCGTGTGATCCGGACCAATGGCGGACACTCGACATATCATTCATTGCAAACACAGGTTTCAAAACGATTCACAAGCAACTTCGGTTTGAATGCGGCCTGGACGTGGTCGAAACTGCTGGACAACGCGAGCGAGATTTTCCAATACAACAACACTTCGCCGAACGCTAGTCTGCCTGCCGCCTTCGGAGGACAAAACCTCGAAAAAGGACTCTCGCTCTACGATCGTACTCACAAGCTTTCTCTGACGTGGCTGTACGAACTGCCGTTCATGCGTACGCAGAAAGGCTTGCTCGGAAAAGTAGTAGGTGGATGGGAAGTCGCCGGAATAACTATCTTCGAGTCAGGAGTTCCCTACAGCGTCGCGAACGGCGCCGACTCCGATGGTATTGGGGGAGCGAATCGAGCGGACCTGAATCCGGCCGGAAAGGCCGGAGTCCGAGCTCAGTGGACTCCTTCCGGGTATGTCAATCCGGACGTCTTCGATGCGGCAACCGGCAAATACATCTCCGTACCGATCGATCCCAAAGACGCTCGGTATATCGGACTACCAGCGTATGGAACAGCGGGCTTCACGCCGCGTACCGGCAACGCCGGGAGGAACACGGAACGAATACCCGGACTGAATAATTGGAATGTGAATGTGATGAAGAAGGTTCGCCTTACGGAACGATTCACAACCGAGTTCCGCACCGAGTTCTACAACATCTGGAACCATCCGCAGTACGGCTACTACAGCGTAAGCTCGTTTGGGCAACCGGAAGGAACGATAGCTTCTTCCGTGCAGACATCGCTCGCGGGCCGCTTCGCAAATCCCCAATTCCTCGAAGCGGGCGGACGTGTCATTCGCTATCAGTTGAATCTGCGTTTCTAGGGCAAACGGGCAAAGAACTCGGCAGACTGTTCTGCCGAGTTCTTCCATGTGAATCTCCTCGCCAGTTCCCTTCCTCTGGCGCCCAGCCGCTGCCGTAAATTCCTCGAGGTCAATAGGACTTGTAAAGAGCTTGCGATGTCTTGCGGACTACGAGGATCCACCAGCACGCCGCCATCTCCAACCACCTCGGGCATCGAAGAAACGTTGGACGTAATTACCGGCACGCCGGCCGCCATAGCTTGTGCGATCGGGAAACCGAAGCCTTCATAAAAAGACGGATACGCAAACACACATGCCGCCGCTGTAACTGAGGCGAGGTCCTCTTCAGGCACGTAGCCGAGGACTCGAACACCCTCGATGCCGGACTGGAGCCGGTTCACGGTTTCATTGCCAGCCCATCCGATGGGGCCGACGAATACGAGTTCGTATTCCGCCCTAAGTTCGGGAGACAACTGCAACCACGCGTCCAGAAGAGTATCTACATTCTTCCGCGGCTCGATCGTACCCACGAAAAGAACGAAAGGCTTGTGAAGAGCATATTTCTGCTTGGCTATTTCCGGAGTCGCAGTGAAGAAGCGTTCCGGCAAGCCAGGATAGATGACAGTGATCTTGCTCGCGTCCAGCTTTAACAGTCGGACAGCATCCTCCTTCGCGCTGTGCGAGATCGCGATAAGACCATCAGCGCGCTTGAAAACCCGTTCATAATGTCTGGTTTCTGCTTGCACGTTGGCGGCTGTGTGAAGTTCCGGCATCAGGACACAAGTCATATCGTAGATAGTTCCTGTCAGCTTCACACCGCGCGGAATGGCATGAATCTGATTCGATGCGTGAAACACATCTATGCTCGGAACGGCGACATTGATCGCCGGCTTGCATATCTTATTTATGAACTGAAGAACAGCAATACGCGCGTAGGTCTGCAGCGGTGTCAACGTCGAACGGTCATGATCCAGAGAGCCGATTTCTCCGAGTAGCGGGAATCCCGTGACCTGGTGCTCCGGAGCATACTCGCGCAGGGCTCCCATCCAGTGATAAAGATAATTCTTGATACCGGCCGACCGCAGCAACAGTGCGGTCGCGTCAATGCAGATCCGCATGGTTGGTAAACAGGTACTTGCCGCCGGCTTCTTTGACGGTGATCAACGCCGGACGGCCCACAAGATTTTCAAATCTTTCCACAGAGGGCTTTTCGACCAGGACATAGTAGCGCTCGGCCTTCTGCCAAAGTTGGGCAAAGCGATCATCGTCGATGAACACGTCCGGAGCGCCTGGCGCGTATGAGCCGTACTCGAGATTGTTCACGCGCCCATTTAATAAGAGCGCCGGACGATTCGTGTAAAAGAACACCGAAGAAAATGTGTAGTATTGGTTATCTGCGATAAGCTGTCCCGCGGGCGCTTGCAGTAGCGCATCAGCGAGAGGCCTTGAAGACAGATACGGATCGAACACGACCAGCGCCAGCCGGGCGGCATTTAGAAATAAGACCATCATCGCCGCAACCGCAAGAATCCGGCGCTTCCACGCCCCAATTGCGCCAATCAGAAAGCGATACCGGCCAACACTAACGGCGTTCGCAGGTATGCAAACGACTCCAAGGTGAGATCGCCCATGTGGCCGAGCGACAGCGTGTACGCATCCGGATGCTGCGTCAATGCATTCGAGATATCTCCAGGTGTCGGCAGAGCCCAGACGTGCCAAAGAATAATCGCAATTACGATCGCAGCAACGCCGGCAATTACTCCGATCGTTCTGAATGCAACCTTTTTCCAACCTCCCGCCTCCGCCATCACGCAGCCAATCAGAAGCGCAAGCGCCGGATACACCGGCATCGAATAATATTCCTGTGTTGTCGAGAACGTAAAAAAGATGAGTATGAAGCCGGCCCAGCACAACAGAAGGAGTCTCGTACGTCCGGCGCGGTCGATTGGCTTATAGGATAGCTTCACGATGCCTGGAAGAAAGGCGCTCCACGGAAACAACCACACAAAGTGCAGAAGCCAGAACAGATGCCGCGGAACCGTATTGTAGTCGCGCGGATACCGCATGTTCAGAAACCGGAACAGATGCTCATTCAGGAAGTAAAACCAGAAGAACCCGTGATACTGTCCCGGTTCGCTCTTTGGCGTTAGGTCAAAATAAGGCGGATTGCGAATCGTTGCAAGCAGGTGCCATGGAGCAGCGATTAGGAGCAGAATCAAAATCCCCGAAACCGGCCGCAAACGCCAGATCATTCGCCATTGTTTCGTGAAGATCAGGTAGAGGCCCGCAGCCGCGACCGGAAACAAAGCGGCGATCAATCCCTTCAACAACAAACCGACGGCGATGCTCGCAAAAAAAGCATTCGCCCATAACTTGGGGCGTAGCTCAGCTTCATCGAGCGCCCGAAGAAACGACCACATTGCGAAAGCAATCGTGAGCGTCAGAATAACGTCCGGAATCAGAATTCGCGTGAACAGGAACAGTCCGATACACGTCGCGATCGACAGACCCGCGTAGAAACCCGTCTGCGCATTGAAAGCCCATCGCCCAATCCTATTAGTCAGCCATGCCAACGCAATCACACTGAGCGCGATCGGTATCCGGGCCGCCCAATCGTAGCACCCCGAAAATGGCGAAGGAAACAGCCATCATCCAATACACAAGCGGCGATTTCTCGAGATAAGCGACACCGTTTAAGTGGGCGGTCACCCAGTCACCGGATTCAAGCATGTTGCGCGCAATCTGGGCTTGCACGGCGTCAACATCATCCATCAACGCGGGCGGGCTGATGCAGGCCACAAGATAAACTGCAGCCGCAAACAGGCACACTAACAGGTCGTAACGTCTCGCAAGTCTCTGGTCCAATCCTCCATTATGCGGGGTCTGGGATAAAGAGCTCCTTGATATGTGGCGTTCGAGTTATTGCCAGGGATTGAAGGTAGGAACTCCGGTTCCCCTGACATCGGTATCGTTTCTGGTCGCGGGCATCAGCTCGTGATGCAAAGTGGTCGCCGCAAGCAAGCCGTCGTGCCTCAGAGTGGGCCAGCCGAGCGTACTCCTCGGCGGTGATCACGACAACAGCTTCGCGGCCATGTTTCGTTACGCGTTGTGGACCCCGCTCGCGGGCAAGTCGAAACCCTTCGCCGAAGCGCGCTTTGGCGTCTTGAAGTTGCCACTCCTGCTGGACGACCGGGATTTTTGGACGCCGCAGATCTGACGCTGAGCCCCGGCGCGCGTATTGCTCATCGGTCTTTCTTTCTGACCTCTCTGGTCAGGTTGTACCGCAGAGGAGGGCGTCTACCAGGTGACCGGTTTCCCCGGTTCCAATGGCCAAACACCGGTATCCGGCAGGTCTGCGATCAACTCTGACAGTTGATCGGGCCGGCCGGTGAGCGGAGGAAACGTCCCAAAGTGCATGGGTATCACAAGGTCCGGGCGAAGTAATCGGCACGCGGCCGCCGCCTCGTGTGGACTCATCGTGAACAGATCTCCGATCGGGAGCATCGCCAATCGAGGCGCATATAGCTCTCTGATCAGAGCCATGTCGGAAAACACATTCGTATCGCCGGCGAAGTAGATGGAGCGGTCATCCGGCAATCGCAAAACGTATCCCGCTGCCTCGCCGCCATAGATGATCTTGCCATCGTCAAGAATGCCGCAACTATGGATGGCGTGCGTCATCGTTACCTTCAAAGGACCGACTTTCTGCGAACCTCCCTTGTTCATGGCGCTCACATTTTCGACACCTTTGCTTTTCAGCCACTCGCCGGTTTCGAAAATGCAGACCATCGTCGGCTTGAACCGTTTCGCGAGCGGTACCGCGTCATGGATGTGGTCGAAGTGACCATGGGAGATCAAAATTGCATCGACGCGGCTGAACTTATGATTCGAGGGATAAGAAGGATTACCATCCGTCCACGGGTCCAGAACAATTACTTCTCCGGACTCCAACTTCAATTGGAACGTTCCATGTCCCAACCAGGTGATCTCGACCATGCGATCTCCTTATTGCTTTGACAATAAAATGGCATCGCCGTACTTCGCAATGCCAGGAATTGTAACGGGCAGCCGGCCGGTGATCTGGAGATCTCCGACCAAGGCTCTGGCCGCCGAGGCTTCGGAAGTCGGCACAGGACTGAACGTCGCTAAATACGCGCTCACACCAGGGAAACTCCGAAGCAGATATGGATTACCGAGCGAGACGAGCACAATCGGGCTCCCGCTTGCCTGCAATTTCTCGACAAAACCGGGATAGTTTCCGGTTAGTGCTACGTTTCCTCGATAGGCTCCCACCGTTACGAACGCTGCGATCACGTGAACATCGCATTTGCCGGCCTTCTCCAGGAATTGGTCCATCTCCGCCGAGGAGGTCAGCGGATCGAATCGTTGCAGTCGAATGCCGGAAATTCGGGCTCGCATCTCTTCTGCGAAACGTCCCCCTTGCGTTCCATAGCGGCTTTCCGTGAGCATCCAAATGCAAACGCCCGCCGGATTGGAGAGAGGTAGGAGTCCGCCGTCGTTTTTCACCAGCGTCAACGCTTTGTCGGCTGCCGTTTGCGCCTGCTGCTGAGATTCAGGTGAGTCGATCACATCGCTGATACTTTCAAGATTCACCAACTTCTGCTTATCCAGCCCAACATGAACCTTGGCCGTCAGAACACGAAGTGCGCTCTCATTAATCCGTTTTTCACTCAATCGGCCTTCCTTGATGGCGGCGCCTACGGCCCTAATCGCCGCTTCGGGATTCGGCGTCATCAAAAGAACATCCGCCCCAGCCTGCAAAGCTCGTACTGCTGCCTCACCGCCCGGAAACTCTTTCGTCAGGCCCTGCATGTCCATGGCGTCGGTAACCACTAGCCCTGTGAAATGAATGTCGTCGCGTAACAGCCCGGTCAACACTTTCGGCGAGACCGTGGCTGGTATGTCGTCGCTTTCGAAGGCAGGAACTGCCATGTGAGCCGTCATGACCGCATCCACCCCGGCCGAAACGGCTTCTCGGAATGGTATGAGCTCCATGCTGTTCATGCGCTCTCGATCGGCGTTGAGCCGAGGCATGCCCATGTGGCTATCGACGTTCGTATCACCGTGACCAGGAAAATGCTTTACCGTTGTGAGTACACGATTCGTCGAATCCGAGTGCGCTCCTTCGATAAATGCCCGCACGTGTGAGGCGACCTCATTGGGATTCTCCCCAAAGGATCGGATGTTAATGATAGGATTGTCCGGATTATTGTTAACGTCGGCATCGGGAGCAAACACCCATTGCACTCCCAGCGCGCGAGCCTCGCGAGCAGTCGCGAGTCCCAACTCTCGCGTCAGCTTCAGATCGCCGGCCGCTCCATAAGCCATCAAATGCGGATATTTAGGTGTTCCGGAAACACGCATCGAAGCTCCGCGCTCGAAATCGGCTCCGATCAGCAAAGGCGCTCTTGGCAAGACGCTGCATCCGATTGAGGAATGCAGCCATCGCGTAAGGCTCCGCATTGCGGACGCTGCCGCTCACAACGCGATTCACCACGATCATGCCGCCCACCTTGAGGTCTCGTACGGCATGAACAAAGTCTCGGAAGGCGGCGGATCGCGATGAGGGCGCTTCGCCGTAAGAAGTGATGACGATCAACTGCGCGATCCTCTCGCGATAGCGGCATGCTGCGAAGCCAACGAAGCGCAACTGCTCGATCGCTTGCGCCGGCGCGCGAGGGTCTACCTGTTAAAGCAGTCTCTTGCTCGTGTTCACTCGCCTGGTCCGCGCTTCGCATCGCGGCCGGATAAGCCGCAATCAGCATCAAAACGATGATCGAGAACGCTCGCCGGCGAGCCATGTCGATCCCAGTTTAACCCGCGAAGATTCTAGCTTCCTTGCGAACCGGCTTGCCGGTCGGGGTTCTTGCCCGGCTGAGAGCGTGCAGGTTTCTTCGGCGGCTGAGCGTTCAAGAGCCTATTCACCGCACGAATCAGATGCGTGACTTCCGTAGCGCTTTTCGGAATCACCACGTTGGCCCCGGTGGTTTTTTCGTCGAGACCTAATACATCCACGACACCAGAGATGAGGACGATCGGGACTTTCGGCGTGATCACCCTTATCTCCGCGATCAACTGTGCGCCATTCATTCGCGGCATCCGATAATCGGTCACCACCAGGTCGTAGGTCTGCTCGCAGAATTCGGCAAGCGCATCGTGAGGAGACGAGTAAGCGGTCACCTGATACCCGTGTTCTTCGAGCACACTTTTTCGGGCGAGGAGACCGTTGCGATTATCATCTACTAGCAAAATACGGAAGACTTTCACTGGCCCTGCAGCTTTCGAGGTCTTCATGAACGATCGTGAAAGTAACAGAGCCGTAACTCGAGTGTCAATGCTTTCGTATCGAGTTCAATTACGGTAAGATCGAGTGCTTGACTTTTACGCTGAATGGAGTTTATAGAAGCGGGCGGCAGTCTCTCCCATCACCTTGTTGCGCTCTGCTTGAGGAACCGGACCGAGCGCCTGCGTGAGGGCGGCCAACACTTCCTTCCAGGTCCCCGCCGAGAGACACACCGGCCAGTCGCTTCCGAACATGCAGCGATCCGGACCGAATAATTTCCAGACGTGCTGCACATACGGCTTCAATTGGTCCGAGGTCCACGACTTCCACTCCGCCTCGGTGATCATGCCTGACAATTTGACATAGAATATGCGGCGCACTTGCGATTCGTTCCATGTCTTGAGCCCAATCGTTCCGTTTGCGCCTTCGCGATTGGCGGCTTTGCTATATGATCGATGACCATATCGAGAGACGGGACTCGATCCATCAATTCGATCACCACCGGCAGGTGCTGAGGGCGAAGCAGAAGATCGTATGGGACCTTCCGGCGCTCTAACTCCTTAAGCCCGCGCAACACATCGGGACGCAATAACCATCCGTCATCGGACTCATCGTGTACCGGATGGCGGACTCCCTTGAATTTCGGATGCGCTTGCAGCTGATCTAAAGTACTTCCGAGCTGTGGGTCCGTGAGGTCTACCCAGGCAACGACTCCCAGCACGATCGAGTGGGTTTCCGCAAGCTGAAGAAGCCATGGGGCCTCTTCAAGAGAATGTTGTTGCTTGCACTGCTACGGAACCGTCGAATGAGTTTCGCTCGAGAATAGGCTGCAGATCTTCGGGCAGGAAGCTCCTCCGCAAAGGCGAAGGAGCGGGAGGCATCCACGGATAAGGAAAACGGTTCAGATCCCAGAAGTGCTGGTGCGCATCGATTCGCATCGTAAACGCTACGAACTACTTTACGATGCCCATCTTCTCGAGTGGCCAATAGACAAACACGGCTTTGCCGTAGATGAATCTTCGCGGCACCGGTCCCCAGGACCGGCTGTCGTTTGAGGAACTGCGATGATCTCCCATCACGAAGTACTCATCCTGCTGTACTTTGAAGGGAGCCATCGATTGTCTGTCACGGTATTCCGTGAGCACATAGCTTTCTTCCAATCGTTTGTTGTTGACGATCACCGTTCCGTTATCCACTTCGACGGTATCTCCAGGGACGCCAATCACACGTTTGATATAAGACTTGGTCGGATCGCCGGGAAACCAGAAGACCACCATATCTCCGCGCGAAATCTCCCCGATACCGAAGCGATAAACGAATTTATTGATAAAGATCCGCTCCTGGTCGACTAACGCAGGCATCATGCTCGTGCCTTCGACCTTTACCGGTTGATACAGAAAAAGGATTACCAGAATTGCCAGAAACACCGAAACCAGGAGGTCTCGAATCCAGCTCGCCAACATGATGATCGGAGATCGACGATTCACTTGGGCAGGGGCTTCAATTGGAGTCGGCGGATTCTCCATACGCGAACCAAACGTGCTCTCATTCTAATGCAAGGGATGCAAACCGCGCTTGTCTCGTTTCGACGCTGGCGCTAGAGGATCTCGAACTTGACTGCGAGTAGTTCGGCTTCGGCTCGCTGGCTCCTGTAGACGGAAATACCGAAGAAGAACGCGTCTAGTGGATCGCGGGCTTGCTGCTGCCGGTGACCCTTGTACCCGGCCACCTGTCGCCGGCCGTCGACATATAGCTCACAAGACTTTGTTCCCGGGTCATACACGAGTTCCAAAAGGTGCGGATGCGCTCCCTGGTCCGGAAGTTCGTAACGCGGTCCCTCGAATGTCGGAACGTGCTGAGTACACAACAGACTTAAAGCGCGTCCATCCGGCTCGCGATAGCAGCTCACATCGTACCGCGGTTCACCCAACGCCTTGAAATCGGCGCACGCCCACATGCCGCCGATGACAGGACGGCCCTTGAGCGTAATCTTCCACCCGCTTCTCAGCGCTTCGGTCAAATCTTCCGTAGCCAGGCGCTTGAAAAAGAGCCCTTGTTCTCCGGCCTTCAGGTCTAGACGGTCAAAACCGGTCCGCTCCGCGTTCCGCATCGCGGAGAAGTCAATCTTGTCCCGCATGATGAAACCTTGCTCCGTCGGGTCCGCCGCTCCAACAGTTTGCGCGAGTACCTTGCTTCCCGCGCGAGGAACACTCCGCGGATAAAAATAGGCGCCAGCGCCCACAGCCGCGCCGCCTCCCACCAGCAACGCGGTCTTGATCCATCGCCTTCGCCCAGGCTCCGCGATTTGATCCTCTCCAAGCTCAAGCGAACTTGCGACTGCCTCACAGAATTCGCGAGCATTCTTTGGCCTGTGCGATGGATCGTAGCTGAGCGCCTGGCGAATCAGGTTTTCTGCTTGCCCTGGAACTTGCGGCCGCAAATTGCGGATCGCGCCGCGGCTCACACCCTGCTTCTGTTGCTGTCGTAACACGAACGGCTGCTTCGCCGAGAAAGGACGCTTGCCTGCCAGCATCTCGAAAGCAATGACTGCGATCGAGAAAATGTCACTGGCGGCGACAGGCTTCCCCGCAAGGTGTTCGGGCGCCATGTAGTTGGGAGTGCCAAGTACACCGATTACAGCCGTATCGCTTGTGATCGCAGAGGCTTCTACACGCGCGACGCCGAAGTCGATTAGCTTCACGATATCGCGCCGGTCGCCGAGTTGCTGAAGCATGATGTTCTCGGGCTTGAGATCGCGATGAATAACGCCCTTGTCATGAGCCGCTTCCAACGCCAATCCCAACTGGCGCAGCATCGAAGCCGCTCGCGGGAGCGCAAGAGGCCCGTCCTCCAGGATCTCCCGCAGAGTCCGGCCATCGACGTACTGCATGACGAGGAAATGCGCGCCGTCGGACGTTGCATCGGCATCAACCGCTGCAACGATTCCCGGATGATCGAGGCGGGCGAGCGCCTCGGCTTCCTGCAGAAATTTGACTAGCTTCGCTGGATCGGATCGTCCCTGCTCGTGAAGGAATTTCACGACCACAAGCCGGGACATGAGGTTCAAGTCCTCAGCCAGATAGACCACACCGACGCCGCCGCTTCCCAGCCGCGATCGGATGCGGTAGCGATTCTTTACGACCGTACCGATACGCGGATCTCGTTGCGCCTCGACAGGAGCCGTCTCGGGATGCTTCCTGATCAATTCCGAATCGCTGGTATGGGCCTTTACAAGGTGGCTTACCTCGGCGTATAGCTCCTCATCCTTACCACAGGCTCGCCGAAGGAAGATATCACGCTCGTGCGCTGGACGCGCGAGGGCGCGGTCAAGAAGCGTCTTGACCTGAGACCACCGCTCGGGTGTCATAGGCGATGGGGCCTGTTGCGACACGTTGAACCTATTCTATTGCGTCGTTCGCGCGTATCAGCTTCTCGGATAGACGTAAGTCGGGGATCGCTGAAAAAGTGAGGCGCCCTCGGCAGACAACAATACCCAAAATCCATAAAACCCCAGCGCGGTCCCAAACGGTAGGTGAATCAGGAGAAATACGGAAAGGACTAGCGTCAGGATACGCGCCCAGGGACGATAAGAAAGCAGGCCGATACCCGCGATGATGCTGGGTAAGGACAGCATTGCCGTGAACGCGACCACCAGAGCGCCGATGCCGCCTATCAACGGGATGGCGATGCGAGCGTCATCGCCGGATGCGTTCAGTCCGATAATGCCCGTAATGCCGCCAAACAGAGCCATAAGAAAGATAGCGGTCAGTAGTCCCAGGCCGCCAAAGATGATGTGCAAAATTCCCAGCAATCGGACGTGGGTCTGCATTTGCGCGCTCCCCCCGTTTGGAGCATAATTGAAATTTCAGATTCTACAATGCACCGCCGCGACTTCCTCTACTCACTTGCCGTATTCCCTGGCGCCGCGTCTGGACAGACAACCGATATCACAGATGATATCCGACGCAAAATGGACGCGCTCGCTCCGCCCGATAAAGCCCGAAAATTAGGAGCCCGCAACGAGCCACACATGACTGAGGTCGCCACCGATACCGATCTCCTTGTGGCCGGCGGAGGAGTTGCAGGTGTTTGCGCAGCAGTTGCAGCCGCGAGACACGGAGCCCGCGTAACGCTCTTGCAGGACCGGTCGCGATTGGGTGGGAACTCCTCCAGCGAAGTGAAGATGCACATTGTCGGAGCCGACATATCTCACAACCGGCCGGGATGGCGCGAAAGCGGTTTGATTGAGGAGTTCAGACTCGACGATGCGGCCAATAATCCGCAGCGTTGCTGGGAATTGTGGGACCTGCTGCTTTACGACAAGGTCGTAAGCGAACCGAACATTCGTCTCTTATTAGATACAACGCTCTTCTCGGTCGATATGAAAGGAAACTCGATCCGGCAGGCGTGGGCCCGGTGCGATCGCACAGAGCAGATGTACCGGATCAACGCGAAGCTGTTTGTGGATGCAACGGGCGATTCGCGCCTTGGCCTGGAATCCGGGGCCGAGATGCGAAGCGGCCGCGAAGCGCGCTCTGAGTTCAATGAATCCATCGCTCCGGAGAAAGCCGACAACGAGACTCTCGGATCCAGCATTCTTTTCACGTCCAAACTGAACCGCAAAGTCATGCCGTTCACCGCGCCCAAATGGGCTCGGAAGATCACGAAGGAGCAACTCAAGTTCCGCAAGGTAGGCCCTGAGAACTGGGAATACGGTTACTGGTGGATCGAGTGGGGCGGGAACAAGGATATCATCCGCGATAACGAGCGGATTCGGTTTGAGCTGCTGTCCATCGTGATGGGCGTTTGGGATTACATCAAGAACAGCGGCGAGTATCCGGATTCCGCGAACTGGGCAATGGATTGGGTGGGAATGATGCCGGGGAAACGCGGCAGCCGCCGTCTGCTTGGCGATCACATTCTCACGCAGAACGATCTGATGAGCGCCAAGTTTCCCGATGCGGTCGCCATTGGCGGTTGGCCGATGGACGATCATCCTCCGGGCGGATTTGATCGCGCTGATATCCCGCCCAACACCAACCTGCGCACGGAAGAGGTATACGAGATTCCGCTGCGCTCTTTGTACAGCCGAAACATCACGAACCTTTTCATGGCCGGCCGGAATATCAGCGCAACCCATGCGGCCTTTACGTCGACGCGTGTAATGGCCACATGCGCGGTTATCGGCCAAGCTGTCGGAACTGCCGCCGCCCAATGTCTCGAACGCCGCATCTCACCACGCCAACTCGCGAGCGATCAGAAGCTGGCCAGCGAACTGCGGCAACAACTGCTTCGTGACGATCAGACGATCAAGAACGCTCGAAATGAGGATCCGCTTGACATCGCGCGAACCGCCAAAGTCAGCGCCTCCGCAGAAGAGCCGCAAGCACGCGCGACGTTACTCCTGGATGGACTCACTCGCAATCATCCGGACAAAAAGGGCAATCCACAGCAGTGGCACTGCTGGTCTGCTCCCATGAGTTCCGCCGGCGCCTGGATCGAACTATCGTGGGATCAGCCGCAGCGAATTCGCCGCGTACAGTTAACCTTCGATACCGGATTTCAGCGCCAGCTAACCTTGTCCGCATCCGACAGCATCACGCGAACGCTGATACGTCAGCCGCAGCCCGAAACTGTTAAGGACTACGTGATCGAGTACACGGACGCAAACGGCGCCCGCAAGGAACTGAAGTCCGTACAGGGCAACCACCAACGGCTGAACCGGCACACCTTCGAGCCAATAGAAGCCAAGTCGGTCCGAGTGCATGTGAAGGCGACCAACGGGCTCGAATATGCGCGTATCTTCGAGATGCGCTGCTACGCTTAAGTATGCTGTTTTTCGCTCTGCTGCTCGCGTTGCGCTTGACGCCTTCCGCTCCGGATGCGCCTTTGAAGCAACCGCAAATCGCCGTTTCGGGCAAGACGGTGAATCTGACCTATGGGGTCGGGAACGCCGTTTACTTCGCACGTTCCAATGACTCCGGAAAGACTTTCTCTGACCCGGTCAAAGTGGCGCAGCCGAAAGCTTTGATGCTGGGAATGCACCGGGGGCCACGGATCGCCGTGGCCGGGAAAACGCTCGTCATCACGGCAATCGGCGGAGAGGAAAAAGGCAAGAACGTCGATCTTTTGGCCTGGCGCTCTGCCGACAACGGCAAGACGTGGTCAGAGGGCATACGTATTAATGATGTTCCCGCGGCCGCTCGCGAGGGACTTCATGGTCTTGCAGCGGGTCAGAACGGGACTCTCTGGACGGTATGGCTAGATCTGCGCGAAAAGGGCATGCGGCTGATGGGTTCCGTTTCGAAGGATGCAGGAAAGACCTGGTCGCCGAACCAGCTTGTCTATGCGTCGCCCGATGGGCACATCTGTGAGTGCTGTCATCCGACAGCCTACGTCGGCCCTAAAGGCGAGCTCTACGCCATGTGGCGCAACTGGCTAGGCGGATCGCGCGACATGTATTACGCGGTCTCGACAGACGGTAAGACGTGGTCGGCCCATAAGCTCGGAGAAGGAACCTGGCCGTTGAAAGCTTGTCCCATGGATGGCGGCGGCCTGGCGCTGGACGGAAATGGCGTTTTTCATAGTGCGTGGAGGCGCGATGGAGTCGTGTATGCCGCTCCCGCGGGCGGCAAGGAAGTTGCGCTCGGGAACGGCAAGAATCCCAGCATCGCCGCAAACCGTAACGGCCAGTATGTAGCCTGGACGGAAGGAACAGCAGTCAAGTTGATGAAGCCCGGAGCATCGTCTCCGACCACCGTTGGAGAGGGCGCATTTCCTGTGGTCGCAGCTTCGGATACGGCGTACATCGCCTGGGAACACGAGGGCGCCATCACCGTCGAGGAGATTCGGTAAGATGTCGGGCATGTACAGACGATCCTTCGTACTGAGCGCGGCAGTGATGTCTGCGGCAGCTCAGGTGAAGCCGGTTGACCGAAAGCTTCGATTGAAGCAGTCCGTCTGCCGATGGTGCTACAGCAAGATCGATGTAGAAGACTTCGCGAAGGAATGCGCGCGGCTTAACGTGCAGTCCGTCGACCTGGCAGATCCGAAAGAATGGCCCGTCTACAAGAAGTACGGCTTGGTACCCACGATGATCGGTGGAGGTACGACCATTTCCGACGGGTTCAACCGCAAGGAGAATCACGAGGGCATCGCCGCGCGATTCCGTGAGTCGGTGAATCGCGGCATTGAGAACGGCGCGCCTAGCATTATCGTCTTCTCCGGGAATCGTCGCGGCATGTCCGATGAGGAAGGCTTGGAGAACTGCCTAATCGGGCTGAAGCAGGTGATGCCGCTCGCTGAGGACAAGAACCTGCTGGTGTGCATGGAACTGCTGAACAGCAAGGTGGACCACAAGGATTACATGTGCGATCACACCAGGTGGGGCGTCGAGTTGGTGAAGCGGGTTGATTCGCCGAACTTCAAACTGCTTTACGACATCTACCACATGCAGATCATGGAGGGCGATGTCATTCGCACGTTGAAGGACAACCTGCAGTACATCGGGCATCTGCACACGGGCGGGAATCCCGGCAGGAATGAGATCGACGAGTCGCAGGAACTGAATTACAAGGCGATCTCAAAGGCAGTTGTCGAGATGGGCTATAAGGGCTACATGGCTCACGAGTTCATTCCGAAGCGTGATCCGATGGTGTCCCTCGGCCAGGCGATGGACCTGTGTGACGTATAAACACTAAGAACCGTCCCAGAGTTTCCGGCTTACCCACATCGCTGTATTGCGCCGATTTGCCGTCGATTCCAGCACAATCGGGACAGATAACCGCGCACGGCTGTTCGCCCGACGCGTATTTGCGGGAAGAGTTCTCGACCCCGACATGCATGAAACGAATGCGAGGGTTGCGTTGTAACAGCAGCGCCTGAAGCGGATACTCGAGGTGGTTCTGCTTGTTGTCGATTCCAACCAGCGTGCAGCCGCTCGCTGCGACTCGCTCCACAGATAAGAAATAAGACTCAGTGTTGTTGAACTGCGCAAGATCGTTGAAGTAGTTCACCGACCTTGATTTTGTCGCCAGAGCGTTCGGACCGCGCAAGGGGCGAGTCCAATTCTGGATAAGCGCCAGACGCGAATTGCTGACGAGTATGAAACAGAGAGCGACTGGAAGCGCTATTGGCCGGAGGCTCGCAATCGCAAAGGCAGCCAATGGCGCCGCGAGAACGAAGAGCGGCAACTCCAGTCGGGAGAAGTAAGGCTGCCATTTCAGATAGACACAGAACGCGAGGAATCCGAGGATCGGACCTGACGAATAAGCAAGCCAGCGCCAATCGTTTTCACGGATAGCCCGGTAGCATGCCGTGAGGAACGCCGCGGCAATGATAGCGAGATGCAGACGATTGTTCGCATTGGCCTCGTGGTTGGCATTAACTGGCGGACGAAACTCCGCATATCTCCATGTAGTCGCTGGATCCTGAGGGTCCAATCCCAACCATTGGTGGACGCGCAAAACGAACGAGTAAACGCCACGGTTCCAGCTGTCGCTGCGTCCACCCAACTGCTCGGATGTGTTTCGGAGGATGTTCGAAACGGTCGGCTTATCATCCGAGAGTCTCGTTCCGCCATCGATAGACGCCATCGCCCTGCGCGGAATCGTACCCGAGGACGGACCCGGAGAGATCGAGATTGCGGACGTACTGCGGAGTATTGATGAGCAGAATGCCGCCGGTCAACACTCCGGCTGCTAAAGCTATCTGGCGAGCTTTCGTCCGATAGACCAGAACGATAGATAAGAGAAAAGGCCCCGCGAACAAGTAGGCCGTACCCTTTGTGCCCAAAGAAAGGCCGAGCGCGAGCGCCGTAAAGATCAAATCGGAAGACGAGCGGGACCGCAGCCAACTTCCGGCGCATAGCACCATAGCTGCCAACCAGAAGGACAGCAGCGTATCGTTCTTGGCTCCCGAGGCTTGCAGAATTGCGCTCGGTAAGGTCGCGCAGAACAGAGCTGCGATTGTTTGCATCCGGACATTGCCACCAAGCAGCCGGGCGATAGACGACGCCGCGACAACACTCCCGAGGTATCCGGCAACCTGCACCAGATTGATAAAGACATCGCCGCCCGACAAGAGATACAAATGCAGACCGATGTACTCGGTTACCGGCTGCAGCATGATCTGATTCAGGTAAGTCGTCGGGAAGAAGGCTACGCTCTTGTTCTGAATCCAATAGATGATGCGAGGCATGTGATACGCCATCGCATCGGCGCTGTTGGGAGGGCTTAGGATTGCGGTCCAGGCGATTATCCCGCACATCACGGCGATCGTCAGGACACCCATTGCCACGAGTGGATCGGGTCGAGTCCAGTTCCAATGCAGCTTTGAACGGCAGAAGGGCATGGGCAGAACTAGTAAGATCAACCAGACGACCGCGATACTCGACTGGTCAATCGAGGCCCCCAGGCTAAGGGCCTCGGTCGTCAAAACAACGGCGGTACTCAATGTCAGGAGTGACCGAACGAAGGCCACCCTCAGACAAGCGGAACGCGCATAGAAGCAGGTCCACGCAAGAACGGCGGCGGGAACCAGCAGCGTCATCACCGCGCTAGAGCCGATTGATCAGGCTCGCGACGTAACCGGCGCCAAATCCGTTATCAATGTTCACGACCGTTACATTGCTCGCGCAACTATTCAACATGCCGAGGAGCGCAGCCAGACCGCCGAAACTGGCCCCGTAACCCACACTGGTAGGAACGGCGATGACGGGAACAGATACAAGGCCGCCGACTGCGCTTGGCAACGCTCCCTCCATACCGGCGCACACCACGACTACGCGAGCTTCGCTCAGACGGGCGCGATTGTTCATGAGCCGGTGAATTCCTGCGACTCCGACGTCATGAATGCTTTCTACCTCGTTACCCATTACTTCCGCTGTTACCTGTGCCTCTTCCGCGACGAAGAGATCACTGGTGCCGGCGCATACCACCGCAATCTTGCCTTTGCCATGAATCAGTTCGATCACGCCATACGCGAATCGAGCGCGAAAGCGGGAAGTATTCGGCATCCGCGAACCGGGCGCGAACCGCCTCAGTAGCGTCGGTTTCGACGCGGGTGATCAGGACGTTGGGCGCGCAATCCAGCAATCGTTCGGCGATAGCGACGATCTGTTCGGGCGTTTTGCCTTTGCCAAAGACGACTTCCGGCATGCCGTGGCGCAATGCGCGGTGATGGTCAACTTTGGCGAAGCCCAGATCTTCAAACGGCATGTGTTTGAGCCGATCGAGGGCCGAATCGATTTCCGTTTCACCGGAGCGTACCTGCTCAAGTAGAGATTTCAGTTGTGAGCGATCCATGCGTGTTTAAAATTGCAGAACTGTGCCTTCCCGAATCCCATGCTTGCGCGCATACCCGGCCGGAAGTTCGAGGACGAACATGGATAGCCGGTCTCCACCGTAGGTCGGGCATTCACTGGCCTTTAACCCGGCTTTGCATGGCGGAACATTATCTGCCATTTCAACGACCTGCCGATTCTTGTCCATCCAAACCATATCAAGGGGAATCTTCACCTGATACATAAAATAACGATGGTTGTCCTCCGACCCGTGGATGAAAAGCATCCCACGGCCCTCCGGAAACGTGTCACGGAACATCATGCCGCGAGCCATGTCCGTGGGATTCATCATCACTTCCGTTTTGACGGTTGTTCCGTCGGGCAGGGTGACGATGCGGGCATCGTAATCCTCGAGGGTGGTCGAATTGTTGTTACAGCCAATCAAACCGATACAACCTAAGGCAAGCAACAGGGCGCGCATGAGAGAATAAGGGTTACTCCCTTTAGTATCGATCATGGCTTCCAGCAACGACTTCTGGCGCAAACTCCGGCTTACGCTCGACATGATTAAGTTCGAGCACTCCGTGTTCGCGCTGCCCTTCGCACTGACTGGAGCCTTGCTGGCGATTCGGGAAGATCAGTTTGCAGTACCCGATCTTGGTTGGAAGATCCTATGGATCGTAATAGCCATGGTTTCCGCCCGATCCGCTGCGATGGGCTTCAATCGTATCGTGGACGCCGATATTGACGCGAGGAATGCGCGCACGAAGACGCGGCATTTACCGGCCGGTCTGCTGTCCCGCACATTTGCATGGCTATTCGTGGCCGCTGCCGGGCTGGTGTTTTTCCTGGCGGCCGGCGCGCTGAACCCGCTGTGCCTGCGTCTGGCGCCTGTGGCTCTCGGTGTCGTGCTGGTCTATTCCTATACGAAGCGATTCACTTCTCTATCCCATGTCGTGCTTGGATTCGCCTTGGGAATTGCGCCGGCAGCGGCCTGGATCGCCATTCGCGCGTCGCTGGATCTCCGCATTCTCTGGCTGACTGCCGCCGTTACGCTTGTGGACGGCAGGGTTCGACATTATCTATTCCTGCCAAGACTATGAATTCGACCGGAACGCCGGATTGTTCAGTTTGCCTCGAAGGCTGGGAGTTGCGAGCGCCCTCTGGCTTTCCCGACTGTTCCACTTAGGAATGCTCGCGTGCCTGCTTGCGCTGGTGCATGCGTTTGCGTTGGGACCCGTCGCGGTTTTCGGTGTCGGAGTTGTGGCCGCGCTGCTGGTATGGGAGCACCGGCTGGTCCATGCGGATGACCTATCACGAGTGGACGCCGCCTTCTTCACAGTGAATGGCTGGGTAAGCGTGTTATTCTTCCTGTTTTGGAGCGCTGACGTGTTTCTGTCAGCCCGCAGTGTGTAAGACATATGCAGTTGCAGCCCAATATCGACGACCCACGTTTAAGAGACATCCTGAACAAAGTAGAACGCCGTGAACGGCTCAGCTATGAGGACGGGTTGGCGATGTATCGCTCGTCCGACATCCTGGCGCTCGGCTACATGGCGAACATCGTGCGCGAGCGGCTGCATGGCGACGTCACGTTCTTCAACGTGAACCGCCACATCAATCCAACTGATGTGTGCGTGGCGAGCTGCCGCCTGTGCGCTTTCGGCAAGAAAGCTCGTGATCCCAAAGCTTACACGATGTCGCTCGACCAGGTGTGGGAGACTGCCGGTCGTGGCTGGAATGAAGCCATCACCGAGTTCCACATTGTCGGCGGGCTGCATCCGGAGTTGACCCTCGATTGGTATTGCGCAATGCTCCGCGGCTTGAAGGAGCGCTTTCCTCAAGTGCATTTGAAGGCGTTCACGATGGTGGAGATCTCTTACTTCGCCCAGCGGCAGAAGCTGTCTGCGCGCGAGGTTTTGCAGCGCTTGAAAGACGCCGGCATGGACTCGATGCCGGGCGGCGGCGCAGAAATCTTTTCCGATCGAGTGCGGCGCATCATCTGCGATCACAAGATCGATGGATCGCAATGGCTGGAGATCGCGCGCACGGCTCATCAAATCGGACTGAAGAGCAATTGCACGATGCTTTACGGCCACGTGGAAACCGAAGAAGATCGTGTCGATCACCTCGTGAAACTCCGCGCGTTGCAGGATGATACCAACGGCTTTGTCACGTACATTCCATTGGCGTTCCATCCCGCCAACACGGCGCTGGAACATATCCGAACCACGTCGGGCTTTGACGACCTGAAGAATATCGCTATCGCACGCCTGATGCTCGACAACATTCCGCACATCAAGGCGTACTGGATCATGATGACGCCGAAGATTGCGCAGGTCGCGCAACGATTCGGATCGGATGATCTTGACGGCACAGTGGTCGAGGAGAAGATCTACCACGATGCCGGCGCCACGACGTCGCAATCGCTACGCCGGAGTGAGCTGCTCCGACTGATTCGCGAAGCCGGCCGTGAACCTGTCGAACGGGACACGTTGTATCGCCCGGTTCAGCGGACCGAGAACGCGTTCACTGTTCTGGTCTAACGGGTGTAAGACTAGAACGACCCTTCATCCGCCGAGGGACCGTAGAGCGCGGGGACAGGAACGTCGTTCATCCGCAGATACACCGTCATTTGGGCGCGGTGATGAATCATATGATTCATGATCATGCTGCGGATCACTGCCACACGCGGCAAAGCGAAAATCTGTTGGCCGCCTTTGAGAAGGCTCCAGGTTTTCAGCAACTGCTCATCGGTCGCGTTTTGTAGCGCCTGTCTCGCAGCGGCTACGTTTTTATCGAGCTGGGCCACGATACCGGCGGTGTTGTCTGCCTTAGGTTCTTTGTAGGCGTCGCCGCCCGCGGGCATCACATCGAGCGAATCCTGCGAAAGGGTAAACTGCATCCAACTCGGCAGGTTCGCAAGATGGTTGGCAAGCCAGCCCATGTTGTTCGATTTCGGATGCGGCTTCCAATCGAATTTGCCGTCGGGCACACGTTCCAGGGTTTTACGAAGATTCGCCATTTCCTGGTCAAATTCCGGTAGAAGCGATGCGCTGATACTCATAACAACGTTCTCCTTTGCTCTTTACTTCGTGAAAGCGCTACTTACGATCTGTTGCGCTTGACTCTGAATTACGCGCAGATGATCTACGCCTACGAAGCTCTCGGCATAGATTTTGTAGACGTTTTCCG
Source organism: Bryobacteraceae bacterium (assembly GCA_963833675.1). Taxonomy (GTDB): domain Bacteria; phylum Acidobacteriota; class Terriglobia; order Bryobacterales; family Bryobacteraceae; genus DASQDN01. The sequence goes on along the minus strand of CAWHYW010000016.1, from coordinate 182,927 downwards.
TGCCGGAAGGTCGCGCAGCAAACCAACCGCGTTCTGTGGCGACTTTCAGCCCGCCAATCGGGGCTCCATTGCCGGGAGCCGTGGTCATCATGGTTTTGATGGGATCGCCGGCCAATTCTTTCGCGGAGATCGCATCGGGAGACAGCTTCGCCAGGATTGCTTTCTGATCCGGGGTAGCGGGCGCATCGATGCGCTCATATACCGGGTCGCCGAACTGCCTGGTCAGTTCCCGGTAGATCTCGCCAGGGTCCTTGCCAGTAACCGCCTTGATTTCCGCCGCAAGCAATCCGAGGATGATCCCATCTTTATCGGTGGTCCATACATTGCCATCTTTGCGCAAAAATGAGGCTCCGGCACTCTCCTCTCCACCAAACCCGAGCGAGCCATCGAGCAGCCCGTCCACGAACCACTTAAACCCGACTGGAACCTCCACCAGTTTCCGACCAAGGCTTGCGGCGACACGATCAATCATGCTGCTACTCACCAGCGTCTTGCCGATCCCGGTATCCTGCCGCCATTGCTTTCTCGATTGAAAGAGGTAAGAAATAGCAACCGACAAGTAATGATTCGGGTTCATCAACCCTGAGCTGCGGGTGACGATGCCGTGTCGATCGTGGTCGGTGTCGCAAGCGAATGCCACATCGAAACGGTCCTTCAGCGCAATGAGACTTGCCATTGCGTACGGCGATGAGCAATCCATTCGGATTTTGCCATCCCAGTCGAGCGACATGAAGCGGAAGGTCGGATCGACATTGGTGTTAAGAATGTCGAGTCCAAGCTTCAGACGCTCATTGATCGCGATCCAGTAAGCAACACCAGCCCCACCGAGAGGATCGACCCCGAACCTCAGCCCGGCATTGCGAATCGCGGCAATATCGATGAATATTCGGAAGGTCATCGACGTAATTGGAAACGTAATCGTGCCCGTGCGTAGTCGAAAGCTTGAGCGCGCGATCGTATGGAACTCGCGCGATCGTGCCATATCCGCTCGCAAGCAAGTCATTGGCGCGATTCTCAATCGTCTTCGTAGCGCCCGTATCAGCCGGTCCACCGTTCGGTGGATTGTATTTGAAACCTCCGTCCTCCGGAGGGTTGTGGGAAGGCGTGATCACGATGCCATCCGCGAGTCCCTGGGAACGACCGCGGTTATAGCCGAGCACGGCGTGGGACAACGCGGGTGTCGGTGTATATCCGAGATCGGCGTCCACCATGACTTCTACACGATTCGCCGCCAGCACTTCCAGCGCGCTTACGAATGCCGGTTCCGACAAGGCATGAGTATCCTTCGCAAGGAACACGGGACCATCGATTCCATGTGCCGCGCGATACTCGCAAATTGCCTGCGTAATGGCGATGATGTGGGCTTCATTGAATCCATTCGCGAACGATGTTCCCCGGTGGCCCGATGTGCCGAATGCGACACGCTGCGTTCGTTCCGTGGGATCCGGGCGACCCGCATAGTAAGCCGTGATCAGCTTCGGGATGTCCGTCAACTGCGAAGGATCGGCTGGCTTCCCCGCGTTCGGATGGATACTCATTTTTTGCCCGCGTGATATCGCTTCCAGGTCAGAAACCCGATGATTGTTTTAGCGTCCTGTATTTTTCCTGCGGCGATCATCTCGTCGAGTTCCTTCGCGCGAAACCATTGCAGTTCGATGCGCTCATCTTCCATTGGTTCCTTTTCGCCTTCTGTCAGGTCTGACGCGACAAAGATCGTCATTTTCTCGGCGAGGAATCCCGGACTGACGAAGAAGGAGGTCAGCTTCGTCCATTTTTTTGCTTTAAAACCTGTCTCTTCCCGCAGTTCGCGCTTGGCTGCCTGCAGGACAGACTCGCCCTTATCGACACGGCCAGCAGGTAATTCCCACAAAGATGCGCGAGCGGGCAAGCGATATTGCCTGACCAGCAAGATGCGACTTTTATCATCCACAGGCATCATCACGGCAGATCCGCCATGCTGCACGATCGCGCGTTTAATTTCAAATCCGTCCGGATCGACAGCACGATCCTGGGTTACGGAAAAGATGGGTGTTTCCAGCAGTTTTTCAGAAGAGATGAGTTTCATTTGTGGAGAGCTTTCGTGAATTCCTCAACAGACAAAGTGTTCATTACATCGCCGGCGGTTAACCATCCCCGGCGCGCAGTTAAGACCCCATAAGGCATGTTGTACAGATGCCTGGGATGATGTGAGTCGGTCGATATCGTAAATTTGCAGCCCTTGGCCTTTGCCGTTCGAATCAGAGGTCCGTAGATATCGAGACGCTCCGGGCTTGCGTTTATTTCCAGCCAGACGCCGCGGTTCCCCGCCGCGGCCGCTATTTTTTCAAAATCGAATTTATATCCCTCGCGATGCAGCAACAAACGTCCAGTGAGATGGCCAAGTACCCGTAACGATGGGCACTCGAGAGCGCGGAGCAGCCGATCGGTCATCTCCGAGGGTTCCAGGTTCATGAAGCTGTGAACGCTACCGATGACGATGTCCAACTCGGCGAGAGCATCGTTCGCCAGGTCCATCGCTCCGTCCTTAAGAATGTCGCACTCGATCCCGGAGAATACACGAAGGGGCAAGCCCTCCTGATTTCTGTTTCGGACTTCCTTCGCGAACGCGACAACACGGGCCTCATCCAACCCATTTGACATCGCGAGCGCCTTGGAGTGATCCGTGATCGCAACGTATTCGTAACCCAGCGACCGCGCTTCGCCGGCCATCTCCTCCAGCGTTGCGCGACCATCGGTTTCCTTTGTGTGCATGTGGAGGTCGCCGCGGATATCCGAAGCATGCAGGAGCACGGGCAGCCTTCGTTCGGCGGCGGCTTCAATTTCTCCGTAATTTTCCCGGAGCTCAGGAGGAATCCAGGCAAGGTCGAGTTTTGCGTAGATCTCCTCTTCGGTTTCCGAGGCAACGCGTTCGTTTGTATCGATGCGAAACAGACCGTATTCACTGAGCGTGAGCCCCATTTTCAGAGCTCGCTGGCGCAAGGCGACATTGTGATCTTTGCTGCCGGTAAAATATTGCATCGCCGCGCCATAGCTTTCGGCCGGGAGCGCCCGCACGTCGACTTGAATTCCTTCCAGTCCGACTTTCGCGCTGGCCTTGTTCTCTCCATGACCGAGCACTTCATGCACACGCGCAAAGCGCGTGAAACGCTCCAGCGCGGGAGCGGGATCGCGGCCGGTGACCAGGAGATCGAGATCACCGATGGTTTCCCTACCCCGCCGCAGACTGCCGGCGGGCGTAACCTTCTCAACACCAGGAGTTGCCGATAGATACTCGACGAGTTCGTCGGCAGTGCGGCGCGCATAGGGTAAGAGAAACCGGCCCGAACTGCTTCGATACTGCTGAATGGAGCGCAGGACTCTTTCCTCCAGCTTCGCGCCCATGCGCGGCAGTGTCCGAAGCTTCTGCTCATGGCAAAGCCGCTCAAGCTCATCGATCGTGCCGATGCGGAAATGTTCGATCAGAAGGGCAATACTTTTGGGACCGAGACCTTGAATCTTGAGAAACTCCAACGCGGTGGGCGGATACTTCTGGAGCAACTGATCGCGCTTGTCGAAACTTCCCTTATCCAAAATGTCGCAGATAATACCAGCGATTCCCTTGCCGATGCCGGGAACTTCCGTGAGCTTGCGGTCCGGGTTGCACGCAATGTCGGCAACCCGTTCGGGATATCCTTCGATGACGCCGGCCGCATTGCGATAGCTGCGGATCCGAAATGCGTCTTCGGCCGCGATCTCCATCAGGTCGGCTGTTTCGTAAAGCAGACGAGCGATCTCGCGATTCTCCATCCGTGTTCGTATTGTAGACGATGGCTCCTGGACGTCAGAAAGGCATTCGCGTCAAGCGTTTCGAGCAACGTACATCGCGCGCATTTCATCGGTAACGACGGGCATGGGCGCGTTGAAGTACTCATCGATTATCCGAGGACCGATCCGCGTGGGTTCGTTTTGTAGGTAAGCTTCCTCGCCTTCTTCTACCTGCTGAGAGCGGTGTTCCTGAAGAATCTCGAGCTCTTTCCATGCTTTCTCATAGGCTCGGCGCAACTGACTCTGATGACGCGACAGCATGCGCAGTCCTTTTGACTCGGCGACTTCTGCGTAGGCGGCGATGCGCACTTCTCCGGGGTCGGCTTCGGGTCCGAGGAGTTCGTGCTGCTGCTTGAAGGCTTTGTAAAAAAGCGCGGCCTCCATTTCTTCGATACGGTTGAGGCGCCATAAGGAGGCGGCCATCTGGTGGACCAAGGCGCGCTCGATCTCATCATACGGTTTGAAACGATCGACAAGGGATGTTTCGAGGCGGTCATAGTCCTCCTGTGATTCGTGAGGAAGGACAACGCGGGCGCTGGTGAGTCCATGCTTACGGCTGTTTTGGGAAGAGATGGCTTTCCCGGTCTCGGTGACTGGCCCGTTGGACTTGGCTCCGTTGATTCTGGCGGTTTCTGCTTTTTTCGACATGGTATTTCTCCTAATTCCAAGCTCGCATACGAATTTCGGGTGACACGTGAAAATTGGGAGGGCACTGTTGAAAGGAAAGGAGATAAAAATGTTTTTTGATGGGCACCGGGTTGGAGGAAATGGAATTTTCCACGACGAGACCCATGGAGCAGTTCGGGGGAATCTGGTTCATAATGGGCTCCAACTCGCCGCCCGTAGCGATTACGAATACGAAGGGCTTTCCGGAAGCGGATAGCTGGATCGGTCTACGCCAGGCGACAACAGAGGAGTGATGCCGGTGAAGCGCTCTGATCAGATCAAAGGGGCTTCACCTTTGCGGCCATCCACGCGGTGCCAGAACAGAAGTCTTCGAGCGTCCTAACCGGATGGCGGTCAAGGAGGCCGCCGTCCAATGCCGAAAACTCGAAGAAAGAAGCGAACACCCAAACGAGTCTTGGCCCTTCCCGATCTTGAACAATCGAAGGCGGCAGTCCTGAGTAGCCTAACTTCCAAGAGCGGTCAACGTACCTACGATCACGCCATCGCCGACTTCGTGGACTGGTACTGCTCCGAGCCGCGACTCGCATTCAACCGCACCGTCGTGTTGCGATACCGGATCTATCTCAAACAGAAGCAGTACGCGCCGACTACGATCAACCTGCGCCTGGCCGCCGTCCGGCGTGTGGCGTATGAGGCCGCCGATTCCGGCCTTCTAAGTCCGGAGCTTGCTGCGGGCATCCGGCGGGTGAAAGGAGTTCGCCGCATCGGAGTCCGCATCGGTAACTGGCTCACCGCAGAACAGGGTAAGCGGCTCCTGGCGGGTGCGGATCGCGACTCGCTCCGCGGCAAGAGGAATTACGCCATCCTGGCCATACTCATCGGATGTGGACTCCGCCGCGGCGAGTTGCTCGCGCTCCGTGTCGATGAAATCCAATTGCGAGAGGAGCACTAGATAATCGCCGACCTTCAGGGCAAGGCCGGACACATCCGTACCGTTCCGATTCCAGCGTGGGTCAAGGAGGCGATTGACGCTTGGAAACAAGCCAGCGGTATCACTGAGGGCGCGCTCTTTCGATCGATCAACAAAGCTGGCCGCGTCTGGGGCAGCGGAATGACGCCCAAGGTGCTTTGGGAAGTTGTGCGAGAGGCTGCGACGCGGGCCGGGATCGAGAAGCTTGCGCGGCACGACCTTCGCCGACGTACTTGCGCAAGGCTGTGTCACCTTGCCGGCGGCGAACTGGATCAGATTCAATTTCTGCTTGGGCACGTCTCGATCCAGACCACCGAGCGCTACCTCGGATGCAAGCAGAAGTTCCGAGAGGCTGTCAATGATCGGATGGGCATCGAGCCGGAGGCGAACAGATGACTGAGGTGGTGAAGTCGGCAGATGGGACAAGTCTTGGGAAACGCTCACTGTGGTCACGCGGCCAAGCGTCGGTCGCCAGCACTTCCGCGACTGGGGGACGATCATGTCCCAGTGAATGTCCAATCCAGAGAAGTCGTAGAGGGGCGAGGCTCGCACGCCTCAGCGTAGCCGATCAGAGGTTTCGTCCTGAACCCGCCCCGCCACTCGCCGGCGCCCATATTGCTACGGGCGTTCTTGCACCGGAATACTCACTGGCGCTCCTGAAACCCAGGCCGCGGTTACCTGAATGGTTGCAGATCCCCTTGCGGTATCGGGAGGTACTCGAAAGTTCACCTGGTACGCGTCCACAGCACCGGGGTAGCCCACCGCGCCGATTACGTCGGCAGCCTTTCCATTGACGGTCACCTCGACGGGTGCGTTGACAACCGCCAAAGGGCTCGATGGGAAAGGTTGGCCAGGGTCAACTCTCGCGGTGACCGGGCCGAGGCCCGTTGCAAAGAGCGACAAGATCTCTCCTTGCGTCGCCGGCTTGGCCGCCGTGACGGGAGAGAAGTCGCTGGAATGGGTGATGGCGGGACCCGATGGGAGCATAGTAACTTCGGGGCGCGCCATTGGGATCACGTGGGCGATCCACCGCACGGTTCCGCCTCCATTGCGTTGGCGGTTCGCGGGGTCCTCGGTGATGGAGGCATTCCGTTGTGTAACCACTCCCGGCGCTGCAGCCGCGACTGACATTTGCCCGCGAGCGCCGAGAAACGCTCCCGTACCACCGGTGATCACGAAGTTGCCTCCCGCCGCAGCCGTAGGAGATCCTGGTGGCGCATCGCCGGCAAACAATCCACTCGCGGCAATGGTTCCGATCGAGGTACCGTCGCTTTTCAGGATTTCGAAGGTGGTGAGCGTAATAGCCTGCCGCACCGTGTCAGCGATGGCCTGGCCAGGCGTGGGCGCAGTTCTCAACACGATCGCCGCCGCGGCGTTGGCCTGAGTCCCCTTCACCGACTGGCCATTGACGGCCACAATGTCGGCGATACCTTCAACCCTGTAGAAATTTCGCGGGATGGCTGTTGGCGGAGTGACGTTAGGCTCCGTCGCGTACCTGGAAATGTCGGAGGTGTCTTGGAAGTACAAGACGTTGTTTGTCATGTCGATCTGTAGGATCACAGGCGGCGCGACTTGGGCCGTACTGAATTGAGAGCACGCGGCGGCGCAGAGAGCCATCGCAAGAGCTGTTTTTCCTCTTAGCAGGGTGTGAAGGTTCACAAGTAGTCTCCTTTTGGTTCATTCATCGAGAGGCCAGCCCAATTCGGCTCACCTGGCACGAATAAGGAAGCGCGGGTGTGAAGGTTACAGCGCCCGCAGGAAAAACCCTAAAATAAGCACTGAGACTTTGGTCCAGATGTCAAATTGCCCGCAGTGCGGAGCGGAATTGGGTTCCGGCGATCCCGCCGGACTGTGCCCGCAATGTCTTGATCATGGGCGCTTTCGATAGTTTGGCCGGAGCAGAAGAATCCGGAACTCAGACCCTCGAGCTAGCAACGGCGACCGGCGATGACGACTTCGGCCGATATCGAATCGTTCGTCCTCTTGGCGAAGGCGGAATGGGCACGGTGTACCTGGCCGAGCAGTGCGAGCCCATTCGCCGGCGTGTGGCTCTTAAGGTTGTGAAGCTCGGTATGGATACTGCCCAGGTGCTAGCCCGTTTCGACAACGAGCGTCAGGCGTTGGCAATGATGGACCACCCGAACATTGCACGGATCTTCGACGCCGGCGCGACCAGCAGAGGGCGGCCGTACTTCGTGATGGAGTACATCGAAGGCGCACCGATCACAGAGTATTGCGATCGCAAGCGCTTGACCACCAAGGACCGGCTTGCGTTATTCCTCGCGGTTTGCCGTGCAGTCCAACATGCGCACCAAAAAGGCGCGATCCACCGCGACCTGAAGCCGTCGAACGTGCTGGTGACCGAGCAGGACGGCATGCCCGTTCCCAAAGTGATCGACTTCGGCATCGCGAAGGCGACCGATAAGTGGGCCGTGGAGAACACGCTGCTCACGCAGTTCGGCCAGATCGTCGGTACGCCGGAGTACGCGAGCCCGGAGCAAGCGGACACGATGACGGGAGCCATCGACGAGCTTTCGGATGTGTATTCGCTCGGCGTCATGCTGTACGAGTTGATGATCGGAGCTGTACCGTTCGAAACGGCCACGCTGCGCGGCGCCGGATTGGCGGAAATGCTGCGAATCATTCGCGAAGACGAAGCGCCGTCGCTGCCGCGTAAGCTTACTTCGATGGGCGCGGCGGCGAGCGACATCGCCGCGCGCCGCCAGACCGACCCAGCTTCGCTTCGCCGCCTTGTGAATGGCGATCTGAATGCGATCGCCATGAAGGCGCTGGAGAAAGTTCGAGAGCGGCGCTATGCTTCGGTTTCCGATCTGGCGGCCGATATCCAGAGGCATCTGGAGGACCGGCCCGTGCTGGCCTCGCCTCCAGGCCGGATCTATCGAACGCGCAAGTTTCTCCGCAGGCGCCGAATGGCCGTCCTGGGCACAACCGCGGGAGCGGCGTTCCTCTTCTTGAGCGGCGTGACGGTCTGGTCGTTTGCGCGCGTTTCCGCGGCGAGACCCAAGCTGACCGCCAGAGGATACCATCGTCCTCGCCGAATTCGACAACAAGACCGGCGATCCGGTGTTTGAGGACACGCTGCGCCAGGGACTCTCTGTGGATCTTCAACAGTCGCCGTATCTCGCCCTGATTTCGGACAGAACGGTCCAGCAGACGCTGACTCTGATGGGACAGCCCAAAGAGCCAGGCTGACGCCGGAAATCGCTCAGCAGGTCTGCGAGCGAACCGGCAGCGCGGCTGTCCTCGACGGCTCGATCGCACTTGTTGGAAGCCAATACGTCTTGGGACTTCGCGCGAAGGACTGCAACACGGGAAATATTTTGGATCAGCAGCAGGTGGTAGCCACACGGAGAGAGGAAGTCTTGAACGCTCTCAGCGAGATGTCGCGAAAATTTCGAACGAGAGCGGGCGAGTCGCTGGCAACGGTGGAGAAGCACTCGATGCCGCTCTCCGAAGCCACTACACCGTCCGTTTGAAGCCTTGAAAGCCTACAGCACCGGAACTAAGTTGAGCCTGTCCTCCGGGAACGTTGAGCCGTCCATACCTCTTTTACGCCGCGCGATCGAGATCGATCCCAACTTCGCGATGGCTTACGCGAATTTGGGGTTTGGGTACGGCGGCAGGGACTCGGCGCTGTCCGCCGAGTACGCTACCAAAGCTTGGCTGTTGCGCGATCACGTCAGCGATCGGGAGAGATTTTACATCGACTTCACCTATGACCGGCAAGTGACCGGCGATTTGGAAAAGGCGTACAAAACGCTTGAGTTGTGGCGCCAGACCTATCCCAGGCGAGGCGCGATGCTCGCAAATGCCCAGGATCTGCTCGGCGGAATATCCACGCAGGGGACGGGCCGATTCGAAAGGACAATGGAAGCCGCGCAGGACGGAATTGCGACGGAGCCCGGCCTTCCATATCCCGTATTCCAATCTCGCGCTGGCCCAGTTTTACACGGACCGTTTCCCGGCGGCTGAAGACACGATTCAGCGCGCCACCGCGCGCAAGGTGCAAAGGCCAATGCTGGTCATGCTGCAATACAATCTCGCGGCGCTAAAGGGAGACCGCGAGCAGATGGACCGGATTGCAGGTTCGGCAAGCGGAAACCGCGCGCTTGAACACTGGATCGCCCACGCGGAGGCACTCGCTCTTGCCCGTTCCGGCCGTTTACGGGCTGCGCGGCGGTCGTCCGGGCGCGCTGTGGACCTGGCCCTGCAAGAAGGGCAACGCGAAGTAGCCGCGACTTTCATGGCCGCCCGAGCCGTCTGGGAGGCCCTTTGCGGGAATTCCGCCGAAGCACGGACGGCCGCCATGGCCGCGCTCGAACTGTCGCCGGGCCGGGATGTCGAATACGCCGCCGGTCTTGCCTTGGCGCTCCCGGGGAGTTCCGCCCGATCCGAGGCTCATCTTCGGCGATTTGGAGAAGCGGTTCCCGGAAGATACTTTTGTGAAATTTACTTACGCGCCGGTCCTGCGCGCGTTGTCCTCACAGGGAAAAGGCAAGTTTGCGGACAGCGTAGAGCGGCTGGAAATCACGCGTACGTATGAGTTCGCGGTGAATGGCCTCAACTTTCTGTATCCCGTTCTTGGCGGTTTGCACTCGGCGTACGTCCGCGGCCAAGCTTTCATGGGTGCGCACAGGAACGCGGAAGCCGGGGCCGAGTTTCAGAAGATCCTCAATCATCGTGGCCTTGTGGGCTTGGATCCAATTGGCGCACTGGCCCATTTGCAACTCGGGAGAGTGTTCGTATTTTCGGGAGATAAAATCAAGGCGAAGGCTGCTTATGAGGCTTTCCTGGCGGCCTGGAGGGAAGCAGATCCCAATGTCCCGATCCTGAAAAGCGCCAAAGCAGAGTACGCGAAGCTGTAGCCCGCGCTGTAACCTTTTGGCGTCCGATTCCTTATGCTGTGTAGAGGAAAGAAATGAACGACCGGACCATGCACACACTGCCGGGATCATCCCAGTTTCCGACCACGCGGTGGACCATGGTGGTCGCCGCCGGCGATCCCCATCGGAAGGAAGCCCGATCGGCTCTGGTCGCTCTGTGTGAGAACTACTGGTATCCGTTGTACGCCTATCTGCGCCGCCGCGGCTATGCTGCCGATCAGGCCCAGGACCTCACGCAGGACTTCTTTGTCCGGATGTTGGAAGGGCGATATCTTGATCGCGCTGACCCGGAAAAGGGCCGGTTCCGGTCGTTTCTGTTGACCTCCTTGAAGTTCTTTGTCGCTGACGAAGAAGATCGCCAGCGCGCGCATAAACGGGGCGGCGGGGCGGTTGTCTCGCTCGAATTCTCGTCTGGCGAAGAGCGCTACCAACGCGAGCCTGCGCACGATGAGACGCCCGAGCGACTCTTCGAGCGGCGCTGGGCGCTTTCGGTGCTCGACCAAGTCGTGGAGAAATTGCGGACCGAGTTTGTTCGTCACGGCCGCCCGGAGCATTTCGACCAGTTGAAAGTTTTTCTTCTCGGGCGGTCCGATGCGCCGTATGCCGCGCTAGCGCTCGAAATGAATACCTCAGAGGGAGCGCTCAAAGTCGCGATTCACAGGCTTCGCAAGAGGTACCGCGAACTCTTTCGCCAGGAAATCGCGGATACGGTGGCCGATCCCGCGGAAGTGGAGTCTGAGCTCCGGTTTCTGGCTGCCGTGCTGACGGGCAAGTAGCGGCAGCGAGCTATAGCCGGACATAGCAGGCTCAGGATCGCCCGATTAGGACGGGATGCGGCCAGCATCCGGCGATAACGTCGATGATGAGACATGGCCTGCCGATGGATAGATCCTCCCTCACGGCGTTAGTGTTTGGTGACGCGGCAAGCGATGAACGAAAATCTTCGACCAAAAATGAAGCGTCTTCGTGGGGAAGAACGGCAACTTCCGCGATCATGCCCGGGGTCAGGCCTTGAATTTCGATTTTGCTTTCCCCTCGGCGGTTTTCGGACTGGTCGACTTTTGCGTGTTCCGGCGGTTTGCTTCAATTTGTTGACACCACGCACGGCAGGTGTCGACAAACGGTGAAGGCGAACCTCTTGGCGTCGGGACGGCAAGGAGTTGTGTTTCGTTCGCGACAAGCAAATATTCGCGGTCGACATCGATGTTGTCGCAGGCGGGATTGTGCACGGCGCACCTAAGCTGCGGTTCACGGTACCTCTAACGCTGGAGATCCGTCGTAAATCGTTATAAGCCTTCTAAGGCATGTGAAGATCTACACCGATGATCCTCGCCTTTAAATCTCGGCTGAGGATTCCTCCGCGAGTTGCTCTTCGGCAGAGTTCGCCTCCGTTTTTCCAGCCGCCTTCGATTCTCAAGTGGACGGGCCGGGGGCGGGCGCGATCTTGGTTCTACACCGGATGGCAATGATGTGGCGGGGTTTTCTGGCTATCAACGCTTCACTCATCGAGAGGTAATGAAGATGTTCAAACCTGAAAATCCAAGTCGTATTTCTGCGGGCTTCGGCATTCACCGGTTCAATCCAGGCAAATTGCTTGCCGGTGTTCTGCTGCTTTCAGTCACGTTGCCGGTGGCGCCAGCGGCGGCTCAAACACAGTCACGGGAAGAGAGCACCGATAGGCCTGGACGCGACTATAAGAATTTCGATCTAAACTTACCGTCGCCAGGGACCTTCGGCGGCCCTGAGGACGTCTGCCGGGAAACATGCCAGAGGGATGACCAATGCAAGACTTGGACCTTTGTTAAGGCCGGCGTGCAAGGTCCTAAACCGAGATGCTGGCTGAAAAATGCGATTCCTGCGGCTCGCGCAAACACTTGTTGCGTTTCAGGGGTCCCGGTTCGATCACTTGAGGCCGACGTAGACAGGCCGGGGAGAGACTATACCAACTTCGATCTGATGCCGGGCGACGCCAATGCCTGCAAAGCAGCGTGCGAGAAGGACGGTTCGAAGTGCAAAGCGTGGACCTTTGTAAAGGCCGGCGTGCAAGGTCCTAAACCGAGGTGCTGGCTGAAAAATGCTATACCACCAGCTGCCACCAATAACTGTTGCACTTCGGGCGTGCGGGACATAATCGTACGTTAAGTCGCTCGAATAAAAGTTCTCTCGTGTGTTCATTCGAGGGATGCAAGGTACGCCTTTCTTTACCGTCACGCGCGGAGCGGCGAGGCGCCTCATGACGGGTGGCGATGGCAGGTTCTTACTGTATTCGATGTGGTGATGACGTGGCGCCGCAATAATGGGGGCCGCTCCACTTCGCCTTTATTGCTAGGATCAGGCCTGGCAGTTGTCCAAGGCTGTAACTACATGTGTCTTGCCAAGGAGGCAAAGGCTCAAATGGAATTATTCTCCAAGCTCTTCAGTGGCGACGTCAAACTCGGCGCCGCTCTCAACGGTCCCTCCGGACACATTGAGTTCAAGAAACCGCCATCGCCGCGCGAACGCGGGCCCCATGTCCGCAAAATACAGCAAGCGCTGTTTAGACTCGGACTAAGCATCGATAAGAATGAAACAAACATATCCGAGTATGGTCCGTCAACGGCCGATGCTGTTTTTAAGTTCAAGGATGATCGAAGCATTATCAATCCGGCGTACCAGCAATCACCCGACAAGATTGTCGGGCAGTTAACCATGGAAGCGTTAGACCGTGAGATGCGGATACAAGATCGGGAAGACGGATTCAGTCCGGAAAGTAATCTTCTCCGAGCGCCGACTTACGAAAAACAAATTCTCTCCAATACATGTTGGGCTGCCTGTCTCGTTATGTGGCGGCGTTCACAAGGACTCGGCTCCGCCACTCAGACGGCTTTTATCAACACTGCTCCGAACTTACAGGTAGGACCCGGCGGCCTCGATATCGATGGACTGCAATCTGTAATCAATGATGATAATGCCCTCTCGATAGTGAAGATGCAAACTCTGCGCGTTAACAACAAAGACGAGGTCCCTAATCTTCGAAACATCATGTTCAAAAGGGGCGAGAACGGCCACATTTACTTAGCCTTTCAACGCGCGACTGTTAGCGGCGGGCATTGTCATGTACTGTTTGGCTACACGGTGGACGATTTCGCTAACGGGCTGATCTTAGATGCGCTTGACCCTGACTCGACAGTAGGACGGACACGCTCCACCCGAGGCACATATTTCTCTAAGTTTCCTGCCCTGGTCGGATTTCGTCAGCTCTAGGACTTTGCCGTCCTTTACCACAGGGGTACGTTTCGGGCAATCGGGCAGGGTGGTGTTGCCGTTTGCGACAACCCAAGGATGGCTCCTAGTACTACCGGCTGAAACCGGGCGATTCGTTCGACCTGAGCAGTTGAGAGCGCCTGCCGTAAGTAGCACGATGCCCTTTGAGAAGAGTGCGCATTCTCAGGGCTGGATCTGGCGGACATGCGCGATCCTGACAAGTAAACGACGATTGTGGAAAAGACGTTCTGGCGCTGCGCCAGTCGCGCCGGCGAGTGTGTGTAGGGATGGGCGGTCAAGCCTCGCGGAATGGACACGTAGAGACCTTCCGGCGGCTCAGTATCAATTATGGCTTGAGTTGATATGACCGACCGAGCGGGCCGGCGCCTCCGAGATATTTGCGGGCGCGCGCCAGCTCGGCGATCTGCCGGATGTGTCCGAGATCGTGCAGAGCCCATTCGTGCAGCATCTGCGCGAGGGTAATCTCCCCTGCTTCGCTGTGAAACGCGCGGCGCTCGCCGGCGCCGGGAGGCAGGTTGCGCAGGTATTCCAAATTGCTGTCGCGTTGATCTTCGAAGTGGGCGAATTCGTGTTCGGGGTCGCGGTCGCGATACCGGTCAAGGTGAAACTGTGCGTCGTCGCTCTCGATGGCGGGCATATCTTCGGCAAGGAACCGGTCAACGCGCGCGCGGTAACACTCGCCTTCGCTTTGCGAAAGGTGGGCCAGCACCTCGGCAACGGAGAAACGGTCGGGAGCGGGTTTCCAGCGCGCGTCCTCTTCAGAGAGTTCGCACATCAGATCCCGGATGATCCGCGGCGTCGTTTCGAGGAGATCCAAGCAAGGAAGGCCGTTGTCGCTCATTCCTCATCGTATGACGAGAACCGGCCCGAGATCTGCTGAGATCAGCTCGCTGATTGTTCTTCAAACGGGTCTCTGGATCCAACCGACGGCCAAGCAAATCGCTGAGACTTGAGGGGTGACTATCTAATCAGCACGCGCGGGACGGCGGCGACGCCGATGCCGACGAGCAGCATCGCAAAAGCATAAACAATCACCAGAACGGCGGCAGGCGCGGGACGTGAGAGCATCTCCGAGTTCATTGCCAGCACGGCTCCACCAATTGCCATACCGCCTGAAGCGGCCACGCCCGTGGCGAATCGCCACCATGGGAATCGTAAAGGAGCGGGCTGGTCCGCCTCGCGCCGCACCGAAGACATGACATTCGAAGCGAAGAAAGACGACGGCTCCAGCGTGTCTTCCGAGTTGAGAATTCGATCGAGTTCTTCCGGCGTCATAGCTGTTCCACTTTGCGCTTCAACAGGTCGCGTCCCCTGCTCAAGCGAGCCTTCAGTGTTCCTTCCGCAATGCCAAGCACGTTTGCGGTCTGGGCCAGGTCCTTTTCTTCGAAGTAGAACATCAGGATGGCATCGCGATACCGCTCCGGTAACGTTAGCACGGCGCGGCGTACTGCCTCGTCGCGTTGCCGATCTTCCATATTCTGCTGCATCCCTGTGCCTGCTGCGACGGCGCGAGCCGGATCCAGGCCTATGGGTTGCCAGTTCCCCGTACGCACGCGCGATCGACATGTGTTCAACGCAATCGAGGTTATCCAGGTCGAGAATTTCGATTCGGCCCGGAATGACCCGAGCGAACGGTACACCTTTATAAAAATCTCCTGTGCAATATCTTCCGCCATCGCACGATCACGACAGAATCGCCAAGCCAGATTGATCAACCGGTGCTGCCAGCGCTGGACAATTCCCGCAAATGCGTCGAGGTCTCCCGCGACGACGCGCTGCGCATCCGCGGCGTCCCGATCCGTTGCGTCATTTGGTGACACTCTCGGCCTTGGACCCACTGCAGGTCCGCCAGGTTGCATTTTCTGTAGCGGCAAAAAATGCAACCCGCATGCCGGCGCTCGGGTCTCACTCGGCGAGTACGAACAAAGGAGAGAAGTTTCAGATGCCGGTTAACGCTGCGATGTTTCTGTTTCTGGCTGCTGCGGTGGTGGCGGTGTTCGCATTCCTGAGTATCGCCGTCTGGGTCAACGGTCCCACTTACGAGCGGATTGCGCGCGACCGCCTTGCGCTGCTTCGGTCCGTTGCCGAGAACCAGAACGAGAACGCAAGACAGGTGCTCGAGATGCTGCGCCGCGAAGACGAGATGCGAGCTGCCAAGAAGGCTCGGCAAGAGCGGCAGGGCTGGATTCTTGGCGGGCTCATAGTGATGGCAGTCGGCGTGGGACTCGGGATCATGATGATCGCGCTCGCAGGCGGAAAGGCCTGGTCCATCGCCGCTATTCCGTTGCTCATCGGCTGCGTGTTGCTGGTCGCAGGATTGCGCGAGAATTCAGGTCGGAAGGTGAGATGAGAACGATCTGGCTCCCATACTGCGCTGAGCGCGCTTCAAGCCTGCCCACAGCTCCGAGGCGTTTGAACGAGCGGTAGCATAGGACGGTGTCGATCGAAGCCGATCTGTCAGGAGCATTTGAGGAGCATTCTCCCAACGGCATCCGACAGGCGCGCGTCCTGCTGGAAAGCGGAGCCGACGTAAACGCCCGAGCCGATCAGGATGGAGAAGGGATCGGTGGGCACACGCCGATCTTTCATGCTGTGAATAGCATCTTCAACTACTGTCGACCGGCAAATGGAAATACTCGTCGAAGCCGGAGCGGACCTTGACATTCGAGTGAAGGCGCTTCTCCGGGGAGAATCGATGAACTGGGAGACGGTCGTATATGACGTCACTCCGATTTCGTATGCGCAATGCGGTCTGTACCGGCAGTTCCATCGACGCGAAGAGCACATCTACAGCAACATCGAATGCCTTTATCGCAAGCGCTACCAAAGCACACCACCGTATCGGAACGTGCCTAATAAATATCTCGCGATCGGCCATTAGTTTTCAGAACCATCTTTGGGAGCTCGCTTCTTAGCGTTCGCGCTATCGATTTGACGCGCGAGGCGATGACGACATGTCGCGATGTTACAGCGTCTTCAGAAATGCAATCAGCGCCTGCTTGTCTGTAGCACTCAGCTTAAGCCCAAACTCGTGGCCTTTTACTGCTCGGGTTTTGACACCGTAACCTTTCCATCCAGTGGGGATGTAATCGTCCCGGAGCCGGTTGGGATCGAACCAGTCCTCGAGAGTCGCAACAGAACCGTTGTGCTCGAACGGACCGCGGCACCAGACACCCCGCAACGAAGGGACCTTATAGTAGCCGGTTCCTCGGCGCGTCTGCATTGTCAGTGTTGGATCTGTGCCGATGCTCACATCCATGATGTCGTATTTGGTCCGATGCTCTGGCGGGACTTCAAAGCCCGGGGCCGGAATCAGTTTGTTGTTTGTGTAGGTCGGGGGGGTATGACAGCTTGCGCAGCCCTGTGCAAGAAACACCTTTTTGCCGCGCTCTGTAAGAGTGCTCCCTCTGTTCGGATTCGGGGGCGGCTGGAGGGAGTACAGATAGAGCGCGAGCGCGTAAAGCTGTTCATCAGTGTATCTGGACTGGGTGGAAGGATCCACGGGTGTTCGGAAATCGGAAGCCACGGGAATAAAACCCGAGTAGTCGCCGATATCGTCCGCGCCCTGATTGAGCGCGGAGTAACGCATCAAATCCACAAGGCCTCGGTGGAGTTGCAGACCGGACTTGTCCAGGTATCGCCGATCCCCGATGCCGATCAGATCGGGCAGTGCCGGAGGGGCGAACACACTGGCGCGGTGACGCGCGAAGACCCCTGGCGGGATCGCGTCGTACACGGCGAGATGCTCCTCCAGCGGCGCGTCGAACCAACGCTGGTGCAGCGGGTCCGGGCTGCCCCAGGGTACGCCGAACGTGGCGCGAGCATCGTAGGCACGCTCCTTGTCAACACCCTCGCGGTCCTTTGCCGCACGCCTGCGGTAGTCGAACGCAACCGCCCGGTCGCCCGGGAAATTCCCCTGCGCGCCTTTGATGATGGACCCATCCGGTTGTACGCGCGTGTGACACATGCCGCAGGCAAATGAGCCGAGCTCAACTTGGCCCTTTTTGCGAACCACATACCGCAGGCTGGGAATAGAGCCGTCCGGTGCGAGGGTCACGCTTGTACGGCTGAGAAAGGCCGGATCGCGAACATCGTCCGTGCGGATGGGAGCTTCGAACGTTATCGGTGAATCGAATACCAATTCACCGGCGCGGATCCAGTCCTCCCGCGTCTTGAGCTTCGCCGCATCGAATTCTATGACAGGTGATTTCTGGCGCAGCTTTTCCAAATATCCGAGCGGTTCCCTGTCGATCGGGTAGACCGGGTAAGTTCGATAGACCGGCCGAACGGGGATCCGGTAGTAGTAATCCCCCGAGACAAGCCGAAGGGAATATTTCGGCCTGGTATTCGGAAGCTCGACTGTCGCCATGGCGGCGTCGTCCCAAGTGCGCGGGATCAATGGATGAAAATCCGACGCCTCGACGGCAGCCGCGATGACCAGCATCAGCAAAATCCGGCGCATATTACTGTCTTGCAGCCAGCTTGAGGCCTCCGGCCTCGACCGATTTAGCTTACCTGATTTCACACCACACGTTGTGTCGTTGCCATTGAGGGGAGCCGAATCAGGACTGCCCTCCCAAATTCGTTCCAACCGCTTTCACCAGGGGGTCGTTCCGAAGGATATCCAGCGGGCTGCCGGCTCAAGAGCGCCTCAGCGTATCTCGACATATGATCGATGGAGTTCTAGCCAAGGCGCCGCGGCCGGACGCAACCTTCGATCCGTGAAAATCGTTAGTCATACCCGGTGTTGTATACGATAGGATTATTCGGGCATACGCCCGCGCCTGACGCGTCGAAATGTCGATCCAGCAACGCAACAACATCCACATTGAAGGGTCCGGGACGAAGACGATGCTGTTCGCCCACGGTTTCGGCTGCGACCAGAACATGTGGCGATTCATCGTGCCTGCATTTGCGAATGACTATCGGGTCGTCCTGTTCGATCATGTCGGAGCCGGTAAATCGGATATAGCGCAGTATCGCCCGGAGAAGTACAACACGCTCGACGGTTATGCCAACGATGTGTTGGAGATTATCGACGCCGCCGGCGGCGCGCCTGTCATCTTCGTCGGACATTCCGTCAGCGCCATTATCGGGGTTCTTGCGGCAGCGAAGCGTCCTGCCGCCTTTGAGCGACTGATTCTGATTGGACCTTCTCCCTGCTATATCAATGATGGCGATTACGTTGGCGGTTTCAGTAGAGCTGACATTGAAGGACTGCTCGCGACGCTCGATAGTAATTACCTCGGGTGGTCGAGCGCGACGGCTCCCGTCATCATGGGCAATCCGGACCGGCCTGAACTTGCCGGCGAACTGACCGAGAGCTTCTGTCGCACCGATCCGGAAATTGCGAAACAGTTTGCCCGAGTAACTTTCCTTTCCGACAATCGCAGCGATCTGGCGAAGGTCAGAGTTCCGGCGTTGATTCTGCAGTGCTCGGAAGATGTCATTGCGCCAGATTGCGTGGGCGAGTTCGTAAAGGACCACATGGAAAATAGCGTGCTGGTACGGATGTCCGCGACCGGGCACTGCCCTCACATGAGCGCGGCGGAAGAGACAATTTCCACGATCCACCAGTATCTTACAGCCCAGACGTGAGCAACGAAGCATCGAACGAACACGGTATTGCGGATGAGAGCGCGGAAGAACTGTATGAGCAGGCGCCGTGCGGATACCTGTCGACGGCGCCTGACGGTCGAATTCTGAAAGTGAATCAGACGTTCGCCATGCTGATCGGAATGACACGCGATCAACTGACGAGCGGGAAGCGCTTCTCCGATTTGCTGACGATAGGCGGGCGGATCTTCTACGAGACGCATTTCGCGTTGATGCTGCGTATGCATGGTGAGGTGAGCGAAATTGCGCTTGATTTTCACCGCGTTGATGGGACCATCGTGCCCACATTCGTGACGGCAGTCCAGAAACTCGATCCGGAGGGGAATCCTCTTCTGAATCGCATGACGGTGTTCAATGCGACGGACCGGCGGCGCTATGAGCAGGAATTGCTGGTGGCCCGCAGACGCGCTGAAGAAGCGGCCGCCGAGTTGGCTCGCGTCAACGCAGAATTGAGCAAGAGCAACGCAGCGCTGCTCAAAGCGAATGAAGATCTCGGCCAATTCGCGTATGCCGCCAGTCACGATCTGCAGGAGCCCCTCCGCACCATGACGACGTACGCACAATTGCTCGTCAGACGGTATCAGGACACGCTCGATCAAGACGCGCGCGGATTCCTCTCGAATATCGTCGAAGGCTCGCGCCGGATGCAGATGCTCGTCAGTGATCTGCTGGCATTCTCGCAGGCGCAAGGGGCGCAACTTATGCTTCGGCCGACGGACATGATGCAGGTCTTAGCTCTGGCACTGGGGAACCTGCGCTCGTCGATCGACGCTACCGGCGCCACCATAACTCACGATTCGTTTCCAAAGTTGACTGTGGATGCGGCGCGTATGACGCAGGTGTTCCAAAACCTGATAGGGAACGCTATGAAGTACAGGAGACCTGACGAGTCTCCACGAATCCACGTGTCGGCCCAGAAAGACCGTCGGGAGTGGTGGGTGTTTTCGGTGAGGGATAACGGACTCGGGTTCGATGAGGCCTACGCCGACCAGATTTTTGGGATGTTCAAACGCCTGCACGGCAGGGAGATCGCAGGCACCGGGATCGGGCTTGCTATCTGCAGAAAAATCGTCGAAGCGCACGGCGGCAGGATCTGGGCGACATCAACTCCAAATGTCGGGTCGATATTCTCGTTTACTCTGCCCGAGCGCAGGGACGCATAACCTCACCTTCGACGCACGTGGCGCGATCGCGAGCACTGTCGGGAGGGCCGAAACGAGGGCGCGCTGAACTGCACTACTCCAGGTGATGCAGTCCTACATTCGTTCGATTCTGTGGAAATCGCGCTCTGGCGCGTCCTCTCGCCCCTGGAAGAAGATGGGGCCGGCAATCAGGCTGGCCACGTGTATCGTGCTCGCCATCGGTATCCTTTCGAACCCGCAACCGGCGTCGGCCGGCTGCCACTTCTGGAGTCTGGCAGACAGCACGATAGACATGGACAAGGACATTTCAGGCGAGCCGAATGGTCGTGCACTGGTTCGTTTTTATCTGGTGTGTCACGACTCTCTCACCGATAAGACCCAACTTAACCCCGATCTCGGCAAGGAGGCTCGATCCGTTCCGGCTACGGTTCCTTTGATGGTCGCCGCCCACGGCGGCAATGGAAACCTTCTCTCTTTCAAAACGGCCAATGATCTGTCGCCATTGGAATCCAGGTATCTGATGATTTACCCGCAAGGAGTTTGCGATGGCGATACAGGCGGCGCTCTAGTAAGCGCGCAGAGGCAAACACAGACATACAACGTTATACCGGGCAACTGGCCGCGGAATATCGTAACCTCGTGCACCGAGGACCTCGTACAGACATCCGCCCCCTTTGAGCGGCCCGACCAACCGAACGCCGCCATAACCTCCAGAGCGATGCAGAGCAAGTTTGAGTGGCGGAGCGTGAAGGTGATCCCCGGCGATACGGCGGATGCAGAGTTCATCCGCTTTTGTGTCGGAGGTATCGGAAGCCCGTGCGGGTTTCGGCTGGATGATTACAACATTCCCGCGGGCGGGACCGGCGTCGATGCTCGTTATGCCGAAAGCGACGAGTATGCATACAGGGATCTGCGAACGATTGCTCGCATCGTGGACAGAGTGAAGACCGCATACTACCCGCCTAACACAATTCCCAAGAAACGGTTCCTGGGATTTTCCTCGGGAGCGGGACTTGGGATGACAATTCTTAGATACCGACACGATCTGTTCGACGGCTACGCGTTGGCTGGACACCCCGTGTCGATCCGGTTCGTGCAGGCGGAGGAAATCACACCCGTGGGACCGGCCAATCCCTACTATGACTTCAACCACTTCACGAATCTTTACTTCGGGGGATATCCCACCAACATCGGTGGACCGGAGGGGACGATCGCCACAGGCACGTTCGACCTCTTCGATGTCGGCAACGGGCACGATCCGGCATACATGGGCGTCAACAATGGCATCGTACTCGGAAATCTGAACCCCGCGGGCATCAGCAAGAAGGTGCTGTTCGTCCAAGGATCGATGGATATGGCCAACCTAATGAGGATTTCGCTGCAGGATCCGGCCAACAACCAGAGCGCCGGATACGATCAGCCCAATCCGGGCGATGCGCTGCTGACCCCACTCGGATGTGGAACCACACTCGGTACTTCCACATCGACCGCCTTTGTCTGGCAGCGATACGTCAATCATACGGCGCAATTCCTGGACACCACCGCCGGCGCTGCCACGCCCGCGACTCTGGATCAGCTGAGTTGCAGCAACACTGGCTGGACCTCCGTTCCTGCGCCGCCGGTCCTCACACCGACGAGCACGCCCGCTACCTGTGGAGACTTCGGCTACGACGCAGCGACCTGCGGCAGCGACCTCGTCACGACAAACTACGTGTACGAGTTCGGGGGAGGAAACATCAAGATGATAATCCCGGCTCAGGGCGGACACAGCTTTCCGAAAGTGGTGGGCGTTGCTGCCGGATCGCTCGGACCAAATAAGGGGAGTGAGATCCGGGACTTCAGTCTGGCGCAGGAGGCATGCATCTGGTTCGGTGATGGCTGCGTCAGGACTGTGGGGTATTAGAACTCGAAGTAACCGTAATTCTGGCAAATCCAAAGCGCATTCCGGACGTACGCTTGAAATTATGACAGCCATCGGTACCAAAGTCGTCTACTTGATGGAGAACATCAATGCCGACGGAGGTAGACGATGAAAGGAGCTGTTCTTTACGGCCCCGGGGATGTACGTTTCGAAGAGCGGAGCGCGCCAGAAATCATAGAGCCAACAGACGCGATCGTGAGGACGTCCGCAACTTGCGTGTGCGGTTCCGATCTGTGGCCATATCGCGGCGCCAATCCCGTTTCCGAGCCGACGCCAATGGGCCACGAGTACTGCGGCATTGTTGAGGAGGTCGGCAGCTCTGTCGCAAACGTAAGGCCAGGTCAGTTCGTTATCGGTTCGTTTTTCGCCTCGGACAACACCTGCGCACACTGCCGTGCCGGCTATCAGTCAGCCTGTCAGCACAAGCAGTTCATCGGCACAGCGCAAGCGCCGCTGCTGCGCGTTCCACTCGCGGATGGCACTCTGGTAGCGACTCCGGATCTTCCGTCGGAAAACCTGGTCCCGAGCTTGCTGACGCTGTCCGACGTTATGGGCACCGGATGGTTCGCGGCCGACGCCGCAAACGTGAAGCCCGGTTCAACGGTCGTGGTTGTTGGCGATGGCGCGGTCGGGCTTCTTGGTGTTCTTTCGGCGAAGCTGATGGGCGCCGAGCGAATCATCGCTATGAGCCGTCACAAGTCTCGGCAGAAACTCGCCCGCGAATTTGGCGCGAGTGAAATTGTTGCTGAACGAGGCGACGAGGCCGTAGCGCGGGTCAACGATCTAACCGGCGGAACCGGCGCCGATTCGGTGCTGGAATGTGTCGGGACTCAGGAATCGATGTCACAGGCGATCCGCTCGACTCGTCCCGGCGGATCGGTAAGTTATGTTGGAGTTCCACATGGAGTGGAGCTTAACGGCCAAGAGCTGTTCTATACTCACATCCGCCTCCACGGCGGTCCAGCGCCGGTGCGTCGCTATCTTCCGGAGTTGATCGATCTTGTTTGGAACGGAAAGATCGAACCCGGCAAGGTCTTTGACCTAGCGCTACCGCTCGAACAGGTCGCAGACGGCTATCGCGCGATGGATGAACGCCGGGCGATTAAGACCTTGTTGCGTCCATAAAGCTCGCCAAGGAGTATAGAGATGGAGATCAAACGGGTTGGTTCACAGCCGTCGGCGAAAGGACCCGCGGAGTGGTTCACGGGCGCGGTTCGAATCGATGCGCTCTTTCAGGCGCCGGAGCCTGCATTCGTTCAGGGCGCGAGCGTCACTTTTGAACCCGGCGCCAGAACTGCCTGGCACACGCATCCGCTCGGTCAAACGCTCATTGTCACAGACGGCTGTGGTTGGGCTCAACGTGAAGGCGGCTCAGTCGAAGAGATTCGGCCAGGTGACGTGGTGTGGTTCGCACCTGGCGAGAAACATTGGCACGGCGCCACTCCCACAATAGGGATGACACACATAGCTATCCAGGAGAAGCTCGAAGGCAAGGTTGTCGACTGGTTGGAGCACGTTACAGACGAACAATATCGGAAATGATCGATTGCGGGCTTCGGGTTACCCTACAGAGTGCCCTATCGCATCGATATCGCTTGTCCGCCGCCCAACGCGCTTGACATTCTTGTTCAATTGGGAGCACTCGATATCGATTCAGTTGGAGACGGACTTGCGGCCATTCTACCGGATGCCGTGACACAGGATACCGTCAAGTGTGCGTTCGGCGCAGCAGGCGTGACTGTCTCCCCGGCTGTCGCGCGCGATAGCGATTCGGTGTGGCTGTTGAGCCCGCGAACGGTTCGTGTCGGCAGCCTCCTAATCGCGGGGCCGGACATCGCCGCTCCTCCGGAGACGCTTAGATTAACGGATGCCGACGCCTTTGGAACCGGACATCATCCCACCACGGCGCTCTGCATCGAGATGCTTGAAGAGGTTCTGGCGGTTGAGCGCATCGCGAACGTCCTGGATGTCGGCACGGGATCGGGCATTCTCGCATTAGCGGCGTTAAAGATGGGCGTGCCTCAAGCCGTTGGTGTCGATATCGCCGCCGATGCGCTGAAAGTCGCGGCTGAAAACGCGCGCCTGAATGGGTTGTCCGATCGCCTGGAACTCGTTCATGGTGGGGCCGATGCTGTTACTGGTGTCTGGCCGGTCGTTTTAGCGAATGTGCTTGCGGCTCCTCTGATTGAAATGGCGCCGCTGCTGGTGCGGCGGGTGGGAAGTCAAGGCCTGCTCATTCTTTCCGGCATACCATGTTCCGTCGAATCCCAGGTACGACGGGCATTCGAGCATCTCGGAATGCGCCATCTCCGTTCGAAGGAACGCGCGGGATGGGTAATGCTCATGCTCCGGGCTTCCTGGTAAATTACGGGCGCTGCTTCGACCAGGTCTCTTCAAGTCCGGCCACAATTTGCGATGAAACGTCCCCGATACTTGCAGCGGCGTTTACTCTCACAACGTGTGTCTGGCCGGCCCATCCGGTCAACATCGCTGCTTCATTGCGGAACTCACGAATGCGCCGTTCAATGATCTCCGGCTTATCGTCTGCCCGACCGCGCGTCATCATTCGCTTCCGGATAACGTCGTCCGGCGCATCCAGCACCACCACGACAGCCTTCGGCATTTGCAGTTCCTGCAGCATGCGGTCCAGCGACTTCGCTTGCCCCGCGGTCGCGGGATAACCGTCCAGAATGAAGCCCTTGCCGAGATCGGCGCGATACAGACGGAGCTTAATCAGATCCGTAGCCGCGTCATCGGGCAACATGTCGCCGCTGGCGATCGTGGCGGCGAGAGATTTTGAGACCGCGTCCTTCTTCTTGGAGATCTCCCTTTTCAGCAGGTCGGCCATGGAAAAGGTGGGAATGCCGTATTTCTTTTCGAGAAGCTTGGACTGCGTGGTCTTGCCACTGCCGGGAGGCCCGACCATGAGAATCACTTTGGGACTCGCCGATTGCGCGGAAGCGATGCTTATCGCGATCGCTGCGCCAAATATTGCGATGGTGATAGAACGCATCATGCGAGCTTAAGATGCTCCCGGTGGATAATAGACTACAAACTGTTCGAACGAATCAACAGGTTGTGGCCTGCCCGACGCTGCCTGGATCGAGCCGACTGAGGGGTTGCGGTAGCAATAGCCCGTAGCGGAAAGCTTTGGCTAACAACGCCTACTCAAAGCGCAGCGCATCGCTTGGACTAATGGTCGATGCCCGGCGAGCAGGAATGAGCGCGGCAGCTACGGCTCCGGCAGCGAGGATGCAGACTGCTGCGACGATCGTTGCAGGATCCGTCGGTTTAACATCGTACAACTGCGATTCGACCAGGCGGCCGACCACCCAAATGCACGGCAAAGCAATCGCGATTCCCATGGCCAGCATCAACAGCGCATCACGAAGCACGAGCCACGCGGCTCCGGCGCGCGTAGCTCCGAGCGCCAGGCGTATGCCAATCTCGCGTGTGCGCTGTGTGACAACGAAGGCCAATACTCCGTACAATCCTACAAGCGATAGCAACACGGCGAGTGTACCGAAGCTGCCTGAAAGCGCCGCGAGCATCCGCTCAGTATTCAAGGAGCGGCGGACCTGCTCATCGAGGGTGCGGAAATACGTGACCGGCAGTGTCGGATCGGCGTCCCGAAGAACCTCCCGGATCGACCGATACGCAGTGTCTGCAGAACCTTGCACCCTTACATAAAAGTTGCCGCCCGAGTAGAAGCTGGCCGAAGGACTCATGATCGGAACATACGCCTGCTCCCACTGTTCGCGGACAGCACGATAATTGATATTTGACACGACGCCGACGACCTCGATGTCAGGTTGGACAAGCGGCCCAACGCCCAGGGCGACGCGACAGCCAATTGGATTGCGGCCACGGAGATACCGTTTCGCGAAGGCCTCATTGACGATCGCCACGGGCGTTCCGCCGTCGGCCTTTGGGCGCATATCGCGCTCGTCGAAGCCTCGTCCTGCCACGATTCTCGCCCCTAGCGTCGAGAAGAATCCGGGGGTAACCGCGTTCTGATGAACCTCGCGATCGGTGATGATTCGCTCGCCGGCCTCAATTGTCATCGGGTTATTCCAACTGCCACCGTTGAGAAGTTGTACCCGCGCAACCGCGACCGATCGTGTGATCGGCGATGCGCGAAGCTCATCGTGGATCCGCCGAACGAGGCGCGTGGCATCGGCGGGAGAGTAGCCGTTTTGCACGGGATCGATTCCGAAGGAGATCAGGCTCGACGTTTCAAATCCTGGCCCCTTTTCCATCAAGGCGGTGAGTGTTTTGATAAACAAAGCCGCTCCCGTGAGAAGAACCAGCGTGAAGGCAATTTGTGCGGTGACCATCACTCTTCGAAGCCGCAAGCCGTGTAGGGCAGCGCCCGCATGCTGGCGAAGCGTTGTCATCAGCGATCCTCGTCCCGTCTGCAGTGCCGGGGTCAATCCCGTGAGCAGCCCGGCGGCAATGCTGACGAGAGTGGCAAACGCCAGGACTCGGCCGTCGATCTCCGAATGCAATGCGTTCGCGGCAATGTTTCGCGGTAGAAACGAAATCAGCGCTTTCATGGCCAGCGGCGCAAGCATCACGCCAAGGAATCCCCCAGCAAGCGCAATCAAAAGACTGTCCGCCATAAGCTGGCGTCCGATTCGACCGCGTGAGGCGCCGAGAGCGAATCTGGTGCTAATCTCGCGTTCACGGGCCGATCCTCGCGCCAGAAAAAGCCCAGCGACATTCAGGCAAGCCAAGCTGAGCAGCAGCGCGGTCGCGGTAAACAACACCCAAAGCGGCTGCGAAAGCCTGCGCCGCAAAGGGGCATGACCCTGTGGAGCCGGTGTCAGCTCAAGCATGGATGCGAGAAATAGCTGCCGCCGTTCGGGAGTGACTTTTGGAAAGTCTGCGCGGCGAACATCCTCATTAAGCGTCGCTTTAAACCAAGGTTGCAGCCCAGTCTGCGCCTGTGCGAGCGTGACATCCGGCTGCAGCCGGCCCAGAATCTGCATCCAGCGCACGCGTCGATTCAACACGTCGGTGAATCCAGGAATCGCCTCCGCGGACATCGGGGCAGGAATCCAAACCGAAGGGACTTCACCGACGTCGATCCCATGAAACTCGGGAGCGGCCACGCCGATGACGGTCATGGGGCGGCGGTTGATCCAGACCTTCCGGCCTATCACACGCGAATCTCCCGCAAGCTGACTCTTCCAGAACGAATATGAGAGCACGACAACGGGATTTTGGCGCGGCGGCTGGTCGTCGTCGGTGGTGAACAATCTACCGAGTGCCGGGTTGACGCCGAGAACTGAGAAGTAAGTGCCGGATACGATTTCCGCAGCCGTAGGAAGATGTTCTCCTCCGCTAGAGAACGTCACTGTCGTGAGAGCACGGCAGAGTACGCCGTCGAAGAACCGATCCTGCTTTTGCAGGTCGCGGCACATCGGGTATGACATCAGGTTGTAGCTGCCGAATGCGTTAACGGTGGCCTGATCGCCTTTCCAGTCTATGAGAACCAGTCGCTCAGGGTCGTGCACAGGGAGCGCGTGCAGAATGACCTGATCGAGCAGAGAGTACATCGCCGCCGTGGCTCCAATTCCCAACGCAAACGAAAGCACTGCCGTGCCTGTAAATGAGGGGCTGCGGAGAAAGGCTCTTGCAGAGAAGCGTAGATCGTACATGAAGTCGCGCAACCATCGGCTGAGCCAGACATCGCGTACTTCTTCCCGGACCTTGGTGAGGTTGCCGAGGTCAAGCGCAGCCCTGCCGGCGAGCTTCCGTTTCCGAAAGACCAGATGAGACGAGTTCGTTTACGCGGCGATCCAGGTGATAGCTGAGTTCACGATCGAGGTCGTTCTCCAAATCTCGACGCCGCAACCAATTGAATATTTGCCGCATTACTTGCCCTCATCGAAAATCAGACGGACAGCCGCCGTAAGCCTGTCCCAGCTGTCTCTCTCCAATTGGAGTTGCTGGCGACCGGCGCGAGTCAGCGAATAGAACTTGGCGTCGCGTCCGGTTTCCGATTGCTTCCATTCGGCTCTGATCCATTTCTTCTGCTCCAGTCTGTGAAGCGCGGGATACAACGATCCCTGATTCACATGTACGACGGATCTCGAGATTTGTTCCAGCCGTTGGGCAATACCGTAGCCATGCGCGGGCTCGAGAGAGAGGATCTGGAGAATGAGCATGTCGAGTGTGCCCTGAGGGATGGGAAATCGAGACGGCGGCATCTATACCTCTACCTTCTACCTATACAAGATAGCGCATCTTTATGTGGAGTGATTGCGCTCACGCCGGCGCAAGCGTAGACTCAATGCCGGGGGTTCGGAGAATGAGATGGAAGTTGACGCTGCTGCTTTTTGCCGCTTCATCGCTCGTTGAAGCGGCTATCATTGACGTCACCGCCACATGCGCGGGCACAGGGGTCGTTTCAAGCCACACGGCGACGTCTGCGAGATGCACGACGCCGCTGACACAAGCAGGGGCGAGTGTCGGAATATCCACAACTGGGGCCACAGTGGAAGCGTTTGCAGGTATCGGCCACGGAACATTCGAGACACCCCCGGCACAAGCGCGAGCGTTCCTTGATTTGTCTTACGAGTTCACCTTCCACGGCCCTGCAGGCTCGGGCGGGCGCTATCAGCCCTGTCTGACGGAGGAGCACGGTTGGTTTTTCGACGGAGCGCCCTTCACGAATGCCTCGTTTGAGGGTATCGGCAGCGGTGGGTCGGAAAGCGGAGATCCGCATGATTGGAGCAGCAGCTCTTGCGGAGGTGGCTTCAGTCAGGCCACGACGCGCGAGTTCGTTGTGGGCGAGACGCTGAGGGGTCGACTCATGTTGGAAGGATTGGCGGATGCGAGGGGGCGCGATGGTGAAATAGCCGTAGCGAGCTTCACTGGATTTCGCCTCTTCGATGACAGTGGCGCCCCGCTTTCCGGTGTCACCTGGACACTGGTTCCGGACGTGCAGCCGGTCCCGGAACCGCAAACTTCGCTACTGCTCGGGACAGCGGCATTACTGGGACTCTGCCGCCGTATTATTTCGTAGCCGTGGGCGCGAGCTGTTTCTCCGGACGGACCCATGGCAATGGGCCCTTTCTGACTACAGGAGCGAATCTCTCACGTATCGCGGCAAGCGCTTTCTGCTGATAATCCAGGCCATGCTCGAAGACACCGCCTTCGGAACGGAGAATCTGTTGCAGCTCAGCGATAGGCACATCCTGTACAGCGACTTTCTGCTTGATCGCGAGCGCCGCCGCCACTCCCGTTGCGTGCCCGATTATCATCCACTGCGGCTCCATCCGAAGACTCGAAAAGGCGACATGACTCGCTGAGAAAGACACCGGTACGAGCATGTTCTCGGCTTCTGTCTTCTTGGGCAGCACCACGCGGTACGGAATCTGGTAAGGCTGCACAGGAACCTCCACATTGCCTTCGTTCAGCACAATACCGCCCTCCGCCACATACCTCTGCACATTATGCGAGTCGCTGTTGTAGCTTCCCATTCCGATCGCGTCAGGCTTGGTCCGCTCGGTCTGCAGGTCCTTTTGCGTTACTACGAAATCACCCACCATTCGCCGTGCTTCGCGGACATACAACTGATTCGGCCAGTGACCGGTGTCTGCAAACTCGTCCTTGGCCAGCCCCCATTGCCTGACCTCTTCCTGCAACTCCTTCGGGACTCGTGAATCGTTCGCTAAAAAGTAATAGAACCCCTTCTGGTAGTCGATGTGGTCATTCCAGATCTTCTCCCGCTCGGCGTAGCTTCCGTCCGGGTATCCATAGTTCTTGCCAATGTAGTCAGTGGAAAATGGTCCGCGGTTATTCAGGTCGGCTTTGCCGTTCGGAATGATCCGGATCAGGCTCACCTCGTTAAAATTCGGCGAACGCCCGAGATACTTCGCGACTGCCGTCAAATAGCGTGCGAGCAGCTCATAGCGCTTCGGATCGTAGCCATCCGGCTTTTCCCAAGCGATGCGGTTCTCCGGAACCGTTGTCGCAATAACACGGAAGTTATAGGCTTGAATCCGCTTGTCAGCCGATCCAGGCTCACCGCGCGGTTCCGGGGAAATCTCCGGTAGGAGTTCTCCGTTCTCATCGCGCGCGGGAATATCGACGGGAAACTGATGGCTGGCGGTGTGCGCACGTACACCAGCCAGTGACTCCCCATACTGGGCGATGCTTTCTCTACCCGTGGTGTAGGTGATCTTTGCCTGCGCCATCAGGTCGCCTTCGTACGTCGCGTCGACGAAGATATTTCCCTTGAATCGCGCGCCGTTCTCCATCTGAATTTCCGTCACCCGCGCGCCCTGCTTGCTCACCCCGCCCGTCTCCACGAGACGATGTCCGGTCAGGAGCGTAACTTTGGCATCGTTCAGCATTTGCCGCATGATCTTCTCCGCTACCCCTGGCTCGGGCATCCAGGCGATTTGCTGCAGATGTCGATCGAGTCCGTAATATCGTCCGGCGCGCCAATAGAACTCGAGCGCCATGCCTCCAATCACTTCACTTTGTCCAACGTCGGTCCCGGAAAGGCCGCCGCTTGCCATACCGCCGATATGACTTCCGGGCTCGAGGAGAACGGTTTTCGCGCCGTGCCTGGCGCCGGCAACGGCAGTCATCACGCCGCCAGCCGTGCCTCCATAGACGACGAGATCGTACTGTTGCGCAGAAGCAGTTGTCAGGAACGCGGCTAGAATCGGTAGTTGTAGGCGCATAGGTGTTTAGATCGCCAGGGCGAGCGCTGGCGTATATCCGATGAGAGTCACCAGTTTACCGTGTCAAAAATGCCGGCCAAAATTGGAAGCACTGATGCGACTTCGCCCCGAGGATGGCAGCGTCCTTTCCGTAGCGTGTGGATTGCCTTATGATTTGTAGATGGTCGGCTCTGCCGGGAGCGCGCGTTCTGCCTTCAGTGCCCAAGTCGACAATCCGCCGCGCCACGCTGCCCTTGTCCGCATCACTCACTGGATTTCAGCGTTATGCTTCTTCACTCTTCTGGTGACCGGAATCGAAATTATTCTTTCCCACCCGCGATTTTATTGGGGCGAAACCGGGAACGTGAACATGACGCCGCTTTTCTCGTTGCCGGTTCCCGCATCCCGGCCCGCGGTTCCTACGGGCTACGGATTCGTGCTGCCGGACCAGAACGGCTGGAGCCGCTCTCTGCACTTCGAGTCCGCGTGGGTCCTGGTCTTCACCGGAATACTTTACATTGTGTATGGCCTGGCCACCAAACACTTTTGGAAGAATCTGGTCCCTGACTCGGACGACCTCTCGGGACGGGCGTTCGCAGCAACAATTGTGGGCCACTTGCGATTCAATCGCCCTGAGGAATCGGAGGCATGGCGCTACAATACGCTGCAACGGCTGGCATACCTAGCCGTTATCTTCCTATTGGTTCCACTTGCGATCTGGACGGGTCTCGCGATGTCGCCGGCCGTCGTATCCGCATTCCCCTCTCTCGTAACTAGCCTCGGCGGGCAGCAATCCGCGCGCACGATTCACTTCTTCGTGTCGCTATTGCTTCTCGTCTTTGTCGTGGTTCACCTGATCATGATCTCTATCGCCGGATTTGCCAAACGCACCCGAATGATGATCGCGGGCGGCGTTCAGCAGGGAAGGAGAGTTGTATGAACAAGATTTCGCGCCGCAAATGGCTGGCCGGCGGCATTGCCGTCACGGGGGCGTCCGGTTTGGCGGTTGCCGGTAAACTTGCAAGTCGATACGGGCTGATCCCGCCCGACCACTCAGGAATGTACGGAGCCGGTCACGCGCTGACGTACGCGTCTCAGCGGCTTCTAACCGCGAACTCCTTTGCCCGTGAGTTCCCTCGCGATCAGATTTCAAAAGCTCCGTTTGTGACGGGGAGGCCGCTACAGGATGACGCGTTCAAACAGCTGCAAGCCAGCGGCTTCTCCGCTTGGCGGCTCGCAGTCGATGGCATGGTGGCTCACCCCGGCTCGTTTTCATTGTCTGATCTCAAGAGCTACCCATTGAATGGTCAAATCACTCACCTGGCTTGCGAAGAAGGGTGGTCTTTCATCGCAGAGTGGTTCGGAGTCAGACTGTCACGGATACTGCAGGAATCAGGCATACAGCCTGACGCAAAATACGTTGTGTACACATCTCTCGAATCGGGCTTGTCGGACAGCATTGATATGGCTGACGCGCTCCATCCGCAGACTCTCATTACGTATGGAATGAATGGCCGCGATCTTCCAGTCGCGCACGGCGGCCCCATACGGCTGCGTTTGCCGCGCCAACTCGGTTATAAGAGCATGAAATATCTCACTCGCATAACCGTCGTCGACAGCTTGAAAGGTTTCGTGCCCGGCGACTATTCCTGGTACGCGGGGATCTGATCAAAGTTCCGGCTCAACGAAGGGTGAACATTTCCCCTTGCCGAACCTTGTGATAACGCTGCTGCAGATCGCGTGACAGCCGCAGTCGTAGTTCGTCCGGGTAGCCGTGTGTCCAGAACGAGTTTTCATCCGTCTCAACATACGTCCCGAAATGTTGCGGAAATATGTGCGCCGGCTGGAGCCGGTTGATCAGAATCATCGAGCGATCGAGATACATGTTGTGGACTGTCGGAGAGACAAAAAGCACGTCGATCCCTTTCAACCCAAGATGCTCCTCGGTGAGCACGGAATCGCCAGGATGAAAAAACTTCAACTGGCCAACCGTGAAGATGTAGCCACAGTTTCGCGCCATAGACTCGAGGAAGTCCGGTTCACGTGTCAGGACCGTGAACTCCTGATTTCCATGGATCGCATGGATCGGCTCGACATGTATTCCCTTTATGTCGAATGCGCGTCCTGGCTGCGGTATGATCAGGCGCCCGGAGGCAAGCTCAGTCCAGGAAGACGTGCCACACAAGTCTGCGGTAAAACGAGGGTCGTCTTACCGCCTTCCGCCAGCGCCCGAATCGTCGGCACGTTGCAATGGTCGCCATGGTGATGCGAGACGAGTGCGACATCAACTACGTTGGCGGCATCGCTTGCAGTGATAGGAGGAGCCTGGACCTTCTGACCGGTCGAGAGATCAAGGTCTATGCCGATGACGAGATCGCCGGATCGAATCAGCCATCCCGCATTGCCAGTCCACCACACCGAAGTGGCCGGAGTGCGTGTGCGGATCTGATCCAGCATCTGCGCAGGTGCGCGGCACACCGCAACGGCGCCCAGCACGCAGACGAGGCGCTGCATCGAACTCATCCGAAACAGTGTAGCGGTTCGTTCAGGACGCCATCCGAATGCCGGGACCCTGTTGCTGTTTCCTAGTCCTCCTCGTTCTGCTGGTTCCCTCCTTGGGCAACTCCGGAAATCGTCCCCTTCAACACGCCGTCCGTAATACCACTTAGGGCGGGAGAGCCCGAGGTATCGAACAGTATGGGCAGCACTGTAAAGGTGAACGTTATGGTGTCGCCGGATGCATTCCTGAGCCGTCCGGTTCCACGAGCGATTTTAAAAGTCCTAGTACAGTAGGCGACTGGACCGGTAGGCAGGAACATTATGCAGTCAGTCCCCGTTGCGGAATTGCCCATCAATAGACTTCCGTCCTGTAAGCGAACCACGCCCGCGCCCGCGACAACCGAACCATAAATCGCGCAGGTGCTGCCGAGCGGCTTCTGAGCAGGAGCACTGGAAGTGAAAGCCCGAAAGCTGAATGGGCCTAGCGAACCGGTCCCGTCGAATTTATATTCGCCGGTGCCTAGCGCGTCTTTGTTCAGAATGATACTGCTGGGAGCAGCAGTACCCGAAAACGACCCCGTTACTGGCCTTTGTTGTGCGCAAATGCTCGCAACACCGAGATTGAGCATCAGTGCCACTGTCGAAAGCGGCTTCATAAATACCTCCTCGAGCGTGATTTCGGTTTCGCATCGCCTTCCACGCTTCAGGGCGAACAGTACAGTCAGGCGCTTTGTCTCGTCGATGCCTGATTGCTCATTTTGTAGGTAAACTTCGCCTCATCGGCTAAGCTGCTGAGCATGCGTCAGATATCTCCGGCCTCATCAGGGAGGTCACCCGTAGTAGACTGTAGTCCTTCATCCGGTGAAATCGTGGCGACCCCGCATCACGTGCCAGCTCGGTTCAGTTTTGGGCAGTTCGAAGTGATGCCTCTACAGGTGAGCTGCTGAAAGCCGGCATTCGCATTCACCTGCCGGCGCAACCATTCGCAATTCTGATCATTCTGCTCAAAGCTCCCGGTGAGGTGGTTACACGGGAGCAGTTGCGCGAGCAGATCTGGGGTGAAGGAACCTTCGTCGATTTCGAGCACGGTCTCAACGCTGCAATGAATAAGTTGCGACGAGCGCTCGGAGATTCCGCAGAAAACCCGAGGTACGTCGAAACGATCCCAGGGCGCGGTTATCGCTTCGTCGCTCAGTTGGATTCCAGACACGTACTGCCGATCTCGCAGATTCCGAAATCGGAGACTCCCGAGGGTCGTCCGCCGTGGTGGCGCAACGTGGGCCCGTGGGAGAGGCTGTTCTGGGCCGTGGGGGCGCTGGTTTGCCTGGGAACTGGTCTGCGACTCCAAAACGCGCCTGATTTTTCACATTGGACGCTCACCCGGATCACAGCCGATGCCGGACTCTCCGGATTCCCGGCGTTGTCACCCGACGGCAACCTCATCGCGTACTCTTCCGATCGGGGCCTGAATGGTGAACAGGATTTATATGTAAGGCAAGTCGCCGGTGGCCAGCCGATCCGTCTGACTTTCGACGGCCTCGGCAACACGACACCCGATTTTTCGCCGGACGGAACGAAGATCGTCTTCCGGTCGAACCGGAATGGCGGCGGCATCTATGAAATTCCGGCGCTCGGAGGTAAGTCCCGCCTACTGGCCCGGGGCGGCTTGAACCCGAAGTATTCACCAAACGGATCTCAGGTGGCGTACTGGGTAGGAGCCGCAGGGGTAAGCGCTGCGGTGCCCGGCAGTGGCGCCGTATGGTTAGTTCCGGTAAGTGGTGGCCCACCCCGCCGCATAGCGCCGGAATTTCCAGCTGCGCGTCAGCCGATCTGGCTTCCGGACGGAAATCATTTGCTGTTCGTCGGACACACGTCACCTCGAGCATACGAAAGCTCCGCCATCGACTGGTGGGTGGCCGCGTCCGACGGGCAACCTGCAGCAAGGACGGGTGTCTACGGCGCGCTGGTGCGCGCGAGGCTGCAGCCAGAAGTCTCGGACGCCAAATCGGCGCCGCGCCACCTTTTCATGCCTTCGCCAGGCTGTTGGTCGACGGTCTCGAACTCGGTCGTCTTCTCGTTCGCGGCGAGAGACCACAACGAACTGTGGGAAATTGGAATGTCTCCACGCACTGGCAAAGTGAGCGGCGCGCTGAAGAGGTTAACCTTGGGAGCCGCTAACGAAATTTACCCGGCCTGTACGCCGGCAGGTAAGCTGGCATTCACTAGCGTAGACACGACGACAGATGTCTGGTCGCTGGCTTTCGATCTTGACGGTGGAACGTCCCGGGGCATGTTGGAACGGGTGACTATGGGCCCGTCATCGCGAGAGCACGCCTCACTCGCGAACAATGGGCGTTTTCTCGCGTTTGCTTCCAATCAGTCGGGTCGAATCAATATCTGGGTGCGGGATCTGGTGACCGGAGAAGAGTCGCCTGTAGCCAGTTCATCCCTTGAGCAGCATTATCCCGTAAGCAACGCAGCGGGTGACAAAATTGCCTTCTCGGCGTTCGAAAAAGACGGTCGAGCCGTATATGTGTCTGCACCCGCCGGACCTCCAGAGAAGGTCTGTGAGGGTTGTCTCCGGGCGACGGACTGGTCACGCGACGACAAGACCATCCTGGTCTTCACCGGTGATCCATATCAAATCGACGCGCTGGATGTTGCTTCCCATCAGCGAACGACGATTTTGAAACACGAGAAATACAATTTGCTCTATGGTCGACTCTCGCCGGATGATCGCTGGGTGAGTTTTACGGTACGAACTCAACCGGATCGTGCGCGCATCGCCATCGCGCCACTGAATGGGCCGAAACCCGTTCGTGAGAGCGCCTGGATCACAATATCCGACGAAACACCCGGAGACTGGGCTGACTGGTCCCCGGACGGGAAGACATTGTACTTTTCCTCATCACGAGATGGACATAGCTGTCTCTGGGGGCAGCGGCTCGAAGCGCAGACGCGCCGTCCCGTCGGCGAACCCTTTGCAGCGTTGCACCTTCATGGACGCCTGCACTATCAACCGGGATCTATGTGGGGAGGTTGGTCGGTTGGTGGTGGGCGAATCGCCATGCTGCTGGCTGAAGACACGGGAAACATTTGGATAATGTCAGGCTTGCACTCGCGATGATGCGCGACACAACCTCCGAAAGACCTGTCCCGTGCTTGCACGGGCAAACAACCGGTATACTGGACAGAATTCGCGAAGGTTCCTGTGTCGGTCGGAGCACCGCTCGTGGTTATCCTTTCACTCGTAGTGCTGGCTGCCCAGCTCAGCCATAGCCCTGCTTACCGAGAGCCTGGGACGAGCCCGCACTCTCGGACTGGGCTACTCCCGTCGCAGGTCTTGGTGTCCGCCCCGGCCATTTCTCCGAACGCGAGTATTATGCAGTAGCGGGCGATAACCTGCGCACCTACCCGGTGTATCACCCCGACCGGGAACCTCCCGGCTACTGGGAGCATCTTCAGCACCTTAAACCCGAACCTCTGGTCGATGTGTCCAGGATCCGAACTGAAGACGACTGGATCGCTGCCGGCAAGCGCGTTTGGGAAGAGCTTGACGCAACCAGCTTCCGCAGTGGCGATCCCGATCTTATCAGGCAGGCTCGGTCGCGCGACGTCCTGGCCAAGGCGGCGCTCCGGCCTGATGGCACGATTTTCCAGCTGCGTTGGGTGGTGACATCACGAGGTATCGAGTTGAGCTATTTGGAGTGCGGCTCGTGCCACACGCGTTATATGTCCGATGGTTCCCTTTTGCCAGGCGCTCCCGAGAACGGCGCCCTGGCAGACCCCGGCGGCGTGGGCGCCGAGTTAGGTAAGCGCGATCTTCTGCAGTCGTTTCGCGGTGACTCTGTTGTTAAGGCGAACTACCAGACGTTTGCAGTTCCCTGGGTAAAGCCAGATATCCACGAGCAAATCGCCTCCATGACACCGGAAAGGTTCGATACGCTGATGGCCAGCAGTCATACGATCTTCATGCCTCCGGGCAGCACGACCATACTGCAGGGCGTGTTTCCGCGGGTAAACGGAAGCCCGTACTATATGACCAAGATCCCGGATCTGATCGGCATCAAAGATCGCAAATACATCGATCACACGGCTACTCACCAGCATCGTGGCCCGGGCGACTTCATGCGCTATGCCGCGCTGATACAAGGATCCGATGTGATGGACTTTGGACCTTATCGCTTCTTCACGGACGCACAGCGGCGCATCCTGTATCGCTATGATGATGTGATTTTGTTTGCGATGGCGCAGTACATATATTCATTGAAGTCACCGCCCAATCCGCATCAGTGGGACGAAATTGCGGCACGCGGCCAGCAAATTTTCCAACACGAAGGCTGCACCGGTTGCCATACGCCGCCCCTCTACACCAATAATAAGCTGACTGTCGCACCTGGCTACAAAATACCCAAAATCACCCGCTGCGGGAGGACATCATGCCAATCTCCGTGGGCACCGATCCTGGGCTGGCACTGAGGACACGTAAAGGTACCGGACTATATAAAGTTCCTTCGCTGCGAGGTGTTTGGTATCGTGGCCACTATTTGCATGATGGCTCCGTCGCCAGTCTGGAAGAAATGTTTGACTCGGACCGGCTTCGCCCCAGCCACGTCCCAGGCGGTTGGAAGGGGCCAGGCGGTTACGCAACGCGCCATCACCGGCCACGTCTTTGGGCTGAAGCTCATGCGCCAACGATAAAGCCGCCCTGATTGCGTTTCTCCGGACTCTGTAGAGGGCATCCGCGCGGCTCGCCTAAAATCGTTAAGGCATGAAATATTTCCTGGCGCTTGCGGCGCTTGCAAACATCGCCGTTGCACAACAAACCTATGATCTGCTCCTGAAGGGCGGTCACGTCCTCGATCCAAAAACAACATCGATGCGCCTATGGACATAGCCATCCGCGATGGGCGATCGCTGCGGTCGCAGCAAATATTGCGCCGTCCACCGCTGGGCGAACATTTGACGTAACCGGCCTCTACGTTACCCCGGGACTGCTCGACATTCACGTGCACGTTTTCCATACAACCAACGTCCCGAACGCTTGGGCGGGCGACAACAGCATCGCGCCGGATAGCTTCAGCTTTCGTTCCGGAGTTACGACGATGGTCGACGCCGGGAGCTCCGGCTACCGGAATTTTGCACAGTTTCGGAGCACCGTGATCGACAGGGTCAAAACGCGAGTGCTGGCATTGGTCAACATCGCTGGATACGGTATGATGACCAACCTTGTCGAACAGGACACGTCCGATATGTCACCCGAGCGAACGGCGGAGGTGGCTCGCAAGAACAAAGACGTAGTGGTGGGGAT
This sequence comes from Bryobacteraceae bacterium, assembly GCA_963833675.1. Classification (GTDB taxonomy): domain Bacteria; phylum Acidobacteriota; class Terriglobia; order Bryobacterales; family Bryobacteraceae; genus DASQDN01. Next base: position 144,188 of record CAWHYW010000016.1, on the reverse strand, counting down.
CAAATCCGCGCACTTCGAAGGGCCGGAGTGGACCTCTGTCGATCGCGCCATAGCCGCCGGAAAACTCGCAGGCATTCCGGTCATGGTCGATTTCGGCTGGTTTCGGCCCGAGCGTCCCTACTGGCGCCTTGTTACCGAAAGGCTGCGTCCCGGCGATATCAGCACGCATGTTTTTCGAGGCGCCGTGCCGTGGGTGACGAGAAAGGTAAGCTCTATCCTTACCTGCAGCAAGCCCGCGCGCGCGGTGTGAAGTTCGATGTGGGCCACGGTTCAGGCAGCTTCGTCATGCGCAACGCCTCGCCTGCAATCGCGCAAGGATTTTACCCGGACTCCATCTCCACCGATCTGCATGCAGGCAGCATGAATGCAGGCATGATGGACATGCCGACGATGATGTCCAAGCTCATCGCTCTTGGGATGCCTTTGAAAGAAGTGGTCCTGCGCTCAACCTGGAATCCCGCTCAGATGATCAGCCGGCCTGAACTCGGGCATTTGACCGTAGGCGCGGTCGCCGATGTCAGCGTTTGGAATTTGCTGAAAGGGAATTTCAGCTTTCGCGACTTCGCCGGAGGCAAGATCGAAGGAAAACAGCGTCTGATCTGTGAAATGACTTTCAAAGATGGAATCGTGATGTGGGACTGGAATTCGCAATCGGGAATCGACTTAAGCAGATGGGCCCTGCGTACGGAGTTCGCCCGAAGATCGATGTAATCAGCCCACCGCCTTCACAGTAGCGATTTTTGGCTTAACAGACGTACTTATATGCTAATATCCTATGCATAGAAATTCGATATATTAGATGATCCCAGGACCGGTTCGCGATCCTCAACGCAGCGGTGGGCGCGACCATCGTGATCGCTCTGCTGCAAGCGCTCAGCGCCTACTTCAACGCATTCGACACAAGTCTCGAATGCGGAGCTGATGTTGATTTTTCGACCAGCAACGATTGACGAAGGGCAGCAATGTTGTAAGAGCGATGCATTTGAGTTGACCCAGCTCGGCTCTAGTGCGCGCTCGAGATCACTGTCGCTGCCTGTATGTCGATACGGACGCGCTTGTCGACTCGCAGAAATAGCGTGCTCGGATTCTTCATGCCCCATTCAACGTACGGGACCTCGAACTCTGTCTTGAGCGTCAGGCGGGCGCCGCTACGTTGCACTTCAACCGGAAGAACCAATTCATGGTCGGCGCCGTGAATCCGAAATGTCCCGTGGACCTCGAGATGAGACACGCCCTCCGCCGGAACGGAGCCCTTCACATGATCCGGCAGGAACATAACCTCCGGATAACGGCCGGTCTCGAGAATATTTTTCTTCATGCGACTATCGCGCGCTTCACTGCCGCTGTCGCCGCTGTTCGCCTCGATCGTCAGGGCGCCGCTCGCGCCACCGCTCGCAGGATCAAACTGGACGGACCCTCTACTCAGTCTGAACGAGCCGCGCACCGTGTGCAGCACGTCGCCCAAAGTGAATTCGACCTTCGTCTGAGCCGGGTCGAACTGCACTTTATAAGCGTCGGCACCCGCTCCCCTCGCGAGCCCCGCCGTGGTGAATATCACGATCATCACTGTCGAGTTTCGGTTTCGTCGAATCATGAATTCAATACCAGCCATCCCAGCGAGAGTACGCTAACCGCGAAATCCGCTGATTTTGCCGCGCCAACGTGCATGGCGAGCATTGTCTCAAACTCCTCCGGACGCCGTGCCAGAGCTGCGATCACGCGCCTGTTCAGGCGCGGACGCCCTGCAAGGAGAACCATGAGGCCGGCCATGAAAGCAGGCCGTCGAAGGAGGGCCCGGTGTCTGGCTGCGTACGAAGAAAGATCGCCCGACCGTAGGGCGGATGCGAGCGCGGCCGCCTGCCGGAAGGACAGGCAGAGACCTTGGCCCGTGATCGCGTCCACGGAACCCGACGCATCGCCGACCAGGGCGACATTGCCGCGATAGACGGATCGGAGACGACGCGTGCTCGTCACCGCTCCGCGTCCCAAGGTGGAGGGTTCAATGCCCTGCAATCGCTCCCGAATATGCGGAAATCTCGCGAGCGCCTCCGGGATCCGAAGGCTGGGGTCCGTCGACATCGTAGCGATGCAGACCTCCCCGGTCGAGACCGGCGTGACATAGATCTGGCAGTCCGGGCTCCAGTGCAGTTCCATGAAGTCCGACCACGGCACGACCGGATAGTGCGCCCTGAACCCGAACCGGCGCCGATCTCGTATGCTGGCATCCAGGCCGGACCAGCGCCGGACCAGCGATGAATATCCATCGGCGCCCACAATCCAGCTGGCGCAAATGGTTTGCGAGCCGGCCTCCACGATCCGGCCGTGAATTCCCGTTGCCGGCGTCCCCCAGAGCAGTTGGGCGCCCGCCTCCAACGCACGTTCGCTCAGCAGAGTGTGGAGCCGCGGCCTGCGAATCCCTACCCCCGAGCCGGACGGGAATTCGGCCTCGACTGTCGAGGACTGCATCACAAAACGAATCCCACGAAAAGCGCACCCGTCGTCTGCCCCTAATCGCACGCCGAGCGAACCTAGCGCTTCCAAGCCGTCCGGCATCAGTCCCTCGCCGCAGGCTTTGTCGATCGGAGGGCGAGCGCCATCCAGGACAACCACCGAAAGACCCGCCGAGCGCGCAGCGATTGCGGTCGCAAGTCCGGCCGGACCCCCGCCGATGACGGCCACGTCAACGTTTCCGGCGTGTGTACTCATCACCACCGGAGTAAAATCAGTTCGGCAGAGAAGCCCGGGCCCATCGCGGCGAGTATGCTGTACGACCCCGGAGCAGCGAGCTGCTTCCGGAGGAAATCCTCCAGGACTACCAGCACAGAGGCAGAGGATAGGTTGCCGGTTCTGCGGAGCGCCTTCCAGGACGGCAGCAGTTCATTGTTATGAAGCCCAAGCGTCTCTTCCATTGCTTCCAGAACCCGCGGGCCGCCTGTGTGCAGGATCCAGCTTCCGATGTCCGAAATTCGCATCCCGAGGTCGCCCAGAAAGGCCTCCACATCCTCTGCCAGATGGAGCCGCACTATGTCAGCGACGCCGGCCGAGAGCACAATGGTGAAGCCGTTCTCAGAAACATCCCATCCCATTACATCCTCTGTGTCCGGATAGAAAATCGACCGCGTGTCGATGATCTCCGGACCCTGCAAGTCGCAATTGGATCCCGCGACAATGACTGCGGCGGCGCCGTCACCGAACAGTCCGGATGAGATCAGATTGGCGATGGATAGGTCGCCACGCTGCAACGTCAGCGAACACAGTTCCACGGAGAGCAGCACCGCCACATCGTCCGGGCGGCCACGCACATAATCAGCGGCACGCGCGATTCCCGCCGCACCGCCAACGCATCCCAGGCCGAAAATCGGAGTACGGCGGATGTTCGGCGACAGCTTCATGCGATTCACCAGGCGAGCGTCGATCGAAGGGCTCGAGATACCCGTGATGGAGGTGAAGAACAGCGCGTCGATGTCGAGCGGAGCTATGCCGGCCCGCGTAATCGCGCGGCAAATCGCCTGCTCGCCTAGCTCCTCGGCTTTCTCGATCCAGAAGTCATTGGCCTGCCCCCAGGTTTCGAGGCCGAGATATTGGCCCATGGGCAGGGCCAAGTGCCTCCCGTCCACGCCCACGTTCGTGTGCAAGCGATCGAGGATGTCCGGATTCGGAAGCCGCTCGCCCCAGTACTGCTTGAAGGCGGCAGTAAGCGTCTTTTGCGGGTAGTAGTGCGGTGGAAACGCACTGGCCACGCTTACGATTCTCATTCGTTCTCTTCCCTGTTCGTATGCCCTTCTTACTATTCGAGCCGGGCCAATTCCTCCGCGTACAGCCGGTTACGAGGAAATTCGCTGGCGAGTGCGGCGAGCAGTTTCCGCGCAGTGTTTCGATCGCGGTCGCGCAACGCGGCCACTGCCAGCAGCAATCGCGCGTACGGGCCCAGATAGCGGCCGCCTTCGGCCGTGAGCTTTAACTGCTGAATACCCAGATCCTTATCCGTCTCTGCTCCCATCATGCGAAGCACCCAGCGCACCGGGGCCGGCTTGAGACTGAGCATATAATTCTCAACGCCCACCGCCAGGTACGCATCCTTCATGTCAGGATGCGACGCGACGAGTTTCTCCGCGAGTTGGCGTCCCGCCTTCATCTCGGTCAAGGCCGCAAGATTGTTCTTATCGACAAGCGCCAGGTAGTCGGCGTGCAGTCCCATGCGCAGCACCTCAGCAAACTGCGCGTTGGCGTCGTTCGCGTTGCGGCTGAGCGCACGTGCGGCCAGGTTATGTGCCGTTCCAATAGCGAGATCGAACTTGCGCCGGGCGTCTGCGTCGGGCGTGGGGCGGGCTCCGCGCGTGAAACTCTCGTCACGAGTGAAGAACTCACTCTGCAGAATCTTCAGCCGCTCGAACTCGCCGAACAGGTATGCGGCGGCGTCCGAAACAGGACCCATCGCATCGTCCGGATGCGCCCGCTGCCACGCTTGAAACGTCTGGTGCGCCCGGGCGAAGTCCAGGTCATACATATCTTGGTAGCCCGCGTCCAGAGTCGCCTGGTCACCTGCAGACAGGCCGAGCGAGGTCGCCAAAACCAGCCAGGGCACCACCATGTTCGTCCCCCGTTCCTCAGATGTTAAGCGCGCGCCGGGCCAGCCCGAGCGCTTCGGTCCAAATAGCGGACGACGAGTGGACCCGTTCGACCACTTCGGTAATCCCGTCCACAAAGTGTTCGAGTTGCCCATGCGACACCGTTAGTGGAGGAGCAATCTTGAGCACCATGAAGTTGTTGCCGCACACCTGTGTCAGGATGTTGTGGTCCCGAAACAAGCGCATGACTAACAATTGTCCAAACAACCCGGGATGTATACGTTGGAATGCTTCGAAATTGAGCCGCAGACGGATCTGCGAAGGCGGGCGGAACTCGACACCCAAAAACAATCCGACGCCCCGAACGTCCTGGACCATCTCGAACCCAGCGAGGCGTTCGCGCAGCCTGGACCCTACGTACTCGCCCGCGTCCCGTGCGCATTCTCCGAGGCGCTCCTGCTCAAGCACCTCCAGTGTCGCCAGTCCCGCCCGCATCGCCAACCCGTTTTCGCTGAAGGTCGAGGTGTGAATGATGGCGCGCTTCAGCGAATCGTATACGCGGTCATAGATGGCGTCGGTCATCAAGGTGGCACCGCAGGGTACCAAGCCGCCGCTGAGCGCCTTGGCCAGAATCACCATGTCAGGCTCGATTCCATAATGGTGGCTGGCGAGAAACCTGCCTGTGCGGTACATGCCGGTCTGTACTTCATCCACCACCAACAGTGTTCCGAACCGGCGGCACAGATCCTGGGCGGCCGTCAGGTAGCCGGAACCGGGCATCCGGATGCCCGATTCGCCCTGGATCGGTTCTACGAAGTACGCGGCAAACCGCTTGGTTTCGAGTTGCTCGCGCAGGGCGTTCAAATCGCCGAAGGGAACCGCTATCGTGTCGGGCAGCATGGGTCCGAACCGGTCGCGCCAGAAATCGTCACCCATCAGGGACAGCGCCCCGCAGGTGAGTCCGTGGAATGCGCCGTTCGCGTACAGCAGCCCCGAACGCCGAGTGTAAGCGCGGGAGAACTTGATGGCAGCCTCCACGCCTTCACTTCCGGAACTTGCGAAGAAAACCTTCGCCATCCGGCCGCCGGCTGCTTCGCACAGCCGTGCGGCCAGAGTTCCCGCGTTTTCCGGCACGTGACTTTGCAGCATCGCCGGACCGCTCAGGTCGAGCTCGTCTTTGAGCGCCGCGACGATAGCCGGGTGATTGTGGCCGGTATTGTGAACGCAGTACCCGGATAGAAAGTCCAGGATGCACCTGCCGTCTTCGGTGAACAGTTCAACCCCGGCGCAGCGTTTATATTGCGCGTTCATTCCGAGAACGTCCAACAGGCGCACCCACTGCGGATTTACGTGCGCCGCGTATGCTCGTTCCAACTGCGATAGGACGGCTTGCGACATTGTTAACTTTCGAAGGTAATCAAGCGCTGAGCTTCCTGACGGGCTGGAACTCGCCCCGGTTACGAGAAGTTGAGCCGGGGCGGGCATGGAGCGACGAGTAGGCGGCGCTGCCGCGCAAGACCTGATGCGGGCCGCGAACCGGCCAGGTATGAAGCGTGCAATTATAGGTCTGGTTTCCGAGCAGAATGGCTCTCCTGTTCCAATGCGCCGCTCTGCGCGCGACGGTAATTGCAATCTCTCGAACCAACAGCTAGAGAACTGTTTCGAGCGGCCTTAATAGACCAATGGGTTCGGCACGCCGGACGTGCAACAACTATTAGTGGAAGCTGGGGGAATAGCTTTTAGCCAGCATCTCGGTTTGGGAGCATGAACGTCGGCCTTGACAAAGGTCCAGGCTTTGCATTGGTCATCTCGCTGGCTGTTTCCGACAGACGTCCTTAGGAGTTCAGCCCCTGATAAGCGCTTACCGTCAAATGAGTCGGTTCGGAGGTTGCGCCTATTCGTGGACGATAACGCCACTCTCCAGGCAACACCGGAGTATTCGATAAGTCCGTTTCGCTGTTCTGTTGTCGGAAACGAAGGCAGCAGCTATTCGTCATGTTCTCCGGAGATACCCACAGAGGTGCTTATCAGAGCCAATGAGCAGCTGAACGTAGCGGTACCCCATCTCACGTGCGTTAATTATATGATCTTGCATTTCGCCTCCAGCGCTTGCTGCAGTGGCGTTGTCGAAATTGCGGGGATAGGGAGAACTCCACCGGCCGCCAAGGGAACGGTAGACTGCTATATCGTCTAGAATCGCGCCAGCCGTATCCTGCCGCGTAATGGACGTACGTCTCTGGACTGAAGCAGTCAGGATGATTTCGTAAGGCGATGCTTGATTTGCTCCACGGGAAGATCCTTCCATGTGCGCTTGTAATTCTCCAGAGTCATGAATGTCTGCGGGTACATGCGATCGACATAGAGAACGCCGTTCAGGTGATCGATTTCGTGTTGAAGGATTCTCGCGTACCATCCGTTCGCCCGGATTTCCTGCGGCTCGCCTGCGTGATTCAGGCAATTCACGCGTACGGAGCGGGCTCGTCCAACTATCGCCGTGAAGCCAGTCACGCTTAAGCAGCCCTCCGAAAACTCCACCGAGTCAGGGGACAATTCGATTGTGGGGTTCACAATGACGTGAAACGGAACCGGAGCGCGCTCCCGAAGAGCAATCTCTTCTTCCCGGAGATCCCGAAAATATTCCGCCTTGTCTTCGATTACTGCGATCCGGAGATCAATGCCCACCTGGGGAGCCGCCAGTCCCACGCCCGGAGCGTCTCTCATCGTCTCGCGCATCAGCTCGATTATGCGCTGTGTGTCGCGACTGAGAAGTTCATCTTGCCTGAGATCCCTTGCTCTTGTTCGCAGGACCGGATCGCCGGCTTGCACAATTTTTAGCAGCATCTCTGCTCCCTACCGAGTCAGCTCAGCCGATCGAGATACTGCTTCACGAAATCACATCCTACCTCAGCGATGTAGGCGTCGATCAGACGTTTGGTGACCGGTCCGGGCACTCGGCCGTCACCGACATTGGCGCCGTTGAAGCTGCGCACGGGTGCGATGCAGAGACTCGTGGATGTGAGGAACATCTCTTCAGCGTTCGCCGCGTCGAAGAGGTCGATATCTCCTTCAACTAGTGTTATGTCGAGCTTACGCGCGAGATCGAACGTCATCTGGCGGCTGACACCCTGAAGAACGTAGCGCTCGCTCGGGGTGAAGAGCTTGCCATCGCGGACAATAAAGATGTTGCTGCCAATTCCCTCGGCGACATTTCCGTTTACGTCGAGCAGCACCGCCCACGCTTCGGGATCGTGCGCCTTAACCGATTGCTCCGCGACGATCATATTCAGGTAGTTGTGTGTTTTCGCACGTGGACTTAGCATGTCCGGGGCGATACGGCGCTGCGGGGGCGTCCACACGTCGAGACCGTCTCGAAATTGACGAGCGCGCGCCTTGAGCGGTAGCGGAGTGCATTCCACAATCACGTTGGGGCCGCTATGCTCGGGCACTTCATCATCGATCGGATCGACACCGCGACTCACGCGCTGGCCGATCCACCAATCACCAGCTCTGCTGCGCAAGTGTTCGTTGCGCGTGACGATCTGTTCCGACACGTCGATCATCTCCTGCGGACTGATGCCGGGATCCAGACGCAGATAGCGAAGCGAGCGATAGAAGCGGTCAATGTGCTCCTTTAGGCGAAAGGCGCGGCCATTAAAGGTGCGAGTCATGTCGAAGGCGCCATCGCCATACTTCCAGCTCCGGTCGCGAAATGAGATTAGCACCTGATTCTCGGGAACGAACTTGCCGTTGAACCAGGTGAGGCGGGAATTCGTGGTGTGCGTCATGGGCGTCTCTGCTATCTTAGCCATGACCATCCCGGCGGGTAATGTGAACCAGGAGCCTGGGCAATGGCTCAGGCGAACAATTCCCGAACTCGCTGCTCCCGGTAGTCGAAAATGCAGGATAGGTCCTGAGCCACTTGCATGCGGTGGACCAGGCGGCCCAGTATTCCGAATGGCAGAGCATACTCAACTGTGTCGGCAATCAGGGTCCCACCGTCAATCTCCGAGAATCGATGAGTGTGCCGCCAAAGCTTGTACGGTCCCTTTGCCTGAATATCGACAAACTCGAAAGGAGGATTCCAGCGTTCTATCCGCGTCAGCCAGCGAATCGGAATCCCGCGAACTCGTAACGCATACGCGATCATGGCGCCTTCCCTCATCTCTATCGATCCCGGAGTGAGAATCCGGAACATCATCCAGGGCGGGGTGATTTGTTGAAGGTTATCAGCCCGCGAGAAAAATTCGAATACGTCAGGCAAGGGCCGCGAAACCCAAAGTTCCCGATCTAGCTTATATACAGTCATTCGCGATTCGAGCGCATCGCAGCAGCAGCAAGACGACGCATCATGCCCCGAAACATCAGCTCGTGAATCGGCCAGAGAATATACCAGTACAGGAGGCCGGCGAGGCCGCCGGGTTCGAACTGCGCGGTTTGCCGGAGCACCGTTGAATTACCATCCGGTTCGGCGCGAAACTCGAGCCATGCGCGCCCGGGGACACGCATTTCTGCAAAAAGCCGCAGGCGCCGTCCGGGCTCGTAAAGCTCAACACGCCAGAAATCCAAAGCACTCCCCGGGTGCGGTGTGTCTGGATCAGACCGGCCTCGGCGCATGCCAACTCCACCCATAAGCAAATCGACAAGGCCGCGAATCCTCCACAGCAAATCGCCGTAGTACCAGCCTGTCTTACCTCCAATCCGGCTGATCGGGGAGAATGCCTGTTCGGGCGGCAAAGGGACTCGTGCTGTCTTCTCGTTGGTCAGAACATCCCGGCCTGCTTCGAGTGTGGCGCACAGGCCGACGTTATTGGCGCGCGCGTCGCACCAGCGGCTCTCGGCGCTGGGCCGATCTTCATTCGCCAGCGCGCGCTCAATGGCTCGGGATATTCCCATTGGCTTTACTTCGAAAAGTTCCCTGGCTGTGGAGTTTTGCACAACGCTCGGATTGCGCACGCTCTCAATCAGGCGTCGGCCGATAGATGCATACACCGGTGTGATCAAGGTCAGCCAGCGGCTGGATAGGGAGAGGCTCAGGAGCGGCACCCGTATAAACCAGCGGCGTAGCTTTCTCTGCCGGGCGAATTCGCTCATCAGCCCGGCATAGGAGGTGACATCGCTTCCGCCGATTTGGACCGTGACGCTTTCCGGCAGCGGCACGCGAATCCCCGCAATGAGGTAATCGATCACATCCTCGATGGCGATGGGCTGTGCGGCAGTATTGACCCAGAGCGGGGTGATCATAACAGGAAGCCGCTCAACTAGCGCCCGAATAATCTCAAATGACGCGCTGCCCGAACCGATAATCACCGAGGCCTGGAATTCCAGTACCGGAATCGCGCTGGAACGCAGGATAGAGCCTGTCTCCAGCCGCGTGCGCATATGAGGCGAGAGGCGTCCGCCGGAGGTCAGCCCACCTAGATAGATGATGCGGCGCACTCCGGCGTTCCTTGCGGCCGAGGCGAAGTTGGCGGCGGAAGATGCCTCATCGGCCTCGAATCTGTTACCGCTATTCATGGAGTGGACAAGGTAGAACGCGGTGTCCACTCCTGAAAATGCCAGATCCAGAGACTCCGATTGAAGCAAGTCCCCGCGCACGATTTCAGTGCCCGGAGCTACGCGCCAGCGTAACGCCTCCGGATCTCGGCATAAGCACCTGACCGGCAACCCTTCCTGTTCGACCCGGCGTAGCAGGCGTCCACCCACGTAGCCAGTTGCCCCGGTCAACAAAAGCATTCGCGTACCTATTCCGGCAATATCACTTTGTCGATCACATGAACTACGCCGTTGCTGGCAGCAATGTCAGCCTTCACGACGTGAGCATCGTTCACCATCACACCATTGTCAGTCGTTTTGATCTTGATAGTGTCCCCCGCCGCCGTCTTGGCGGAGTCGAGCTTCACTATCTCGCTGGACATCACTTTACCAGGCACTACATGATAAGTGAGAACGCTCTGCAGCTTGGCTTTGTTTTCCGGCTTCAGCAGATCTTCGAGTACGCCGGCAGGTAGCTTCGAGAAGGCTTCGTCTGTGGGCGCGAACACCGTGAACGGGCCGGGACCTTTCAAGGTATCTACCAGGTCGGCGGCCTTAAGCGCTGCCACCAGAGTATTGAACTTGCCTGCTATGGCCGTATCTACTATATCTGCGGCGCTAGCGGTCGAACTCAGGGCGAGCGCCACGAGGCCCGCGAGCAAAACTGTCGAATGCAATCTCATTTGATTTTCCTCTTTGTCATGTTTTCGGCAGACTATCCATGCCAGAGCTATGCCCGCACCGTGGCGTTATCCGTGTGCCAGCGGCGCTGAATCGATTTCCAAGTGAGGGCCTGGTACAGTCCCGCGAGACCAACCAGCCCGTATACAACCGCGCTGACCGGCGATGTTTCACCAAAGCGCATACCGAACAGCGTTGCGACGAGGTCGAGATGAAACAGGCCTGCGAGGCCCCAATTGAGGGCGCCGACAATTACAACTCCGGCGGCGAGAACATCAAGATTTTTCATAAGGCAAACTCTTTCCCTTTCTTCGTGTCCGGCACGCTGTGCCAAATCACAATTTGATCTTAAAGAAAAACTGTTTTATTGTGAAGAACACAGCGCAACTGTGTTTCCTGTGAGGAAAAAATGCTGCCTTAAACAGCAGTTACGCGAAAGCGATCTTGAATATGGAGACAGAGACCATCACTACAGGCTTGAAGAAGTATGGAATCGGAAGCAAGCTCCGACGCCTTCGCCTACGAAAAAGCATGGGCTTGCTCGAGTTGAGCAGGCATACCGGGCTTTCGCCGGCACTCCTATCAAAGCTGGAGCGCGACTTGATGCATCCAACCTTGCCCACGCTGCTGCGCATTGCTATGGTGTTCAGCGTCGGTCTCGAGTATTTCTTCAATCCTGAGCCTCGACCGGTGCTGGAGATCGTCCGAAAGAATGACCGGTTGCGATTTCCGGAATCCCAGACTGCTGATCAAGTTTCATATCACTTCGAAAGCCTGGACTTCCCGGTCGCGGACCGCGTTCTCAATTCGTACTTCGCCGAGTTCGAAGCCGTACAAGAAGCAGTCGCTCATTTCCACCAGCATCCCGGAATCGAGCTTCTGTACGTACTCTCGGGCAACCTGGAATTGTGGGTCGAAAAAGACCGGCACGAATTAGCGGAAGGCGATGCGGTTTATTTCGACTGTTCCGTTCCACACGCTTACCGGAGGCGCGGGTCAAAGCGCACTACAGCAATTGTTGTGACGATCGACACGGCAGCTAAGAGGTAGAACTGCTGCTGTTAGTTGTTTACGATTTTGGCCGCCGGGGATCGCGGATCTCATGCATCTCTCCGATTTCCGGTTCCGATCCCGTAAGCCAGCCTTTGACAAGCTCGTATATCACTACAGGCTTGGGTTTATTGACTTCGAGGAATTCGGCCGCATGCGCTTGCACGCCGATCAACACCATTCGGGGATCGTCAGGGCCGCCATGCCGCGAATCTCCTTCCTCCGGAAACCACATTTTCCAGTCTGGCGCATAGAGCTCATGGATCTTAGACCGATCGCGTGAGATCACGGCGAGGCCGGATACTGAGATCCATTCCTTGCTGCTGTCGCGGTAATACGCCAGGTTAAGGTGAGGGTCTTGCGCCAGATGGCTCAGCTTCGCGCTTCCATCAGCTGTCACAAACCATAAGTCTGCCCCGTCCGCGCGCTTCTGATTCGCCATTGCGCGCGAGCAAAGGTGACCATCCGGCCGTCGGGTCGTCATCATTGCTATTTCGATGTCATCTATCAGACTGTAGAATTTTTCGAGCTCGCTCTTCATCGCGCCTCCTGGGAGTGTCCTGCAGGGTAGACGCGAAGAAGCGGAAACAACACAACAAAAATGCTCAGGCATCATGCCACGCGATGATGCTCTCACGCCGAAACAGTACAAAACCTCACGGCAATCCGAAACACAAAATATTCGGGCCGGCGGCGAAAGCAATGTACTGGCGCCCTCCGGCGGCGAAGGTCATTGGGGATGAACGCCAACTATGCCCGTCTCCGAGCGCGGCGGAAGCGTTAGTCTGGATGTGCCACAGGTCTTTTCCTGTCTTTGCGTCCACGGCCCCGAGCGCGCCGCTGTCTTCACCGAAGAATATGACGCCGCCCGTGGATAGCACTCCACCCCAACTGTCTGCATGCGCCAATCTGCGGCACTTCCCACACACGTTTTCCCGTCTCGATGTCGAGCGCGCGAAGGAACATTTGCCCCGGTTCCAAAGCGATCGGCTTCGTGTTCCAGTTGGGCGGCTTGGCGTAGATGCCGCATGCCTCACGCGCCATCAGATAGAAAAACCCGGTCGACGGACTCAATGCCATCGAGGGCCAGTTTGTGGCGCCGAGGATGTTCGGGCAAACCTTCGTGCCTTGCCGGGTTGGCTCCTGGCCGGGAATCAGGATCGGCCGGCCATCCTTTCCGATGCCGCTGGCCCACGTCAGACGATCGACAAATTTCTCGGCAAGGAGAAGCTTGCCGTCGGTACGATCGAAGACATAGAAGAATCCATTGCGATTCGCTTGGATCAGCAACTTGCGATCCTGCCCGCGGTAGCGGCGATCTACGATCATCGGCGTCTGTCCGGCATCCCAGTCGTATAGATCGTGCGGAGTGAACTGATAATGCCATTTCAGTTTTCCTGTGGCAGCGTCAAGCGCGAGCAACGAATCAGAGTAAAGATTGTCGCCTTTGCGCTCGTCCCCGTCCAGCGCCGGGTAAGGATTTCCGGCGCCCCAAAACACTGTGTTCGTTGCGGGGTCGAAAGTGCCGGTCATCCACGTCGCTCCGCCACCGCCATACTGCGCTAACGCGGTTCCCTGCCAAGTTTCGGATCCTGGCTCGCCCGGCTTCGGCACCGTCCAGAAGCGCCATACCCGTTCGCCTGTAGTCGCTTTATAGGCATCGAGGAAGCCACGCATGCCCAAGTCTCCCCCGGAGACTCCCGCGACTACGAGATCGTTTACCACAAGCGGAGCAGACGTATTCCCAATGTTCCGCTTATCCGTGACGCCGCCGGCGATTTCGACTTCCCACAGCAACTGTCCTGTTACGCGATGAAGAGCTAACAAGTGCGCGTTGTCCGTCACGAGGAAGACACGATCACCGAGAACAGCGACACCTCGATTCGTGCCCTTTGCCGGATCGCCGCGCGCCTCGCCAGAGCGCGAGCGTTTGTAATGCCAGATAGTACGTCCCGCACGCGCGTCCAGAGCGAACACCTGATTCGGGCCGCTGACATACATCACGCCATCGAGCACTAACGGCGTGACCTCCAGCACCTGATGATCGATTGGAAAAACCCATTTGAGTTGCAGGTTGCGGACATTCGCTGTGTTGATCTCACTGAGCGGACTATGGCGATTGCCGCTGATGTTTCCGTGATAGGTGGGCCAGTCACCGGGTTTCGGATAAGCGATTTGCTGAAACGACGGGCCACCTTCGCTTTCGAGTGATCCTGCCCAGCGGTCCTAGGAGGGGTCCGGTCAATGAGCTGAGGTATGCAAGCAGGTCTCTGCACTGTTCGGCAGAGCATCGCGACGGCGGCATCATCGAGCCCGATTCCATCGCGATCTCGGAGATCTCCTCTGCGTCGAGCAAATGAAATTTTCCCTGGAGATCCTGGAGTTGTATGTTGTAGCGGCTTCGGTTCCGCGCGAATCCTCGCAGGGTGGTCTCCTGCCTTTGTCTTTACTGTTGCTAGCTCGTAGCCGGGCTTTGATCCGCGCCGCCGGCTGGCGGATGGACTCTTCAATTTCGGGCAGCGTGAGTTCGCGGCCAAGCATGGATAGATCGGGGCCTATGGCCTTGCCTCTTCCCATCGCCATGTGGCATTGAGAGCACCCGCCGGCGCCGAAGAAATAGCGTTCTCCAGCCGAGCGGTCGCCTGGAGGATTGCTTTCGGATGCGGGGGCGTTCCATGAGCGGAGCAGCAGGGTTATCGAGTCGAGTTCCGCGGGCGGCAGGTCGAACGAGGGCATCCCTCGCGAGGGCACTCCGTTGCGGATGATGCCTCGGAGTTCGTCGAACCGAACGCGCGCGCAGGCCGCGGCTGTCTGTCAGGTTCGGGCCGCGTTCGGTTCCATGTCCGTCTCCATGACAGACCGAGCAGTGCTTTTGAAAAAGCTGGGGGCCATCCTGCGCGACGGCAGCCAGGACAAAGGTCAGCGAAACAAAGAACCGCATGTTCCTAGTGATTGTACTGGCTACTTTGCGTTCCGCTCGATAGGGCTGACCGGCCCGACCAGTTCCATCTGCCCCCAAGTGGAGTCATCGTCGCCGCGTCCGTAGATAAGAAAGTGACCGCCATAGTCTCCGCCGTCCGGATCGGTATGGACGATTTCGAGCCCATACACGTCGCCTACGTGAGGGGGCCGCCAGTCGGGGCTGCTCACGCCGAGTGTCGGGGCCATCGCGACGCGGGCCTCCAATGTGAAATCGCCCTGGGACTGCCGGCTCGGGCGCATGCGGATGGCATATTGCAGAGCGCTCTTCGGAATCGGCTCTTCGATGTAGGTCTTGCCGGGTGCGCCGTGGCGCCACCATGCTCCATAGTGCGGCTTGGAGGCATCGATCACGAAGCAGAATGCATTGTCCCCCACACCAAATTTCTTGGCGTCTGGCTTGCGCGGCGCTTCGATGAACCAGCAGATGGCGTCCTTGTAGTACCAGCGCTTGGGTTCGTGGGCCGGATCGGAGACGTCGTTGCGATTGTCTGTGACCTCGGCCCCGAGATACAAATATTGGCTGTCCCAGGCAATGTAGTAGCGCGCCGCCAAATCTTCTTCCGGCGCGGGTTCGGAGCCATGGTCCGTGAGACGGTTGATCTTCGGGTCATACCAGGGCGAATGGGAAAGACGGGCTATGTCCCAGAGGCCATCGTTGAAGGCATTCCGCTTCCAGTCAGACAAGTCTCCATCGATGGCGGGCGGACGGTCCAAGCGAGGAACGCGGATTGGGTATTGATACGGATCTCGTTTCTGCGCTAACAGCGGTACAACGAGGACGATCGATAAAAACGTTAGGCTAGTGCAGAACTTCATCCATTGCTTCTCCAATGACGTTGACCGCCTCAAACAACGCATCAGGATCGATTGTGAGCGGTGGAACGATTTTAAGAAATCCGCGTCCGGTCAAAAACATCAAGACTCCGCGCCGGAGACATTTCATGACAATCTCGTCGGTCAGTTCAGATAAGGCGTCGCCCGTTCTCGGGTTGCGTAAGTGGAGCGAATAGAACAACCCGCGACCATTTTGACTTCGCACATAAGCACGATGACGATCCGCAATCGCTCCGAGCGCCTCATTGAGCTTCGCTCCGAGGCTAGACGAACGATCCACCAGCCGCTCCTGTTCGATAATCTCCAGACACGCGAGGGAGGCGGCAGCACATACCGGGTTGCCGCCAAAGGTGCTCGACATTTCGCCTGGAGAAGCCAGGTCCAGAATGCCCTGACGCCCGATTACGGCAGAGACAGGCAGCGACGAGCTTAAACCTTTCCCGCAAGCGATGAGATCCGGCGTGATCCCGTAATGTTCAAAGGCAAACATCCGGCCAGTCCGTCCCATACCGCTTTGCACTTCATCGGCCGTAACCAGCACCTGATGGGTGTTCGCCCATCGCATCAAATGCTGCATGTACTCCTTCGGATAGGGCGTCGTCGTCCAACCGGGAATCGACTCCAGGATGACACCCGCGATCCGCTTCGGATCGATGCGGCGCGAGGCGATGTCCTCTTCGAATCCTCGTGAATCGGGTCCGCCGGGCAAAGGGAGTTGCCAGTGACATGCCATCTCTCGCGCGATGCCATCGATTGGGCCGGGCGAACCGCCGGCGAGTTTCGCGGATAATGTACGTCCGTGATAGCTCGATTCAATCGAGAGAATACCTGTTTTGTTCTCAGCGATGCGCAGCCCGTGCTTTCGCATGAGGCTGATGGCGCATTCGGTCGCTTCCGTGCCCGCGGAAAAAAGGATCGCTTTGTTCAATTCTTCGGGCGCCGAGCGCGACTAGCTTCTCGAGTAGTTGCCGGCGAATGGCAGTCGAGAAAGCGTAAGAAAAGACCAGCCGCGAGTCCAATTGCTTTCGAATCGCGGCGAGAATCGCGGGATGAGCGTGGCCAACGTTTGCGACTACGATTCCGCTGCTGAGGTCGATCCACTGATTGCCGTATGCGTCGCGCACGAGGTAGCCTTCAGCGCTGTCCCAAAGAATAGGCGGCATCCCGGCCATCGATTCGGGCTCGACGCGACGGAGACGCTCGATCTCGGGAATGGACTCCGGTACGGGAATCGCGGTCATGATTCGTCGAAAACGAGTGCTGACCGGTTGGGTTTGAACGGGCGCGAGATCGGTGATGTGGAGAGACATGCCGGCTAGCTGAGGATCTCCACCAATTCGAGTATCACTCCCTCCGGATCACGGCAATACGTTACCTTCGCGTTTCCACCGGTGGCTAGCGCGGGCGCTGTATTGAATCGGATCCCCGCAGCAACGGCCTTCTCATATAAGCCGTCGAGATCGGTCACCTGCAAGGCGACGTGATTACATCCGACATCATTCGAATTGGTGAGACGCGGCACGGGCTTCGGCGTATTAAGATACTGCAGCAGTTCGATCGAGACTCCGTTTGAGGCCTTCAGCTTCACAGTGTGGATGCGGGCCCCTACTACGCCAGTCACGGCCTCGACGAACGGACCTTCCTCGATCTGGTCCCACCACGGCTCCAGACCAAGTAAATCACGATAGAACGGCAGCGAAGTAGCGAGATTGCTGACCACGATTCCCGAGTGACGAATTGCGGTTACGGACATAGATTCTCCTGATCGAAAGGTTCGCGAAACGGCGCCAGGAACGAATCCAGGCTTTTCCTCACCGCTTTTGCATGCGTTGGAAAATCAATAGGTCTGGGCGGCACTTTCACCAACTGGCCTGATGTGAGATGCTCAGCCCACGTTGCCGCGTAATCCCACGGATGCACGTAGTCAGAGTCGTTACCTATCACCAGGGCGGGAGTTGATAATGCCTCCACCTCCTGCCAGCTTCGAATCGGCGCATCACGCGGGATTCCTTGTAGCCTGCCTCGACGCTGTAGCGCACCCGGCTGAGAAAACTGCCCGATGACACCGGTAGCCACGTCGGGATGGCGTTCCTTCATGGCCCGATATTCGGGGAGTTCCTCAAATAGCTGGCGTCCTCTTTCGAGGCCGTACACTTCCAAATAATCTCCCACGCGCGCATGAAGTCGCAGCCCTTCGGGCAGTGTTTGCTCCAGCCATGCCGGACGAACCAGCAGCAACGCCTTCGCGCGATTCGGATGGCGGATGGCGAAGCGAGTTGAAACCGCTGCTCCCATCGAGACACCGCCGACAACCGCGCCCGGTATGTCGAGATGATCCATCAGCCCGGCCAAGTCTTCAGAGAACGTATCGAAAGTAAAACCTTCGATTGGGCCGGCCGGACTCGTCTTGCCGTGCCCGCGCGCATCCCAGACGATGAGACGAAAGCCGGATAAAGGTTGAATCAACTCCTTCGATTGTTCCAGATCTCCGGTCAATCCGTGACAAAACATGAGGGGCGGCCCGTCGCCAGAAACCTCGTAGTAAAAGTGAATGCCGGCGCGTTCAAGAAACGGCACGCAGGCCTTCTTTCACGAACGACAAGGCCGCTGGGACCTCGGCTTCTGTCAGGTTGTGGAGAATCACGGGACCTTCGAATCCATGTTTTCGAAAGAGCTCGAAGTAAACCGGCCAATCTAAAAGCCCACGCCCGGCCGCCTGACTCTTCACTTCCGGGCCGGGAATGTCCTTGGCATGCGCCATTACCATATCTTCGGACAGGAGTTCAAAAGCCCGGGTCAATACTTCACGCATGACGTCAGGCGCCCCAGAGATCTGGCCCTCATCGAACAAATTCGCTCCGTCGAGAATGATTCTCAGATGTGGGGATCGCAGTTCGTCGAGCAGGCGGCGCGCCTTCTCCGCCGAGTTCACTACATTGTTTCGCTCCGGCTCAATTCCGAGAGTCAATCCGTTTCGTTCCGCCACCGGCAGAAGTTGCTCGGAGGTCGTGAGCAGATCCCGCCAAGCGTCCGGCCGGTCGTTGTCAGGATGCCGTTTCCACATATCTAAGGGATCGCGAGTTCCCGTGCACAGAGATAGCATTGAAGTTCCCATTGCCCGGCAGGAGTCCATCAAATGACACGCACGCCGTGTGTCCAACTCTCTCTGCCGCGGGTCGGGATGGATCGCGTTGAAGGTGGCGGATACCGACGTCATTATCAGACCGCGCTCGGCAAATGCATTCCGGACACGCGTGCACACCTCGGGTTCGATGACATCCGGCAGGTTGGCATCGCAGGCAGCTTTCATATTGAAGTGGACTTGCGAGAGACCGTGCGCCGAGATGGCATCGAGAATACCTTCGAGCGTTGGCTGGGTAAACGTTCTCGCGAAAATCCCGAAGTCATTCATGCTCTGACGCGTCCGTTCACGTCCACTTCTCGTTTACGGCGAACAGCATCCTCCACAGCTTCGAGCAAGCTGACCGCCGCCCATCCATCGGCCTCATCCGGATTGGTGGGGCGGTTCTCCAAGATTGCGCGCCCGAAAGCTTCGATCTGATTCTTGTATGGGTTGCTGTCGCTGCCTAGCGGAGTTGACCACTGCTGGGTTCGGCCATCGAATGCACGGATCTCGCTCGGCCGGTAGTAGAACGGCAGGAAAGTCCGGATCTCCACACTCCCATGTTCTCCGTGGACGAAGTACCCTTCCGAGTAATCACCGCTGACCTTCACGGACAATTCAAAATGTCCCAACGCTCCGGATTCGAAGCGCATCAGCCCGTGCCAGGAATATTGATTGGCCTTCTCCACCAGGCTCGCACTCAATGTGGAAACATCGCCCGCGAGGAAGCGCAGTGTGTCGAACAAATGTGCGCCATGAGTCACGAGGGAGTAGTGGCGGCGATCCGATGTTTTCGGATCGAGCGCCGGCCGGATGGCCTGAGAACTCGTCAATGTACGCGGCAGAATGGCCTCCTGCATGTCGTAGCGGAACAAGGAATCGCGATACCATCCGCTCGCTGAAAAGACGTCGCCGATTCGCTCTCGAACAAAGGCTTGCGCAAAAGCCACTCCCGGATCGTGTCGCTTCATGCAGCCCACCTGAAGCTTCTTCCCGGAGGTTCTCACGGCTTCGGAAAGCTCCGCGCACGCCTGACTGTTGACGCCGAGCGGCTTCTCCAGCAATACGTGCTTTCCAGCCTTTAATGCTTGTCTCGCCAATGGAAGATGGAACTCGTCGGGTACGGCGATCAATACGGCATCGACTTCGCTCTTATCAAGAAACTCGTCATAATCCGTGAACAAGTTCGACACGCCGGCACGGGCGCCCATTGTGGCCAGCAGGTCTGGGGCCCCATCGCAAATGGCGGAGAACGCGATTCCATCGGCTCGCATGAGCGCCGGTATGTGAGCAAACTGCGAGATGGCGCCACAACCAAGCAAGCCTATACGGACTACATCGCTACTCATCGACCACTCCTTTGTCTGTTCAGATCGTTCCCGGCGCTTTCCGGTCGTGTTGCAGTTTCGGCTCAAACTCAAAACCGAGAGGACCGAAACGGGTCCTGGTGTCGATCAGGGCCTGGCGCACAAAATGCAGATCGCCGCCGTAGCACAGCAATGTTCCTCCGATATCGAGCATTCGTTTGGTGTATTCCACAGAGGAAACGGTTGTGCCGAACCGCTTGCCGGCAGCCAGCGCCACGCGGCAGGTCTCGCGCAGCGCATCCTGTACAACTGCCGATTCGAACTCGCCCGCTACGCCGGACATCATGGAGTAGTCACCCGGACCGAAGAAGAGAACATCAATCCCTTCTACCTCAGCGATCGAACGGGCGTTCTTCAACGCTTTGGGCGATTCAATTTGAGCGATAAGAATGGTCTGTTCATTCGCCTGCCGCAGGTAGTCCTTCACCGGCATGGTGCTGTATGGATTGTCTGGGCTCGCGCTGAAGAACCCACGTTCTCCCAATGGCGGAAACTTCGCACAACGGACTAGTTCCCGCGCTTCGTCCGCGGTTTCGCATCGCGGATACATGATGAGCGACGCTCCGGCCTCCAACAATCGAGCCATCCGCATGTATTCGCCCTTGGCGGGGCGAGCCATCACATCCATGTCTCCCACGCGCGCGGCTCGCATCACATTGCCGGCCTCTTCCATCCCGAGCGGTTGATGTTCGAGATCAATCCATAAGCAGTCGAACCCCAACAAACCGATGAGTTCCGCGCTCGATGGGTCCGCGAAATGGGCTACAGTCGCAAGAACCGGCTTGCCCTGCCCCCAACGTTTCCTTACTCGACTCTCACGCATCGTTTCTCCATTCGTCGTTTCTGAATCGCGTCCTGGCCACGGTGTGTTGCTTACGGCGGAGGGGATTCGGGCCAAACATGAGTTGCCGGATCGAGCAAGCGACTGGGCGCGAAATACTCCGGCGGATAATCATCGTCATGCGCCCTGCCGAGAATGCGTTCACAGAGACAGCGTCCGGCATTGAAACTGACGGCCGTCCCCGAGCCGCTCATACCGGCGACAAGGTGATGCCGCTTGCCATCGATGAGTCCTACCAACGGATACTCGTCGGGCGTGAAGCCGACACTGCCTGCCCATTCGTTCGTCACGCGTAAGGGGAACGGCGCGAACTTCGCCTGCAGTTGGGCCGCAACAAACGCGGTGATAAACCGTGACGGCACGTTTCGACCGATCCCGCTGTCAGGTATCGGCGTTTCGTCGGAACCGAAAAGGATTCCGTTTCGATGCCGTACACAGAAGAACGTGCTGCCGCTAAAGGGAACATTGGGCTTTACCGATCGACCCTCATCCAGCCCGTAGGCGGCCTGACTTTGGCGCGCTTGAACAATACCACGAAAACGTTTGACCAGATTGGCCGTGTACGCTTCGGTGGCGTTTACTACATGCCTCGTTCGAATGGTTCCACGTTGCGTGACGACACTATACTGCTCGCCTTCATCCGCTATGCTAAGCACCTTTGTCCGCGTGAATAACTGCACAGAATGCGAGGCTAGCGCCTTTTCAAACAAGCTCCAAACCCACTTGGCGGGATGAAAACGCGCGGCACGCCGCGAATAGTTGGCCGGCGCCTCGAGATGTGCGCCGGTCTTCCTGCTTGCCTCTTCCGCGGAAAGCTTGTCCCAATCGCTGAAGCCGTTCTCGACGCCCAGGCGTACTGTGTCTTCCAGAGCCGCTTGCTCCTGGGCCGGTCGTTCCTGTACCCAACCTTCCCGCACGTAATCACAATCGAAGCTTTCCTCCCGGATGGTCCTCTCAATAAGGTCAGCATTATGATAGGCGGCCTTACAGTAAACGGCGGCGAACTGCCGTGCCATTCGATCCATGGAAGATGGAGAAAGATCGGGTCTCAAGCGGGGCAAGTGTCTCCGCACAGTAGAGAACACCAAGGCAAAATAGCGACCCATCACGACTTCGCCGGCGTTCCTTCCGGAGGCTCCCGACGCCGGGTCGCCCATGTCCAGGACGACCATCGACTGCTCCGTTCCTGATTTCGCCCAGTGATATGCCATCGAGGCGCCCGTGAATCCGGCGCCGATTACCACGACATCTGCCTGCTCCGGCAATTGCGCTGATGGGTTGCCGTTCCACGGATAAGCAGCGAAGGGATTTCCGTCCGCCAGCCAGAGCGGTGTCTTCGAAACCGGCTCGTCAAACGAGATCTCGCGCCGGGCGCGCGGAATGTCTGTCCAACATTGCTTCCAAAGCCAACCAGCAAAACGCTGCGCCCGAGCCAGCCATCCCATCTCCGGATACGTCTTCCGCAGAAACGTCCGCGCGGCGCGAGGATCGTGCCGGTTGATGTGACGCGCCAGGTCGAAAGCCGTTCGAAGCCGCTCACCGAGTTTCAGGGGCTCGCGGTACGGAATTGATTGACTCGCTTTGCGCCCGACTTTTTCGATCGCTTGCGGCATTTGGAATCGCTACCAGGTCACCCTCATGGAAATCGGATTCCGGTTCGACGTATGGACTCGCCATTGTACGCTCTGCTCTTGTGAGCGGATTTGCGGAAAACGGCGCAGAATCTCGACGAAAGCGATCTGCGCCTCAAGCCGAGCGAGGGGCGCGCCAATACAGTAGTGGATGCCCAGGCCGAATGCGACGTGCCGGTTGGGATCGCGCGAAATGTTTAAGATGTCCGGCTCGGCGAATTGGGCAGGATCACGATTTGCCGCGCCGAGCATAAGCAACACACGTTGCCCCTTCTCGATTCGTGTGCCAGAGATCGTCAATGTCTCTGCAGCAACTCTTGTCTGATGCTGAATCGGGCTGTCAAAGCGTAGGAATTCCTCTACCGCCGTTCTCATCCATCCCGGATCGTCCCGCAGCGCTTGCTTCTGTTGAGGATTCTGCAGCAGCGCATGCAATCCATTGGAGAGGAGCGCCATGGTTGTTTCATGACCCGCCACCAGGAGGAATGTGCACATCGACAGAAGTTCCTGTTCCGATATCCGGTCCCCTTCTTCTTCAAGCGAAACAAGACTGCTGATCAAATCGTTACCCGGCCTGGCGCGCTTCTCTTCCGCAATGCTACGGAAATACATGGTCAGTTCGTGCACGCTGCGCTGGGCGGCAAGCGCCAAATCGGGCGCGGCTGTTCCGCTCCCAGTATAGGCAGTAAGATGGTCCGCCCATACGATAAATCTCTCCTGATCCTCGGCTGGAATTCCGAGCATCGTGGCAATCACAGTCGCCGGCAAGGGATAAGCGAACTCCCGAACGAATTCCATCTCTCCCCTGGCCTGGGCTGCATTCAAGAGTCGTTTGACGATGCCTTCTATAGCATTCTGTAACTCCTGCACCATCCGAGGGGTGAAGGCCTTGTTTACCAACGCTCGAAGACGCGTGTGATCCGGCGGGTCCATGTTGCCGATCCACTTCTCCAAATGCCGGTGCAGCGCTGCCATTCGATCCTGGTCGGCGCGTTCCAAGTGACTGGAGAATGATTCTACGCGGCGACCGGAGATCAGGCGCTTGTCCAAAAGCCCAGAGGTGACGTCCGCGTAGCGGGTCACGATCCATCCGTTCAATCGTTCGCTGAAGTAGACGGGGGCTTTGCTTCGAAGTTCACTATAGAAAGAATACGGATCGGTCAGATAGTAGTGACTCAACAGAGCGCTGTCGAAAGCGACGGATGCATTGACGCCGATCATGCGTTTGCTCCCGCTGTATCACTCGATGATGCATTACTCCACGACAGCAGGGCGCCTTCCTGGAATCGCCCGAGTCTAAGCAATTCCATTTCGGGAGGCTTCAGACCACTGACTACGAACCGCGCCATGGAGGCGCCTACCCACGGAGAGAGGGAAAAACCACCTCCGCTGAAACCCAATGCGAAGTAGAGGCCCGGCACAGACTTGGCGCAGTCAAGTACCGGCATGCCATCCGGCGTGTAGTCGTACACGCATGCATACGTACGATGAACGAACCCATTGGCCATGAACGGCAGCGTTTCAGTGAGCCGCTCAGCCATCACGGCGAGACTCTGATGATGGGCGGTCTGCCGGTAGTTTTCCGGATCGAGCCCAACTGCATCAGCCGGCGACCACGGCCGGTCCCCTTCCCGCCAGCCCACGAACATCTGCGCGGAACCTTCAGGTCGCAAATACAAAAGGGTTCGAGCGTCCGACAAGATGCATCGCGAGCGATAACTCGATTCGGGAAAGACGGAAAAAAATGCCATCTCGGTTCGACGCGGAAACACCGGAACTTCAATGCCAACCTTCTTTAACTGCTCAGCGCCCAGCACCGATGTCGCAATCACAACTTTGTTCGCGAGGAACCGCCCATGATTCGTCTCTACGCCTTCGAGGCGAGTTCCATTAAACAGGAGCGACTGCACTTCGCAGCCTTCTTCCAATTCGACCCCCAAACGGCTCACGACCTTGCGGAATGTCTGGGCCGCCAGCATTGCGTCGAGGAAAATGGCCGCCGGCTCGAACGCATAGATGTCATCGTCACTCCTCCGTAACCCTGGTTGAAGTTCGCCGGCCTGGGATTGGTCAATGCGCGTCGCTTGACATCCCGCCGCTGCCGCTCGGCACAGGGAGCCATTCATCGCTTCCTCGCGCTGTAGCTTGTCGATCAGCAGGTAACCACATTCGTTGATTGGCAAAGCTTCGCCGTATCGTTCCCGGAAGGTACGAAAGAACCGCAGCGAACTCAACAGCATCGTTGACACGGCCGTGTTGTTGACCAATGCGCGGAGGATTCCAGCCGCCCGCCCGGATTGACCCGAACCAACGCTGTGACGCTCCAGCACCGTGACCTTTTGTACTCCGCTCTCTTTCAGATGTAGAGCGATGCTGAGCCCGGAAATTCCAGCCCCAACGACGATGACATCGGCCGTTCTAGGCGCCATGGTCGCGGTCCAAAATCACTCCGCTTCTCGCTTGACCCGCACAACTTCCCAGCCGATGGCGCCAAACGGACCGAGGTCCGCCAATTCGTCCGTGACAAGTAGATCGATCACGGATGCGGCCGCCACGTAAGCGAACGCGACCACGCCCATCTTGGTGTGGTCGGCGAGACCAATCACCTGCTGGCCAATCTGAATCATCGCCCGCTTTACAGCCGCCTCTTCCTCTGACGGCACCGTGATACCGTGCTTGACATCCAAGCCAGGCATCGCAAGAAAGACTTTGTCCACGCGGTATCGCAGCAGTTGATCCACCGTTGCAGGTCCAACCAATTGATGTAGCGGGTCCCATCGTCCGCCTAATACAACTAGCTCCAGTTGCGGGTACTCCGAGATGACCTTCGCCACTTCCAGGCTGTTGGTGAGCACTTTAGCCTTGTTCACCTTCAACGAGCGGGCCAGGCTGAGAGCGGTGGTGCCGCTATCAATCAGAAGGCACTCGCCCTCCTCAACCAGCGCTGCCGCAGCCTTACCAATGGAGGACTTAAAGCTCCAGGCATGTTCCAATCGCTTTTCGTAGGATTTAGGAGCTTCGACACGATTCAAAGCTCCGCCGTGGGTCTTGACGATCAACCCTTGCGTCTCGAGATCCCGCAGGTCGCGCCGGATCGTGTCCTCACTGACTTCAAAGCGAGATGCTAAACGGGCGACCTCCACCCTCTGATCGACCTTCAGCATCTCCAAGATTTGAAGCTTCCGTTCTTCACGGAACAAGCTCACCTTGCTCGTGCTCATATCTTCCCATTAAGGGGCGCAATAATGCACAAATTCAACGGATCCGCCCTAATACGTGCCGTAGTATGCCATTCTGTGCCGATATTGTCAACAGTTCTTGCATTTTTGGATGCATAGTTCGGTCGTGGGATCTCATTTGACAACGTCGTTTCTGATCTGATATATAGTCTCTGCTGTGTCAAAGCCGCATGAACGTGCAATGTCGTGCAATGAGTCGTGCGGCCTCCTCCTAACGATAGCCGATCTCCGGAGGGGATTCCATGAAAAAGGGCCGGCGTAATTTCCTTCGCTCCTCGTTAACTGCTGCAGGCGCGGCAGCAGCTGCGTCTCTCGCCTCGCCGGCGGTGAAAGCCGCGGAGAGCCTCCATTCCGCCTCATTTTCGAGACCGAATGGAACGACATCCCGTGCGCCGATTACCCGCTCACGCGTGAACGTTGGGTAGAGGAGTGCATTCATCCTATGGCCGGAACCCAGGTTGATGCCATCTTCTATAATCTGTGTTCCAGTGACGGGTATGTAGCCGGGCTGAAGACCGGCGAACTACTGATGGACAGCTTCAATCAGTTGGGAGATGCATGGGTCTGGCGTTACCGCGAGAACACCAAACGATTGATCGAGTCCGATGCGAATCCTCCGAAGCTGGCTGTGGAATACGGCCATCGATTGGGATGGAAGGTCATTCCGATCGTACGGATGAACGATCCCCACGATCAATTCTTTCGATACGAGGTGAGCCGCTTCAAGCGACAAAATCCACGATTGTTGTTGGGCTATGGAAAATACCCGATCAACTGGGAAACCGGCTTCAAGGGCCTGCCTGCGGATCTGAAGCGAGGCATGGATTCCTTTACGTGGGGAATGTTTGATTTCGCTCACAAAGAAGTGCGCGAACACAAGCTGGCCATTATCGAAGAGTTCCTCACGCGTTGGGATAACGACGGCATCTCTCTCGATTTCGACAGAGACCCGCGGTATTTCAAGGAGTCAGGCAAACCCGAGAATGCCGCCCTGATGACGGACCTTATGCGGAACGTGAGGAAAATTGTTGACCGCCTTGCCAAAGAGCGGCAGCGAAAGCTTTACTTCCACGTACGGGTGATCCCTAAGATCGATGCCTGCGTCGAGCGTGGACTCGACGTTGTCACTTGGGTGAAACAGGGCTTGATCGATGCGATCTCGCCGGGCTGCGGCTACATGACGATGACGCTCGACTTGAAGCCGTGGCTCGAACTGGTGCGCGACAAGCCATGTTGGATTTACCCGAGCATCAACCATTGGCGGACGACCGAGGAAACGCGGGCCTGGGCGCAGTTAATGTACGGCCGAGGCGCGCATGGTTTGAATCTGTTCAACTACGGCCACCTGCTCCACGGGCACGACGCACAGACTCCTCCCCGGTCGCAGGCGCTCAACTCCGTCTGGTACAGCGAGGTTCATCCCGATTATTACCGCGTTCTTCACGAACTTCGCGATAGGAACGACTTCCAATTCAAGAACAAGCGCTATGTGCTCGAATCGGTGTCGCGCGAAACCGATGTGGAAGGGAATGCGGGCCAGGCATCGCGCGATTATCGAGCCATTGACGACATTGTGTTGCCTGTGTCGCTTAAGCCCGGCCGGCATCGCGTTCCATTCGGATTCGCCGATGATTTGCGTAAGGCGCAGCAAAGCGGAGCAATACCGCAAATCACGCTTCGGCTCAAGATCACCAACTATACGGCGCCAGATGATTTCGACGTATCGATGAATGCCACCTTACTGGCGCGTGAGACTCGCCGCGCGCGCGCCGTCTTCATCATGAATAACGATACATGGATGACAATGCCGGTCCCTCTGGAGATAATGCGCGCCGGTGAGAACACGCTGGAAGTGAATGTGCGCAAGTTGAATCCGCAGATGTCGGTGGAGCCGGTTCTCACCGGAATGGAAGTGTTGGTCGAGTACAACCGCGGGCTTTCGAATAATGCCGACTAACGAACTCCCGAAGAAAGGGGATTGAAAAGATGATTCTTGGCAATAACGGAGGCGCCGGGCGGCCGGCGAAAGTTTCTTCGCGCGATGGGGGCCGGTTTTGGATTGACGATACTCCCAATCGCCGCAACCGGCAAGGATTCACTTTTGGTGCAAGGGGATCTGAAATCGTGGCAGACTCACGCCGACCTTCGCCGCCTGGCAGTGGCGTTCCGCTTTCTCGAGCGTTCCGACCTGGCGCAGTTAGCGCTCGGCAAGCACGTAATTGATCCCAAGGCATACGCCATAATCGACAAGTCGAAATCGCAGCCGCCGGAGAAGGTTGAGTTCGAGTCGCACCGGAAGTACATCGACGTGCACTACATGATCTCGGGACAGGTTACTACCGGCTTCGCTCCCGCCGAAACTCTAAAGGTGATCACACCGTATCAGACAAGCGACGATGCCGCCTCTTATGCCGTGCCCGCAAACTATGTCAAGGTCAAGCTCTATCCGGGACAGTTCGCGGTGTTCTTTCCGGGAGGCGGGCACATGCCCAACTGTCATCTGGATGGCCCTCACGAGCTGCACAAGGTTGTTGTAAAGGTCGAACACGATTACGGACTTCAAGGCTAGGGAGACGATCATGGTGAGCCGCAAGGTCTATTTCAACGGAGAGTTTGTCTCCGAACAGGAGGCTCGCGTTTCGATATTCGATTCCGCGCTGATGTTCGGAGATATGGTGTTCGATATGATTCGAACGTACCGACAGAAACCGTTCCGGCTGCGCGCACACCTCGAACGGACATACGCAGGACTTCGTTATCTCGGGATAGATTGCGCGCTGACGATCGATGAGATGGAGCAGGCTACGCTCCAAACCCTCGAGCTGAATCTTCCCGCGCTCGACGGCGCCGATGCCCAAATCATGCAGAATATTTCTCGGGGTGCGCTTCCGATGTACAAGAGCGTGTTCGGCGGGACTGTGCGCCCCACGGTCACCATAAGCTGCTGGCCGTACTGGTGGCACCTCTCGGGTTACGGACCACTCTATCGATCGGGTGTTCGTGCTGTGATCCCATCACAGCGAGCCGTCCCCGCTCACCTAATCGATCCCAAGGTGAAGAATCGGAGCCGCATTTATTATCAGTTGGCGAACATTCAAGCGCAAAGCATGGACCCCGCATCGTGGCCGCTGCTGACAGACGATCAGGGACTTATTACGGAAGGAACCGGATCGAATTTCTTTGTGGTTCGCCGGGGGGAGGTTTATACGCCTCCTGGGAGAAATATTCTGCTCGGGATCACGCGCGCAGCGGTCTTAGAGTTGCTCGGGAATCTCTCCATTCCCACTCATGAGCAGGACTTCGGCCTTTATGAAGTGATGAACGGCGACGAAGCGTTCTTCACTGCGACGTCGTTCGGAATCATGCCCTGCACATTTATTAACGGGCAGCCCATTGGCGCCGGCACTCCCGGCGCAGTCACCAGTAAGTTGATCGCGGCTTGGAGCGAGATGGTGGGCGTGGACATCGTGGCCCAGGCGGACGAGTACGCTCGCAAGGTCAAAGAAATGGAAGCGGAAACGGCGGTCGTAGCAGCACGGGAGCGCCGGCAAAACGAAAATGGAGCGCGATAAATGATGGGTTCGAAGACTTATTTCGGGGCCGGCGCAGGGATTCTCTGCGTGGCAGCGTTGTTCAACATGGCATGTGGGAGTCGCGGAACGGACGGACTTACGGTCTCGGTAACAAAGGACGTTCATCCCGTGCTGATCCGGAACGATCGCAATGTCCTCATGCAGGTGACCATCGACTCGAAGCGTAGTACGCCGGCGCAACTGCAGTCGGTGGAGGTCGCCCTCGACGGAACCACGGAGATGAACGATCTCGATTCGGTCGAGTTGTATTACACGGGCTCGAAGCCGGACTTCGGCTCTGAGTCTCGCTTCGGCCAGTCCGCACAACCGTCGGCAAAGCTCTCCTTTCAAGGTACGCAAGACCTGCAACCTGGCGCCAACGTGCTGTTGCTCTCGTGCAAGCTGAAGCCTTCGGCAGATCTATCTCACAAAGTAGCCGCGAAGTTGACGTCGGTGAGTATCGGCGGGGGAACCATCCAGCCTGAAGCTGCGACGTCGGATGTTTCCCGGCGTATCGGCATTGCGCTCCGCAAACACAACGACGATGGCGTCCACACCTATCGCATCCCTTCTCTTGCCACCGGTCCCAAAGGCACGCTTTACGCCGTTTATGACATGCGCCGGCGCATGTCGCGC
Organism: Bryobacteraceae bacterium; assembly: GCA_963833675.1. Taxonomy (GTDB): domain Bacteria; phylum Acidobacteriota; class Terriglobia; order Bryobacterales; family Bryobacteraceae; genus DASQDN01. Next base: position 114,131 of record CAWHYW010000016.1, on the reverse strand, counting down.
GACTTGCAGGAGGATATCGATATCGGGTTGAGTCGCAGTACCGACGGTGGACGGACGTGGGAGCCAGTACGGGTGATCATGGACATGGGCGAGTACGGCAAACTGCCTCCGGAACAGAATGGCGTCAGCGATCCCGGAATCGTCGTCGATCAGAAAACCGGTGAGATTTTCGTTTTTGCGGTTTGGATGTGGGGGAAGCCGGGAAAGCATCAATGGAAGGACGATGGCTCGGAGCCCGGATTCGAGATAGGCAAAAGCGCCCAATTGATGATGGTGCGGTCGAAGGACGACGGACTCACCTGGACGAAGCCGGAGAATCTCACTCGCAAACTCAAGAAGCAGGCATGGTGGCTGCTCGCGCCGGCCCCGCAGCAAGGCATCAATCTCCCCGATGGGAAGCTTGTAATGCCCGTCCAGGGACGCGATGAAAAAGGTGTCCCGTTCGCAACCATCATGGTCAGCGCGGATCACGGCGCCACATGGACCGTCGGGGCGCCGGCCTTCAGCGGCGGAAACGAATGCCAGGCCGCGCAACTCAGCGACGGCTCCATCATGCTAAATATGCGCAACGACCATGAGCGTCTCCGCGCCGTCTATGTCACCAAGGATCTTGGGAAGACCTGGCAACCTCACGAGACCAATCGGAAGACGTTGATTGAGCCGAATTGCAACGCGAGCCTCCGTGCCGTTGACTACAACCAGGGCGGCGAAACTAAGCGCCTCCTCCTGTTCTCGAATCCTCATTCGCAAACGGCTCGCGTCAACCAGACGATTCAAGTGAGCTTCGACGAAGGACGCACGTGGCCGGAGAAGAATCATCTCCTGCTCGACCAAGGCAAGGGGCGCGGCTATCCAAGCATCTCTCGCGTGGATGACGGGCACATTGGAATTGTTTATGAAGGCAGTACAGCCGATCTGGTATTCGAAAAGATAGGCCTTGATGAGTTGGTGAAGAGATGATCTCACGCCGGCAATTGCTGGCGGGAATCGCCGCGTCTCGGGTATGCGCGCACGCAGCCTCTGGATCCGTCCTTTTTGAAGGCTTACCGATTCCACCAAGAAAGGACGTCCAGGAAGTTACTCTCGCGCGTCTCGCCGATGGACGTTATTGGCTGCTCTTCGGTGAAGGCCATAAGCTCGTCGGCAAGTTCTCAAAAGACGGAGGCCGAACTTGGGGACCAACACAACCGGTGCGCGAAAACGGTGGCGCACTGATTGAGACCGGCCGCGACAACGTTCATCTGAGCCTGCTGCACCTTAAATCCAAACAACTCGGTATCGTGTATGGAGGTCCCTACTCCCGCCCGGGGCGCGATGGGACGCTGCATTTCCGAACGTCCATGGATGGCGGCGCGAGTTGGTCGCGTCCTGTAGTGATCGATCGGATCTTTTCTCTTTGCCGCACTGCGGGGGCTCGCGTCCTTTCGAATGGCCGTATCGTGGTTCCGACTTTCAACTGGTACAGCCCGGTGGCGGGCGACGATTCCGAAGTGGGTTCCAACAGCATCTGTGTCAGCTGGGTCTTCTATTCGGACGACGACGGGGAGTCCTGGCGCCGCAGTCTCAGCGAATTGTTTGTCAGTCTCGACCAAGGCCGGCAAGGCTGCTACTCATTCGAGGAACCGAGCTTGGTCGAACGTGCGGACGGCTCACTGCTGATGTTTGGCCGAACCGAACTGGGCCGCTTCTACCGTAGCGTCTCAGTAGATCATGGTGTGAGTTGGTCGGCGCCGCAACCGGCCTCGGTGGCGGCCTCCTATACCCCACCCATGCTTGTGCGAATTCCTCAGTCGAAAGATCTGCTGCTCGTCTGGAACCAGGCTTCGGCAGAGGAGATACGGGCCGGTCTGAGCCGTCACCGGCTGTCAACAGCGATCTCCTCGGATGGCGGCGATACATGGGGACATTTCCGCAATCTGGAATCGATGGACGACCGCGTCCACATCAACCCTCCGGAGCGGGTGGAAGTGCTCCGTTCGGAGCACAGGTATCCGCAACCTGCGGACCGAAGTCGTTATCCCCACAGCCCGGGCTGTGCACGCATCTGCTATCCGACCGTGGTGTTCAGCGGAAAAGAGGTTGCTATCACGTATGACTACGGATACGGAGTGGGCGAGTTTGAAAACCGGCACGCCACTCGAATCAAGGTGCTGGACCTCGCGTGGCTTTACGAGGCTTGAGGTGACGCTGTCAAGCTCCTCGTCAACAGCGTCGCGGCTCAGAAAAACACGGCCCACGATCACCACCAGCACCGCTAGCAGGAAGAATAAGCCTGCCAGCGCCAGGATAACGGTTCCTAGTCCAACCGATTTCATGACGAGGGCTGTCATCATAGCGGCCGTGCCTCCCGCCAGCGTTGCACACGTGTTCAGCATGCCGTAGGCTGTAGCTCTTTGCCGGGGTTGCGTTATGTAGCACAGCATCGGCATCCAACTGGCGTCCGTACCCGCCATGACGATGCCGAAAGAGATCAAGCCTGCGATGAGAAGCGCGGGATGACTTCCGCCGCCCACGGCCAATAACGCCGGGATCCCTAGAAGGCTCACCAGTCCGCAAGCGTAGAAACGGTTGCGTCGATCGCGGAGCGTCCATCGATCGAATAAGCCGCCAATCACGGGCATCAGCAACATTGCCGAAAACTGCATGTAGAAGGTTGCCTGAAAGGCAGCGGCCTCGAGACTAACGCGATACCGTTCGTAGACGAACAATGCCAAATAGGTGAAGAGAACCCAGAAGGCGATTCCAGCCAGCGCGAAGGCCGCAGTGATCAGCAGTAGGGATGGAACTCTCAGCAGCGACAGCGCCTCGCGAACCGACACAGTCCCCCTCGGTTCAGCCGCGGTCTTTTCTCCGGCCGGCAAGTATCGCCACATAACGGCTGCTAACAACAATCCAAGGAATCCGGTAACGACCAGCATCATTCGCCATCCGAAGTGAGTTGCAAGAGCAGCCGCGGGCAATCCTGCAAGGAAGATGCCTGCATACGATCCCGACTGGAACAATCCCGATGCTTTGCCGCGGGTCTCCGGCCCGTGCAAATCAGCGACGAGCGCTTGCGCCGTGGGCATGAAAGGAACTTGCGCAACAGCCAACAACACCCGCAGCGCGACCAATTCCCACACAGTACGCGCAAGCCCGCAAAGACCCGCAGCAAGGCTCCACCCGATGATGCTCGAAAGAATTACCGTCCGGCGGGAAAATCGATCGCCGAGATACCCCGCCACTGGCGACAGACTTCCATAAGTCCAGGGAAAAGATGAGGCCACAAGACCCAACACGACATCGCTGGCAATTAACTCTTTCCGCAATAGCGGAAACACAGAGTAGATGCCTAACCTGGTCAAATAGTCCGCGGCCAGACCCGCGGAAAGCAGGCCCACTGCGACCCATTTGGTTCGTATGGCGGCGCTGCTGGAAGTGGCGATCATAGACGCGTTCAAAGTTAGCACTACGGGAGCCATCTCGCAAGATTGTTTGCAGGATTGTGCGCTTTTAGCCTCGAATAAGGCGTCATCGACGCTACATTGTGCGTCTTTTTGCTTGACAGTGCGGAGGATTCGCACTATCATCCCTGCATCCGCCTTCTCGGCCAAGAGGGGGTCTGTGCGCGCAGTGGAAGCTGTCAAGGAGGTTTCTATGTCTCGAACGCCTTTGTGTGCCGTCGCGTTTCTGATGTTCGCCGCTTGTGGCTTTGTTTCAGGCCAAATTACCGGTGGATCAATCGTGGGAATTGTTACCGACCCATCGGGGCTGGTGCTTGCCGATGCTCAAGTGGAAGCAAGGAACGTTGAAACCAATGTAATCACCCGGACCGTAACAAACGGGGAAGGATATTACGAATTTCCTCTTCTTCCCACGGGGAACTACGTTTTGAGCGTGCAACAGCCGGGATTCCGGCGGTCCTCGACAGCCGAGATCGACGTGCATGCGGGCACCAAGCCGCGAATCGATTTCCGGATGGTTCTTGGGCAGGTGACTGAATCCGTAGAAGTCCTGGCGCAAGCGCCTTTAGTGAATGCCACTACGACAGACCTTGGGGTCGTCATCGACTCATCCAAGGTGCGAGATCTTCCGTTGAATGGGCGCACCTTCACGCAGTTGCTCGCACTCGAGCCCGGGTTCAATCTAGGCACTGCCGGAGCGAACCGCGGTGGAGTGCAGTTCAACGGACTTCCTGGCCTCGGGAACAACTGGACGCTCGACGGAGTTGACATGTCCTTCGGCGAGAACAACGGTTCCGGCATCTCGGCTGTCGGCGGCAGCGGCACGGTAATCAACACCATCAGCGTCGAGGCGATCGAGGAGTTTAAGACATCGAGCGGCGCCTTTTCGGCCGAGTACGGGCGCGGGACTGGTGGCGCGATCAATGTCACCACCAAGAGCGGCACCAACACCTTTCATGGAACCCTTCTCGAATACTTTCGCAACGACAAACTCGATGCGAACACCTTTTTCTCGAACAGGTCGGGACTCGCCAAACCGGTATTACGACACAATCAGTTCGGGGGCAATTTCGGAGGCCCCATTCTCAAGGACAAGCTGTTCTTCTTTTTCAATTACGAGGGTAGCCGGATCGTCCGCGGCCGTGACATCACCGGCAACGTCGCTTCGCCCCAACTCCTCAGCCAGATCACCAATCCGGAGCTAGTAAAGTTCTTCACCGATTTCAGTCCCGCTTCCCAGACACCTACCGCAAATCCGCTGGTGGGTTTTCACCGCCGCAACGACGCGCAACGGGTGACGGAAGACACTACGCTCTCGCGCGTGGATGCAAATCTCGGCAAACATCGACTCTCGGGCCGCTTTGTCTGGAACGATCAACTGGTTAGTAATCCCCAATTATCGCCAGTAATTCATCAGCTACTGCCGGTGCCCGTGAAGAACTGGGCAATCTCTGACTTCATGTTGATTTCTTCCACAATGTCAAACGAGATGCGCTTCGGGTATAACCACTATCCGATTTCACGCCATGTCGCGGCGGACGATCCAGCTAACAATGTCTTCGTTGAAGGCGTCGGAATGGTCACCAAGGATGGACGAGGTGTCACCGCCCCGGGGCTGACCGGAATTACGACAGTCGATTCGCTATCTTCCGACACGCCCACCTATATGGGCGTGGATAATTTCAACTGGATTCGCGGCGCGCACACGTTCAAGGCGGGATTCGAAGTCCGTGCCACCGACAGTAAGCGAACGCAGTACGGCGGCAACGTTGTTCACATGTACAACAGCCTTCCCGATCTGATCAGCGACAAGATCTTCTCGCTCGAACTCGACTTCGGGAATCCCGGACGGGGTTATCACTACTATACGTACGCCGGCTATTTTCAGGACGAGTGGAAGGTGAATCGCCGGATGCAATTGAATCTGGGTTTGCGATACGAATACTACACCGTCTTCGCTGGTTCCATCGGTCTCGCCACCACGGATCCCTTCGGTCCACGCACTCTGCGGGGTGAGCCCATCTGGGAACCGGACCGCAACAACTTCGCTCCACGCGCCGGGCTGGTTATCGATCTCACCGGCAAAGGGCAGACCGTATTGCGAATGGGCGGCGGGATCACCTATGGGCCGCCTCAACCCTTCTATTATTATGATGACGCCTGGATCGATGCCCGGGTGCCATCATTCCCGGTGGTGAATGTCGTGGACATTCCGGCTAGTTTAAGTCCGGTACACTTCCCGTTCCCGAACGCTTTTGTACAGGCGGTACGCGATGACCCCAGCAAGCTTCCAAGCGGACTGGTTCCCGGCCTGCTGGCTCCCGATCGCAATCGGCGCGACGAGTATTCAGGACAATGGAATCTCAGCCTGCAACACGCGCTGACAAAGAGTCTTTCGCTGCAGGCGGCGTATGTAGGTAACCGGGCCCTCAAGCTCTATCAGGGCGCTTTGCTGAACCCGATAGATCCTGTGACGGGAGTCCGTCCCCATTCCGATATCGGCCCAGCCTGGCTGCAACAGAACTCGGGTCGTAGTTGGTATCACGCGCTCCAAGTTAGCGTACGGCAGCGATTGACGAAAGGCCTCACGCTAGATGCCTATTACACTTACTCGAAAACCATGCAGTACGGCGCGGCGGACTCCAATTTCCAAAAGGATGGAATAACGCAGGACTTCTTTAACATCGCCGGTTCTGTCGGGCCGTCTCCGGGAGAACTGCGGCATCGCTTTACCCTGGTTCATTCCTATGCGTTACCGGCGCCCGAATTTGCCAGTCATGGAGCCGGCCAGTTTCTGCTGGGCGGCTGGACTTTGCAAGGGATTCTGGACGTGCGCTCCGGGCAGCCGCTGAACATCGTTAACGGACGTGATGTTGTCGGCAATGGCCAAGGTGGGCCGCAACGTCCAGATGCAGTACCGGGAGTGGACCAGCGTCTATATACAGACGACAGTCTGGTGTGGCTAAATCCCGCTGCCTACGACCTTGCAAGCGTCACTCGAGAGCGACGCTTCGGAACTCTCGGCTACAATACAGGCCGCGGTCCCGGCGGGTACAATTGGGACCTCGGTATTCACAAGATGTTCAATATCACCGAACAGCATCGGATCATGTTCCGATTCGAAATGTTCAACTGGCTGAACCATTTCACTCCCGGCAATCCTGTCACGACACTTACCGATCCGAACTTCGGAAAAATCACGGGAGCCGCCGGCAATACCACCGCGCGGAATATTCAGTTCGCGCTGAAATACATGTTCTGAATCCTGAGGACCGATAGGTTTGACCAATCGCCGCGGCTTTCTTCGAATTGCTGGATCCATCGTGGCTCCCTGGTCGTGCTTGAATGCGGCCGAGGACGATCACACCGGCTTTCGCATTCATTTCGTGCGCAGGGGAGATGGAAAGGGCGGGATACTGCAGCCCGCCGAGATTCAGTTTCTTCATGAAAAGACCGGCGGCGGCCTGAAGCCATTCGGGATTGCCGAAATGGATAACGGAGAACTGATTCTCGCCGCCAGTTGGGACAACGGCTCGAACGCGAAGAACGGGGCCGATCGAGAAAAGCCTGTGATCTCCACGAGCCAGGATGGGGGACGAAGCTGGCGTCCTTTTCGTCTTGTGGAGAATGCCGTCGGCCGGCCTGTGATGCTCACCGATGCGGGCAAGGGCGCGCTTTTCTTTCAGACCGATCTCACCAATCCGATCCGGCAGTTTTTCAGTTACGATTACGGGCGAACCTGGCCAGAATCGAAGACATTGCAGCCGCCGGTTATTACGGGAAGTTTCGGCGGTGTCGAGGGCTTTTTCGGCGGAGAAGGTAATGCCGTTGTCGAACGCGGCGCAGATGGGGTCGTCAAAAGTATCGGAGTCATTGGTTTTACTTACAAGAAAGGCACTAAGTTTCCAGCCGATCCAGCCATCGGAATGATTCGCTGGTCCAGCGATCGAGGCCATTCGTGGTCAAAAGAGGTGAGACCGCCCGAATGGCTATGGAAAGAGTCCTATCAAGGCAAGATCTACACGCGAGGCATTAGCGAAGGTTCCCTGGTTCGGGCGGCGAACGGCTGGCTTGTGGCTGCTCTACGCACGGACATGCCTTATCAGTTCGTCGCCTTGCACAACGACAATCTCGAAGGTATTGCGATTTCCATCTCAAAGGACGATGGCGTCACCTGGTCGCCGCTAAACACGCTCTATCAGGGCGGCCGCATGCATGCCAACTTACTACGGATGCCCGATGGGCGGCTGGTCATGACGTATATCGTGCGGCAGGATTACGAAGGTATCCGCCGGGTCAGCTACCGGCGTGGCTGCGAAGCGATTGTCAGCCGTGATCACGGCCTGACGTGGAATCGCGCCGAAAAGTATGTTCTCGATGAATTCGAATATTCCGATGGGTCGCCGTTAAGCCTCGCATGCGGCCATCTCTCGTCTACCCTATTGAGTGATGGCAATATTCTGACTACGTACGGCAACTATCTCGCAAAGGCGGCGGTAGTGATCCGGTGGAAACCTACGGTCTGATTGCCTTCATTTATAGAGCCATGTTACTGGAACAGACTTAAACTTCAGACTCACCCAATACGGCCAGTCCTTCGCAGCCCAATAACTTAGCAAGGCGCGATCTTTGACGAACGCAAGGCTTGGATAGCCGTACGTGTAGCGAACATCGGTCTCAAAGTCCTGGATTTTTTCCCAAGTACGGGCGGAATCCCGAGATATTGCAAAGGTGAGTGGAAATCGATCGGTGTGGCCTCCGCGCCGATGAGGAAGCGTGTGATTCCATACGACCAAGAGATCACCAGTTGAAGGGACGCGTTTGATCACGCTCGGAGAAACTGGCGCAACCAGCGAAGACGCTGCGGGCGTTGTCCAAGTGACGCCTTTGTCGTTTGAAAAGCTCTGATAGATCGCTCCCAAATCGGTTCGGAAGTACATCAGAATACGGCCATCCTCGAGTTCCACAACACCGGGTTCATCTGCCCCGTCGCCGTTATCGCGGATATCGACCAGCTCGCTTCCTTTCCAGGTCTTGCCTTTGTCGTCGGAATACAGCACCTGAGTGAAAGAGTGCCGAACCTTCGGCCAATTGTCCAACCGCTGACACGGAGCCAGCACGCGCCCGGAGCGGAGTTGTACCAGGCGATCATTGTTCATCACCCAGAAGCTTCTGCGTGAGGTTACCTTCACCGGCTCGGAGAATGTCTTGCCCTCGTCTTGCGAGAGGCGGTAAAGGATAGAGCAATCTTCATGCGAATCTTTGAACATATAGGCTAGCGCCAACTCACCTGATTGCAGGCGCAAGAGACTCACACTCATCACGTTCATCTTGGCGGTGTTTTCGACGATCGTGAATGCCGGTCCCCAGGTTTTCCCAAGGTCGGACGAGTGGCGTCCGAGGATACGGGCCGGAGCGTCATCGTTGGGCGATGCGGTATAGAAATCCGTATATCCGAGCAGTAAGCGGCCGTCTCTCAGCTCGACGATAGCGCCTTCGGTTTTTCGAATGCTCGAGCTACTGGCAGGCGCCAGAATCTGCTCAATGACGTCCGACTCCTGGCCCATGGCAGCCGCAGAGAGTATCAGGAACAAGGCAAACGCGAAGAACCGGATTCGTCGTGGATGACGCGAGAAGACCGACTTTTCTACATCAGGAGAAGTGAAGGATAGAAGAGGCGTCAGGGATACATTCATTGTGATCTCTCGCGCGGCGCGTGCGAGTTAGATGGTATTGTATCGAGTCAGCTGGACCGTTATTGGCCAGCACGACAAGAGCGCTGCAGAGCCCCGGAGTCTGCGATAAGCTGATCTGCAAACAACAATGCTGCCTCCGGCGACCAATCGAACCGCCTACAACATCAAGAAGGAGATGAGATGAATGTCTCTAGCTCCGGCCGGCGGTAAGCTCCGGAATAGAACTTCCGGAGTAGACAGGTCACAGGCTGCATTGTTGATTTGGGGCGATCGACCCCGTGAAGGAGATTGGTCAGACCTGTGGCTGGACGTCATCATGAGGCGTGTGGCGACCTCGGATAGGAGAATGGTGACCGCCGAAGAGTGGGTCTACTCCACCTGGCAGTTCAAAAGACAACCAGGAGAGAGACATGGAAAAACGATTTATCGGAATCGACCTGCACCGCAACCAGTTCACTTGCTGCGTGCGCCTGCAGAACGAGCGCACTTACTTAAGCGAATGGAACCTGAAGGAGCTGGGGAAATTCGTGAAGAAGCTGCGGCCGACAGACGAAGTGGCGGTCGAGATCACCGGCAATACCCGGCTGTTCTACGACGCCGTTGCGCCGCATGTCGCCCGAGTCGTGGTAGTCGATACGAACCAGTTCCGGGTGATCAGCCAGTCAGTCAAGAAGACCGATCCTCACGATGCCCGGCTGCTGTCGCTGTACTTGAGCAAGGATTTGCTGCCGGAGGTACGCATGAAAGATAAAGAGCACGGACAACTGGCCAGCCTGACGCAGACCCGCGACACTCTGGTGAAGCTTCGCACAGCGCTCAAGAACAAAGTGAACAACATGCTGTCGGCGCGGGGCATCAACCTGCCTAAGGAATCGCTGACAAGCGAGAAACGGCTCCAGGAAGTGCTCAGCCTCCCCTTCGATGAGGTTGTGCGCATCGAGTTGCGTGTGATCGTGGACCAGATTCGGAGCCTTAACAAAAGCATTGCGGAGCTGGAGAAGACGATCGCCGACCAAGGCTCCAGGCTCGAAGGCCACAGGAGTCTGACCAGCATTAAAGGCATTGGCAAGGTGACCAGCGCAATCCTGCTCAGCGTAATCGGCGATGTGAACGACTTTCCCGATGAGAGTCGGCTGGCGAGCTACTTCGGAATTGTTCCGCGTGTGTCGAACTCGAATCAGACAGAACATTCTGGGCGGATTCACAAGAGAGGGACTAAGCTGGGTCGCACGGCATTGGTCCAGTCGGCGCTGATTGCGGCGAACTACAGCCCGTATCTAAAGAACTTCTACCAGCGGGTGAAGGCCAGGCGAGGGGCCGGTAAGGCGATCATCGCGTTGGCACGGAAGTTTCTGGGCATCATTTACCGGACCCTGAAGAACAAGTGGGTCTTTGAGGACTTCCCCAACTTCGTGCTGGCGGAGGCCGCATGAACACGCTCTGGGACCCACCACCGGGAATCCAGGCATCTGGCTCCCGCTACGCCGCCCGTCCAACGCACTCCGATAGCACAGCGGTGCTCGGAGGCAAGGGTTCGCTTCGCCGCGCCAAACACCGGCGCGCCCTTGCCTCCTGTGCGCCGCCGTGCTTCACCACAATGTGCGACGGGCGGCTCCGCCGGGAACCAGATGCTCAGCAGTTTCTTCGTCTTACCAAGACGGAAAACCAGATGGTAGTTGACACACATACATAGGAGATCTTAATGACCAAACGTGAATTCCTCGTCGCGGGTCTCGGCGCCGGCGTCGCTCTAAGATACGGCGGCGTTGCCTTTGCGCAAAGGGCAAAGAAGCCGCCGGTGCGCAAGGCTAAAACAACGAAGCTGTTCAAGAGCCCGCAAGGATTTCCCAATGCTGTCTCCGTCGCACCCGAAGGTCTATGGATCGGGGAACAGAAACTGTCGGGAGAGCAAGCGAAAGCGTACAAGCTACCAGAGCCGAAATCGCTGGAAGAATGCGCATGGCTTGTCGACTGGAACGGTAAGGTGCTCAAGACCGTGACTACCCCATCGCGCAACACAAGCGGTATGGCGGTTGGCGGCGGCTATGTCTGGATGATCGCCAACGCGCCTCCGGAAGGCGTGTTCCAGGTCGATATGAACTCTAAGTTGATTACCCATAGACAAATTCCGCTAGGGGCCCCGGGCGGAGATGGCGGCGGTTCCCATGGCGGCCTGTGGCATGAAGGAAAGCTCTGGATCGGCTCGCTACGGCTGCGCGGCAATTTGCGCGTCGATCCCAAGACGTGGCAACCCGAATACATGATCCCCTTCTATCAGTCGTACCCGGATTGGATCCGATACCACGGGATCGCCATTCAGGACGGCGCTATGTGGCAGGTGATCGGGAATGACAGCACGAGTCACAACGACTACAAGCCGGGCCTGGTTCGGTACGATCTGGAGACAGGGCGTGTTCTGGAGATTGTCGAATTACTTCCGGGATCGAGCGATCCGCACGGCTTAGCGGTTTACAACGGCAAACTTATCAGTTGCGATGCGGGAATCCATCCAGGGTGGCCGAATAACGACAGCCCGACGGCGGGGTGGATTTTCCAGATCGATTTCGTTTGAGGCTCAGAAGTCAGTTCGCCGGGCTCTGCGAGGTCCGCGAGTTCGATGCCCATCCGTCGAAGTAAACATCCCAGGCGCACGTTGATGCGACGCTCAGCCGTCGCGAATTAGCTTATCGGCTCGGTTGTATGTTCCAATGTCGAAGCCTAAGATGCAACAACAGTGCTGACGTGCCGCAAGTTCTTGGCCGGAAAGGATCCGCACAGCAACCGAACACAGTTATGACGACACCGGGCGATGCGCTTTTAGTCATACAGGCGGAGGTTCTCCGACTGACATGTTTCACCATGTAAAAGAGTTGCAGTTTGATGCCCGTGTTTCCGGACCCGATCCTCGCTTCGCTCGCTTACTTCTTGAGCAGTTCGGCGGTGGAAACGGGGAACTGAAGGCAGCAATGCAATATTTCGTCCAGGCATTCAGTTGTCGCCGATCTTACCCAGATAAATACGATCTGCTTATGGATATTGCGACGGAAGAGTTCAGTCATCTGGAGATCGTTGGCGCAACGATCACCATGCTCCTGTCCGGCGTGAACGGGGAGTTGAAGAACGCAGTCGAGCAGTCGAGTCTTGCCAAAGTGATGGATGGTAAAGCGGGCCGGGAAGAACTGATTCATGAAGCTCTCACGAGCCCGTCTTTCCTGGTTCTATCTGGCGGCGGTCCGGTGGTCACCGATTCAAACGGATATCCATGGAATGGCAACTACGTCAACGCCAATGGCGATCTTACAGTGGACCTGCGGTCCGACATCGCCGCTGAATCACGAGCCAAAATCGTGTACGAATATTTGCTCCAATTTACCGACGATCCGCTGGTCAAAGAGAGCCTGGGATTCCTGATGACCCGGGAGGTAGCTCACTTCCAGATGTTTGCCGCTGCCTTACAAAGTATTACGCCGAACTTTCCTCCGGGCATATTGCAAGGCGATCCCCGATTCACGCATACCTATTTCAATATGTCTGAAGGCGACGCGAAAGGACCTTGGAACCAAGGTCAAGGACCATGGCTATCCGGCGAACAGTGGGTATATATCGAACAACCGGTCAGCCATGTTCGACAAACCCAAGGGTTGCGAAAGGAGCAGATTGAAGGCTCTTCCGACACATTTGATGCCATGGCGGCAAGAGAACACGAACTCAGTAAGGTAAGAAGCAGCGAAGTAAAGTCTTCCGTGCCGTCAACCGGCATGATCGGCTGGTCTGACTATTCGGACCTTGGCGGCGGAATGATGAGCAGCTTGAGGACGGAAAGCGCCAGATCCGAAAAAGATTCATCGAAGACGCCGAGCCGTTAGAAGAAGCAAATGTGCGTCTGGCATCCGTCGATAATCAACCACGATCTAAGTAGTTGACTCTTAGGGAGAGCGGTAAATGGAAAATCTGAAAGAACTGCTGATAGAAGAATTGAAGGATCTGTACAGCGCGGAGAAGCAGATTGTCAAAGCTTTACCGAAATTAGCGAAAGGAGCCGCATCGGAACAGCTCGCGGCCGCCCTCCAGGAGCACCTTCAAGTAACGAAGGAGCAAGTAACCCGGCTTGAACAGGTGTTTTCGCTTTTAGAGGAGAAGCCACGGGCCAAGCCCTGCAAAGGAATGCAAGGACTGCTTGAGGAAGGAAATGAAGCGCTGCAGCAAGAAGAGAAAGGCCCCCTGCGGGATCTGCAGCTGATTGGCGCGGCACAACGAGTCGAGCATTACGAAATGGCAGCCTATGGCACAGCCAAGACAATGGCAGAGAAGCTTGGCGAGTCCGAAGCTGCCGATCTTCTGAATCAAACACTCGAAGAAGAGGAACAAGCCGATGAAAAACTGACGGAGGTGGCCGAGACGCTTTACGAAGAAGTGCAATCCGAGGAAGACTCCGAAGACGAGGAGCAGGAAGAGGAAGAGGAAGCCAAGCCCGTATCTGTTGGTATTCGGAAGAGTGTTGCGAAAAAGAGGTGACCGTTCGGACACATAGTTGAGGGCCGCAAGAACTCGCAGCCGCTTCGTCTGTTATGCGCTGTACCAGCGGCCCGGTGTACAGGACAAGCCTCGGGATTAGCCTACGTGTATGCTGATGGGTCAAAAACCATGAGAAGCTTGTCGGGGCGGTTCAGTTACGCGCTTCAGGCGATAGCAGGAATCAGTAATGCGGTTCTCTGAGTGTGTCATCGGTGGTTGCTGATCTTTAAAACGCACTCGCAGTTATGCTCTTGCAGTGCTGTCAGCTCATAAAAGGACCGTGAAACAGCGTTACGCGGCGCACAGTCCCATTGGTATGTTGCCGCCCACAACGACTCCAATGAGGATGCCACGGTGGGGCAAAGTGGTTATGGCAGTGCTACTGGCCGCTTTTGCCGCGATCTCATGTTTGCTAATGTTTCGATGGCCCTATACGCAGGAACGGGTGATTGGCAGCATCGAGCGCGCGACGGGCAGTAGAGTCCGTATCCAGCGGTTTCGCAGGAGTGTTTTTCCGGAACCCGGTTGCAGCATCGAAGGCGTTGAGATTGCCAGGCGTGCGCCGCACCCAATTGCGCGAGCTGAAAAGCTGACACTCCGGTCCTCATGGTGGAACGTCCTAGCCCTTCGCAAGCGCGTAGATCGCGTCCAGGCACAAAATCTTCAGCTTGAAATAGCTTTCCCTTTCCCACCTCCAGTTACGGCTGGTTCTTCTGACGGATTGGGAGAACTGGTGATTGGTGAGTTTGTCGCAGACGGTACAGATCTCGACATCCTCAGGAATAACGAGTCACCTCTGCGCTTCAAGATACAGCGCCTTCGCCTCGGAGATGTGGGTAAAGCGAAACAAATAACTTATGTCGCTTTGCTTGACATACCAGCCCCCCCAGGTCAACTCCAGTCGTCCGGTAGGATTGGCCCAATCTCATGGGACGATCAGGCGCGCACTCCTGTGGCGGGTTCATTTGAACTCCGCGGCGGGAGGCTAGGCAAGTACGAAGGAATTGGTGGCACTCTCAACGGCACAGGCATGTTTCGGGGTCCTCTTGAGAACGTCCGTGTAAGCGGTACAGCCGTTGCTTCAAGGTTTGAAATCAACCACAATGGGCATTCAACGGATCTTCATACGTCATATCGCGCGGACGTGAACGGGCTTTCCGGTCAAGTCATACTTGATGCGGTGCAGGCAGATTTCCTTGGTACGCGGCTTACGGTGAACGGAACAATCACAGGTAAGCACAACAAGGCAGTATCGCTGCACTTCATAGGTGACTGCGCGAGAATTGAAGATCTGCTCTCGCTGTTCACACGCTCACCTCAGCCTGCTCTAAGGGGCCCAATTGACTTTCGCGCCGACACAGATCTTCTACAGGGAGACGAGCCGTTCCTGCACCGGCTCCTTCTGCGCGGTCGTTTCAGGATCAGTGATGCCCGATGGGTGAGAACGAACACACAGACGAAAGTGGACGGTTTGAGCGCGCGGGCGCGCGGCGACAAGAAAAAGGCTGAGGAGCTTACGGCCGAGCCGGTGCTTTCACAACTCACGGGAGAGGTATCACTGAAACAAGGTTTGGCATTGCTCTCGGGAGTATCATTTCATGTTCCTGGCGCAACCGCGACCGGCGGCGGAACTTATAATCTTCTCACCAAACGTGTGGCCTTGAAGGGCACGGTTTCCATGATTGCTGACGCGTCAGAAGCGGCATCCGGATTTAAATCAGTTCTGTTGAAACCTTTCGATAGGCTGTTCCGGGACCACAAGCATAAAGGCGCAACGCTTCCGGTAAGCATCGTCGGCCACTACCCCAGACCTGAGTATCGGATTGGGCTCACAAAATAAAATGGCCGCGTTGTCCTCCCTTGTTGGTTGAAATAGTCAGCAAGGATCAAGCTGGGCGGTAAGTATTCACGCGTGCGGCGCAAGTGAATGAAGCTCTCACATTCAATTTATCGTAGCTGCAGGGGACGATGGTCTCGTCCCCTGCTTGATGAAGAGTTCAATCGGTTTGCCTGCCATGAGCTTGTGCGGATCGAGAGTCTTAAACTTCGGCGGACGCACACCGATCCAGGTGAGCTTCTTGGGATTCCCTTCGACTTCCTGCGTCCCTTCCAGTTTTCCTTGCACGAGCTTGGCTCGCAGATGCCAGGCTTACGGCTTCTGACCGTTGTTGTTGCGAAACACAATATGCAACTCGTCATTCGCAATCGCGCCCTCATCATATTTATTCAGATCGCCACCGAAGGCACTGATAAAGGTCCCCGTCGGCTTCCCGCTTTCGGCATTGTTTACCTCGAACCACCATGCGCGCTTGCGATCATTCTCAGGAACGGTGATGTCCCAGCGGCCGTTGAAGTCCTTGTTAGCTGCGCACAAAGAGGCCACAAGCTAAATACCAGTAACCAGAATTCTCTTCATTGGTAGAAGCTTAGCGCGGTACTGGCTTACGCCAGTCCGTTTCTAATATCCCCTTTCAAACCGTGCATGCCGTTTTCCGGCACACGGCTTAACGATGATCTTCTTGGTGTGGCTTGCGTC
The DNA here is from genome assembly GCA_963833675.1 of Bryobacteraceae bacterium. Classification (GTDB taxonomy): domain Bacteria; phylum Acidobacteriota; class Terriglobia; order Bryobacterales; family Bryobacteraceae; genus DASQDN01. The sequence continues at coordinate 97,941 of CAWHYW010000016.1, read as the reverse complement.
GGGTATTCCACGGTGCCCTGCAATCGATGCAGGCCCATACCGTATAGTTGATCGCTGGTCCATGGTTGCCGCTTCGCCGGTCGTTATCCTCCCTGCCGGTACTGCCAGCGGACGAGACGCCACCGTACGAAACTGTCCATCGTGTTGAACTCTCCGTCTGCATTGCCGCTTCGGAAGTAGTTCCCCCAGCCGCGAAGCACGGGAGTGAGTTCGGCGATAATCTGCTTCACGTCCTTCCCGCTTTGCCGCTTGTCGGTCAACTCGCGCACACGCTCGCGGAGTCGCTTCGTCGCTTTCCGGCTTGGCCACCGCTGCATGAAATGCCGGCGAGGGTTTCGCTGGATGCTCCTCTTCTTGCGAATCGTGCACCCCAGAAACTCGAAGCTCTCTCCTTCCCGCGTCTCAAGTCCACCAAACGGGTCTTCCCCGGATGCAGTGTCAAACCGAGCCGTTCCATTACCAGCCCGATCCGGCGCAGCGCTTCCCTGGCCCCCGACTCCGAGCGACACATCGCCACGAAATCGTCGGCGTAGCGGACCAGCACGCCGAGTTGCGCGCATCACGCCACCCAGATCCGATCCAACTTGTTCAGGTAAATGTTGGCCAGCAACCGCGAGATAACTCCGCCCTGCGGTGTTCCCGCCAGCGTATCCCTCACCGCCCGTCCTCCATTACGCCCGCCTTCAGCCATTGACGGATTAACTTCAATACCCTTCGATCCGAGATCCGCTCCTTTAACAACTCCATCAGGATGTCCCGTTGAATGCTGTCGAAGTAGCCCTGAATGTCTGCGTCCACGACGAAGTTGTAGCCCTGATTGCCCGCCTCGCGGACCGCTTCCAGAGCCTGCGTCGCGCTCTTCTTCGGGCGGAATCCATAACTGCACGTCTGGAAATCCGCCTCGAAGATCGGCTCGATCACGATCTTCGCCGCCATCTGCACCACTCGATCCCGCACCGTCGGAATCCCCAACGGCGGCTGCTTCCCATCTGCTTTCGGTATGTATGCTACCGGGCGCTTCGGCGCTTACCCGGACAGGACTTGCACCTGCTAGAACAACGCGTCTTTCAGGACGCACCACGCCGCCAATGTATCACGCGCCACGAAACAGATTAGCCGTCGCGCTACAATCTGACTTCGTGTTGAAGCAACGTCTGGAAGCCGTCGAGGAGCGTATCCACTCTGCCTGCCAGCGCTCGGGCCGCGACCGTTCCGATATAACTCTTATTGCAGTGACGAAGGTCTTTCCCGCTACCGTGGTTCGCGAGGCTTACGATATCGGTCTGAGAGATTTCGGGGAGAACTACGTCCAGGAGTTTGCCGACAAGCTGCCGCAATTAGGTCCAATGCCTGAGGGGCGCTTTCATCTCATCGGCCATCTGCAGTCAAATAAGGCCAAGCCGGCGGCTGAGATCTTTCAAATCATTCAGACGGTAGACTCACCGAAACTCGCGCGACGTCTCGATGCCGTCGGTAAGCGACTCGAGGTGATGATCGAAGTGAAGCTGTCTCACGAAGAAGCGAAGGCAGGAGCCGACCCGGCGACCGTTCCTGAGCTGATCGAGGCAATCCGCAGTTGCCCCAATTTACATCTTGCAGGGCTGATGACCATGCCTCCCTGGTCTGACGATCCGGAGCTGTCGCGACCCTATTTCCGGCGTTTACGCGAGTTGGGACAAGCCCTGGGCGTGTCCTGCTTATCAATGGGAATGTCGCACGATTTCGAAGCTGCGATCGAAGAAGGCGCAACCCACATCCGAGTCGGCACAGCGTTGTTCGGCAAACGCCGCAAGCCGTGACCATCGGATTCTATTCGCCCTTACCCCCCGCTCGCACGGGCGTCGCGGATTACAGCTCTGCCCTGCTTCAGGCATTGCGAGCGCGCGCGACGATAAATGTCAATCAGGACGGAGACGTAAACCTGTACCATCTCGGCAACAATCAGCTGCACGCCTCCATTTACAAACGCGCCTTGGAGCGTCCAGGAATCGTTGTCCTCCACGATGCGGTGCTGCAGCACTTTGCGCTTGGCCACTTCTCGCGAGACGAGTACATCAACGAGTTCGCCTACAATTACGGAGAATGGACGCGCGACCTTGCCGCGACACTCTGGAGCAATCGCGCGAGATCGGGAGGAGACAGCGAATACTTCCGATATCCGATGGTGAAGCGAATCGCCGAAACTGCAAAAGCCGTCATCGTCCATAATCCGGCTGCCGCGGCGGTAGTGCGCAATCATTGCGCGGCGGCGAGAATTGTCGAAATTCCCCACTTGCTCGCGCCGGTGGACATGCCGCACGCGCGAGAAGTCGAGGTCCTTCGAAGGAGCCTTGGCTCTGGTCCGTTATTCGGCATATTCGGTCATCTTCGGGAATCCAAACGGGTCCTGCCTGTACTGCGCGTCTTTTCGAGATTAAAGGACTTGAGGCTGCTTCTTGCGGGGGAGATTATCTCGTCCGACCTCCGCCGAGCCGCCGAGCCATATCTCTCATTGCCCAACGTTCATCACATCGGCTACATGAGCCCGCAGATGTACTGGACTGCCGCGCAGGCGATCGATGCCTGCCTCAATCTGCGCTATCCCGCCGCGGGCGAAACCTCAGGTGTATCCATCGGCCTGATGGGCGCCGGCACGCCAGTGATCATGACGGACTCCCTCGAGAACGCATCCTACCCCGAAGGGACGTGCATCCGGATCAGTTCCGGCGTCAAAGAAGAAGCCGAGCTGGAGGCAATCGTTCGGTGGGCAGCCGAACACCGGCCACGATTGCGCGAGATTGGCAGGCGCGCCGCCGAATACATCCGCGAAACACATGCGGTATCCAAGATCGCGGATAAACTGATCGAATGCGTTGGCTCGTCATAGCAACCATCGTTAGCTCGCCTGCCTGGGCGCAGCAGCCTACGGTGGTTCGCGTGCCAATGCGCGACAACGTACGTCTCAGCACGAACATCTATCTTCCGGCCCCGACAGGCAGATTCCCGGCCGTCCTCGATACGCACTCCGTATGGCAAGGGAACGACGCTCATCCCCGGATACCGGATCTTTCTGGAACGTAAGTTCGCTCTTGTCGTCCAGGACGTTCGCGGAAGGTATGCAAGCGAGGGTTACTTCCAACCTCCGATTCAGGAAGACCACGACGGCTACGACACGATCAATTGGATTGCCCGGCAAAGCTGGTCGGATGGAACCGTCGGAATGTTGGGCGGATCCTATCTCGGCATCGCGCAGTGGCGGGCAGCGCTGACCGGGAATCCACATCTTCGGGCCATTTTTCCAGTCGTCTCCGGATCGGATGAGTACCTCGATCGCTATTATTCGGCGGGAGGCGCGATGAAACTCGGCCATCGTTTGCAGTGGATCGCCGAAAATCTTGCATTACCGACCTACTTGCGGCCGTCATTCGAGAAGCTGGTGTTGCATCTTCCGCTGCGAACTTCGGATCAGTATGCGACCGGACAGCGGATTGCCTTTTATCAGGAGACGCTGAATCACCCCTCATACGACGGCTATTGGGGCGCGCGAAGCACACGCTTGCGTTTGAACGAGATCCACGTTCCAGCATTTATTGTCGGCGGCTGGTACGACAACTACGTTGAGAGTGATCTGGCGACATTCGCAGAGCTGCGGAAGTACAGCGCGGCGCATCGAATCATCATTGGGCCTTGGCCGCATAACATGTCGATTCCGTTCACCGGTGTATCCTTCGGACCCGATTCCGGCGCGAATATCCGGCGCTTCCAATTGCGCTGGTTCGATCATTGGATGCGCGGACCTCAGCCCGCGCCCGATTTCGACCAGCCCGCAGTGCGGATTTTCGTGATGGGCGCAAACAAGTGGCGGGATGAAAGGGAGTGGCCTCTCGCAAGAACAAGGTACACCGCCCTTTATCTCGCAGCGGGCAGGCTTCTCGAACCGGGGCCGTCGGCACGCGGGCAGGAGGAATACACTTACGATCCACGTCATCCCGTGCCTACACGCGGCGGCGCGGTTTGCTGTAATCATAAGGTCTTCCCATGGGGGCCTATGGATCAGCGCGGGGTTGAGACCCGTGAGGATGTCCTTGTCTACTCGTCCGAGCCTCTGAAGAAAGATCTCGAAGTCACAGGAGAAGTTCGGGCGATTTTGCACGTCTCGACCTCAGCGCCCGATACCGATTTCACTGCAAAGCTCGTGGATGTCTACCCGGATGGACAGACCCGCAACCTCTGCGATGGCATCTTGCGATTGCGTTATCGCACAAGCCTGCGAAAGCCGGAACTCGCAAAGCCGGGTGAGATCTACACGATCACAATTCCGGCAGGTGTCACCAGCAATGTGTTCAAGTCCGGGCATCGCATCCGGCTGGAGGTGTCGAGCAGTAACTTCCCGCGCTTCGATCGCAACCCGAATACCGGCCGCCCCATTGCTGATGAGACGGAAATGCGTGCTGCTCATCAGGTAATCTATTACGGCGGAAGGCGCGCATCACACCTGTTATTGCCGGTGATTCCATGACCCACTGCTAAAATGACTCCATGTCCGCTAAGGAGGTCGTCCGGTGGACGTGGATACCTGTAGTCCTGGTGTTCGCCTATTCGGGCTGGGTTCTCTATAGCCGAAAAATCGATAACGAACGTATTGCCCGGGAGCGAGAGCAAAAAGAAGCCGCCGAGAACCGTCAGGTTTTGGAGAAACTCGGTTCAGGCAAGCTGAAGGTCTTGATGCTGTACGCGAATCCGCCCGTGATTCGCCGAGGCGAAAAGGTACTGCTCTGCTACGGTGTCGCGAATGCCACCAGTGTCCGATTTGAACCTCCGGTAGACGGGGCTGGACCCTCTCTTAGCCGTTGTCTTGAAACTCACCCTACCAAAACCGCCTCGTACACTCTGATCGCGGAGGATGCCGCGAAATCAATCGAAAAGAGTACGGTCTCCGTCAGGGTGGAGAATTGACCGGTCACGCCCAGCCAATTAACGTTAATCCATGGCTCGTTGCCATCGCTGTAATGTTCGGCACTTTCATGGAAGTGCTCGACACTACGGTGGTCAACGTTTCGTTGCCGCACATCGCCGGTAGTCTGTCCGCTTCGATAGACGAAGCGACCTGGGTACTGACATCCTATCTGGTCGCGAACGCTATCATCCTGCCAATCACCGGCTGGTTATCGAGCCGCTTCGGTCGAAAGAACCTCCTGATGGCGTCCGTGGTTGGATTTACGGCATCTTCTTTTCTGTGCGGCCTGGCGCCAACATTGCCCTTGCTCGTATTCTTTCGAATCCTGCAGGGCGCCGCCGGCGATGCTTGCAGCCGCTTTCCCAGGCTGTTCTGTTGGAGGCGTTTCCAGCCGACCAGCGCGGGAAGGCGATGGGTTTTTGGGGGCTCGGAATTGTCGTCGCGCCAGTCATGGGACCGGTTCTCGGCGGCTGGCTTACAGATAACTACAGTTGGCGATGGGTCTTCTATATCAATATTCCAGTCGGAATCGCATCTATTCTGATGACTACGAGATACGTGTTTGATCCCCCGTATCTAAAAAGAATGAAGGGCGCTATCGATTATTGGGGAATAGGGCTGTTGGTATTGTGGGTCGGCGGGCTGCAGGTTGTCCTCGATAAGGGCCAGCAGGAGGATTGGTTTTCATCGACCTATATCCGCACATTTACGATTGTCGCGGTCCTGTCGCTGATCGCGTTCCTGATTCGCGAATTCCTGACACGAAATCCGGTGGTCAACCTCCGGGTGTTCAAGTACCGGACTTATAGCGCGGGAGTCTTTCTGATGACGGTGGTTGGGTTCGTTTTGTATGGCAGTCTCGTGCTCCTGCCCCTCTGGCTACAAACGCTCCTTGGATATCCGTCGCTGCAAGCGGGTATTGCGCTCGCGCCTCGTGGACTCGGATCTATGCTGGGAATGCCGATCGTGGGCTCGCTGGTCGGCAAATTTGACCCGCGAAGAATTCTTGCAATGGGCCTGGCCGTGGGCGCGTTCACCTTGTTTGAGTTCTCGCGATTGAATCTCCAGGCGGGCTATTGGGATTTCTTCTGGCCTCAGTTTCTGCAGGGATTTGGCCTTTCGATGCTCTTCGTGCCTCTCACCACAATCACGATGAGTCCGATCTCCCGCGAAGCGATGGGCAACGCGACAAGTCTGTTCAATTTAATGCGGAATATCGGCGGCAGCGTCGGAATCGCCCTGGTTACGACGATGGATACCCGATTCACGCAGAAGTACGTGAACCGTCTGGTTGAGAACGTTACCCCGTTCGATTCGAATGCCATGCAAATGCTCGACCGGTTTCGATCGATGTGGCTAGGCGCGGGTTCGGGACCGGGCTTGGCCGATCAGCAGTCGGTTGCTTCCATGTTCGGACTTGTCCAACGCCATGCTGCGATGCTTGCGTTCGTCGAGCTGTTTCGGGCGTTGGCCTTGGTTTTTTTATTAATGATTCCCCTACTTCTGATCATGAAGAGACCTCCCAAAGGCGCGAAGGCGGAAGCAGGCCACTGATGCGCATCTACTGGTTCCTCATCCTTATCGCAATTCCTGCCTGTGTGGCGCAAGATGCTGTGACGGTCGCAGTGCCGGCAGCGCGTACCGTTCAGCCGACCCCGTTCACGTTGCAAGCATCTCCGACGCGTTCTCTCGCCTCGGTCAGTAACAGTATTCCGCAAGGGAAGGCTTCCCCGGAACCGCTCGTCCTGACCATTCGGGATGCCATCGCGCGCGGGCTTAAATATAATCTGGCTCTCATCGATATGGACGAGACCGTACGGGGCCGTCGTGCCGAGCGCCTGCGCGCGCTTAGCGCGATGCTTCCCACCGTGACCATCCGGCCATCCATCTCCGAGCAGCAAACGAACCTTGCCGCCTTAGGCCTTTCCGGGTTTTCGGGTTTCCCGACAATCATCGGTCCATTCATTGTCTATGACGCGCGCGCGTCGGCCACGCAGTCGCTTCTCAATTTCCGAAATCTGCGGAATCTGCATGCCGCGCAAGAGTCGGTGCGCGCCGCCAATTCTCATCCCGGGATATTCGCGAGGAGGTAGTACTCGCGGTCACGACGTTGTATTTGCAAGCAGTAGCCAGTTCGGCGCGTATCGACGCACAGCGCGCGCAAGTCGAATCGGCCGATGCATCCCACAGGCAGGCAGTGGACCGCAAATCGGCAGGTACCATCGCAGGGATCGACGTGCTTCGCGCGCAAGTACAACTTCAAGCCGAGCAGGAAAGATTGTACTTTTACGAAGGCGAGTTCGAAAAGCAAAAGCTCGACTTGGCGCGCGCGATCGGTTTGCCAATGGGACAGGTGATCCAACTGGAAGAAATGCCTCCCTATACCCCGCTCCCAAGTGACGTGACGCTCGAATCGGCGCTTGATCTCGCATACCGGCAACGGGCTGACTATCGAGCGGCCGAATCGCGAGTGAAGGCGGCAGAACTCTCGAAAAGCGCTGCGCAAGCCGGGAGGTTGCCCACAGCCGACCTGAGTGGGAATTATGGCGTCATCGGACCGAGCCTCACACAAATGCACGGCAGTTTCGGGGTCTTCGCCGGTGTTGATATTCCAATATTTCAAGGTGGCCGAGTCAAAGCTGAGGTCGAACTTGCCGACTCGGCAGTACGCCAGCGTAAAGCCGAATTCGAGAGTCTGAGAGGAGCAATCGATGCCGAGATACGGCGCAACTTAACAGATGTGCGATCTGCCGAACGTCGCGTCCAGGTAGCCGGCGAGACCGTCAAACTCGCCAGCCAGGGACTTACGCAAGCCCAGGACCGGTTCGCCGCGGGTGTCACAGATAACTTGGAAGTCGTGCAAGCGCAACAAGCAGTGGCAGCTACAAACGAGAATTTCATTTCCAGTCTGCTAGCTTTCAACACAGCAAAAGCCGCGCTGGTTCGTTCGCAAGGCAATGCGGAGCACTCAATGGGAGATCTTCTGGGGAGACAGAAGTAATGCCAGATAGAACCGAAACCGAAGACCGCGCAAGCGCGAGCGAAGTAGCCACGCTCATTTCGACGCGCCCGGTAGAACAGAAGCGTGGATTCTTTCGCGAACATCCCATACTGGGTATCGGCGGAATCATCCTGTTTATCGCGCTCCTCGTCGTAGCCTTCCTTTGGTGGCGTTACGCCCAAACATACGAAGAGACGGACGATGCTCAGATCGACGGGCACATCAATTCCGTGAGTACGCGCGTCGCTGGCACCGTGCTTCGAGTCTTGGTTTCGGAGAACCAGGAGGTGAAACGAGGCGATCTTCTGATTGAGCTCGATCCGCGCGACTACCAGGTCAATGTTGAGAGCTTCAGGCCAATGTGGCGCAAGCAGAAGCACAGATCCGCGCGGAATTGCCGGCCGTGCCGATCACGCAAACAACTACGCGAACCTCAATCGCCACATCGTATGCAGGAGTCGCGAATGCAAAAGCTCAACTCGCCGCGGCGGAGCGGGACCATGAAGCCCAGTTGTCTCGCGTGACGCAGGCCGAAGCCAACGATGCGCGAGCACAAGCCGATTTGCAGAGGTACACGAGCCTTGTCAATAAAGATGAGGTATCGCGCCTCGAGTACGATCAGCGTGTCGCGGCGGCTAAGTCCGCCGCTGCTGCATTGGCGGCAGAGCGGGCATCTGCGCACGCGCTCCTCGGAACAGTTGCTCAAAGACAGGCCGAACTCGCCCGGGCGGAAAGCGAGCTTGCTCAGGCATCCGCCAATGCTCCCCAGGAGTTGTCAATACGGCGCGCCAACCTCGATCTGCGAAGAGCAAATTCTCTTGCCGCCCGAGCGGCTGTCCAAGAAGCGCAGCTCAATCTCGATTACACGAAAATTCCGGCCCCGATCGACGGCGTCATCGGCAGGAAATCCGTCGAAGTCGGATCGCGCGTGCAACCGGGACAGCAATTGCTGTCCATCGTGCCTCTGCATGACATCTGGGTAACGGCAAACTACAAAGAAACGCAGTTGGCGCACATGCGTGTTGGCCAGAAAGCCACCATTCACGTCGACGCCTACGATCGCGATTACGATGGGGTGATCGAAAGCTTGCCTGCGGCAACGGCCGCGAAATTCAGCATTCTACCTCCCGAAAATGCAAGCGGCAATTACGTGAAGGTGGTGCAGCGGCTCCCGTTCGCCTACGCTTCCGTGAGGGCCAGGATCCGGAACATCGTCTCAGTCCAGGCATGTCTGTGGTTACGAAGGTCTGGATCAAATAGACGGCCTTTAAACGCACGCCGGGTCGTCGCCTTTTTGATATTGACAGCTAACCTAGTCCATGCTAGCCTAGCAATGACTAGGTTAGTAACCACTAGGATGTCCGCCAAATTAGTCCAACCAAAGCCCAGAATGTCCTCCGAGGAGCGCAGGGCCGCCATTATTCATGCGGCTTGCCGGCTGTTCGCCGAAAAAGGATTCCGCGGTACGACAACGCGAGAGTTAGCTGCGGCCGTGGGAGTCACGGAACCCGTTCTCTACGAGCACTTCCGAACGAAACGCGATCTGTACAGCGCCATCATCGGGGAAAAGTCAAAGGACGGAATGGCCGCGATGGCTGCTCTGCGCGACCGGTACGCAGCTACTGAAGACAATCGCGGCTTCTTTATTGCACTCGGGAACATGATCGTCGAGTGGTACACGAAGGATTCGACTTTCGTACGGCTGCTGCTTTTCAGCAATCTCGAGGGCCACGAATTGAAGGACCTGTTTCATGAGCGCAGTCAGGAGTTCTTCGATCTAATCACGACTTTTATCGATCGCCGGATTGTTACCGGGGCGATGCAGCCCGTAAATTCCGCGATCGCTGCCAGAGCTTTTTTCGGAATGATCGCTCATTATGCGCAAGCCGGCTTGATATTCGGATGCGCTCCCTTCACTGAACCGCCTAACGAAATCGTTGAGGCGATGGTCCAAATTTTCTTAACAGGCATCAGCATAGAGGACTCTGAATGACGCCCCGCTCTCTTATCCTTTTATTGGCCGGACTAATGCTGGCCGGGTGTTCGAAGAACGAGAAAACCGCCGAGGCCGCGAGCACCAAGGAACCCGAGCCGCTGGAAATCCGTAGCGCGGTTGTAGAAACGAGAAAGATGGACAAGTCGATCTCGGTTACTGGAGCTCTGCATCCGGACGAGACCGTGTCTGTCAGCGCCGAGGTTCCCGGGCGAGTTTCAAGCATCCTCGTCGATTTCGGCCAGAATGTACGTCGAGGTCAGATCATCGCGGAGTTGGACAAGCAGGAGCTGAATCTTTCACTCGAGCGCAGTAAAGCGGCGCTTGCTCAGGTTCTGGCGCGGCTTGGTCTCGATGCAAGCCAGGAGAATGTTCGGCCTGAGTCGACGCCCAGTATCCGCCAGGCAATCGCACAGATGGAAGACGCGAAATCGAAATACGACAATGCTTCGCGTTTGGTGAAGACCGGCGATATCTCGCAGGAGCGCTTTACAGAGATCGAAAAGGTTTATCAATCGCGGCAGGCAGCACTCGATGCAGCCCGCGACGAGGCCCGTACATTGATTGCCAATGTCCAGGCGCTTAGGGCCGAAGTCAAGCTCGCGCAGAAACGGCTGAACGATGCCACCGTGCGAGCCCCGTTTGACGGAGCGGTCCAGGAGAAACTCGTTTCAGCGGGCGCGTACTTGAAGGAAAACACGCCCATCCTGACGCTGATGAAAGCTAACCCCGTCCGCCTGCGCGTGGATCTGCCGGAGTCCGCAGCGGGCTCAGTGCATGTGGGAACGAATCTCACATTTAGAACCGATGCCGCTCCCGGCGATACATTCACAGCGACCGTGCGCGCAGTTGAATCCGTCCTTGGATCAAAAGTCAAGGACGCTGACGGCGGAAGCTCGACTGGTTCGCAACGACTCGCGGTTGCGGCCCGGAACGTTCGTGCAAGTGCAGCTTGTCGTCCAAAAAGACGCTCAGATGACTATGGTTCCTAAAGAAGCCATCTACACGGTCGCGGGTTTGACAAAGATGTTTGTGATTCGGGATGGACGAGCCGTGGAACAACGGATCAATCCAGGTCAGGAATCCAACGGCTGGATGGAAGTCCCGCGTGACGCAGTCAGACCCGGCGAACGCGTTGCGACAAGCGCATTGAATCAACTTGTGACGGGTACCCCCGTCCGCAGTTCGAACATCACAGCGAAGAGCTAATAAGAAAGTTCACTCATGCAGAAGCTCGCAGAAATCTGTATCAAGAGACCTGTCTTCGCCACCATGCTCGTCATGGCTTTGGTGGTGCTCGGCCTCGATTCGTATCGCAAATTAGGTGTGGATCTCTTCCCGAAGATCGATCTACCCGTCGTAACTGTCACTACGACTCTCCGTGGCGCCGCCCCGGAGGAGGTGGAGACGCAGGTATCCAAACGTATCGAAGAAGCCGTAAACACGATCAGCGGTATCGATGATCTTCGGTCCACCTCTGCCGAAGGCATCTCCATTGTCGCGGTTCAGTTCATGCTGGACAAAGACCCCGAGGTGGGCGCGCAGGAGATCCGCGACAAGATCAATCGCATTCTGCCCGATCTGCCGAAAGACGCCGATCCGCCGGTTATCGAAAAGGTAGCCACGGACGCGTCTCCGATTCTGAACGTTGCCGTTTCCTCCCCACGCGATCTCCGCGAAACCACCAAGATGGTGGACGACAAGATCAAGAAGAACATCGAGTCGCTCCGCGGAGTTGGCCAGGTACGTTTCGTCGGTGACCGGCAGCGTCAGATCCAAGTTTGGCTGGATGGGGAAAAGCTGTACTCCTACAACCTCAACGTCGAGCAGGTACGTAGCGCGCTCGCCGCGCAAAATGTGGAGATTCCTGGCGGCCGTGTCGATCAGGGAGCCCGTGAGTTGTCCCTGAGAACCATGGGACGAGTCATAGACCCGCGCGATTTCGAACGCATTATCGTTGCGACCGTAGGCGGAAGGCCGATGCGGGTCAGCGACATCGGCCACGTCGTGGACGGATTCGAGGAGCCTCGCTCTCTCGCGCGATTGAACGGCACGCCTGGTGTTGTGCTTGAAGTGCGCAAGCAGGCGGGGACGAACACACTCGAAGTAATCGAGTCGATCAAAGCGCGAATCGGTGAGCTGCAGAAGACGCTTCCGCCGGATTTCAAGATCACCTATACGAGAGATCAATCGAAGTTCATCGCCGACTCTTTCCATGCGGTGCAGGAGCACCTGATTCTGGGCGGCATTCTCGCGGCACTGATCGTCTTCATCTTTCTGCGAAACTGGCGATCCACGCTCATTGCCGGCGTCGCGATCCCTACATCGATCGTGGCGACCTATACGCTGATGCACGCGATGGGATTCACGCTGGACCAGATCACGATGCTCGCGCTGGTGCTGATGGTCGGCATCGTTATCGACGACGCAATCGTCGTGCTTGAGAACGTATTCCGGTTCATGGAAGAAAAGAAGCATCACGCCGATGGAAGCGGCGTTGATGGGTACGCGTGACATTGGCTTGGCAGTTTAGCTACTACGCTGAGCCTGGTCATCATCTTCCTGCCGGTGGCGATGATGAGCGGTATCGTCGGTAAGTTCATGTCGAGCTTCGGCTATACCGCGGCGTTCGCGATGATGGTGTCGCTGCTTGTCAGCTTTACTCTGACTCCGATGCTGTGTGCTCGCTTTCTTCGCCCCTCCGACGCGGGACACGACACCAAGGAATCCGGCTTCTTCCGGCGCATTTCTCGAGCCTTACCGGCGGATGCTCGTGTGGTCGATGACGCATCGCTGGGTCATTGTGGCTCTCTCGCTGGCTGTTTTCCTTTCGACGATTCCGCTATTCATGGTGGTCGGCAAGAACTTCCTGCCGCAGGATGACCAGAGCGAATTTGAAGTCACCGTAAGGCTGCCTCCTGGCTCTTCGCTTGAAGGCTCGTCGGACGTGATGCTGCAAATCGAGAACGATCTGAAGGCGCTCCCCGGCGTTCGCGACGTGCTGACGACGATCGGGGCGGATCAGCGGAGGCAGGTGGACCGCGGATCCGTACTAGTCGAGCTTGTCGATCCGAAAGACCGCGAAAAGTCACAAAACGAGTTGATGTTGCTTGCCCGCGATAAGATCAGCCGCTTTAAAGAACTCACGATGGGTGTGCAGCAGCCTGCGCTGATTCAGGGAGCCGGCTCAACGGCGGAACTGCAGTTTTTTTTGCAGGGTCCAGACCTGGCGCAGCTAGAGAAATATGCGCAGCAGGTCAAGGCTCGATTGGCGCAGATCCCAGGTGTTACCGACCTCGATAGCTCGTATGAAGCGGGTAAGCCAGAGCTGCGGGTTCTGGTGAATCGCGATAAAGCCGCGGATCTCAACGTCAACGTGGCGTCGGTCGCAAATGCGATGCGCGTCCTCGTCGGCGGTGACGATCAGGTAACAACTTATCGGGAGGGCGACGACCGGTACGACGTGCAACTGCGCGTCGACAAGGAGTTCCGTAACTCGCCCCAAGCGCTCGAGCGACTCTTTGTGCCGTCAGCGTCACTCGGCAACGTTTTGATGTCCAACGTCGCCTCGATTCAGGCGGCGACGGGTCCAACACAAATTGAACGCTACAACCGGCAGCGTCAGATTCTGATCACGGCCAATCTCGTTAAAGGACAGGCGCTAAGTAACGTTCTTACCGAGCTCAACAAAACAATCGACAGCTTGAACATGCCGCCGGGCTACTCTACGGCCTCATCGGGCAATCGAAAGAGTTCGGACGGGCCGCAAGCAACTTCGTGATCGCATTTGTCCTTCGCATCGTGTTCATGTACATGGTGCTTGCCGCGCAATTTGAAAGCTTTATCGATCCGATCACGATCCTGCTAAGCCTGCCGCTATCGGTACCGTTTGCGCTGCTCTCGCTTGTTGTTAATGCGGGAGAACTTCTCGGTTATTTATTCGTCGGTCGGTATTCTCGTGTTGTTTGGAATCGTAAAGAAGAATTCGATTCTTCAGATTGATCACATCAAGTCGTTGCGGGCGGAAGGCAAAGCGAGAATCGACGCAATCTACGAGGGTTGCATGGACCGGTTGCGGCCGATTCTGATGACTACCGCGGCGCTGGTTGCAGGAATGATCCCGCTTGCGCTCGGCGGTGGAGCGGGTTCCGGCTCGCGGCGCACTGTTGCGATCGTAGTTATCGGCGGGCAAACTCTTTGTCTGCTTCTGACGCTACTGGTAACACCGGTAGCTTATTCACTCTTCGACGATCTTGCACACTCGCCAGTCTGGGCGCGTTTACGAGAGCGTTTAGGCGCGGGCGGTTTGCAGGCGCGCCGGTTAGTTACAGGTTGGACGGGCCTACTGCGATAAGCCCTCTGAAGGATTTGGTTATGTATCGAATATTCGCAATCTTAGTTGCTTTGAATGCGTCCGTGATGGCCGCACAGGAACCAAAGCAGCCCGAAATGCGTTCCTTCCCGGATGCTGCAGCGCCGGCGCGGGTTGGAGTAGGAATCACTCAGCGCAATCTCGCTCTTGAAGATGCCATTCAGATGGCTCTCGAGAACAATCTCGAAATCGACATCGAGCGCACCAATCGCTCGACCGCCGAAACGAGTGTGCAAGCTTCCCGCGGCTTCTTCGATCCCGCGTTCCGGTGGACACCCTTGATGGAGACCACCAATACACCGACCGGGTCCGTGCTGCAAGGCAGCGGCGGCAAGCTTACGGACCGGGGTTTCGTCAACAATCTTTCGTTACGTCAGAACCTGAACAATTGGGGGACCTCGTTTCATCTCGATTTCGACAACTCTCGCGCGACGACAACCAATCCGTTCAGCTCTTTTAGTCCCTTTGTCAGTTCTCGACTCCTGCTCGGTATCTCGCAGCCGCTTCTTCGGGGCCGCGACATCGATCAAAACCGCGCACAGCTGAAAATCAGTCAAAAGCAGGTGAAGGCATCGAACATAGATCTGGAAGTTCGAGTGATCGATGTAATCACCCGAGTCGAGCAGGCGTATTGGGATCTCGTAGCCGCTCGCCAGGCCGTAGCGGTGACCGAGGACAACGTGAATCTGGCGCGTGAGCAGCTGGCCATCAATAATCGCTTGGTAAAGGCCGGCACTCTCGCCCCCGTCGAACTGGCCGCGGCCGAGGCGGAACTCCAGCGCCGCATGGACACGTGGTACACCAACCTTGGCGCACTGACCGAGGTTGAAAATAATCTGAAGACGTTGATCGCGCCGGAGCGGACTGCGTCGATCTGGAATGACGAGATCATTCCGGCCGAGAGCCGAACCGTCGACGAGCCTCAGACAGACGATCTCCGGGAGGCCGTACAAGTCGCCTTGAAGCGACGGCCCGAGCTTCGTGGAGTCGGCGTGCGACGCGAGATCAACGATGTGCAAAAAGGCCTGAATGCCGACTTGCAGAAGCCGGAAGTGAATTTCATCGGACAGTACGCATTGGCCGGTCTCGGCGGAACGCTGAGCACCGTTGAAAACCCGTTCTCCGCCGCGAGCGCGGCCCAGGTCGCACGGTTGAATGAACTGTCGGCGCGTCTCGGTCTACAACCGTTACCGTCCGTGGGTTTCGGCCCGACGCCCGGTTTCCTGGTCGGCGGCTATGGCGCAGCTCTCGGTAATCTTGTTCGGCGGACGGTATCAGTCCTTTCAAGTCGGTCTCTCGATCGATTTCAATTTCCGCAACCGCACTGCTGACGCGAATTACAGCCAAACGTTGATCAATGAGAAACGCCTTGGACTTGAAAAGGCGCGGACGGAACAGATGATTGAAGCCCAGGTACGGAATTCTCTACAGGGCATTCAGACCGCTCGGCAGCGTATCGCGGCAGCGGATGCCAGCGCTCGAGCCGCCAAAGAAAAGCTCGATAGCGAGCAGCGTCTCTATCAGACCGGAGAATCGACAAACTTCCTGGTTCTCACCCGGCAAAACGAATACGCAGACTCTCGCCGCCGCGAAGTAGTCGCCCGGCTGGATTTCAACAAAAGCATCAGCCGCCTGGAGCAAGCGCTCGGGAGCACGCTCGCAAGGCACAACGTCGTCCTGAAATAGTTTTTTGCTGCTCTTCTTCCCAGTTTGCAGCCAGCCGGTGTCGAACAACACCGGCTTTATTTTTGTCCAGGAAATCCTTAGAACGTCAGGCGCAGCGCGAAACGAAACGATCGAGGTCCCTGATAGGCGCCGAAGCCCGGATTGTTTATCAGATATGCGCTACTCAAGTCGGACC
This sequence comes from Bryobacteraceae bacterium, assembly GCA_963833675.1. GTDB lineage: Bacteria > Acidobacteriota > Terriglobia > Bryobacterales > Bryobacteraceae > DASQDN01. The sequence goes on along the minus strand of CAWHYW010000016.1, from coordinate 81,778 downwards.
TGCCGCCGTGATACATGACGCCTCCATCTACCGGGTCGCTGCCGGGCAATCCATAAATGGCGTTATAGTTTGGAAGCCCGGGCCGCACAAACTCCGACAGCTTATAACCGGCAAAGAAGGAAGATAACGGAAGCTGATCGCGAGTGATGTTTCCGTTGAAATTCATCTGGGTCACGCGCGAAATCACGGTCGCCTGATTGAGCAGATTGATTGCGTTCGCTTCCAATTTCAAACCGATGCGCTCTCCGATGCTGAATGTGTGCGAAACGTTCATGTCGGTTTGGGTGAATACAGGCATTCGCCCAAATCGCCGCGCCCAAATGGAAAAGTCGGAGCAGTCATATAGGTGACAGTGGTGGAATCCAGACCGCCCGACATCGCCAACTGTGTCAGGCCAACGCTACTCAGCCCAAATCGGTTTTGAAACTCGCGCCAACCGAAAAACTTGAAAATGTGCGGACGATCCGTTGCCAGCCGGCCTTCCGTATTTCGCTGGCTTCCGGTGCTGTCGAAGTAGTACGTCGGCAAATCGAAGGAACGCGAGATACTTGGATCCATACGGCCCGCCTCATCGGAGTTGGCAAGCCCGGCGTAGTTCCCGAATAGCCGGCTGTATGTATAGGATGCAAGCGTTGAATATCGTCCAATGCGGCCTTCGGCGCGAATCTCGAGCGCATCGTATTGCCGCTTTGCTCGTGGCACTAGCCATTCCTGACCATTTGGGAGTCTTACCTCCATACATTGACGCCGGATCCCGAGTGAAACCAAATCCAGGATTGCCGATGATGTATACCTCGTTGTCGTTTGCGTCGAGAACACCTATATCCTCGATTGCTCTCAACAAATCCTTGCGAGTGTAGCGTGCCCCGAGAGTAAACCGCGAGCGAAAGCGCCGCTCCAGCGACAACGTCATCTCTCTGGCGGCATAGGGCTTGATCGATGGATCGATGCCTTCCCATTCCCCTTGGGCATTTACAGGAATGGATCGATTGTTAATTGTCGCGATCGGAGCTCCCAAAGCTCCGGGGTTAGACAAACTCAGCGCGGCAAAATTCGTGTCATCGAGGCGGTATACATGACTCATCCATGTCTCTCCGCCGAATGCTGTGCGGGCAAGCGCGTACTTCATCACGTCATAGAAAATTCCGAAGCTTCCGCTTAGCTTCCATTGGCCGCTCCCGGTCATATCCCAGGCGGCCCCAACTCGAGGAGCAATCTTATCCCCCCAACCGAAATCAATCGGATTAGCGACCTCACGGCCATTCACCACTCGTTGGTAAGGCGGCATGAACTCGCGTTCGAAGCGTACACCCGCATTGATAGAAAGCCTCGGAGTCACACGCCAGGTGTCCTGCACGTACAGACCGTGATTCCGCCCGAGCGCGCTCGTATTGTGACGCGGACCATCTTCCCAGATGTAATATCCATAGCGGCCGCTCTCGTCAGAAATGCCGCCTCGCGAGAACGACCGTCCCCAATACAGATCGAAGCGGCCTGCCGGATAGCCATCCAGAGGATCGTTGAACACACGGTTCAGCGCATACCCTGCTTTCAATATGTGTTGCTGTCCGCCGACGTTCATGACGCGGCTCGCGTCGAGGTAGAGATTATGCCGCGTCGTTACATCTTTCAAGGTGACGTAAGATCCTGCATAGTTCTGGGTTCCAGTGGCTCCAAGCAGTTCCTCGGGCACACCAGGCACGCCGATAGAAGGGGAGCGATAGAGAAGATAGGCTGTGTTCGGCAGTCCATAATTGCTCGATCGATTGTTCAGATACTTGTAGCCGTATCGCGCGGTGATCAACGTTCGAGTATCGAGGCCATAGCTCGCAGTGACGCTCGCAGTCTGCGAAGGAACATATTCGAAAAGCGAACTCGGATCGTTCTCTACCGGAGGCAAACGCGGATCACGAGTCGGAAGATATCCTTGCGCGCGCACGGGCGACCACACCCACGAGCCGGATAACTGCAGCCGCGAGACGGGTGAATAGTCGAGCCTGCCGAGCAAATAATGACGTGTCTTGTCGAAGTGATACAAGCGCCGTCCTTCGACGAGGTGATCGATCACCCGATCTGTCTTTTCGAGTTCGGGCATGTAATTCACATATGCGAACAAGCGGTCTCGTAAGATTGGGCCGCCGAACGCCACACCCGGATACAGAACCCGGTAGGAGTCTTCGCGGGGCCGCAGGAACTCGGCCTTCAGCGGGTCGGAAGCGGATCGCTGGTAGTATCCCCGGTCTCCGGCATTCCAGTTTGCAGCAGTGGCTTCGATTTGGAGTTGACCATGGAAATCATTCGATCCTCCGCGCGTGCTGACATTGACGACACCGCCGGTTGCGCCGCCAAACTCGGCTTCGAATCCGCCGCTCTTGACCTGCAGTTCTTTTACGAACTCCAACGGAATCGAATTTTGCGGACGCAGCGCTCCCGTCATGATGTCGGTAACATCCACTCCGTCGATGAAGTAGCTGTTCTCTGAACCGCTGGCGCCATCAACCGAGATTCCGCCAACGCCGACAGCTCCCGCCTTGACTTCATGGCGCACACCCGGCGCCATCAGCAAAACAGTATGGAAACTCCGACCGCGCGCGAGCGCTTCGAATGCGTCGGCAGTGATCTGAGTGGCCGTTTGAGAAGAAGCCATATCGGACGGCGGAGCCGGATCATTTACCTCGATGGATTCCGATACAGAGCCGAGCGACAGGCGGGCATTGAACGTTAGCTGCACACCCAATCGAATCTCGAGATGGTGGTACACGAGCGAATGGAAGCCGGGAGCCGCCACTGTGACCGTGTAGACTCCTACCGGCAACGCCTGGAGATTATACGAGCCACGGTCATCCGTTCGTGTCGTGATTCCACGAGGAAGCGTGTCGCTCGAGATGGCGATATCCGCGTTCGGAATCGCGAAACCGCCCGGATCGGTGACTTGCCCGCCCACACCTCCCCACGGCGCCTGCGCGACACTCGGCAGGACGGCAAGGAGGCTGAGAATCGCAAGGCACCGCACGAGGATGTTCCAGAAATGGTACCAAATTTGCTCGCGGCCGGGACGAAAGGTTTGTTTCCGAACAGCTAGCCTAGACGCCTGCGAATGACACGAACCGCCATGCCGGCAACGGTGCGAAAGGTTCGCCGTTGTACCTTATACAGTTCCTCTACATATCCGGCGCGCAACCAGTGGCGGCTACGATAAATCCGGCGATAGCCGCTGACCACTTCAATCAGATCCGCCACAACCGTCTGCCTTGAAGTAGGCGTCTGCGGGTTTTCCCCTTCCTGATTCATGCTCAACAGCGCCGGCGCCACATGCCTGGCCCGCCGCAGGTAGGAAAGCGCATGCTCGCGATGCATCTCGGGAAATGAATCCTGATTGAATACCAGATGGGCCCTCGATCTACCGAAACGGGAAGGCGGCAGCAGACGGATCGCCGGACCGCCCGGATCGGGCTCACCGTAAAGTACGATCGGCGCATTGGGAAGCGCGCGAGTGAGCCAATAACCCTGCATCATCGAAATCGCCGGCAAATCGATAATCGTGTAATTCTTGATGCCAAGAAGATGGCAATAGTACGCAACGCCGCCGATGCCACCTCCAATTTCGCAAACCGAGGGACTTCTGACAGGACCGACGATCTCCTGAATTCTCCGTGCCGCGTAAATTGCGCGAACATCCGTTAAGGCGAGAATGCCCTTGCGTGTCCGTATTCCAAACTTTTTGCCCGCGGCATTGGGAGGAACCACATCGATCTTGAGAAAGGATTCGAGCAGACCGATAAGATTCGTCGGGGTCTCGAAAGAGATTTTCGCCGTAATGACCCTGCTCCGGGTTCTCTACGCGCAGGAGCCCGATAGCTTCACATAGAGAGGCAAGAGAGTCGACTGTACGGCCTGCAACGGATGCGCCAGACCCCGGATTTTCCAGACCCTTCGTCGCCAGTGTGCCCTGGAACGTGCCGTGACTAATGCTCCGCGCAAAGAAACACCGCATGTAATCCGCAAAGGCATGCGCGTCTTTTCTTTGGACGATATCGATAAAGTCTGGAAATATCGATCGTTCCAGCATCGTCCACTGATCCTCGGGTTTGTTTCGTTTGACGTCTGCTCGTGAGGCTCGATGGTACGCGGCGATCAAACGATTTGCCAGCGGGATTTCCGTCTTGGGATCGGGCGGCGGAACGTCGGCAAAACCGAAGGGAGGCTCGGGAATTCCATATTCGCATGTGTGAAGCATGAACGCGAAGGCTCGCGAATACGCTTCGGTGCAAAGTTGAATGAACCATGGCTGACCCATCACACGCGCGCGCAGACGAGACATCGCGCTCTGTCCTCGCGGCATTGAAAATTGAAATGCATGATTGCCATTTCCCTTCCCTGCTGCAAGCAGATCCTCGCGAAATCCATCGGCCACCAGAGTTGCAATCACATTTCCGTCAGCAAGAATTTCGACGGTTAATGGAGTATTCGCATCGTCTCCGTCATACACCCAACCCGCTATCTCAGTGTTGGTAGCGGAGTCCAGATATCCTTCAAAAGGCATGTTTGCGAGATGCTACTTACGGCGCGGACAGCTCATCCCATTCGAGTACCAGCATGGACACGGTTCGCTGCTCGCTCCGGATGATGATGCGCTGCCATCCGTTTCCGGGACCGGGCGGCTCGACAACCGTCAAGTCGCGCGATCTCTTTAAGTCCGGCCTATAGGTAGTAAGATTCCAGCCGTTCGCTGCGCTTGGAGGCTCGATATGTTCGTTCCCTCCACCCGTGTACACTACTATTCCCGAGTCGGTCAGATCTGCGGAAAAGACACGGATACGACTCGGGCGTTGCGGAAGACGGCCGGTGACGGCTCCGGCACTGGGACGGCGGCCATCGAACAAAAGCACGCCTCCACGAGGCAAGGCTCCTGTCCAGATTGCCCGCCCGGAAGTCAGACGCGTCGCTGGGATCGGGGATGGGGCAGACTTGGGCGCCGGCAGCGATGGAGTGTGAATTTCGGGAGCCGCCGGGTCAGCGGGAGTTTGCGTCGCCAGGCTCAGAGAAGGAACCGGCAGCGTGGGAAGGGAAGCAACCGGCTGTGTCGTTCGTGGCGTTGCGGATGGCGCGATCGTTTTCGCCGGGAGCAATTCGGGTGTGCGGGATCTTGCGTTGGCCTCGGGAGCCTTCGGCGGAGCGGACCTCATTCGCTCCAGCTCGCTATTCAGCCTTTCCATCTCCGCTCTCATGCGCTCCACTTCGGCGGAATCCTGCTTGGATTCCGCGACAAGCGGAGTAACAGGAATGGGTCCGACATAATGCGCGACTGCCTCGTACAACTCATTTGTCCGCGTACGCGTGCGTAATGTGACATCCACCTTGCCTGTGCGCCGGACGTAGGAGAGAGTTCCTGCTTGGAGATTTTCCGCGGAAAGCGGAATCTTCATCGCTTCTGGCCCGTCGATGATCACCAATTCAGCGGTTGCAATGTCTGTGAGCGCACGTGAATTCCGGTCCCAATGGACGGTCAACTCCGGCCCCGAACCCGAGAGTCGCAAATTCATCGGTTCAATTGGAACGGGCTTCGTTTTCGGAGTAGACGAGTAGAACGCGGCCCCGAGGCATAGCAACACGAGAGCTGTAGCCGTCAGCGTAGCCAACACGGGTCTGCGGCGGGTACTTGTGGAGCTTGCTCGTGACGGCGGGTTGACTACCACCTGTGTCAAAACAGCGGTCTCACGCGGCTCTGCAACTTCAGGTATCTCGACGACGTTGCGAGCTTTGCCGATCATGAAACGACAACACGGGGTAAGTGATTCGGGCTCCGGCCGGTTCGGCAGATAGACCGCGCCTATGGCAGGATCGAGTTTGAATGGCTTGACAATCAGAGCAATCTGCCTGTCACCCGCAAAGAACTTACGGTGAATTTTCAGATCATCCTCAGTGATCGTGACATCGCTCCGAGTATGCGAATGCCACCATCCGATCACCGGAGGTCCTTGCCCATTCTCGTGTTCCCGCAGTTTCAAGGTTAGAGCTTCTTCGTCTTGAGACGACAGCAGAAACGAAGGACCTGATAAATGTTGTATGGGCAGTTCTTCGAAGCTGAGGATCGTCAGACCTTTATCGGCTGCGCTGCCAAACAGAAGGCCTCCGGCCTCGAGTCCTCCTCGCGGAATGGAGAGAAACTGCTCGACAGCAATCCGTCGAATGCCCTCCATCACGTCCTCGGAAGCTCGAATCGATACAGCAGACTCGTCTTCGGAAACGGTGATAAAGTTACTCAGAATCTCTTCACGTGAGTCGGACGCAGGTTGCGAATTTCCCTTGTGTCTCGCGAACGAATGCGTCACCCTTAAGGAGTTTACCTTATGGGGGGCCTATTTATGCTAGTACTAAAGTCCTGGTGGCTCGTATGCGCCACGCTCATACTTCTCCCTTGCGCCATCGCTGCGACGTTATCGATTCAAGTGATAGAAGGCCAAAACGCAATCAACAATATTCATCGAAATACGGCATATGAACCTGTTGTGGAGGTCCAGGATACCGACGGAAAGCCCGTTACAGGCGCATCGGTCACTTTCACATTGCCCAGCGTCGGCGCGAGCGCGACGTTTACAGACGGCGCCAAGACGCTGATTTTGCAGACCGACGCACTGGGTCGCGCGGCCGCGCGCGGCTTGCACCCAAATAATCAGACAGGACAGTTCGAGATTCGCGTGACTGCCTCTTATAAAGGAGACACGGCAAGCGCGATTATCACCCAGACCAACGCTGCTCCCGCAGTAACTTCGTCATCCAGGTCCGGAAAGAAGTGGGCTATTTTGCTAGGAGTAATCGGTGGCGGCGCTGCGGCAGCGGCAGTTGCTGCGTCCGGCGGTAAAGGCTCTTCGACCACGCCGCAGACTCCTTCAACACCGGACCAAGCCGCTGGCACGGTCACACCCGGCGCTCCCGGGTTCGGACCGCCCAGGTAGATTTCGGAGCACCGTCATGTTTCGATCGTTATCCGCATTGAGCGCTGCAGTCTTGCTCGCATTTGTATCCGGCCGCGCAGAAGACAATCAATTTGTCCGTCCCCGACTAGGTTACGTATTCGATGCCAGCACACGACAAATTCGACCGCTGATTGGCACACCCGGAGCAGCTCTCGTGGCCGGAGGTGTGCCGCTTGATTTGGCATTGGATCGTGCGCTTGTCTCCAGCGCAAATTCGTTTGCGATCGTAACTGCGCCGGACTCGGCCAACGTAAAAGTAGTTCGTCTCCTGGAAAGCGGGCCTATCGTTACTCCGATACCGAATTCGTTTGACACTTACGATCTCGGGTCACTGAGTCGCAGTGGCAAAGCCGCGATTCTGTATCAAGCCGCCTGCCGCTGCGTTCAGGTTCTTTCCGGCTTACCTGACGATCCGCAGATTGCTCGCAACCTCACGCTTCCGCCGGATGAATCTGTGGTGCAAGCCCTCGCAATCGCGGACGACAGCTCGAGATTTGCGATAGCGAGACGCACTGGGGATAGCGGCGAAATCACGATCTACGCGCAGGAGACCAGCTCGGAATATCCCGTTTCGGCGGATGCGCTTTCCTTCTCTTCAGATGGAAATTCCCTCGCGCTGGTGGATACGGTACGGAAAGCCGTTTCCATGCTCCGCGACGGGAACATCATCGAAATAGCAACAGACCGGGAAGGCCTGAATACTCCGATCGCGGCAAGTTTCGCTTCGGGTGACCGGATTGTGATTGCGGATCGAGAATCGCAAATTCACGTTGTGTCCACAGACAGGAGCCGCGCAGTGTCTATTGCTTGCCCCTGTATGCCCACTGCCGTCGAGTTGACATCGATCGCGGACACATTCCGAATCTCGGAGCTAGCGTCTGGGGCGCTTTGGATCGCGCAAATTTCAGATGAAAACGCTCGCGCGATGTTTATCCCTGAGGAGCCACACTGAAGCCGCGCAGGGTGCGGAGGATGGAAAGTGAAATCGTTCCGCTACAGATTTCCTTTTCTGCTCGCCTTCTGTGCTCTTCCGTTGCTCGCCCAGCCCAAGCCGAAAATTGAATCGGACTCACGTCTCCCCGATGCCCGCCTCAACACGCCTTACATCACCACGCTATCCGTTCGCGGCGGAACGGCGCCATACGCATGGGACGTCGTGGATGGCTCTTTACCCCAAGGAATGATACTCATCGGACTGACGGGTACGGTTGGAGGCATACCCACCTCTGCCGGTGACTTCAAAGTGACGATTCGCGTAACCGACGCCGCGAACAATCAGGACTCTCAAGCTTTTCGTCTTACCGTAATCGGCAGTGAGCCCGGCCCGTCGATCGATACAACTTCTCTGCCGGCTGGGGTCGTTGGAACGGCATACTCCGCGAACTTTACGGCCAGTTCCGGCACTCCCCCGTACACTTGGTCGATCTCGGCAGGAGCTCTTCCGTCCGGCATCTCGTTGGATGGCTCCAGCGGCGCGCTCTCGGGCACTCCAACTACAGCCGGTAACGCCGATTTCACCGCGCGAGTGTCGGACTCAACGAATCAATCCGCAACCAAGCAATTTCGTATTACGGTCAATCCAGCGGCTCCTGTGCCCCCGACCATCACAACGTCGGCGTTAAATAACGGCACAGTAGGCCAAACCTATTCGGGCAATCTCGCGGTAACGGGAGGGACTCCACCATATATTTGGAGCATCTCGGGCGGGGGCCTACCGACGGGCCTCAGCTTATCTTCCGCGGGTGTAATCAGTGGAACGCCGACTGCAGCGGGCCCGTTTGATTTCACTGCGCGCGTAGCCGATTCTGCCAGTCAATCCGCGACCAAGCCGCTCCGGATAACGATCAATCCCGCACCGCCGCCCCCGTTGAGCATCACGACATCAGCACTCAGCGCCGGTACGGTCGGACAGGCATACTCGGGAACTCTATCCGCGACTGGCGGCACTCCTCCGCTAACTTGGACCGTTTCAGCAGGAGCGTTGCCCGGAGGTGTTAGCCTCTCCTCCACTGGCGCAATCGGCGGCACCCCGACAGCTACCGGAGACTTCGATTTCACTGCGCGCGTGACCGATTCTGCCAGTCAATCTGCGTCAAAGCCGCTCCGAATAACGATCAATCCCGCGCCGCCAGCGCCGCTGAGCATCACGACATCAGGACTAAGCGCCGGAACGGTCGGACAGGCATACTCGGGCACTCTATCCGCGACTGGCGGCACTCCTCCGCTAACTTGGACCGTTTCAGCAGGAGCCTTGCCCGGAGGTCTTAGCCTCTCCTCCACTGGCGCAATCAGCGGCGCCCCACAACGGCCGGAGACTTCGATTTCACTGCGCGAGTGGCCGATTCTGCCGGTCAATCTGGGTCAAAGCCGCTCCGATTAACGATCAATCCTGTGCCGCTGAGCATTACGACATCAGGACTAAGCACCGGAACGGTCGGACAGGCATACTCGGGAACTCTGTCCGCGACCGGCGGTACGCCTCCGCTGTCCTGGAGCATTTCAACAGGAGCATTGCCTGGAGGTCTCAGCCTCTCGTCTACCGGCGCAATCAGCGGCACTCCGACAACGGCCGGAGATTTCGATTTCACGGCGCGAGTCAGCGATTCTGCGAGCCAGTCGGCCACGAAGCCATTGCGGATTACGATCAATCCACGTCCCGCGGCTCCGTTGAACATCACCACAACAGCACTGAATGGGGGCACGGTCGGACAGGGATACTCCGCAAATTTATCAGCCGCCGGCGGCACGCCTCCGTTGAGCTGGAGTATTTCGGCAGGCTCTCTACCTGCAGGTCTAAATTTATCCTCTGCGGGAGCAATCAGCGGTAGCCCAACCGCTTCCGGCGACTTCAACTTGACGGTACGAGTTGCGGATTCGGCGAGTCAGTCCGCTACCAGGCAGCTACGCATAACGATCAACCCTGCTTTAGCTGCCCCCAGCATTACGACTACGACGCTCCCGAATACAACCTCTGGTGTCGATTACTCGCAAGTAGTCGCCGCAACAGGCGGGCGAGCCCCATACACGTGGTCGATCTCAGCGGGCGCCCTACCCGCGGGTCTCAGACTCGACGCTTCTACCGGCCGTATCACCGGCGCAGCAACAAATGTGGGATCTTTCTCGTTCACTGTCCGCGCCACCGACGCCGATGCGCGCGTTGCTGAGCGAGCCTTCACAATCGCGGTCGTAGCTGCGCTCGCGATTGCTGGATGCCCGGTTCCCAGCGGCATTGCAGGAGCAAACTACTCTTCTTCGGTATCGGCGACCGGTGGAACGCCCCCTTATACCTGGTCTGTTGCCGGACAAGTTCCGCCCGGGATCGCTCTGACCGCTGCCAATGGACTCTTCAGCGGGTTACCCACAGCCGCCGGCGCGTTCAGTTTCACTCTGAGCGCCAGTGATGCGGGCGGGCGGCAGGCGACGCGCGCCTGTACCATTACAATCTCGCTAAATCTGCAAATTCTCAACGACACCTTACCGGATGCCACAACTCGCGCCACATACTCGGCGACTCTCCTAGCCGCCGGAGGAACAACTCCGTACCGTTGGACGACAATTTCAGGCGCACTGCCTCCGGGTCTGATCTTGAACGAAAGTTCCGGAGTTGTCGCCGGCCAGCCGACTCAGCCCGGTCGATTCAATTTCACGATTCAATTGACGGACGCCGCCGGCGCGCAACTCCAGCGCTCCTACTCGATAAATGTAGTAACAGGGCTCACGATACCTTCCTGTCCAGCTCCATTAGGCGCAGTGAACGAAGCTTATTCCTCAACGGTCGCGGCAGTCGGAGGCCAAAGTCCGTATTCTTGGGCTCTCGATTCCGGAGCGTTGCCGGCAGGATTGCGGCTCGCTACGGATAGTGGCGTACTCGCCGGAACACCTGCGGCGCCTGGGTCGTCTGAATTCGTTCTACGTGCATCGGATTCAGGAGCAAACTCGGCAACCCGCACGTGCTCGATTCAGATTGCGCCGGAGTTGACCATCACCACTGCGAGCCTGGCGCAAACCGAGGCGGGCGCGGCCTACGCTGCTCAGCTTGCTGCTTCGGGAGGGACGCCTCCGTATACATGGAGCATTACGACCGGATCCTTGGGACCGGATTGAATCTCAACGCTGCTTCCGGACAGATCGGTGGTACGCCAACCACGCCAGGAGTCTTCCGATTCACTGCGCGCGTCACAGATGCGGCCGGAGTTCAGGACGAGAAGCAGTTCGATCTGACTGTAGGAAATGGGTTCGCGATTGCAGCTTGCCCTACCCCAACCGTGGCGGTCGGAGAGCCGTACTCATCATCGCTGTCGACTGCCGGAGGCGATGCCCCGATTGCATGGGCAATCTCTTCAGGAGCATTGCCTGCAGGCATAGCGTTGGATCCCCAGACCGGTACTGTTACTGGCGCTGCCAGCACGATTGGATCATCTGACTTCGCCGTAAGCGCAACAGACGCGAAGTCGAGAACGGCGACGCGGGCATGTTCTATCGCTGTTACGGCTACAGCCCTGACCATCAGTCAACCGTCGGCTTTAGCGGATGCCCTTCTCGGTGTGCCCTATCAGCAGACATTGCAGGCTGTGGGCGGACGCGCTCCCTACACTTGGTCCGTCTTATCCGGATCGCTCCCGCCGGGGCTCTCGCTTTCACCCGCGGGCGTTATTACCGGCTCGGCTACTACGGTTGGAACTAGTACGGTGACTATTCAAGCCGGAGATGCCGACCAGCGTGCAACCACGCGCGCTTTCGATCTTCGCGTCTTGCCGGCAAAAGCGCCCGGTCTTTCATTTATGGAACTGCCTGACATTGTGCCGCCGGCGCAGCAACCGGTAGTGCGATTGAAGCTCGACAACCAATACCCGACAGCGCTCCGCGGCGAGTTGAACCTGAAATTCACGCCTGACCCCGGGTTGAATGTGGATGACCCGGCGGTGCGCTTTGTCACCGGCCAGCGCACCGTCGCTTTCGATGTGGCCGAAAACACCATGGACGCCGTTTTTCCGGTTCCGCAACTAGCTTTGCAGACTGGCTCGGTGGCCGGCACGATCGAGTTGAGCGCGAGAATTACTTCGGGCGATCTCGATATTACTCCCGATCCGGCTCCGACGCGGGCCGTCCGCATCGATCGGACCGCTCCGGTGATCACCAACGTCAGATTGAATCCAGTGGCCGGTGGATTCGAAGTGATTGTCACTGGCTTCTCCACAACGCGCGAAGTGACAAGCTCCACTTTTCAATTCACGCCTGCTGCGGGCAGCCGCTTGGAAGCCTCGCAGGTGACGGTGCAAACAGACGCAGCCGCTAAGCAGTGGTTTAGCGATGCGCGATCCGCAACTTTCGGCAGCCAGTTCACGTTCGTGCAGCCATTCGGCTTGCAGAACGCCACTCTAAGTGAGGTAAGCGTAACTTTGACGAATGCGCAGGGCACCTCGCAGGCGGTCCGCGCGAGATTCTAGCCGCTTAACAAAAATGATCTTACGATCTAGGAGTACTACTGGAGTCGGCGTCAGCTGCGCGCGATCTTTTCTGATCGCCATCCTCCCGCTTAGCCTTCATTTTGGGTAGTACAAGACCGTCGGTCACGATGCCATGACGCTCGAGAGCCCGCAACCAGACGTCATGAAATAACGCATCGTCTGTAAACGGACAAGCATGGGACAACGCATCCATGAGCTGTTGCGGATCCTGAACCTCCGACATTGTCCGCCGGATGATGATATTCGCAACATGTTCTAGTGTGGATGGTTCGGGCATGTCCTCTCGGGCTCACCACAGGATAGTGGCACTACTCGTTCTAAACAATAGATCTGTTTCGAACGCCGTACTACTCTTTATTGCCCTTGATCCAGTCCAGAATGATGACATACTCGGGCGAGTCTTTGGCGAAACGCACTCCGCCGCCGTGCGCGATCGAGCCGGAATTCACGATTCCTTCCGTCTCGGAACTGGACGTGGGCTTACGCAGAATCAGGCTTTCCTCCGGCTCGGCGGTATTCACGACGTTCTTCACGGTCGACCAGGTGCCATCGAAAAGAGTGTGGCTCGCGTGGCAGTGGACACACGCGTATCCGTCTTTGCCGCGCTTCTGCAGAATCGGCTCGACATAACCTCGGAAATAGGCTTCGTCGAGCTTCGTCGCTGAAGCCGCGCGGATCTTGCCATTGTGCTTCTTGCGATGCCGGAGCGTGCAGGCGGCTTCAACACATGCGCTACCTCGACACCCTCCGGCATCCTCTCGACCTTGGCAAGGATCTGCTGCGTCAGCGTGCCGGCAGGGCCCGCGATGTGATTCACTTCGGCAAAACGGGTGTCGCGGACCAGCAGGACGGCCTGCGCTGCGAGCCGGCGCGTTTCGGCGTCCGTAGAGTCGAGCAGCGGCAGAATGGCGCGCGCCATACGTTCCGCGGCTCTGCCCGAAGAACGCGATCTGCTCGATATCGTTGCCGATGCGGTTGTAGACCGGCGGCGCGGTCTTGCCGAGGTCGGCCTCGAGATCGTATATATCGCCGCGGCGCAGCGGCAATTCGGTGAGCGAGCGCAGCAGCTCCTTCTTCTGCTTCTCCGGGGCCGTTCTCGAGGACCGCGGCGAATTTGTCGGCGAGCCGCGCTTCGACGGCGAAGCCGGCCCTCGACCGCCCGGTCTCGGTCCTCCTCGCGCGCCAGCAGCGGAACCCAATTGTTGTACAGATACCGGATGTTCTCGTCCGCCAGGTTGTAGATGGCCTGGTCGCAGATTGCGCTGCGACCCACTGCCGGCTGCGGCTTGCCAGCTGCGGCCAGCAGGGTGTCCTCGATCCGGTCCTTGTACGCTAAGTCGGACGCCCAGAACCAGAACTGCCACATGCCTTTGACCGCCTGCATGCGGGTACTGATCCGCGGGATCGTCGCCACTTTCTACCGAGCGCGGCGGCCACTCGGGCCGTCTGCGCCAGTGCCGCGAAATGGGCGGCGAACACGCGCGTAGCGCCCCAGCGCGTGCGGTCGTCTGCCGAAGCCAGAGCACTGAGAATCGGCTGCGACGGTGTCTCTGCGTGCCGGCTGTAGGATTGCCGCATCGCCCAGGCGGCAGTGCGCTGCACCAGTTTGCTGGGATCTCCGAGCAGCTTCGAGTACACGGCCACCCGAGCCGGCCCAGCGCCTCCACCGCCGCCTGCCGGATCAGCGCATCGTTCGATTGCGGCGGCCGCTTCGATCTGCTTGCGGACCTCGGGCGATGGCGGATCCCACACCTCATCGAGTTGCTCGCAGCATTTCGACCGGATCCGAGGACAGGCGGTCGAGTTTGCGGCGAGTTCCAACCCTTCGCGCGTCCTGCGACGGGAAGTAAGAGCTGAGCGCGAGGATCGCCATCTGCGTCTCGCGGAAAGGCGTGCGGAAGTTCTCGAAGGACTGCAGCGGATCCATCCAGCCGCCGAATGCCTGCTGCCGCTTCAGCAGGTAATCGATCCCTTTCGCGACCTGCGGATTGGATGGCGGGAATGCCGGCGGCCTGAAGCGCCCACAGCGCGTGGCCGGTCTGAAATTCGACTGCCGGCTGCTTGGCTTCGAAACGCGCGGACCACTGGCCGTCCGGCCGCTGCAGCGAGAGAATCCGCTCGGCATTCTTCGCGATCTGGTCCGCGTACTTCGCGCGGTCGATCTCCGCCAGGGCCAGCGTCTGGTAACAGAGGTCGATCATGTTCTTGACCTCGCCCTTGGCGATCAACTCGCCCATGCGCGGGTCCTTCGTCGCAGTCCACGCGTACCAGGCAACCTCGTGCGCGCTGACCAGCGGAGTGTTGCCGTTGGTCTCGTCGGGCGGCAGTTTGTCGCGTCCGGAGTAGTAGAGGTTGAGATATTTGAGATGCCTTTGTGAAAGCTCGCGCGCGCTCGCCGGTGATCTGGTCCTCAAAGATATCCAGCAGGTGCGACATGCGGCCCAGCACGTTGGCCGGCGCGGAGATCACCCGCGCCCAGACCGCGCCCTGCTCTCGAAGCCGTAGAACGGCCGCGGATTGTTGTAGAACCGCTCGGTGAGAAACTGCACCTGCTGCCGCTGCACGACGGGTAGCCGTTGCGCGTGGCGTACATCTGCGCTCGCAGCGGGAAAGTGCGTGACGTGGCAGGCGACACAAAGAGACGTCTCCTGGTGGACGCTCGACACACGGTCGAGAATGCCGCCCCGCCGCGGCGTATTGGCGTGCCAGGAATCGCCCGCGGCGAGAATGTAATCGAGCGCCGTGCGCACCGCCTGTGCGGGATCGGTATACGGCGGCGGATCGTAGACGCGGGTGCGCAGCTTGTATTCGGGATGGTTGGCGCGGACCGCGACGTAATAAGTCCCTTTGTCGTTGAGCATGCGCGGCGTGAACTTGTTGCCGGGCAGCGCCTGCACTTCGTGCGGCAAAGCGACCGGATCCTCACCCTCGTAGTACTCCTCGAGCTTGCCGTCTTTCAGACGAAAGATCGAGACATTGACAGGAATCTGGTCCCGTTCCATCAGATCGATCTGGAAGAAGACCAGCTTCGGTTTGTCCCTCGGCGAAATCGAACGGGTACCAATCCGTGTTGTTGGTGTCTTCGACTGCAGCCTTTCGGGATGTACCGGGAAGCGGAATGTACTCGGCATCGTCACCCGAAGCGAACACAGTCTTACCGAGTTGATCCGCATTGCGCAGTCTGCCACTGATGATTCGGCGCCGCTCTTAACCTGTGGTGACGAGCGGCCAGCGATTGACTTGTAGGGCGAATTGTCCCGCGCATACTGCGAGGGTTGAATGCTGATCTCCGCCGGGCCGGCTTTCAGTGCCCGGAACTGCGTGTACCAGTCGGGGTCGCCGGCATGCAGTGTCTTGCGAAGGACAACAGTACCTGATTGCCGCACCTCAATTTCCAGACGCGACTCCGGTGTAAGCCCGGCAAGTCTGTGCAAGGAATAGAGCAGACTATATTGGTGGCTCGTATCGAGTGCCGGCGTGCGGATCACCCGACGCCTGGACAGCCCCTTTTTCGTCATTAAGGGCGTGACTTGCGCATATACGGTGACTGCCGTATATGCCATTCCCAGGATCGCAACGATACGCATATCTCTAGGATGCCAGGAGCCGGTCGATATGTCGGGATTGTGTTCTATGTTTCCGCGGGCAAGGTCACGGTACCCATCCAAAACCGGGCGATCGCCTTGCACGTTTGTTCAAATGCTGAGAAATCCAGAGGCTTGCGAACATAACAACAGGCCCCGATAGCATAGGCCTTTGCGATATCGCTTTCGGCGGCGCCGCTGGACAGAACGATCACCGGAATTGCTTTCAGTTCAGCGTCCTCTTTCATTTGAGCGAGCACGTCGAGGCCACCTACGCGTGGCATGTTGACGTCGAGTATGACCAGTTTCGGGAGATCTACTCCTTCGTACTCGCCCCTTTGGTGCAGATAATCAAGAGCCTCTTTCCCGTCGGACACGACTTGTATCCTGCTTCCGGGACCGAAAGCATCCGCACAAGCAAGCTGGAACAGCTTCACATCAGAAGGACTGTCTTCGGCAAGCAGAACGGTTCTCATGTGTGTCGGTAGAAAGCGCACTCAGATCTGCCTATCGTCGGGAACCAAAAGCGCCCGCACCTCGGAAAGTACCAAATCAGGGACTAGATCGGTTACATATATCACACAAATAGGACGTCTAGTACTGATGTGCTCTAAGGATCTACTCCGGTTCTGCCGTAGAGGAACTTACCGAGACAAAATCTCAGAAAATTCGGAGGCTGCTTTTGTTACGCTCCTTTATTCTTGTTCGCCGCGCTGTCTGTAGGTTATGCATCGGCGGCTACATCATTCACGCCAGATTCTTTTGGCGGTCCATTCTGCACGAGTCCGCCGTTCGGAACCGCTGTGTGCTCCATAAACGATCAGTACACGCAGGGAGGTGTCCTGTTTGAGAACACCGCCGTTTTCAACGATCCTCCCGACGCGTTCGGCGGAATTAACATCAGCAATCAGGTCGATCTGCTCGCTCCGATCAAAGGTTGGATCGTGCTCGCAGGCACGACCTTTCCGGCAGTGACGGATTGGATTTCCGTATCCGCGGGCAGTGCCGGCGCCGGTTCCCTGCTGCTGACCGTATATGACATACACGGCAATTTCTTGGGATCAGCCGTGAACCCTGGAACTGGCGTCTCGATGTTCTCGGTCAGCGCTGCCGGCATCCGCTCCTTCACTGTCAGCACTCCCCAGAGCGATACCTTCGGCGTTCAGTCAATCTCGGTTGGCGAATTGACTTCGGCAGGTGTTCCGGAACCATCCACCCTCGTAACACTCGGTTCCAGTCTTGCACTCGCTGTGGCTCTCAAGCGCTTCCGTCGAGCCTAGAAACGCGAAAGCTCCTCCTGGAGTCGTTGACACCCGGAGGAGCTTGTCCTTAATTAAAAATACAATTTCAAACCAATTTGAATCACGCGGGTCGTGATTCCACTCACTCCTCCACCAATTCTCCCGAAGTTCTGCGATTGAATATTGCGGTCGAGAGTCTGCGGATCGGGATTGTAGTGATTAAACAAGTTGTAGATCTCCGCCCGTAGCTCGGGCCGAATCCTCTCGTTTACGGCGAAAGTCTTATTTACCGAGAAGTCGCAATTGAGAATACCCGGAAGCCGAACTGCAGTCGTCCGCGGGGATGTGCCGAAGCGGCCGGCCGGTGGTCGTGCGAACGCGTCGGTATTGAACCACCGGTTCCATGTCCGTTGATCACCGGGAAGATTCGGAGGCAGACCCGTGCTGTCAGGGCGCGAGCCGACACCTGTCCCCGTCGTATCCACACCGTAATCAATGGGAGCGCCAAACCCGGACTGAGCCGTCACGATAGTGGAGACTTGCCAGCCATCGATCAGCAGTTTCGGTGAAACCATGCGTGCCCTTGAAATACGGCAGGTCGTAAAGAACAGTTTGGACGAAACGGTGCGGGATGTCGAATCCAGAAACCGCCCGTTCGGCCTGCAGATTATAGATATCCTGAATGCCGCCGATATAGAATCCGCCGCCTACCTGGCCGCCGATATCGCTTGGTCCGGAGATCGATTTCGACCATGTATACGCCGTCAGGAACGTCAGCCCTGCGCCGACACGCCGCTCTGCCTTCACCTGGAGGGCATGATAAATCGAGTTACCGATCGATTTGTCTCCGGTCACCGCACGCTGATACGCCTGATTCGGACGGCGAGCGTTCAGAGTGGCTAAGCCCGGAGTTCCCGGAACAACGAGTTCAACCGGGCGGTTCATGTCGCCGAAAGTCACTATCAGATCGCGTTCCCTTTGATCCGACATAACCTGTATCGAGAACGATACTACCCGGCAATTTTTTCTGAATATTAAAATTCCACTGCTGGATATAGCTGTCCGTCATCTCGGGATCATTGCTGACCGCAAATGGAAACGCTCCACTGCCGGAAGCCTGCGTGAACGCATTCGAGAAGTTCAGGTTTGGTGTGACGGGGTTTCCGATAACCGAGGCTCCGGCGGACGCTTGTCCCCCCTCCGCCATGGCAAAGATCGCGTTCGAGATTTCCGGCGTGTAATAGATTCCGTAACCACCGCGAATCACTGCATCCCCCAGGAAGCGAGGACGGTACGCAAATCCGAAGCGTGGCCCGAAATTGTTCTTGTCGGAGGCCATCAGATGACGCCCGTAAGGAGAGGTCTGCGTCGTGACCAAATCACCGACGATCAATCCATTTTGCGCGATGTTTACGAACTTGTCGTCGGACTGCGTATAACGTCCGAACAGGTCATAGCGCAAGCCGATATTCAAAGTCAGATTCGGTGTAACTTTCCAGTCGTCGTTCAGGAAGTATGCCTGCCAGTAATTGGTCAGGTCCGTTGAAGTGTGGGTGGGATTCAACCGCCCGGTTTGAACGTAACCGAGCAGGAAGTCGGCCAGTGCGCTACCTGTGTACGTGCCGTTGAACACGAAGGAACCGCGAGGATCGCGCGCCTGTTCGAACGTAACACCGCGACGAGCGATATCGACGCCGAAACGCAGATAATGCTGGCCGCGCTGCCACGACACCGAATCCGCAGCCTGGAAAATCGAGTTCGAGCGGTCTCGCGGCCCGATCTGGCGTTGTAGATCGTAAGTATTGAAACCGCCCTCCGGTCCGCTGATGCTTATCGACGGCGGACCGTACTCGTTCGGCAAGCGCGAGACGCCCGGCAGTCCCATTTTGCCGACGACATCATAGTCCGGATCATTGGTCGTTCCGAACACCTCGGATTCGCTGAACTTGTGCCAGCCCACCCGAAGGTCGTTAATCAACGTGGGATTCAGGGTGTGTGTGTAATTCGTGGAAACATTTTGCGTTCGGCCGAGATTGTTGCGTTCGTCATGCCCCCAAAACGGTATTCCCGCTTCATACGTGTCGTTGAAGATATAACGGCCGGAAACCGTCGCCTTCGTCCCAAAGTTATGATCGATGCGGGCGTTGTAATTATCCTGGGTTGATACTGCGCTTGAACCGCTTGAGGCGAAGTTAAATGAGCCGTTCTGTGTGTTCGGCAGCGGTTCGTAGGCTAGGAATGCCTGCGCCTCCTTGCTCAATGCAGCAGGCGGAATCTTGTTGCCGACAATACCGACCCCGAGCGGATCTTTGAGCACAATCGGCGCCCTGGTTCGCGAATCGACAATCCCCGTTAGGTCCCCATTTCGCTGTTCTGGCGTTGGGACGATACGATATCCCACCGTAGAACCCTGCAGGAGGCGGCCGGATTCCCAATTGAAAAAGAAGAACGTGCGGTCTTTTCCCGAGTACAGCTTCGGCAACATCACGGGACCACCGATGTTTCCTCCGAACTGATTGCGATTCAGCCGTGCCGGAGTCGCCGTTTTGCCCGCGATCGCGTCATAAGGATTGCGTCAGCGCGTCATTACGATTAAACTCCCAGAGCGTCCCGTGCAACGTGTTGCCGCCGCGCTTGGTGATCATATTCACTTGTCCGCCTGGCGCTCCACCTGAATCGGCGGAATAAGTGCTCGTTTCCACTTTGAACTCGGAAAGCGAGTCCACAGAGGGAGAAAACGAGTACGTCATCGCGTCGTAATCCATAAACTCGATGCCGTCAATAAAATAGCGGTTCGCTGTGTCCCGGCTTCCGTTGGCGGACATGCCGGTGGAACCGAATGGAGCGTCCTGCTGACCGATCGAACCGCGGCCGCGGCGTACTGTAATCGACCCGGGAGTCGCCGCCTGCACTCCTGGAATCAACTGCGCCAGTTGGACAAAGTTCCGGCCATTCAAAGGCAGGTCTACGATTTTGCTCGAATCGATGACTGTACCAACGGTAGACGTTTCCGTTTGAAGCAACGCAATCGAGGCTTCAACATTTACGGTCTCAGTAACCTCGCCCACCTTAAGAACGAAATCGACACGCGCCGTTTGCTGCACCTGCAGAGTGACGCGCTCGACACGCGCCGACTGGAAGCCTGCCATGGCTGCCGTCACGGTATAGTCACCCGCGGGAAGAAACGGCATTGAATAACTGCCCGCGCTATCGGTCTTGGTCTCGCGAGTGGTGTTCGTCGCGACATTCGTGACGCGAACCACTGCGTCAGGTACCACCGCCCCTGTTGAATCGTTGACGGTTCCCACCAATGTGGCGGCCGTTTGCTGCGCCCAGGTACAGCAGGACGCGAACAAAAAAAAGAGCAACATCCTGGTAGCTCGACATCTCATAGTGTCTTGGATTATATGGCTGTTGGCCTGCCGAAGGGAAGGCGTGCGCAGCTTCGAAGGCAGATGGTGAGGTTACTGTCAGCCGGAGTACTACTATGGTGCACGGGATCGTGATGTGACCCGCGAAGAAAAATCATGGAAATAGAATCAGTTCCTCTCCAGCCGGATTTCTGGTTCGGAGGCGGAGATATGGGCGCGAGAATCCGATCTTTCGACTGGGCAACAACTCCTCTCGGACGGTTCGAAGGGTGGCCAAACAGCCTCAAAACTGCAGTCCGAATCATTTTGCATTCGCGCTATCCGATGTTCGTCTGGTGGGGGCCCCGATTCATCAACATTTATAACGATGCATACATACCCGTGCTGGGCGCGCGCCATCCCGTAGCCTTGGGAGCATCGGCGCCCGACGTCTGGCACGAGATCTGGAAGAACGCAGTCGGGCCCCAGGCCAAAGCCGTGTTGTGGGAGGGAAAGGGTACCTGGAACGATCGCGCTCTTCTGGTCATGGAGCGCCACGGGTATCGCGAGGAAACGTACTTCACCTTCTCATACAGCCCGATTCCCGCGGACGATGGCGCGATCGGCGGTGTCTTCTGCGCGTGCACCGAGGAAACTGAGCGCGTTCTGAGTGAACGGCGTTTAAAAGCGCTGAGACAACTGGCGTCCGCGACTGCAGGCGCTCCCAGCGGCCAGGATGTTTGCCGGATTGCAGCCGCGACACTCTCTCAACACGCTCATGACGTTCCTTTCGCGCTGA
Source organism: Bryobacteraceae bacterium (assembly GCA_963833675.1). Lineage (GTDB taxonomy): Bacteria > Acidobacteriota > Terriglobia > Bryobacterales > Bryobacteraceae > DASQDN01. The sequence goes on along the minus strand of CAWHYW010000016.1, from coordinate 60,359 downwards.
TCTACCTGCTCAATGCGGAGGCGTCTGAAGCCACACTTACCGGAACCGTCGGCATCTCCCCAGATTCGCCCGCCGCCATCCCGTTGATTCGTTCAAATGAAACCGGGCTGGCTTGGCCTGTGTCGGATGCGATCTCCGGACAAAGCGTTATCGTTCGCGATCTTCACGACCACCCGCTTCCCGGAGGACCATGGCCTGAACCGTGTTCGACAGCGATGCTGCTGCCGCTGCTCGCCGGTGGGCAAGACCAGCCTTACGGATTCATGGTTGCCGGAGCGAGTCCAAGGCGCATATTCGATGACGATTATCAGGGATTTTTTCACTTATTGGCAGGAAACGTTGCGAGCGCCATCAGCGACGCCATCGCAAACGAGCAGACCCGCCGGCGAGCGGAGGCTCTCGCGGAAATCGACCGCGCAAAAACAATCTTCTTTTCAAATGTCAGCCACGAATTTCGCACGCCTCTCACTTTGATGATGGGGCCGCTAGAGGACGCAATTACCTCGGCCCCCGCCTCACTGAGAGCAGACCTCGAATTGGCGCATAGAAACGGACTTCGTCTCATGCGTCTGGTCAATACTCTGCTCGATTTCTCCCGAATCGAAGCCGGTCGCATCCGCGCGTTCTATCAGCCGTCCGACCTTTCGCAACTCACGACCGATATCGGCAGTGTGTTTCGCTCTGCCATCGAGAAGGCCGGCCTTGAGTTCACGATCGAGTGTGCTTCGCCTTCCGAGCCCATATACGTCGATCACGAGATGTGGGAGAAGATCGTGCTCAATCTTCTCTCAAACGCCTTCAAGTTCACGCTCGACGGCTTTATCCGAATTAATCTTGCGCATGCAGGTGAACGGGCGATCTTGAGAGTATCGGACAGCGGCGCCGGCATTCCTGCAAACGACATAGGTCGAATTTTCGATCGATTCCATCGGGTTGACGGGGCTCGCGGCCGGACACATGAAGGCTCCGGGATCGGGCTGGCTTTTGTGCACGAATTAGTCAAACTTCACGGCGGTGAAGTTCATGTCGAAAGTCAGCTGGGAGTGGGGAGCACATTTACAGTCGAGATTCCGAGCGGAAAAGCTCACCTGCCTGCCGAGCAGATCGGGTCGGCCCGGAATGGGTCGTCCGGACATCCTATCGCGGATACTTTTCTGCACGAAGCGGTTCATTGGCTGCCTGCAGAGTCCGACATCGGACAGCCAACTTTCGTTGGCCAGCTCGACTCGCTTTCATCGGAGCGCATCACACGGCATCCGGCGGGCCGGATTCTCGTCGTTGACGACAACGCCGATATGCGCCACTACGTCAGGCGCATTCTGCAACCCTATTACGAGGTGAACACCGTAACCGACGGAGAAGCAGCTCTCGACGCAATCGAACATGCTGCGCCCGATCTGGTGCTGAGTGACATCATGATGCCCCGTCTGGATGGTATCGCGATGCTGAAGAAAATCCGATCGACGGTTCATACCAGCGCTATTCCTGTGGTTATATTGACAGCTCGGGCTGACGAGGAATCCACAGTGGAGGGGATGCAGGCCGGAGCGGACGATTATCTGGCCAAACCTTTCAGCGCGCGCGAGCTTTTGGCGCGTGTGCGCGGACACATCGAAACCGCGAAAGTTCGCCGTGAAGCCGCCGAGCAGTTGCGCGTCAGCGAGGCCGTCCTCTCCCGGGAGGTAGGTAACTTCGAAGCTCTGCTGCGTGAGCTCCCGGTCGGTATTGCAGTTTCGTTCGATCGCGAATGCGCAAACATTCGTGTGAATCCAGCGTTGGCGGAAATGCTGGGAATTGATGCTTCCGTCAACGCCTCGAAATCCGGTCCTGACGCCAACTCGTTAGGCTTCCGCATTCTGCAGAACGGAGTCGAGGTGAACCCGGACGAACTGCCGATGCAGGTGGCTGCTCGGGAGAATCGCGAAATCGAAGGCTTCGAGGCAGAAATTGTCAGATCTGACGGAAGTATCCGTCACGAACTCGGACGCGCAGTACCGCTGCTCGACGCGAATGGTGAAGTGCGAGGCAGCCTCGCGGTGTTCGTCGATATTACCGAACGAAGAAGAGCGGAAGAGGCGCTGCGCGAAAGCGAAGAACGGTTCCGCAACATGGCGGAAAACGCTCCCGTGATGATCTGGATCACCGATCACAATGGCGCCTGTACTTTCATCAATCGTCAGTGGTGCGAGTTTACCGGTACTACTCGGGCCCAGAATCTCGGGAAAGGATGGACGAAGTGCGTACACCCTGATGATCGTGAAGCCACACTCAAGCGATTTTGTGAATCGAACATCGAACGCGCAAGCTATCGCGTGGAATATCGCTTGCGCCAGTATGATGGCGCTTGGCGTTGGGTGATGGTATCCGCAACACGAAGGCAAAGCGAGGATGGAACATTTCTTGGCTACATCGGCTCTGTTATCGACATGACCGAGAAGATCGAGATGGAAAAGGCAGTACAGAGGAGTGAGGAGCAGTTCGCGCTAGCGCAAGCAGCGGCCGGAGTAGGCACATGGAACTGGCAGCCCAGGACCGATTTTTCCTCCTTTTCCGGTGAGTATTTCGCGCTTTACGGACTTCCGAACGATCATCCTTCTATTACCTATGAGGAATGGATCGAACTCGTGCATCCGGACGATCGCGAGCGAGTCAAGATCGAGATGCAGCGAGCCTTGCGCGAAACACTTACCCTCGACGATGAATTTCGAGTCGTATGGCCCAACGGAACCGTGCACTGGCTTGCCGGAAAAGGAACCGTTCTTTGCGATGTAGACGGACAGGCGGTTCGATTCACCGGCGTGAATTACGACATTACCGCCCGCAAGAAAATCGAGCAGGAACTCATAAATTCCAATGACGACTTGAAGCAGTTCGCCTTCGCGGTCTCGCATGACCTGCAGGAACCGCTACGCACCGTAATCAACTACACGCAACTATTAGAGCGTAGATACAAGGACCGCCTGGATGAAGGCGCCGGCAAGGTGATTGAAACTACGGTGAGCGCGGCGTCCCGCATGGAACATTTGCTCCGTGGCCTGCGGGATTATCTTCAGATCAGCGAGGAGGCCCTTGCTGAGTCAATCGTAAATCTCAACGACGCTGTCGACAAAGCCGTGGCGAACCTGCAGGACAACATACGCCAAGCATGTGCGTCCATATCCGTTGAGCGATTGCCTACCATCGGCGCTCCCGAAACTGTAATGCTTCAGGTCTTCCAAAATCTGATTGGCAATGCAGTCAAATATCGAAGTCCTCACCGTCTTCCCGAAATCCGCGTTACTGCGCAGCAACGAGCCGCGGACTACATCATTTCAGTAGCCGACAACGGAATCGGCATCGATCCTCAATATACGACGCAGATCTTCGGTATCTTCCGAAGACTGCACGGACAGGAGTACTCCGGCGCAGGCATGGGACTCGCCATCTGTCAGAGAATCATCGAACGTCTCGGCGGGAAAATATGGGTAGAATCTGAGCTCGGAAAAGGCTCAACGTTCCGGTTCACCGTACCAGCCCTCTTCACCAGATAACTGGCAACCTGTCGAAATTACTGAATCAGAGTCGCCATGCGTCAGCATGCGAACGGGCAATCCGGCCCTACTCGTCGAGACTCTCCGGAACAATCTCAATCTTCTTCTCACCGGCCGCTTTCTTTTCGAGATACTTTTTCACCCAGGCAGCCCAAGACTTCCCTGCAGCGGTATCGCGTCCGGTAAACGCAAGTCCCGCGATATCGGCATAGCAGATCGCTAACTTACCCTCTTGCCCCTTCGGGAGAAGACGAACATACGAGTCTGCCAGATTGGCGCCGTTATGCCGGTCGAACACATAACCTTCCACCGAAGATCCATCCCGGCGCGTGATGGTGACGTCCCCTCTGTAATCGAAAGCTTTCTCGAGACCTTCGCGCAAATCCTCTTGGCTAGCCGTTTCCCAAACGAGACCGTGCAGATCCTCGTGCTTGAATCCAGGAGCGATTTCCAGCTGATCCGGACTGGTATCCGCCATCACTTCATTTCCAGTTGCACCAGTTCATCGGCCGCATGTACAGCCTTGATGGGCTGCTCCAACATCGCGAGAGCGTCGTCATCGTTGTAGCGCGAGAACAATGTAGCTCTCACGGTACCGAAGAATCCTCTCCATGAACTAAACGTGTGATCCACGGCTGAGGCTTCATAACCGCTATGCACCATACAATTCGCGCATTTCGGATTGCCGGATTCAGTCCCGTACTTCGACCACTCCGTGGATTGCATCAACTCGGCAAAACTCTCCGCGTACCCATCCTGCAGCAGATAGCAAGGCTTCTGCCAGCCGAACAGATTATAGGTTGGCATCCCCCAAGGCGTGCAGGCGTAATCGCGCATTCCCATCAAATACTCGAGGAACAACGGTGACTGGTTGAAGTGCCATCGTGACTTTCGATTCGAGAGCATCGCGCGAAACAGGCGGCGCGTGCGGGCCTTACCGAGAAAGTGCTGTTGGTCGGGGGCCTTGTCATAGGAGTAGCCGGGCGAGAGCATCATGCCTTCCACCCCGAGATCCATCATTTCATCGAAGAAAGCGCGGACACTCTTCGGGTCGGCTCCATCGAACAAGGTGGTGTTCGTAGTCACGCGGAAACCGCGACTGACCGCCTCCTTGATTCCCTCGACCGCAATATCGAAGCCGCCTTCCTTGCAAACCGAGAAGTCGTGATGCTCGCGCTGGCCATCCATGTGAACCGAAAAAGTAAGGTACTTGCTCGGTGTGAAGAGATCGATTTTTTCCTTCAGCAGAAGCGCGTTCGTACAGAGATAGATGTACTTCTTCCGGGCGACCAGACCAGCCACGATCTCACCGATCTGAGGATGCATCAACGGCTCGCCGCCCGGAATACTGACCATCGGGGCGCCGCATTCCTCCACCGCCCGGAAACACTCTTCCGGCGATAGATTCTTCTTGAGGACATGGGCCGGATACTGGATCTTGCCGCAGCCTGCGCACGCTAAGTTGCAGCGAAATAAGGGCTCCAGCATCAAAACCAGCGGGTACTGTTTCCGTCCTTGGAGCTTCTGCTTCAGGACATACGTGGCCACTGTCCACATTTGAGAGATAGGTACCGGCATAATTCTGGAACGCGAATTCTCTTTCGCTTTTTACCATTTAAGCTGGCATAATGTCAATTGATGATCCCTACCGTCCGCCGCACACCCGTGCAGGAGCGGAGCACGGACACCGTCCAGCAGATATTGAAGGCGGCGTCCGATTTGCTTGTCAGGGAGCCGCTCGATCAAATCACCACCAGCCGTGTGGCACAGGCGGCAGGCGTATCGATTGGGGGACTCTACCGATTTTTCCCTGACAAGCAGTCGATCATCGACGCGATAGCTGTAAAACATGTGGAAGACCTGCGCGCGACGCTTGAACAACGATTAGGCTCAGGGCTACCAGACGAGGGCGCGACGTTTCTCGGCATGGTCGTGGATGCCTATGTATCGTTTCTGGATGAACGGCCGGATTTTCGAGCGATCGCGCTCGGCCGCCACGTAAGCGCGTCAACTCGCCGCAAACAGGCGAGCCCTGATGTTGGCCCGGCAGCCCTGGTGAAGGGATTTGTTCTCGAATCCATCGGCATGGAGATCGGCGATCTCGATTTAAGGATCAGAATAGCTATCGAAGCCGGGGAGCGGCTGATTGCCTACGCCTTTGAGCAGGAAAACGAGGAGCAACGCAAGGCCGTCATCGCCGAGATGAAGACCTTGCTCGCGAAATACATCTTCGATTAGACCAATTACTTCCCGTCCTTGTCTCCCTCCTCCAGGAGGTGCAAACCGCTGACGGACGACGGCGCCAGCAGGCCGGACTTCGAGTAAATGAAAAGCTTTTCGCGCGTATCGGCGATATCCAGATTCCGCATTGTAAGCTGACCGATGCGATCCAGGGGCGAGAAGAACGAAGTGTCTTTCTCCATCGTGAGCCGCTCGGGATGGTACGTCAGGTTCGGGCTCGTCGTGTCCAGAATCGAGTAATCATTTCCGCGGCGAAGCTCGACCGTTACTTCACCCGTCACTGCTCGCGCAACCCATCGCTGCGACATCTCGCGCAGCATCATCGATTGCGGATCGAACCAGCGTCCCTGATAAAGAAGTCTTCCGAGACGTCGGCCGTTATCGCGGTACGACTCGATGGTGTCCTCATTGTGGATACCCGTGACCAGGCGCTCATAGCCGATAAAGAACAGTGCCATCCCTGGCGCTTCGTAGATCCCACGGCTCTTCGCTTCGATAATTCGATTCTCGATCTGGTCGGACATCCCGAGCCCGTGCCGCCCGCCAATCGCGTTCGCCTCCAACACCATCTCGACGGGATCGTCGTACTCTTTGCCGTTGATGGCGACCGGCATCCCTTCGTTGAAACGGATGCGGATGGTTTCCGGCTTGACGCTGACTTCCTCCCGCCAAAACGGCACGCCCATGATCGGCTCGACGATCTTGATTCCCTTGTTTAGGAACTCGAGATCCTTCGCTTCGTGTGTGGCGCCCCAGATATTCGAGTCGGTAGAGTAGGCCTTCTCCTTCGACATCTTGTAGGCGAGGCCGGCCTTTTCCATAAACTCGGACATTTCTCTGCGGCCGCCGAGTTCGTTAATGAAGTCCTGATCGAGCCAAGGCTTGTAAATACGAAGACTCGGATTGGCGAGCAGGCCGTAGCGATAGAAGCGCTCAATGTCGTTGCCCTTGAAGGTGCTTCCGTCACCCCAGATGTTTACGCCATCTTCCTTCATCTCGCCGACCAGAATCGTGCCGGTCACCGCCCGGCCGATTGGCGTCGTATTGAAGTAAGGAACACCCGCCGTCGAGATGTGAAACGCGCCGCATTGAAGCGCCGCGAGGCCCTCCCTCACCAACTGCTTCCTGCAGTCCACCAGCCGGGCGACTTCGGCTCCGTATTCCAAAGCGCGGCGCGGGATGTCATCGTAATCGGGCTCATCCGGCTGACCCAAATTGGCTGTATAACAATACGGGATCGCGCCCTTCTGGCGCATCCAGCGGATCGCTGCGCTCGTGTCGAGTCCCCCGGAAAATGCAATGCCGACTCTTTCGCCGACCGGCAGAGATTGAAGAATGTTTCCCATCTTGGTCTTTCTATCTAGCTTACGCTCCCACAAACCGGCTTCCGTTCACACATCGGCATAAAATCACTTCTAGTCCCTGATACAATGAAAACAAAAGGGCCAAAGGCGCTTGGCTTCGTTTCGTAATCCGCAAAAAGTCGCGTCACGGCATCTCAGCTTGCTATACTGAGGTTTTCATCGCCTCGTCGAGAGCGGTGGAGGTGTGTGTTGTTTGTCAGTGTACAAGAACTCGAGCTGCGAAAAGTTCGCTTCGATGTGGACTTTCCGGCTGGAGAGATCGATCTTGGTGGTCTGAGACAGGTTGGGCCGCTTCATTCGGAAGGGCAAGCGGAGTTGCTTAGTAACACGCTCGGCGAGATTAGAATCCGCGGCAGGATCCATGTGGAAATCGAAGCCGATTGCGACCGTTGTCTTGAGCTTATTCGCCGCCCGATCGACTCGGATTTCGATCTTTACTATCGTCCGACTCCTGACAGCGACACCCCTCACGAGCTAGCGATCGATGAGGGCGAAGCCGAGATCGGTTTTTACGATGGAGGCGGGATTGAGCTCGCGGAGGTAATGCGCGAGTACGTCCTGCTGGCTTTGCCGATGCAGCAGGTTTGCGATGAAGCTTGCAAAGGAATCTGCCCGCAATGCGGGCTGAATAGGAACACCGGCCGATGCCAGTGCGAAACAAAAATAGTCGACGAGCGCTGGACCGCCTTGCGGAACTTGAAGGTCGGCTCGCAAAAACAGTAAAAGGAAGAAAAGATGCCTAATCCGAAACGTAGACATTCCAAGCGGCGTACCTCTAGCCGTCGCGCGCACGATCATCTGCGCCTGCCGGGTGTTGCCGAGTGCCCGAACTGTCACGAACCGAAATTGCCTCATCGCGCCTGCCCGAAATGCGGTCAGTACAAGGGCCGCGAAGTCATCGAAGTCACTGAAGAGTAAACACTACGGACTCGGAGCCCGCATCCGTCTATGCTGACGATCGCCGTTGATGCGATGGGCGGTGACCACTGCCCGAAGGCGGAGGTCAGCGGCGCCATATTAGCGATCAAATCTTCCAACGTGCGAGTTATTCTCGTCGGTCGCGAAGATATAGTTCGTGCCGAACTGGATCAGAATCACCCCGGGTGGGACCGGTCCAGCATCATCATCCATCACGCGAGTGAGCAGATCACGATGGACGATAGTGCCGCCAAGGCGGTCCGCACGAAAAAGGATTCCTCCATTCGCGTGGGATCCAGGCTGGTTCGCGACGGTCTAGCGCATGGCTTCGTTTCGGCGGGCAACACCGGAGCTGTTATGGCCACGGCCAAGATGGTTCAGGGTGTCGTGCCGGGTGTTGATCGGCCGGCTCTGGCGACTGTTTTCCCGTCACTCACAGGCTCCAAGGTGGTCGTAGTTGACGTTGGAGCCAATGTCGACTGTGAGCCGAAGATGCTGGCCCAATTCGCCGTGATGGGCGATATCTACTCCCGGGTTATCCTTGGCACTCCAAACCCTCGCGTTGGCCTGCTTTCTATCGGTGAAGAGGAGCATAAGGGCAATGACCTCACCCGTGCGGCAACTCCCCTGCTCAAAACTCTTCCTTTGAATTTCATCGGCAATGTCGAAGGGCGTGACCTTTATACGGGCCATGCCGACGTCGTGGTGTGTGACGGCTTCATCGGAAATGTTGCGCTAAAAGTGAGCGAAGGCATTGTTGAAGTTATCAAGCAGATGCTAAAGGAATCTCTGCAGGCGACCGTCACCCGGCAGATTGGATACCTGCTCTCCCGTTCGGCGTTCACCGAATTCAAGAAGCGTGTCGATTACTCGGAATTCGGCGGCGCTCCGCTGCTCGGGGTGAAAGGCGTTTGCATCATCTGTCATGGCCGATCCAATGCTAACGCGATCAAGAATGCCATACGTGTCGCGGCCGAGTACGCCAGCGGTAAAATAAATCAGAAGATTGAACAAGGCCTAAACCAGTACTCTACGGCTCGGGCAAACTAGAAGTAGTATGAAAGGGCTTTCTGCAGCGACGTTGCTCACAGCTGCCCTGCTGACTGCGCAACCACGGAATCCCGTTCAATGGACGGTGACGCCAGAGCCATCGGCTGTGGCCCCCGGAGCGGCTGTTCTGGCGAAAGTCACCGGCACAATCGACTCCGGCTGGCACATTTATGCCCTGACAAGTCCGGCCGGCGGACCTACACCGACTACCATCAAACTGGGCGAGACCACCCTAGCGTCAGGCCTGAAGCTTTATCAGCCCAAACCGGCGGTGAAGTTCGATCCGAACTTCAACATCAACGTCGAAGCCTTCGAAGGCGTAGTGACGCTGCTTGCCAATATCACGATTTCCGACAAGGCCGCGGCAGGCGCGGCAGACATTCCTTTGCTTCTGCGATATCAGGCATGCACCGATAAGGAGTGCCTTCCTCGCAAGGCCACGCTGAGCCTGAACTTAAAAGTCGATCCGGCGGCGGGTACAAACGCGCAGGCAATTCCGGCGGGCTACACCGAGTTCACCGGGCAGCGGAGCCCGGCTTTGCCGGGAGCTCCGGCGCAAACAGCGGGAGACCAGGGTCTGGCGCCGTACCTTCTTCTCGCCTTCGGTTTTGGTCTCGCGGCAATCTTCACGCCGTGCGTGTTCCCGATGATCCCGATCACGCTCTCGTTTTTCTTAAACAAACCCGGAGCGCTGCGTCAGGCGATCCTCTTTTGCATCGGCATCATCGTAATGTTTACCGCGATCGGACTTGCCGTTACCGCTCTTCTGGGACCATTCGGCGTTGTCCAACTCGGCTCGAATCCATGGGTGAACGCTTTTATAGCCCTCGTCTTTATCGTGTTCGGCCTGAGTCTTCTTGGCGCCTTCGAGATCACCCTGCCTTCGTCGCTACTGACGAAGATGGATCAGGCTTCTCAGCGTGGCGGCTCGATCGGAACGCTGCTGATGGGTCTGACTTTCTCGCTCACGTCCTTCGCCTGTGTCGGACCGTTCATCGGAACCCTGTTGGCGAGCTCGGTCCAGAGCGGAGGCATTCAACCGGCGCTCGGGATGATGACGTTTGCCTCCGGACTTGCTTCGCCTTTCTTTGTGCTTGCGCTCTTCCCTGCTTTTCTGCAGCGTATGCCTCGCAGTGGCGGCTGGCTGGCGCGCGTCAAGATCGTTCTGGGATTCGTGATCCTCGCCGTCAGTATCAAATATCTGAGCTCCATCGATCAGGTACTGCAATGGAACATCCTCACTCGAGAGCGTTTCCTGGCCGTTTGGATCGTGATGTTCGCTTTGCCTGGACTATACCTGCTCGGTTTCCTGCGCATGGAAGGTATCCGGCAAGAAGATAGCCTCAGCGTTACTCGTACACTTATCGGCGCTGCCTTTCTCGTCTTCTCGATAAGCCTGATTCCCGGCATGTTTGGAGGACCATTGGGCGAACTGGATTCCTACGTTCCGCTGGCGAAAGAATCTGTGGGTGGCGGCGCCCGGACTGGCCAGGTCTGGCTCAAGAATGACCTCGATGGCGCTCTAGCGAGGGCGAAAGCCGAGAACAAGCGTGTGCTGGTCGCCTTCACAGGCTACGCCTGCACGAACTGCCATTGGATGAAGGCGAATATGTTCCCCAGACCGGAGATCGCCGAGGCGTTATCGAACTTCATCCTGGTGGAGCTCTACACCGACGGAACCGACGCCGAGAGTGACAAGAACCAGCAGCTTCAGGAATCAACCTTCCAGACTGTGGCGATTCCGTTCTACGCCATCTTCGATGGAGATCGTGGCGCGATCGCTAAGTTCGCCAGTTTAACGCGCAATACTGGCGATTTCCTCGCATTTCTACGTACCCAATGAAAACAGGGGTAGGTTTGATTTGCGCGAGCACGCTGCTGCTCGCGCAGCATGACATTCGTGGCTTTTCGACGGCACAGGCACAGATCGAGCGCGAGCGCGAGGCCAAAGCTTTCGCCATACCGCAAGCCGATCGGCTGCGCGCCTACATGGCTAAGATGTCGGCCGAGCCGCACATAGCTGGTTCACCCGCGTCCAAAGCCGTTGCCGAATACACTGTTGGCCTTCTCAGGGAATGGGGTCTCGAAACCAAGGTCGAGCAGTTTGAAGCCCTGCTTCCCTACCCCAAGTCGCGACTGCTCGAGATGACTGCTCCCGTTAAGTTCGCCGCGAAGCTGCAGGAACCACGAGTTCCAGGAGATCGCGATTCGGGCGATAAAGATCAAGTAGCGACGTACAACGCCTACTCGGGCGATGGCGATGTTACCGGTGAGGTCGTCTACGTGAATTACGGTGTACCGGAGGATTATGACCAGCTCGCCAAACTGGGCATAGAGGTGAAGGGGAAAATTGCTTTGGCCCGCTACGGCAAGAGCTGGCGCGGAACGAAGGCCAAGGTTGCCCAGGAGCGCGGAGCCGTCGGATGCCTGATCTATTCCGATCCTCGTGAAGACGGCTACTTCCAGGGCGATATCTACCCGAAAGGGGCATTCCGCCCACCCGATGGCGCCCAGCGCGGCAGTGTGATGGATATGCCGATCTATCCCGGAGATCCGTTATCGCCGGGCTGGGCGAGCGAGCAAGGAGCGCGCAAGCTTGCTCTTAGCGATGCCACTACATTGATGAAAATTCCGGTGCTGCCCATCTCTTACGCCGATGCGCAGCCGCTGTTGGAAAACCTCGAAGGTCCAGTAGCGCCGGAACCGTGGCGCGGCGCGCTCCCGCTCACTTATCATCTCGGCCCGGGACCGGCAACCGCGCGAATGAAGGTGGAATCCGAATGGACGACGAGACCCATCTATAACGTGATCGCCACAATTCCAGGTTCGGAGTTTCCGGACGAATGGGTAATCTACGGCAACCATCACGACGCCTGGGTGAATGGGGCGCACGATCCGGTAAGCGGGGCGATTGTTGTTCTCGAAAGCGCGCGTACGCTTGCACAATTGGGGAAATCCGGCTGGAAGCCGAAGCGAACCGTCAAATTCGTACTTTGGGATGGGGAAGAATTCGGGCTGGTCGGATCCACCGAATGGGTCGAGAAGCACGAAGAAGAATTGAAGAATAAAGCGGTGGTGTATTTCAACAGCGATACCAATGGCAAAGCGGATTTCAGCGCCAGCGGATCGCCATCGCTTCACGTTTTCATGCGGCAGATCGTAAGAGACGTGTTGAAACCGGAGAAGCTCGATTTCAAGATGCCGGCGGTCGGCTCCGGCTCAGACTATGTCGCTTTTCTCCAACACTCGGGGATCGCAAGCGTGAATGCGGGCTTTGGTGATTCGGGCGGCGTCTATCACTCGATTTACGATTCTTTCGACTGGTATACGCGCTTTTCAGATAAAGACTTCAGCCGTGGCCGGGCATTCACACAAATCATGTCCGCTGCCCTCCTTCGAATGGTGGATGCGCCGGTGCTGCCGTTCGAGTTCAAGCAGGTCGTGATCGCCGTTCGAAGCTATCTCTCCGACCTCAAACAAAAAGAACTGCAACTTTCAGATCTTCATGCCGAAGTCGGCAAGCTGCAAACGGCGGCAGAGGCGTTCGAGTCCACCTATAGAAGAGCGATCGATTCGCCGGCGGTTCAACCGAAACTTAACCAGATCCTGATCGAAACCGAACGTGTCCTGGCGCCTCCGGCTGGATTACCAGGACGAACCTGGTACAAACATCAGCTCATGGCGCCGGGGATCTACACAGGTTACACTCCGAAAACACTCCCCGGAATCCGCGAGGCCGCCGAGGCGCAACACTGGCAGGAAGCGAACGAACAGGCGAAGAACGTGACCGACGCTGTGCGAGCCTTAAGGATCAAGCTGGAAGAGGCTTCTGCCCTCCTGCCACAATAAGAGATAACGTCCCGGATGATCGTTGAGACCCAAATCGTTCGTTTCGATTCCCTGCCGCTCGATTGCGGCGTAATCCTTGCGCCGGTTGATGTCGCCTACGAGACCTATGGCGAGTTGAACGCCGCCGGTTCGAACGCGATCCTTCTGCTCCACGCATTTTCAGGGGATGCGCACGCTGCCGGCATCAGCCACGACGGTGGGAAGCCCGGTTGGTGGGACAACATGGTGGGGCCGGGGAAAGCGTTCGATACAACCAAGTACTTCGTTATCTGCTCGAATGTGCTCGGCGGCTGTAAGGGCACAACGGGCCCTGCATCGATCAATCCTGAAACGGGCAGGCCTTACGGCATGTCGTTTCCCGTTATTTCGATTTCGGATATGGTCCGCTTGCAGAAGAAGCTGGTCAACCATTTGGGGATCTCGCGGCTGCTCGCGGTCGCAGGCGGATCGATGGGCGGGATGCAAGTGCTGGAGTGGGCCGTCGCGTATCCCGAGTCAGTCGCATGCGTGATCCCGATCGCAACCACATCTCGCCATAGCGCGCAGCAAATCGCGTTCAACGAAGTCGGCCGGCAGGCGATCATGGCCGACCCGGATTGGTGCGAAGGCGACTACTACGACAAGAAGCCTCCCGCGCGCGGGCTCTCGGTCGCGCGCATGGTCGGTCACATCACCTACATGAGCGACGACTCGATGCGAGAGAAGTTCGGCCGCCGGTTCCGTACGCAGGAGCCGCTTCCCGATTTTTCATCGGTCTTCGAAGTAGAGAGTTATCTTCGCTATCGCGGCAGTCAGTTTGTCGATCGCTTCGACGCGAACTCGTACCTCTACATCACCAAAGCAATGGACCTGTTCGACATTACGAACGGTCACGGCTCATTGCCGGTGGCTTTGGAGCGTACACAATCGCGTTTCCTTGTTATCAGCTTTACCTCCGATTGGCTGTATCCGACCTACCAATCGCTCGAGATCGTCAGCGCCTTGAGAGGGCGCAATCGCGATGTTGCGTTCTGCGAACTGCAGTCCAACTATGGTCACGATGCGTTTCTAGTGGACGTCGGCGAGCAAACGGATCTGATCCGGGGCTTTCTCTCCAGCACCTATCGCGAGCGGGTGGCGCGCGCATCATGAGCGCAGCCTCTGCGGAGCTGAAACTTCCGTCCGTCCGCGATGTGCTCGGACGCAGCGATTACGCGATCATCAGCCAGTTGGTCGAGCCGAATACGCGCGTCCTGGATGTCGGCTGCGGCGAAGGCGAACTGCTGCACTGGCTGGCGCTTCATAAGGGAGTCGATGCGCGCGGGGTCGAGATCGTCGGATCGAAAGTGCAGCGCGCCATTGCGCGGGGTGTCTCGGTGTATCAGGGCGACATCGATCAGGGTCTCGCCGATTATCCCGATGACGCGTTTGATTACGTGATTCTGAGTCAGACGCTGCAGGAAGTTCGAAAGCCGCTCAAGGTGTTGAAAGAGATGCTGCGCGTCAGCCAGTGCGCGATCGTTGCGTTTCCGAACTTCGGTCATTGGACCGTGAGGCTCTCTCATCTTTGGTCTGGCCGGGCGCCTCAGACGAAGTTGTTTCCGCACGACTGGTTCGATTCGCCCAATATTCACTTCCTGACAATCCACGATTTTGAGGCGCTCGCTTCAAGAGAGCACTGGACCGTGGAACGAGCTATTTATCTCAGTGGCGATAAGTCCGTCAGAATATTTCCTGAACCTGATGGCCGAAGTCGGCGTGTTCGTCGTACGGAAATAAAAAGGGCCGGCCTCCTCATCAGAAGGAAGCCGGCCTGAATTGCGTCTTGTCTGAGCAGTTAGAACGAGTAGCGCAAGCTCAATTGGAACGTACGCTCGAAGTTCTTATTGGTGACTTTGCCAAACGTGGAAGCAGTCGGATTCACGCTGTCCACATTGTTCCAGTTCGGATGGTTCGGGATGTTGTAGACCTCGCCGCGGAAAGTCACACTTTGGCGCTCACCGATGGCGAAAGACTTGAACAGTGAACCGGTCCAGTTCTGGAAGCCGGGATTGTACAGCAGGTTGCGATTCCGTTGGGTCGTGAACGTTCCTGCAGCCGGCCGGGTGAACGCCGCAGTATTGAAGTACAGATTCGGATCGCTGTTGCTGGTCGCGAACTTGGGATCGCCCAGGGTCGGATCACCCGAGACGTTGTAAATGTTCGCAGGCATGCTGTTGCCCGTATTGCTGCTGACGCTGGTTCCGTTTCCGGGACCGAAGCCCGCAACGTCATCGGTTGTGCCAACGGTGAATGGAGTACCCGTCTGAAGTTGCACCAGCAGTGTGGTCTGCCACCCGCCGAGCAGGCTCTTCTTAAAGCCACTGCTATTCCGGAAGAACGGCAATTCGTAGATCAGGTTACCTACGAATACATGCCGGCGATCATAGTCGGATGGTCCCCAAAGCATGGCAGTGCTGAAGGGGTTCGGCAAAATGTCGCGCTGCGCCGAGCCATCATCCATGCTCTTCGACAGAGTGTATGCCAGTCCGTACGTAATACCCTTCGAATAGCGTTTGGTGAGGCCGAGTTGCAAGCCGTGGTAGATGGCGTTAGCGTCGTTATTCGTGATACGAATTGTGCCATAGCCTTTATACGGTCTGAGGTAATCCGGATTGACGCCGGGGTTCGCCTGAACAGTCCCTAACGGAAGCGCGTTGAGGTTGCGCTCGCGTTGTTGGTGCAACGCACGGCGTCCCACATAAGCTACTTCGACAGTTCCCCACGGAGTATCCCGCTGAACGGTGGAGTTCCATTGCCACGATTCCGGATTCTTGAAAATGGGATCCTGTGTGGTAACGATCAGCGGGAAGTTGATCTGCCCACCGGCCGAACCACCTGGGTTGTCAACAAGTCCGTTGGAAACGGCGATTGATGGCTGGAACGGCGGATTGCCCCCCAGGAACACCGAGTCGCTGACACCGAGACGCGTAAAGTATCGGCCAACGCCGGCACGGACCACCGTTTTGTCATTGAACGAATAAGCAATGCCCAATCGGGGTTGCCACTGGTTATAATGCGTCTGCGAGTACGATTTGTCGCCCTTAAACAACCGCTGATACTGAGGATCGGTGGATGCAGGGAAGCGACCCTTCGCAGCGTCCGTGAATCCATCGCCCGGGATAATCAAACCGTTGTAGATATCTCCGGTAGTTCCGACGATGTAGCCGGTCTTCGGATCCTGCTGGACGGCATTCTTCGGATCATATGACGCCGCATCGAATACGGACATGTTGCGCCACAAGCTGTAGTACGGTTGCATTATGCTGTAGCGAACACCGTATTCGAGTTTTAGCTTCTGGGTGACTTTCCAACCGTCCTGCAGAAAGAACTCGAACATATTGCCGCGATACGGCGTGTAGCTGCGCGTTCCGAGCTCGGCATATGTGTCGAACAATCCGAGGGCGACGTTCGAAATAGCAAGGCCCGAACCGCCGCTCCGACCGTCTGTGAACACAAAGCGGCCGTTCTGGTTATTCGTTCCGCCAGGGACTCCGTTGACGTTGATCTGATCGAAGTCATTCTGACCCGAATATTCCCACAATCCACCGAACTTGATCGTGTGCGATCCATGAGTCCAGGTAAAGTTATCGGACAGATTGTAGATCGGTCCGGCTGACGATGACGGATACGGGCCGCCATCGAGCGTCACGAAGTTTGCTGCTTCGATCGTCGGAATCTTATCGAAGATCTCCTTCTGCTGGAAGATGTACGGGTAGTTGATTCCGTACGTGCTCCGTTGATACTTACCCGGGATCACGGCGATCTTCACGTGATCCGCGCTGGCGGCCAGCAGGAACTCATTAACTTTGGTAGGAGAAACCGTCCAGATGTAGTTCAAGCGAGGCAGTCTGATTCGGACGGTCCAACTGCGACGGAGCTAGATCCGTACCGCCACGATTGGAGTCTTTGTGAAACAGGCTGAAGTTCTCTGTCCTGAAGCGAATATAGTGTCTGTCGGCAGGAAGGTAATCGACGGCGCCGGTATCCTTCCGCTGATTATCGAAGCGCAGCGGGGAAATCACCCAGTTGTTGCCGCCGACGTTCAAACCCGGGAATGGCTGCCGGGTACGTGTTCAGCAGCGCAAGCCCCTGCGGGCTGAGTCGGTTCGTTGGAATTACATTACCCGGAAACGGAGCGCCGGTAAGCGGGTCGGTAATGGTTTTCGGAGTGCTGTAGAACTGGTTGGGTCCCAGCAATTCGCTGAAATCTCCGCGTCGCATCGCCGGGGTGGGAACCTTCTGCTGCTGCAATTCTTCTCTGCGATACTTGGTCCATTCCTGGCTGAACAGGAAGAACAACTTGTTGCGATCTCGATTGAACTGGCCCGGAATAAAGATCGGACCGCTCAGGTTCCATCCGAACTGGTTGTATCGGAACGGAGCAGCCTGGTCGCTGATGTCCGGCCGGCCAGGAGTTCGGTTACGCTGCCATTCGTTGGCGTTCAAGGCCGAGTTTCGGAAGTACTCGTAAGCGCTGCCGTGGAAATCACGGGTTCCGCTCTTTGTAACGATGCGAACCTGCCCTGCCGATGAGCGTCCATACTCCGGGCTGTAGTTCGAAGTGAGGATCTGCACTTCTTGCACGGCATCCACATCGGCGGTACCGATGCTGGTTCCGTTCGAGCGCGTGCGAACTGCAACCGCTCCATCGTTTGTGATCAGGTTATCCTGCGTTCGGCCACCGTTGATGTTCAATCCGCCAGTGGTCAGATCGAAGCTGAATTGTGCGAGCGCGCCGCCGGAAACGCCGGGCTTCATAAGCGCCAAAAACAGCGGATTGCGGCCGTTCAGCGGCGTATCCGCGATCTCTTTGGTCGTCACGACACGGCCAAGCGTCGCCGACTCGGATTGAATTCCCGTAGCCTCGGCAACCACGGTTACAGTCTCGGTGTTTTGACCAACCTGCATATCGGCATCTACCGTCGTAGCGATGTTCGCGTCGAGCTTGTTCTGCGTCTTCTCGAAACGTTTGAATCCTTGCGCGTCCGCCGTGACAGTATAGAAACCTGGCGGAAGATTCGAAACGATATAGTAGCCAGCCTCGTTGGTCGTGGCGCGACGCTCAAGACCGGTCGCTTCGTTCCTGACAACGACAGTCGCGTTTGGAATCGTCGCGTGGGATGGATCTCGAACGAAGCCGCTAATCGAAGCTGTGTCGGATTGTGCTTGCGCGATCTGTGCGATGCACAAGCATAGAAGAATTACACACAGGGACACGCGTCCCCATAAGCGATCGTGGCTTAACATAAACCCCCTTTGGCAACCTTAGCCATTGCTCTGTCCGGGAGTCCCCTGCCGGCCAACAGTACGTATCCAGCGCCAAGGAACTCCACCAAAACAGAGTATTGATCGTTATTATACTCGGGATTTCACCGCTTCAGCAGGAGAGGATGCACGCGAACCGGTAAAAACAAAAACCCGCCGGTCTCCCGGCGGGCGATTCAGTTAGGATTGAGGCACTCCGCAAGATACTGACTAATTAATTACGACAAACTTGTCTTCCTTATTCGCACCATCTTCGGCGCTGTAAGCAACCGGTCGAGGAGTCAAAGGCGATGACAAATCCGGGGCCGGCCTTGTCAGCAGGAGCGGCAACAAAGCTTACGGGACGAAGTTTGGCTGCCACCCGTACTTTGTGCCGGGTTGTGTCTACTGTCTCAGTGAATGGGGACGGTTTCCCGGAGACCGAGTACATTGGCTGCTGATGAGAAACTCCCGCGCGTGTGTCCGAAGTGACGAAAAATCCGGTTCCGATAAGGAGATTCAGGCGAAATATCGCTGCGGCAATCCAGATAATTTTCGGCAGTTTCCAGATAGAGATCTGCTCTGCGGAATATAGGGTTTGCCTGCTGCCTGGTAATATCTCTGAATCTGAAGATGGTTAGCGTCATTGCCAGAACCTCACGCTCAACTCTGAGCATCTGAGGGTCCAAACGCTAAGTCACAGAAAATATACTCAACTGACCAGAAGAATATTCGACCAGAATCACCGGCAAATTTACCGTATCGCGCCTCTTCGATCAATTCCGGGATTGTTGTACTTTCGGCGTGGCCAGATAGCCGACGATCTGGTCCTTCTTCACCTCGTTGACAACGATCTCGTAAGGCTGGCGAGCCTTGGAAACGTAAAATTGCACGGGTTCGTTGAGATTCTTGTCTTTTTTCTCGACACGCTTGTCGTCGGCGACCAGTTCGATCGTGAATCGGTTGCGCTTGGGATCGGTCTTCTTCAACAGCACGGCAACGTCGCCCACCCGTTTCGGTTCCTTACTCTTGCTGATATTGAACTCGAAGTAATTGCGCTCTCCTAGAGCTTCTGAGCGCGTTCAATTCCTTGCCGTTTGTCGCGACCAGAGAGGAAGTACCGTCCAGATCGCCGCGGACACGCTTTAGATCCTGTACCGTCCGTTCGAGTTCGGACTTGGTGCTCGCGACATCCGTTTTCACGGTGCCGACTTCCGCGCTGACCTCTCCAATTTTCGAAGTCGCGGTCTTCTCCACATTGGAGACTGCCTCGGTCAATTCCGTCTTCATCTGAGCGGCTGCCTTTTCCTGCCGGGCCTGCTCGAGCTGTAACCGCTTGGCGAGTTCTTCAGCGTGCTTCTGGGCCTCCACCCGCGCCTGCCCGGCGGCCATCGATGCCTGGCGACGAGCGGCTTCCAACTCATCCTTCAGAGTCGTCAAACTGCGCCGGGCTGTTTGCGTCGAGACGGTTGAACTCTCCTTCAATTCGCTGATTTCCGTCTGCGTCGACTTACGGAAATCGCCAAAGTCGGATCGCAAGCCGTTGAGTTGTGTGAACAGGTAAATGTTCGCGCCAAGCAGGGCGACCACCGAGCCGATCAATATAGGAATCTTAATATCGGAACCATTGGATGGCTCTGTGTTCATATCGCTCATTCGAACTTCTCCTCTTCACCGACGGCGACCGTCATACTGCAAGAATATGAGATGTCTCTACTCTATCACTCCCGACGTACGCGAAAAGATATGCGTTCCGGGAAGTAGCACGAGGAGTGTGAGACTCTGTCTCGCCATTTTGTTCGTTTTCATGACGGCGGCATCATGCAAACGACAGCCGTCTCCAACGGTTTTTCTTGACCCGGCATTGGCCGTCCTCGTCCCCCGAAACACTACATTGTTAGGGGGAATTCGAATGCAGCGTCTAAAGGCCACATCCTTTTATAATTCGGTGGTCGCCGGATCTCCCTTGAGGCTGGAATTCCGAAAGACGAGCGGTTTGACCGACGACTCCGACGTCTGGGAATACCTGATCGCCTACAACGGCCAGGACTGGCTTGCCTTGATGCGAGGTAAGTTCGCAGAAATGGGAATGGAACCACGGTTGGACAAGCCTACAGCGCGCCGGATCTCGTATAACGGTGTGACCATCATCGGAGATGACGCGGGCGCAGTAGCCTTTCTCAATCCCACAACTGCCATGGCGGGCCGGTACGAAATGATTCTACGAACTCTGGACGAAAGAAACAGTAATACCGGTGTGCCGCTGCCGCTCGAAAAACTCGTCGTCGACGATTCCTGCTGTAAATGAGGTCTGGTTCGCTTCGATCGGTCCCCTGCCCGCCTTCCTCTCGCTCGAACAGATAAAAACCGCCACGGGGGGCTTGAATCCGGAAACGCGTACCGTGGAGATGCGATTCGAAACGAATTCCGCTGCGGCCGCCCGTTCAATTGCCCAGGCCATTAATGGACAAGTCCAGGAAAATCGTGTGGTCTTCCATGGTCCGATTCCCAAACGAGTACTGGACTGGATTCAGGGAGTACAACGTTAGAGTTTGAGTCCGCCGCCTTCGCTCACAAAATTCTTGTTCCAAGCGGGAATTTCAACCACCACATCGCCCTTTACGACAGCTTGGCAGCCAAGGCGTGAGTGAAGCGTCAAACCCGGAGCCATATCGAGACGATCCGCTTCGTCATCGTCCATTTCGGTCAAGTTGTTGTCACCTTCTTTTACGATGACGTGACATGTTGTGCAGGCACAGCTTCCGCCGCAGGCATGATCGAGGTGGATTCCGAAGTTCAGACACACATCCAGGATGGACTCCGGCTTTCCATGTTCGGAAAATGGAAGTTCGCCACTCTCGAATTCCACGGTTCTACCTTCCGGCAAAACGGTGACTTTAGGCACGAACCGATTATAGCGTACCTCATTCTCCGCATTGTCTATAGAAATGGTATGTTAAGATGCAACGAGGATGGACACCAATGCCCGAAGCATCGCAAAAGCGGTCAGTTACCGCATACTCGGGTCGATTTCTACCGCCATCATCTACTTTGCATTCAGCGGGAGGGCTAAGGAGGCCGCGGGAGTCGGAGTAGTTGATCTGTTCGTGAAAATTGCGCTATATTATTTTCACGAACGCCTCTGGAATCACGTGTCCTTTGGACGGCAGAGGCCGCCTGAATACGAGATCTGATCCTAAGCTGTCTACCGGGCGATAAGCCGGTTTCTGTGACCCTCCCGAAAGAGGGCTGCGATCATTCCTCTAGGCCTGCCATTACTGACCGGCTCCAGCGACCTACCCGGAAGTTCAACGGAGCGGGCAGCTCCTCCTCCCCTATTTGGTCTTGCTCCGCGTGGGGTTTACCCTGCCGATTTCATTACTGAAATCGCGGTGCGCTCTTACCGCACCATTTCACCCTTACCGGAAGTTTATCCGGCGGTATTTTTTCTGTGGCACTTTCCGTAAAGCGAGCCTCGCGGCTGCCTCCCCGGCCGTTAGCCGGCACGCCGCCCTGTGGAGACCGGACTTTCCTCTCGCGTTAGCGAGCGATCGCTATCCCGGTAGACAACGGCCTTAAGTATAACAAAAATTGTTACAAAGAGGATTATCTTGCGTCCATTAGTCGATTTCGACGGCAATGTTGTCCGTTTCACCCGCACGGCGTAAGATGCGACCCGGTAGCAGGGCAAGTAAGTTAACTCACCTTTCTCTGTTACAGGGCTGTGTCATCCGGCACCTATTTTCCATGCAGGGGCTCAGAGGTGAAACTAACCTCGAAAAGCTTCGTCTTATGAACGCTTTAGTGTATGATTCTATAGGTTCGACTTCCCGTGCTTCGGGGGCCGGCATCAGTGGAATAACAATAAGAAACTTAGAGGGGGAGTATTAATGCGGTACCAGCGAATCTCTTCGCTACTGTTTCTCTCCACGCTTCTCAGTTCGTGTTTGTTTTCGCAGGGACTGAACACGACCGCTTCAAAAGAAGATTGGGAAGAAATCAATTTTGAGTTTAACTCGCCTGTACTTACCGACGGATATCCTAGCCTCCTTCGATTGGCGGAGTTGCTGCAGAAGCATCCCGACCACAAAGTGAAGCTCGAAGGACACGCCGATGTTATCGGTTCCAACCGCTACAACGAACGCCTGGGGCAGCGTCGCGCCGACGCCGTCAAGGCATTCCTGCAGAAGTATGGCGCGGCTGAAAACCAAATCACCACGGCCACATTCGGAGAAACACAGCCAAAGGTAGATAGCCGCTCGAAAGAAGCTCGGTTCATGAACCGGCGCGTTTTCATGACCGTCACCGACGGCCAGGGCCGGACGGTCCTCGATCGCGGCAGCGTCACTGAGGCGATCCATACCCTGGACGACCTGTTCGCGCTTCAGAAGAAATGTTGCGACGACATTCTGCGCCGTCTCGACAAACTCGACGACATCGCCAACATGCTTCAGAAGATGATCGGCGATCAGGACGCGCTGAAGAAGGACCTGGCAAATCTTCGGCAGGCCCACGAGGCTCTCTCAGATTACGTAAAGGGGATGAATAAGCCGCTGACTGAACAGCAGACCGCATCGATCGTGGATACGCGGACGGCGGAGCAGATCGAAAAAGCTCGCATGCCGCGCTTCTCCACAGTCAATGCCAACGCGGGTTCCGATCAAAGCGGAAATCTGACCTTCACTGGCCGCGGACGTCTCTTCCTGCCATTCAAGGAGCAGTTCGCTGTGCAGATGCAGGGCGAATATATGTACCTCCGCGATCGCCAGGAAGGCCAAGCCGACATCGGTTTAGTGAATCGGTTCACAACGCGATTCCAGGCTGGATTGTTTGCCAGTTTCAAGAATGTCAACTTCTCGGGCCATCAGGTCGGAAACAACATCTTCACCGACAAGCCGGTTACGCAATTCGACGTAGGTCAGATGACCGGCAACGGCACGCTAGGCCAAGCCTCGCTGGTTTTGGACTACATTTTCAAGGGCGGACGCCTGGGAATCTACGGATCTAAGGGCTTCATGCAAGATGCTGTCTTGAGCCGCCTTGCGACGCAGAACCGCAACGTCTTCACCGAGTACTACCTGCACACCATCGATCAGGTTGGGATCAGCACAACGCTTGGATTGTTCGGCAACACCTACCTTGAAGGTAATCTCGGGTACTTGAAAAGCCGGGCAAATGCTGACCGGCTCGGCGGGACTGCTCGTTTTGTTTTCCCGATCAGCACCCGCTTCGCATTCACGCTTGAAGGCGGCATGAATGAAACGCTGGTTAGCTCCGGGAACACCGGCCGGGCGGTGGCTGGATTCCAGTTCGGCAATTTCATGAGGCCTAAGGATTACCTTGAGGGCTATAACGGCGTTCAGCATGCAGTGCCAGCCGATGTTCCGCGCGTGCGCTATGAAATCCTGACCCGCACCGTACGCACAGGCAATGACGCGCCGATTGCGAATGCCGGTCCCGATCAGATCGGCGTGGGAGCAGGTCCGATCGCGCTCGACGGCAGCGCTTCTTATGATCCGGAAGGCGATGCGCTTACCTATCAGTGGACGCAGGTGGCCGGTCCGGCAGTCTCGCTTTCGGGCATGAATACGGCACGAGCATCGTTCACTGCAGCCGAGGGCCAGAGCTATGGTTTCCGATTACTTGTTAAGGATCCGCAGGGGCAGCAAGGTGTCGACACGGTAACGGTCACCACCAGCACCGCACAAGCCGTTCAGATCGTTCGTTTCCAGGCTAGCCCGGACCGCATTGCTTCGGGCCAGCAGAGCACGCTCGACTGGCAGGTTCTCAACGCGGATAGCGTCACGATAACCGAGCTTGGCACCGTGCCAAGCAACGGGAGCGCGTGCCGTTTCCCCAACCCGGACGACCCAATATCGCCTGACAGCCCGCAACCGCAACGGCGAAGCTACAGCGACCACGACGGTGGTTGTCGAAGAACAGCCGCCAGCGCAGTTCACTGCCTGCACGGTCTCTCCCACCACGATTCTCACCGGCGAAAGCGCGACGATCAGCTACGCAACGTCCAACGCCGATACTGTCGAAATCAGTGGAATTGGCTCGGTGGCCGGAAGCGGAAATCAAGTAGTATCGCCTACTTCGACAACCACCTATACACTCACGGCTCGAAATGCCGAGGGGCCCGGTAACGTGCAGTCTCACTGTTCAGGTGACTGAGGGCTCGGCTCCTCGCGTCGTGAGCTTCACTGCCTCACCCGCAACGATCACTTCCGGCAACGCTTCAACCCTGAGTTGGTCGATTGAAAATGCCGATTCAGTAACGATCAGTTCGCTCGGTACGGTGCAGGCGACCGGGACGCGGCAGGTGAGTCCGACGACGACGACCACGTACACGCTGACAGCAACGAACAAGAACGGGTCTATAACATCGACGGCGGTAGTGACGGTAAGTGGAGCCGGGCCTGGCCCCGGACCGGGAGCGCCAACGTTAGCGAGTTGCACGGCTTCGCCCAGCACGTCGCCATCACCCGGAAGTCCGATAACGATCAGCTACGTCAGTACGAATGCGACCTCGGTGGCATTCACTCCGCCTGTTCCGGGAGCCGGTCTGAACGGACCAGTGACCGTGATGCCAACTGCCAGCACGACGTACACGATCACAGCGACCGGAGCAAATAACCAGGCAGCAACTTGTACGGTTGCCGTCACGGTAACGCCGGCTCCCCAACCTCCGACTGCAGTTATCACCGGCGGCGGAGTCATCGAAACGTTCAACCGTGAGGTCGTTCTGAGCGGAGCGGAATCATCCAATCCAACCGGCGGCGCTCTCACTTATCAATGGACGCCACTGGGCACCGGAGCTGCGGTACTCGATCAAGGCCAGCAGCGGACTCGTGTGCAACTCGCGGGCTTGGCGGGTGACTATCCAGTACGGCTGACTGTCCGCAACGCCGCGGGTGCGGAGAGCAGCACGGACGTGACAATTCGCTTCCGATCCACAACGATTCCATAGACGTGTAATCTCCTATTTGCTAACCAGGCCGGGGGCGCACGCCGCTCCCGGCTTTTTTACTTTGGGTGAATTGTGTGGCACGCGCCCCTCGCACGGTTGTGACCTTCCGATCCGACGCCTTCAACACGTCCGTTGTCCGTCCTTATTTCATGAACGCCCTCTGCTTCGGGGACGATGTCGCGCAACACATTGCTTTCGAACTGGAAACGCGAGGCTATACTGTCGAGCCCCCGGCACAGGAGGACTTCGGCTGGTATTTTCGTTTTTCACTATCGGGTAAGCCGCACTTGTTTGTGATCGGCCGCCGTCCCGTAGAGGGGGACTGGCTGGGATCGATCGAACGTGTTCCCTTCCTCTTCGTCAAGCGTCCGGTTGATCCTGAGGCGCCGCTGGCGATTGACGCAGCCCTATCCGATCCTACGATTTTTCAAAAAGTTCTCTGGCATTACGGCGAACAGTTCGACGCAGGGGAAGAGGAATTAGGGAGTCCGCATCCCTAAGCGAGCATCGCCTTCCAGGCGTCTTCATCATGACCGATGCTGAGAAGCTTGGCAGCACGAACCAAAGGCAATCGCAGCAGTCTTGGTTCCCGTTCAATCCGTCCGAGAAGTTCGGAATCTGTAAGCCTGAGGTACTTCAGACCAGCGTCAACGTAGGCTTTACCCTCGGTGTCCAGCACTCCCGTCCAACCGAAGCGCTGGATGAATCTCTTGATCTCTCCCGGGGCAATCGGCTTCTGCTTCAGATCCACCACTTGAATCGCAACCCGCCGCTCTTTGAAAAAGCGTTCCGCCGCGCGTGTCGCCTGAGAGTTCTTCAGACCAAAGATCTGGACATGGGGCATGTCAAGTTACTTTCGGCCATCATTTAATTCGTCCAGCAGCACGAGCATTCGCTCTCCTGGGGTCGAAGAGCCCCCGTAACGCAGTTGCTGGTATAGACCAGTAAACTCCTGGACCAGGCTCGCGGTTCGCGACTCGGGGATCACACGAGCAAACTCCGTCGGTGTCAACCAGGATGGCTTCTCAAACCCTCGCTTGCGAAGAATCGCCAGCATTCGAAGATAAAGAAGCGCCGCGTCCGATGCGCCCGCGCCGCCTTGCCGAATTCGATGCAGATGAAGTCTCCGTCGGATTGCCTCGATGATCGATGGGAGTAGCGACCAGAGACCGATTGCAATGACAATCAGGATTCCAGTGGAAATCAGCCCCATTTTCGCCTGTTCGATGGAGACCGAAAAATTTTTCAGTCGCTTCCTCCAGCCCTCGGTAGAGATTCCTTTCCAGTTCCGGGTCGACTGCTCGAAACGCGATGCCAGATAGAGCTGATGGTCGAGGTCGTAGTCCATCACCCATCGCTGCCACCACATTTCTGCCGCATCCAAATACAGCGCCATCGCGCTCCACGGCTTTCCCTGCGGCGAGTTGGCCGGAGGAGTAGGATCGAAAGTCATCCAGCCATGACCGGGAGCCCACGCCTCCACCCATGAATGCGCATCCGATGCGCGCAAGACGTGCCAGCCGGTGATTGGATTGTAAACTCCGCTCTGAAAGCCCGTGACTACGCGGCTAGGGATGTGGACCACTCGAAGCATCACTGCCATCGAAGAAGCGAAATATTCGCAGTGTCCCGCTCGCCGGTCGAACAAGAAGTTAGCGAGCGGGTCGGGCACTTCCGTTTTTAGCAATTCGGTTGTGTAGGAATAGTTTCGTCGAAGGTACTGCTCGAATACGCGCGCACGTTCCGGTACTGTGGCTCCGTGATCGAGATTTCGGGCAAGCTCTATGATTCGGCGGTCGATGTTCGGCAGCAGAAGATATTCTGTCGAATCTCGCGGAGAAAGCGGAGGCACGACATATGGCTTTGTTTCCGTTTCCGGCCGGAAGCTCGTAGCAAAGTACTGAGTCTGCGAACCGTAGCCACGTCCGGTTCGAAAGGACTCCTGCGGGGTACGAAACAGCAGCGGGAGATTCGTCTGAACAAATTCAGGAACTCCGGCGAAGAAGAGGACGTCCGCGTCAACCGAATCGATTCGAACCTGATACGTGATCCGCTGACCAAGGCGGCGCCGTTGATTCTCATCTGCAAGAATCGCGAGACCGTGATCGACGCGGACGGTTTGGTTCTGGCCAACCGGGTTGTACCACCTTTTCCCGTCAAACTGGCTCAGAGCCCCGCCTCGCCATTTGAGTGGAAGGTGCTGGTGAATGCCATCGATCAGCACATGCAGCATCGGAGTGCTGCTTTGCTGGATTTGCCCAATCTGTCCCAAAGAAACCTCATTCGCGAATCCGGTGACGTGGTATCTCTCGGGGACGAAGGACTGGAATGCCGCTCGCGCGGTGCGAGGGAGCAATACGAACAGGCCCGCTGTCATCAACACAATGCCGAAAGTGATCGTCGCAGTGAGTGCTGCGAGCCGCGCGTGAAAATTGACGCGCGGCATCGCGATCCGCCTCGGCTGCTGGCTCGAACGCCGTATCTCCGAGCAGCAGAAGGTCGCTACTCCGAAGATCAGAAACATTGTCAGGAATATGAAAAAGCTGATATTCGATGACAGCAGCGTAGCCCCAAGCAATTCCAGAAACGCGAGCACTTTCACGAAGAAATAGTCACGGTTCGTGCGGGCCGACAGTACTCGGACAACCGACAGAAAGCAAACCAAGTGGACTGTCGCCGGAATAAACTCCCGAGACAGGTACATGTAATCCAGCGGGTAGAAGCCGATATACGACAGGGTCAGAGCGTTCGCGATGGCAGGCGGAAAATTGCAGTCGCGGAAATCTCCAAAAACCGCGACAGCCCGCGCCATCAGCCCGATCACTGTCAAACCTATCGTCGCGGTATCCAGATAACCCGAAAACGCCAGGGCCAGAAATCCGCTCGTGAGCAATCCAAGGAGGGACGCCTGGAAGAATCGCTCTATTCGCTCCGCGGGTTGAGCAGGCGCGTGCAGCGCCCGCCCGGATTGCGCACCCATGTCTTCATGGTAGCGGTCGTTTAGTACGCAACCAGCTCGGGCTGCATCTCCGGGACCGGCGGAGGCGGCGGATTGAACTTCACCGAAACGAGTTTCGAGACGCCGGGTTCCTGCATCGTGACCCCATAGAGCGCCTGGGCCGACTCCATTGTGCGCTTCGAGTGAGTGATAACGACGAACTGCGTCTGAGACGACATCTCTTTCAGGAGTCGGGTGAGGCGATCGATATTCGCTTCATCGAGCGGCGCATCGACTTCATCCAGGACGCAGAACGGGCTCGGCTGATATTTGAAGATCGCCATCAGAAGAGCCATCGCCGTTAAGGCACGCTCGCCACCGGAAAGCAGGAGCACGCTCTGCAGCTTCTTGCCGGGCGGCGAGGCAACGATATCGATACCGGATTCGATCGCGTTCTCCATGTCGCTCAACCGCATCTCGCCGATGCCGCCGCCGAACAGGGTTTTAAACATCTCGCGGAAGTTGGCGTTGATAGCTTCGAAGGCTTCGGAGAAGCGCTTTCTGGCTTCCACGTCGATCTCGTTGATCGTTTTTTCCGTGTCCCGGATGGAATCGAGCAGATCCTGGCGTTGGGCGGCGAGGAAGTCATAGCGCTGCTGCGCTTCTTCGAATTGCTCGAGCGCCTCGGTATTCACCGGCCCGAGGGCATCGATCTTCGTCGTCAGATCCTCACACTTCTGTTCGATCTCGGCCAGCCCGACTTCATCGAGAACAGTCTCATCTCCTTCAGACACTTCCTTCAACGTGCAGCCGAGTTGTTTGTTGCAAGTCTCCTCGAGGTACTTCAGCTCGGCCTGTTTCTTGACGAGCTGCAATTCGATCTGGGACCTGCGATCGGATGCCGCTTGTAGTTCCTGGCGCGAGATGCGAAGCGACTCCTCAGCCGACGCTAACTGCGCACGTCCCGTAGCTTCCTGTCCCGCAAGCTCGTTGGCGAGCGATTCGCTGCCTTCGATATTTTTGGCGAGCTCGGATGACTTCGCGTCGAGTTCGATATTATCCGACAAGAGGCGCGCTTTCTCTACACCGAGCCGTTCCAACTCCTGCGTAAGTTGCTGGCGGCGGTGCGCGACTTCGCGGATCTGATTCTCCAGTCGCTGACGGGCGGATTGCTCGGCGCGGCGGCGCTCCTCCAGTCCGGCCAATTCTACTCGCACCGCGGAGTGTTCTTCCGACAGACGCGCCACATCCTGACGCAACTCGTCGAGCGCGGCCCGCGTGTCGGTAAGGGATTGTTCCTGCTCGACTCGCGCCTGGTCCTTTTCGGCGATCAGCGTTACGCTCTGGTCACGCCTTCCGGCCGAGCGTTCCCGCTCCTGCATCAGTCGCTGCAATTCCGTGCGAGCAACGGAGAGCCGCGAGCTTGCGCGATTGAACTCTTCACCCAGCTTCCGAACTTCATGGTCGAGCGAAACGGCTTCTTTCTCCTGCCGCTGTTGCTGCCCACGAAGGCGTTCCAAGTCCTCGGAAAGCTGCGCCATCTCCAGATCGAGATCTTCCAACAGGCTTTTGGTGCGATCGAATTCTTTCTGCTTTGCGCTGTGTTGGCTTGAGACTTCACGCAGCTCGCGCTTCAACCCGAGCGGACCGCTGCCGGTCTTTTTGCCGCCGCTGACGACGTGGCCGTGATAGCAGACCCCATCCGATAACAGGAAGTAAGTATCCGGATACTGCAGTGCCAGACGCTGCGCTGCTTGACGATCCTCGGCGATGTAGCAGCGGGACAAGCGGGGCAACAGATCGGCCGGAGCTGCGCTTAAACCGTTGGTCAGCCGCAACACGTTGCTGAGCTTGGCCGCGATTCCATGCTCCGCTTCCGGCGGAGGCGCACTCTCTTCCCGGGCGCCTTCGCTGGATTCGGGGTGAACAAGAAACGTCGCGCGGCCATCCATATCCGAGCGCATATATGCGATTCCGCGCTCGGCCTGCTCCCAATCCTTCACCACGACGTACTCGAGTTCTTCGTGGAGAAATTCTTCAGCGGCCTTTTCGAAGGTCGGATCGACTTCTACGAAATCGGCTAAGACGCCGATGGGTGTGAAATCCGCCGCTTGCCCCTTCTCCACCGCTTTGAAGAGCCGCTTCACTGATTCGGTCGTATAGGAACGGTGCGAGAGGACCTCTTCGAGAGAATCACGCCGTGCCTTCAGCCTCGAAGTTTCAGCCCGAAGCTCCTCCAGCTTCCGGCGAGCATCCGCCGCGCGAGCTTTTCGAGTGGCGAGTTCCTCGTCAATTGTTCGCCGCTGCTCTACCGTCGTCTGCAACTCGAGTTGACGGGCAGACTGCTTCTGCGACAATTCGGCTTTCAGTCCTTCGAGGCGCTCGCGTTCGCTGCTTGCCGACGCTTCGTCACGCTGAATGCGCTCCACATCGCGATCGATACCGACAAGATATTGGTCGATCTGCGCAAGTTGATTTTTGAGCGTCGACGCTTCGCCGAGCAATTTCAGGACCTGCTGACGAGCGCTATCCATGGCGCGCTCGCTTTCGCGGAGCTGCCCCTGGGCGCGGTCGCGCTCTTCACTTTTGATAGCCAGGGCGCGGCTTGCCTGCTGCGCGATGCGTTCAACTTCCTGCAACCGCTCGGTGTGCTGCGCAAGCTCAAGTTGCTGCTGCTCGAAACGCTTCTCGAGGTCCTGCGTCTCATCCTCGCCGCGGTTGAGACGATCTTCAATCGAAGAGATCTGGCGAGCTTGCGATTCGAGGCGACCACGCACGCGTTCGGCCTCGACGCGAAACTCGCTGAGTTGTTTGCGAGCTTCCGTCAGCCTGGCTTCAATCGCGTAAGTGTGCTCCTGGAGAGCGGTATGCTGCGTTTCGCTTTCGGCAATCTCGCCATTGAGCTTCTGGAACTCGCCCGTGGCGACATTCAGATCAAGAGCGATCTTGGCAAGCTCACGCTCGAGCATCCGGAAACGGCCTGATAAGGCTACCCGAAGCCCGGCGACGAGTTCGGTTTTGAGTTCGCCATAGCGCTTGGCCTTTGCGGCTTGCCGCTTCAGAGAGTTTACCTGCCGGCCGACTTCCTCCAGGATGTCGAACACTCGCGTCAGGTTCGCCTTCGCGGATTCAAGCTTCGCTTCCGCCAGACGCTTTTTCGTTTTGAACCGCGTAATTCCGGCGGCTTCCTCTATGACTGCCCGGCGATCCTGCGGCTTTGTGCTCAGAATTTGCCCGATACGGCCCTGCTCAATGATTGCGTAACTCTCAGGACCAAGACCGCTCCCCATGAACAAGTCCTGAATATCGCGAAGGCGCGCCGTTCGTCCGTTGATCAGATACTCGCTCTCGCCTGACCGGTAAAGGCGGCGGGTGATGGTGATCTCTTCTTCTTTGTTGTTCGTCAGAGGTCCGTGGCCGTTGGTATGCGCAGTTCCGTTTGCATGCGTTTGAACTGGGAATTCGGCGTGAACCGAGGGATCCACCATCGTCAGGGTGACCGAAGCCATGCCGACAGGTTTACGGTCGCGAGTGCCGGCGAAGATCACGTCCTCCATTCGGGACCCACGGAGGCTTTTCGCGGATTGTTCGCCTAAGACCCAGCTGATTGCGTCGCTCAGGTTCGATTTGCCACATCCGTTCGGCCCGACTACAGCCGCGATACCCGCGCCGTGAAAGCGCATTTCCGAACGGTCACAAAAGGACTTAAACCCTTGCAGTTCAACACGCTTCAGTTTGAGCAATGGCTGCTCCCCTTTCCGGCCAACAAGTTGATTCGCGCGGACCGTCGTGGACGGCCCACGTCTCGGGGGATTGCACCCATACTAAACCGAAAGAACAGAGATGTAAAGCAGAACAACTACGAAGTTTTGAATCCTTTCGCAAGTGGCCACAATATATTGTGGTGAGAGTACAGATTTAAGTCAGAGGGGTGATCGTGAGCTTTCGAAAATCGACTGCGCCATGATCTCCCTGAACCTGAATCGGGCCGGGTTTTCCTTCCTCCGCATCTGATGCCATCGCTGTCAACCCGTCGATCTCCTTATTGTCAATGACGGTCACGCCGTTTAAAACGACGGTGACACGATTTTCAATCAAACTAACGTCCATTGTTTGCCACTCGTCAGCCGGCTTGCTGGCATTTTGCGTAGGCAGGATTCGGCTATAGAGCGCGCCGTGTCCATGGGTATTCGGGGGCTGACCGAAATCTTCCAGAATTTGCACTTCATATCGGCCACGCAATCCTATGCCGCTGTTGCTGTGCGGACCGACACGATATTCCGCGTGCAGCTTGAAATTCCAGAACTTAGGATCCGATACGAGATCGACAGCGGCCGGGACGTTGCTGGTAATCCCGTCCCTGACTGTCCATTCGATTTTCCGATCGGAGCGCAGCGGATGCCAACCGCTCAGGTCACGGCCGTTGAAGAGTTCTCCCAACAAAACGGTCAACCCGAATCCGACTAAGACAATCGACACCGGTTCCGGTACAGCTTGAATCGCGCCGGATGCTACCGGCAACTCCATCTTATAGCCAGGGTTTCCATTTGCCTCGTGGACGCACCTACGGACCGAACGGCTCTAGGAAATTACCTAGTGTTCACGATTATTTGCCTGGCCCGTACTCCTCCCACCTCTGGGCTTAGCGGACCCGCCAGGCCATGCTGCAATGCGTAGCGCGTGAGTTCCGCTGTCGTCCGAAGACCGACCAGGTCCATCAGATTCGCCTTGTGAAACTCAATCGTCTTCTGTGAAACACCGAGAAGATGAGCCATTTCTTTGATCGACTTGCCCTCCGCAATCAGCTGGAGTACTCTCTCTGCCGGTGCGTCAGATGATCACCGAATATCAGCTCCGCATGAATCCGAGGATCCAACCCCGCCAGAGCGCGCGCCTCGACTAGGGCGGGCGAGCATAAACTTCACCGCCCAATACTCTTCGGACGGCTTCTCTGAGTTCGTTCGGACTGGATTGCTTTGTAACGTAGGCGTCGGCTCCGGCTGAGAACGCAGCCCTCAGGAACGATCGGTCAGTGTGTTGACTAACGACGACAATCTTGATATTCGGCTTACTTTCTTTGAGGCGTTGCGTGGTCACGATGCCGTTGAGAATCGGCATGCCAATGTCAACGATGACCACATTCGGATCGGCTTCTTGAAGCCTCTGCAAGAGTTCGCGTCCATCGAGCGCTGTAGCAATGATTTCGTATTCGGTTTCAAGCAAACGACGGATACCTTCAGCGAAGAGCGGATGGTCATCGGCGAGAGCGATTTGGGCTATGGCCATAGAAGATCACCCGGAAGGGAATGATGACCGGGAGAGATGCCTCATTGTGTAAGAGCAGTCTCTGAGCCGGATAGCTTCGTCCGAACGCGATAGTTTACCGTAACCTTTCGTCGATGTCCCACAGAGAGAGTGTGGTCTCAGCACTTCGGAATGCTCCTTTCAATCCAGTGGTCACGTGCACTAGGGATGACCCTAGGTGCGATTGCAGGAACGACTCTCGTCTTACCTAATAAGAACGTTAATCACTGGAAGGATCTGCCGATGGCCCGCAAGAATAAGGACAAAAACAAACCTGAGACGAAACCGCCGAAAGACGCAAAGAAATCCAACGGAGGCCGTCATTGAACAAATGGGTCTGCCCGCAAGGCACAAAGACAGGTGAGCCGGTTGTTCCTTGATCAGTCAATCTCATGGATACCATCCTTCGAGCGACTTTGGCCTATTGGCTTCTTCTCGCCACTTTACGTCTTCTTGGAAGGAGATCCATCAGTCAGCAAAGTCCATTCGAGTTGCTTGTGCTCTTCATGCTCGGTGGTATTACAATTCAGGCGATCGTGGCTGACGACCGGTCGATGATCAACGCGATCACAGCTGTGATGGCGATTGCAGCGAACCATCTGACCGTCTCGGCGATCAAGCAACGTTACGAAGGTTTTCGTAAGCTCGTGGACGGAACACCGATCGTCGTTGTAAGCGACGGGAACGTTGACAAGCGCAAGCTCCACGGTTTGCGCATGCTCGATGAGGATGTGATGGCCGCGGCTCGCGAGAGTGGCGCCCACGACATCAGCGAGGTAGATCTCGCAATCGTCGAGCGCGATGGAAAAATCACCATTTTCAAAAAATGATGCATCAGCGCGGCGGCTGTTATGTCGACAGGGCGAGAAAGCCTTGTGGTCCCAAGACGAATGGGAAACATTCGCCGGTGGACAGCAATCGATCTCCGCCGGCGTTGAGATTACCGGAATCAAGTACCACGGACCACTCGCCCGGCCCGAGATTAATTCCTATCTTGCGTTTCGTCTTGCCGAAATGGAAGATGAAAATCGCCTGCTGATCTGCTGGTGTGACAGGGAAGCGGAACACTGTGATCGTCTCGCACTCTTCATCGCATTCTACGATCGTTGAGGTTTTCGACAGCGGCCGCAGCGCCGGATGCGTTCGTCTTAGCCGGATGAGTTTGGCATACCACTCCTGCATCTCGCTCTGTGATTCCGCCTTCACCATGTAATGATCAAGCTTTGAATCGAGGAACGTTGCATGATCCTGTGGATCCCGAGGTTCGCCTTTCGCGCGAAAACCCGCGAACTCCTCCTTGCGTCCTTTGCGAACAGCCTCCTGAAGGTCGGGGTCGGAGTGGCTCACATAATAAAGAAACGGCGCCGTCTCTCCGTATTCCTCACCCATGAACAGCAGCGGCACGTAAGGCGAAAGCAACACACAAGCGGCGGCCAACCGCGCCGCCTCAGGTCCTGCTAACGTGATGAGCCGCTCTCCGTTCATTCGATTCCCCACCTGATCGTGATTTTGTGAGCAGACAACGAACTGACGAGCTTCGGTTTTCACGGGTGCACTGCCGAACCGCCGGCGGCGAAAACGCGAATATTGTCCTTGATAAACCCAGCCGTCCTGCATCGCGGCGGCGAACTGCCTGAGTTCGCCGAAATCCGAGTAATATCCGGAGGGCCTCACCGGTTAACAACGTATGCAGCGCGTGGTGGAAATCATCTGACCATTGCGCATCCAGGCTGAGACCACCTTGATGAGCAGGATGTATCACCCTTGGGTCATTCAGATCGCTTTCAGCAATCAGGTAAACTTTGCGGCCGGATTCCTCGGATCTCTGGTGAACGACGGATGCAAGCTCCTGCAAGAAGGGGCAAGCCGATTGATCGAATATTGCATGTATCGCGTCTAACCGCAGCGCATCAATGCCGACATCCTCGATCCAGTACAACGCGTTCTCGAGAAAGAAGCGGCGGACCGGATCGCTGTCGGGTCCATCGAAATTCAGTGCGTCTCCCCATAAGGTCCGGTATCGGCTAGTGAAATACGGTCCGAAGTCTCCGAGATAATTCCCTTCCGGACCAAGATGATTGTAAACGACGTCCAGGACTACCGCGAGCCCAACTCCATGGGATGCATCCACGAGCCTCTGAAGAGCATCGATGCCCCCGTAGCTGTGCTCAACAGCAAACGGGTACACGCCGTCGTACCCCCAATTGCGGTCTCCTGGAAACTCGGCGATCGGCATCAGTTCGATCGCCGTGATGCCCAAACGTCTCAGTCGCGGCAGCTCGGAGATAATGGCGTCCAGTGTTCCCTCTCGTGTGAAAGTGCCGGTGTGAAGTTCATAAAGGACATAATCCTCTATCGGAATACCCTGCCAGGCGCCCAGGTTTCGTAGTGCTCGCGCGCAGATCTCGGAAGGGCCGTGCACATCGAGTGGTTGGCAGCGCGACGCCGGATCTGGGCGATCAGTGGAGCCGTTTAATCGATAGAAGTATCTGGTTCCAGGCAAACACTTCTCGACGACAGCCGACCAATAACCGTCCCCGGCAGGCGTCATCGGTTCGAGCCGCTCTTCTGGATGCACAATGTGAACATCGACAGCATCCGCACGTGGCGCCCGTACTAAGAAGGTCGAGTGGCCCCAGGGGTCAGAATGCCCCCCAAGACGCCTCGATCCGGTCGACTGGACGTACACTCGGTGTTCGGGTTCGATGAGTGGACTAATCAAAACGAAGCTCTTCCGGCCCAAAGTTCCTGCTCGGCGCGGAACCAGTCCTCCTCTGAAGAACCTTCCGGATATCCCCGCTGTTCCCACAGAGCGTAAGCCAGTCGAGCGACATCGGGTTCTGAGACGTGTCGCTGAATTGCCAATTCGGTAATTATCGGTTCGGGAAGCTCGGCATGAGTCGTAGGCATCGGCAGTGCTAACATCGAAATCCTCTCAAACTCCAATTTCGCAAAGGTATCCGTGGCTCGGAACTAGGAAGTCACCCAGGGTGCGCGTTCGAACAGTGACAACATTAAGGCGGTCCCTTGGTCTCTCGATGTGATCGTCCCGGGGGCACCACTTAGCTTGGACAGAGAGCGGCAAGCTGTACGAACAAGCACATAGAAAAAAGCACAGTTGGGAATGACTGCGCCCTTTAGAACGCTCTACTGCTTACGATCCGTGACGCGGCCCGGCAGCCTGGCCGGCAGACTATGTGGGCTTCACCGCCGCCGTAGACGACGCCAGCGTTTGATCACCCTACGACGTTGCTCGAATGGCGCAAGAGGAAGCGGTCCAGATTCATGTGGTCTCCGGCCGCAAGTTATCGGATACAAATCGTAGCATCCTGTCGAAGCTAGCGGCTTCTACCGGAGGTAATCTCCACGACGCGTCGACGTGGAAGAAGAAAAGTAGAGGTGTTCTCCTCGATTCAAGATGATCTCACCAATGCTTACGTGATCACGTATCGACCCGAGCCGAGTACTGATGAGGGCTTCCGCAAAATCACAATTTGTATCGAAACGATCCTGGGAAGAAATTGCGAATTCTCGCACGGACCCGCTATCACGCAAGAATACTGCGCCATGTAACCCAAACACGGCCTCAACTGATCGCGCAGCATCGCTCCGTCAGAATGACTGCAGCGGTTTCGCGCTGCGAACGGCCGTTCGATGATTTGCCTTGGGCAATGTATTACCTAGGCTATTTCCTAGTATTCACGCGTATGTTGCTCGATTACCCTTGAAGGAGGCGGAGTCAAAGTGGCTTCTCGCGGCTGTCGCTGTGTCCGCTGTTTTCTTCTGGCCTTAAGGATGAGCTGATGTACTCCATGATTGTTGCCGCTGCGGTCATAGTTTTCCTGATCCTTCTGGCTCGGGAAGCAGGTATGTTTTACTTCTGGATTCTGCGGTTCCGCCGCGCTCAGGCGGGGTTTCAATCACGCCTGCCGAAACCCGAGCGAAGATGGGAAACTCACCTCAAATCTGATCCGGCCTAGGTTCCCCGCTTAGCTCCTAACCGGGCGCCGTCACGAGTAGAGCGCAAGAGCGTCCACAACATGGGGGTGCCACTCTCTTATCCGGGCCCGCTCGACTATGGAAGTCACCGAATCACACGGTATTCGCGTCGGTTTCGACGAGCAGTTTTTGGACGAGTGGCTCGCGCGACAAAAGTATGCTTGGATGTTAATCACAATAACCCTCGTGGCCGGGTTGGCGGGTTATTGGGCAGAGGACCGCTCAGCAAACACACCGTCGGTAGTGAAGCGGAAGGGATGGAAATCAAGTACGAACGAATTGCCCGAAACAAAACGCCAGCCTCAATCGAGATCAAGTTGTTTGCGAGCCCATCCGCCGAGCGTCCCCTGCGGCTGCGAATTGAAGGCGATCTGCTGAGGATAGGGCGCTTGAGACAAATCGTCCCGGAACCATCCCATTCATACTTGATGCGCAATGGGTTTATTGCCGAGTATCCGGCTGGCGTATCTAATGGGCTTATCTCAATCAGCCAAGAACCGGGCGCGCCCGGTCGACTATGGAACAGAGTGTCAGTGGAAGGTGGCTCAACACTGGAGTTTGTTCAACTCGTACTTCCGTAGAACGTCACAATTTTTCGGGGTACTCTCGCTCACTACTGACCCATGTATTACTGCGGCGAAATGGTGTGAGCCAAAGCCGGTCGGCAAGTGGATCGATTATGAACTGCCGTCGACACACACCCGTACTATCCAGAGTCTGATTACCCGAGGAGGCTTGCATGCCAAAGTCGAAGAAATCCGCAGACAACAAGATTCAGGGAAGTGGAGGCGATCAGGGCGGGCGCTCGAAAGGATCCGGCAAGAAAGAACAGGGCCGCAAGAGCAGCGGCCACAAGAAAAGCGGTACGTGAACTTATTGCTGCACCAATGCGATCCTGCTGTGGCAGCTTTGTTGCCTGTTTGACGGTCGTAACGCAGGAGCTGGGTTCCCAATGAAGACGGTTCTTTTCACCTACGAGACGCCTCTCGGGACGTTCTGGATCGTGCCGGAACCTGCGGGCCGTGTGCAACTCGGAGTAGATCGTCGGAAGCTGCGCACTTATTCGTCCGCGAAAACGGCGGCGCGTGCAGTCGCCGAGCACGCGACGGGTTACGAGCCTTGGGATAGCGGCAGTGGAATCGTGGCGCCGGCCGGATTGGCAAACTGGAAGCGGCCGGATCCTCAACGTGGGCGGCGCAAGGTTCGGAAAATGATCGAGTAGCGCAGTTGCTTTGTTGGGGAATCGTGTGCGACGCTCTCACAGATTGTCCTCAGTGGATGACGCTCGCACTTACTGGCGAAGTCGGTCGCGCAGTACACGTGATCTCGGAAGTCTGAGAGGCGGGACGCGCGCCCCTCATTGCCGCGACTGTGTCCGGTTGGCCGCAAGTCTAAGTCTTGGCCGCGAATGCCCCGAGAGTCACACGTGTCGGCCGGGCGCATCTAACCTTGTGGCGTTATATGCCCAATCCAGTGTCGCCGCCCAAGATGAAGCAGGAGGAAGAAGAGGAGGCGGAACACCGTACCTCAGTTCGCGCGAAGGTAATCCACGAAGCTATCCGCCGCGACGGGGATGAAGAACTCCATCGCTCGGCTGCTGCCCTCGGCTGGTCGGGCCTCGCTGCTGGCCTTGCCATGGGTCTTTCTCTTGTGGCGGAGGGGTTGGCAAGACACTATCTGCCTCAGGCCCACTGGACCCCTCTAGTCGCCAAGCTCGGCTACACGGTGGGCTTCCTGATCGTTATTATCGGCAAGCAACAACTGTTTACGGAAAACACTCTGACGCCGATCATCCCGCTAATGCGGTCACCGAGTCGAGACATGTTTCTGAAACTGCTGAAGCTTTGGTCCGTAGTTTTCGTCGCTAATATCGTGGGAGCGCTTCTGGTGGCCTGGTTTCTGGGTGCGACACCGGCGCTGAAACCAGAGTTTCATTCTGCTATGGCGGCGGTAGCACGAGAGGCTATCGATGTAGATGCCTGGTCGGCGTTGATTCGGGCAATTCCAGCTGGCTGGCTCATCGCGCTTGTGGTTTGGCTTCGCGCTGCGACTGACTCAGGAGAAATTGCCATCATCGCGATTCTCACGTATCTGATCTCGTTAGGCGCCTTTACGCATGTCATCGCTGGATCTGTCGAATATCTTTACCTCGTCGTTCGGGGAGTGGCGGACTGGGCGCATTTCCTGCCCGGTTATCTGATACCCGTTCTCGCCGGCAATATTCTAGGTGGTGTCTCGATCGTCGCCGCCTTGAACCACGCTCAGGTCGTTTCTGACGAATAAATCGCTAATGAACCACGAGGGAACTGAGTTGCGGCGCCTGCGCATTAGATCGCTCACCACCGAGGATTCGTACAGCATTCGTACAGATCTGCGACCTATCAGCAGTAAGTAATTGAAAAGAAAGCGTGGCTCCCCGGCATGGATTCGAACCACGATTCACGGCTCCAAAGGCCGCTGTCCTACCATTAGACGACCGGGGAATGAGCGAAGGGATATGCCATCCAATAGTCTACAACGGACTACGGCCTAATTATGAGATTCGGTTGATCTTGCTGCTCTTCCGGCTTATCGATACTGGAAACCACCCGCACTTCCCTCCCCGTTCGATCACAGGGATGCGACCCGTATAGCTGCGCATACGCAACCGTGAATTCAGCCCCGAGAAAGAAAATCTGCGCCGAATAATAAACCCATATCAAGACCACTACTAGCGACCCGGCAGCACCGTACGTCGAAGCAATTCCAGCGGTACCCAGATACAAGCCAATTAAGTACTTTCCGAATCCGAAGAGCAGCGAGGTAAGTAACGCGCCAAGTATGACATCCCGCCATTCGATGTCCAGATTCGGCAGCCACTTGTAAATCATGGCGAACAATATAGCAATGAAAATATACGTAATAAGGAAATCTAGCGCTTTGAAAACCCATGGCGGCATCGGCAAAGCTGCATTGAATCGCTCCCCGACCGCCGACAGCGCAGCATTCACCGCAAGAGAAACCAGCAACAAAAACCCAATACCAAGCACAAAAGTAAATGCCACTGTACGGTCCTTCAATATTCCTAAAATGTTATGAAAACCGGACTTTCTCTTGGATGGAGCGCACCAGATAAGATTCAGCGCATCGCGAAGTTCGGACACCACGGTGCCTGCCCCATAAAACAGGGTTAGGAGACCGAAGATGGTTGCCAGCGTGCCCGCCGCAGGTTTGTGAGCACCTTTCAGAAGGGTCTGGATTGTCTCGGCGCCATCGCGCCCGATAAGATCCTGAATCTGCCACACTAACTGTCCCTCCGCCGCTTCCTTCCCAAAAAAAGCGCCAGCGATCGCAATCACGATGATCAGTAACGGCGCTAAAGACAAGAGCGTATAAAATGCTACGGAAGCCCCGAGCCGCGGGACGTTGTGCGTAAACCAGTTCGAAACGGCCATGCTTGCCAGCTGCGAGAGTTCCCCCCAGCGCAGCCCCAGAATTCGTCGGATCTTTACTCGCAAGCCGGGTTCGCAGTCAATTCCGGGTGTTGCTAGCGGCTCGTTGCTCATGACGCTCCGGAGGTTAGATGCCTGAGTCAACCTCGATGCAACGGCAACCCTTATCGTAAGTACAAACAGACGTTTACAGCTCTTCAGGCAATGAAACATTTCTCATTTCGGAGAGTCTCATTCTTGCAGGTTGGCGCGAGCGGTAAACGCAAGCGCTCGAGCCCTTTAGTGGGTTTTGAATTTCAAAAGTCCCGTTGACAGTAGCCGTTCCCCGAGCGGCTGATACTTCTATGTTCGTCGCCAGCCGACGCCATTGATTGAGGTGTCTCTCGACGACAGCCTGGAGTGCTAGTGTGAATCGCCGCAGTAGTTTCAACAGCTTCTTTCTTGGTGGATTTGAATGTTCTTCGCACATTCGTAACTCTGGAACCCGCCTTGATCTGGTGAACGCCACTGGTCACGATACCCACGCCCGACTGGATTACAAACGGCTGAAAAGCGCAGGTATACACACGGCTCGCGACGGAGTGCGCTGGCACCTAATCGAGACGAGGCCCTACCAGTACGATTGGAGCAGCGTCTTGCCGATGCTTCACGCCGCGCGAGACACTGAAACTCAAGTAATTTGGGATTTGTACCACTACGGCTGGCCGGACGATCTCGATATCTTTCGGCCGGATTTCATTCGGCGTTTCTCTTCGTTTGCAAGGTCGTTCGCGAGTCTGGTGTTCAACGAGACCGACGACACCCCATATTTTGTTCCGATAAACGAAATATCTTTCAGCGCATGGGCAGCCGGCGAAAAGGGCATTATATATCCATTTCAAACTGGTAGAGGATTGGAATTGAAATGTCAGCTCGTTCGGGCCACCATCGCCGCAATCAACGCGATTCGCGACGTCGTTCCTCATGCTCGTTTCGTCCACGTCGATCCACTGATAAACGTGGTCGCGGACCTTAGCGCTAGCGAACACCAAAAACATGCCGCAGCTGCCTATACGCGGGCGCAGTTCGACGCTCTCGAGATGATTGCTGGCAGATTGTGGCCCCAACTGGGTGGAGATCCGAATTATCTCGACATTATCGGAGCCAACTATTACATTCATAACCAGTGGGTACTCGGTGGCCAGTTTATTGAGCGCGATGATCCCAGGTATCGGCCGTTAAGCTGCCTTCTTTCGGAACTCTATCAGATCAATCACAAACCGTTATTTATTGCCGAAACCGGCATAGAAGATGACCGTAGGCCTGAGTGGCTCCGCTACATCGTCGATGAGGTAATCGATGCGATCGAGGCTGGAGTCCCAGTTGAGGGCATATGCCTTTATCCGATCGTCAATCATCCCGGTTGGGCGGATGATCGTCATTGCCATAACGGGTTATGGGACTACTGTAACGAATCTGGTCACCGCGAGATCTATAAACCGCTGGCTGAGGAACTGAGAATCCAGGCCGCTCGGGTCGAAGCAGTGCTCCGCAGACCCGAAATTGCCCATCACAGATCGCATTTGAATGCACTGCTGCGCGCTGAAGAAGCTAGCGCCGGAGTTTCTTGAATTTCTAAACAAAGCTGAGGAGAAATCATATGACCGTTAATAAAACAAAGACGACAATGCCCGAGGATCTGGTTTGTCTGTCGCATTTGCGATGGGGATTCGTGTATCAGCGACCTCAGCACCTCCTCAGTCGGTTCGCGAAACAGCAACGAGTCTTTTTCATCGAGGAACCGGTCCCGAGTGAGGGTGCGCCAAGAATGCAGTTGCATACTTGCCCCGATAGCGGTGTAACTATCTGCGTACCCCAGATACCGGAGAGCCTTGGCCGGGCATCGCAGGATACGATCCAGAAACTGCTGTTGAACAATCTTTTTACAGAGCAGAAAATTACAGACTATCTGCTTTGGTATTACACTCCCATGGCGCTATCTTTCTCGACTCATTTGCGCCCGCGCCTGACCGTGTTCGATTGCATGGACGAGTTGTCCGCTTTCAAGAATGCTCCGCAGGAGATGAAGGATCGCGAACGCGAGCTACTGCAACTTGCGGATCTCGTATTTACGGGGGGACAAAGCTTGTATGAGGCGAAAATAGGCAGGCATGATGATCTGCATGTATTTCCGAGTAGTATCGAATTCGCCCACTTTTCACAGGCTCGCGGCCAATTCCAGGAGCCTGTCGATCAGGCGTCCATCCCTCACCCGCGGGTTGGATTCTGTGGCGTTATTGATGAGCGCTTGGATATCGAGTTGCTCGATGGTATTGCAAAGCTTCGTCCTGACTATCATTTCGTTATGATCGGGCCTATCGTCAAAATCGACTCGGCCACGTTACCTCAACACGCAAATATTCATTATCTTGGGGGCAAAAGTTATAAAGAGCTTCCTCAATATCTGGCCGGTTGGGACGCGGCGATTTTACCCTTTGCGCATAATGAATCAACACGCTTCATAAGTCCTACCAAAACTCCTGAATATCTTGCAGCCGGCAAACCCGTGGTGTCTACTTCGATTACCGATGTGGTTCGACCGTACGGAGTTCAGAAACTTGTCCGAATTGCCGATACTCCACAGGATTTTGTAGAGGCGATAGAGTTGGCTCTTACACGGGATGGCGCCGACCTCGAGTGGAGGAATCGCGTTGACGTGATACTTGCGCAGAATTCATGGGATTTGACGCATAAGCGCATGCGCGATCTCATTGAGAGCCGCATTCTTGTCAAGGAACTCGAAGTGGCTCGAAAGCCAGCGGTCCCGGTTCGGCGACCTATTTCCGCCGCCGTACTCGGAGATTGAACGTTCTCGGCGATTACTCAGGAAAGGATTGGAATTATCATGTTCGACTACCTCGTCGTTGGCGCGGGCTACGCTGGGAGTGTCATAGCAGAGCGGCTGGCCCGCAAGTTCAATAAGCGCGTCCTCATTTGCGACCGCCGCAATCATATCGGCGGTAATGCTTACGATCACTACAATGAAGACGGTATTCTCGTCCACAAGTACGGTCCGCACATCTTCCATACCAACTCTGCCGATGTGTTCGAATACCTTTCGCAATTCACCAAATGGAGAAACTATGAGCACCGGGTGCTCGCGCGTGTGGACGGCAAACTCGTCCCGATTCCGATCAACCTTGACACCGTAAACACGCTCTACAATCTCAAACTGACCGAAGATACATTGGAAGATTTCTTTACTTCCAAAGCCGAAAAGAAGGAACACATACGGACGTCCGAGGACGTTGTGGTGGCGCGCGTAGGTCGGGAGTTGTACGAAAAGATGTTTCGCGGCTACACGCGTAAGCAGTGGGGACTCGACCCGTCCGAACTTGACGCCTCTGTGACCGCGCGCATTCCGGTACGGACCAATCGCGACGATCGGTACTTCACCGACACCTTTCAAGCCATGCCCCTGCACGGCTACACGCGAATGTTTGAGAACATGCTTGATCACCCGAATATCAAAATCATGTTGAATACCGACTATCGGGACATTCAGGGTGAGTTCTCATACAAGGAGATGGTCTACTCCGGCCCGGTTGATGACTACTTTGCATATCGCTTTGGTAAACTTCCTTATCGGTCGTTGGAATTCAAGCATGAAGTGCACGATCGTGAGTACTTCCAGGTAGCTCCAGTGGTGAACTACCCACAGGAGCACGCGTACACCAGGATTACGGAATTCAAATACCTTACCGGACAACAGCATCCGAAAACGGCGATTGTCTATGAATTCCCTCGAGCGGAAGGCGACCCTTATTACCCCGTTCCCCGCCCGGAGAATGCCCTCCTATACAAGGAATATGAAGCGCTTGCGCGGGCAACGCCGAATGT
This sequence comes from Bryobacteraceae bacterium, assembly GCA_963833675.1. Lineage (GTDB taxonomy): Bacteria > Acidobacteriota > Terriglobia > Bryobacterales > Bryobacteraceae > DASQDN01. Next base: position 15,618 of record CAWHYW010000016.1, on the reverse strand, counting down.
CCACTTCGTCGGTCGGCTCGCAACGTATCGCTACTACAATATGGATCAGGTAGTAGCCCAGGCCTTGACGTTGGTGGCAAAGCTTCACGGCGAACGTCGGCTTGAAGTGACGCGTGATCGTCCCGCGGCGCCCGCCACCGTGCTCATGCCGTCGATCAACGGCGTTACGACAGCTACGACTTAATCGCCCTGCGTCCGGCGCGAAAATAAGATCGCAACGCGCCGGTCAGCAGGACTTCGGCAAGCGATTTAGACTCCGGCGTACTGAGGCCCGCTGCCTGGAAACACTCGACCGCTTCGGCAACATAGGGCAAGATGTTTTGTGTTGCCGCCTGCGCTCCCGCGAGATATGTCGCCTTGCCGCCCTTTTTTATTTCGATCACTCGCCTTATTCTTGAGTCCTCAATGAGGCTCCGCACCACGCGCACTGCGTCCGTATCACCCTCGACAATGTAGCGCGATTCTTCCGTGTCAATCGGCGCAAACGTGGCAACGGCGGCGCCTCTGGTTCGGAACTCCTCGGCAACGCAACTTTCGGCGGTTGAGTCGAGAATTAGAAGAACGCGGCCCGCCCATTCGAGGGTCGCGCCTTTCAGCTCAGTTAAAGCGGAAGGGAGATCAGACCCGGCGACACTCACAACCCAGATACCGGCTCTCCTCGCCTCGTTGGCATGCGAGACGGGCACTCCGGCGCCGAGAGCGTTGACAGCTCGGCTGGAGGCATGAAAGGAACCGGATTTCACCCAATTCAGATACCTCCTCAGGTTGGGCAGTCGCGTTACCGCAGACCGGCTAACCGGCCCCGAGCACAGTAGTGCCACTGGTCGCAGTTTGCTCATGGATGATTCGCGCCTTGATCGCTTTTAGCCTATCTCGAATCTGCGCGGCCTTCTCAAACTCGAATTTACGGGCGGCTTCCTTCATGTTCTCTTCGAGCTCTTTCAGCATCAGCTCCCGTTGTTCGGCGGTCAGTTCCTCCTCCGGGGTTTCCGGTTCTGCAGGCACGGTGACGTAGTCGGCTTCGGCGATAGCAACCAAGGCCATATCCAAAGGCTTAATGATGGATTCCGGAGTAATGTGGTTTTCTTCGTTGTACTGCGACTTGAACTGCGCGGCGTCGCGTAGTTTCGTCGATCGCCCGCTTCATACTCACTGTCATGACATCGGCGTACAGAATCGCGCGACCGTTCAGGTTGCGGGCGGCGCGCCCGATCGTTTGAATTAAGGAGCCCGTCGAACGAAGAAACCCTTCTTTGTCGGCATCCAGAATCGCTACCAAAGAAACTTCCGGAAGATCGAGGCCTTCACGTAACAGGTTTACACCGACCAAAACATCGTAAATGCCGCGGCGAAGATCTCGGAGTATTTTCACGCGATCGAGCGTGCTGACTTCCGAGTGCATATATGCGCAGCGCACGCCCACCTCGCTGTAGTATTCCGACAAATCTTCCGCCATCCGCTTCGTTAAAGTCGTTACCAGGACACGTTCGTTTCTCTCGGCGCGTTCGCGAATCTCGTGAAGAAGATTGTCTACCTGCCCTTTGATCGGCCTTATTTCTATCTCCGGATCGGTCAGTCCTGTCGGCCGGATAATTTGTTCCACTACAACGCCCGCAGACTTCGTCAGCTCGTAGGGGCCGGGAGTTGCGGAGACGTAGATGACCTGATTTACCCGATGTTCAAACTCCTCGAAAGTGAGCGGACGATTATCCCGCGCGCTTGGCAGACGGAAGCCGTAGTTCACGAGAACGTCTTTTCGCGATCGGTCTCCGTGATACATGCCCTGGAGTTGCGGGACGGTTTGATGGCTCTCGTCAATAAAGAGAATCGCGTCGTGCGGAAGGTAGTCGAGCAGCGTTGGCGGCGCCTCTCCAGGCATCCGTCCTGAGAAGTGACGCGAGTAGTTCTCGATACCGTGGCAATACCCGATCTGCTTGATCATCTCCAGATCGAACATCGTTCGTTGCCACAGACGCTGAGCTTCAATCAGCTTATTCTGACTGGTGAGGTCAGCATGCCACCAGCGAAGTTCCTCTTCGATCGATTGCATTGCACTACGTCTGGACTCCGGCGTTGAGACGTAATGCGTCTTAGGGTAGATTGGCAATCTGAGATACGTTTGCCGGACTTGCCCTAAAAGCGGATCGATTTGTGACAGGCTCTCAATTTCGTCGCCCCAAAATTCGATCCTGTAGGCGTAATCGTCATATGTCGGATACAACTCCACCACATCGCCGCGAACTCGGAATGTGCCGCGTCGGAAGTCACCGTCATTGCGTTCATACAGAATCTCCACCAGCCGGCTGAGTAGCTCCTTACGAGGGATCTTCTGTCCCTTCTCTAGCATGAGGAGCATGCCGTAATACGCTTCAGGCGAACCGAGTCCATAGATGCAACTGACGCTCGCGACGATCACGCAGTCGCGACGCTCAAACAAGGACTTCGTTGCCGATAGACGCAACTTGTCCAGTTCGTCGTTGATCGTCGCTTCCTTCTCGATATAAACATCGCCTGAAGGGATGTATGCCTCGGGTTGATAGTAATCGTAATAGCTGACGAAATACTCGACCGCGTTATGCGGAAAGAAAGTCTTGAATTCGTGATAGAGTTGCGCGGCCAGCAGCTTATTGTGAGCAAGGACCAGCGAGGGCCGTCCGGAAGCCTCGATCACTTTCGCCATGGTGAACGTCTTGCCCGAACCCGTCACCCCAAGCAGAACCTGGTGCTCGTCGCCGTCCCGAAGACCCTGCGTTAACTGCTCGATGGCAGTCTCCTGATCGCCTTTGGGGCGATAATCGACAGCCAATTGGAAAGCCATCTTTTAATCGTCTCACGGCATCCCGGATTGCCGCGACCGGTCGAGTTGCGGCGTTAAGCTCGCATCCGAACAGCGCAATAATTGAGAGAAGGTACATCCAAACCAACAGCGCGATTACAGCGCCGACGCTTCCGTACAGCACGTTATAGTTCGCGATATTACGGACATAAAAGCCGAACAGCGTAGTCGTAATCCACCAGAGAATCGTAGCCAGAATGGCGCCGGGGTACACGCTGCGAAGTCGCCTCGGGCGGTTTGGGCCCAGGTAGTAAAGCATAGACGTACCCAACACGATTGCCGCAACAGACACCAGGATGCGCGCGAGCAGGCTAAAGAACGAAATCCAGCCCAGCAGTTGCTTGCCTTGCTCAATCACCCCGATCTGCGTCAAAATCCAAAGCTCCAACCGAGCTCCGAAAACGATGAGAGAGGAAGCCGCGATTAACGGGAGCGCCGCGATCACGACGAGGAGCGCCGCCATACCGCGCTGCGTCCAGAATGGACGTCCTTCCGGGATCTTGTAGGCCGCCCGGAAACCTTCCATCAAGCTCATCATTACGCCCGACGCCGCCCAGATCGAAAGCAGTATCGCAACGATGAGAAGCGCGATTGGCCGCTGACCTCGTTGCGTGAAGTTGTAGCGTACAATTTCCTCTGTCCCCGGCGGCACAACACTAAACACGAGTGCAGACAAATTGCGCGATACCGCAAGCGCATTCGCCTGAACAAGGATCGCTGTCAAACTCGTCAATACCGGGAAAAACGACAACAACGCCGAATACGCAGCCCCCTTGGCGGTTCCAAGGATGTTGTCCTTATAGCAGGAGATAAGAGTGTGACGGAGCAGTAGTCCGTACTTGAACATTGAGCCCTATTCCGCGGAGGTCATGAGAGCGTACGAACCTTTGCGGTCACAACAAATTGATACGCAAATAGGGTTTTGCGGATCTTAGCTAAAACGTAGCACAGATGTTCAGCCCACCGCACCGGTTGAGCCTGCTCCCATTGCCGCGGCACGGCCAATCCGATCGGGATTCCGCTGGACTCTATGCTCTGGATATGCCAGCCCGCATCGTTGAATAGGTTCGACCATCCGGTCCACGTATAGAAACGGACGTGCGTCCGATCGAACAGCCCCTTGTCATGCTGCGGAAAGCGCCCTGCCAGAATGTTCAGTCGGAAGTAAACATTCCCGCTGTTCGGCAAGGATGCGATGATCAATCCGTCCGGTCGCGTCACGGCTTTAAGTTGCTGGAGCATTGCCTCCGGGCGCCGTAAGTGCTCGAGGATGTCGGCGCACAACACGTAATCGAACTTGGAACCGATCGACGGTAAGCCTTGCTCCAGGTCCGCTTCAATCAGGCGAACGGAATCGGGAAATGGCGCAGACCATCCTCCACTTCGCTCGATTCCGGTAACCACATACCCGCGCTGTGATAGAAGTGCGCCGAGATATCCGTTTCCGCAACCCACATCCAGCACAGTTTTGCCCTTTCCATCCGCTGGAAAGGCGCGCAGCACGAGCGAGTGGCTGCTATAAGGGCTTGCCTTGAATGTGTACACTCCTACTGATCTTAAAATGCCAACCGTAGACCAAGCTGCACTTGTCGCATCTGGCGCGCCGTTCGGATCGTTCCAAATGCGGTGGAACCGAAGGTCGCCGATGGGTTACTCAGGCTAACGAGATTGAAGACATTACTCAACTCGCCCCGGAATTGAAGATTCATGCCCTCGCGAATTCGGAAGTTACGGAAGATACCAAGGTCGACATTCCGAATTCCGGGACCATCGAGGATGTTGCGGCCTGAGGTTCCGTTGGTCCCGTTTGGGGGCAAGGCAAACGCGGCAGTATTGAACCACATGTTGCTTACATCGCTGCGTGAGCGATCTGGGCTCAAGAAAGGATCACCCACCAGATTCGCGCGATCCGTATTGTTGCCATCAAGATTCGAGTCGCGTCCGGCACCGATCGTAACGGGCGATCCGCTTCTGAACGTTGCGATTCCGGAAAGGGTCCAGTGATCCAAGAGGATTCGGATAGGAAGCGATTTGTTATGAAAATAATTGATGTCCCAAATACTCGACATCACAAAGTTATGTCGCCGGTCTGTCGATGTGCGTCCACGATCAATCGCAAGATTGCTTTGATCCTCGACATTTACTTGGACATTGCTCTGCTGCAGATCGACGCCATCCAGCGCCTTGCTGAAGGTGTAATAGCCCTTGAACATGAAGTTCTGCGCAAATCGCCGCTCGGCAGTGAACTGCACACCGTGGTACGAAGTGTTGATACTCGACTCGACGATATACACGTTGCTCAAGACACCGGGCAGAATCGGGCGTCTATTGTTCACATTCGCGGTCGTGGCATTCGACGTAAGCAACGGATTGTTTATGTCCCGCTGGAACGGATACTTATGGCCCATCGAGCTGACATATCCGCCTGATACGGTAACTCCGCCTGCTATTTCGCGCTGAACCGTGAAGTTCATCTGATACGTATATGGCCAGACGAAATCGGTTGAGATGCCCGTCACCGCCGCATTTGCAAGGAATCGCGGATTTGAAGGCGAGTAACTGTACGGGAACGGACTCCCACCCGAAACGTTTCCGTACGGATCCGTGATGCTCTTCACATCGTTGAATTGTTGCCGAACAGCGAAGGGCTGCCGATCCGCCATCAGATTCCATTCGTTGCCCGAGATGCTGCCGTAGAAAGGCCGAAGGCGCTGCGAATCGACGTCTTTCCGCTGCCTGTCGGCCGGGGAAAAGCAGCCCTGCTGGAGCGGAAGGAACAATCTTCGACTGGCGGCCGGCAATGTAGGTGAACGCGCGATCGGCCGGATCGGTAAATGGCGTCTGAAGATCGTAGCGAAGGCCGAGGTTCAACGTGATCGGGGATGCAGCCGGATATCATCCTGGATAAATAGCCCGTAATACCAGATGTTATTGATCTTTGTGATCGGGGCATCCTGATTCATGGTGCGCGGCGTACCGAGAATGAAGTCAGCCAGCGCATTCTGAGTCTTGCTCCCATCGAATGAGAACGTGCCGTAGTTGTTTAGCAGCGTGTCGTGAACTACTGTTGTTTGCCTCCCAATGTTCCGCCGAACTGATTGCGGCGTAGTGGAGGCTTGTCCTGACTGACATTCCAGGCATTCGCGTTCAGCTTGTCGTCGCGAAGGAATTCAAAAAGCGAGCCGTGCAGCGAGTTGCTGCCGGACTTCGTGATCACGTCGATCACACCACCGGCGAAGCCGCCAAATTCCGCGCCGTAGCTATTCGTAACCACGCGAAATTCCTGAACGGAATCGGGATTCGGGGCCGGGTTGCCGGTATTCGTAAACCGCTGGTATTGTTTCCTCCGTCAAGGTAATAGTTAACGGATCCGGTGCCGCTCGCAGCCGTTTACAACCGTTGTGATTGTAGGACTGCCGAGTTGATTCTCGGACGTCACCTGATCCACCCCCGGTGTCAGATTGAGAAGCGAGTACACGTCGCGGTTGACGATGGGCAGAGGATGATTTCGGCGTTCTCGACGGTACGGCCGAGCTTGCGCAAAGATCGACTGAGGAATGACGCACTCGACCAAACCTCCGAGAACGAGGGAAATGACTGACTTGTTCATAGCAGCGGCCCCCTGGCCGATATTAGTCAATCACATCATGGGACCAATTACCATTGGTATCAGTCGATGACTGTACATAGGCCCAGAGTAAGGACGACGTTTGTCGTCATCGCTACGCTTGCGATCGCAATTTACTTCTGGCGATTTACGCATGTTAGTCTTCGAACCGGGTTCAGCCAGGACGACTTAATGAATCTGTTCTTCGCCTGGCGAGTTCCCTTATCCGAGGTGCTGAAAGCCAATCTGTTTTATCGCACCGAAGTTGTACGCCCGTTCGGAGCGCTGTTTTATGCGTCGTTCTTTCGATTGGTTCGGTTTCGATGGATTCCCGTTCCGAGTGGTCTGCTACGCAGTGCTTTGCTGCAATGTCCTTCTCACGTATTTCTTCGCTGAGCGGGCGACGAACTCACGTGAGATCGGGGCTTTGACAGCGTTCCTTCACTGTTACCAAGCGAATTACTTTCCGCTGTATTACGGTTCGGGCAGCTGCTATGACGTGTTCGCGTTCTTCTTCTACTATTCGGCATTTCTGCTGTATCTTCGTGGCGGGAACTGCTGGGCTGTTGCCGCCTTTACGCTTGCGCAGTGAACTCGAAGGAGGCAGCTGTCAGTCTTCCCGGCGATGCTGCTTGTGTTTGAACTCCTGCGCAGTCCGCCACGTTCCTTTCTCTGGCCTGGCTTGTCACCGGAGCCGTCGGACTCGTTTACCTGTGGGCTCGATTTACCAGCCCGAATAATCTTCTAGGACATCCCGCCTACACTCCGGTGTTTACCATCTATCGGTATCTGGAATCGACCGCACACTATCTGAACGAGCTCAGCTCGCAGGAACACATGTGGACTCCGGCGGGCGCTGCTGTGTTGCTTCTGTCCATGGCAGTCATTGCGCTGCTCGCTCACAGCCGCGATCTTGGTTCGCATGGCTGCTGATCGTGATCGGATCGGCTCCGATCGCCTTTGTCCTACCGCGAGGCGTTGCCGCTTACTACATTCCGCTGGTTGGTTACGCGATGTTTGCCGCTACGGTCCTCGTTCGAACTCGTGAATTCCTCTTTCGTCAACGCTCGGAAGCGCTGGCCCTCGCTTCACAGGCTGTGCTCTTCACGGTGCTTTTCACTGTTGTTTGGCGTTGGCAGATTCACCATCAGCGGCGCTTCCCGGATTACTGGAAGGAACTCGCAACAATCGAATCGACCGCCGCGCAGTTCCGCAGCCATCGGGAATGGTTTCATCCGGGCGGTCGCGTCCTCATTGTGAACGATCCTTTTCCCGAGTATGAATGGGCATCCACCTTTATCGCGATTCTGATCGCAAAAGACAGCTCAGTGAACATTCATTCACTGGTGAAGCTCGATCCAAAGCCAACGAAGGAGCAGATGGCGCAGTACACGACGGTGCTCGCTTCGAGAACGGACGGTTTGTCCAAGCACGGTTGTGATATATATGAGGCCGGTGAGGCCAACCAAATTGAAGGTCTACGAAGGCAAGGATATTCGCAATGTCGGTGTTGTGGGCCACGGACATTGCGGGAAGACGATGCTCACATCCGCCCTTCTTTATACAGCCGGGGCAGTTAACCGTCTGACCCGGCCGGATGAAGGCAATACGGTAACCGATTTCGACGACGAAGAAATCCAGCGAAAGTTCACCATCTCGACGGCCATCGCCGCAGCCGAGTGGAAGAAGACGAAACTCAATCTCCTCGATACTCCCGGCTTCAACATTTTCATTCAAGACACGCGCGCTTCTCTTGTCGCGGCCGATGCTTGCCTCATCGTTATCGATGGCGTTTCCGGTGTAGAAGTGCAGACCGAGAAGGTCTACTCCTTCGCTGAAGAATTTCACCTGCCGCACGCATTCTTCATCAACAAGCTCGATCGCGAGCGAGCCGATTTCGACCGCTGCGTCAGTGAATATTCACGAGATCTTCGGCCGATCGTGCGTGCCGATTCAACTGCCGATCGGCAGTGAGAAGAACTTCACCGGCGTCGTGGATCTGATCTCGATGAAGGCCTATACCTACGAGCCGAACGGCAACGGTATAGGCAAAGAGGGTCCGATTCCCGCCGACATGGCAGCAGGCCGCGAAGGAAGCGCATGAAGCGCTGGTCGAGATCATTGCCGAAGGCAAAGACGAGTTGATGGAGGAGTTCTTCAACCAGGGCACGCTTCCCGAAGAGCACATGATCGAAGGTCTCCGTGAGGCGACTGCGAAAGATAAGCTCTTTCCCATTCTGTGCGGCTCCGCGTCCCTGAATATCGGGACCGACCTTCTTCTGAACTTTCTCGTCGACTACTTCCCATCCGCGATTCAGCACGATCCAGTTCACGCCACAGCCGGCGATCAACGTGTCGACCGGACGATTGCGGATCAGCGAATCCGCAGTCCGCTTTCGTGTTCAAAACTATGGCTGACCCATTTGCGGGCCGCGTCACTTACTTCAAGGTCTACTCCGGCGTGCTGAAGAATGACGATCATCTTCTGAACATGCGAACCGGCAACGATGAGCGGCTGGCGCACATCGGCGTTCCGATGGGGAAACAGATCGTCAACGTACAGGAGCTACACGCGGGCGATATCGGCGTTGTGGCGAAACTGCGCGATACCGTCACCGGAGATACCCTGGCTCCGAAGGTATCGCCCGTCGTATACGACCCGGTCAAAATCCCGGAGCCCTCGATTGCCTACGCGATCTCAGCGAAGTCTCGGAACGACGAAGATCGTATGGGAAATGCGATTCACAAGATCCTCGAAGAAGACCAGACACTTCGGTTCTACCGAGACCCGCAGACCCATGAGTTTCTGTTGGCGGAGCCGGACAGCAACATATTGAAGTGATCGTCAGCCGCTTGAGAAAGCGCTATAACGTGGACGTCACTCTGCAGGCGCCGAAGATCGCCTTATCGCGAAACGATTCGCGGCCGCGCCGATGTACAGGGCCGTCATAAGAAACAAACCGGCGGCCACGGCCAATTCGGCGACTGCTGGATTCGCATGGAGCCTCTCGAACGCGGAGCCGGATTCGAATTCGGCAACGAGGTCTTCGGAGGAGCGATTCCGAAGAACTACATCCCTGCAATCGAGAAGGGCATCATCGAAACCGCTTCGAACGGCTATCTCGCGGGGTATCCGGTCGTCGACTTCAAAGTGACCGTTTATGACGGCTCCTATCACGATGTCGACTCTTCGGAAATGGCGTTCAAATTAGCGGCCCGGAAGGCGTTCAAGGCCGCGATGAGCCACTGCAAGCCGGCGCTGCTGGAGCCGATTATGAATGTCGAAGTTCATGCGCCGGTCGAGTACGCAGGCGACCTGATGGGCGATATGAACGGCCGCCGCGGACGAATTTCCGGAATGGATACGAAGGGGTCGACTCAAATGATTCGCGCCCAGGTACCGATGTCGGAGATGCTGAATTATCAGAACGATCTCACGTCGATGACGCAAGGACGAGCTTCTTTCTCGATGGAGTTCGACCACTACGATTATGTTCCGGCGCTTCAGGCGGACAAGATCATCGCCGCGGCGAAGGCAGCCAAGGCCGGAACGGAGGAAGAAGAAGAATAGACCGAAATTACGAAACGAAGCCAGATTTCTGAACAAGCGAAAAAGCCCGCCGAGGTTGGTTGCCTGAGGCGGGCTTTTTTGAGTTAATTGGGCGACGTCCTACTCTCCCACACACTTGCGCGTGCAGTACCATCGGGGCTGAAGGGCTTAACTACCGTGTTCGGGATGGGAACGGGTGGGACCCCCTCGCTAGGATCACCCAAAAGTCGGGAGGGGAGAATATCTGACGGGCTAGAGCAACGAAAACGAACTGCTGTTATATAGAGTAAATTTTATGGTCAAGCCGAACGGGCTATTAGTACTGGTCAGCTCAATGCATTGCTGCACTTACACACCCAGCCTATCAACGTGGTAGTCTTCCACGGCCCTTCAGAAGGTCATAAACCTTGGGAAATCTCATCTTGAGGAAGGTTTCGCGCTTATATGCATTCAGCGCTTATCCTGACCGAACTTCGCTACCCAGCGGTGCCACTGGTATGACAACTGGATCACAAGAGGTTCGTCCAGCTCGGTCCTCTCGTACTAGAGCCAGGCCCTCGCAAATTTCCTCCGCCCACCGCAGATAGGGACCGAACTGTCTCGCGACGTTCTGAACCCAGCTCAC
>CAWHYW010000016.1:0-2500 GCA_963833675.1 Bryobacteraceae bacterium | reverse complement strand
TCCCGGATCATAGGTTGCTTGCACCTCCCCGAGACTTTTCGCAGCTGGCCACGTCCTTCTTCGCCTACTTGCGCCAAGGCATCCCCACGCATGCTCTTAGTAGCTTGACCATAAAACTTACTTCATACACAGAGTTTCGTTCTGATGCTTTGCTAGCGCTCCCTTACCAGTTCTACGCAGGTGAACTTGTTGCATCTCATTGGATTGTGCATTCAATGAAATGCCCGTCAGATATTCTTTTGTCAAAGATCATAAAACTGCCTTTTCAGCAATCTTTCATTATATGGTGCGATTCCCAATCGTAATGCCATCGTTATTGATAGTTGTTTTTTGGTGGTGTGACTGGATAGACTCGAACTATCGACCTCACCCTCATCAGAGGCGAGCCCCAGCCATCTTAGCCACAGACCCAGCTTTTCAACTGTTGGTAGCTGGTCGGGTATCCAACTGGTGACCTCTCTAATGCAAATCAGGAGCTCTTCCATCTGAGCTACGGCCCCTTCTGAGTCAGTCCAGACCAGATCGCATGTAGGCCGATTGGACGCGAGACTCCGGAGACAAGCTCACAATCCGAAGGGACTCGTTAGATCGAAGTGGAGAACACAGACGCGAGACTCTTTAGATCAACTGACGCCGAGGCGAATAGGTGGAATGCAACGGCTAGCGCTTACTGGCTTTTTCTAAGCACACAATCCGAGGATTGTGTTTCAGCGCCTGCATCCACGTTCTCTCTTAGAAAGGAGGTGATCCAGCCGCAGGTTCTCCTACGGCTACCTTGTTACGACTTCACCCCAATCATGAATCATACCTTGGGCCGCTGCCTCCCTTGCGGGTTGGCGCGCAGACTTCTAGTACAATCCACTTTCGTGATGTGACGGGCGGTGTGTACAAGGCCCGGGAACGTATTCACGGCATCGTTCTGATATGCCATTACTAGCGATTCCAGCTTCATGCAGGCGAGTTGCAGCCTGCAATCCGAACTGAGAACGGTTTTTTCCGATTTGCTCCCCTTCGCGGGTTTGCAGCGGTCTGTACCGTCCATTGTAGCACGTGTGTAGCCCTGGACATAAAGGCCATGATGACTTGACGTCATCCCCACCTTCCTCCAGCTTATCGCTGGCGGTCTCCTGAGAGTGCCTATTAGTTGCAACACAGGACAAGGGTTGCGCTCGTTGCGGGACTTAACCCAACATCTCACGACACGAGCTGACGACAGCCATGCAGCACCTCGACTTCAGTCCCTTGCGGGAGAGCCGTATTTCCAAGAGCTTGCCAAAGCCGTTCGAGCCCAGGTAAGGTTCTTCGCGTTGCGTCGAATTAAACCACATGCTCCACCGCTTGTGCGGGCCCCCGTCAATTCCTTTGAGTTTCAGCCTTGCGACCGTACTCCCCAGGCGGCATACTTAACGCGTTAGCTCCGGCACGGATAGAATGAACTACCCACACCAAGTATGCATCGTTTAGGGCGTGGACTACCAGGGTATCTAATCCTGTTTGCTACCCACGCTTTCGTGCCTCAGCGTCAGTTATGGTCCAGTAAGCCGTCTACACCGCAGGTGTTCCTCCTGATATCTACGCATTTCACCGCTACACCAGGAATTCCGCTTACCTCTCCCATACTCAAGCCTTCCAGTTTTCGGCGCACCCTCCCAGTTAAGCCGGGAGATTTCACACCAAACTTAGAAAACCGCCTACGCACTCTTTACGCCCAGTAACTCCGAACAACGCTCGCTGCCTACGTATTACCGCGGCTGCTGGCACGTAGTTAGCCGCAGCTTCTTCTTCAGGTACCGTCATTATCGTCCCTGCCGAAAGAGCTTTACACCCCGAAGGGCTTCATCGCTCACGCGGCGTCGCTGCATCAGGGTTTCCCCCATTGTGCAAGATTCCCCACTGCTGCCTCCCGTAGGAGTCTGGCCCGTGTTTCAGTGCCAGTGTGGCCGTGTGCCCTCTCAGGCCGGCTACCGATCAATGCCTTGGTGAGCCTTTACCTCACCAACTAGCTAATCAGCCGCGGGCTCCTCTTTCGGCGAATTGCTCCTTTCCCACCTCTATCAATGGGGCCTTATGCGGTATTAGCCCCGGTTTCCCAGGGTTATTCCCCACCAGAAGGTAGATTACCCACGTGTTACTCACCCGTACGCCACTTTACTCAGGGATTGCTCCCCTTTCTCGTCCGACTTGCATGTGTTAAGCGCGCCGCCAGCGTTGATTCTGAGCCGGGATCAAACTCTCGTTTGAACCATACGCTCTCGCTCCTCCGACATACCTCCGCTCCCTTCCGGTCACGGCTTCGTCAGCGATTCGCGATAAGCTAACTTGTAGAGATCTCGGCTGTATTACTTGAATCGACGAGTTACGCTTCGTTAATCTCAGCTATTGCTAGCTTCGATTTCGCGTCCAATCAGATTTTCAAAGATCTGCGCTACATAGCCCAACGATCTTAACGAAAGTCGGGTACGAGCCGGCCTCACAAACTTGTAATCAAGCGCAAGCGATA
>CAWHYW010000015.1:0-42665 GCA_963833675.1 Bryobacteraceae bacterium | reverse complement strand
TACCCCGATTTCACCAATAAGGTGAACAAGGCAAAGCAGTACGCTCGCAGTGCCACTGGCATTCAGGTCAATAACGATGTCCAACTGCTGCCGGTGTTCATGAAGTACCTCAGAAGTCGGCTGACGAAATGGAGGGAGGGCTCAAACTTTATCGCACGGCAGGACTAGCCATCGTGACGTCAAAGCGTCAGAGAGCCGTCCGCGAGGTCGTGATTGCTGAGCAGTTACATCGCATGATTGAAAGCGACTGCGCCATCCTCAATTTGAGGACCTGCGACCGAAACTGTTGTCGGAGCAGGAGTCGAGCAAAGCGGCTTTCACGCTCGATCGCATGGAAAGCATCTGCGTGAAGAGATCGCCCGGAGTAACCTTTCACTGCTGCTGCAACCCGTGACTCCCGCCTCGGCTTCCAGTATGAGCAGGATTACGTGTACACTCCTTATTCGCTGAAAGAGAAGTTATTGCTTCTACAGGAGACGCTAGATAAGCACCTCCCGGCAGCTCGCAAGAAGACCTGAGCGGTTCAACCGTGCGGTAAACCTGTGAGCATCTTCTCTTTTCAGTCAACCCGCGACCAAGTGAGACCTAGGATCTCGCCATCACGCAAACCGAGATTGATAGCCAAGGTCAAGACCGGATAAACGAGAGGGGATTGTGCTTTCGATGCTGCGTTGAAGAGCCTTTGTCGTTCAACCTCCGAGAACGCTTTACCTACGTTCTGCCGAAACCCTGAGCTTCAGCGTTTAAGGTGTGACCATCCCCGTTCGGTCAAAAAATTATGCGGCCCACGTGTAATGCCGAAGCAATCCACCCAGACGTTGCTTGCAAAATATCTTCGTTCCACGACGACACTGTGTATCCGGGGCGGGGAATAGCAGCAGGTTGTTTTTGCCCTGGTGATTCCGCTCCTCATGGTAGTGCGTGACGTATTGAGCCAGAGCTCTTCGAAGCGAGCATTCGCCGAGCAGGATCAGCTTTGAGAGGCACTCCTGTTTGACAGATCGGACCCATCGCTCGGCAAACGCATTCAGATTGGGAGAGCGCGCCGGAAGACGGAGCGGGTGCACGCCTCCGTCCTGGAGAATGGAACGAAAGCTGGCGCAGAACTTCGTATCGCGGTCGTGCAATACATAGCGGTGGTTCCGTAGCGAGCCGGATTCGAAATCGGTCAGGTTGCGCGCAACCTGTTCCATCCATTCCTGCGTCGGATGACGCGTAATGCCGGCCAGCGTAACTCTCCTTGTTTCCAGTTCGATCACAAACAGAACGTAGTATGTAACCAAACCTCGCCAGGTCAGGACCTCGGCAGTAAAGAAGTCTATTCCGGCGGTGACCGCCATGTGCGAGGCGATGAAGTCCTTCCATGCGGTGGTCTGCCGCCGTTTCGGAGCGGGTGCGATTCCGTGCCTGCGCAGCACGTTGCCGACAGTTTGATCCGAGACCTTGTGTCCGAGGTTCGCAAGAGCGCCAGAGATGCGATCGTATCCCCAGCCGGAGTTCTCCCGCGCCAGCCTAACAATAAGGCTCGCCACTTTGGGGCTAATCGCCGGTCGCCCCGGATACAAGCGTTGTTTGGAGCCGTCGAACTTCTGAGCAACCAGTTTTCGGAACCAGCCAAGGACGGTTTCGGGTCGAGCCACCGAAGCCACTTTTTCGAGAGCCTTTCGACCGAGCCGTTTGCCGATTTCACCGAGAGTGGAGCGCTCATTTCTCGTAAGCCGCAGCCGATTCGGCAGGTGTGCCCTCAGGATCCGGTTCTCGGCGGCAAGATACTCGACCTGTAGCAGCAACTCCTGATCGATCAGTCCGCTGATGTACGCCAGAACCCGAAGCCATTGACGACCTTTCATCCACGTCGTATGTTCTCAAAGGCCGCGATTCTGAGCCACTCACGATTAATTTGACCTTACGGCGATGTGATCGGACAGCTAAAATTCTTCAGGAAGTTGTTCGGAATCGCCGCCCAACTGAGACTGACAGCCGCCGATGTTTGGTCTTGTCGAAATTTCGCAACGCAATCCCCAAAAGGTCCATTGGTCAGTTCCGCTGTCTTTGCATCACTCCGTGGATAACATAAACGCCCACACTGTGCCCACAACCAGAAGCGCATAGCGATCGTTTGCTCGCAGCTTTTTCAACTTTTCCTGCATTTCCGCACGTACTGCTCGCACTTAGCCCTAGACGTGCCGGTGCGGCACCCCATGCGCGTGCATGCGGACGTGTGCTTCTTTCAAGGCTGCGGCGCGCCGGTGAGACTGCATGCGGGCATGCAAGCGGGCGTGCGCTTCTTTTAATGTTGCGCGGATGCGATTCAGCTTTTCAGGATCGGGTTTGGTGGCGATCGTTTCCACCCAATTCTGTGTACCGTCGATGAGCGTCATCATGTAGGTCGCGGCTTCCATCGAGAAGGCTTCCTGACCCGGAATCTTCACGTAAATAGGCGAGGTGTGTGCGCTCGGGCCGTAACGGGAGTCGCACCGCGCTGCAATCCAGCCCGGACCGGGCAGGCGAATCTTGTCGCGCAACAACAGATCGCGGGATCCTTGCGCATCTTCGCGAGAGCTGACGATCCGCCCATTGAAGACGACTTCCACTCGGTGTACAGGAGTCACGCTGCGGGCGCGAGCCTGTACTTCCACTTCGCCTCCCGCCACCGTGAATTGAATATCCGTGCCCGGAACACGGCCCTCGGCTTCAAAGAACAGGAGCGGCCCGGTCGTCATAAAGGTGTTTCCCGCTTGACGGCCTTCGCCCATTTGCGAGTTAACTCTTCCTCCCCCAGATAGGCGTACGTACGGATGGCTCCCGCAGGAACGTTCGCGCTCATCTTGTCCGTGCCGCCAACCAGCGGCAGTTTGTAGCCGCAATTCAGATATCGGTACCAGTCCAGAAAGCGGAGGTTGTTGAAATGTTCGTTTGTTCCTCGTAACTCGACGGCATCAATTTTTCCGAGCACAATATCTGCAGCCAGTTCCGCCGTTGGATATGGAAGTGAACCGCTATCGCCAAGCCCTCTTCGCCCGGCAAGCATCCGTCCAGTCCGCGAGCGTGTTCCACAGTGCCTCTCCGAAGTAGGATTCATCCGCCGACGAAGGGAACGCGCCGGAAAGGGGAAACACCGGCTCACCATGGCCGCCCAATAGGCCGACATGTCCCAGCAGGTGAGAACGGTTCTCTGTTCCGGGCCAAACCATGTGTTCGCCGTCGCGAGATGTCAATGGACCGTGCGAAAGGTCGCCTACGTTCGTGAATAACTCGCCCCACTGCGCGGCCAGCAAATGAATCAGGTTTAGGCCTTCGCCCTGCGCTTCAAGCATCGCCGTCGAGGGAGACAGGAAATGCACATGAGTATCGGCGGTCACCCAACCCTGCGATCTCAGTTCGGCGAAGCGAGGTATCTCGAGTGTCAGCTCCCGCTGTCCCGGCCGGATCGTGATGCGCTGCCGGATGGCCTCGTACTCGAAACCTTTCATCATCTCGATATAAACTTCGCCAACCGGCAGTTCGACCTGAAACGTGCCGTCGATATAGCCGAACGAACTGTCGCGGAGTTTCAGATCGCCGCCGTAGTCCTGAAACCACCCGTTATTGATCTGCGTACGATGTCCGTATGGCGGGATGTAGCGGCCCTGCTTGTTGCGGAAAGCCAGACGCACCGCGGTGGGACGCTTCGTCGCCCCATCCAGAATGCGGCCGTGAAGCCAGGTTCTCCGCGGCTCCAGGAGTTCGACTCGCGCATCGCCTTCGCGCGGAGAGAGCGATGTGCCGGCGATTGCCTTGCCGAGCTCGAAGGCATAGCGCCGCCCGGAGCCGGGGTGTTCGAGCGAGAGGGTCGCGCTCGAATTCAAGGTCACCTCGACGTACAGTTCGCGCGTTTGGGATGCCGTCGCGCGATGCCCGACCATGGCATCGGGAGCGTTCAACCATGTGTCTGGCTCGAAGCCGCTGAGAACATATGTTCGCGCAACGACACCAAGATCCACGCTGGCCTTCCACCCCTCCGGCGTCGTAACCGTCTCGGGCAAGGTGATGCGGTAGAGGTTCAGCCGCCCGTAGTGCAGCGGATGTTCACTGCCGTGGAAGAGAGTGACGCCGCACACCAGTAACGGATCCGCTCCGGCGGCTCGCAGGATTATCGACCGGATCGGCCGCAGAGGTTCGGGATTCCGGAGGGCGCTGATCCACACGAGAGGCGGACCGGCTGGGTCTATGATGCCCGTTTGATTCACACCCCAACCCAAACCTCTCGCCTCCGATAGAGGCGTGGGCTCGAGTTGTGCATCGGTGGACGAAAGGAAATTCCAGTGTCCCCAGGGAATTGACGGTGCCCCGACCTCGAAGCGACGACGGATCTGGAGCACCTGCTCCCCTTCGTCGTAGCGAAATACGGCCTCGGCAAGAACTTGGCCCACTCGCTCAATATCGTCGATACCGGAGGGGCGAAGTTCGTGGAGTCCCAATCGCAAACCGAGCGAGGCACACGTACGCGCCTTTGCGTCCGACCGGAATTTCCACGGACGGCCTGGACCACGGCGTGCTCCGCGTGCTCAATCCAACCCACGACTTCGTTCTCACGTCGCCGGAACCCATCAGAAACGGAATGCCGCGCATCTGCTGCTTTCCGCCAGGCGTTCGAATCAATCCATCCTCAGCGCGGGACCGCATCGGCTCGCGTGCGCCGAAATCCTGTGGCGGATGCGTTGAAGAACCGATTGATATCGAGGGGCTCGAACGCCCCGGAGGCATCGGCCGCCGCTGCCGTTCCGGCGATCTGCAACATAGGAGCGACGCTGGCGCCCTTCAGCACATCTCTGCGTCTCATTTTAGAAGTCGATCCTGCCTCGCAGCATGGTTCGATGGGCGCCCGCATAGCCCTTCGTGGAACAGATTACGGCAAACGAACCTGGCGCGGAGAGGTTGGCGGAGGGATCGTTGAAATTGGGCCGTTTCATCAGGTTCTGCGCCTCCGCCATAAACGTCAATCGCAACTTCTCGCTAGGGGGTTTTTGACGAATTCGTTACCGCACGCGCACAAGGCCGTACGCTTATAGAGTCCCACGTCGGCTATTATATGCCTATATATGTGAAGGTCCGTTAAATATGACTGCAATATCCGCGCGATAGAGTTTCCATTGTCTGACTGCATCACAGATTTAATCAGGTTACTCGCGATTTACGAAACTTGTTAATCGGCTGCAGACGGTGCCGCATCGCTTTTTCGCGCGAGATGCAGGTATCCGGAAATTGAACGTGTGCGGGCGCTGGGCATCTTTGTACGAGCGCCCAACACGCGGCGGCACGCCTGTTCAAGTGCTCTGGAAGGTTCCGCCACTGCCGCGACGTTACTGGTAGCCACCCGGCGCAAGATGACTCTCCCGAGATGAGTTGCGGTCCTATGGACAACCGCGATCCGGGCTGCATACGACTGTTTCACAATTCCTCCGACAGGTTCCGAGGTGAATCAGACCGTCCGAAGCCGACGGGTAGTTTGGCACTGCTGAGGGGCTTCGAATTGGTGCTTGACCTACGGCTTGGTAGAGGCGAGGCGGCAGGCCGAGAGTGTGCGCCACGATATCAAGCTGGACAGTGTGCCGAACTCGTTGGCTGCAGCACCGAAACTCGTAAATTTCGATTTTTAATGTTGCGCCGTATGAGCCTGTCGTTCGCCAATAATGCGTCCGAGCCCAAGCTCCTCTCCTTCAGTGCGGTAACCCAGACGTTACCGATGTTCACAAATTGGTTACTGGGGCGAGCTCTGAGGTTAAGGGTCATTGCTCAGAGGTGCGAGTCCGAGTGTCGCCTGCATTAACGTCAATCGCGCATCTCCTGTTTCAAAGCCGAATGTATTTATGGCGAACGATAGGATACATCTGGCGCCCAATCGCGTTTTCGCCGCTGCCGCCGTTGGCATGACAAGTGGCGCAGTGATCGGCCCAGTGCTCCTTCGCTTCAGCAAGGACTTCGGCTGAATTCGGCACCCGATTCTGCTTGTTCTTGGCATCCTCGGGGACCGCGATCTTCGCGCGGTTTGGGCCGCAAATTCTTCGAGGGCAGAAGGCTGGGCGCGAGCGCTGAACCCGTTCGCACGAGTCTTCAGAAAGATGAGCGATCCGACTGCAATGACGAGCACGAGCGCCATTGCTCCGGCCAAAAACCAAATAAGCTTTCGGATGATCGTCTCTTTCCCCATTGGGCCACAGCCGCGCCGTCCAATTTGTCCGCAATCCCGCTTTCCCCACCACGATCCCTTCTCAATGTCGGTGTCAATAATTTTGTGCCTCCCATCAAAACGGATGGAAGGGGGAAGCGTCTCTCGTCCGCGCGATCACATCGACGATCGAGGCGTCTCCAGAGCGAAGGTGGGCGGCTTGCGGCTTCGCGTCTGCACGTCGTTTTTCCCGTTCTCCTATACGCGAGCGCGTTTGCATTAATCAAGCAGAATCACGCTGGCGTTCGAAGACCAGCCCGCGTGGACAAAAACGCACGTTTTGAAAGGAGTTGGGTTTAGCGCGGTCAAGACGGATAGGACGCGCATTATCCGGCATCGCGACTTAGGGCCTGGGATCGGCTCCGCGATTCGGGCAATAGAAGCGCCAGTGCAGCGAGCTATTTCGAAGTGAGAAACTCCGCCAGCGCTGTATGAATCGGGTCCGGCTGCTCCGCCCACGGATAGTGTCCACAGCAAAGCTTCGCGATTATTAATGTCTAAACAGCCCTGGAAATCGCCTCAAGAATTCTTGTTGATTGTCCGAAGAGATCAACGTGGGACGAATGAGTAGAGTTTTGACCGTTTTGCTGATCCACTGTTGGCTTGCAACCAGCCAGGGCATCGCCGCACCGTAGGAGTTCTCTGGAAAGGTGGTCAGCATTGCAGATGGCGACACAATAACCGTTTTTCACGATGGTGTCGCCGAACGCGTCCGTCTTTATGGAATCGATTGTCCCGAATAATCACAAGCGTTCTACAGAGCAGCTAAAGAATATGCGGCCCAGCGTTCCTTTCAAAAGACCGTAACCGTCCGTGTCAAAGGCCGGGACCGCTGGAAAAGGACGATCGGGGAGGTCGTGTTGCCGAGCGGACAACTACTAAACCACCAACTCGTACGGGAGGGACTGGCCCGGTGGTTCCAGAAGTATGCCGCGGGAAACGAGGAGCTACACGTGATGCAAGAGGAGGCACGAGCGGCGAAACGCGGTCTCTGGGTAGACGCCAATCCTGTCCCTCCGTGGGAGTTTCGCAAACACTCGAGAAAAGACGTACCGCATCCGAGTTCTAGTACTAAACAGGAGTTTGGCGCATTGTTGTTCTCAAATGCGACAGGCACACTGATTCACCAGGACCAAAAGTAATATGCACGTCGGTGTAGCAACCCAGTGTCCGGCTGAAGAGGCGATCGTGCTGTATAGCCTTGAAGCCATCCCTGACGAGAGCGTAGTAACGACCATCGAGGAGCACTTGCTGGTCTGTGAAGTTTGCCAGGATAGGCTGATCGCCGCAGACCATGCCAACAGCTCGATAATGCGTGCTGCGTTAGCGAGGTTGGACATCGTACCAGTTGAAGTTTGTGCTGTACACGAAACGATTGAAGGCCTCATTTATCTCTGGGTGAGCGAAGGTGCGGAGAACTGCTGGATAGCACGAATAAAAGGATGCGAGGTGGATGGTGGACATATCGCTGATTCCCACCTGGACGCCGTGCGGCAGAACAATATGACATTTCGGAGCATGTTCCCTGAGCATGTTTGTACTGCCCGATGCAGAAGTGATAGAACACCATAGCGTTCTGTCTGTGTTCCGGTCTGAGCTCGCTTCGCTTCTCGTGTGTTAGACTCCACGAACAGGAGGGTACCCGAGATGCGGATGATGCTGAAGGTCAATATGGCTACCCCGGCTGCAAACGAACTGGCTCGCCAAGGCAAGCTCGGCTCGACGATTCAGTCCATTCTCGCGGATCTGAAGCCGGAAGCCGCATATTTTACGGACGACGACGGCGAGCGAACCGGCCTCATATTCTTTGACCTCGCAGACTCGTCGGCTATCCCGTCCGTCGCGGAGCCGTGGTTCCTCGCTCTGAACGCCCGGCTCACGTTTCGGCCGGTCATGAATTCCGAGGATCTGGGTAGAGCTCTTCCTGGGATCGAGGCCGCCGTCAAGAAATATGCAGCACGGACGTAGGCCACGCCTGTTCGCGAGATTGTGACGACGATGCAGAGTTTCTGCGCCCCCACGCCGCAGTAGAAATTCAACCTGCCGGCGAGGAGCGCTGGAACCCCTTTCCATTCGTGGGACCAGATTCCGGCGCCTGTGCATGGCGAATTAACAGGATCAAGCGGCTATCGGAGTTTGGTACAAGCCTCGACAGTGCCTCCGCCACCGGTACGAATCGAGACCAGTTGGTGATGCCGTTCCTCCAGCAGGCGGTTCCGGCAGGCGCCCTTCCAGCCCCGCATGCGTTCGATGGCCGTTATAGTAATGTTGAAAATCGATTAGCTTCGCCTCCAGATCGGCTGTGGTCCAGAATAAAATGCGGTCGAGGTACTCGCGCCGAATCGTGCCGATCAGTCGCTCTACGAAGGGATGCGAAAGCGGCACGTAAGGAACAGTCTTGATTTCGGTGACCTCGAGAATCCGAAGATTAGCCTCCCATTGGTGGAATCGATACAGCGGATCGTGATCCGAGCTGAGATATTTGGGCAGACTGTGCCCGCGAATCGCTCGATGGAACATGCGGCACAGCGCCACTCCATCAACGATGCCGCTGTGCACGCCAAAACCAATGATGCGACGCGTAAACTGGTCCATCACAACAAGAACCCAGTGGGTTCTCAGCGTTGCCGATTCGCATCGGAATAAATCGCAGCTCCACAAACTGTCCTTTGTGTGGCCGAGAAACGTAAGCCAGGAAGGACCTCCCGAATCCGATTCCGGCCGGTAATGAACGCTCAGGACACGGCGGACAACATCCTTATCGATCTCCACGCCGAAAGCCAACGCGATCTGCTGAGCAATGCGGGGACAACCCCAGCCGGGATTACGCCGTTTCATTGCCACGACGGCGTCGATGAGGTCTTTGTTCGGTCCCTTCGGGCCAGGCCGACGGCTGCGCTCTGGGCGAAAACAACATGCGGTACTTTCGTTTGCGCAGCACACTGTGGAGATGCAGCAGAGTGGAAGGCTTCAGAACGATGGCGGAACGGAGAACACGTGCCGGGCGCATGAAAAGGGTGCACAAGCCGGCGATGATCCGATCCGCGGCACGCAGGTTGGGCGCACGCTTGCGCCCGCGATTGAGGACCAGCAGTTGATGCCGGACCAGCGCGGATTCGGCGACAACGGAACGGAGTCCGCCCGGCCCTGCCAGTCGGGCCAGGGTGACGATCAAATGAACGAATAGGATGAGCGAAGTCGCGCATCCCGGCAATGGTATCAACACCTCAAAAACCACCGCATTCAGGCCAATTTGGCAATTCGCCATAGACAGATCATGGAAACAATACTCTTACCGGGCATTTTACTGTCCATGAAATTGTTCACGGTCCGGACGATGCGATTACGAATTTCGCGGCCGATTTCGTCCAGCTAGACGAGGCGCATGCTGCCCGAGCGAAAGAATCGCTTGAACGGGCAACTTGGTTTGCCAAGTCGTTTCCGGTTCCGCTCGTTCGGGCGGCGCCTTCTCTGTGTCTCTGATTCCGTTTCTCAGGTTTCGTTAACGCGAGTTCAGGACTGATTACTCGACCTCGACATTCTTCCACAGCGCACGTCCATGAATTGACTCGCATCGCATCTGCAATTCCTTTATCCTTCCACTTGCTGAGCATCGGCGCTTATTAGCGCGCAATGCTGCGTGGTCTCCTTAGCGGCTCGGTTACACGGCTTTCTCAGGGCCGAATCCGCCCCCAAATGTCTGGCTCTCCATTTTTCGCACCTTTGGAGAAGAGCATAAGCGTTATAGCCATTGTTGACTTCGTCTGATCCGGTTCGTCCGCCACCTCGGCGTTCATCTGTTTGCGAGAACGACAGACAGGAAGGAGCGACAGGAACGATCCTGTCGTTGACTACGTTTTGGGTTTTCGCCAGCTTCCATGCTCCCGCCTTTTCCACGGCGCTTCGGATTACTTGCGTCACGCTCCAACGGCTGTCCATTCCTATCAAAATGGCCGACCGGGTGCGGTCCCCATCGCACCGATACGGTTCTATCCAGATGCTCGTGAATGGTTACGGTGGTCCCAGCCAACGTATGCCGGAACCGCGTCTTCTCCAGTTGCCAACAACGTTCGCCGATGGCTACCATATTGTCCTCGGCTACAACCCGTTCCGTCTGAATCGTGAACACCCAGTTCAGATCCGAACGCGTACAACGCCGAAAGGCGCTGCCCTTTTGTTGCGCTGCTACCTGGAAGTTCGCATTGAACTCGGCAATGTAGCGTTCCCGTAGAAACCGGTTTGCCTCTTCCAACCCGGTCACGTTCGCCAGCCGTAGCTCCTGTGGCAAACGTCCCTGCCACGTGCCGGAACTGCGCTCCGAGCGGCCTCGCGCTTGCGGTGAATAGGCCGGAATCATTTGCACTCCCAACTCTTTCATGGCGCGTCCCACTTGGGTCGGCCGGTGCTTATCTACTCGCTCTCCTGCCTTTGGCGTGAAGAAAAAGTGACTGCCTCGGTCCTTCGAAACACTACGCAAATAACCCCAATCGCTTCAACACCAACAAATGCCCGACAATCAAAAACTACCGACTCGGACTCGCAGCGCGTAAGCGCGCGATGTCCGGTTTCATCCCCCGTTGTCCGCACCCGCCGGTGAGGCATTCACTGTACAGCGCGCAGAACAAGCCCTTCTTCTCGATCACTTCCCGCAGCGCGGCCAGCACCGTCCGCGTGGATTCCTCCTCGACTAGTTGCGCGTAATAGATCTCGCTGGTCGCGTCATCGAGAATCACGATCAGGTCGTGCCACTGCCCATCGCTTAGCCAGCGATGTTTGCTGCCATCAATGTGCAGCAACATCCCAGGCTGGCCGCCGCGGCCGCCTGCGACGGTGTACCCCTCGCTTTCGCCGCTTTGCCACCAAGCCGGCTCCCTGCAAGGCTTTCTGCACCCAGGTGTAGCTGAATCGGATGCCGTGCTCCTCGCGTAGCTTCTCGTGAAAGTGGCGGATATTGAGATCGTGGTAAACCTCCTGATACAACCGCAGCACCTCCTCGGCAGCTGCCAGTGGTACCCGCTTAGCGCTCGGCTTGCCTTTGCGTCGATCGGCTAATCCCGAGTAACCGTCTGTTTCCAGCCGCTCGCGCCAACGCCGCATCGTCCGGTCCGTCACGCCTAAAATCTCGGCTGCCTGCCACCATGTAATCTTCTTGGCCATTGCCTGCAGCAATACATCTTGCACCTTCATCATCCGCTCCATTTCAGCGGCAGAGTACTGCCGGGCTTCTTCCACTCCCCAGCCTTACTCCCGCCTGGTCAATGCGGACAACTCATGTGTGAATTCGACCGGACAACTCATATACTAGCGACAGGAACGACAAGAACGATCTTGACACGATATTCGAGCCGTAGTAGGTTCACGATGATAGAGGTGTAAGTCCCAGGAGGAGCGGTGCCCAACGCAGCAATCCGATGGTCAAGGCGGCTATTCGGTCAATCCTCGGATGAAAGCGCCGTCTTCCGAGCAAGTTGGATTACCGGGACAAACTATGGTCGCCTTAGCGTGCACTCCCAAGTCCAGCTCAAAATTGCTTATGAGGGGTGGCAGTGAGGACAATCTGTCTGTTGTTGGCGTTTGTCGGTGCGGCGATACTTTGTCGAGCGCAAGTGGATTTCACCCGCGATGTGGCGCCGCTGCTGCAGAGCCGTTGTGCTGGATGTCACGGTGCCCACCAACAAATGGGTGGATTGCGGTTAGATTCCCGCGAGGCGGCCCTGCTTGGGGGCTATTCCGGTCCTGCAATCCGGCCAGGCAACAGTGTGGAAAGCACGCTAATCCAGATGGTCTCCAGCCACGATCCAAAACGCTTCATGCCGTTATCGGGGCCACGCCTTACGTCCAGCGCGGTGGACATTCTACGCGCGTGGATTGATCAGGGGGCCGTGTGGCCTGCTCCACTTACAACTGAGACCCGAGCTTCTCCGCGTGTTCCTTCCAAGCCGATACATTGGTCATTCCAGCCGGTTGCGCGCCCAGGCGCACCAGCGGTTCGCACCGAGAAGCAGGTACGTAATCCAATCGATCGTTTCATTCTGGCTCGGCTGGAAGCGGAAGGGATCAAGCCTTCTCCGGAAGCGGACAAGACAACATTGCTGCGGAGGGTGACGCTCGATCTGACGGGACTGCCCCCTGCGACCGCCGAAGTGGACCAATTCCTTTCCGATAGCCGCCCAGATGCGTACGAGCGCGTAGTTGACCGATTGCTGGAATCGCCACATTACGGAGAAAAGTGGGCCCGGCAATGGCTCGATCTATCGCGCTACGCCGACAGCGACGGCTATGAGAAAGACAATGTGAGACCCCACGCGTGGAGGTATCGCCACTGGGTGATCGACGCGCTGAATCGCGACATGCCGTTCGACCAGTTCCTCCTCGAGCAAATCGCCGGGGATCTGCTGCCGAACGCAACGGATGAGCAAAAAGTGGCGACCGGATTTCAGCGAAATGCTGTTACCAACAGAGAAGATGGAATCGACGTTGAGCAATACCGTAATGAGAAGCTGATAGACCGTACTGCGACGTTCGGGACCGCATATCTCGGACTCACCGTAGGGTGCGCACAGTGCCACGATCACAAGTACGATCCACTTACGCAGCGGGAGTTTTACCAGCTTTTGGCTTTCTTCACCAACGCCGAGGAAGTGGATGTGGAAGCCCCTCTGCCCGGCGAAAGGGAGCCGTACCTGGCAGCGTTACCCCTCTACCGGGAAAAGCGCAAGGACCTGCTGGTCAAGTATCGCGTCGACGAACTCCAACCGGCGTGGGAATCAAGGATGAAGGAGGCCCGCGCCAATCCCGGAAGGTGGACCGACTGGGATAAGGCATATACAGTATTTCAAGTACAATTCCATCTGGATGACGCCGACAGAGTTTTGGACACTGATCCTGCGCGGCGCACGCAAGAACAGGCCGACCTGCTGACGGACCATTTTGTAATTAACTATTTCCGGGTTATCCCCAAGGATGTTATCGAAAAGCTGAAGTTCACGGATCTGCGGAAGCAACTCGATGAGCTGAAATCTTCGATGCCGTTCCTAAGTCAGGCTCAGACTCTGGCCGAAAACTCTGCACGAAGAAAGACCTGGATTCTGATTCGCGGAGATTACAGATCGCATGGGATCGAGGTCCAACCAGCCACTCCGGTCTTCCTGAATCCTATGCCAAGCGATCCAAGGCCTTCCCGGCTGACGCTCGCGAAATGGGTCGTCTCCAGAGACAATCCTCTGACTGCCAGAGTGGCGGTGAACCGCATGTGGCAGGAGTTCTTCGGGCGGGGTATTGTCCGGACTTCGGATGATTTCGGCAGGCAAGGCGATAAGCCATCGCACCCCGAGCTGCTGGACTGGCTTGCAACGAATTTCATGGACGCCGGATGGGGGGTGAAACGGATGCACCGATTGATTGTAACGTCGGCGGCATACCGGCAGTCGTCGAGGGCGCGCCAGGATCTCTCGCAGATTGATCCGGCAAATACGTTTTTGGCTCGCCAGTCTCGTATCCGATTACCCGCGGAATTGATTCGCGATTCCGCGTTGGCGGCCGGTAACCTGCTTGATTCGGCTGTCGGAGGCAAGAGCGTGCGCCCGGCTCAACCCAAGGGGGTTGCCGACCTGGCTTACGCGGGTCATGTCACCTGGAAAGAAAGTGAAGGCCGGGAACGCTACCGCCGTGGCCTTTATATTCAGATTCAACGTACGGTTCCCTACCCAATGCTGGTGAATTTTGACGGCGCTGACGCCGGTGTGTCCGTGTGCCAGCGAGGTCACTCAAATACGCCGCTCCAGGCATTAAATTTACTGAACGACCCTGTGTTCATGGAAGCCGCGCAAGCCCTTGCGGGGCGGATCCTGGAAGAAGGGCCGGCTAGCTTTCTAGAGCGGCTGAAATTCGCATTTCGGATATGTCTGGCCCGGCAGCCTAGTCCCAACGAGATAGATTTGCTGGCGAGCTACTTCAACGCTCAAAAGACTCTATTCGAAAAAGATCAGCATGCCGCCGCGGCTCTGCTGCCATCCCTGCCACGCCACGATCCGCTCGAATCGGCAACCTGGACGGCTCTGGCCAGTGTCCTGCTCAATCTGGATGAGTTCATCACACGGGAATAATATGATCGATTTCAACGAATTTAGGCAGATGACGCGCAGGAACTTG
Source organism: Bryobacteraceae bacterium (assembly GCA_963833675.1). Taxonomy (GTDB): domain Bacteria; phylum Acidobacteriota; class Terriglobia; order Bryobacterales; family Bryobacteraceae; genus DASQDN01. The sequence goes on along the minus strand of CAWHYW010000015.1, from coordinate 28,306 downwards.
CTTCTTAGCGGCGGCGGTCTCGGATCTATTGCCCTTGCACGCCTGCTGGCGGCCGAAGAGCAAACTTCGCCAAATCCGATGGCGCCCAAGCAGCCTCAGTTCCCCGCCAGAGCGAGGAATGTGATCTTTCTGTTTATGGAGGGGGCACCGAGCCAACTCGACCTATTCGATCCTAAGCCAGCCCTGAAGAAATGGGCTGGCATGCCATTGCCGGCATCAGTGACAAAGGAACTCCAACTCGCCTTTATCAAGCCTACTGCACAAGTCTTTCCCAGTCCCCGGACATTCACCCGATACGGCCAATGTGGGACGGAGTTTTCTGATTACATCCCGCACGTAGCTTCTTGCGCGGATGACTTATGTCTTGTTCGGTCAATGCATACCGAAGCGTTCAACCACCACCCAGGACAAGCCCTGCTAATGAGCGGCTCCATTCAGCTCGGCCGGCCGACCGCCGGAGCTTGGGTAACTTACGGATTGGGAAGCGAGTCGCAAGAGCTACCTGGATTCGTTGTTCTCAGCTCCGGACGAGGCACGAGCGCGGGCGCCAATAACTGGTCGAGCGGGTTCTTGCCTAGCACTTACCAGGGCGTGGTATTTCGCAGTTCCGGTGATCCTATCCTCTACCTGGAGAACCCTCCGGGCTTCAAAAGAGAAACCCAGCAGTCCCGGATAGCAGCCATCAACAAGCTGAATGCCGAGCGCTATCGAGAGACCGGTGATTCAGCGATTGCCGCGCGAATACAATCTTATGAGCTTGCCTTTCGCATGCAGATGGCCGCGCCCAAGCTGCTCGACTTTTCGGACGAGAAACCGACCACACTGGAAATGTACGGGGTAAATCGGGAACCCACGCGGCCCTATGCGACGAATTGCCTATTGGCGCGGCGAATGGTCGAGCGTGGCGTGCGATTCGTGATGCTGGCGCACGGAACCTGGGACGATCATCAGGAGATCAACAAGAAGCTGAAGAAGAATTGCGATATCACCGATCAGCCGGTGGCCGCATTGATAAAGGATCTGAAGCAGCGAGGCCTGCTTGACAGTACTTTGCTGGTTTGGGGAGGTGAATTCGGTCGGACCCCGATGGCTGAACAGCAGCACTCTTGGGAAGACGCCGGACGGGACCATCACCCCAATTGCTTCAGCATGTGGCTGGCAGGCGGTGGGATCAAAGGCGGTCAGGTGATTGGCAATACTGACGAGTTGGGAATAAACGGAGTGGAAGAAAGAGTTCACGTTCACGATCTACACGCCACGATGTTAAATTGCCTCGGCTTGGACCACAAGAAACTGACCTACCGACACATGGGCCGGGATTTCCGGCTCACGGATGTGAGCGGGCGAGTAGTCGAAAAGATGATCGCGTGAAATCAGAATAATCGGTTCCGTTGCGAAATTTGGGGCACGCCGCTCCGATAGAATGAGAGCCCGTGCCATCACTCCGGATGACCCATTCCATTGGCGACATTACGAAGGAGAAGTGATCCTTTGCTGCGTCCGCTGGTATCTGGATCTTCCTCTCAGCTGTCGAAACGTAGCCAAACTGATTCGGGAGCGAGGATTGCCGACGCACCATAGCGGCGTGTTCCGCTGGGTCCAGGTGTACTCACCCGAGTTAGACAAGCGCTGCCGGCGATACCTGAAGCGGACGAACAAGTCGTACCGTGTCGACGAGACCTATATCAATGTTAAGGGCGAGTCGAAGTACCTATATCGTGCCGTCGACTCAACCGGGCAGACGGTTGATTTTCTGCTGTCAGCCAGGCGTGATGCCGTGGGCGCGAAGCGCTTTTTCGGCAGGGCAGTCCAATCGACTGCGAACCGCTCACCTCGAGCGATCAACGTGGATAAGTCACTGCAACCACCACTGTCGCTTCTGGCGCTCGATCAGGGAGGCGGAGTATGCTGACACAGGCGTGGAATGAGATGCGCCGATGCTCCTGTGCCGCTGGATGAACGGCGACGTGTCGTCTGTTTCGGCGGGAATCAAAATGGACGCGATCATCATGCTCGATGATTGAAGCGATGCCGACGGAGCGGAGATCAGTCAGATCCGAGATTTCGTGGTCGCCTTCCGGCTGAATGACGAGGCGAACTGGAACTCAATGAATTCGGCGAAAGCTGCCGGGATTCCTTCCTCGAAAAATCCTGTCCTCGACTGCTCTCAGGCATGAGCGCCGCGCCCATAACGTCGGCGGGGGCGCTTACCGAGGAGGAAACAGCGATGATCTGTAGTGCAGTGAAAGAGGAACGCACGCGCCCGCTCAAGCCTGTTAGTAGGGCCGGCGAGAAACGGTGCCATTTCCGTCGGTGCTGGCCGTAGCCAGCTGCGCCAGAGGTGTGACAGCGCCATTGACACTCTGACCTGACCTGAAACTCTGCAGGTTCGGACTCGCTCAGGCTGCGGTCACTTGCTGCCAGACCGCGAAGGATCGCGATCGCAACAGCCGGTGATTGCCAGACCTCAGTAAGTGGCGGCCCACTCTGAACAGATTGCGGACGGCATCATGGAGGGAGAGAAACCGTTGCGCGTGCCGAACGGATGCGAATCGGCGCATTTGCCGTTCTCGTTGGTGGGTTGGCTGGTGTGAAGCTTCGACCCGATTGTTGACGTACCGCTCCGCACCGTGAGTCACGCTGCCGAAGATGCCTCGTATGGCAGCGGAGTAGCTTCTGAGTCTGTCGGTAACGATCCGCAATGGTTTCGCACTCTGGCCACGCAAGAGTCTTCGAAAGAATCGCTCTGCAGCCCGCTGATCACGATGCGGCTGGACTAATATGTCGATCACGTCGCCGTCCTGATCTACGGCACGCCACAGATACTGCTGTTGGCCATTGATGCGAAGGAAGACTTTATCCAAGTGCGAGTGGTCGCCAGCCGCCCCTCTCGTCGCTTCAATTTCCGCGCATAGTTCGGACCGAATTTCTGACACCACTGTCGAATCGTCTCATACGACACGATGATTCCGCGCTCGGCAAGAAGATCCTCGACATTCCGGAAGCTCAGAAGCGGTGGTAAGCCCAGAGCGCATAGCTGATGATCTGGGAAGGGAAAACGATAGCCGGAGTAACGAGACGCATCGCTTTTCACTGCAACAGTTTTTCAGGTTAGCGCCCGAGTTGACAATGCCTACCCGGAATAACGAGACCGATCGCTCTTCATGGCACCAGCCTTTCAGTTTCGTGTCAAAGTTGAACAATGCCTGCCGAAACCTCACCCGATCAGAAAACATGCTACTGCGTTTCTCCACAGAACAGAGTAGCGGTGGCGATTAAAACCAGAGCCGCGACGCCGTGCCGCCGATGATCGCCACGCGCTGTTCGACGCTCAGCGGCAGATCCTGCGTGAAAATCCGCAGGTGTTGTGCATAGGCGACGCGCGGTGTCCACAGTTCGCAGGGAAAATCACCGCCCCACACGCAACGTTCGGAGCCGAACGCATTTACGAGCTTGAGGCACGGCGCGTGCATGTCTGCACACGGATATCCAGTCACGCTGCCAGTGGGCAGAAATGTCGACTTCGCGCGTAAATTCGGATGTGCGGCAAGACGCAGCCCGTCCGCGAGCGTCGGCTGCATCTCCGGACCAACTTTTCAAATTGTGGCAATAATCTAGCACGACTCGCAGCTTCTGGAAATCCGCCAATAAGCGCGAGCCGTGATCTGCCCGATCGCGATTAATCAAGACGTTGATTACAATTCTTGGTCGAGCGCCGTCTTCCACAGAGCGCGCACGTCGGAGTGGTCGAGCCGACCATCGCGCGCTGTCTCCCAGCGATCCGATCAGAATTGCCGCAGCAAAGCCGATCGTGACGATCGGCACGCATTCACAGTTGGCGGGTCCTGCATGTGACCGACGGCAGCGATGCAGGTCGAACCTGATAGTCTCCTGCCAAAAACGGGTGAGTTCCGATCTGGAGGGTCTCGAAAGATGGTGTGCATGGAAATTCCGAGATGGACAATCGGTACGGGCGAGGACGAGAGTGGAGACGACTGCCATCCGAGCGGTCCTGAAACTCATTTTTTGCACGACCCCACCGGGTCGCCGGGCTTCTGGCACTCAGACTCCTGCCACAACTCGGCGACACGGTTCACACGCCTGCGGATGTCGGTCGTCTCGGCCTGGGCCAAGGCGTTCCGGAGGTGGCGCTCGCACTCCTCGCGCTTGCTGAACCAATCGTCCCTAGCACTCTCGAGCACCATCCAGTGCTGGAGCATCTCATCGGCTACGTTTCCGTAGCTTTTTCGGCAGAATTCTGCGAGTGCCTCCTTCCAGGAGGCGTCAGGATTCCACGCAAGTCTCGAGTATACGTACATGTTTTCCTCGTGCCAGTCGGCAATTTCCGAGGAGACATGGGTCAGCTTCAGATCATCCCTGTACAATCGGAGATCCGCAGCCATTGTTTCGATCACAGGAAAGTGCCATCGCGGCCGATTCTCGCCCAGCGTCCACCACAGCGAATAGTAGTCCCAGACATAGAAATTTGGCGAGCGGGCGAGCCACTTGCGCATCTCTGTCAAGTATGTGCGGTTTGTCGAATTCTCGGGATCATTGAGAGGACGGAAATAACCTGCCTTGGCCCCGATGCGAAAGGGCACCCGTTGGATGGGCGCGAAAGCGACCAAAACATTCGGCTCGGGTTTGACGAGATCCGGGGCGTCGATCAGCTCGTTGTAGGCGAGGTGGTTGACGATGACGTTGGGGTGCGTCTCGTGTAACCGTCTGGCGACCGCGTTGGCAAATGCGAGAGCGGCGTTCGAGAAGCTGATCATCGGCGGATAACTGTCGGCAGAGTTGCTGATGCTCAGCCGCAGGGGTCCCTCCATCTCGAGGCAGCCCGGCGTCGTGCAGACCGCCGGTGCGTCGTTCATCCATACCGTCAGGATGGAGATTTCCGGGTTTGCATTGAGGAACTCGGCGATGTTGCCCGCCATCGCCTTGGCAACCTCCGGGTTCGCCAGATTCAGCGAGTGCGGCTTGCCATCCTGGATGGCGGCGTAATAGTCGGGATGCGAAGCGAAGTATTTGTCCGGTGGCAGCCAAGCGAAGTAGGAATGTCCACCGTAGTGCAGGCCCAGCCCTCGCTTGACGATCTCAGGGACAATCTCTTCGCGGGATCGTACTTTCTCCCAGAGCTTCGGGCCGGCCTCGTTTATGCAGGGGTGCACCCAGTTCAGGCGGTTCTTCGCCGCCCAGTCGATTCGGTCCTTGGTGACTTGCAGCAACGCATACGAGAAGAGTGCGTCGGAACGGAGACGATCGCCGATGTGAACTTCCGCGTAGGGAAACAGCGAAATCGCCCGGTACTCGAACGCGGGCGTTTCCACATCCTCTGCCTTCTCGGGTATCTGAAGCTCAGACCGCCTGGGAACGTACTCGTCTCCGGGGACAAGCCAGCCGCAGCCGGCATACTTTTCGAGAAACCTGTAGACACTGAAGAGCGTCGCGCGCGCCGATACGCCGGCAAGCTTGATCCGTTCGGCGTCGATTCGGATCAGGAATCTGTCGTCCTTGCGATCGCGCAGGGGTGCTAAATCCCCAGCCGCACGGCCAATCAGAATGCTCTTCCGACTGGAGGCCCGATCTGAAATCGGTAGACTGGCTCCGGAAACAAGCCGTATGTATTTCTGCAACTCTCGGGCTGCAAAGGTCTCCGGCGGCTGGGGCTGCGGCGGGAGGACGATCACAAAATCAGATCTGCCGTGCGCTGCCACCGTGAGTTGATTGTCAGCCAACGCGGATGCGCACGTTGCTGCCGAGAATACAGCGGCCAGAAGTCTGCTGTTGAGGAGATGCATGACTTGATCTCAAAAGAGGAATTTTAGTCCTAGTTGAACGATACGAGTATTCGCGGTTCCTCGGTGTGACAGACTCGTCACGATCCCGAAAGTCGGGTTCTGCAACGTGGTGATCGGATTTTCCAAAGTGCGGCGTCACATTGAAGATCTCACCTGAAAACTGCAGCTTCATGCCTTTTGGCGGAGCTTTCTCACCTCCGCCCCACACCGAACTCGCTGCCCACGTCCATAACCTTGCCATTGCGGAATTGAATTTCAAAGTACTTAGAACCAGCGACGGGAACTCCGTTCTCATCCCGCAAAGTTGCGATCAGCCGCTTCGTCTTGACATCGAAAACATCCGGTGTATGAGTCCAGGCGTAACGGCCATCCATGCTGAAGTTCACCCAACCGTGCCCACCCTGAGATAACTCAACCGTGCCCAGTTCCTTGGGAGGTGTCCGGACCGGACACATAGGTAACACTTCGTTCCTAAGACATAGGTAACACTTTTGGCCCGAAGGGGTTGTCGAGGGGCTGCAGTGTTTTCTCCTCCAGATCGATATAGCCCAGATCATAATCCATAAAGCTGACCAGCCAGATTCCGCTTTCCACTTCTTTTACGCCGACGGCCTGGCCGGCCAGAGACACGGCTGAGATTGATCTTCTTCCGATACAGGCACAAGCGGCCGCAGCTGGTGACCATGACGGTCTCGGTCGTGGAATGGATAGTGACGGCTCCGGAATGCCTTGATAAGGTCGTCGGCGAAGCGGTGTACACCTCAGCCGGACATTTCATGTCCGAGGCTTCGTGCGGCCGTTCGTTGTTGAACTCCTCCAGGAAGTCGTCGAACTTGGCCTGCTGCTGCAGGATGTTGGCGCCCGGCGGGCCGCGTGGCTTCCTGCTTCAGCGTCAGATGCATGCGCTCATGCCGGCCGTTCTGCTGCGGATGGCCGGGCTTGATGCGTTCGATGCTGATGCCCAGCCGCAGCCACCAGACCGAAAGCTTGGAAAGATTGAACAACCCGTTCGGCGAAGCGAACGGAACGCCGTTGTCGGAGCGGATCGCCCGCGGCAAACCACGCTCTTTGAACAGCCGCTCAAAGGCCGTAAAGGCGGGCTTTTCCGCATTGGACTCCATCGCCTCGCACAACAGCAGATAGCGCGAGGCATGGTCGGTGACGGTCAGCGGATAACAGTAGCGCTTATCGCCGAGCATGAACTCGCCCTTGTAGTCGGTGCACCACAGGTCGTTCGGCCCGACAGCCCTTCCGAAAGAGGCGTACCCTCGCGCGGGTTCTCGACCGCGTCGGGTGGGTTACCAGACCGTGACGATCCAAGACCGCATGGATGGTGCTACAGGCCGGGACCTTCACCGCGTGCGGCAAGCGCCGCAGCAAGCGCTCGCGGATCTTCCGGCACCCCAGTTCGGCTTCTCGCGCTTGGCTGCCACGATTGCCGCTTCCATCTGCTCGGGCAGCTGGTTGGCGTACCGGAACGGCCGGCGCGTCCGATCGCTGAGCCCTTCCAGACCACATTCTTCATACCGCTCGAAGATCTTGTAGCCGGTCTTTCCGAGAAATGCCGAACTCGCGGCACAGCGAAGCCATGCTCTCCCCGTCCTTGAGTCGGATCACAAATCGCATTCGTTCGTCCATAACAGAACTTTCCTTCCATGGCATCCCCTCTTTCCGCCCCCTTGCGGGGGAAAAAGTGTAACCCATGTGTCCGGAACGTTCTGTTACCTATGTCTCGGAACGGTCAACGACTTAAGTTCCAAAAGGAGGCAGAAGCAGGGAAAATCGAGGTTGAAACGAGGTTAGAAGGTCGAACTCACTGAACCAGTAAGGCCGAATGCCAGCTGCCCAATCGAGCGGGTCCGGCCTGAAATGACCGGACCCGAATGTCATTCAGGCATCGCCCGCGTCAGGCTCGCCTTCGGCTTCAGCGCGCCGTTCCGCGCGATCGAGCTTGCCGATCGTGTCAGCGCGAACTTCGACGATGCGGTGCTTCGCGCCATCGCGTTCATAGTCGCGCGTACGGACTGCGCCCTGCACCATCACATACGAGCCTTTGGTCAGGGTACGCGTGAACTCCGCCTGCTTTCCGAAAGAAACAATCCGGTGCCAGTCTGTTCTGCTCTGCCAGTTGCCGTCGGCGTCCTGCCACGACTCTTTCGTTGCGACTGAGATCGTAACGACGAGAGTGCCGTTCGGCGTGTAGTGAGCTTCGGCGTCGTTGCCGGTGAAGCCGATGATCGTGAGCTGGTTCATGGTGTACATGTAAGTTCTCCTTTTCTGCTGCCCGTTTGTTCCGGGGGGCAACCGGAACGCAAGCGGCCCCGCTCCCAATCGAAGCCGGAGTGCTTTGTTGGAGGGACCGGCGTTCAGGTTTCTGTGTCGTTGAGAAACCTGCCGGGGGAACCGACAAAGCAGAACGCAGGCGAGAGCCGGGCGCGTGGGTTCAAGCGCAGCAGGTGCCCTGGACAATGGGCCTGACAAAAAGTGGAGAACCGCTAAAACACGATGAGAGTTCAGCCACGAACTGGCAAGCAGGGCTCTACGAGCATGGAGCAGACGAACACGCCCGCGTGTGTGAGAATATGTCGACGTGCCGTCCGATCCTACCCGCTGACAACTCGCAAGAGAGGCAAAGGCGATTGTAGCGCTCTCGTTCAGGAATGGACTAATAGAGGATGTTCACGCCAGGCAACCCTGTCCAACATGTGCCAGAAGCCCTCGATACTCTCGGATCAGCGATGAGGAATGCGGTCCATCATGCGAAGCGCAGTGAATCGTGTGTATAAGCTGCTCGTTCTGAAGTTGGAGAATCCGACCGAATATGAGCGGCAGATTCAATTCGGGGAACAAGACACTCAACGCTGGGATGACCCGGACACCACATGAGCTTGTTGCTGCTGCGAATGGTCTTAAGGTCAATGACGGCATCGCGCAGCGTTAACCGGCGGGCCGTGGTCTAGCGCCGCATCCCCCTATTAAACACGCGGTCTGAAACACGAGTGGGTGCCCTTTTACGGCACATGCAAGTCGAGATTTGAACAGATCGGCGAACAGTCGAAATTTCAGCAGATCCACCTGCGATGATGGACCCTCCGGGATGAAGGACAACGGTTGGGTACCGCATATTGGCCTATGTCGCTGGGCTCATTAATCAAGAGTTGCTTTTGCGGAATGAATACCTGTCTGCGCAGAACCGCATACTTCGAGCGCATCTGTCGCCGCGGTTGCGGCTCACCGATGCGGAGAGGTCCACACTCGCCGAGATCGAAAAACGACTCGGCCGCAAAGCGCTGAAACACGTAGCATGCATAACAAAGCCCGACATAATCCTTCGATGGCGATTGTCAACTTCGGCACGAAACTGAAAGACTGATGCCATGGAGAGCGATCGGGCTCGCTATTCAGCTATCGTTTCACTCGCGAGATGATCAGCTATTCAGTCTGGGCGCATCATCGCTTCTGCTTGAGCTTCCGTGATGTCCAGGATCTTCTTGCCGACCGGGGATTATGGTGTCGTATGAGACGATCCGGCAATGGTGTCAGAAATTCGGTCCTCACTATGCTCGGAAATTGAAGCGGCGAGAGGGACGGCTGGGCGACGAACGGCATTTGGATGAGATCTTTATTCGATCAACGGCCACCAGCAGTATCTGTGGCGTGGATCAGGACGGCATCGTATTCGATATTCTGATTCAGCCGCATCGGGATCAGCGCGCCGCAGAAAGATTCTTTCGGAGACTCTTGCGTGGCCAGGGTGCCGAACCAGTACAGATGATTACCGACAAACTGAGAAGCTACTTTGCTGCCATACAAAGTATCCTCGATAGCGTGGCTCACATTGTGAAGCGGTATGCCAACAATCGGGGACATGTCCGGTGCGGGCGATCACTGCCTGGAAGACTGCTGCGAATATCTCCGAAGGCGCCTTATTTCGGGGGTCGATCGGCATGACGATGTCGGTACGGTCCGCCTACACAAAGATTCCGTGGGCTTGGTTGTAAAACGGGCCGCGGGGCGGCAGGCCTCGATTCCGCCAAGTATGCGGGTCACTCCTTACGCTGTCCTGGCCACTCAGGCGCACTTGAATGGGGCGGGAGAACTCGCCATCATGCGCAAAACCGGCCATCGCTCGCTCGCCACGATCCGCCGCTACATCCGCGAGGGGTCGCTGTTCCGGGAATATCCAGCGGCCAACCTGGGACTCTGAACCAAGGGGCGATTCACAAACCGAGAGTTCGTTTTCGGAAGAGGCTTACGGTGCAGTTTAATGAAAACGGAAGAAGTTCGCGAACGTAGTGATAATAACCGCAAGCGGCAGGTCTAGGAGCACGGCGCCAACCAGAGGTACAACTAAGAAGGCGCGGGGTGCGGAACCGAACTTGCTGCTCAGTTCCTCCATCGACGCAACGGCGTTCGGGGTAATTCCAACCATAAAGCCGCAGAAGCCGGCTGTCATCACCGCGGCTTCATAGTCGCCGCCCAGCACGGGAAAAGCAATCAATGTGCATAACAACCACGTCAGAACAACCTGCAGGGACAGAATTAGGAGTAGCGGAAGAGCGATGGCATGAAGCTCCCAAAGCTTGAGTGTCAACATCGACATCGCGATGAACATTGGCAAAACGACGCTCAGGATCTGTTCTGTCGTTTCCTGATGGACGCCGAACCACTTCGTGCGTTCATCCAAGTTCCGCAGAATCACAGCTACCATCATCGGGCCGACAAAGCCGGGTAACACGATACCCCCGCGATCCAATCCAAGGCTAAGCAGGTTTCCGACACCCATAGCAAAACTGATCAGAAGAACGTGCGTGAGTAAGGTCGCGCGTTTGCCTGGAGGCTGGTATATGCCTTGAGGAACCTTGATGTCCATGTCCGTCGTTCCATGTCTGGGAACTAACGCGGGGGCCGATCGACGGATTAATGCGCCACCTGTCCAACCGGCCACCAATCCAGCAACAACAATGCCGAAAGTTGCCGAAGCAACCGCTGTTGTGGTCGCTCCCGTGATGCCTAAGCCCTCGAACATGGGACCGAAAGCGAGAGCGTTTGAGGGTCCGCCCGCAAACGCCATTGGTCCGGCGACAATGCCAATTAGCGGATGCAGGCCGAATGCCATCGCCAGACCTACTCCGAGTATGGCTTGCAGTACGGCCCCAAAGATTGCAAGGCCCGTCATGAACCCCACCTGAATTCCACCACGCCCTACTGCAAGCAGATTTGCATTCAGGCCGACGGTTGTGAACGCCGCAATCATGAGGACATTCCGAAGCGTGGTATCCACCTCGAAGTTCATCAGGCGATTGTGCAGCAGGAGTGCAGCCGTTGCGAATACAAGTCCCCCGACGATAGCGGCTGGGATATTTAGGTCACGAAGAAATGAGAGCTTTCGGTTCAGCTTGATGCCGAGTGCAACTGCCAGGCCTGAAACTGCGAGAACTTGAATTGGATTAACGGTCAGAGTTTGTATCATTCTTCGCCAGGGCGCGCGAGCGTTCAGATGAAAATCCAGCTCCCAAGTGTACTCTGCTCTACTTTTCGCTTGGCCTGTCGCCGTCAGCAGAGTCTTGTTGGTCAACAAAAGTGGGTCCGCCCAGAGAATCAGCTGAACTGAGACTGACCCTACGTCAGCCAATAGGATGAGGAGTGATGATCGCGCTTGTGTTCGCCGTGATCGCCTACTGCCGTGCCTTCTTCATCGGCCGGTCGCCGCCTCGGTATGGAGATTGCGCGCTACGCCATGAACTAATCGTGTTTAAGCGAAAACAGCCACGCCCTCTGTTGTGCAGCTGCGACCGAGCGTTTTGGGTGGCGCTCCGCCGTTTGTGGCTGGGCTGGGTGAACGCCCTGATCATGGTGAAGCCAGATACCGTCGTGTCCTGGCACCGTGCTGGATTTCGGCTATTCTGGCGACTGCGATCCCGTCCCCGACGCCTCGGCCGGCCGAAGGTCAGCCTCGAGGTTCGACACCTGATTCGCCGCATGAAGTCTGATAACGCATCCTGGGGCGCGCCTCGAATCCACGGCGAACTGCTACAACGCTGATTCGATGTTTCGGAATCCACTGTGTCGCGCTATTTGCAACGACCGCGGCGCCAGCCCGACAACGCCAAGGCCCAGCGTTGGCTGACAGTCGTCCAGAATCACCGCGAGGTGATGGCCGCCTTCGATTTCTTTACTGTGTCCACGCTGAGTTTCCGGGGGCTGTACTGCTTCGTCCTTATCGAGCACGGCCGGCGCCGCATTCTCCACTTCAACACGACCGCACACCCAACAAGCGAGTGGATTGTGCAGCAGCTTCGAGAGGCGTTGCCGCTCCCATGCCCATATCTATACCTTATCTTTGATCGTGACCGGATATTCAAGTACCGAGGTGCGCACGTTTCTAAAGGCGAGCGGATCAAGCGTGTCGGATGAGTGTTCGCAGTCCGTGGCAAAACCGAGCGGCGGAACGATGGGTGTGCAGCATACGCCGTGAGATGTTGGATCACGCGCCGGATCTACGGGATCGGCTCCGGATCAAGACTTGCACCTTCTAAATGCGCCGCGATCATCGCAACTGGCTCCAGGGAAACACATAGTCCATACTCGAAGAGAACTTCTCGCGCCGGCAAGCTGCGACAACGTTAAGCCGGCATTAGACAGCGATGTCTGAGAAGGAACTGGGCCTCTCCAAGGAGGCAGATGGAGCAACGGTGATCCCCGCATGATTAAACGAATCGGCTGTCTTTGGCTGCTTTCCTCGGTTCTCTTCGCGGAGACCGTGGTGGTGAAGCCGAACCGGTATTATGAGACGTTCGCCGCGCATGAACCCGTGGTGCGAATACGCCCTGGCGACTCGGTTGTGACTAAACTGCTCGACTCGCGTGGCAGGGATGAAACCGGCAAACTGATCCTGGATGGGGACAACGTCCTCACCGGTCCCTTCTATATCGAAGGTGCCGAACCGGGCGATACGCTGATCATCAGATTGGACCGGGTGCGGCTGAATCGGGATTGGGGTTGGAACGGAGTGCGCATTTCGACAGATGCATTGGCGCCGAGCCGTATCGAGGGCCTTGAATCCGCGATCTGCTGCGAAGAATGGTTGCAGCCGAAGCGGCGAAACGCGCTGAAATGGCTGCTAGAACCATCCGGTGGAATGATGCGGCCCTCGCAACGTTTGGGAAACAAGGTGAAGCTCGAGTTTCCCGCACATCCTTCAGTTGGCTGCGTTGGCGTTGCCCCGCCGTTAAAGCAGGCGATTTCCTCGAGTCCAATGGGGTCTCATGGAGGAAACCTGGATTACAACGGGATGGATGAAGGCGCCGTGGTGTACCTGCCCGTTTACGAACCCGGGGCGTACTTCCTCCTGGGCGATGGCCACGCCGGTTTCGGCGATGGGGAACTGATCGGCCAAGGAACGGAAACGTCTCTCGACGTCCAGTTTACGGCGAATCTGCGGAAGCGCCGGTCAGTTTCCTGGCCGCGTGTGGAACGGGCCGATACTCTCGTGACTCTAGGAGCAACTCCGGGTGCGTTGGAGCGCGGTTTTCGCGAAGCGATCAGCGAAATGGCGGCGTGGCTGCAAACGGATTATGGTCTCTCCCAACGGGAGGCGCACACACTGATCCACATGACGGCGGAGCTTCGGGTCGCGTCATGGTTTGGAACTTCGGCTTGCTCGATACCAAAAAAATACCTGCCGGCTAAATAGCTGCCGGTCACAGTGTCCGGTGAGACGGGTGCTGCGATGGGTAGTGAAGGATGCGCCGTGATCCAGGAGCAATCCGGAAGCGGTACTTCTCAGGAACGGCGACTTTTTGCTCATATGGATTGCTCCAGGATCAACGATCCACTGCAACCTGGCCTGTAGAATTGGTCGGCTCGCGTTAACGGCTCCGAGGGTTACGAGTTAATAGTTCAATGCGGTTCCCATGATTTCGTTGAACGCCTGTCTTCCGGGCCGATATTACCGAAATCGAAGGTGACAATAGCCTGGTCCGGGTCGCTGTTCAACAAATCCAGGCGTCGAGAGTTGGATTTGCCCCATGAGTGATGTCGCCATCGTGAGCGAGCTTGCCGAAGGTCCGGCGTAAATCATCAGTACCAGGGAACAAGACATCACTGTGTGAAGACACCCTTTCCACCGGTCGGTTGGGCATTTTGGCCAACACGGGCACCGATTGGGATTGACGTGACCCCTTTTTCCGCCCACTTAGTTTACAACCGCTTCAGAATCGACTCAAAAGCGTGCGGAGTAACAATCGGTTATGACCGTGCTGGTTCTATTGCTGTTCCGATTCATTCGCTTACTCGGTAGCGGGCACGAAGCGCTCGCCGTGGAGAACGCCGCATTACGACTTCAGCTTCTGACGTATCAACGCAAGCGCATTAGGCCTAAACTGACAACTTTTCGATCGTCTCTTCTGGTGCACGCTGTCCAGACTTTGGCGCCCCTGGAGAACTGTCCTGCTTGTGGTGCAACCAGACACAGTTGCAAGGTGGCACGCGAGCGCTTCCGGAAGTTCTGGGCGCGTCTGTCAAACACAAGGTGACCGTCCGCGGCAGACCCACCGTTGCTCCCGAGATACGACGCTTGATCCTCAAAATGGCGACAGCGAATCCGCTCTGGCGAGCACCTCGCATTCACGGCGAACTCAAGATGCTCGGAATCAAGGTGTCGGAACGAACTGTGTCACCCATTCTTCGCTCGATTCCACGACCGCCATCGCAAAGCTGGAAGACTTTCCTGCGGAACCACACCGATCAAATCGTGGCTGCCGACTTCTTTACTGTGCCGACCTTCACCTTCAAAATTTTGGTTTGTGTTTATTCTTATCGCGCACCGAAGACGGGAGGTCTACACTTCAACATTACCGAGCATCCGATGGCAGAATGGATCTCACAACAGATCCTGGAGGCATTCGCCGACCGCGATGTAGCCAAATATCTGATTCGCGATCGAGACGGAGTTTACGGCTGGGCTGTCGGAGAGCGACTGGCGGCACTAAACATTCAGCAGGTCCTCACGGCGCCAGCAAGTCCATGGCAGAATGCTCACGTCTAAAGGCTCATTGGCACAATTCGACGGGAATGTTTGAATCACGTCATCATATTTAATCGTTACCACCTGAAGCGGATGCTGACTTCTTACTTTCTTACTACACACGTTCGCGAACGCATTTAGCGCGAAAAGGATTGTCCTCAACCCAGCCGCGCACAAATCGATGGGAAGATTACTCGAATCCCTCAGGTTGGTGGACTGCACAGTCGGTACGTTCGCGATCCAGCCTGAGGACCCCGCCCGGATCGCTTTTTGGCGAACCACAGCACTCGTTCGGTATCCCATCTACCCGGATACGCTCGACGTAACAGTGCCATCATGGCTGGTTCGACTCCGGTCTCGAACAATGAAGTGAACTATTTCTACGCCCATTCCGGAGATAGCTTTAGTGACGACCTCGCGGTAATCGATGTCAATGAAATCCCGCGTTGCTTCATCGGGCACTGCAATCGTAAGGGCCGTTCCATCTCGCTCGGTTTGCCGGGACGGCTCAAACCAGTTTGCAAATGCAATCTCTCCGATCAGGGCACGGATCCTCGCCTTTGCTTCCACCCACTCGCACCCCGGATCTTCCGTTACTTGACTGAAACCTTCGGTGCACAATGTACTCGCTACGGCCTGGCTCGAGTGCGTCCGCTCCGCCGCGAGCTGAATCTGCAGTGTGAGAAACGACCAGCTTCGCCATCCGCGCGACCGGTCTGCAGCAGCACGAGCACAATCCAGAACGTCCGTGATTCGTTCCGCCTCTGTTACGCCCAAGCCGTCGAGAATCTCTGCCCATTGTGAAAGCAAATCCTGCTCTGGAAATCCCGCTACCCCATCCGATCGCAACCTCCGCAAGCTGCGCTCCTTTGCCCATTCGACGATGACCGAGGCTGTGCAGGTGGCGCTATCCCCGTTGGCGACTGATGGAGTACTCCGAGAGACTTGTCGCCAAGCAGAATCCTTCCTCCTCGTTGCCAAAGCAATCGGGTCCCGAGCGGCAGAGGAGGAAGATTCAGTTGAACTAATTTCTACTGAATTTATTCCTATGGGACCGGAAGCCCGCTTCCGGTCTTGAGCGGAACAATCGTTCCGGTCAAGAGAGGAAGTACTGTTCCGGTTCTGACCGGAAGAATCGTTCCGGTCAGGAGGCATGTTGGATTCTGGTCCCTCGTGGCTTTCAGGATCAGGCGAAGACGGCGGAACAGAGTCGACCAGTCGCTTAAGTTCCGCTGTCCAAATAAACAGGTACACGTTCGTCTTCCGCAAACCTCGCTGCTCGATGGCGATCAGCCCGGTCCGCTCGAGTTCCTTGACATAATCTCGAGCTTGGCGCTCCGAAACACCAAGGCTGCCACCCAAGGTCTCAAGCGACGGGTAGCACCGCCCGTCTCTGCCGGCGAAACCGAGTAAACGGATGTAGCATAGTTTCGCGCCAGCGCTTAGCCCGCGATGCTCTATCAACCAGAAGGGCGCAAAGGCTCCTTGAAAAACTCGGTAGGGATTGAAAGGTGCTCCGACTCTCACCAGCGGACTCCTGCAACTCTTCAGGAGGACGCAGCTCTCGCGATTCACCTGTCGGACCAGAGCGCCTCGAAACGCCGGTCGAAAGGCGTGCCGTATCAAATCCGTATCAAAACGGCTCGGATTGAGCCATCAGCGGTTGTCGGCTGAGCGAAAGCAGACGACCCAAGTTGTTGAAAGTTATAGGAGCAGATGCAAGGAGTAGACAGGTACCGGATGTTTCACACGCAGGAGGTCACAGGTTCGAGTCCTGTGGCGACCACCACAATCCTTCAACAACTTACGAATTACTGAGCCAACAGGCTGCCTTTCGCGTCCCCACCTGCTTACGGCTGATGGCTGGTTCGCCATGAAAAATCGTATCGGAAACCGATAGTGAACACGTTGTAACCTGGTTCGCCGGCCGCTGTTGTGCTATCCACGTCAATCCTGCTCTCTGAGTAGACCTTCCCGTTTTTTGCAAAGAACCACTCGGCGCCCAGGATGAAGTAGCTGGTCTTGAAGTTAGGATTCAGTAATGGATCCCGAACTTTTGGGTCCTGTAACGTGTAGCCACCAATTACAGCGAAACGCCCCACGTTTATCCGCGTGTACACCTCAGCTCCTTCTGCGTCGAATACGATCGGAGTGGTTTGACCGGTCGGAGCAGTTACGAACGCTACGTCGCCATTGTGTTGGCGAGAGTAAACGGCTCCGAATTCCAATATGCGCCAGTCGATGCGAGTCCCGACAGCCATGTAGTCGGAGTTAGCTCCCAGCCCTCGAATTTGCTGCTTCGCAGGGGACCAGTTGGTTCGGGTGTAAGTCCCTCCAGCCTTTACGCCCGGTAGGATCTTGAATTGCAGTGAGCCTCCGACACCGTCTGTGGTGGTGTCATCTCCGGCGCCTCGAAACTGCCCCTGAACCCCGACATCTACGACTTTCAAAAGCGTGTTCCGGTAATTCACAATCCGGTCTGCGCGGCCAGTACCCGTCTCTCCTCCGTCCGTTCCCGCTACGTACGCGTGTGTACCCTGTCCGCCAAATACGTTGAATCGGTCCGTCGTGTAGCCGGCAATATCGTAGTGCACCGCATATTGTTTCCCGATCGCTATTTTGCCCAGAGGGCCAAAGTCGACGCCGACGAAGCCGAGCCGGGCCAGAAACACCGGATTGGTTGTACTTGCGACAGTTCCGAATTCTCCTGGTCCTCCTGCGGAGAGATTGAACTGAGTTTCACTCTGCACGAGGTTTACTCCCCATTCCGTTCCGGCGAACATCTTAATCGCGCCCCTGGTGGCAAAATTCATACCTACTCGGGTTGCGTTGTCCTGCACCTCGAGGTCGTCCCGGAAACTCGCCAGGTGGGTACGCAACTGACCATATGCCTCGAAGGTGCCAATAAAGTTGTCAGCCCCGCTGCTTTCCTTCGTGCCGCCCAATGCAAAATCACCGCCGCAGCCATCCGAAACCCAAACCCCGGCCGAGTCATAACCCCATGTGTTCCCGAGCAGGCAATTGGATTCACCGGTCGAGCGCAATAACGCAACGCCCGCCGCTGTGTCCGCCTTGCAGACTTGGCGTTGTCCCTTCGTCGAAGTGCAGGTTATAACAGTCGGCAGAGTTTGGTTCGGTGTTGCTGATTGTGCCAATGCACATGGGGTCATGTATAAACAAGTCATGATCAGGAACCCGCAGGCGTACGAGGAAACCGCACGTACACCACGAACGTGCGCCAACATCCAACTGACAATGCGGAATGTGACCCCTGGAACGATACCAGGAACGAGAAATGCGGCGGCAAGAGGCACGCCACATGCCGCCAAGACAGGCCAAGGCAATTCGATCAGGTTTAGCATAGTCGTGTCTGCAGTCATGAATAGCTCACTTTCTCAGCTCCTTCGAGCTTCTGATTGCTCCTCGCACAGCCGACACGAGGGGTGTGTGGTTCCGCCGACTCGGCACATCGGAATTGCTCACTCCAAGACTTAATCGACTTACATTTATCTCGGAACGGAAGCCCACACCAACGGCTATGCACAAAGTTTCGCGCTACAAAGCTGGCCATCGCTCGGCCGTTTCGGAACGCACCATAGATGTGGGTACCCAACGCGCTGATTCATTTATTCCCATACGATTTCCATAGAGCGATAGGTTTCAATTAGCGGCTGTTGACCGGGATGTGCGTCGCCTGACTGCGAAATGAAAAGTCTGAGCAGTTCAGTCATAGAAACTTTTGAAGCCGCAAGCCACTAATCGGCATCTGCGGCTTTGGCTTATATTGCGCTGAAATGCTCGGCGATTGATGGATCTTCAGGGTCGCGATTAATAGCCGGTTTGCGCACGTGCGGATGCGTTCGCCAAGGACAACCAGTCGGGCGCGCAAGCGTTGGAGCGGCTAACGTTGCGCCGGGGCGTGTGGGTATACCAGATCACTAGGAATGGTCTTGCTCTGCAGTTTAGCCCTGCACCGTACGAACCAGTTGAAAGACGATAATGATCCTCGTCGTTCTTGCGTCAACCATCTTCGCCAGTACTCAAGCCACGCGAGCCGGCGGCTTGATTGAGCGGCTGTGCAGGATTGGCTGATTGAGTCCGAACACGTTCGAGCATCTTCGTGCGCGTCGTCATGCCGACTGTTTGCGAGATTTCGGAATATTCTAAGTCGACTCTGGAACACAGCCATCAAATGTCTGGGCGGGTGGCCTATTGCCTAAATCATAGGCGCCTATTTTAGACCCTGCGGAACGCTCCAAACATCAAGTCCGGCAACGTTGTCCGGCCGGGTGGTTGGTCATGGGGAGAAAACGTCGGCAGAACGTTCTGAGTTCAATGGACGGGCGTAAGCCAATGAGAAGCCTGTCCCAAGCCGACAATCCCTGGCTAGATTTGCCATGTCATCCGTGGCGGAAAGAAGGATCAGATACGTGAAAAGCTTCGCAGCAACATTCTGTGCACTGGCCTTTGTTTCGGGCTGTTATGCGGCTGAAAACGAGGAAATCAAGCGGCTAACCACTGCCGCCGAGGTCCTCACTGAAATTCAAGGAACCCCGGACAAGGGCATTCCGACTGACCTGTTTAAAAAGGCACACTGTGTCATTGTCATCCCGAGCATGAAGAAAGCGGGGTTTATTTTTTCGGGTAAGTATGGACGCGGATACGCTTATTGTCGTAACCCTACAGGTGGTTGGGCCGGCCCGGCAGGAATGCGAATTGAAGGTGGTGGGTTCGGACTGCAAGCGGGCGGTTCCGAAACCGACGTGATCATGCTGGTGATGAGTCCGAAGGGTGTGCAGGGTCTCCTTAAGAGTAAATTTACGCTTGGCGGTGAGGCCTCCGTAGCTGCCGGACCTGTCGGAAGGGATGCTTCTGCGCAGACGGATGCCACCATGAAGGCTGATATTCTCTCGTGGTCGCGATCGAGAGGTGTTTTTGGTGGACTGTCCTTGCAAGGCGGGACCCTGCGAGCCGACGAAGACGCCAACAAATCTCTCTATTCCAGCAAAGTCACGACTGAAGAAATCCTTACGGGAAAGACTAAGAATCCCATTCCATCTGACGAATTTGCCAAAGCATTGGGAATCCACGGCGGTATGCAACGAGCAAATTAAGGATACAGCAAACATGCATTGTTACGGTCACGTCTAGCCCGATGGTGTGAGCGAATTATCGCGCGGCGCTGGATCAAATACGCTTCGGAGATAGTACCCGCACAGGGCTGACGCGGGATCGGACTAGCGGAGTTTCAGACGCTCGCCTGTCAACCAGGGTAACCTCCGAGGGTTGGCCAAACGGCTGCGAGTGGTTGATTATAGTCGCGCTTAATAGACAAATCAAAGACAGAAGGTCACCCATGCCCTAGGCATTAGGCGCCACACAGTCGTAAGAAAGTTCCAAACATGCGCCAAGTCTTGATAGCAACTTCCGCCCTACTGGCACTCAGCATCGGGGCCGGTATCCAAAACGCGCAGCAAGCCGCCGGCGACTTCAGTGGGAATTATGACTCTCTGCGCTCCGAGCAGAAAACACTGGTAGACGATTGGATGAAACGCTTCAGCGCTACCATCCGCAAGCCGGTCGATCCACAGCAGGCTTACAACAACCTGCCGCTCTCCACGAGAACAACGTTCAATGCCATAACTCACGCGCTACTATCGACGCAATTAACCGGCGAATCGGGGCGGAAGCTGGGATCCGCAATCCAGATCGTCGACAAACTTGATACGGTGCGGGGTGAGATTCTCGGCGCCCGCGGTGACGAGCAGTTCCGTATCTACGTTCAACTAAAAACGAATGCCCTGGATTTGTTGGACCAGAGCCAGGAGTTTCGGCATTTGGAGGACAATACCGCTTACCACAAGGGCTATCCAACCTGCTATCGCAGCAAGCCGTCGGTCCCATCAATCCAGGTATCTGCCACGCGAGATAAGACAAGGGCAGACGTGGACGTCGATTACAAGTCATCTGGTTTTCCGAAAGGACTCGTAAACGGGCACCTTTCGAGTTCCAACTCCGACGTTCGTGCGGGCCGCAACGACGATATCCACAACGGTCAGTGGAGTGGGTTGAACAACTGGTGGCGCAGCCTGCTCTCGCTGCCTCGGGAGACACAAAAGAAGGACGTGTATGCCGAAGCAGGAGGATCGACTGCTGGCGCAAGGGCACAAGCCAGCATGAAGCCGTCCGACGCGGTTCACGATTTCCTGAATACCTGGTTGGTAGAGAGGAAGCCTGAGGATGTCATCTCTTATTTCGCGCGGCAATCCTTTGCGTGTGGGGATGTGGAGGCGGGAGAGAAACTGGACCGCGGTATGGCCCCGTTCCGGCTACTGATGGCGATGCAGCAGGCAAACCAGCGTTTCGGAACCGTATTGCGATTGGGGGACATTCTTTCAACCGTCTCGCCGGCGCAGTCAGGCGCGCGGACCAAACTGGTTCAGCATCCTTACCAAGGCGAGTTCACGTTGTACGACGTTCGAGAGGATGCAGCCGAGCAGTTCAATTGCGCCAACCGGCTAGATCCAACTCAGGCATCGCCAAAGGCTGCAGCATCCAAGTCATTTGGCAAATACTATGGGGCGGTCTTCCGCGTTGGGAAGAAGGATCGAACTGAGGCAACCACGCTTGTGACTCTGTGGATGCGCGATGCGAAAAACTACTGGAGGCTGATCTCCTACGACCTTGATCCCGTGTGGGACGAGTACACCGTCCCGAATACTGCAGTCAACGCGCCCCCGCCGGCGGCTATGGGGTACACCACGGCTCCGGCTGATCTGATCGGGGGCGCCACGAACTTCCTCACGGCGTGGCTGGTGAAGCAGGATCTCGAGGAGGCTTCGCAGTACCTCTCGAGAAAGTGCGCCGAGTGCATGAAGCTCAACAGCTCATCCGGCCAACCTGAGCCCAAGACAACGGCAGACGCGCAGGTGGAACTGAAGAAAGCGATGCAAAGCGTCCTCGAAACCACTGGGACGGTGAAAGCGCTGGAGGAAGCGATTGTGGCGCCATTGCCGAATCATGAGGACATCAAGCTCGTGAAGCATCCAAGGAGCAAAGCGTTTGCCCTCGCCTCGATTCCGGAGTATATGGGAGAAGCTCTGGATTGCGCCGCGCGCACACCAGGAGAACCGGTGAGTTTCAGACGTCCCGCGAGTGCGAAGAACTACGGGAAGTACTACGTTACGGGATTCAGGTTGGTAAAGACGGGCGAGGATTCCGGCGTGCTCTGGGCTGTATGGGCTCAGGAAGGTTCGGCATGGAAACTAACGTCCTATACCGTGCTCACCCCTTGAAACCGGGCAGACCCTGTAAGTTGCGCAAATAATAAACACGTTCGGCTTTGAGGCGAACAGTTCGAAAAATCCGCCGAACGTCTGCAGAACATTCATTCATTACTCGCTCGTTTTCCAGGTAATCTGATTCTGGATACAGACCAAGGGCTCATTTCCGGGCGATACGAACTTATCCTGGCGCTTCAAAGCCTTGAGCGCTGTGCAGGCGCCAATTTGATCACACGACGTAAACGGATGCGGCCAGTCTCTTCAACCCGCGATCGAGAGCGATCATATCCAACTGAATTGAAGTCCAGTCGGCCAGCAAGACTATCTCGCTTCCTTCCCCCTGGTACGTTTTCAGATAACCGCGGCACTGCTCACAGTAGTCAATCCGCAGACCTCCCTGATCTTCTACGGCTATCACTGCAAGACGATGATCGTCTTCATTTCGACAGAACGGGCATCCGGTCCGCCGGTAACGCCAACGATTACCACAGCATCCACAGGCGAGCATCCGCAGGCTGCCGGGATCGGTGCCAATCAACTGGGCCATGGCCGGCGGCGACCCGCACACCGAGCAGTAGTGGCGGAGCCAGCGCTCCTCCTGACGCCACGCGGCAAAGGAATCGACGACGGGAAACAGATACCGGGAGAGCAGTCTCCAACTCAGGTACCGCCTCAGTCCAGAAGATTCGGAAGAGTCATCGGCCGTGGAACGAAGTTCGGCCTCTAACGCTTCGGTCTCCTTCCGAAGCACGCTGGGCAGAGGCCTCGTTGCCAGCTTCCCGACCACCACGGCGAGCGCTTTCTCCACCGGCTCGAGGTCGATCGCGGCAGCCTGGCTTTCCAACAGAGGAATACCCGCGACATAGTCCGCGAAGTAGCCATCCCAACTGGGAATGCAAGCCGTGCCCAATGGCATTCCGTCAATCTCGCGGTTGACCTCCGCGTCGAGCCGCGCAATCGGTTCCAAGTAGGGATGCTGTGCCACCCAGCGATCCAGCGTCACGCTACGTCTCTTGTCCAGCGCTTTCCTCCGGCAGCACCGGCAGCAACCGCGCTCCGAGCCCGAACAGGAATATCGCTGCGGCGATGAGTCCGATCGAAATGCCCCATTCAACGAGGGATGGGGAATAGAGTGCCGGAGCATTCTGCGGCATCGGCCCCTTCAGGTCCATGGCCCACAGAACGACGTTGATGCGATTGAACACTACACCCAAAGCGCAAAGCAACCGCTCCGGCGGACAACAAGGCGGGGCGAAGTGCCGGAACGTGGTAGCCAGCAGTGCGAGCGGCAACAAGCCTCCAAGAATCAACTCGGCCGCGAAAAGCGCGCCCGCGTTTCCGGAGAATGCGCCGGCCAGTTGCTGGCGAATGGCGAGGTCGCCCACTCGAAACGCGAGGTAGACCAGAAGCGCCCAGAAAGTGATCTTGCCCATGGCAATCATTGCTTCATGGGAAAGCCGCCGCGACCAGGCTTTCGCGATGCACATCTCCACGAGGATCACGACCGCTGTGCCCGCCGCGATCGCGGAGAGCAGGAATGAGACCGGCATTACGGGCGACCACCATTGCGGCGCCAGCTTGTCCGGCATGAGCAGGAACAGGGAGCCGAGCGAACTCTGGTGCATCGTGGACAGAGTGACCGCCGCAATCGCCAGCATGATCGGCTCGCCCTTCCGGCCGTACGCCCTGAACGCATAGGCCATAAAGGAGAACAGAATCGCCGCCGCGGCCGCATACACGAAACTGCGCGAGAGCAGATAGACGAACAACGTGACGGCAAACGCAACATACGCGCCAGACCAGCGCCGCCACACCTCCACCGCTTTGTGGAAGCCGTGATATTGCAGTGGCACCGGTAAAAACTCGAGGAGCAGCACCGTCACATACAGGCCTACACACCACGACACCTCGAACATCGCCGAGGCTTCGGGCGCCTGCAGGGCAAGTTGGTAGGAGTGCAATGGAAGTCCGAGATCGGCGAGCAACGTGACCGTAACGAACGAGTAGCTCAAAAATCCCATGAGCACCGCTGAACGGCCGATCGTGTAAAGATCCTTCCGCTGAAAGACGTAAATGATCCCGGCGGTGGCGAAGGCTCCGGCGGCGATTGCGATCCACACCAGGTCGAACACGATCCAGAGTCCCCAGGCGTAGGTGTCCGAAAGGTGCGTGCTGCCTCCTAATCCGAGCACGAATCGCGCGATCAGCGAAAGCAGACCGAAGGCCATCAGCGCCGCGAGAATCTGGTTAAACGGCGTCCATAGCTTCTCCTGCAGGGGAGCGAACGTGGGGTGGTGGCGATGGCTGTCCGCGGGGGCCGCATCCACGCCCCCGGCCATCGCGGCCTTTCGTTTCAGCAGATGGAAGATCCCGCCCAGCATGGCGCCGACCGCCAGGACGGCCGGCGGAACCGCGTGGAGCGCAAATTTCGAAACGGCCGGATAGGGCTTGTCATCGAGCTCCGGGAATCCCAGTTTCCCAAAAGGTACGGAGGACAGATACAGCACACTGGTCCCGCCCGCTTCCTTTTCTCCGTAGACGTGGTCCACGTATTTGTCCGGATGGCTCGATATCCGGTTGTGCGCCTCCTTGAGCATCTGGTCCCGCTCTCCGAAACGGAGCGCGTCTGCGGGACAGGCCTTAACACAGGCAGGTACGGTCACCTTTTCGCGGTATTGCTGCTTTTCGATCTGCGTCAGCGCTTGTCCATTGCGCTGGAGCGGAACCGGCTGGTCCGCACGGTCGGCGCAGTGGGTACACTTGCTGATCTTGGGCGTCAGGGTATCCCATTCCGCGGTCGGAACGCCCCATGGGCACGCCCATACGCAGTAGCGACACCCGATGCACTTGTCCGCATCGTAGGTGACCGGCCCGTCCGGCTGGCGTTGGAGGGCCGTGGTGGGCACGCCGACGCGCATGCCGGCTCCAGGCAGTGCAGGCAGCGCCGCATAGTGAATAGATAGTGCAACCCGCCGGAGCCGCATCGTCCGGCAACTCGTGATATGTGATCAGAGTCAGGGTCTTCGCGCTGAGTGTCGCGGGGTTCTGAAAACCTAGATTACCCTCGAGTTGCGTTTCCTCCCCGTCGCTCTCGTTCCAGTGTTTGCACGCGACCTGGCATGCGCGGCAGCCGATGCACTTCGTGATGTCGATCAGCGTCGACTTAACTGCGGTGTCGGATGTCATGATGTTCTCCGGTGCGCGCGAGATACTCTGTCCGGCGGCGGCTCGGCCTTGGCGATATTCACCAGGCAAGCCTTGGTTTCCTGCGTCCCCGCTCCGGATCGACGGCGTCGATCGTGAGATGGTTGGCGCTCGGGCCCGGTCGAAAGACCCTGGAAGCCCCAGTTGTATGGCATCCACACGATGGTGACTTCCTGCCCGTCTATCTGGAGGCTCTTCATCCTGGGGGTTGGCACCGCTCTTACCACCACCTCGCCGCGCGCGGAGGATACTTTTACCCAGTCTCCGGTTCGGACGCCCAGTTTCCGCGCGAGAGGCTCGGGCATCTGACCATGGGTTCCGGTACCAGTTCCTTCAGCCACGGAATGTTCCGCGTCGACGAGCCCGAGCACCAGTGTCGGCCACCGTGGACGTCATCAGAACATATGGAAACTTCTCAGCCGTACCGATGGGTTGGTGAGATGGCACGCGCGGATATTTCAGCAGTGGGTTGTGGCGCGTCTTTGGGTGAAGCAGGTTCGTCACTGGACTCTCCACCGGCTCGTACATCTCAGGCAGCGGACCGTCCTTGGGTACATAGCTCGCATCCCGCGGAACGTCATCGTGCTTCGGTCAGGGTCGGTGTAGGCGGCCGCGAAAAGACGGGCCACACCTTCGGCGTTCAGTGGAACGCTCGCCGGCCATTCGGCGTGTCGGGACCGTCGGTTAGAACGGGAATGTCGGGCAAGTCGTAACCGGACCACTTCTTTGCCTCGGCATCCCACCAGACGAGCGGCTTCGATCCGGGATAGGGCCCGCCGTGGCGGTCGCACGATGCGCGGTTATAAAGGATCCTCATGTTGTTTGGCCAAGTCCAGCCAAAATTGGGATGAAGGCCAAGACCGCCCGGATCGGTCCTCGCGTCGCGCCGCTTCGAAAGGTTTTCGCCGCGGCTGAAAACGCCGGAGTAGATCCAGCACCCGGCTGACGTCGATCCGTCCGCCCGCAGGTCGCCCGTCTTGCTGACGACGTGTCCGCTTTCAGCTCGGTATCCGGTATGTCGCGAACAGCGCGTCCGTTGATTTCGCGCAGCACGTCTTCCGGGGTTGTGTACGTCCAGAAGGCTTTCCGGATTGGATCGTCTTTCGGATCATTTGAATCGTGCACCAAATCGCGCACGCGCCGGAATACACGGTCCACGATCAACCCGTCAGGTAGCGCCTGTCCCGGCGGCTTTACACCGGGATAGCGCCACTGCACCATCCCGCCCGAGTTACTGATGGTGCCGCCCTTCTCCATGAAGAAGGCGGCGGGCAGGAGGAGCACTTCCGTGGCGATGGATTTCGGATCCACGCCCGGTCGGCGCCAGAACGCAGCCGTCTCTGTCTCCCACAGCTCCTGCACTACCAGCATCTCCAGCTTGGCCATCCCGTCGAAAAGCACCTTCAGGTTCGGCGTCGTGACCGCCGGGTTCTGGCCAACGATCCAGACCATCTTCATCTTTCCGGCAAGAGCGCTCTCGAAGATCCCGAACGAACTGAAATCCTTTTTGCGTTTCGTTTGGCAACCAGCCATAGCCGAAGTCGTTTTCGGGTGTGGCGGCCGTCCGTAGAACGCCTTCAGCGTGTTGATCAGGTACTTGCGCCGCGCTGTCCCGTTGTTCTCCGTCCAGGCGGCCAGGGTGGGCTCGCTATGCACCGGATAATTGAGATAACCCGGCATGTAATTGTTGAGCACACCCATGTCGCAGGCGCCCTGGACGTTCGGCTCGCCGCGCAGCGCATTCACGCCGCGCCGGGCTTACCGATATTGCCGAGCAGCAGTTGAAGGATGGTGAACGCGCGGATGCCCTGCACCGCCGTCGTGTGTTGGGTCATGCCGAAGGCGTACAGGATCGTGCCTGGCCGGTGTTTCGCCATGGTCTCCGCGATCTTCTGAATCTGCGCCGCCGGGATCCCGGTGATGCGTTCGCCGACATCCAGCGTGTATCGCCCGAAGAACTCGCGCAGGCGGGTAAAGATGCAATGCGGATCATCCAGGCTCGCAGCCGTGCGCGGGCGGCCGCGCCGTCGAGCTGGTATCCCCAGGATTCGGTGTGATACTTATGGTTCTCTTCGTCGAACCCGCTGAACAGTCCATCCTTGAAGTGAAGTCGGCCCGCCCGAGAAGAAGCGCGTTGGTGTGAGTGGTGACAAAATCCTCGTCGTACAGCTTGTGGAAAGGATGTAGTTGATCATCGTGTTGAGAAACGCCGCGTCGGCTCCCGGCCGGATCCTCGCGAGATGTCGGCGGTTGCCGAAGTCCGGGTAAACCGCGGGTCCACATGAATGATCACTGCGCCGTTCTCCTGGGCGCGGCGGATCCATTTCATGGCCATCACGTGGTTCTCGGCCACGTTGCTGCCCTCCACCAGAATGGCCTTCGAGTGTTGAAGGTCGCCCCAGTGATTGGTCATCGCCCCTCGTCCGAATGTGGCCCCCAGACCGGGGACCGTGGGGCTGTGTCAAAGACGGGCCTGATGTTCGACGTAGGCTGTGCCAAGAAGGCGTGCCGCCTTCTGGAACAGGTAGCATTCTTCGTTTGTGTTTTGAGCGCCGCCCATAAACGCAAACGCGTCTGTGCGGTTCACCGGCACGTCTTTGCCCCCATCTTTCTCAGTGGCGATCCAGTTCTCATCACGGACCTTCCGGATCTTCTGCGCGATCCGGTTGACGGCGTCTTCCCACGTGATGTCTACCCAGTGATCGCTGCCCGGCGCGCGGTAGCGCGGCGTCTTGTTGCGCAGAGGGGAAGCATGGGTGGGAAACATCGCCATGCCTTTCACACACAGCGCCCCCTCATTGACCACGTGGTCGAAATCGCCTTCCAGCTTGATCAGCTTGCCATCGCGCACCGATCCGACCATGCCGCATCCGCACGAGCAGAAATTGCATGAGGTCGTGAACTCCGTCACATTCGCCAGCTGGAGGGTCTGCGCCGAGGCTTTAACGGCACTCATGTCGACTATTCCCCCGAGCGCCAGCCCCGTGCCG
>CAWHYW010000014.1:0-90588 GCA_963833675.1 Bryobacteraceae bacterium | reverse complement strand
ATGACGCGGCTGGATTACGCGGTGGCCCGCATCGGTGGCCTGATGCTGGCCCTGTTCCTGGTCGATGTCGCGCCCCAGGTCGTCCTGTTCATCGGTCGCGTGCTGGTGGCCCCGGACCCGGTGACCGGTCTCGCCGATGAGGCGGGCGTCGTCCCGAAGTTCGTCGCTGCAGGCGCTGTTCGTCGCCGGCCTCCTGGGTGGCCTCTCAGGCTGGTCGCCGCCTATACGCCCCGCCGCGCCTACGCCACGGCCGGGATCATCGCCATCCTGATCATCCCGCCGATCATCGTCGGCATCGTCGCCAACCTGTCGAGCCTTGACCTGGCCCGGGTCCTCATCCTGTTCAGCCCGGCCGACGTCCTCGACGGCACGAACGCGGCGATCTTCGGGTCGATCCCGGACAACCCGGTGGTCGCCTCGCTCGACCTGCCCGGCTGGACCTACGTCGCCGCAGCGGCCATCAGGATCGTCGGAGCGTCGGCCTGACCGTGCGCCGTTACCTCCGGATCGCGGCATGACGACGAGATGGTGCCGCCGCATCCGCCGGCGTCCACCGCCGCTCACCGGTCGCCGCCGAGCCCGTTCCGCCCGCCGTCGAGCCGCCGCGCCGGCCGCATCCCCGCCGCCGGCCCGTTCCGCCCGCCCGCCGCCACCTGGACCGCGCGCCCGCGCTCGAGGTCGAACACGTCTCGCGCTGGTACGGCAACGTCGTCGCGGTCAACGACATCTCGTTCGGCCTCGGGCCCGGCGTGACCGGCCTCCTCGGACCCAACGGCGCCGGCAAGTCGACGCTCCTCCACCTGATGGCCGGTCTCCTCGCGCCGTCGGCCGGCACCGTCCTGGTCGAGGGCGAGAGCGCCTGGCGCCGACCCGAGATGTACCGCCACGTCGGTCTCGTCCCCGAACGCGAGACCGTCCATGCCTTCCTGACTGGCCGCGAGTTCGCCCGGCTCAACGCCGCCCTCCAGGGCGTTGCCGACCCCGATGCCGCCGCGGCCCGGGCGATCGCGACGGTCGACCTGACTGACGCCGCGGATCGCCCGATCGGCACGTACTCGAAGGGGATGCGCCAGCGGGCGAAGCTCGCCGGGGCGCTCGTCCACGAGCCGCCGTCCTCCTCCTCGACGAGCCGTTCAACGGCATGGACCCCCGCCAGCGGCTGCACATGATCGCCGCTGCTCCGCTCCATGGCGGCCGAGGGCCGCACGATCCTGTTCTCGTCGCACATCCTCGAGGAGGTCGAACGCCTCGCCGACTCGGTCCTCGTCGTCTACGCCGGGCGGCTGGCGGCGGCGGGCGACTTCCGATCGATCCGCCGCTTGATGACCGATCGCCCGAGCACGTTCACGGTCCGTTCGTCCGACGACCGTCGACTCGCGGCGGCGCTGATGGCCGACCAGTCGGTCTTCGGCGCCGAGCTCGCGGCGGGCCAGCTCGCGGTCCGGACCGCGGACTACGAGGCGTTCACGCGCTCGCTGCCCGGATCGCGAAGACGAATAGCGTCACCCTGTACGAGGTCGCGCCGACCGACGATTCGCTCGAGAGCGTGTTCAGCTACCTGGTGCGGCGATGACGGTCATCGGCGCGATCATCGCGGTCACGTTGCGCGGCCTGCTCAGCCGGCGACGCTTGCTCCTGCTGGTCCTGCTGGCCGGTCTGCCGGTGCTCATCGCCCTCCTGGTCCGCGTGACCGGCGGACAACCCGAACGCGGACCGGCTGCTCGATACCCTCGTCGTCCGCACGGTCATGCCCCTCGTCGCACTCATCGTGGGCACGGCCGCGCTCGGCTCCGAGATCGAGGACGGCACCGCGGTCTACCTCATGATCAAGCCCGTCCCGCGCTGGCAGATCGGGCTGGCCAAGATGATCGTCGCGGCCGGTCTGACCGCGGCGCTCATCGTCCCGGCCATCCTCATCTCAGGCTTCCTGCTCGTCGCAGTTCGAACACGACGCGACGTCTTCGCCTTCGCCCTGGCCGGTCTGATCGGCGGCACGGCCTATGCGGTCGCGTTCGTGACCCTCAGCGTGTTCACGAGCCGCGCGCTCCTGGTCGGGCTGGCCTACACCCTCCTGTGGGAGGGGGTGCTCCAGGTTTGCTCGAAGGGACGCGCTTCCTCTCGATCCGTCAGGCGACGCTGGGCCTGGCCGATGCGTTTGGTGCGAAGCTGCCGGGCGACCCTCTCTCGCCGATGGTCAGCGTGATCGTCGTCGTGGTCGTGATCGTCGGCTCGTTCGTGCTCTCGAGCTGGAAGCTGACCCGGTTCGAGATCCGCGGCGGCGACTGAGCGGGGACTGGGCCCGGCCGTCACTCCCCGGTGGGCACACCCAGGATGTTGAACCCGCCGTCCACGTAGATGTCTCGCCGGTCACCGCGCTCGACAGGTCCGAGGCGAGGTAGACGCGCGGTCTTGCCGACGTCCTCGGGCGTGATGTTCGCCCGCAACGGCGCGACGTCATCGAACTCGCCGTACATCCCCTTGAACCCGGCGATCCCCGCCGCAGCAAGCGTCCGGACCGGGCCGGCCCTGATCGCGTTGACCCGGACGCCGCTCGGGCCCGAGGTCGGCCGCCAGGTAGCGCACGGACGCCTCGAGCGCGGCCTTGGCGACACCCATCACGTTGTAGTTCGCGACGACCTTCTCGGCGCCGTAGTAGGTCAGCGTCATGACCGACGAACCCGGCCGGAGGCAGCGCCCGCGCCGCCGCGGGTCAGCGCGACGAGCGAATATGCCGAGACGTCGAGCGCGAGCGCGAAGCCGTCGCGCGACGTGTCCACGAACGCCGCCCTCGAGGTCCTCCCGCTTCGCGAACGCGAGGGCGTGGACCAGGATGTCGAGCGAGTCGTGGGTCTCGCCCCAGCGGCGAAGACGCGCTCGATGTCGCTCGTCCGACTGGACGTCGCATGGCTCCACGAAGGTCGACCCGATCGAGGTCGCGAGCGGCCGGACGCGCTTCTCGATGAGGCTCTCGACCGACGAGAACCCGACCTCCGCACCCTCGGCGTGGAGCGCCTGGGCGATCCCCCAGGCGATCGAGTGGTCGTTGGCGACGCCGAAGATCAGCGCCGTCCTTGCCCTCGAGCAGACCCATCCGGCACCCTCCGTACGTGCCCCTGATCGGCCGGAGCCTACCATCGGCCCGTGAGCGCGACCGACCCGACGACCGTCTGCGTGCGGCGCTGACCGGCGTCCGGGCGTTGCTCCTCGATGCCGACGGGGTCATCGTCCTGCGCGGGCGCGCCCGATCCCGGGCGCGCTGGAGGCGCATCCGCGACCTCGGCCGACGGGCATCCCGTTCCGGGTCGTGACCAACACTCGGCCCTCCATCGCGCGACGCTCGCCGCTCGGTTCGATCGGCTCGGCGGCTTGCCGGTCGGGCCGGAGCAGATCATCACCGGCGCTTCGGCGGTCGGCCGCGTACACGGCCGCGCACCCACCCGGGCGAGCCGCTGTTCGTGCTCGCCGCGGAGGACGCGCTGCGCGAGTTCGACGGCCAGCACCTGCTGACGCCACGACGAGGCCGGAGCGCCGGGCGCGGACGGTCGGCGGCGGTGGTCATCGGCGACTGCCGGGCGACGACCTTCGTACCGAACCTGGCCGCGCGTTCCGCCTCATCCGGGGCGGCGCCGCGTTCCTCGCGGCATGCATCGCAACCCGTGGTGGCTGACGCCGGACGGGTCCGACCCTCGACTGCCGGCGCGTTCGTGGTCGGGCTCGAGTTCGCGACCGGGCGTCACGGCCCGGGTCCTCGGCAAGCCGTCGCCGGACGTTCTTCCGGCGTCGCTGCGCCGCGAGCTCCAGCGCGATCTCGGTCGGCGACGCCTCGCGCGCGACGACATCGCGATGGTCGGTGACGACCTGCAGGCCGACGTCGCGCGCCGCGCAGCGCGTCGGGATGCGCGGGATCCTCGTGCTGACCGGCAAGACGGACGCGGCCGAGGTCGGCCGCCGCGCTCGCGCGGCGCGGCAGCCGCCGGTCCGGACGCGATCGCCGCATCGCTGGCCGAGGTCGTCGCCGCGCTAGACTGACGGCCACCATCCCCGAACGCGCCTCGACGCTGCCCGCGACGAGGGTCTCCACCATGACCACCACGCCCAGCCCGCGGATCAAGATCACCTACGCCACGCTCCGCGCCGACAACGAGGAGCTCCACGCGCAGTTCGAGACGGGTCGCGCGAGCGCCCGGGCCGAGCCTCGGCGGCAGGCACAAGAACTTCGTCGGCGGGGCCTGGCGCGACGGCGACGGGCACGTTCGAGGTCCGCTCGCCGATCGACCACGACATCGTGCTCGGGCACGTTCGCGAAGGGCACCGCGGCAGACGTCGACGACGCCGTCGCCGCCGCCCGCGCCGCCCAGCCCGCCTGGGCCGCCACGCCGCTGGCGCGAGCGGCTCGCGATCATCACGCCGGGCCGCCGACATCATCAGCGACCGGCTGATGGACAACGCCGGCGATCATGGCCATCGAGGTCGGCAAGAACCGGATCGAGGCGCTCGGCGAGGTCGAGGAGTCGGCCGACCTGCTCCGCTACTACGCCCAGACGATGGAGGACAACGACGGCTACGACCACCCGATGGGCAACCTCGGCGACGCGGCGGTCCACACCCGGTCGATCCTCCGCCCGCACGGCGTGTTCGCGGTCATCAGCCCGTTCAACTTCCCGATGGCCCTCGCCGCGGGCCCGACCGGCGCCGCGCTCCTGGCCGGCAACACGGTCGTCCTCAAGCCGTCGTCGGCCTCGCCGCTGTCCGCGGTCAAGCTCATCGAGGCCTATCGTCGATGCCGGCGTCCCGGCCGGCGTCGATCAACCTCGTCATGGGCCCGGGCGACACGGTCGGCCAGGCGCTCCAGGACCACCCCGGCATCGACGGCATCGTGTTCACCGGCTCGTACGAGGTCGGGATGCGCGCTGTTCCACTCGTTCAGCCGCGACTGGCCGCGCCCGACGATCGTCGAGATGGGCGGCAAGAACCCGGCGATCGTGACCCGCAACGCAGACCTCGACGAGGCGGCCGAGGGGATCATGCGCAGCGCCTTCGGCTTCAGCGGCCAGAAGTGCTCGGCCAACTCGCGGGTCTACGTCGAGCGGCCGGTCCACGACGAACTCGATCCGGCTGCTCGTCGAGAAGACCGAGGCGCTCACCATCGGCGACCCGCTGATCCGGGCCAACTGGCTGGGTCCGGTCATCGACCAGCGCGCAGTGGACCGCCACCAGGCCGCGGTCGGCGAGGCGCGCCGCGACGGGACGGTCTTCATCGGCGGCGAGCACCTGGGCGACAGCGGCATGGACCGCGGCTTCTACGTCGAGCCCACCGTCGTCGGCGACCTGCCGTCCTCGCACCGGCTGTTCCGCGACGAGCTGTTCGCGCCGTTGACCGCGGTCGCGGCCGTCGAGTCGCTCGACGAGGCGATCGCGCCTCGCCAACGACTCGATCTACGGGCTGACGGCCGGCGTCTACAGCGAGGACCAGGGCGAGGTCCAGCGCTTCCTCGACGAGATCCACGCCGGCGTCCTGTACGTCAACCGACGGGCCGGCGCCACGACCGGCGCCTGGCCGGGCATCCAGGCCTTCGGTGGCTGGAAGGGCAGCGGCTCGACCGGCAAGTCCGGGCTCTCGATGTACTACGTCGCCCAGTTCCTGCGCGAGCAGTCCCACACCGTCGTCGACTAGGCGACCCGTACAGACATCTATTTCCTTTTTATCTGTCCTTACGACACCTGAATCTCTTCTTCCCGCCAAACGACCAACCGCGACGTGGATTATGGGATCGCGACGTGGTTGAGGTGTTCCTTGGAGACGATTGGCAAAACATCCGGCACTATCGTGAATACGAAATTCGCCTACCGGTGACTGGATGACTTGGCTATAGATATTGGATAAAAAGCAATATCGATCACACTTGGCGTTCCGGTTGGAGACAGCGGCACGCATCGACGAGTCCGCCCATGTCTGGTATGCGACGGCCAGGATACCTCTAACTTCGGTGAGCAGTTCTCCGGTGACAACAGGTGCCCGTTGGCGAATGAACCTGTATCGGATCGAAGGACAGGGCGCCGAGCCACAGCGGCACTTTTTATGCTGGCAGCAGACCTGCGCAGGTAGTAAGCGGGATCCGAATCACGTGCCCGAGCATTTCGGCACGCTCGTGTTTGCCAAATAGAATACGGCATGTAATGCGATTTCTCCCTTTCGGGCGAATCTCCTGGCTGATTTTGCCGGCGCTCTCGCTGTTGTTCGTGGCGTGTACTCGCACGGCAACGGCGCCACCTCCCGTTAAGCTCACTATCTTCGGTCTACGACTCGACGCCGGCGCTCAGTTGCGACAGGATGCCCTCAGTGAATTTACGGCCAAAACGGGAACACAAGTGGATGTGATCCCAACGCTGGGGACGTCATCGGAGCAACTGGATTTGATGCTCAAACTCCTTAAGCGCCGCTCGGCTACGCCCGATATATTTCTCATCGATGTTATCTGGCCGGGCACGCTCCAGGGGCATCTGCTGGATTTAACACCTTATCTGACCGACGACGACCGAAAACATATACCGGCTCTCATGGACAATGTTACCGTCGCAAACCGGATTGTGAGCCTGCCCTTTTATTTGAACGCGGGCATGCTCTATTACCGTGCCGACCTGTTGAAGAAATACGGATACGGTGCTCCGCCGGCAACCTGGACCGAACTGCAATCCGCTGCTCTTCGCATTCAAGCCGGCGAGCGGGCCGCCGGGAAAGCCGGGGCTTGGGGGTACGTGTGGCAGGGCGGAGCTTATGAAGGGCTGACCTGCAACGCCCTTGAGTGGCAGTCATCCTATGGAGCGGGCCACATCGTTGAAGCAGATGGTTTTGTGTCGGTTGATAATCCTCGCACGGCCAGCGCCTTGAGGGCCGCACGGAAGACCATCGGCTGGATTTCACCAAAAAGCGTGTTGTCCTACACCGAATCGGACACGCTGAATGTCTTTCGGTCTGGACTGGCGGCGTTTATGCGGTATTGGAGCAGCGGGTTCAAAGGATTAACCGAGTCCATGCCGGCCGGGAGTGTCGGCATCGCGTTGCTTCCCGCCGGACCGGCGGAGAGAGCTCAGACTGTCGGCGGTTTTGTGCTCGCCGTTTCGCGGTATTCCGCACACACGAAAGAAGCTGCGGCACTGGTTCGTTATCTGACCGGCGCAGAAGTTCAGAAGCGACGGGCGCTACGGCGTGACTATCTGCCCACGCGGACGGATCTCTACGAAGATGCAGCCGTCCTGAATGCGCTTCCCCAAATGCGCCTGCTCCGAAATGCGTCTCGGGAGAGCTGGGTGGCTCGGCCATCAATGGCGACTGGTGACAGATATAAGGAAGTTTCAAAAGCCTACTACCAGACGGTGCATAGCATCTTAGCGGGGCAAGTCAAGATTGACCCGGGACTAAAGAGCCTGCAAAACGAGTTGGTCGAGATCACTGGCGGAAATGGAAGCCCTCGCGATTAATCTATGGACCGGCTATGGGACATGCGGGGCTTCTCAATTCCTGTAAGGCTCCGCATCGTCTTTGCTGCCATCGTCACTCTCATGTTGCTGGGCAGCCTGCTTAGCTTTTGGCATTTCCGGAACGTCAGCGCATATGCCAACCGGACTACTCGCGCCGAGCGCAGATTGAGTAGCGTGCTCCGGCTGAACAATGAGCTGCTCGCGCTTATGGGTCAGTTGCACCGAGTGGCCGACAGGGAATCGCCTGAAGAATTCAAAGCGGAATCGACCCGTCTGTTGAAGGCTTTTGATGACCAGACCCGGGGAATCCTGGAAGCTTTACATGAACTTTCCCATGAAGACGGCCAATATACAGTGCTCGTGAGTAGCATCCTGGGATTGCTCGAAAGCCTTCCCGGCAGAATCGAAGCTCTCGCGGAACTCGCGCACACCAGCGACTGGCCGGCGCTTCATGCGCGTCTCTTGAACCAGGCGGATCAGACGGACGATGTGGTGGACGCCCTGATGGCTCGACTCGACAAGGACTTGGGAGAAGCTCGCCAGACGTTTAACGCAGGATCTGGAAACCGCGCAGGATCGCGCAATTTCCACGCTGGTGATTACTGCAGCCCTGAGCCTTGCGATAGCCGTACTGCTGGGAACCGTGGTCACTCACAGCATCAAAGATCCCCTCTCCAGTTTTGAAGTCGGAGCAAGAGCTCTCGCTGCGGGAGACTTTTCACATCGCCTCACGACGGACGGCCAGGACGAGCTCACGCAGATGGCTCACGCCTTCAACCGAATGGCCGGCGAAATTGACCGGCTCTTCGCTGAGCTGCGAAAAGAGCACGCAAAAACGGAACTGGCCCAGGCAGCTCTCGAGGAACGCGCGCGTGAGCTTGCAAGAGCTAACGCTGACCTTCAGCAATTCGCATATTCAGCAAGTCACGACCTCCAGGAACCGCTTCGTATTATTACGCTCTATAGCCAGATGATACAGCGGAATCTCGCGCGCGGACTTAATGCCAGAGTAGACGAGTACATCGGTTTCCTTACCAAGGCCGCAAGCCAAATGCAGCAGTTGATCGCCGGTCTCCTGGCCTACACTCGGACCGGCGAAGTCGATCGAGCGGTAATTGAGCCGACCGATTTGAACGAAGTACTCGAACGCGTTCTGAGTATGCTTCAAGTACAGATTCAGGATCAGCGGTGCACGATCAAAGCCGACTCCTTGCCTTCGGTGAAGACACACGATATTCATGCGCAACAGTTGCTTCAGAACCTTATCGGAAACGCAATCAAATATCGCTGTGATGCTCGCGATCCGAACATTGAGATCCGTGCTCAGCAGCGGGGAGAATTCTGGGAGCTATCCGTTAAAGACAATGGGATCGGTATCGAGCCCCAGTACACAAAACAGATTTTCGGAATTTTTAAACGGCTGCACGGACAAAAATACTCCGGTACGGGTATCGGCTTGGCAATTTGTCAGAAGATCGTTGAAGGTTATGGCGGGAAAATCTGGGTGGAATCCGAGCCGGGTCTGTCATCCACGTTTGTGTTTACTCTCCCGGCGGGATAATGCGATCTTCCGGTGGAGAAGATTACTTTTCTTCATCGAGGATTTGCTGCCACGTCGGCAACCCAGCCTGATTGGCGTGCTCTCGCGTCTCGGCGATTGTGCATAGGCCGCAAGCCATTACCGTTCCCTGGATACACCCAAGCAGCCGGATCGCCTCCTGGAAACCACCGATGCGGTGGAGCACCGGCTCTACTTTTTGTTCCAAAACCCAGAGGCAATGGCCCAACATTTCGGACCGCGATAGATGCCTGGTTATATCTACCTGTTGAGGACGGATTCCCGCCTCGACAAGAATCGTCTTATAAGTGGAAATTAGCGAGTCAAGCCCAGTCTTTGTCACGTTTTCTTTTGCGTTTTTCTATGAAATGTACTACAGAGACGATGCGGAATGCCAGGACTAAGGATGGTCGTCACCCTTAGCAATGAATTTATGACAGCATATTGTCGTAAGGATCGGCGCAAGGAGGGCGAGATGAGATTTTCAGCAGGTTGTTTCGGAAGATACACGATGATGGCATTCCTCTCCGCTTACGCGTTGGTGGCTGCCGACCCCGGCGCACGAAAGGTCGATCCGACGTTTTTACATCGTTACGTTCCGGAGATTGAGGCGAAATTGACTGATCTCTCAACTTCCGAATGCGAGTATAAGCCGATCTTCG
This sequence comes from Bryobacteraceae bacterium, assembly GCA_963833675.1. Lineage (GTDB taxonomy): Bacteria > Acidobacteriota > Terriglobia > Bryobacterales > Bryobacteraceae > DASQDN01. Next base: position 80,889 of record CAWHYW010000014.1, on the reverse strand, counting down.
GAGTTGGGGACTCGGCTACAACAATTTTGAGGGGCGTTCAGCGGTTCGGTCAGATTGCTATTGCCCCGGGAGGCTCCTGTAAGCCTGTGACCTATTCTGCCGAAGAGCAGATTTACGTCATCCTTGAAGGGGCCGGCGCTTTGCGGTATGCCAACGAATCAACGGCAATTAAGAAAAACGATTTCATGTACCTCCCGGCCGGTGTTCAGCACGGACTTTCCAACAATGGGAGCTCGCCGCTAAAGTTATTTGTAATGGGGTTCAAAGTCCCGGCCGGGACCTCGCCGCCGGCCAAGCTGCAGATCGCCAGCATTGACGAAGTCAAGACGCAAACGGTTGGCGGTCATCCTGATTCGGTCGTTTATCAGTTGTTGATGGGCGATACAAACAGCAAACGAGACCGGCTGGCCTGCGCGCACCTGGTTACCAGCCTTTTTCTGATGACATTTCAGCCGGGTGGAACGAACTTCCCTCATCATCATGACGATGAGGAAGAAATCTACGTACTACTGGACGGAGCAGGTGACATGGTTGCGGGCAGCGGAATGGACGGCGTTGAAGGACGTTTTTCAGCCAAGCCGGGAGATGCTTATTTCTTTCGGCTGAACACTACGGTTGGTTTCTATAACAGTACACAAGACCCAGCCCACATCCTGGCTGTCAGATCTACATACCCACGGAATCGGAAGCAGTGAGGATAAGCAAACGATGAACAGACGAAGATTCTTTCTGAAGAGCGGTTTGATGGCTGCTTCACCTTTCGTGGCGGCCGGTCAAGAGCCGACCTCTTCCGGGCAGCGACCGAGCCGTCGAGGCGAAAGGGGAGGAGGGATGACTCAAGGCCCCATACATGGCGGCGTGCTCCCACTCAACGAAGGAAAGATCGGGAACACGCCCGCAATGAAGATCAGCGATATCAAAACCTTTCTGGTAGGCGCAGGTGGACGCAACTGGGTCTATGTAAAAGTCCTCACCGATCAAGGGATCTATGGGATCGGTGAGGCCTATTCCGCCGGACCAGATGAGGCGACAGTTAAAGTCATCGAAGATTTCAAGTCGTGGCTGGTCGGCAATGATCCGCGCAATGTGCAATACCTCTTCGATGTGATGTACAACACGACACGTTTTCCGGGAGGTCTCGTTGTTAACTCGGCCATAAGCGGGATCGAGCATGCATTGTGGGATATTGCCGGGAAATCAGCCGGCGTTCCAGTCTGGGCGCTACTTGGCGGGCGAGTACGAAACAAGGTCCGCGTGTACCAGAGCACGGGTGGCGCAACTCCGCAGCAGGCCGGCGAAAACGCGAAACGAATGGTCGAAACCTATGGCTACACCGCCCTCAAGATGGGGATCCAGGCGCCTGGAGACATGCCATATAACCGAACGATTCGTCAGACCGTTGAACATGTTCGAGCCGTCCGCGATGCAGTCGGACCCGACGTTGATATCGGTGTTGACGTACACGCCAAGTTCTTCGAAGCGGAACGCGCAATACGCCTTGGGCGTGCGTTAGAACCTTTCAATCCGATGTGGATGGAAGAATCGGTTCGCCCTGAAAACTACGATGCGATGAAGAAGGTCTCGGACCATGTGAACATTCCGCTCGCAAGCGGTGAATCCAACTATGGGATCTACGAGTTCAAGCAGTTGATCGAGCGACAGGCGCTAGATTTCCTGCAACCGGACATCTGCGTGTGCGGCGGCGTTCTCACGATGAAAAAGATCGCGGCGATGGCGGAGGCGCAATACATGATGATTGCGCCGCACAATCCGATGAGCCCACTGGCCACGGTCGTCAATGTGCACTTCGCTGCATCGACACCAAATTTCTACATCCTGGAGTACAGCGCTCCGGATTCGGGCGCCCGCAGGAATGTTCTTAAAGAAGCCTTGATGGTGAACAAAGACGGTTACGTCGACATTCCTAACAAGCCGGGTTGGGGCGTGGAACTCAACGAGGAAGCTTTCAAGAGCATGCCCCCGAGTCCCTGGCGTCGCGGAACCAGTTTTCACGCGGATGGATCGCCATACTTCCAATAGGGTACGGTCCCACAGCCTAGCGATTTCAATTAGTATCTAAATAGTGCGTTCCGTATTACTTTTGTCCATAGTCTCGCTGTGTTCACTTGAAGCGCAGGAAGGGACGACGTTCTTCGAGCAGACGATTCGGCCGATTCTCAGCGCCAACTGTCTGGCATGCCACTCGGAGAAGTCGCAGACCAGCGGTCTTTCCCTTGAAACTCGCGAATCCGTTCTAAAAGGGGGAAATCGCGGGGCAACTGTGGAACCTGGCAATCTGGACGAGAGCACTCTCATCCAGGCGGTGAGGCAGACCGGGAAATTAAAGATGCCTCCCGGTCGAAAGCTGAAGCCGGAAGAGATTTCTGCCCTCGAAAAATGGGTCGCGTCCGGTTTACCGATGGCCGCGGGCGTAGCGAAATCGAAGCGTCCAGGCGCGGATTATTGGGCATTCCGATCGCCGGTCAAAGCCAGCTTGCCCGCGGTCAAGGACACGGGGTGGTCGAAGAATGCGATCGATCGCTTTATCCTCGCGCGATTGGAAGCCGCAAACCTGAAGCCGTCTGCGGAAGCCCCGCGCGAAATTCTGCTGAGGCGAGTGCATCTCGATTTGACGGGCTTGCCACCGACTCCTGAGGAGTTGAAAGACTTTCTAAACGACAAGCGGAACGACGCATATGAACGCGTTGTGGATAAGCTGCTCGCATCCGCCCATTACGGCGAGCGGTGGGGCCGTCACTGGCTCGATCTGGCGCGTTATGCGGATACGGATGGCTATACGATCGATGCGCCCCGCGACATCTGGCCGTATCGGGACTGGGTGATCAATGCGATCAATAAGGACATGCCGTTCGATGAGTTCACCATCGAACAGATTGCGGGCGATTTACTGCCCAATCCCACGCTGGACCAACTGATCGCCACCGGATTTCACCGCAATACACCGAGCAACTATGAAGGCGGCATTGATTTCGAGCAATATCGTGTCGAAGCCGTGGCAGACAGGGTCGCAACCACTGGCGCTGTTTTCCTTGGACTGACAGTGGGCTGTGCGCGCTGCCACGATCACAAGTTCGATCCGATCTCTCAGCGCGAGTTCTATCAGATGTTTGCCATCTTCAACAACGTCGACGAAGTAGATAGAGAGGCCGACCGCAAATACTTCAACAAGCCGTTTCTCGAGATGGGTTCGGACAATGAGAAAGCAGTTTTCGCAGCCTGGGAGAAGGAAGTCTATGCGATCGAGGAGGCAATTCGAAAGCGCGAAGACATGGTAACCGGCGATGGCGAATCGGATACCGAGTTGACTGCCTTGCGTAAAAAGCTGACGGAGCACAGGAAGAACCGGCCGAATCTTTTGCGGACGATGATCGTTCGGGAGCTGCCCGAACCTAGGGTCTCTTACATTCATTTGGGCGGCGACTTCACACGCAAGGGCTCGGTGGTCAAGCCCGGTGTCTTGGGCGTGCTGAACCCTCTGGACGTTCCCAATCCAAACCGGCTCGATTTCGCGCGCTGGCTGGTGGATCGACGTAATCCATTAACAGCTCGTGTGACCGTAAATCGCATGTGGCAGAAATATTTCGGCAAAGGGATTATCGATACAGAGAGCGACTTCGGCATGCAAGGCGAGAAACCCACGCATCCGGAACTCCTCGATTGGCTCGCGGTAGAGTTCATGGAACGTGGGTGGAGTCAGAAAGCGATCCATCGACTGATTGTGACATCCGCGGCTTATCGTCAGTCCTCGCTGGCTCGTCCCGATGCCGCGAATATCGATCCGGAGAATCACCTGCTCTCCCGGCAGAATCGATTTCGTGTCGACGCCGAGATTGTCCGTGACTCGGCGCTGGTGGCCAGTGGTTTGCTCGCAGAGAAAGTCGGTGGACCGAGCGTCCACCCGCCGATTCCCGCAGGCGCGAATAACGTCACGCAGGTAAAGCGGGAATGGATCACGTCTAAGGGCCCGGACCGTTACCGTCGAGCGCTATATACATTCTTTCAGCGTTCGGCCGCTTATCCAGGGCTTTTAATATTCGATGCCCCGGATGCGACTGTGACATGTACACGCCGCGTTCGTTCCAACACGCCGCTACAGGCTCTGATCTCCCTGAACGATGAGGCAGCGATCGAGTTTTCCGAGGCGCTAGGCGCAAGGGTGTTGAAGGAAGCTCCCGCAGATGATGCGCAGCGTATCCGTTATGCCTGGCTGCTGACTATGAGCCGGGAGCCGCGCGCGGACGAAACGGAGCGACTGATGCGTTTTGTTCGCACGCGACGCGATTCGAAGGAAGATGAGCCGGCGGTGTGGACTGCGGTCTCACGTGTGCTCCTCAATGTGGATGAATTTTTGACGAGGCCATAGGAGATTGGAATGAATCCAGAAGACCGCCTTCTTCAATTGCGAACACGCCGTCAATTGTTTCAGGACTGCGGTGTCGGTGTGGGAAAGGTAGCGCTGGCCTCACTGCTCGGCGGATCCGAACTCCTGAGCAAGCCGCACTTTCCACCCCGGATCGATCACGTTATTTATCTCTTCATGGCCGGTGGTCCCAGCCAGCTTGAGCTATTCGATTACAAGCCGGTTTTGCAAAAGTTGGATTCACAGCCGACTCCCGATTCGTACCTGAACGGCAAGCGCTTCGCGTTCATGGATACGTTCTCCAAAGAGAAGCCGAAGCTTTTGGGAACCCGCCGCCAATTCAAACAGTGTGGCAAAAGCGGTCTTTGGGTTTCCGATCTCTTGCCGCACATAGGTGAAGTTTCCGATGAGATCGCGATGATCCACGGTATCTCCACAGAAAATTTCAACCATGGACCCGCCAAGCTGTTTACTAACACTGGCTCGGTGCGCCCTGGGCGTCCAAGCATGGGTTCGTGGATTACCTATGGCATCGGCAGCGACTCTAAGGATCTGCCCGGTTTCGTAGTTCTCCAGTCAGGTCCGCGAGGACCACGTGGCGGAGCGGCGCTCTGGTCTAGCGGCTTTCTGCCGACATCGTATCAAGGCGTTCCGTTTCGGTCGACCGGCGACCCAATTCTCGATTTATCAACTCCGCGGGGCGTGGACACGACCGAGCAGCGCCAGACGCTGGATGCGATCGCCGATCTGAATCGCCTGGAACTTCGCGTATCGGGCGACCCGGAGATCAATACACGTATCGACGCGTATGAAATGGCCTATCGGATGCAGACCAGCGGGCCAGACCTGATCGATCTCTCCAAGGAAAGCAAAGCCACGCTGGAGATGTATGGCGTAGAACCAGGTAAAGGATCATTCGCGGGGAATTGTCTGCTGGCCAGGAGGTTGGTGGAGCGTGGTGTGCGATTCGTGCAGTTGTATCACACGGACTGGGATCATCACCAGGACTTAACGAAGCCGCTGGAAGATGTGACGCGCGAGGTAGACAAGCCGACCGCCGCGTTGATCCGCGATTTGAAACAACGTGGACTGCTGGACCGTACGCTTGTGATTTGGGGAGGCGAATTCGGGCGCACTCCGATGGGCGAAGTTCGCGAGAAGGGTAAGACCGGCCGCAACCACCATATCGACGCTTACTCGATCTTCATGGCCGGTGGCGGCGTGAAAGCGGGCCATGTCGTCGGCAACACCGACGAACTAGGCTTCACGTCTACGGAAAAAATTGAGGTCTTCGATATTCAGGCGACAATACTGCATCAGCTCGGGATTGAGCATACGAAGCTGACCTATCGTTTTCAAGGCCGCGATTTCCGGCTCACGGACGTGGGTGGCCAGGTGCTGCAGCGTCTCTTACAGAGTTAGAGCGGAACTCGCAACTGACACCACATGTCGATAACCCGCCGCGCCTTTACCACCTCGCTGATCGCAACACCTGCCCTCGTGAGAGCTCAGCAGAATGGGCTGCGAGCGCGGATCAAGATCGACACGGAACGCACGATTGGCGATATAGATCCTAAATTGTACGGAAACTTCATCGAACATCTCGGCCGCTGTATCGAGGGCGGTGTTTTCGATGAAGGCTCTTCGCTGTCGGATAGTAACGGATATCGCCGCGATGTTCTCGATGCGGCGCGGAAACTGAACGTCACGCTCCTAAGGTGGCCGGGAGGCAACTTCGTCTCGAACTACCACTGGAAAGATGGGATCGGACTGCGCGACCAGCGTCCGCCGCGACTGGAAATGGCGTGGGGCACGGTCGAGAGCAATCGATTCGGAACCCACGAATTTCTGCAATATGCCGAGATGCTGAAGACGGAACCTTACGTGGCTGCCAACCTCGGCACCGGTACATGGGAGGAAGCGCAGCAATGGGTCGAATACGTTAATTCATCCGCCGACACAGCGATGACTCGGCTTCGTAAGAAGAATGGACGACAGGAGCCCTGGAAGGTAACTTACTGGGGATTGGGCAACGAAATGGATGGGCCATGGCAGATGGGCCATCGAAGCGCCGATGATTACGGCAAGTACGCGCTGGAAGCGGCGAAGCTGATGAAGTGGACGGATCCGAATATCAAACTCATCGCCGCCGGTTCTTCCAATTTCGGTCCCGGTATCGATTGGATCGGCTGGAACCGCACGGTTCTCGAGCACCTGAAACGCCACATCGACTATCTCGCAATTCATATGTACGTAGGGAATCGCGAAAATAACTTCGGTGAGTTTTTAGCCAGTTCACTGGATCTGCAGGAACGGATCCGAACGACGGAAGGGGTCATCAACGCGGCATTATCCGGCGAGCCGCGAAGCAAACGGCTTTACATCGCTTGGGACGAATGGAACGTTTGGTATCGTGCTCGCGGCTCACAAGAACGCGGCAGGCGGATTCTCGAGGAGCGTTACAACTTGGAAGATGCGCTCGTAGTCGCCACCTTCCTGAATACATTTGTCAACAATGCTCACATCGTGAAGATCGCCAACATGGCGCAAATGGTAAATGTGATCGCTCCCATCTTTACCAACAAAGAAGGGATGTTCCTGCAGACCATTTATTACCCGCTGCAGCTGTTTGCAAATAACACGAAGGGGAAAGCATTGCAGCTACTCGTAGATGTTCCGAAATACGAAAGCAAGCGCTTTGACGCGGTGCCGTATTTGGACGTCTCCGCCTCCTATGACAACGGCGTCCTCGTGATCAATGTGGTGAACCGCCACAAAGATCAGGCGATCGAAACGACGTTTGAAGCGCAAGACAAGAGCTTCGCCGGTCCGGTCGAAGTGTCCGAAGTGAACGGACCCGATATCAAGTCCGAGAACGATTTCGGATCGATGAAAGTGAAGGCCGAGTCCCGCTCGGCTAATGCGCAGGGACGAAGCTTACGGTATTCGTTCCCTGCGCATTCCTATACGATGCTGAAGACAAAGCTCGTCTAAAATACCAGGCGCAGCCGCATTGTTATCCAACGATTGCTGACCACAGTCGCGTTACCGGGATCGCCTTGCGCAAGCACGGTTGTGAGCCGGCCCGCTTGACCGGGTACCGAGATGTTGTTAGCCGGGAAATTGAATGTTGGAGAGTTGAACAAGTTCAGTATCAACGTCTGGAACTCAGCTTTGAAGCGCTCCGTGATCTTGAATTGTTTCGTCACACTAACGTTCTGTTGACTGATGCCGGGGCCTTCGAGGATATTAACTCCTGAATTCCCGAAGCGACCGGGTTGTGGGACCGTGAAGGCGCTCGGATCGAACCATTGCGTCACGTGCCGATCGTCAGGCGCCAGATTGCCATTCCCGACTCTGTCCGGAATTCCACCGACCGTGTTGGTATTCGACGGGTCAGATCCGGAATAAGTGGGTGTAAAGTACTGACCGCTTTGCAGCACAGTGATCCATGTCAAACGCCATCCGCCGAGCGCGAAGTCAACCGGCGCGGGCGCGTTTGTCATGAACTGGCGACCGCGTCCAAACGGCAAGTCTACGATCGAGTTGATGACGGCGCGGTGTCTTGAAGTGTATTGATCTCGATTCCAGAAGCTATGTGAGTAGGGGTTCTCCAGATTGAAGTAGTCGCCGAAATTGTTCGCCAACGTGTAGTGCCCGTCTACGATGAAAAATCCAACTCGCTTACGCGCTTCGACCTGGAAGGAATCGTATTTGGCGTTTCCATCCTGCTGTAGATAGTTCGTATTTACAAACTGTGGATACGGCCGCCGGCTAGCCGTGAAAGTCGTCAGGCTTGGTTGAGGCTTGTTGGTCGATAGCGCATAGTGGAGGCCATGGCTTCGAGAGCCGACGTAAGACAGGCGAATGCCGATGTCGTGAATCTGTCGTTCCAAGGTGAGGTTGTATTGGTGAATCAGACCGTTGTGGATCTGTAGCGGAAATCCCGAAGCGCTCTGGGATGCCACCGTACCAGGAGCTGCCGGGAACGGATTCGGGAACGAGAATAACGGTTGGCCGTTCTGGATGGTGTTGATGAAGGTCTCGGCAAGCTGGAACGGTCCGGTATTGCCTAATGCCCCTAAGCCTCCGGTAACATTGCCCACGAACGCGCCCAACGTCTCGCTGTAAATGCCATAACCGCCGCGCAGAACCGTCTTGTCGTTTAGCAGATATGCTACGCCGATTCGAGGCCGAAAATTCTTCTTATCGGGATCGGGGACGGCCTGCCCACCAACCACCTTGATTGAATTGGTCGGGAAGAGAGGACTGATGCTACTCAGCTCCGATTCCGGAACCACGATGTTGCCCGTGGCAGGATCCCAGTTATATTGCAGCCCGTCCCGGTAAGTCGAAGCGCCGAAATAGTCCCATCGCAGGCCATAGTCGAGAGTCAGTTTGCGTGTCGCTTTGAACGTATCGGTGATATAGAGCCCAAGCTCATAGGAACGTTGCGCGCGTTCCGTGAGCGGATTCAAACGGGTACTGCTATAAGGTAGGCCCAGATAAAAATCCGCGTACGCATTGCCTGATAGCGATCCGTTGAAGGCGAACTGACCATACGTGCCCGTTGGGATCGTCCCACTAAATGTCCGGAAGGTACGCAACTCGCCGCCGAACTTCAAAACGTGAGAGCCGAAGTTCCAAGTCATCGAGTCCGAGTAATCGTAGTTCCGAGCGTTGGTGTTAAGACCGCCAGGCTGCACTGCAAGCGAGGTGAAACCCGTGATGTCCATTTGTGGGAACCCCATCGCGCTGTAGCCTTTGGGATTGACCCCTTGCAGGCCGATGTCCTTTACTACTGCGTCAGCTTTGACAGGTGTTACACCAGAGATCGTGTCCCCATCGTTGATGTAGTCCTTGATCCAACCCCACCGTGCTGTGTTTACCAGCGTAGGGGAGAAGATATGCGTGTCGGAGATAACGATCGAATGATGGTAGCGATATCGCGTCCAAGTTCCCACATCCGGGAAGCTACCGGCCAGAACGTACGGCGTGATGCGATTGATATACCGTCCATACAGAGTGTTCTTATCGCTGAAGTGATGGTCGATGCGATCGGTTGTGGAATTCCACTTGAAGAGGTCGCTGGGCCAGGGGAAATTGAATCCGAAGTTATTGCTCAGACTCGTTGAGGATCCCTGGTTGGGCTGAGGAATATAGCTGTTCTGAACCTTGGCTGACAACTCGTTGAACCGGCTCGAAGGAATGATATTGCCGGGGAATGGCTGGTTCGTCAGAGGATCCTTGATCGTGACTGGGTTCGTTTGGTTGAGAAGCTGAGAAAAGTCACCACGTCGGAATGCGTCCGGCGGGACAGTGCGATTGTAGAATGCGCTACCAGGGACCGCCTCGTAGTAATAGGCAGCGTAGAAAAACGTCTTGTTCCGCTTGATCGGGCCGGAGAAATTGACACCGCCCCGATGTTGATGGCTTGCGGGCTTTTGCGCGTCGAAGAAACTGCGCGAGGCAAGTGCCGAACTCGTGAAATCGTAGAAAGCTGAACCATGAAACGCATTCGTGCCGCTCTTTCCGGACATGCTGAAGTTGGTAACCCGGCTGAACTCGGCTGAGTTATTCGCGCCGACCACCTGGAGTTCTTCGAAATCGTTCATGTTCTGCACGAGGTTTACAGGCCCGTCGCTAGGCACGCCATCGAGCGCTTCCACAATCTGATTGGATGGTTGTCCGGCGATACGCAGGGTGAACCCGCCGCCTTGCGCCTGAACCCCTGGAAGGCTCAGCATGTACGACTGCGGGAAGAAACTGAGACTATTCGGACTGTCCCGATACTTTTGCGAAGTGAAGCCCGCTGCTACCTGGCTACCTTCTGTCTCTATAACCGCCGCGTTCGCACTTACCTCGACCGTGCTTCCTACCTCTCCGAGTTCGAGTGTGAGATCCAGACGCCGCGTCTCCCGACTCGAGAGCAGCAGGTTATCGGCGACAAACTTTTTGAAACCGGCTCCGGTAGCCGTCAACCGATACGTCCCGGCCGGGAGGTAAGGAATCTCATATTCTCCTCCCGAGCTGGTTACTGTCTCTCGAGAAAGGCCGGTGCTCAGATTGGTTATATCGATTTTTGCGGCCGGAATCGTCGCGCCGCTCGGATCGAGCGTTACTCCGCGAATCGTAGCGAAATCGGTTTGTGCGCTAACGACCGCGCTAAAAAACAGCGCCACAAAAGGTAAGAGACTCTTTCTGTCGAGCATGACCCGCCTTTCAAAGCAAAAACGTCAGATTTAGATGAGAAATAGCACGCGCTTTGGGCTGAGTCAAGCAAATTGATCAGAATGAGAGGCTTTCTTACCATTTACTGGTGCAGAAGAACCCGCGTTTTGGAGCCATATACTTTACAGTCAGGTATGGCGTTTCAATGCGTGAGCCTTGTCGAAACTTCGAATTGAGCATTGCTTCGAGTACCCCGCTGGTCAACAGGGTCCGTTCGACGGGATACGTAGGCTTACCGGTTTCAAACATCTGCTCAATCGCCTGAACGAGGCATCCGAAATGTTGGAACGGGCGATCTTCCTCGAGCCACATCAGGGTAGCGACAGGCTCCGATTGGCCCTCTACCTCCACGGCGGTCGCTGCGTCCTGTGCTACGCCGTTCATCATGAACGCAGCGGCTTCCAAGCCATCCCGGTACCAAATGCGATAGGCGTATGCGTCTTTACCCAACAGGCGAGGATCACCAGCTTTGCGATGGATCGCTTGGGCGAGGGCGGCGTCTAACAGCTTTTCAGCCCACGGAGTTTGCGCCACCCAATCCCACATCGCTTGCTTCTCGATGTACTGAACAGCGCTGACACCCGTTTCGCCACCGTGCCGGCGCTCCACCATGCACTGCAGCCCTTCTAAAAGATGAAAGCCGTATGCGTCCGGATCGCCATAGAAGATAGAGACCGCATGTTTGGCTTTAGCGCCCCATTCAAGGTCAACAGCTTTTGGCCGGTAGCTCACCGGGATCGAAGAGCCGGCCATCAACGGAAATTTCAGCTCGCGCGAGATCTCGACCATCCGGCGAGCTTTCAGCCAACTGTAGGATAGATGCTTGTCACTGAAAACTGGAACGCTCTTGTGATTAGCGCGGAAAACGTCGGTAATCTCCAGGAACAATTCGTATCGAGGATAGAGGTGTTGCCCTTTCTCATTCCACGGATACTGCCCATGCTCACCAATGAGGAGTACACCGTCGACAGCGAGCCGGTCACCACCAAGCGTTAAGGTCTCCCAGATTGTTGGAAAGATCGGCACGTTGTGCCTGCGCGACATTTCCCGGCTCATGTCGTTCTTCGGAACCTGCGCCGTGTACATTGCCACAATTTTGGAGTGCGGGCCGGGCGGTTGTCCGTTTTGGCGGAAGCCTTCTAAGTATTTGCCGACGATGACATCAGCATGAGAGTTATGCCGGTATTCCGTGACTACCGCAGCGATGCGCTTTGCGGGCGCCTCTTCATCCCTCCCGAACAGCGGCAACGCCGCGCTACCGAGAAATTCTCTACGAGTTGTCATCTGCGACTCCGAAGCTACTTTGCTCCTTGTACTTGATTGAACAGTTCCAGGATTGTTCGAGTGATCTTTACGGACGCATCCCGCTCCAGCAGATTGGTGCCGAGCCATGTCTCATAGCCCCCTAAGTCGAAGTGACGCGGGGTTGGCAGATATCCGTAATGGCCATTGGCAAGTTCGATACGTAAACGTCGGCCTCATAGGACTCAGTTCCTTGATCGTCAATCCGATCTCTGTGAAGACCTCGCATGGAATTGCAGCAATGCCGAGACCGCCTATGTGAATCGCTTGTAACTTTAAGTCAGCGAACTCGGGGCCTTCATTCAGCTCTATCGCACGCTCGGCATAAGCCTTCGCATTACGTGGAAGTTTACTTTCATCTTTCTGTTCAAGCGCCGCGCGTGCAAATGTGAGTTGTTCCGGAGTCGGACGCCGGTACCGAAGTCTCAGTTCCTTCTCCGCCATGCGGATCGGCGCTGTGTCCTCGTACTTGATGGTGTTCGCGGCTTCAGCCGCGCGAGCCGCCAGCTTGCCCGCGACCAGGCCGATGCGCTCGTAAGGTTGGCTGCGCGGACGCGGGTGAATGAAGTCGACATTATTCACGTCGCCGCTGGTGCCGTTCGTCAACATTGCAACAAACGATGTGTCGCCTGGCGCGACTCGCTGCGCGACTTGCTTCGAGAACTCTCCGAAATAGTCGGCTGACACTTCAGGTCCGGGAACACCACCGACGTAGTGCAGCGAATAATTACCGAGTATGGCAAGTGGCTTGCCCTCGGCGGTTCGAATAGAAACGATCGAAAAGCCGGGATCGGTACCTCCCACCGGGTGGATCAAATCACTCGAACCTGCTGGCGGATTCATCCGCGCTTTATCCGTCGTTTCACCGAAAGGGCTGGGCGGCAGGCCGCCCTCACGCATGAACCAGCGGCGATTGAATAACTCGTCAGGAACAGGAACGACAGTCCATCCAATTCGAGCCGTCGTGAGCCGGGCATTCGCTTGGGTTATCGCTTCGGCAATCTGCGATACGAGCCTTTCGACATATCGCTCCTCGAGCGCATTCCCTTTGGCGGCTTTCGACGGAGGCGCTGAATGGGAGTGAGTCGCCGATATCAGCATTCGATTTGTCGGAATGCCGGTCCGCTTGGACGCAAGAGCTTTCGCGCGATCCATCTCTTCGCGCTTGAGGTAGCAGCTATCGACAAGCGTAATCGCGATCTTCGTGCCGCCGCCTTCCAGGACCACCGCGCGCGCATGGAGCGGATCGTGCGCGGAGTTGGCCATTGTCAGACCGAAGTTTCCAATAACACGCACCGGCCATTCCTGGGGCGTGATGTCGGCTGCGGCGGCGCCGGCCCGGAATTTGTGTTGCGCTAACAGAGGCAGGCAGGTCAGTGTGATTGCTAAGAGTGTGTGTCTCATTCTGAATAAGATCCGTATTCGATTCTCGCTTTGTGAGTCACCATGAAGCCGTAAGATTCAGCCGGAAAGTCCGGCCATCGTTTAAAGTATTCGTAATCGTTCCAAATTCCGGACTTCCTAATATGCTTCCGGGTTCAGCAAATTGTGGTGTGTTGGTCAGGTTCAGAGACTCCGCTCGAAAAGACAGCTTTGTTTCTGACCAGAGCGACCAGGTCTTTGAGATCGCCGCGTTTAAATTGCGGATGCTGCCACGTCGGAAGGTGTTCACGCCGAGGTTGCCGCCGTGATCGGTCGGCTGCATGAAGCTGAACGCGGAACTCGGCAGCAGACGGACTGAGGTATCGGGATTGCCTACGGTCCGACCCAATAGCGATGTGTCGATGAGGTTAGGACGATCGCCGCCATTGCCGTCGACATTTCCGTACCCCGGACCGTCGAAGGTAGTTACTCCGAAGGGCGTGCCGTTCCTGAGCAGAAATACGGCCGACGCGATCCAACCGTTTAGCGTAGTCCCCAACCATCCCTGGTGCTTTCCGGGAAAATCGTAACTGGTTCGCAATAGAAACGAGTGTGGCTGATCAAACCGACTGAGCGCTTTACGATCTTTCTGCGTCTCAAACTCCCATTGGCTCCGGGATAAGCGGGAATCTGCGTCATATGCGGTGTTGGTGTAGTCGGCTCCCAGGTCGATGGCCTTGCTGAATGTATAGACAGCCTCCATGGTCAGTCCACGGAAGCGTGGAGCGAGCAGTGTGACGCGGCCCGCATCGAAGGAGCCGCGCGAGCCATTCAGGACATATCGGATTTCAGCCAGATCGGGGTTTGCCCGCCGCGCATTGATGGTCGCGGTTGTCTGAGGTATTCCGGGGACCGGCTGCCCACGATTTAGATACCACATGATCAACAGTTTGTTCGATCGACTTCCCACATAACCCAATTGAACTCGCCAATGTCGCGCGAGATCCAACTCCCAACTGAAGTTGTACTGCTGAGAGTAAGGTGTCGCGAGTTCCGGGTCGAGCAGATACAGGTTTCCGCGAACATCAGGGGACTCGCCACCCTGTTTAAGACCACCAAACGGATTTGTCAGGTCCGGCGTTTGTACCACCAGCTTGACGCTACCCGGAGGAGAAAAGCGAACTTGCGAATATGTGACCGGAAAGATATCGCCGAATTGCACGCCATACGCTCCTCGCAGCACTCCCCAGCGATCATGCAAGCGATAGGCGAATCCGAACCTTGGCGCGATGTTGTTGCAATCGCAATCGTATGGAATGGTATTTATCCCGTTGACCTCGATCGGACCGCCGGCGATTTCATAGCGGAGCCCATAATTCAACGTCAACTGCGAGCTTACCTTCCAGTTATCGCCGGCATACATCTCCGGCATCCATTGCCGAAAACCACGATGAACATCCCCAACCGAGCCGATGTACTGCGACGGTGTCCCATAACGTAGATTGTCGATGCCGCTTCTGCCGAAATCGCCCGTGAAAGAGAAGTATCCGCGATGCGCATCCACCTCGGCGCCGTTATCTTGCCGCCGTAGCAATCCTGCTCCGGCAATTAACGTGTGTCTCCCGCGGACACTCGTCACGTTTCCTTCATAACGAAAGGTGTTGAACGCCCGATTGATCGGGATTACGGAGGACGGACCCAGCGTGGCCAATCCCGACACGGCGATGGTCGGTCCAGGAGAAGTTGAGTCAGGAACGAGTAGCGAGCCGACCCGATCGAAACCGCCGGAGAGCGACGTCAGCGTTGCATTCGACCAATCTCGTGTCCAGGTCAGGCGTGCGCGGTGAGACTTAGTATCGGTGTCAGGATTCTGGCCGGCGACGAATTGGAATGCCTGAACGACCTGGCCGACGAACTGATACGTCGCCATCAACCGATCTCGCGAACTCGGATCGTGCTCGATCATGATTCCGGCGTCACGTCCGTCAATCCTTTGCGGCGCATTCGTGTTCAGTTGGCGCGGATTGATATCGGTCCGGTTCGGCAGAGCGGAAGGATATCCCGCGAGGAAGCCTGCCACTATTTCTTGAACCGCAGGGTCAGTAGCCAAAGGTGTCCGCTCGGTCGGCAGCGGTACGAGGACATTGCCGTTTACGCTGCCTCGGATGCTTTCCTGTCCGCCATGTACTGAGATGTACCCGTGCCGCCATGGCACAAAACCAGTGGTAAATCCATAACGATTGTCATGCGCCGGCTGTACATCGCCTACCTGGAAGAAGGAACGCGAACTGAACACACTGTTCTGGTGACTCTCGAAAACGCTCCCATGCCATTTGGATGCAGCGAAAGGTTTGACCGCCAGAATCGTGGAAGGAGGCCGACCGAACTCCGAACCGAAGTAACTGCGATCCGGCTGAAATGCGTTGACGATTGTCGCGGTTGCTCCCAATCGTACGTTGAGTTCTTTCAGCGCGTTATTGTCGATAAGGTTGAACTGCACGTTCTCGTTGCGGCGGCTCTCTCCCGCGGCAGCGTCTTCCTTCCCGAGCAGGTTCAATTCGATGCGCTTTCGATTCTCGGTTGATTCAGAGCCTGCCGGCGTCGCCTTCTCCGGCGGCCGCTGTTGTTGCTGCGCGAGCCCCGAGATGACGGCGAGCAGCGGCAACAGACATTTCAACAGAATACGGGTTTGGCGCTCTAACACTCAGCTCAAATCCTCATCCGAGACGGGGACTAGAAACCATGCGAGCATGCCGGTGAGGAGCACGCCGGCACCCGCCCACATCGCGGTCTGCCAGCCGAAGCGCGATGCGATCAGCGGCGTGAGCACCGGCGCCAGAATTCCTCCAATATTCCCGATTGTGTTCATCAGACCTCCTGCAGCGCCGGCATCGCTTCGTGCTACTGAAATAGCCGAAGCCCAGAATGGGCCTTCTGACATCGAGGCGAAACCAAAAGCCAACGTCAAGAGCGCAATCGTAGTTGTGATGCCGAAGCCGCTGGCGCCCAAGCACAAGAACGCCGCGCTGAGCGTAAGCACCCACATAACTACCGTGCGCCTGCTGCGCTGCAATCCGTGTTTTAGGGCCATCCTATCGGAAAGCCAGCCGCCCGCAGGCCCCAGGACGACCATCCCAAGCATGATGCACGTCGTAGCCACTGCGGTGAGGCTTTGTCGAACGTGAAGCACCTCGCCGAAATAATAGTAAGTCCAGTAGAAAAAGATGTATTCGAAATAATTCAAACAGAAATATGAACCACTCAATAGCAGCAGTGTGCGGTTGCGCAAAAGGAAAAGCGTTGATCGAGGCCGCGCTGAGGAAGCGGCGCGGTGGGATCCACGATAAGCTCTTGTCATTTTTGTCCAGACAAAAGCGAGAACGCACGTGGCTGCCCCGGCGATTACAAAGGCCATTCGCCAGCCCAACGATGTGATCAAGGGCGAGAACACCAGTGGCGCCATAGCGCTACCCAAAGCGGACGCCGAAAGCACAAGGCTCTGAGTCCGGGCGGCGCTCTCACGCGGAATATAGGCAGCCGTGATATTGGCGCATGAAGGATACAGCGGAGCACTGGTCGCGCCAAGCAGAAACCGGATGCCCAGCATCCAGACATATGCCAGTGATCCGGTTAGTCCGATCCATAAGGCAAGTGGTGTCGCAATCGTAAACAAGCCCCAGCCGAACGCAGCGAATGCCATTACCTTGTGCGCGCCTAAGCGATCAGCGAGCCATCCGGCAGGGGTCATTAGCGCGGTGTAACTAATTAGAAAGGCGGAAAAAATCGCCCCCATTGCCGTTTCACTGATGCCCGACTCGCGGATGAGAGCCGGGGCCGCTATGCCCAAAATAGAACGATCGAAATAGTTAGTCGCGCTCGCGGCTACCATGAGCCAAAGCAGAGATTTGCTAAAAACAGGGCGCGACGGATCGGTTGCGACCTCTTTCGTTGCGCTAGCGCGGCCCGGCATCATGCCGCATTATGACGAACGCGGGCGGGAAGTGCAATAGTGAGACGTCGGTTTCAATACCAAACCGATGTCTCGACAGTTCAGATTAGAAGATAAGGCGCGCCCCAACCACGATGACGCGTGTGCTTGCGTTGCCTACAAGCGCACGAATCTTATTGTAATTACTGCTGGCAATATTTAGATCCGGGTTGGCGAAGTTCGGGTGATTGGGCAGATTGCGCACTTGTGACTGGAGGCGGAATCGCCATCGTTCCGTGAGCGCGAAGTCCTTGAACAGTCCCGCATCCAGCGTGATCAGCCCTGGGCCATCGACAATACCTTTTCCAGAGTTTCCGAATCGTCCGATGAAGATCGGCTTACCACTGGCGTCGAAGAAGTTTCGACTTGTGAAGGCGGCGGCGTTCATCCATGATTCCGGATTTTTGGATCCCTCATTAGGATCCTGACCGGATACTAAGTCCAGACGTTCCTCACCATAGCAATTCGTTCCGGACACACAGTGACTCGTTGTATAAGGCGTGATGTGCTGTCCGCTTTGGGCTGTAAAGATCCCTGAAACTGTCCAGCCACCCGCAACAGCATCAAGCGCCCGATTCCAATTAGATCCGATACGCCGCCCGCGGCCAACTGGCGTATCCCAGATGAAATCCGTGATGAAACGGTGGTACGGAATCGCCGCTGTGGGCCCGCGAAAATATCGTCCATCGAACCGGTTGTTCGTGCGGTTGGCAATCTCAGTGCTGAAATTTCCGGAAATCGCGTCGCTGTGCGAGTCTTCGACATTCGATGTTCCCTTAGCCCATTTGTAGCTGCTCGTATAACTCAGTCCAGCGACATAGCGCGCCTTTAGCTGAACGGTGAAATCGTTATAGTGCGAATTGCCGCCGTTATCACGGGTATTTATGCGATTCCAGTTCGGAAAAGGCCGGGCGGTTCGCGGCAGGTTGCTGAAGCCGATAACGTTGGGCAAGATCTGATTAAGATCCGGGGCCGTTGTCAATCCGACCGCGTGGTTTCCCGAGTACGTCAGTCGCAGCGAGTTCTGCCTGTTCAACTCGCGCTCAACCGTGAGGCTCCATTGCTGCGTATAGGGATCCCAATAGTTCGGGTCATTCGCGGTTGAGAAGTTCTGGCTTCCCACTGGCGATTCGCCCCGGTCCGCCTGGCCGGATGCCGTCGCCGGCCAGACGATTGAGTGCTTGCCAAGCGCCGTATCAAATGCATTCTGATAGGTCGCGTTATCCGACGTGTGAATCCCAGTGAGCGAGTTGAAGACGGCTCCCAGAATTCGGGTCGTATAAATACCGTACCCGGATCGGATCACTGTCGAGTTATTGCCGAATGGGCGCCAGGCGATGCCGACTCGCGGCGCGAAATTGTTCGCGTCAGTCCTACGTAAAGATTCGGGAAGGCCAGCTTGTTGCGCGGTCAGGATCTTAGTGGAGCCGAGGCTCGCAAGGAAGCCCGGAGCTGTCAACTTCAGCGACTCGTCATTGGGAACCACAACATCCCCGTTCGGTGTGTCACGCAGAAAGTTGCTGATATTCAACTCCAAGTCTTTGAAACCCGGATGAAGCTCGTATCGCATGCCCAAGCTGACTGTCAGGCGAGAGTTGACACGCCATTCGTCCTGAAAGAAAAAGCCGTAGTGCCATGCGACACCATCCACGCCAGGGCCGGTTTGAGTCTGATCCACATCGGTAGGCAGCCCCAATAGAAAATTCGCGACCGGATTACCTGTACCTCTCGGAAGATTGTTGTTAAACCGAAACACGCCATAATCGTCCGCTCCGGTGAAGTTGAGCGGACTCGTCCAATGGAATCTCTTGAAATTGATGCCACCCTTAAACGTGTGGCGGCCTTTGATCCAGGTCACATTGTCTGAGAACTCATGGTTCTGTGTATTTAAAGGCTCCTCCTTCGCTTCTCCAAACCTTGTATACCCGGCGATATCCACGTAGGTGGTCCCGGTGATATCGGGCGGGTTTTGCGATATAAGCTGGAGTCCTGTGGCAGCGATGAAGTCCCGTCCACGTAAGCCCGTTTGTGGCAAGATATCTGCCTTGGTGAAACCAAATCGCCCCTCGTTGATAAGGTTTGAGCGGATGATGAAATTGTCCGATACCACAAAATTCTGTGTCGGACGGTCCTCCGTTCTCGGACCTGAAGCCTGATAGGAGGTTGGTGAGATCCGATCCCAATCCTTCTTGCTGAATCGTCCGAACAGATTATGGTTTGTAGAAAAGACTTGATCCACGCGAATATCGTATTGATCTGAGATCGTGGACGCGGAAGTGCCGTATCTGGTCTCGTTAGCGCGCGTATTTGGAGCCGAAATATACTGATCCAGAATCACCTTGCTGGGTGAGGTAATTCGGTTGGCGGGTATCCTATTCCCTGGGAACGGCGCGTTCGTCAGTGGATCGATGATCGGAGTGCTAAGCGAAGAAAAGTCCCCTTGTCGGAATGCCGCCTCGGGCACAGTGGCCACGCCGATCGCGCTGCCGAGAATACTAAGACGCTCGTAAGCGCCGAAAAAGAAGGTTCTGTCTCGGAAGATGCGCCCACCCAGACTTGCGCCCGTATTGTTATTGACGGTAGTCGTCACTAGGCTACGGCTGAAATAGTTCGGATTTGCGTTCATGCTGGTGCCGTTGTAATTCCAGAACGCGGTTCCGTGATAGGTGTTCGAACCACTCTTAGTAATTGTTGTGATGTCGCCAACTTGCGGGTACTCGGCAGGATTATTTATAGAACTGACCTTAATTTCTTGGATTGTCTCAATGGACGGGAAAATGTTCTCGCCACCGTCTCCGATTCCGTTCCTGCGCACGTTCGACGTCAGAATACCGTCAACTGACACTTCGTTTTGATACGGCATACTCCCCGACAGGGAAAACTCATTGCCGGACGCCTTCTGCACTTCAGGCAAAATCGCAATAGCCGGTATCGGGGATGTATTTTGCACGCGGAAAACAAATGGCAGCTGCTGGAGTTGCCGATTCGACTCCGCGGAAGCTATCGTTGGATTTTCCGTGTTTACCAGCGGCGCGGAGTCCATGATCTGAACGGCCTGCTGGACCCCCGCCGGACGTAATTCGGCATCAATTCGGACTGTCTGACGTGCGGCAACTTCGAAAGGCTGGGTTTTATAGCCGGCAAAACCTTCCTTTTCGACTTCAACGACGTATTGGCCTTGGTTGATGTTGACAAATTCATAGGTGCCAAACGCGGTCGTTTGTGCGCTTCGCACGACGTTCGTCTGGACTTCGGTGAGCTTTATCGCAGCCGAAGTGATGACTGCGTTTTGAGAGTCGGTTACTCCGCCTACGACGGCGCCAAATGTGGATTGGCCCATGACCGGTTTG
Source organism: Bryobacteraceae bacterium (assembly GCA_963833675.1). GTDB lineage: Bacteria > Acidobacteriota > Terriglobia > Bryobacterales > Bryobacteraceae > DASQDN01. Next base: position 60,275 of record CAWHYW010000014.1, on the reverse strand, counting down.
GGATTGGGTATTAGCAGCGCTCCGGCGGCTATCCAACTCCCGAATTTCGAAAATCGGAGGATATGTAAACTGGTCGACATATGCGCTCCCTGCACTACAATCTCGAAAAACTCCTGAGCACATTGCGCGCTCATTCGGGTTTAGGAGACTCTACCACACGTTCACCATTTCGGAAATAGTTTTATGGTTGCGAGAAGGTAACTACAATTCGAGAGAAAATCGAATGGGTTCCGGCGGTGTCGAGAAGGTAAGCTGATCGACAGGTATGAAAATCCGCCGTCCGGGTTGAACCCAACGAAAGTGTTTGGACCATAGTTGTCTATTTCCACACCACGCAGCCAGTTCGGCCTGCCTCGCATGCACGTTGGGCCAGATTGCTATGCGTTTGAGTCCGTGGTGGTCTGCGGAGATTCGGTCCGGGCAACAATATGCCAAGGGCTCATCGACACTCAGCAGTGTTTCGGGCGCGTTCGCTTTCGAGTCGCTCTGCAGAAATTCGGCGATTGCACGCGCAGCCATTCGTCCTTCCAAAGCTGCCTCGTCACCCGAAACTACCCCACGGAGACAGTTGCCTGCCGCGAATAACCAGGGTTTTGATGTTTGAAATGACTGATTGATGCTCGGTCCGTGAGTGGCGGAATTGAACCGTACTTCGGCGGCGCGAATGAGCTCCGAGTTGGGAGTGAATCCGCCAGTAAATATGACACCATCGCATTCGAGCCGCTGCGGAATAGGGGAGCCGCTCGTTGTAAAACTCACGTTGCTCACGCTAGGCCGCCCGTGCACGGCGAACTCCTGAACGGAAAAGAAATGCGCGACACCTTGCACGTTCTCGACAATACCATCGCAGCCAGCCAAAACTCCGTGTTGCCGGCGCGGTTTCCACGACTGCGACGACCGTTCTACGCTGAGACCGGATTGCATTGACGCACGAGTAACTGACATCCTCCGAGCCAAATACCACAAACCGGCGTTCTGGGAGATGCCCATTTCCATACAAGCTCTGAAACAGAGAAGCCGTCGTATATACACCACGAGCACGATCGCCTGCGACTAGTCGCGCGTGGCGGTGGGCTTCGCGCGCTCCAGTCGCGAGCAGGACCGCGCGTGCTCCATACTCCTCAAGACCAGTCGGAGAAGTCGTCTGCACTGCTGGTTTCTGCGCATCGAGCCGAAGCACTGTTGTCTCTGTGAGGATGGGAACGGACGCGGAACGGGCCTCGTCAATCCACGCCTTCGCGTAATCAGGTCCTGTAAAAAGTCGCTTCTTGACGCGGCACGGATAAGTGTGATGATGACACCAGCGGGGTACGCCTCCGGGTTCCGGTTCACGCTCAAGAACGATTGTCGTAAGACCCAAACGGCGCTGCAGTTCGATGGCGGCATGCAAACCAGCAGGGCCCGATCCAACAATCAACACGTCAGGTTTTGACATGCGTGTTCATCATTGATGTTAGGCGGGCATAGCAGTTGAATCCCTGACACTGACCCAGAGTCGCGCGAGTACGCCGCTTCAAGCCATCGAGGTCGCGCGCCGGAATCGGCGATTCCAGAGCATCGAGAACTTCTCGCTTACTTACGTGTTCGCAGTGGCAAACTATGGACCCATAGCTAGGATCTGCGGCAATTTTGGCTGGATCCTCACAAACCCGCATAGCAAGCTCGGTGATCGGCGGCGCCCGGTGGGGTGTCCAATCGCTATTTAGCGATGAGGACATGTCGAATTCTGAAAGAAGGGTTTGGACAACGTACTCGGCGATACCGAGCGAAGAGGAGAGACCTGTAGAACGTATTCCTCCAACCGTGATATATCCTTCTGAAGGATAGAAGTAAATCTGATAATCCTGATGTTCTGTCGCGGCGCGCAGACCTGCATAGGTGCACGTAACGCCTTCTGTTCGAAGATCCGGCAACATCCTATAACCGGACTGCAGCAGTTCGCGAATGCTTTGGGCTGACACAGCGACGTCTCCCTTGTCATCTACGTCAATCGCAGTTGGGCCCAAGCAAGAGATTCCCAAAGCGGTTCGTGTGATTAGGACTCCTTTCGTTCTTTTCGTGGGTACAGGAAGAATGATGTGATTAATCAGGGAACTAGCGGACTTGTCGAATACCAAGAACTCACCCTTTCGTGGGCGAATCGAAAACGTCTTCTTGTCGAAGAGCCGATCAATTTCGTCGCTCCATAGCCCCGCAGCATTGATCACGAGACGAGCGCTGATCCTACCGCTATCGCTTTGGAGTTCAATCGCATGGGACATTCGATCGACTGCTGCGAGGCGGAAATTCGTACGTAATGTAACTCCGTTCAGTACCGCATTCGTGGCGAAGGAAATCGCCGGCGTGAAAGGACAGGTGATCGATTCGCCCGGAACGAGTACAGCCTGCAGAGCCTCAGCTGCCAAATTAGGCTCCAAATCGTGAAGCTCCTCGTAACCGACCATTCTCAGGTCTGACACGCCGTTCTGTTCGGCTTTCTGAAAAATGCCGGGAAATGCATCAGTCTGCAACTGATCCCAAGCGACGATGAGGGCGCCGTGCCGTCCGATCGGTAACCCCAAGAGCTCGCTGTACTCATGAAATCGCTGATAGCCACGGCGAACGAGTCGTGACTCGAGCGAGCCCGGAGGCGCATCGAACCCTGTGTGGAGGATAGCCGAGTTCGCCTTGCTTGTAACTGCGCCGACATCTGATCGTGCTTCGAGAAGCACGTTCGAATCGAGTATTTCGAAAGTTCGAAGGCGATTGCACAACCCACTACGCCGGCCCCGATAACTGCGACGTCGTATCTCAGGCAAGACTTCCATCCTGGCCCCACGCAAGAAGATGCCGGATTGCCCGTTTATGCCGGCTGATATGCCTGGCTCGTTCCGATGAACTCATTTGCGGCTCAAAGACTTTCGCGGGTGTCCAGCGGCTCTCCAGGTCTTTTTGATTTCGGTACAAACCCGCTTGCAACCCCGCCATCCAGGCAACTCCGAGCGCGGAAGTCTCATCGCAAGGAGGGACGACAATCTCACAATCCAGGAGCCCTGCCAGGAACTGCATCAGGAAGCGGTTGCGCGTCAGTCCGCCGTCGACGCGCAGCGGAGTCCGCAGTGGCTGGCCGCTATCTCTTGCCATGACATCAGCTACGGTGAAGACGCGGAAAGCAATGCCCTCGAGTATCGCTCGCGCCAGGTGCGCAGCCGTTGTGGAACTACTGAGTCCACAAAACATGCCCCTCGCACGGCGTTCCCAATAAGGAGCTGCTAAACCCGCAAGAGAGGGAATGCAGGTCACGCCACCTGAATCAGGAACCGACTCGGCCAATGCGCCCGCGTCAGCATCCGTCGCAATCAGATGCATGCTATCGCGCATCCATGTTACTGCCGCCCCTGCTACATAGACCCCGCCATCCAGCGCGTAGGTGGTCACTGCGGAAGTGGCGCACGCGGGCGTCGTCAATAGGCCATGCTTGGACCAGACCGGTTGATCTCCGGTATGCAAAAGAAGGAAGGCGCCAGTGCCGAACGTGCATTTTGCGGTCCCTGCACGAAAGCAGCATTGACCATACAACGCGCTCTGCTGATCGACAGCCGATGCGAGAACAGGCACACTGTGCCCCGCAATTTTTGCATCGGCCAGTTCGCCCTGTGTGAAGCCGATAGGCGGAAGCCATTCCTCGTTCACGCGGAAGAGCTCTAACAGTTCGTGGCTCCACTGCAGCTTTCTAATGTCCATCAACAGTGTCCGAGAAGCAGTGGTGGCGTCAGTTATCAAGCGTGAGCCGCCACTTAGCTTCCAGATCAGCCATGTGTCGAGAGTGCCCATACGTAGCCGCTTCGCGCGCGCTAACTTGCGGCATTCTGCAACATGATCGTAGAGCCATCGCATCTTGGATGCGGAGAAATAACAGTCCAGCGTCAGTCCGGAGATCTGGTGGATTCGGCGTGCCACACGTGTGTTGCGTTTCAACCGCTCCATTGCTCGACGCGTTCGATCGCATTGCCACACGATTGCATTCGCCACGGGTCGGCCGGTTAGAGAGTCCCAGGCCATCACTGTCTCTCCTTGGTTAGCAATCCCGATTCCCGCGAGATCGGCCGGCTTGACCGAGGCTGCTGCGAGCGCAGCCGAAACAGTCATCTCCACATTGCGCCAAATCTCTTCCGGATCGTGTTCGACCCAGCCTGTCTGAGGCCTGATCTGGCGGTGGGCTCGGTAACGAACCGCAACAGGCGAGCCTTCATCGTTTACTACCATGCTGCGGGTGCCGGTTGTGCCCTGATCGATAGACAGAATCCAATTCCGCCTGTGCGCCTGCGCATTTTCTCGTCTGCTCACCAGAAACAAAGTATACTCTTAGGACTCTGCCGATGAGTTCCCAAGATACTCGTGATCTGCATCAGTTTGGCTACGCCCAGGAGCTGCTTCGCAGTATGGGCGGATTCTCAAATTTCGCAATCTCGTTCTCGATCATTTCTATCCTGACTGGCGCGGTAACGCTCTACGGTTATGGATTGGAGATGGGCGGACCGCTGCAAATGACACTCGGTTGGCCTCTTGCGACCGTATTCACTTTGACGCTCGCGGCCAGCATGGCCGAATTGTGTTCCGCTTATCCGACATCGGGAGCGATGTATCATTGGGCCGCTGCTCTCGGGGGCCCAGCTTGGGGTTGGTTTGTGGCATGGCTGAATATCATCGGCCTTGTTGCGGCACAGGCAGGCATCAACTACGGCTGCGCCCAGTTTGTGCTTCCATTCCTAGGTATTGCTGCGACACCGACAAACGTTTTCCTGATGTTCGCATTCACGCTTGTCGTGCACGGAATCCTGAATCACATCGGTGTCCGGCTGGTGGCCATTCTCAACAATGCGAGTGTGACCGTTCATATCGTAGGCGTCGCCATTATCGTCGCGTGCATCTTTGCGTTTGCTCCTTTGCAGCCGGTCTCCTTCTTGGCCGAGGGCATAAACAGCAACGGGAGAACCCCATACGCATGGGCGTTCATGTTGGGCCTGCTTCAGGCGCAGTGGACTTATACGGGATTCGATGCATCTGCTCACATGGCGGAGGAAACTTCTGACCCGCGCCGCACCGCTCCGTGGGGGATCGTCCTCTCCGTCGCAGTCGCGGGTATCGCTGGTTTTGCATTGTTGATCGCGTTGACGCTTGCGATCACGACTATTCCCGCAGCGCTAGGCGCTAAAGATAGCAGCGGCAATATCGTGCCGGCAGCGATCGCAGTGTTTCAAAACGCGCTGGGACCGCGGCTCGGGAATGCGCTCGGCGCACTGGCCTCGATCGCGATGTGGTTTTGCGGACTCTCCTGTATTACCAGCGCGTCGCGCGCATTGTATTCGCTGGCTCGCGATCAAGGCATCCCATGGTCAGGATTATTCAAACGTGTGAACTCGAAGCATGGAACGCCAGGTCCCGCAATCTGGGCGATCGTGGCGGCCAGTCTGGTAGCCATGGCATGGACTGGCGCTGTTCCAGTCGTGACATCCTTGAGTACGGTTGCGCTCTATCTCGCCTATGTGATTCCCGTTGTACTCGGACTCCGAGCTCGCTCCCGCGCACATCCGTGGACAACTGCCGCTGTGTGGAGCCTCGGTAGGCGCGGCCGCGCCGTCAACATCGTTGCGATCGTTTATACGGCCATCGTCTCAGTCGTGCTGATTATGCCGCCGAATCAACTGGCCGGGCAGACGCTGTTGTGCGTACTCGGAATCCTTGCGATCGTCTATCGAGTTTTCGTGCGTCACAGGTTTGCCGGACCGGATTGGGCCCTTGAGCCCAACTTCATCAAATACGACGCGAGAGGCGATGCAATATAATTCCATTGTCTTCAAATTCGGCACAATTGTTTCAATAGGAGTACGGCAGTTTTGAAACGAAGAACCTTTCTGACATCCGGCGCAACTCTTTCTGGACTTGCAGCAATGGCCCCGCCACTCGCGGCTGCTGCCAATGATGGACTCCTGAAAGCAGGATTTGCGGAACGCGACATCACTCCGGATATCGGCATGGAACAACCGGGAGGCTATGGAAAAGTCTTCCATCGGAAATTCCACGACGCCTGCAAAGTTCGCGCGGCAGTCTTCGGCGATGGACCTCAGCGAGTAGCTTTGGTAGGCATCGATTCACTCGTGATACCGCGTCACGTCGTGCTCTCCGCCCGCGAAACGATCCGAGCACGTTGCGGAATCGCGCCCGGCAGCATCATGGTTGGCGCGTCTCACTCGCACTCGTCGGGACCGGTGGGAATGGTCCTTCCTGGTGAGTACGACCATGCGTCCCCATTAATACGGAAGCTCGCCTATGAGCAATCTTCCATGGCTGACGCCGGCTATCTAAGTCATGTTGAATCGGAGATTGTCCGGGCTGTAACGGTCGCGGATAGTCTGCGCGAGCCCTCGCGATGCAGCTTCGGTGTTGGACATGAAGGAACCGTAGCATTCAACCGTCGCTTCCGGATGAAAAACGGCCAGTCCTGGACGCATCCGGGGCAAGGCAACCCGGACATCGTCGAACCAGCTGGACCGATCGACCCGGTCGTCAGCGTGATTGGCGCTTACGATTCCGACGGGCATCTGACTGGTTGCGTGGTGAATTATGCCTGCCACGCTACCACCAATCCGGACGGGATTTCAGCGAACTGGATCTACTATCTGGAGCGTACGATTCAATCCGTTCTCGGATCGCGAGCGGTCGTAGTTTTTCTTCAGGGCTTCTGCGGCGATATCACGCAGGTGGATAACCGGAGCCCGTGGAAGAGTCCTACGGGAGAACAATACGCTCGCCTCGTAGGTGGGAGTATCGGTGCTGAGGTAGTGAAGGTCTTGTCGAAGTCGCATGCAGGCGCGGCAGGGCCCACGTCGGCCTCTTCTGAGGTCATCAGCATGAATCGCCGCCTCCCGAGCCGCGCCAAAGTCCAGCAGGCCCTTGCCACAGTGTCCAAGGACCCGAAAGAAGTTGGGACAACGAATTGGATATTTGCGAAAGAAACGGTAATGCTCGATGCCCTCGCTGCGAAGTCTCCGAAATTGGAGGTCGAAGTACAGGCAATTCAGGTGGGGCCGGCCGTGATGGTATCCGCTCCCGGTGAGATGTTCTGCCAATTCGGCCTGGATATCAGGGCAGGCAGTCCGTTCCCGATTACGATGCCCGTCGAGCTCGCAAACGGCTGTGTCGGCTACATCGCAACAGAAGAGGCGCTCGGGCCACACGGGGGCGGCTACGAGACTCGACTGACGAGCTACACGAATGCGGAACCTAGCGCCGGCCGTCAAATGGCAGATATCGGTGTGAAGCTTGCGAAGGGATTGACGCCAGGAAAGATTCCGGAACCGGCGAAAGCTGCGCCTTTCAACCCCGATCCCGAAGGCTCGGCTCCACGTCCCTGGTCGTATGGGAATGTTCCCCCGGAGCTATCGTAAGACAACGTCCCAGACCTTGGTCTTCTTGGCTTTACCTTTAGCTCCATCCACGTAGAGCGTCACGATGTATTCTCCGGGTCTTTCATATTGGTGAATCGGATGCCGATCGGTCGATGTTTTCCCGTCACCGAACTCCCATTTCCACGAAATGATCGGGCCGTACGATTCATCTTTGAATGCGACCAATCTCCGGTCCATGTCGAGCACGAGGAATGACCACTCGGCTTCAACGGGCTTGCGAAACTCGGATTCCAGAGGCATCAGCCGAAAAGCGACAAGATCTGATGCATTGCCGTACATGGTTGTCTTGTGGGAAAGATTCCAGAACCCACGGTACTTCTCGGCCTTTTCGTCATCGTAGTCGAGAATTGACCACGACAATCCAATAATCTTCTTCTCCCATAGCTTCGATTCCACCGATCGCTCGGGCCCTTCATACGCCGCATAATCGAATGGCGTGATATAGAACTCAAGCGTCAGTTTGCCGCTTTCTCCGTGTTTGAAGTTGTAGTTGTAAGCAGCGTTTGCGTAGGGCAAGTTCTTGATCCACGGCTGGCAGCCCCAAACCATCGTCCAATCTTTGCCATCGGCGGGAGTGAAGATGTGATAGTTCTGCGCGTGCACGCCATGGAACGTGAAATGCGCCTCGTTGGGATCGTATGTCTTCGACGGATGCATTTGTTTGATAAAGGGTCCGCCCGAGAGATCGCCGTCTACGACCACTTCGAAAATATCGTTGTGTAAGTCTGCTCTCTTAAAGTCCCAATAATTATCGTAGGCTTCGTAGAGAAAGTAGAGCCGGTTGAGGCCCTTCACCCAACCAACCTTCACTTTGACGTCGAGATTCTTCCTATCGAGTGGCAAGTTATTGACGGTATCCTGCAACTGGTCGACGCCGATGACATAACTTTCGGGCACCATGGCCCAGTCATCTACGTTCCCATCGATTCGTGGAATGCGATCGGCAGGAAACTGAAAGATTTTGAACTCCACACCAGGCCTCTCCAGCGCCACCGCCTGGAGAGCTAGGAATACCATCCAAAGGGCAACCTTCATTTCTCCGTCTCCGGAAGCGCGAAGACGAAGAGCGTCGAGTCGCCGGCGATCGCGATGTGCTGCCGGCCGTCCACACTGAAGGACATTGGCGCGCTCTGGATCGGAGCTCCGGTTTGAAAGCTCCATAACGGCTTACCCGTAGTTGCATTGAGCGCAATGAGATTTCCTTCGCGCGATGCCGCGAAGACCAGATTGCCCGCAGTGGCGAGCACTCCCGCAGAGAAAGAGCCTTGATTCAGCTTGAAATCCCAGCGTACCTTCGAAGTTTGCGGGTCGATCGCACGAATGCCGGCGGCCAGTTCTACCGATGTTTCATTCTGACCGGATCCGCCATATGGTTTGCCCGGCTCCGGCTGCATGACACTGCTCGTGTATGTGGCGCACGAATCGCGGGAGCTGACGTACAACAGTTTCGTCCCCGGATGCCACGATGGCGCCGCCCAGTTTGTCGCTCCGGCGGCATCGGGGCAAACATAAACGCCAGCCGGTGTTGGATCGGTGCCAGGGATTACGATAGGCCGGCCACGTTCGTCCAATCCCTTGGCCCACGTCTGCTTCGCGAAGGGAGCGCCGGCGAGGAACTCTCCCGTATCTCGGTCCAGCACGTAAAAGAACGCATTACGGTCTGCGTGGATCAGGAGCCTTCGCTTGCGGCCTTTCCACATATCATCAATCAGCACCGGGGTCTCTTGCGAGTCCCAGTCATGAGTGTCGTGAGGCGTGAACTGGAAGTGCCACTTCCGCTTGCCGGTCTTCGGATCGAGCGCGAGCACACTGCACGTATAGAGGTTGTCGCCTTGACGGTCATCTCCGTTGTAGTCCGGCGATGGATTTCCGGTCGTCCAGTAGAGGGTGCGAGTCGACTTATCGTAAGTACCCGTCATCCACGTGGGGCCTCCACCGAACTCCGCCGACTTTCCTGACCAGGTTGCCTGTGCCGGATCTTCCTTTTGGGGCATCACATGCGACCGCCACAGGCGAGCTCCCGTATCAGGATCGTACGCATCCACATAGCCCGTCAGCGCGCATTCTCCCGCAGTCAGTCCCACGATCACCGCGCCATCGATTGCCAGCGGCGCCAGCGTCATGGTGAGGCCAACCTTGTAATCGCCGACGATCTGGTCCCAAATGAGGTTTCCCGTCTTGGCATCAAGTGCAATCAGATGCGCATCCAGAGTTGCCATGTAGACGCGGTCACCCAAAATGGCGAGGCCTCGGTTCGTCATCACCGTGCACTGCGTGTGGATGTCCGTAGGCAACCGGCGTTGATAACGCCATATCATTTTGCCCGTCCGCGCATCGAGCGCCATCGCGCTGTTTCGTGCGCCGGTAACGAATAGTAAGCCGTCGACTGCCAATGGCGTCGTTTCCACCCGTGGTTCGCCGAATTGGTATGCCCACACACTCGTGAGCTTTCCGACGTTCGTAGTGTTGATGGAACTTAAGTGGCTGTAGTGAGTGCCCCAAAGATCGCCCCAGTAAGTGAGCCAGTTTCCAGGCTCTTTTTCGGCGTTCTCCAGACGAGTAGCCGAAACGTTCAGATCCGCGCTGGGCTTCCACGGTTGTTGCGCCGCTTCGGGAGCGGTTTTGAGGAAAGCTACTAAATCATTGGCCTGTGCGGGCGACAGCTTTGGCTGGGGCATCAATGACTGTTCCGGCAGCTTCACTTCGGCTATGTTCTTCTTCAGCAGAAGATGAAGTTTTTCGCCGGTGTCCATCACCTGAATCGAAAAGGTATCTTCATTCTTACGAACACCGCGGATTGTACGCCCATCGCGAAACCGTACCTCTACCGTTTGAAATCCTGGCGCTAGTTTCTGGTGCGGCTCTGTAACCAGTTTCGTGATCTGTCCAGCCGACTTCGCCTGGCCGATACTGCTGAGGTCCGGTCCCAGCCTTCCTCCCGACCCTTTGTACATATGACATCGGCTACATCCGACGGCGCCAAAGAATAACGAGCTACCGGCAGTCGCGTTGCCGGTAACAGGATCATCGTCCTTAGGATTTCTTAAATGAAACAGGTACGCGGCAATCGCCTCAGCATCGCTGCGAGGCATCGAGAAGGCCGGCATCTGTGTACCGGGAATCCCCTCGACAATGCTTTGCACGATATCGGACTGAAGAGAGCCGTGCCGCAGAGCGCCGGTGAGGTCCGGTCCTCGGGCCCCTTTCGCGCTCGCGCCGTGGCACGTGGAGCAGAACTTTTCGTATTGTGCGCGACCGCGCAAGTGAGCTTCGGGCGCCGGATGTTGCGCCAATGCCCATGTGGAGCCGAACCACACTAAGCCTGCGAGACGAAATCTCTTATTCATTGTTGATTCATACAGTATATGTACCTTGACAGCAGTCACGAAATAGGCATAAACTCTTTCCTATCGACGTCGATGGGAAGAGCGAACCGAGATCAATTGCTGGGCAAGCTGGACCTTCTCGTATTGCGCATCCTCTCCTCCGGAGAAAGCATGCATGGCTACTCGATCGCAGAACGCATTGAGCAGCTTTCCGAAAACGTGCTGCAAGTGGGTGAGGGTTCGCTTTATCCCGCGCTTCACCGAATGGATGAGGCAGGATGGATCCGGTCGGAATGGGCGGCTTCGGACAATAATCGACGGGCTAGGTATTACAGAATCACTGCGGCCGGACGCCGTCAGCTCGGTGAGGAAGAAGCTGAGTGGCTCCGAGCGGCCGCCGCGATTACGCGGGTGCTAAGGATGGCGTGATGTCGTTGGTCCGTAAACTTTTCAACGTGTTCCGGCGAGCCAGACTGGATCGTGACCTCGAAGACGAACTCGAGTTTCACCACCAGATGCGCTTGCGCAAAGCGCTCGATCAGGGATTGAGCCTGACGTCCGCGGAAGAAGTCGCCAAACGTCGCATGGGGAATCTAACGTTGGCCCGGGAAGAAATGCGTGATGCGCGTATGATCGGTTGGCTTGCATCTTGCTTACAGGATCTTCGCCATGGGGCGGTTTTATTAAAGCGTGACACGGGACTTTCCGTGCTGATGATACTCGTGCTTGCGATCGGGATCGGCGGCAGCGCAACGATGTTCACTCTGCTCAAAGCCGCTTTTCTCGACCCGCTTCCGTATCGCGATTCCGACAGGCTTGTCACGCTAATCGAAGATGGCGGCTGGAACCCCAGCCTGTCGGAGTATCTCGAGATTCGTGCGCGAAGCCGCACGCTTGAACAGGTTGCATTCACCGAACATCGGGATATGCAGGTCTCGGGCGGCGATGGGCCCGCGCGTGTGTTTGGGGCCCGTGTGACTGCCTCTTTCTTCCCACTTCTGGGAGTGAGTGCGGCGATCGGACGGACATTCCTTGAAGAGGACAATCAACCTGGGCGAGCTCCCGTTGTGGTTCTAACGGATTCATTCTGGCGCACAAGGATGGGAGCGGCGCCTGACGTTCTCGGACGAACACTTCGCCTTGATGGCCAGAGTGCCCGTGATAATCGGTGTTCTTCCTGCGGCATTCCGTTTCGATTACCCGACACTCCGGATATCTGAGCCTGTTGACATCTATGTTTCCCTGACGAGTCCCGCAAATCGCAGTCTTTCGGTCGAGCGGAGCGGGAGCAAGCGCGCCTTTTCGAGTGCTTGCGCGGTTGGGGAGCCAGGTAACTCAGACGCAGGCACAGTCTGAAATCCAGACGATAGCCGATGCCCTCGTTAGGGAGTATCCGAAAGCGTACCGAAACCGTGAAGGGGTGTGCGACCTGTGTCTCTCCGGGCGCTTCCGCTGAGAGAAGCTATCGTCGGATCGCAGCGATCTCTTCTGCTACTGCTGTCCGGTTGCGTAGGCATTCTTTTGCTGATTGCATGCGCGAATACGGCGCAGCTTCTACTCGCGCGTTCGTTGCGGCGAGGTCGTGAAGTTGCGATTCGTTCGGCTCTCGGCGCCAGTCCGCTTCGACTGGTTCGCCAGTTCCTGCTGGAAGGACTGGTCTTAGCAATGTGCGGAGGAGTGGCAGGACTGATCGCGTCACACTGGTTACGCGTCTCGTGATTCTGTTGCTTCCGGTGCGTAGTCCCCTCCTCGAAGCTGCGCATGTGGATGGCCGTGTCGTCGCGTTTACTCTGGCGACCTCCCTAATCTCAGCGATCGTGTTTTCGATTGTTCCGGCATTCAAAGAGCAGCGAATCTACGTCTGCTCTTACTGCGCGCGCCGCAACTGGTGAGGGGAGCAGGCTGCGTCACCTGATGATTGCTGTAGAGGCGTCGTTGTCCGTATTTCTCTTGTGTGGAGCGGGTCTGCGTTGCGCAGAATCTCTGGACCCTGCTGACGCACACCAACCGGATTCGATCCAAATCATGTGATCGCGTTGCGGCTGAAACCCCCACCCGCGCCGCCAACCGTAATCGATACGAAATCTCCTGTGCTGTTCCACGAATACCTTGAACGAATCTCCGCGATCCCCGGTGTAGATTCAGCGGCCACCGTAACAGGCCCGCCCCTTAGACCTTCGGTGAGCGGCCCAACCGAACTCGTTGGAGTGACCGGCGCAGCTGGAGTGCTCAAGAGTGTAATCGCCGACAACCACCTCGTCAGCCCGGATTACTTCCGCACACTGCGCATTCCGCTGCTTGCCGGACGCGGTTTTCGCGATGATGACGGGAAAGAGCCCTGGCGAGTGGCAATCGTGAATGAGGAGTTCGCTCGCCGCTTTGGACTCGGACGGGATATCGTAGGTCGACAAATCTTCGATCCTAGCCAGCCACTAACTATAGTCGGGATGGTCGGCAACGTACGGACACGCGGCCTCCGAACAGCGGCTTTTCCGGAAGTTTATATGTGTACGCTCCGGTTCTCGTGGACCAATCAATACTTGGTTGTGCGTTCAGCAATTCCTCCCGATCAGCTTGTGAAGCAGGTAAGCGCGGCGATCCGTTCGTTGAATTCTGAGCAAGTGGTCTATGGCGCCGTGACGATGGAGCAATTGATTTCGGACGCCGTGACTGCGCCGCAGTTCCAGGTGTTCCTGATCGGCGCTTTCGCCCTGCTCGCCGTAGTAATGGCTTCGGTCGGAATGTACAGTGTGATTTCGTGTCTGGTGGCACAGCGCACGACTGAGATTGCAATTCGGATTGCACTGGGCGCGGACCGTCGATCGATTGCGCGGACCGTTTTGGGAACTACGATGATCTGGATCGCAATGGGTTTGTCTGTTGGCTTAGCACTGGGGCTTACCGCCAGGAACACGATCCGAACTCTTTCCAGCGCAGCTGTAGAGGGCTCGCCATGGATGTACGTTTCAGTCGTGGTGTTCTTTCTCGTCGTGACATTACTAGCGGCTTTGTACCCGTACAACGGGCAATCCGGCTCGATCCCAGCACGGCGCTGCGGTGCGAGTTAGACATGAGATGAATTGAGCACCCTCCAAGACGATACAATCGGCCCATGCATTCGCGCCGCACTTTCCTGGGTACTGTGCTGGCCGCCCCGCTTATATCTGCCGTGTCGTCCGATCCTGCCGACCTTACAGTCAGCGAGGCTGTTTCCCTCATTCAGAAGCGAAAACTCACTCCCGAAGAATTGACCGCAGCTTGTCTAAAGCGAATTGAAAAGCTCAATCCCAAACTGAACGCCTTCATCACGGTCCAGCGACGAGGCCGCCATAGCCCGTGCCCGTTCGCTGCAGCCCTCCTCCGCTGCGAAAGAGCCGCTTCATGGAATTCCGATCGCGTTAAAGGACCTGTTTGACACCGCAGGTGTTCGCACAACCGCGGCCTCGGCCCAATGGCGCGAGCGTGTGCCGGGAGCAGACGCTACAGTCGTCCGCATACTCCACGAAGCCGGTAGCGTCCTGGTAGGTAAGGCGAACATGGACGAGTTCGCGTATAACTTCACGTCGGAGACCAGCGCATTCGGAGCTTGCCATAATCCTTGGAATCCACAATGTTCTCCTGGAGGAAGTTCCGGTGGATCGGCTGTCGCGGTGGCGACAGGAATGTGCCTGGCCGCGCTTGGCTCAGATACAGGCGGTTCTATTCGTCTCCCTGCCGCTTTCTGCGGCATTACCGGATACAAACCAACTTACGGTCGAGTCTCGACGGATGGCGTCGCGCCGCTCGCTTGGTCTCTGGATCACGTTGGACCGATGACCAGGACGGCTCTGGATGCGGCTCTATTGGATGGTGTGTTGTCCGGGCAACCGATGAAGCTCCTTCTCACCGAAGAACCTGCGTGTGGGACTTGGCCCGCTCTCCATATTGGGAGCAAATCGACGGTGAAGTCGATACAATGTTAACCGCGGCATCAATACCATGAAGCGCTCTCGTATCGGAAGTCCGAGATATAAACTTACCTGGACTTCGACTGCACGCCGACACGCCGCTGCCCGCCGCATACAGCACAGTCATTTTTGCCGAAGCGTTCGCCTTCCATCGAGAGCTGCTGGCGCAACACCCTGAGCGATACCATGCGGGCACAAAAGCAAGCATCGAATTGGGTAAGCCAATCTCGGCTGCCGATTACATCCTCGCCGGGCGAGAGATGCAAAAGCTCCGTGCGACCGCTGCCGAGATTTTGTTTAAAGAGGCTGATGTTCTCATCACACCGACCGCTCCAGGCCCGGCTTTCAAACTCGCCTCGCATCCAAGTCTCCTATTCCTGAGAAACACCGCGCCGTGGAACCTCTACGGATTGCCGACTATTTCGATTCCATGCGGCTTCAGCAAGAGCGGCCTACCTATTGGCATGCAAATCACGGGAGCGCCGGATCGCGACAGTACCGTTCTATCCTTGGCAGCCGCCTTCCAAGTTGAGACAGACTTTCATCTTGAAACGTCCCTCGCATTGAACATCATATGCGCTGGACCAGATTATGTGTTTTCCTGCTGCTATCAACCTGCCGTCTTGTGCCGGCGCAAGGATCGGATCCTGTAGCGCCTGGGCAGATGGTTGACCTTGGCGGTCGCAAGCTACACCTGAACTGCACGGGAAAGGGATCGCCAATAGTACTCATTGAAAATGGCGGCGGAGGTTTCTCAATTGAGTGGGCTCTCGTTCAGCTGGTTCGCGTCGAAAATAGTGGTCATATGATTCACCTCTACCGCCCGGAGATAGTCGTGAATTGCAATTCAGCAAGTTATCGAGGCTACCGGGCACCTTAGATGACGCGAGATCAGATCCGTTCCAGGCGTGTCTCGGCGTCACCGAACTTGTCGAGCTTCACTCCCATACGATCCATAATCGAGAGATATAAGCTGCAGAGTTTGCGATTTTCATCGCCGGCCTCCAAGTAGTTCAGTGTGCGTCCTGTCTGCAGCGTGCCGCCCAATCCTCCCGCAAGCACAAGAGGCAGTCGCGTATTGTCGTGCTTACGGCCGATCCACATATTCGACAGGAACATCAGACACGAGTTATCCAAGCACTGTTCCGTCGCCTTCAGGCATACCGTCGAGCTTCGTTGCGAGATATGCGAGCTGACTCAAGTGGAAGCGTGAAATGCGCTCATACCCATCGGAAGTATTGTCATGCGATGCGGCATGATGCCCTTCCTTCACCTCGAGGAACGGATAGTACATGGCAGAAAGATCTCGTGCGAGAAGCAGGCTGGCAACGCGAGTCTTATCCGTCTGGAAACCAATCGCAATAATGTCGCACATCAGGCGCGCGTGCTCGCGCAAATCTTCCGGCAATCCGTTGGCCGGCCGGTCCATCGAGAACACAGGACGGTTCTTCTGTTTCGCAAGATCCTCGGCCTTGTCTTTGCTCTTGCGCATGCCGTCGACCCGCTTTTCCACTTCTCGCACGCTGTTGAGATACTCATCCAGCTTTATCTTGTCGCTCGAGCTGATTTGGCGAGTGAGAGCCGTTGCGTCATCCATCACCCGGTCAAGAATGCTCATATTCCGAAGGCTGCCGCGATTTTCAAAGAGACTGTCCCAAGCCAGCGAAGGATAAACTTCATTCGGGACAGGCGAGTCGGGATTCTGCCAGGAGATATGCGAGCTGTACGCCATCGAGAAGTTCGTCTCGTGATAGCCCGTCATCGGCTGCTCGCAAGCCAGCACGATGCTGGATTGCGGAGTATCCTGGCCGATTCGGCTGGCGAGCATCTGATCCACCGTAACGCCGGCTCGGATGATGGCGCCTTTCTGAATCAGCGCCCCAGACAGCAGACAGCCGGTTTGCGCGGGATGGATGCCCTGTCCGGTGGCCCGCTTCTGGAAGAGTCCGTGAATCACGTTGATCTTGTGCTTCAAAGGCTCGAGCGGGGATAGTGTCTTGCTGAGCTTCATCTCAGCGCCCGACCCTTCGGACCCCCAGTGATCCTCGTTAACGCCGTTTCCCATGAATATTACGCCGAAACGTTTCGGAAAGCCGGCGCTTACGGTAGTCGCGTCGGCAAAACAAGGTAGGGACTCAAGCCACGGCAGCGCCATCGTGACCCCTGCGCCTCGAAGAACGGTACGGCGGGAGATCGGAGTAGCTGACTTCTTCATTCGCTTCGACATTTCCATTTACCTCGTCTGTGCCAACTGTGGAGTGGGGGAATCCGGAACTCTTCTGTTTAGAAACTGTGGGCTGGTTACTATGACGTCGACAAGTGAAGAGAAACGATAGCCATTCTCCGCTAGCCTTCCGGTCATGCGCCCGATCGTGGGTTCATCCGAGAGCAATAACGACCTCCCCAGCGAATAGGCGAGCAATTTCCGGCTCAGGTTATCCAGAAAATCCTGTTGTCGATGCTCGCGGATAAAATTCTGAACGCCCTCGAAGCCCACACCTTCCTCGCCGCCCGGAAACGCAGCCCGCGTGTCGACCGGCCGTCCTGCCAGATCTTTCGATCGCTTCTCTCCGATCGGTCCGTAACCCTCGAAGGCCAGTCCGAATGAATCGAACCGCGAGTGGCAGGAAGCGCACGCGGGATTGTCACGATGCTTCGCAAGCATATCACGCAAAGGCAGATCCGCCTTAGCTTCGTCCTGCGGCAACTCGGGGACATTCGGCGGCGGTGGCGGAATCGTCTCGCCGAGCACGCGCCGAACAACCCAATAGCCGCGTTTCACCGGACTCGTACGCAACCCGGGCGCGTTTTGGGTAAGGAATACAGACATCGGCAACAAGCCACCCCGTCCATAGGGTGTCGCATCATCCACTCGGACCCATGTATCTTCAGTTCCTTTCACCTCCGGCATACCGTAGTGCTTGGCAAGCACCGGATTTACAAAGGTGTACTTACCGTAAAGCAGATCAAGAACAGAACGGTCGTTGTGGATCACATCATCGATCAAACGAATTGGTTCTTGAAACATAGCTTCGCGCAGTTCGTTATTGAAGCTGGGAAACCGATCGCGATCTACAGCATTGTGTTCCTCGAATCGACGGAAATCGAGCCAGTTTCCACCGAACTCGACAGCCAATCCGCGCGCGCGTTCATCCTTCAACAATCGGTGAGCCTGCGCAATCAGCACGGCTGGCTTTTGCAGATCGCCTTTGGCTGCATGATCCAGAAGCTCCTCGATCCGGCATGCTGGACCAGAGAAAATAGCTCAGCCTGCTGGCGAGATCATAGGGTCCCAAGGGTTGACCTTTGACGCTAACCGCCGGCAGCACCGCTGGCTTTCCGGCCTTGGATACGGTACTGCCGCCGGGGTTCATGCGATACGAGAACTTCGGTGACATCAGCACGCTAACCACAGAATCGCGGATCGCTTCTTCGTGCGTCAGTCCGCTCTTCTCGCGCAAGCTCTGATAGAAGTCAAGAATCTTTCCTCGTTCCGCTTCCGTCAAGGGCCGGCGATAGGCGCGCGCCACGAAATTGAGAAGAGCATCGAGATGACGCGGTTCCGCCTCAGCCCGCATGCGCTCAACCGATCGAAGTGTGTCGTTTACCCATTGAAAGTGATAGCGAATGGCCTCCATCGCGATGGGATTGTCGCTAGCTTCCGCCTTCGCGAGATACGCGTCTCTTAAGCCGAAGATGATCGGCGGAGCGCTGACTTCTTTGTCGGACGGCCTGGCCGTTCCGGACTCCCGACCCTTACCCTGCACTTCGCCGCTCTGATTGAAGTAATACTGGACCCAAGTCCGCGCCGTGAAGTCCGCGATGAAGTCGAACTCCTTCCAAAGCCGATCGAGTTCCTTCTTGCCGCTGTCATCGAGAATCAATTCCATCAGCGGAGTATCGTCACGGAAGTAACCCATCACGTTGTGATAACCCGCGCTCAACAAGCGTCCCTTGTCCTGCGAATCATCCGGGAAAAACCGCCCGCGTTCGCGCACATAGAATACGTCGGGAAAGACATTTGCGAGAGATGCGAAGGCAGCCTCATACCGGGCTCGCTGGCCAGTGGGAACGATGAGATCCGTATCGCCTGCTCGGGCCTTCTGCATCAGGGCCGCTGCCCGGACTGCCGATTCCTCGCCGAGTCCAGGATATTTCGGAATCTCGGGGACTACGGGTGGAGGATCGGTCTCCATGCGAAGCGCGTTTCGGTCGAAATCGCGGCGGTGAGAGGCAAACGCGCGCAATTTCCAGTTCATCAAAGGTTGCGAGGTCGGACTCAGTCCTTTGACCACCGGCGATGCGAACTCCATCGCCGTGTGCTTCCGGATTCTGACGACGAAATCGCGCATTTGGACGCATGTTGCTCGCACCTGTTCCGGATTTTTTGCGCTCGGCGGCGGAAGCGAACGCCACATTGCGCGGAGCTTCGCGATCGGTCCGACTTCTTCCATCGTCGATGGCTTCGTTTCGCCGAGTACCTGCCAGTATCATCGGCAAGTATTTCGGGCTAAGCTTCGCTTCGGAAGCAATCCCGGACAGCGTGACCTTCGGCTTTCCGAGAGCAGATCGATATTTGAAGCGCCAGGCGGCCTCGAAATAGTCCGCATAATCCGTCGGTTGTCTCTCGTAGAAATCAACGATGCGCTTAATGGCGAATTTCTCGCGATCCGTTTCGACGAGCATCGTATGCGGAGCAAAGCTCATCCCGTCGGGTGTCAGGACCATATGGTTCGCAACTTCGCGCGCGGCTTGCAGATATTTGTTCAGAAGCGCCGGAGACATCGTCAATGACTCACCGGAATTGTCGAAGCCCGCGGTGTTGGCCGGATCCACGGGAAACTCTCGTGTGGGACGAATGTCCACGCCGGTCAGATCACGGATTGTGTAGTTGTACTCGGCGTTACTAAGCCGGCGGGCGAGTACGGTTCCGGGATCTCCCGCGTTCTTTTGGGCCTCGCTGGCACGCATCGCCTGGATCCATTCGATAACCTGTTTCCGGGCTTCGGCGGGCGGCTGCTTTACAGGCCGCGGCGGCATCTGATTAGCTGTCAGTCTTTCGAGTACATGCTCCCAATGGGCTTGATCGCGGGTAACTGCCGCTACTGTCGTGTATGGCTGAAGATTGAATTGCGCTGCCGGACTTGAGCCAGAATGGCAGCCCATACAATAGCTCGCGAGAAAAGGGCGAACGGTCTGCGAGAACTTACGCTCCAGGTCGGAATCCGCGGGTTCAGCCGCATGTACGCGGACAATCCCGATGATTCCAAGCATCAACCATCGAGCGATGGCGCTGGCACAACGTGACATATACCTGTAACGAGCGTATCAAACCAACCAAATCCTTACGCACGTAACTGATCTCGACGGAGCCGGGACTGCCAAGGAGCGGAGCTTTCTTCACTTAAACCCGACGACCATCGAATCCGGCCCGACAAGAGGCTCGACGTACGCGTCGCGGAATCCAGTCTCCTTCATCCACGCGATGCAGTCCGACCCGGTATAGTCAAACCCGCCGGGCGTCTCCACCAGCATATTTAAGCTCATCAGCAGGCCGAAAACATTCTTCGATCGGTCGTCATCGATGATCGCGTCATACACGACCATCGCCCCACCCGGATTAAGCGCATCGTAGGCCTTTCGAAGGAGCGCCTTCTTCTCATCCAGATTCCAGTCGTGCAGAATGTGCCCCATCGTGATGACATCGACATTCGGCAGAGTCTCTGTAAAGAAATCACCCGGTTGAAAACGCAGCCGGTCGGCTATGCCATTAGCTGCTACATATTCTTCGAATACCGGCCCAACCTCGGCGAGATCGAACCCGATGCCTTTTAGGTGAGGATTGGCCAAAGCGATCTGAACCGCCAAATCGCCCTGCGCCGTGCCCACATCTGCGTATGTCTTGTATTTAGACCACGAGATCTTTCTCGCAATAGCCAGATTCGCGCCTCGACTTAAACCTGACATTGCGGTAAGAAATCCTTTGAGCCGGGCGGGATCGGCATATAAGGCCGCGAAGAACGATGGACCGCTCTCGTCCTTTGCTTCATTTTGTTGCCGGCCAGTCCGGAGCGCTTCAGTCAAATGATTCCAGAATCCAAACAATCGCGCGTTGGCCATCTCCAGCATTCCTCCGATATAGCTGGGCTTGTTTCTATCGAGGAAGAGGTCGGTCTCGCGAGTGTTCGAATAGATCTGATCCGACCTGCGCAAAAATCCCAACGCTACGAGCGAATCCAAGAAATCCCTGGCCGATCGCGGATGAAGCCCCAACCTCCCGGCCAGCTTGCCAAATTCCTGAGGACCGTGAGACAGTTCGGTAAATACCCCCATCTCGACTGCGCTCAGCAATACTTTTGATCCCCAGAAACCCAAACCCACTTGCATGATGTGTTCTGGTGTGACATCTGTCGATGGACTCATTTTGCACTCCTTTGAGGTCGGATTATTATACTGTCTATCTAAGACTGTCGGCGGTACGTGATCCGGCAAGCCCCAGCTCGAGGGCGCGCGCTTGCATCGCCTTCAGGCAAAACCCAATATGCGCATCCAGATCCACACCAAGCTCACGCGCCCCATTATCAATATCCTCGCGACTAACAGACCGGGCGAACGCCTTGTCTTTTAGCTTCTTCCGCACTGACTTCACATCGACTTCGGAAATGCTTTTGGAGGGCTTGACATACGACACTGCACTGAGAAATCCTGCGAGTTCGTCACAGGCGAACAGCGTCTTCTCCAGCAGGCTCTCCCGAGGAACGCCGCTGTAATTGGCATGCGATAGAATCGCCCGGCGAATCTCGTCATCCACACCGCGGTCCTTAAGAATCTGCTCGCCTTTCATCGGGTGATCGGGAGCATCGGGGTGCATCTCGTAATCGAAATCGTGCAGCAGAGCGGTTACGGACCATTTCTGCTCGTCCGCCCCGAACTTCTTGGCATAGGCCAACACACATGCTTCAACGGCGAGGGCATGTTTCCTAAGGCTTTCTGACTTCGTGAACTCGTGCAAGATGGCGAGAGCTTGGTCGCGTTCCATTTATCCGATCATACGGCCTGTCCCGCTGCCCACCCGGACGACCATGCCCATTGAAAGTTGTAGCCTCCGAGATGCCCCGTGACATCGACAACTTCGCCGATAAAAAACAATCCCGGCACTCTTCTCGATTCCATAGTCTTCGACGACAGTTCATCGGGATGCACACCGCCTGCCGTCACCTCTGCCTTTGCGTACCCTTCCGTACCGCCAGGCTGAACCCGCCACGAGTGAAGATCTTCAACCTTCCCCACCTGGAGCCATCGCTCTACAAACCGCTTCGGAAGGTGGTCCCCGAGGGCATTCTTCAAAGCTCGGTTTCCACGCGCCGCTTCGATCTCTTCCAGTGTGTCGCGCGGCAGCATGTCGATCTCGATACTGGTTCCCGGATGCCAATAAGAGGAAATCTGCAAGATAGCCGGGCCGCTGAGGCCGCGGTGAGTGAACAGCAATTTTTCGCGAAATTGATGGCCATTCGATTTCGCGATCACTTCAGTGGCAACACCGCTGAGATCCGTCCAATGGCTCTCATCAGCACTCTTCCATGTCAGCGGCACAAGTGCAGGGCGGGTAGGAGCCAGCTTGATTCCAAATTGGCGGGCGACATCGTAGCCGAACGAAGTGGCTCCCATCTTTGGAATGGATAAACCGCCGCACGCAACCACCAATGCTGGCGACTGCAAGCTACCGCGGCTAGTCTCGAGCTCGAATTGTGTTGTCCGCCGGATCTCGGTGACACGACAGTTCGTCCAGACATGCGTCGGACCGCACTCGGCCATCAACATCGACGTAATGTCGCGGGCCGACCTGTCGCAGAATAACTGCCCCATAGTCTTGTGATGATACGGGATTCGATGCTTCTCGACGAGTCTTATGAAATCAGAAGACGTGTACCGCGCCAGCGCCGACTTGTGAAAGTGCGGATTCGAAGAGAGGTAATTCTCCGGTCTACAATCTACATTCGTGAAGTTACAACGGCCGCCGCCGGAGATGAGAATCTTGCGTCCGATCTCCGCGTTATGTTCCACCACTACGACACGACGGCCCCGTTTGCTTGCCTCGACGGCACACATGAGACCGGCCGCTCCCGCGCCGATAATCACGACGTCGAAGGCGGCCGCGTTACCAATCTGCGTAGGCTGTGCCTTCCAGACTGGTCTTATCGGATCCGCTGCGGACATCGAAGATGCCCGGCTCATTCTGGCTGACGCTCGAAGTGGCGTCTTCCATGATGATTTTCCACGACTGATCGGAACTCGTCATGGGATCGACAGGCAGGTTCCGGAGGTATCCTTCGGTTACTAAGTCCTGCAGGCTCTGAGGCGCTTTACCTTTGTCCATCGTGTACTCGTCGATCACGGTGCGCATAGTGAACAGATTGTTCTTCAGCACCGATTCCTTGGATCGAATGATCGACTTCTGATAGAACGGAACTGCAATCGAAACGAGAATCGTGATGACCGCCATCACGATCATCAATTCGATCATCGTGAAGCCGGATCTAGTTCCATTCCGAGTACGGAGTGCCATCTTTCGCCTTTTCCGTAGTCTTCGAATAGATATCGAAGACGTTCTGCCCGCCCCATGAGGTGGAAGTGGGTTCGTCTTGGGTGCTGCGCTTGCCCCATTCCGTCGAATTTGTGAACGGATCTCGAGGGATCCGGCGCAGGAATCGAATCTTTTTGTCCACTTCGCCTTGACCTTTTACGCCCTCAACCAGAATCTCGAGCGATTCCGGATAGCCGTCCGAGCCGGCCTTCTGTTGAATGCCTAGCTTGCCCGTATCGGCCATATCCTTATATTTATCGATTGCGTTGCGAATTTCCCGGAGCGCGTAGCGGAGCTCCTTCTCCTTCTCGCGGCGCACTTTGTAGCGCGCGAGCGGGACCGCCATAGCAGTCAGCAGCGACATGATCGTAAAGGCTACGATCAACTCCACCAGTGTCAATCCGCGTTGATTCTTACGTCTCATCGTCCCTATCCCTACTGGACATTAATACTGAGAGACGGCGCTGAAACCGGAATCGGCTGCATCTGTACGTTCTTCACCCCTGCTTCCGTGACAGCGACGTTCGCCGTGCCGCGTCCGATCGCCTGGAATGTCAGGCTCAGAATCGGCCCGCTTCCCGCAACGCCCCCACTACCCGGCAGTCGATTCAGCGTTACCGTCGCTTCGCCGATGTCATTCATCGTGCTCTCCGTAAAGTTGATCTTCTGTCCGTCGGCAGACAACAGTTGTCCGGCGCGAACGTTTGTTAGCCGGAGAATCTTAGGATCGAACTTAAGCTTCATTGGAGCTGTGTACAGATCGGACACGTTCTCCAAAACGAGCTGCACGGTTATGGGTGCATTCAATTGCACTGATGCTGTCGCTGGACTGAAGATCAGCCGCGGCTGGACCGGCTCCGCGGGTTTCGCCTGCTCTGCGCCAGGAACGGGTTTGGGCGCCGCGGCCTCTGGAGGCGCTTGAGCGGCGGGCGGTGGCTCCGGCCTTGGGGAGTAGTTGAGCTTCACGTTTGCGTCATTACCGGCAGAGACTGCGCGAATATTAACATCTGTGAACTCAGGCGCCCGGACGATGTGAGGTATCAACGCGATCAACAATTCTCCACGGCTGGTCTCGTCGTGATTGCTGCCAAAAAAACGTCCCAGCACCGGAAGTTCCGCCAACCACGGGATGCCCGCAATACTCTTGACGTCCTGAGTCTGCAAAAGGCCGCCGAGAAGGTTCACCTCTCCCTCTTTGATACGAATGTCGTGAACGATCTTCTTCTGGCTGATCACCGGCTGTGAGACGCCACCGATCTCCACTCGTGAGCTAACGTTCGAGATCTCAAGCTCAATGTGCATGGAAATTTCGTCTCGTCCATGCACTTTGGGCTGTAAGTCGACATTCACGCCTACATCCGCAAAGTTAAACTGGGTGCTGACCAGAGGATTGAGACCTACACCACCGCCCACGCCCGGCTGGAAACTACCGGATGCGTAAGGAATTCGATCGCCGATTCGGAGCGACGCCTTCTGATTTTCGACCGCTCGGACCTGAGGCTGCTGAATCACTCGTGTCTGGCTATCGGTCAGAAGCGCTTTGATAATTGCGCCTGGCACGACGGTGTAAAAGTTACCCGAGGCGATGTTGCTTATCTTGTTGAGAGCAATCAGTCCGCTGGATTGGTCGGTACCCGTATCCGAGCCAGTGCCAGTGCCAGTACCGGGGGTTGGGTTGGCCTGAACCACAGGTTTCCCGTAGCTAATCGGAATATTGATTCCAGGAGCGCCGCCCGCGGTGGTGATGGTAGCGTAGAGATCCCGAACACGGGATCGATTGGCTTCCATCACAATCACATCGACAACCACTTCTGCCTTGGGCTTATCGATGTCCTTGATCAGTTTCTCGGCGAGCGCGACCTGATCAGCTGTACCGCGGACGAGGATGGCATTTTGCGCGCTGTAGACGAATGATCGTCGAATCTCGGTAACAGAGCGTACCGTCGTCGCTATTTCCTGAAGATCTTGCACCGTAGTCGAGTTCTTGATGTAGAACACCTTAACCACGTAGTCCTCGTAATCGCGCCGCTTCGTCACGTTGTCGTTGGTAACGAAAATAGTATTTGATGAGAGCGGTTTCCAGTAAGACTTGGTCTGAATGGCGATAAAATCGAGGGCTTCTTCTAAAGACGTGTTGGTGAGATCGATCGTGAATTTTGAATTGCCCGGAGGCGCTTGGTACTCCGGGTCGAACACTACATTGATACCGGTAAGTTTGCCCACTGTCTCATAGAGCACCTTCACCGGCTGATTGTTCATTTTGAGATTAGTCGGCCCCGGATTGATCGGCTTCAATTCCGGAGTAGGCATCATTCGTGAGACCTTCTCATCGATCTCCTTCTGAGCCTTTTCCGCGGGCGTCAACCCGCGATCCTCCGGAGTGGCTGCACGCCCCTGCGGGTTCTTCTCCCGCTCGATCATCTCCTTTGTGCGCTTGAGCTCCTGCTCCGCTATTGCCGATGAGGGATCGATCGCGTAGGCCTTCTGAAATTCCGCAAGCGCCTCCTCAAGTTGTCCAGCGGAACGCAGTTTTTGGGCCGTATCTACCCGCGCCATCGCGGCTTGAAAACGGACCCGTTTGGCGGAAAGCTGATATGCGGCATCGCCGGGATCCTCGAGCATCGCCTTTTCATAAAAATCGAGCGCCGTTTCCCATTGCTTACGAACCTCGGCCTCACGGCCCTTTTTCAGATAATCGTCGCCCTTCTTGGTTCGAGCGTGCGCTGGAGGCGCTATGGGTCCAAGTGCCAGCAGAATTATGATAAACGCGGCTAAAACTCTCAAAACAGACATGTTATGAGGAAAATCACCATGTGCTAAAATTGAACAAACGTCCCCGGAGCGATCGTTCCGCAGCCACCGGATCGTTGCAGTCTATAAGTTATTGACGCGTGCAGCTGCTTCTTCGTTGAGCCGAAAACACCTTGCCACCCAACGATTCTGGTAATCGAGTCCTGAGCGATAACCGCCAAGCCGGTTACAACTACCACCTCCTGGAAAGGTACGAGGCTGGGATTGCGCTCAGCGGGACCGAGGTAAAGGCAGCAAAGACCGGAAAGGTCCAACTCAAAGAGAGTTACGCGGACATCCTCGAAAACGAAGCGTGGCTTCTGAACGCACACATCAGCCAGTACTCGCACGGGAATCGCGAGAATCACGAGCCGATGCGAAAGCGCAAACTGTTATTGCACCGGCAGGAGATCGACAAGCTTCAGGGGAAGGTTAAGGAGAAGGGACTCGCGCTGGTCCCAACGAAGCTCTACCTGAAAGACGGCAAAATCAAGTGCGAGATCGCCGTTGCGCGAGGCAAAAAGCTTCACGACAAACGTGAGTCGGAGAGGCAGCGCGAAGCAAACGAGGAAGCACGGAAAGAATTGAACCGACGCAGGGACTATTGATCATGATCGAACTAAAGATAGAAGAAGGCCCACTGACGGGTTTGGATGCCGAAGTAGTTATAGTGCTTGGATTTGAAGGGGCTGCTCCAACCTCGTCCGCCGAATCACTCGGCCAATGGGCCTCTGAAATCTACACGTCTGGTGAATTCACCGGCAAGCCATGCGAGTCGGCAGTACTCCCCCATCCAGCCGGGCTCAAGGCGAAGCGGTTAGTACTTGCCGGAGCCGGTAAGCGCGACAAGTTCGACGCAAATGAAATGCGAAAAGCCGTCGGTACGGCGGTGAGAACCTTAAAAGGTAAGTCATTCCGCCGCATTCACTTATGGCTGGAACAGCCTGAGTTTGCCCAAGCCGCGGTTGAAGGAGCTATCCTCGGCGATTTTGAGCCCGATCAGTTGAAGACGGACCCGAAAAAGGGAGAAAAGCGGCTGGAGTCGTTTACGCTGGCCGTGCCCAAGGCCAGTCCCGAGCTGAAAGGCGGCGCTGGAGCAGCGGCAGGATCGTCGCCGAAGCCCAAAACTTCAGCCGTGAATTGAAAAACGAACCCGCCAACCGGCTCACCCCGCTCATTCTGGCGGAGCAGGCCCGAAAGATGGCATCCGAGTTTGGACTCGAGTGCGAGATCCTTGACGAAGGTCGCATGCGGCAGCTCGGGATGGGATCGCTGCTCGGTGTTGCCCAGGGAAGCGACAACCCTCCAGCACTGATTGTGCTTCGCTATGTTCCTGAAAATGCTAGTGGAACCGATCATTTGGGTTTGATTGGTAAAGGCGTGACATTCGATACCGGAGGCATATCGATCAAGCCCGCCGACGGCATGGAGAAGATGAAGTACGACATGGGCGGCGGCGCAACCGTGATCGGCGCGATGCGGGCGATCGCCCAGCTGAAACCCAAAGTCAGGATCACGGCGCTCGTACCGACAGTGGAGAACATGGTCAGCGGAAAGGCGCAACGACCGGGCGATATCGTCACCTCACTCTCGGGCAAAACGGTGGAGGTGCTCAACACGGACGCCGAGGGTCGGCTCATTCTGATCGACGCGATCACCTATGCCATCCGTCTCGGATGCACGCACCTGGTCGATGCCGCCACGTTGACCGGCGCCATTGTCGTCGCCTTGGGCCACGTTCACATCGGCGCCTTCACCAACAACGAGGAGTTCCTCAGCCGCGTGGCCGCGGCCGGCAGATCCGGCGGCGAGCGAATGTGGCATATGCCACTCGATGACGATTATAAGGAGTATCTGAAGAGTGCGTTCGCCGATCTCCCCAATATCGGCGGACGTTGGGGTGGCGCGATTACAGCCGCCAAGTTCCTCGAGGAGTTCGTCGAGGGCAAGCCATGGGTACACCTGGACATCGCAGGTACGGCGTGGTTAGACGATGCGAAGCCGTATCTGGCCAAAGGACCATCGGGCGTACCGATGCGGACCTTCGTCAATCTCGCGATGAACTGGGTAGAGTAGTCAGCGGCGCAGCAGGCTTCGGCGCGTACTTCGGACGGACCAGGAAAATGTAGGCGGCGATTCCGCAGGCAAGCAGAACGAGAATTGCCTGCATCGGCGCCTCATAGCTTCCCGTCATTGCGATCAGCCTGCCGGTAACAACGGGCGCCGCAATCCCCGAGATATTGGAAGCAAAGTTCTGGACACCGGTGATCCGGCCAATCGCCGCACCCGGCATGAGACTCTGGGTCAACGCCCAGTAGTTCGCGGTAGCCAAGCCGAGCCCCGCCAGGGAAATGATCGCGAAAGTCAGGGCTATATCGCGCGATCCGCTCATTACCCCGATCACCTCAGTCGATGCTACGGCCAATCCGGCAATCGTAAATCCCTTACGCACCTTGATCACATCCCAGCCCTTCGCGATGAGCCGGTCCGCCACCACGCCGGCCAGGATTGCGACGACCGCCATGCCGCTGAAGCTGAAGGCGGTGAACAATCCCATGTCGGTCTTCGTTAACTTCCAGTTCTCGATGAAGTAGGCGGGCAGCCAAGTCATGCAGAAGTAATTGAAGTAGTTGTATGCGAAAGTTCCGATGATGATCCCGTAAATGGCGCGGTGTCTTGAACACGTCCCAGAACGACACCTGCGGTGCCGCCGAGCTCTTGATGGCCGCCGTCTCCAACTCGCGGTCATCATCCTTTGCAGTCATCAGCCATGGGATCAGCCAAATGAGAGATCCCAATCCGAGAATGATGAACATCTCCCGCCATCCGTATTTCTCGATGAGCAACGCCGCGCTATACGCGCCGATTGCCGGCCCGAGTTTGGCGCCCGCGAAGAACAGGCCGATCGCAAGTCCACGCTGACTCTCATGAATATGCAGCCTGATCCACCGGAGACTTCCGGGAGTGATAATTGCCTCGCCCACTCCAAGCATCACGCGGAATGCGAACAACTGCCATAGACTTGTTGCCCATCCAGTGCTCGCGGACACGAGGCTCCAGATCAGGAAGCTGATCGCGAACGGGTACTTCACTCCGAAGCGGTCTGCCAATGCGCCGATAGGCACTTGCAGGAAGGCATAGCTCCAGAAAAACGCGGAGCTCAGATCGCCGCGCTGGACATCAGTGAGCTGAAAGAAATCCTTAAAATCCTTCGAGGCGATCGCCACGGAGAGGTTCGTCCTGTCAACGTACGCGATGACGTTGGCCAGACAAAGGAGAATAACAACGATCCACTTATTCAACGAGGGATAAACTAACACAACCGCGATCGATAATCGAACTATGCGCCAAAATTTCTCATCCGGAACGCCCTGGGAGCCTAAAGTTGGATATTCTCGAGCCGTGCGCGCGGGAGCGTATGTTCACGTCTCGGGCACAACTGCGACGGATGCCAAGGGCGACATCGTCGGCATTGGCGATCCGTACCGGCAAGCACAACAGGCGCTCAAGAATATAGAGGCAGCGTTACGCGAGGCCGGAGCATCGATGAGCGACGTCATCCGAACCCGTATCTACGTAATCGACATCAATCAATGGCAGGAAGTGGGACGCGCTCACGGCGAGGTGTTCGGAGAGATTCGCCCGGCCGCATCCATGGTTGAAGTGCGGAGGCTGATTTCGGCGGACATGCTCGTCGAGATCGAAGCCGATGCGCTGATTCAACAGTGAGTGCTGGACTTTCTGAAAGCCGTGGATACAATAGTTTCGGGTTGTACATCAGAGCTTCAACAGAGAGGCGTACATGCAACAACTTCGGGTGCTCGCGTTTGTGCTGGCCGGCGGAAAGGGAACCCGCCTCTATCCACTGACAAAGGAGCGAGCGAAACCCGCCGTACCGTTCGGCGGCCGATATCGAATTGTCGATTTCGTTCTTAGCAATCTTATTAATTCAGGCATCTACTCGATCTACGTCCTGATCCAGTTCAAGAGCCAGTCCCTTCTGCAGCATTTGCGGGATGGGTGGGAATCCAACAGTCTCCTGAAGAGTCACTTCATTATCCCGGTGCCCGCGCAGATGCGTACCGCGGGCGAGACCTGGTATCGCGGAACCGCCGACGCCATCTATCAGAACATCAATCTGATCGAACAGGCGGACCCGCATCTGGTAGTAATCTTCGGCGCGGATCACATTTACCGGATGAACATCCGTGACATGATCGAATTTCACCAGCAGAAACGGGCTGAGGTAAGCATTGCAGCCATTCCGGTGGAAAAAGGGCTAGCCAGCGAATTCGGAGTCATCGAGACCACCGGTGAAGGAGCAGTTGTGGGCTTCCACGAAAAGCGAGCCGACGCCCCCACCATGCCCGGAGATTCCGATCGCGTGTACGCGTCGATGGGGAATTATATGTTCAGCACCCAAACGCTGCTGAGAGAGCTGTACGCGGACGCGGCCAATGAAGAAAGCAGTCACGATTTCGGGCGTGACATTCTGCCGGCCTTATCAATCGATCACCGATGTATGCCTACGACTTTCAGACGAACGTCATCGAAGGCGATCCTCCGGGCCATCCCGTCTATTGGCGAGACGTAGGAACGATCGACGCATATTACGATGCAAGCATGGATTTACGCCAGGTTTCGCCTCTCCTGAATCTCTATAACCGGCTTTGGCCGTTGCGTACGGCAGGCTACTCCGATGCTCCGGCGAAGTTCACTTTCGATGAAGAGGGACGTAGAGGACAAGCGATCGATTCAATCGTATCGGGTGGCGCTATCCTGTCCGGCGGAGTCGTCAAACGGTCCGTGCTCGGACGTGGAGTGCGCGTTCACACGGGCGCTCTGGTAGAGGATTCGGTAATTTTCGACAACTGCGATATCGGACGCCATGCAAAGATTCGAAGGGCGATCCTGGATAAGAATGTCCGAGTTCCCGAAAACGCCACCATTGGCTATGACCTGAAAAGGGACGCGCAGTTTCATCATGTCACCGAAACCGGGATTGTCGTCGTTGAGGGGCACCGCAGCATGGTCGAGGTCAGCGGCGTGCAGATATAGACCTAGCCGCTGAACGCGCGTGTAAACCAGTAGAACAGCACGATAAGAGCGGCGAGGTAAATGAGTACCGCGATGTATAGCCGGCGCCATGAACCGAGAATAGGTGGGGGTTCCTCGTTCATTGGCTTAACATGTTCGCAAAGATCCGATATGCGCCGGGAACTCCGGCGGGCAGTTGCCGAAACCAGGAGTAAGACGTATAGATATACGCGCCCTCGCCATACTTCGTATAAAGAATACCGCCCGGCAATGCATTTTCGCCAGGATCGTTGGATGCAATCGGCGCCTCATAATGCTCATCCCACTGGGACGGAAAGTACAGTCCTCGTTCCTGTACCCACCCCTCGAAATCCGATGCGGTTATCGCGTTGGGAAAACTCAACAACACACTCTTCTTCTTGAGAATTTGAACCGGAGCATCTTCCACGGATACTCGCCCGGAACCGATCTTAATCGGAAACGGACCTAACGTGCCGAGCGAGCTATCCGCTGTGTTGTATTGCACTATGAGCGCCCCGCCCTTAAAGACATAATCGTTTAAGCGAGTAATACTCGCCTTAAGGTCCGGCCGCACATTGAAAGCGCGCACGCCGGCAATAATTGCGTCGAACTGCTCCAGATCTCCACTGGCAAGATCAGAAGGCGTGAGTAGGCTGACCGTACATCCTAGTTGACGAAGCGCATCGGGCACCTGATCACCGGCGCCCATGATATAGCCGACCTTGTGCGCGAGCACCCGGATGTTCTCGCGTACAAAACGTGCACTTGCGGGTAGGACAACCGTTTGTGTCGGAATATGCGGATAGCGGATCACGCGCACCGAAGAACTCGTCTTCACGCCGGTATCGGCGATTGCGGTCACATCGCCCGCATACCTGCTGTCAGTTGGTGTCACACGAAAAGGAATCGTAACTTCCATTCCGTCGCCAGGCAGATCGAAGGGCGCGAGTTCGGGATTCGAAGACCATCCCTGAGGCAGGTTCAGCCGCACCGAGCCGTTCGTCGCTCCGGAGTAAGAATGAATCATCACACTGACCTCTCGCGGAGTATCGGATGGAAACAGCACAGTCGGCTCCGCGAATCGCACGCTGACGGCAGGAACAACGGCGAACGGCTGAGTGCGGTCTCCGAGAATCTTGTCTACATAGCGGTACAGAATTGGACGCGCAATCAGAATTGGCTCCGCTCCGATGCGGAAACGAAACTGCGCCATTGGAACGGGCTCTTGAACGATCCACCCCACGATGCGGCGCACAGGAATGTTATTGGGCAAATCTGCCCTTTGAATCATCGGAGCGCCCGGAATATCTACGCCCTCCAAGCTGAGCGGAATTGGAGACCGATTGGTGACTTGTACTTGAATCGGTGTTCGAGCGCCTTTCGCAGCATACGGATGCGCCGTGACAGCCTCAGCCGATAAACCGGCGCACTTAGCGACAATCTCATCCAGTTCGCGGAGCTTGCGCTCAACCAGACTACCCGACAGACTACGAAGCATGCGTCGCGCGTGGAGAAGGTTCGGGATGGTCTTATAGGGACGTTCTGGATCGAACTCGGCAAGAGCCGATTTCAGATATTCAGCGACCTGCGGCGACAGTCGTTCGGGACCCAACGCGATACCCTCCAGGAAATCGCCCTTAAAGGTCTTGGGAATCGCGGGCTCCAGATACACACGCGATGGGCCGATTGATTGCGCCGTGCCCATAGCCTGGCTTTCATGACGGCTGCGACTCATACCGGCGATCTCGGTGTATGAGTAACCGAGTAGAGGATCGTAGCCGCCCACCTCCACCGGAATTGGACCATCCTTCGCCCGAAAGATCAAGGTGCGCGGTGTCGTCCAGGGTTTCAATCTCTGATCCGGGTAACGGCCCGCATCGCCTGCCGCAAGCACGGCGTCCATTCCCAGGATGCCGGCCGCTTGATGTTGCCCGTGACCATCTGCGGGTGTTCCTGTCCAGCGCAGGATCACCACATCCGGTTGAAACTCGCGAATGATTCGAACAGTGTCACCCGTCACGCGGTCTCGATCCCACTTATGGAGTGTTTCCTCTGCCGTCTTCGAATACCCGAAATCGACAGCGCTCGTAAAGAATTGCTCGGCTCCGTCGATCCGTCGCGCAGCAAGTAACTCCTGTGTGCGAATTACACCGAGTAAGTGGCCTTGTTCCGGGCCGATTACGTTTTGGCCGCCCTCTCCACGAGTAAGCGAGAGGTAACCGGTCCGAACGTGGCGTCCGAGCGCCGAATACGCTAGAAGCGATGTGCTCTCATCATCGGGATGCGCCCCGATCATCAGTACGCTGCCGGTGTTGGCGAGACGTTCGAGCGAAAGGCGCAGGTTTGCGGCAGGAGACGGTAACGATGTTTGAGCAGATGCGCTTACTGTTAGCCACAGGGCCGAGAGTGCGGCTAATCGGCCAAAGACGCGCAGCATGACAAGACTTTATTGTTCTTCGCCGTGAATCTGCTGAGCCAGATAATTTTCAATCCCGATCTCTCGGATCATGTGCAATTGCGCTTCGAGGAAATCGACGTGATGTTCCTCATCCGTCAGAATTTTCACCAGCAGTTCGCGCGTACCGTTGTCCGCTACTTGCACAGAGAGCGCGATGCCCCGATTGAGGCGCGGAATTGCATCCAGCTCGAGAGCGAGATCGTTTTCTATCTGTTCTTTAACATTGCGGCCGATACGAAGTGGAAACAGCTCGCTCATAGTAGGCATCCCATCTAAATAGAGAATGCGTTCCATCAGAGCTTCCGCGTGCTTCATCTCGTCAATGGATTCCTTACGGCCGTAGGAAGCTAACTTCATGTAGCCCCAGTTTTCGCACATCTCGGCGTGCAGAAAATATTGATTGATGGCCGTCAGCTCGCCTTTGAGGACTTCGTTAAGGATCGCGATGACGTCGTCATTACCCTTCATTGGATCTCCTTCAGAGACGTACGAATGTTAAGCGCCTGTGTTGGTAACGAATTGAGCAAGTGAATGCGAAGTCGCAAACTAAAACTGAATTCTAACATCCTGGATACGCAGTACAATGACAGAGATGAATAATGTGGTTAGCCCTGCCTCCGCGAGAGTGCTCATCGTCGATGATGAAGAAACCCAGCGGAATGGCTTGGCCGGAATGGTTTCTTCGTGGGGTTTCACCGCGGAAACTGCGGCAGATGGACAAGAAGCGCTGGATAAGTTAAACAACGGCGCGGTACAAGTCCTGGTAACAGATTTGATGATGCCGCGCATGGACGGCTTCGAACTCTTGAAGCGTCTTGGAACGGCCGGCAATATGCCGCCCGCGATTGTGCTCACAGCTTTCGGTAATATCGAAACCGCGATCGCCACTATTCACGATTTGGGCGCGTTCTGGTTTCTGGAAAAGCCGATTCAACCGGCAGCGCTTCGCATCCTTTTGGAGCGAGCGTCGGCGCAGAGCCGCCTGGCGGAAGAAACCGAGCGCTTACAACGCGAGCTGCAGTACAAGGGCGTGCTTGTGGACCTGGTTGGAGCTTCGCCTGCGATGCAGCAGGTGTTCTCGTTGATCAGGCAAGTGGCTCCCAGCAAGGCTGCCGTACTGATCAATGGCGAAAGCGGAACCGGCAAGGAACTGGTTGCGCGCGCGATCCATCATCTGAGTCCGCGCAGATCGGGTCCGTTTGTTGCAGTAAATTGCGCTGCAATGCCGGAATCCCTTATGGAAAGCGAGCTTTTCGGTCACGAAAAAGGAGCGTTCACAGGCGCGGTCGAGCGACGGGCAGGATGCTTCGAACTCGCCCAACATGGCACATTGCTTTTGGACGAGCTTGCAGAGATGCCCGTGGGCACACAGGCGAAATTGCTCCGTGTATTGGAAGACTCTCGCGTGCGCCGGTTAGGCGGAAAGAACGAAATCGTAGTCGACGTTCGTATCATCGCTTCGACGAACAAAAATCTCGAGGAAGCTCTTCGAAAAGGTGAGCTGCGTGAGGACTTGTATTATCGCTTGAACGTATTCCAGATCTCCCTGCCTCCGCTCCGGCAGCGCGAAGGCGATATTCCAGTATTGGTGGAAGCGCTGATTCGCGATTTAAATCGGAAGCACGGCTGCAAGATAACCGAGGCGAGTAAGGAACTGCTCGATCAGCTTGCGCGGCACAACTGGCCGGGTAATGTTCGAGAACTTCGGAATGTGATTGAGCGAGCTCTGATTGTTGCAGGGGAAGGAGCGCTGACACCGGCTCACTTGCCGCATTTTCATGCGACTGCTGGCCCGAGGCCCGCGACAGACCTCAAAGAGCCCGATGCTGTTCGGCTTCCTGTGGGAACGACCGTTTCCGAGGCCGAAAAAGCTTTAATCCACATTACGTTACAGCACACGAAGAATAATAAGACGCGCGCTGCCGAAATTCTAGGAATCAGCTTAAAGACACTATTCAATAAGTTGAAGGAATATGGAGCCCAGACTAACGCGGAGGAAGCCACAAACGCCTTTTGAAAGCGGTCTATTTTTTGCCCCCCGTTACGACTTTTGCGCCCGTTTCGAAGGCAAGTTGCGTCTTCCGGCGCCGAATGTGCTAACCTGATACAGACTAGAAACGAAGATTAAGGTAAGACGAGGAGTATTCACTCTAGCATGGCATTGGCGGCAGCTCTGAAAACCGAGGTTATCTCAAATTACAAGCGGCACAAGAACGATACCGGTTCATCCGAAGTTCAGATTGCCATCTTAAGCCAGCGTATTCTTCAGCTCCAGGATCATTTCAAAGCGAATGCGAAGGACCATCACTCCCGTCGTGGGTTGTTGACGATGGTTGCCAAGCGTCGTCGCCTGTTGAACTATCTGAAGGAAACGGCTCCGGAGCGTTACAAGACGCTCATAGCCAGCCTCGGAATCCGCCGGTAAGCGGAATCCGGGCAAGGGTGTGCTCTGAAGGTTCAGGCGGCCGGTCCGCTTGACGCACTGCATTTCGACCGACTAAATCGAGATGCAGCCTTCCTCCAACTCATCTCCCCGTTCTCCACTTAATCCGTATGGCGGACGTGCGCCGGCGCACGTTCCCGATGGAGGACTTACCAATGATAAATACAGTCGATATCGACCTGTATGGCAAGACCATTACCCTCGAAACGGGTCGGGTGGCCAAACAGGCTAACGGCGCAGTAGTAGTTAAAACAGGTGACAATGTAGTACTCGTCACAGCCTGCTCAGCCGAAGAACCGAAAGCGACAGCCAGCTTTTTTCCGCTCACGGTGGACTACCGCGAGTACACGTATGCTGCGGGACGATTTCCCGGCGGCTTCATTAAGCGCGAGGGACGCCCCTCCGAAAAAGAAATTCTGACCAGCCGCATGATCGATCGGCCCATCCGGCCGCTTTTCCCTGAAGGCTACTTGAACGAGACCCAGATAATCGGCATGGTTCTTTCCGCCGATCCGGCGCATGATCCGTCGACGCTCGCGATTATGGGCGCCGCCGCATCGCTGGCGATCTCCGATATTCCTTTCGACCACATTCTTGGCGCAGTGCGCGTAGCAATTGTAGGCGGCAAGATGGTTGCGGAGCCTTCCTATGACGAATTGCGCGAGGCAGAGTTTACGATCGTCGTGACCGGTACCGAGCAGGGCATTGTCATGGTGGAAGCCGGCGGCTCTGGCGTAGTCGAGGATAAAGTGGTCGATGCCATCGAATTCGGTCATGAATGCTGCCGTAAGATCATCGCCGGTATCCGGGAGCTTCAGAAGAAAGCGGGTAAACCCAAGCGCGCGTTCACGCCGTTCGAAGTTGATCGGGCACTTTACGATAAGATCGCAGCCGATGTTCGCGTCGATCTTACCGACGCGATGGATACCGCGAAATATCGCAAGATCGACAGCTACCATCGCGTTGCTGAACTCAAGAAAAAAGTTGCCGAGAACACAGAAGAAGAAAAGCGCTCGATAGCCGTTAGCTACTTTGAGCGGTTGAAGGAAGAGG
Source organism: Bryobacteraceae bacterium (assembly GCA_963833675.1). GTDB lineage: Bacteria > Acidobacteriota > Terriglobia > Bryobacterales > Bryobacteraceae > DASQDN01. The sequence goes on along the minus strand of CAWHYW010000014.1, from coordinate 23,168 downwards.
TTTTCCGCGACGAAATGCTGAACAAGCACCATCGACCTGATAGGCGCGCCTTCGATCAGGTCCGCGACATCGGGATCGAGGTCGGCCTTCTACCTCGAACCCACGGTTCAGGTTTGTTCACTCGAGGCGAGACGCAAGCTCTGGTCACGGCCACGCTCGGGACGAAGGAAGATGCCCAGCGCATCGAAATGCTCGACATCGCTGAAACATCGAAGCGTTTCATGTTGCATTACAACTTCCCGCCATTCAGTGTGGGTGAAGTCGGCTTCATGCGTGGCGCCGGCAGGCGAGAGATCGGCCATGGAGCGCTTGCGGAGCGCGCGCTTTCCGCCGTGATCCCCGACGAAACCGAGTTTCCTTACACCCTGCGCGTCGTTAGCGACATTCTCGAGTCCAACGGTTCGAGTTCGATGGCGTCGGTATGCGGCGCAACGCTAGCGCTAATGGACGCGGGCGTGCCGATCAAGGCTCCGGTGGCGGGCATTGCGATGGGTCTGGTGAAAGAAGGCGACAAGTACGCCGTGCTAACCGACATCGCCGGTGCTGAAGATCACTACGGCGACATGGATTTCAAAGTTGCTGGAACCGCCGATGGCATTACCGCGCTGCAGATGGATATCAAGGTTACGAATATCAGCGCCGGTATTATGCGAGAGGCCCTGCAGCAAGCCCGCAAGGCGCGCTTGCACATCCTGGAGAAGATGAATGCTGTTCTCGAGACGCCTCGCAAGGCGCTATCGAAGCATGCTCCCCGCATCCACACGATCACAATTCCGGTCGACAAGATTCGTGAGTTGATCGGTCCTGGCGGGAAGATGATCCGCAGCATCGTCGACACAACAGGCGTCAAGATCGATGTTGAGGATGACGGCCGCGTAAACATTTTCGCCTCCGATCAAGCCTCAGCCGATCGCGCGATGCAGATGGTGAGCGATATTGCCGCCGTCGCTGAAGTAGGAAAGACGTACCTCGGTAAGGTCGTTCGTCTGGTCGACTTCGGCGCATTCGTGGAGATTTTCCCCGGGACCGACGGACTCCTCCACATCTCCGAGATTTCGGAAAATCGCGTCAAGCAGGTTCGGGATGAGTTGAAGGAAGGCGATCAGATCATGGTCAAGGTCCTGGCTCTTGAAGGCAACAAAATAAAGCTGAGCCGGAAAGCGGTGTTGAAGGAACAGCGCGAAAAGATGAAGAAGGATCAAGTCGCTCAACCGCAGGAGCAATAAACTCGTTCAAAGATAAAAAGGCGGGAAGCCCACCAGGGCGCCCGCCTTTCTTTTTAGGCCTTCATCCCAGCCAGCACGCCTCGCATGTAGGCGAAGCTTTCCTTCATTCCCGGCAAAGGATTATCGGCATTGATCTCGTATTCCAGCATCACACCGCCCTTGTAGCCCATTCGTTGGAGTTGCTTAAAGATCGCCGGTATCGGCAGCACTCCTTCGCCTACGGCCACCTGACTTTCTTTCTTCATCGGGTCCGACAGATCCTTCACGTGCATGTCGTGCAGGCGCGGGCCGGCATCCTTGATCGACTGAACGATATCCGCTCCGGTACGAGATGTGTGACCGATGTCGATACACAGGCCCATGCGCGAGTCCATGCCTTTGATGGCCTTCAGGACATCGGAAGGCGCGGGAAAGTGCTTGTCTTCGGGCCCATGGTTGTGGATCGCCGTCTTGATGTTGTATTCCTTGGCTAGCTTCTCGATGCCTGGTAATGTCTCCTTGGTCGGGGCCATGACGATAACGGGCGCGCCAAGGGCCTTTGCATACTCAAAGTTGTGGCGCATCTCCCCTTCTTCGTTCTTTTGGAAACTCACGTTTCCGACGCCGAGAATTTGAATGCCCGCGCTCTCAAAATCGGTCCGGATCTGCTTCAGTTCAGCCGGCGTCGATTTCATCGGAGCATGAAAATCCTTGATGTTCACATAACGAACCTTTAAGGCTTCCAGTCCCTTGATGGCATCAGCGCGAGGGAGTTTGCGAAACGAATAGCTCGCAACACCAAGCTTGAAACCTGCGGTGTCGTCCTGCGTGACCGGAGCCGCGAATGACAATCGAGCACCCGCGAATGCTGCCAAAGCGCCGCCTAGCACCTCTCGACGGCTGGATGAGATCTGCATGCCGCTATCTTATCAGCGGTGAAGGCGCATTTTTGATGCTCGGGAACTGACGTTCGCCTCGGCCTGCTGCGCCAAGCAGTACCATAATCCCGAACTCCTTACTGCCGGGCGGCACAGTATTTCAGGACTCTAAGCCATTGTTCCGTACGGAAGCCAACCCGAAACAGAGCGCTGCGCCAATCCGCCTCAATGCGGCGTTCCCACGTAGAAAACTTCACCGCGGGCGAAAGGCCGGTTGGTAGTTGTCCATCTTTGGTCCTGCTCGCGTGTGAAGTAGTAGCCCGCGATCAAGGTGACTCGCTTCGTCACATCAAACTCGAAGATTGGCCCCGGCCGAGCCTCAAATGAACCACCGCCTTGACGCTTAGTACGCACCCGGAAATGCCACAATTTTTGCAACCGGCCCAGATCTGCCGACGTATCGAATGCGTGCTGGGCCTGGATCTCGCAATCGGCGGTGGACGCCAGCAGAAGCGGCAGCCAGGTCCGAGGAATGGCTCGCCCTATCAACTGTTGCACTCTCCGTCAGGTACTTCAGCGGCGAGTGGTGGATGTATAACAGGCGAATGCGCGGCCGCTTTCTTGGGAAACATCCAGGAGGCCACCACCGATGCTCCCAGTAAGAACGCGATGATGCCTAATGAGATCCCGACCGGGACTTTGAATACATCGGCAACCAGCATCTTCAGACCAACAAACCCGAGTACCGCCGCCAGCCCTAGCTTCAGGAAATGGAAGCGACCCACCACATCCGCCAACAGGAAATAAAGCGACCGGAGGCCCAGTATTGCGAACACGTTCGATGTATAGACGAGAAACGGATCCTGTGTCACTGCGAAAATTGCCGGGATGGAATCCACAGCGAACACGAGATCCGTCAACTCAATAAAAACGAGCACGATGAACAGGGGCGTTCCCGTAAGTCTGGAGTTCTCACGAATAAAGAATTTCTGGCCGTGGTAGACATCCGTTACCGGTATTAATCGACGGACCAGACGGATCACGGGATTGGATTCCGGCTCAATCGCATGCTCGTCCTGAGTTGCCATACGAACTGCGGTGACCACGAGGAATGCGCCGAAAACGTACAGAATCCAGTGAAACCGGGCAATCAAATAGGCGCCTGCTCCGATCATTCCGGCGCGCATCACCAGCGCCCCCAGCACACCCCAAAACAACACTCTGTGTTGATACTGCGCCGGTACGCGAAAATACGAGAACACCAGCAGGAAGATAAAAATGTTATCTACCGATAGCGCCTTCTCAATCAGATAACCGGTCAGAAACTCGAGGCCTGCCTTTGCGCCGAAGAAGTGGTAAACACCGGCATTGAAGACGAGGGCGAGCGCAATCCAGACGACGCTCCATGCCGCAGCTTCTCTCGCGCTCACGGTGTGCGCGCTGCGATGAAATACACCGAGATCCAGCGCCAGCATCGCGAGCACGAACAGATTGAACGAGACCCACAGCCAAACCGAGTCCACCATAACCAGATAGAGGTCCCATTCGCTCACGCAGTTTCGGCTGAGCGCATTTCACGCACGGAAGCATTCGAGACATTCCTGCTATTCTTGTCAACGAACGCCGAGTACTCCGTAACGGATCAAGGAGGCCCGCGTCTCCAAACAGAATGCGCGTTACTGTAGCACACAACAAAGGACTCCAAGGCGCCAAAAAGCTGGTCGATGACTCGGCGACCGAGGTATTCAAGGGAACTCCCGGAACTCCGATCCAGATCACAGACCAGGAAAAGCGGTGGGAAGGCGATACCATGCACTTCTCATTCACCGGAAAGATGGGATTCTTTTCTGCTCCGATGAAGGGTTGGGTTCAGGTCACCGAGAAGGACGTCACGATCGAATGCGAATTGCCCGGCATCCTTAAGCAATTCATGCCGGAAGACAAATTAAAGGCAAGAATCGAATCTCGAGTGCGCGGTTTCCTTACTTAACGGGATAGAGCCGGCAAGACGCTCTGAAACGCCTCGACACATGTTTCCATCTGGTCGTCTGTGCCCGTAGAAATCCGGACGCAGTTCGGAAGCCCGAATGACTGCAGCGGTCGAATAATGATCCCGCGGCGCAACAGACCTTCGACAAGATCCCGCGCCATCGCATCGTCATCAAGAACCACCATGACAAAGTTCGCATCCGATGGAACCACGGTTAGCCCCATAGATTGCAATGCGCCCGTAAGGCGGTGAAGGGTCCGCGCATTCAGTTCGAGTGATTTGTGCAGAAACGCCTTGTCCGCAAGGGCGGCAATCGCGGCCGCCTGCGCCAATGTCGATGGCTCGAAAGGTAATTTCACTTTGAGCACGTTTCTGATCAGCAGCTCGTGGGCGAACCCGTACCCAATGCGAACTCCCGCGAGTCCATAAACCTTCGAGAACGTTCGCAACGTAATCACGTTGTCATAGCGATAGTGCATCGAATCCGGATAGGACGGATTGTCTCTGGCGTAGTCGAAGTATGCTTCGTCCAGAATGATCAAGACCCGCTCGGGCACATGCCGATAAAATTGATCGAACTCCTGGCGAGTGAAGACCGTTCCGGTGGGATTATTCGGATTCGCCAGATACACGATTTTCGTGTGCTCGTTGATAGCATCGGCCAGCCCCGGAAGATCGTAGCGCCAGTTCTTATACGGCACAGTCCGGTATTTCACCCCGCGCGATTTCGCCAGAAGCTGAAAACCAATGAAGGCTGCTTCGGTAGTCAGGACTTCATCGTCGTCGCAGAGGAATGTGCGGATAATATTCCCGATGATTGCCTCAGACCCGCTGCCCACAACGACGTTGTCGATCTTAGTTTCGTACGTCTCGGCCAAAACGCGGCGCAGATCGAGGCCGCTGTTCGGATAGATATTTAAGTTATCTAACGAGCGTCGTATCGCCTCGATAGCCATTGGCGAAGGCCCAAGGGAATTTTCATTGGATGCAAGTTTGATGACCCGTTCCAGTCCGTACTCGCGCTGGACGTCTTCACTGCGCCGGCCAGCTTCATAAGGACGTAACGCATCGATATAGGAGGGAACCAGCGGCATCATTCCTATGGTAAAAGATGTTAGTGAGACGACGGGTAAGAGGAACTACTAGTTTGGAAACGCGCAGGCAATCGCCAGGGCACAGAAGAACAGTAAGCCTACGAATGAAATGGCGCCTCGAATCAGCTCGGATCGCAACATGAAGCAATCAACTCCCACAAGTTTATACGTGTGGAAGGCGCTGCCGGATTCGTCCCGGTAAGGAGTTTTTGTTCGCAGCGCCTTCACATTGAAATACGCGCGAAACCTCAGTAAAACCGCTCACTCACTTGCCTGAGAGTTCCACGTACATAATGTCGCTACCCCCTTCATCACGCTGGGAGTACAGAATGCTGCCGCAATCGGGAGACATGGAAAAGGCCGAATCGGCGAGAACGAGCGGTCGCATCATATCACGCAACCTCGTTAGCTTATGCGTGGACAACTCGTACTTAAAAAGAGCAGTCGGGGTCTTTGGGGATTCCTTATCCATCAGGTACAGATTGCCGTCGCAGATCGACCAATACCCCCAATACCCAGGCTTTAGCCTCCCAAACACCTGCTCCTCCGTCCCGCCCTCGACCGGTACGCGCCAAAGACCCGGAAGCGTTCGCCCTTTCGCGTAGTAGAGATATTTCCCGTCCGCGGACTCCCGTGTCGCAAACCCACCCTGTCGTGTGACTTGTCGTGCCGCGCCTCCGGAAGACGGACTCTTCCACACTTGCATGGAGCCGGTGCGATTCGATGCAAAGTAGATCCACTTGCCATCGTTAGACCAACTCGGAACCACATCCTCCGATGACTCGGTGGTGATCCGCGTCATCTGGCCGGTGGCTGCGTCGACGACAAAAATATCCGGCTGACCGTCCGGCCGCGCATCGCACGCAATCCGTGTACCGTCGGGCGACCATCGCGGTGAGCCTGTCAGATTCCCGGCGGTTCTGGTGAGCTGCCTCGCAGAGAGTGGATTGCTGGTTTCAGCCACCCATATTTCCTGGCGGCCGGATCGAGAGGATCGAAATGCGATTCGCGATCCATCGGGTGAATATTGCGGACTGGTATCGAACTGAGTTGAGGTAATGAACGAGCGCAATTCGCCGCTCTGGAGATCCAGGCGCCAGATATTTGTGTCGATATAAGACTGGGCAAACGCGAGCTTCTTTCCGTCGCGTGAAAACGCCGGATCCGATATGTTCTCAGGAAGACCGGCCACTCGCTCAATCGCGCCGCCATCAACGCTTGCGCGCCATAGCGCGTGAGCGCCCGTACGATTACTCGAAAACACGATCGAGCGGCCATCGGGAGTCCATGTAAGGCCGATGATATAGCGCCGGTCGTTTGTGATGCGCCGAACCTCCCCGCCCGCGCTTGGCGCCATATAGACGTCGTTCACACCGCTGCTGAGGGAGCGAATGAAAGCGATCGATTTGCCGTCGGGCGAGAAAGCCGGCGACATGTCGCCGATCATCCCCCGAGGTGGATTGGTTATCTGGATTTTGTGTCCAGTCCCGGCTTCGATTAATACGATACTGAAAGGCTCGTCAGTCGAATCCTTGTCGGCGGCTGCGAGGTACTTGCCACCTGGCGACCAGTCGAGATGGCGGCCGACCGTGTCGATCCGTGTCGGAAACAATGAACAAATTGCGCCATGAACGCCTCCATCTGCTGGCGATACGAATACTTCCATCTGGTTCGGCGCCAAACGGACGAACGCCAGCCTCTTGCCATCTGGGGACCACGACGGGCTGAGATCTTCAGACGGATTAGTCGTGATCCGACGGAGAGTATTGCTGCCGACATCTCGCACATAAATATCAGAATTTTCATTATTTTCCCCACCCCATACCAAGGCCAGGTGACGACCGTCCGGGGAAAAGGATGGCTGCGTTTCATCGCCCGGAAGGGCCGTGAAGGGAATGGCATCTACGCCGCTCAAGCTTTCGCGGTTTCGTGACCGAAAGTAATTCCACCCAATCACTGCGCTTGTGCCGACGATCAAAGCGACCAGCGCCACCAGCACCAGTTTGTCGATTCCTGCGCAGTTGCTTGGAGGCGCGATAGAAGATTGTGTCCCGGCGCGCGTGTACCGGCAGCCCTTCCAGATACCTGCCGATATCCTCGCCTAGCAGGGAAGCATGCCGGTAACGGCGACGCGGTTCCTTGCGCATCGCCATCAGGATGATGTTGTCGAGGTCGCCGGCAAGCAGCTTGCGCAACTCGTCGGGACGCGCGCATCGGACTGTGCTGACATACGCGGGCGTTACGGTCACCGCCGGATTCATCCTCGCGTAACCACTTCGGTCCGACCGACCGCAGTGCTCGGGCGATCCGGTTCGGTGTCGCAAATCACCTGCGCGATCTCGTGCGCCGACCTCCGCTTCATTCGATAGGGCCTGTGCCCGGTCAGCAGCTCGTAAAGCAATACTCCAAGCGAGTACACATCGCTCTCTGCGGTCACTTCCAACCCACAAACCTGCTCCGGACTCGCGTATTCAGGCGTCATTAACCGCAGCACGGTCGCAGTCGGATCAATCGATTGCGTCGACAGTTCCGGATCGAGAATCTTGGCGATTCCGAAGTCGAGGAGCTTCGGCCGGCCGTGCGCGTCTACAAGGATATTTCCAGGCTTGATGTCGCGATGAACAATCTTGTGATCGTGCGCGCATTGCACACCGGCACAAACCTGCTGAAACATACGCAGCCGCGCCTGAGTATCCAGCCGGTGCTCATCGCAATATGCATCGATGGGTTTACCGTCGATGTATTCCATGACGAAGTACGGGAGCCCGTCCTCGGTCATGCCGCCATCGAGCAGCCTGGCGACGTTGGGATGATCGAGCGCGGCCACCGCCTGCCGTTCGTGACGGAAGCGCCGAATGATGAACTCGCTGTTCATGCCCCGGCGAATGATCTTGATCGCGACGTCGCGCTTGAAAGTGTCGTCGGCACGAACGGCTTTATACACCGATCCCATGCCGCCCTGCCCGATCTCCTCCACGATGCGATACGGACCGATCAGCTTACCGATCAGCGGGTCCACGTGCGAAGGAAATAGCTCAAGAGTGGAGATATCGGTTACCGGACGGTCCAGGAACTCCTCGCCGGCATCTTCGTAGGAAGTGAGGAGTTCGGCTACCTCCTGCCGCAGGGCAGTATCCTCTCCGCACGTGTCTAGCAGATACGCCGCTCGCCGCGCCGGTTCTAGCTCTAGCGCAGCGTGAAGGAGTTCTTTGACACGCCGCCAGCGTTCAGGGTTGATTGGCGGTGGCCCGGCTGATGTCACGGTATAACCACGCCTTGGCGGTGACCCAATCCCGTTTCACGGTCGCAGGCGATATGCCGAGCACCTCGGCGGTTTCCTCCACGGTCAAACCCGTGAAGAATCGCAATTCGACAATGCGAGCTTGCTGCGGATCTATCTTCGCCAAGCTATTTAGCGCATCGTCAAGCGCTAAAAGATCGAAATCCTTACGTTCTGGGAGCGCGATCGCCTCATCCAGCGATAGTTTCGGCGCGCCGGCGCCCCGTTTCGAAGCCTGCCGGCCGCGAGCATGGTCCACCAGGATACGCCGAATCATCTGCGCGGCTACACCGAAAAAGTGGGCTCGGTTCTGCCACCGTACATTCTTCTGATCGATCAGCCTGAGATACGCTTCATGAACGAGAGCGGTACTCTGCAGTGTATGATCGGCGCGTTCCTTGCGCAGATATCGGCCCGCTAACCGGCGCAGTTCTCCATAGACGAGCGGCGTCAGTTGCTCGAGCGCTTCTTGGTTGCCGTTACTCCAGTCCACGAGCAGTTTGGTTACCTGCTGCGGCGATGTGGTCATGATATCCCCAGTAGGGTTGATTATACAGCAGTTAGACAGGTTACTGTCGCGGTTAGTTGCTCTTCAATAATTGTCGCGCGATTACAAGCCGCTGGATCTCGCTGGTACCTTCGCCGATCGTGCACAGCTTCACGTCACGATAGAACTTCTCGACCGGATAATCTTTAATAAATCCGTAGCCGCCATGAATTTGCAAAGCATCGTCGCAGACCCGCACAGCCATCTCCGACGAGAACAGTTTAGCCATGGCGGATTCCTTCGTCACCCGCTGGTCATTATCCTTCATGTAACCCGCTCGATAGGTGAGTAGACGTGCCGCGTCGATACTGGTTGCCATGTCGGCGAGTTTATGTTGAATCGCCTGAAACTCAGAGATCGGCCGCCCGAACTGCTTGCGCTGCTTCGAGTACCGCAGGGCGGCATCATATGCGCCCTGCGCGGTCCCCACCGACAACGCAGCGATAGAAATCCGTCCTCCGTCCAGAATCCGGAGACTGTCGATAAAGCCTTCGTTCAACTTGCCGCATAACTGCGATTCAGGCAGGTGGCAATCCTGAAATAAAACTTCGCCCGTCGCGCTGGCTCGCATGCCGAGCTTGTTTTCTTTTTTTCCAACCCGAAATCCCGGGGTGTCTTTCTCGATGATAAAGGCCGAGATGCCGTGTTGCGATGCCGCGCGATCGGTCACGAACATCGCGACGCAAACATCGGCATACTGGGCGTTCGTGGTGAATGTTTTGCCACCGTTCAGCACCCACTCGCCGCCGCGTCGAACAGCAGTGCTTCGCGTGCCAGCCGCATCCGATCCGGCCTCAGGCTCAGTCAGCGACCAGCATCCGATCCACTCGCCCGTTGCGAGCTTCGGGATGTAATTCGCTCGCTGCTCATCGTTCCCGGCGATAAAGATGTGATTTGTGCAAAGAGAATTGTGAGCGGCAACGATCAGGCCTACCGAAGGATCGACGCGCGCGAGTTCTTCGATGATGATGGCGTAATCAATGTAGCTAAGTCCAGCGCCGCCGAGCTCCTCGGGAAATATTGCGCCGAGGAATCCAAGCTCACCGCACTTCTTGACAACCTCGAGCGGGAAAATCTGGTTCTCATCCCACTCGAGCACGTGCGGCGCGATCTCCGCCTCGGCAAACTCACGTACGTGTTTCCGGAGTTGCTGCTGCTCGTTGCTGAACTCGAAGTCCATAACGTACGTAGCGTAGCAGAGTCTCTCGAAATGGCAGTTCTTTGTTGTCTTTTGATAGCGCCTTGCTTAGAAGATCGTATATACCAGGTTTCGTAGACCATGAAGCGAGGTATTGACGGTCCAGGCGCTCCCTTGCCACTGTAATTACGCCAAGCAAATCGTCGCACTGACGCTCCGAGGCGTTTCCGGTGAGTCGAAACCGTCGTAGCTTGGTCAATAAAACGTCTTCTGCGGATCGAACGTGGCAGCAGAATGCGAATGCGACCGGCGTGGGTACCTTGACCTTTCAACCGCAGTTTACGGCGCAGCTGACGGCGAATGCTCAGGGCCAGCTTGTTCGGGAAGCGCGGACAGGAAGCAGCTTTGGTGATTTTCTCCTCGGTTTGCCGGCGACGGGTCAAATGATCCCGTCGGTTGGGCGGCAGACCTGCCCCACGGATTTGATGAGACCACCGGGTGAACCAGCTTTGCTTCAGTAGCCGAATCGAAATACGAAACGCCGCCCTTCACGCTGCCAGATCGCTTCTTTCTGAGTGACAGTAAGATACCAGGTTTCCTGGGCGAGCGGACGCTTCGGCCGTAGCGCGTCCGGGCGCAACACAGCGACACAGACGCCCGGCTCGCGATCTCGGACGGAACGATAAAGAATCATCGCAATATCAGCCTGCGCGGGCCTCACGGGCGAAAGCCTGAGTTGCGGAATAATCGACCGGATCGGTCCACAAAGCACGACGCTTCGCAAAAGGAGCCGACTGCAAATCTACAGTCGTCCCTTTTGCTCCCAATTGAAATACGGTCTGCGGCGAAGCGGATATCTCGCGCAACCCGTCACTGTCTGCGACAAAGCGCCATCGCCAATACCCCATCTCCGCGCATGCGGTGCGGCGTTCGAGTGCGGCGTATAACACTCCCGGATCTGGCCACGCGCGAAAACGTGATCCATAGACGGAGGGAGGATATCGAAATGGGGTCGCCAGAAGGTAATGAAGGCCTACGGCATCGGCAGGTACAGGCGGTTTGCTCTCTTCAAGGATGCGCTCCAGCAGGTCCTGCTGCTCCGGATCGTTCCCAGCGATCCGCAATGTGGATACGAGGTGCTGCGCCTCTACCGCACGCCAACCTTTCAGGGTCTCTAAACTGTTGCCCGCGAAGCGTCAAGATACTGCACCACGCGCACCAATGATTCGATCTCGCCCAGTAAGGTTGCGGGTACTGCCATCAGAGCTCGATTGTGACTACGAAGCCAGGCCCTCGAGAGATCATCGCGCCCACCTGTAATGGAGTCGAGCGAACGGAAGAGACGGACGAATAAGCGCGGCCAACTGCCATTCCTTGCGGTCCGGCTGGAGCAGATACCGACCGGAGTTCATTCGGGATACGGTCGCAGGACTCACCCCGAGGAGATCCGCAAGCTCGATTTGGGAGATGTCCAGCAGTTTGGCGGAGTCCAATACGGCGCGAGTGAGTGTCTTTTGAGCAGCCAGAGAACGCGTGTCGGCGGGTGAGGCTTGAGCGAAAGGTCTACCCATTCACGGTTTCTCTCTGAAACAATTCTGTATATTCTTTCTCTAGAATCAAGGGTTTTCCGGCTTGGGCCGCAGTCCCAAGTCCTGCTGCTTTGATTTCCGGAAGTGTTCCTGCGCTTTTTCCGCCTGGCCTAAGCGGCGATACAGAAGTCCGAGTTGGTAATGAACGCTTGCGGCATCGGGCATGAATAGGAGTGCCTTCTCCAACCGTATTCTCGCCTCTTCCAGTTCGCCGCGATTTAATAACAACTTGCCAAGTTCAAGCAAGCACTTGGCCACTATCCGGGTTCAGCCGCTCGGCTTCTCGGCATTCACGCTCGGCTGCGGCATAATCGCCGCTCTCCTTGTAGACAATAGCGAGCAGCAGGTGTGCGTCGGGTACCCCGTTCTGGGCTGCGAGCTTGAATGCCTGAGTGGCTTCTTCTGTTTTTGCCTGCTTGCGATAAAGCAACCCTTCGGCAAGCTGGACGCGTGGGCTCTTGGGATCCGCTTCGCGCAGATTGCGCAGGGCGAGTTTGCTCAGGGGACTCTCGGTTACCTGATAACTCGCGAGCGCAAACAGAAACTGGATATCGGCGTTATCTGGGAACTTTTGCTGTGCGCGAATGGCCTCCGCCAGGGCGAGCGGAGCTTCATCATTCCTCAGCAGTAGTCCGATCAGGAATTCCCAATATTGTGAATTTGCAGGTATCGAAGCGCAGGGCATGTCTGATTGCTTCCGCGGACTGGCCAGGCTGGTTCAACTTGGCACAGGCAAAAGCTGTGACAGCGTAGTATTGGGCAGAGAGGCCATCGTCACCACCCGGAGCGGCCTCGTGGAGAGCTGGCCAAAGCGTGGTCGGGATGGCCGGCTTCGTTCTGTGCCAGCGCGAGTTCGACCAGGACGCGCTCTTTCTCAGGGTACTGGCGCTCCAGCGCGCTACGAAAATACCGGATAGCCGCGTCCCATTGTTGCTGATAAAGTCTCGACTGACCAAGATAGAAGTGCCCGAACGGATTGGATGGCTCGAGCTTAACAACCGCTTGGAAGTGTTTGTCCGACATATTCCATTCCTTCTTCTGGGCTGCGAGCACTCCGAGGATCATGTGCGCATGAACGGCTCGCGGGTTGCGAGCTAGAACTCGCTGCGCAAGCGCTTCTGACCGAACGAGGTCTCCATTTCGAAACGCGAGATCCGCCTGCTCGAGTAAGCTTTCCTCTTGACCGAAGAGGCGAGATGCGACTAACAGCGCAACCAGGGCACGTTTCATACGACCGTGACCTGAATTCGTTGATAGGTATTCCCCTCGTAGCTATCGGCTCGATCCGCTGCCCGCTCTGCAGGCTGCGTCCGGCCATGGTCGTCGGTTGCTCGGACGGCGAGTTCGTATTTGCCGGTTCCGGGAATCTTCCAATCGAACATCCAAAGCACCCACGAGTAAGGCGATTGCTGTGATGGCAACTGGGCCTTTAACCACGTCTTCGCGCCATCGGTACTCACTTCGACTTCGCGGATGCGATTCTCGCCCGCCCAGGCGGCTCCGCGAACTATAAAGTTGCGGCGGCGTCAGGATCGCCCCGTCGACCGGACGCGAAAATGCTGACTTCACGTTCATTGCGCCAATCGTGCCCGGACGGGCGATCTCCAGTGAGAAGTGATCGAGTCACCCTGACATAGGGCGCGCGCAGAGTTACGCTCGGCTTCGTCTTCCCGGCGTACCTCGACGGAGCGCAGCCACTTCACGGAGTCCATGCCATACCAACCCGGTATCACAGCGCGCAAAGGGAATCCGTGATTGATGGTCAGCTTCTCTCCGTTCATGCTGTAGGCGATCAGCGAATCCGGGTGCATCGCCTTTTCTATGGGCAGATTTCGCGAGAAACCGTCGGCTCCTGAGAGTCGAACGAAGTTCGCTTGCGGATCCGGATGAGCCTGCTTGAGAAGTGACGCTAAAGGATACGCCAGTCCACTCCGCATGACTCACCAAGCCCTCCGCCCGGGCCATTCTCAGCGCACTCCAGAGTGACAGGCAAGTACTTGCGCGGTTGGGAGGATAATTCGTCGTAGGAAATCTCGAGCGGCGCTTTCGACGGCGCCGGTGACAGCCAGTTTCCAGCCTGCCGATGAGGTGCTGGGAGCGGGGAAATGCTCCCGGACAAAAAATAACTCTGAGGGAACGACCGGGTCGTCGAGTAAGGAAAGATCGAAGTTACTCAGTTCTGCTTCCGCCCCGGTGAGAATCGAAGCGAAAGCAGAACCAAGGAAAAGCCGGCGGCTCAGCAGATTCTGCTGTCCGCCGTCACCATCCAACTTTGAGCGCCATTTGTAAGATCCGCGGATCTCCATCCGTACCTGTGATTTTCCCGAAATTCGGGTTCGTTATGCCGGTCACCGGATTACCCAGGTGAGTCGCATTAAATAGGTTAAACGCTTCGAACCGATATTCGATGATCCCAGCTTCTCCGAAGAACGGCAAGTCGCCATCCCTTCATCAGCGATGTGTCGACATTGGCGAATCCCGGTCCCCAAGAGCGCATTCCGGCCGAGTGTGCCGAAGGTGTTCGGCGCAGGATTTGCGAAACGTGTCTTATCGAAATACTGGGCAATCTTGTCGCCCTTAGATCGGTTGGGGTCCAATACGGGATAACCCGCGCCGATCAAGTCCGCCCGGGCCGATCCGGCGCCCGCAGTGGGATTGTTCGAGGCGCCGATGCTGAATGGCCGTCCCGACTGCAGCGAGATGATCCCGCTCAGTCTCCAATTGCCCAGTACCGCGTTAGCCGCCGGATGGCCTTGATATTTGGGCAAGTCCCAGACAAACGACGTTGACGAACCGATGCGTGCGGGCAAGATCCGAGTTCCCGCGGGAAAAGAAGAAGTTGAACGGGTTATTGATGCCGCGGCTGCCACCGAATCCGTTACGGGAAACGAAGTCCAGGTTCTTCGACCAGGTATAGGACGCGCTGACTGTGAATCCCTTGCTGTAGCGCTTATCGACGGAGACTTGAAGCGCGTTGTAACTCGAGTTCAAGCCGTGCATCCAGCGGGAGATCGTTTGGAAGTCTTCGACAGGGCGCCTGTCCATCGATATCCGCGCGATTTTGGGTCAGCGTTAGATTGGGATTGTAAATCGGGGCGTTCTGATCGTATTCGCTTTTGAGATGGGTGCCTTTGGTGCCCACGTATCCAAGGCGGAAGAGTAAGTTTCCGACTACTTCCCGTTCGAGGGTCAAGCTCCAATTTTGCGTGTAGGGCGTGATGAACTTCTTGTCCAGCACGATTGTGATAGAGCGGAGTGGGGAATGGCACATCATGATTTGCCGCGCTTGCCGGGAAAATATCCAGGTTTTCGCGTCCCTGAAATGGCTTGTCGAATGATCCGTCCGTAAACTCGACGCTATAGCTGAATGGTGTCACATTGTTTGCGTCGTTCTGAGCATTCAACGACGGCCCGTCATAAAAGATCGCATAGCCGCCGCGAATGCTGGTTTTGCCGTCCTTGAACGGAGACCACGCGAATCCGACTCGGGGCGCCCAGTTGTTGTAGTCGGGATCAGTTACGACATCTCCGAACGTATCGCCGCCGCCGTAGCCGGCGGGCTTCTTATCGCCGTGATAAAACAGCCCGGGCAACGCATTCTTGAAGATCTGGGAGCGTATACCCGCCTTGTTGGCCGCATAATCGAAGGTCTGGTTTCGATCAAGCTTGTCCGCGAACAACTGATAAGGCTCGTAGCGGACGCCGAAGTTAAGGGTTAAGCCCGGGCGCACGCGCCATGTATCTCCGAAATACCATCCAGTCTGACTACCGCGACGCTGCTCCAACTCTCCGCTATTTTGAGTGAAAAACGAAAATCGCCCCCAGCAGAAAGTCGGCGCGATCGAAACCGGACTGGTCCCCAAAACCCGTCACGTGCCCGTCGAATTGAAATTGCCCGGAGCTGTGATACTGCGTGTTGTTGTTGAAGCGCTTGCGGAACGAAGCTCATCCCCCAAACCAATGTGTGCTCGCCCACCGACATGTGCCAGTCATGCTGCAGTTCGAGGCTGCCGCGACCGAAACGTATAGCATGTAACGGCCGGTTGAACGACACGCCACTTCCAACCATGCTGATATCGATGTGGTTCCCCATCGGCGTCAAGTCTACTCCCAGGTCGGCAGTGGTCAGCGGAAAATCGGTTCGAATGTCCGCGATCTGGTGGGCGCCAGTGAACTGCGTGTGGACTACCGTGTTCGCGTTCATCACGTACGTGTGGCCAAGGGTGCCGGCTAGAGCCTCACGAAAGCCTCCGTACCTCGCGGCATGGATATTGTCGGGAGGAGAGTGGAACGGAGTGTTTCCGTCGCTTTCGAACACGCGAAATACGAAACTGTTCTTGGCGTTCATGATGTAATCCAGCTTGCCGATTCCCTGGATACCGTTCTCAGGTTGTGCGATCGTATAGCGAACGAACCCGTCAGAGTCTGGCAGAGGCGATAGAGACAGCAGTTTGACCGCGGCAGGCGAGAACCGGCTTGGCGGGATCTGATTATTTGGAAAACGCTGGCCGTTGGTTAGAGGATCGTACAGGGGAATGGGTGTTCCCGAGAAGTCTCCTCGCCGTTCCGCGGCTGTCAAGGTGAGATCCTGATTGTTGCCCGCCTGCTGACGAATCGTCAGCCGCTGATATCCCGCGAACCCGAATAGCTTATTCTTGAGGAAAGGACCTCCGATCGTAAAGCCGAACTGGTTGCGCTTTAGCAGATCCTGCTGGCGCGAGAAAAAATTTGTTGCGTTCAAAGCCGTGTTGCGGAGAAACCAGAAAGCGTCACCATGGATCTGGTTGGTTCCGGACTTCGTCA
Organism: Bryobacteraceae bacterium; assembly: GCA_963833675.1. Classification (GTDB taxonomy): domain Bacteria; phylum Acidobacteriota; class Terriglobia; order Bryobacterales; family Bryobacteraceae; genus DASQDN01. The sequence goes on along the minus strand of CAWHYW010000014.1, from coordinate 6,644 downwards.
CCACATTAAGTGCGCCGCCGGAAAGTCCGCCCTGCTCCACACCCATGTTGCTCGTCTGCGCGCTGAACTCCTGAACGGCGTTGGGAAACGGGAAATCCAGGTTTTCATTGGTGAGATCGTCCATGTTGGTCCCGCCGTCGAGCGTGTAGCGGAGATTGTTATTGCGCGAGCCATTGACGGTGATCTCTTTTTGTCCCTTTCGGCCGCCAGGCGTCACCGCCGACGTCGCCGCTGTTGTTGCCGGCGCCGGAGGCCACACCGGGAGCCAGCAGCACCAGGTCCGCCGGATTACGTCCGTTCAGAGGCAATTCCACTACACGTTTTGAATCCACAGTGTGATTCAGTGTCGCCGAGCGCGTATCTACCTGTGAAGCGTTGCTTCCACTGTTACCGTTTCCTGTACGTTGCCGACCTGCATGATGGCGTCCGCCTGGACGTTCTCATTGGCTTGTAGCAGGATGTTGGGTGCGCTCGATATTTCCGGAATCCTGGCTGTTCTACGGTCAGGCTATACGTGCCGACCGGCAGCAGTGGCAAATTAAATGCGCCAGATGCATCCGTATTTACGGTGCGGGATGAGCCTGTAGCACGATTTGTGGCGGTTACTTTTGCGCCGGGTACGACGGCGGACTGACTATCGGTGACGGTTCCAAATAAAGACGCTGTGTCGCGCGCCTGCCCAAATATCGGATCGGCAGCGATGGTTAGGATAGCGAACAAGCTCGCGAGTACAATCCAACTGCGGGACATAAACCTCCTTGCTGAAACTGCGAGACGAGCGGACGCTCTGGTACGTGGAGTTACTTATAAATCAGACGGGGAGAAGAGTCAAGCGCAAACTACTCTCGGGAATATAACATGAACAATCCGGCCATTGCGTCGATCTTGTCGTCGGTCGGATTCTGATAGGTCGAGATGATGCGGAATTTCTCTCCACTTCGAACCGGGTACCCTTCGGGATTCGTGTAAACCTGCATTGGACCATCCGCGGCGTTCTTGCGTTTTCCTATCCAGACCTGCTCGTTGCGGGAAGTGTTATCGAGCGCGATGGAAACACCATACGGATGAATGTGAGTCCCGAGGAAATGAATTCGGCCGTTGAAGGGGCAAGTAAAACTGATCTGCCGTTCGTCTTTGCCGGGCGCAACAAAAAATAAGTGCGGGACCTCCACGCTGCGCAAGCTTCCATACAAAGGAGTGAGCGGCTTGATCAAGTCTTTGGCTCGGATGAGCCTGAGCTTCACCTTCATCTTCACGCGCACAGGCTCGTCTCCACGGTTGTTAAACATAGGCATCCAGTGAAGCCTGGATTCGGCAGAGAACAAGATCCCGAATCCCTCAGGGAGACGAATGTCGGGGGTAAAGGCGTCCGAATAAATACCTCGGAACTCGTCATCGTCGCGCTGTGCCACTCGTTGATCGGCCAGGAAAGTGTGGCAGAGGTAGTTTTCCCGGGGACTCTCTCCATGGGCGTCTTCGACCGTGGTCTTGTAGCCAATTACCCAAACCGGCTCATCGAACCGTAGATCTTTCATTGCTTGCGGAACGTGGTGAGCGAGCGATCCTGCTTCGAGTTCGACGAAGGGAGAAGAGAACTCAATCTCACTCACCTTGCCGTACGTACTCGTAAGTGCAGCAGACTGGAATTGGTTTAGCAGCTCTTCGGGTGTTGCCGTCAGGGCAATTCCAAACGCAATTACAACGGCCCTGTTTGCGGCGCTCATCACGGAAGCCATATTAGCAGGCTGACGAGAGTTGAGGGTCTCTACGCTCGCAGATCAAGAACTTCTTGAGAGAAGCCCTCGATGCGATTTGCCTCGAGCTTAATTTCTTTTGCCTCGCTCCCTATGCGGATTCCTATGCGCTGCCCGGCCTCGTGCGTTGCCCGGATCTGATTGGTTGTGATTGCGATCGATTCTGTCTGTCCCTGCACGTCTATTCCGATGCCACGCTCTTTGATGACGCCTAAAATTCGATTGTTCTCGATCCGGTTGCGATTGCCCTGAAACGCTGCTGCACGCTCTTTGCGGAACAAAATTCCAACTTCGCCGCTGGCGCGCACATCGTTGTCTCGAACGACGTTGTCCGTATCATGGTGGCCGATAGAAATGCCGTAACGCTTGCTGTTCTCGATATAGTTTTTCTCTGCTAGTGCCCATTTGACGCCCCAGCAGAAGAACAGTCCCTGATCGTTGCCGGTCATACGATTCCTCCGGATGATGGATCTCTGCGATCCGGATCCAGGATGAAGTCCCAACCCTGTGTGATCATGGCTGACGGAGTCTTCCACCAGCACGTCATGGCAGATTTGCCAGCTAATGCCATCACCGTTGTAGTTACGGGCGGTCACTTTTCTCATGGTGATGCGGTTGCAGTCCTGTAACCAGATACAACCGGCGTAGTTTCCATCGAGGTTTCCATTATTGGCTTTGTTTCCGTCAAGGGAGATGTTCTCAAAGGTCACGTCGCTGATGTTTTCCCCGCTGAAGAGCGGGAACAACGTTTCCACCTTGGGATCGGCCATCAACCAGACATTCTTCCGGAGCGCGCGGTCGAGTTTGAAACGATTTCCGTTGCGCGCGACCAATGTGCGCTTGATCACTTCGATGCCCCCGCTGGACATCTCCTTGGCGCGAAGGCAAACGCCATCGCCGATTTCTAAGCCCGTCGCATCGGCAAAGGTGATCTCCTGATCGAACCAATCGGAATCCTCGGATAGCTTGGCGGTAACCGAAGGCTCTTTGAGAACCACGGAATCGGGTCCGGCGCCCAGAATGCGAACATTGCTTTGTAAATAGACCGCGTTGCGGAAGCGATACGTGCCGGGCAAAATCTTGACCGTGCCTCCGCCCCACCGGGCAACCGAATCGACTGCTGCCTGGACTACCTTCTCAGTCGATCCGACCAAGTCGGCTGTTTTTGGTCCAACCGTGAGTGTCAGGCGCTGTGTCCAATTCGGCTCGACCGGGTCACCGGAGGTTGCACGCGGCGTCCTCACAGGAACGGGATGGTCCGTGGTAGCGGCGGAGCTTTGTAAGGCCGCGCCACCGAAGGCTGCGGCTTGAAGGAAATTACGGCGATTCATGAACACCTCTCGCGTCGACGATTGTATCCGAAAGCTGGCAGGTCGTGGTGCGTTAGTATCGAAACTTCAACCCGATTTGAACCTGCCGTGGCAGATTGCTGTTGGATGTGACGATCCCAAAACTAGCCGTACCCAAAGTAGTTCCCGGGTTGCCCCAATTCGGATGATTGGTGGCATTGAACAGCTCGCCACGAAGCTGCAAGCTCTTGCTCTCCGTGATCCTAAACTGCTTCACGAATGACAGGTCGAGGTTACTGGTGCCGGGTCCAATCAGGATTCGTCTTCCCGCGTTTCCCAGTTGATAGAGAGGTGGCCTTACAAAGGCCGCGGTGTTGAAAAATCGCGCTCGGGTGCGCTCGTCGCCGGACAGGTTGGGCTCCGCGATCCGGTTCGGCACTTGAAGATAGTTGCCTCCCGTGTTCAGGTTGTCGCCCGTGCGTTGTGACATTGATCGGATTGCCCGTCTCGAATACCAGGAAATTGCTTAGTTGCCAGCCTCCCAGGACCGCATCGAGAAATGGGTTGATATTGGTCCCGAACGCGCGCCCACGACCATAAGGAATTTCCCACACTCCGGCAAGAAAGTATCGATGTTCCCGGTGGAACGCGGAAAGCGCTTTATCGTTTACGGTGTTGTACGGATTCAGGCTGGCGTCGTAGATTCCGCCGTTATCGATCGTCCGCGACCACGTGTATCCGGTGGTAAAGCTAATGCCCTTGGAAAAGCGCTGTTGTGCTGTTACTTCCAGTCCGTGATATGTGGCGAACCCTTCCGATTTCGATAGCCGGACCGTGCTCAAGTTCGGGTAAGGACGTCGCGACTGGACATCCCCTGGTCCCGGTTGCGGCTGGTTGTTATAGCGAAACGCGTCCAGTCCTGTGCTCTTTGTGCCGACGTAGCCCGCTTTCACCACGAGACTCTCTGTGATCGAACGTTCGAGATAGAAATTCCATTGTTGGACATAACCGTCCTTGGCGTTTATGTCTATCGCGTTGACCGCAGGCCTGCTTCCCGGCGCTACGAAGTTAACGACCGGTGTCAGATCATCCATCGGAAATGTGGCGATATCCTGCTGTCGAACTCCGAGCGTCACGTCGCCAGTTCGAATAAACGGAGGATTGATCGACATTCCTAGCGCATCCTGTGCCGAGTAGCGCTGATAGAAGATACCGTATGCGCCGCGCGCCACCCACTTCTGCGTAGGCTGATATGCGAATCCGAAGCGAGGCGCAATGTTGTTGTTATCGTTGTTGACCAGGGCTGCGGCCCAGAGAATCGGGACGTTTTTGCGCAAGCGGGCTGCCCGTATCCTGCGGAGTGATGATGACGGCCGTATTCGGTCCGGTCTGATAGAAGTTCGAAATCGTGTCCCGGTTCGCGACCATGCGGCCCATCCACTCGTATCGCAGGCCGAGATTCAGCGTAAGATTTCGGGTGATCTTCCAGTCGTCCTGAATCCACGGCATGGCATGACTGTGACGGAAATTCGGGTCGAAAATATCGATGCTGGCCAGAATTCGCTGCGGCAAGCCCATCAGCGCATCCGCGAGAGCGAAACCTCGCGAACCCGGTCCGGCGGTCCACTGCCCGTTAAAAATGTGATCGCCGGCCGGCCGAATCGCTTCCGGGAATGTATCGCGATAGCGATTTCCCGTGAAGCCGACCCGCGTCGTATGTTTGCCTCTAACCAGCATCAAGCTGTTGTGAATCTGAAACAGCTCGCTCTTCCAGGCCCGAGGTCCCGAAACGCCTTGCCCAAGCGTTCTGCCGCTCGGGTTGCCCATAGGCGAGCTGAAGTCTTGCACCTCGAAATAGGGCGCGTGATAACAAGCCGGCTGATTGCAGCGCCTTTCAATCCCAGTTCTGCGGCGACATTGCGTTTATAGGCGCTCTCGGTGGTTTCCCGTTCGTAGAAGCGGCTGTAACCGGCGCGAAAATCGTTGATGAGGGACGGACCGAACGTGTGCGTCCAATTCGCCATGGGCTGCTGACCGCGCATGTCCTGGTGATAGCCGAACGCCGGCCAGACTGGCGGACCGATGGTGGCGATGTCCGAAATGATGTAGCGCCCATAGATCCTGTCATTGCTTCCGAGATTATGGTCTGCGCGCCCGATGAACTGGTTGTTTCCGGTTTCCTGAGGCTCGAGGGACTGATAGTTGTCCAGAGGCAAAAGCGTGCCCCGTCCCGTGCGATTCGGCAGCGGAATAAACTCGTTGATGAACTTTACGGGCAAAGGATGTTGCCGGCTCTTCGGGATGATATTGCCAGGAAATGGCTGGCCGTTCGTCCAGTCATAAAGCACAATGGGCGTGCTCAGTGACGAGTCGGTGCCCAACAATGCTGAGAAGTCGCCGCACTTCATTTTGGCGTCGGGCACCGTCGTGTTCTGCGTGAATCCCTGCCGCAGGCGCATCGACTCCCAGGAGAAGAAGTAAAACGTTTTGTCCTTCAAGAACGGGCCGCCGATGGTCCCGCCGAATGTATTGCGGCGCAGCTTCGATTTGCGATCCGCGAAGCTGTCTCGAGCGTCCATCTTGTCGTTCCGCAGGAATTCATAGAGCACTCCGTGGATCTGATTGCTGCCCGATCGGGTAACGACGTTCATGTGACCGCCGGCTTCACTGCCGAACTCCGCGCTGTAGTTGGCTGTTTCTATCTTGATTTCCTGAATGGCATCCACGGACGGCGCAAAGATGTTGGTCTGATGCGAGGCTTCCTTTCCGGCGACTCCATCGAACAGATATTGATTGTAGGTGGGGTCGTGCCCATGGACGCTAAAAGATCCCACCCACGAGCCGCGCTCCGTCTGATGCCGGGAGTTGCCACTGCTGTCCGATACACCTGCGGAAATCAAGCTCAACTGCATAAAATCGCGAGCAGCGAGAGGCAGATCGACAACAGTCTTTGTCTCGATGAGATTACCCACTTGGGAGTCGCTGGTCTGCAGAGTGGCAGCCTGTGCCGGAACTTCGACCGCATCCGACACCTGACCGACTTCCATGCGGAAATCCATCTCGACGGTCTGATTCACGTTTACGACGAAAGGCTCCGTGGTGGCTTTCTTGAAACCCGCGGCTTCGGCTGATACTCGATAGGTACCGACTTTTACCGTAGGAAATGCGTACCGGCCAGCCTCGTTGGTCACTGCTGTCTCGGTTGTGCCCTTGTCGGCTTCCTCGAGCGTTACGCTGACATTTGGCATGACTGCGTCTGTTGCATCCCGAATTGTGCCGGATACTCGCGACGCAACCTGGCCGTAGGTTGCCGAAACACTGCCATCGGCCTTTAGATTGTATGTATTGTGGTGAATCAAGCGACAAATTGTCACACTTTCCGGGGGGCATGATGGCGGGAGCGGCCGCTTAGCTGAGTCGTTGACGCCCGGCATTTTGCTGATATGCTGAGGGGCCATCGACTGGAGAAGAAGTGTCATGGCGAAAATGTTTCCGTTGCTTTTGCTGGCCACTCTGGCTGCGCCTGCGTTGCCTCAATCGCTCACCAAGGAGGAACGCGAACGCGCTATGAGCGAACTGCACGCCACGCGCAAGCTCTTCC
>CAWHYW010000013.1:0-243304 GCA_963833675.1 Bryobacteraceae bacterium | reverse complement strand
AAACGCCCCAACAGGTGTTTGGGACCAGTTGTACAAGATCTATTACCGCTTCTTGGAAACAGCGGATGAGTACTTCGATTACGCTCCCGCCCCGGTTCCACCGCAGGGACGATGGGGATCTATGGTCTGAATCTGCCCCCGGCAATTCTGAAGAAGGTTTACTACGACAATGCGGCGCGGCTCCTCAAGATGCCGGCGCTTCAAATTGAAGCCCAAAAACATGAACAACAACGTTCCATTGATTTTGATGCTCATCTCGATCTCTCCATGAACGCAATGGAGTGGAATCGCGATATTCGACTACCGCTTGTGGAGATCCGGCGGCGGGAACTCGGCATGACGGATCTGCCTGACCGCACCCGCGGTGTCGTGAGCCTCCCCGAAATGCGGCGCGGCCGCATCGGCCTGTGTGTCGCAACGCAGATCGCGCGTTACTCCGCTCGCTTCAGTAGCCTGCCCGGCTGGCGCAGCCCGGAGCAGGCATGGGCGCAGACACAAGGACAGCTCGCCTGGTATCGCGCGATGGAGGAGTGCGGCAGAAATCGTCAGCCGCCGAACCTGGCCGGAGGTGGAGGCGCACGCGACGCTGTGGAGGAACGCACTCCGGAAGCCCCGCGAAACTGCCGATCGGCTACCTGCTCAGTCTTGAAGGCGCCGATTCGATCCTGAGTTGGCGCCATCTCGAGAAAGTCGCGCGCCGACGGGTTGATCGCGCTTGGGCCCGTTCATTACGGCCCCGGAATTTACGGACACGGAACCGATGACGAAGGCCCGCTCACGCCGAAAGGCCGCGAGCTGCTGAAGGAGATGGAACGGCTCGGCATCATCCTCGATGTCACTCATCTTTGCGACGAGAGCTTTTGGGACGCGCTCGAACGCTACTCCGGACCGCTTTGGGCCAGCCATCACAACTGCCGGTCGCTTGCGAACTGGAATCGTCAGCTCACCGATGAACAGATCAAGGCGCTCGTAGAACGAGGCGCAGTGATTGGCATGGCGTTCGATGCCATCATGATGGTCCACGGGTGGACGCATAAACGATCGATGCCGCAGGACTTTGACTTGAAGATGGAGAAGATTTGCGAGCACATCGATCATATCTGTCAGATCGCGGGAAATGCGAAACACGTGGGAATGGGAACCGATCTCGATGGCGGTTATGGTACGGAGCAGACCCCCATGGATCTCGATAGCATCGCCGATCTGATTTCGCTGGCTGGACCGCTGGCAACCCGCGGTTATGACCAAGAGGATATCGACGGCATCTTTTCCGGGAATTTCCTGCGGTTTTTGCGCGAGCATCTAAAGTGAGTGGTTCGTTGCCGGCGCCAGCCAGACGAACTCGAAAAATACGGCAACTCGCGTTCGCTATGCGGTTCTGACGATCGCCACGGCGAATGCTTTCATTCTGTATCTGGATCGTGTCTGTATGGGCGCGGTGGTTCAGTCGGAGAGCTTCCAACGAGAACTCGGGCTGTCGAAAGAGAGTGTCGGCGATGTCCTCGCGTCTTTTTTCTTCGCCTATGCGCTTGGGCAGCTACCCGCAGGTTGGCTTGCAGACCGGTTTGGGCCGCGACGAATGCTGGTTGCCTACATTCTTCTGTGGTCGGTGTGCACAGCCCTTACGGGTTTTGTCACTGGATTCGCGATACTCATCGCGGTGCGTGCCGCTTGTGGTCTGGCGGAGGCCGGCGCTTACCCGGCCAGCAGTCTCGTAATCACGCGATGGTTTCCGTTTAGCCATCGCGGGCGAGCCAACAGCATTGTATCGTTCGGCGGACGTATCGGAAATTCGCTCGCGCTCTGGCTTACCGCAGGAGCGATCGCGCTGTTTGGCTCGTGGCGACCTGTGTTGTGGATTTATGGTTCCATCGGCCTCGGACTGGCTTTCGCTACGAGGATTGTTTTTCGTGATGATCCCAAATCTCATCCGTGGACCAATGAAGCCGAGCTTGAACTCATTTCCGCGGACGCGCCTCCAGTCAAGCCTCTGCGTCGACGCTCACCGTGGCTGGCCCTGCTACGTCATCGTGGACTCTGGCTTCTCAATCTGGGAAGTATCGGCATGAATATCGGTTGGGCATTCCTGATCACATGGCTGCCCACTTACCTTCACGAAGTTCGCGGACTCAATCAAGTCACTGCCAGTCGTTATGTCTCCATTGCGCTTGCTTGCAGCCTTGTCGGGATGCTGTTTGGGGGCTGGTGGTGCGATCTGCTCACGCGGCGGTTCGGCCGGCGCTGGGGACGGAGACTTCCGTTTCTGTTCGGCGGCGCTGTCGCTGCGGGAGCTTATCTCTTGTGCCCCGTCCTTGGCAGTCCGCTGGCAGTCTCTGTTGCCTGCGGATTCGTTTCGTTCGCGACTGATAGCGTCATACCAGCAGTCTGGGCGATGGCCCAGGATATCGGCGGGACCCACGTTGCGTCGACGCTCGCTTGGAGCAATATGTGGGGAAATCTCGGAGCTTCCGCAGTAGCCAAGGTGATTCCGCTCCTGCTTGCCAGCACGTTTCACTTTGCGGATTGGCGCGAGGTGTTTTGGATGTGTGCTGCCGGCTTTTTAGTACTGGCCGCATCGGCGCTGCTTATCGACAGTACGCGACCGCTCGGCGATACCGGGGACTGACACTCCATAGCCCCCACTTTGACCAGGCAGACTCGAGAGTTTAACCCGTACCAGCAACCAGTACCAGCAAAATGTAACAAAAGTACGGTTACATTTGGGTCAACCCCACCGTTATAATCGACTGTCACAAATTCTACGGAGACCTCGTTGCGCATGTCCACATGGCCAGGAAGGGAGGGCGACAGCGTGTTCTGTTGCCCGGAATGTGTTGGTAACCTCGACTATGTCGAAGGCGGCTATCAATGCCGCAATTGCTCTGAAACTTACCCTATCGTGGATGGCCTGGCCGTGTTCTCCCGATCCCGGGACGCCTATTATGGTGAAGTTCCGAAAGCAGAGATGCAGGAGATACTTGACCGAGCAAGATCGGCAAGCTGGCAAACGGCTCTTCTTGAACACATCGATCGGACCGGCAGCCTGGACTTCAGCAGGTACGCAACTGACAACATCCGCAGCGCCTTCGAATTCCTCCTAAACGCTCCTATTGGTAATGTGCTCGATTTCGGCTGCGGACCTGGCGCAATCTCGATCGCATTAGCGCGCCACGCGACTGCTATGTATGCCACGGATCTGACTTATGAACGTGTGGCTTTTGCGCACATTCGAGCCGTCCAGGAAGGCTTGACTAATTTCCATGCATTTTGCAGTGGGGATAGAAAGCATATCCCTGTTTGCGATGGATTTTTCGATACCGTCATTCTTGACGGGGTGCTGGAATGGCTGCCGGCATTTTCTGCGGGTGAACCAACGGATATTCAAGTTAGCTTCTTAAAAGAAATCGACAGAGTTCTGAAGCCTGACGGCCTGCTATTCGTTGCGATCGAGAACCGAATTGCGCTGAGCTATTTCCGTGGAGTGCGCGAGCACCATACGCGCCTTCGTTACGTCTCGCTTATGCCGCGGATGGTTGCGAACTGGTATTCTCGCATCGCGGCAGGAAAGCCCCTTCGTCCCTACACCTACACTAAGTCGCAATACAAGCGACTTTTTTGCAAGGCTGGTTTCAATAGCGTCGAGTTTTGGGGATTACTGCCCGACTACCGCAATATCCAAACCGCCTTCGACCTGTCACGATCGACGATGGTCCGGAACGCTCTGCCGACTCCAGCATCAAGACTGAAGAGATTAAGAAACGCTGTGGCAACTCCGATGCTGCCATGGCTAAGCGATTGTTTCGGGATACGAGTCCAACACGGAGCCGACGCGAGCAGGCCCCCAACAACGGACCGGAATGGCGACGGAAAAGCCTTCGTTTACGACTTGCTCCGCCATATTTCAGAAACCTACCTGGATCGCGAAGTTCTCACCCCTGTCCGGTACAGCACAAGCGCGCATTCTGTTCACGTCCGTGCGGAGGGAAAGAAAAACTATATCGTCCACCTGCCCTTATCGTCCGCGGATGAGAAACGCCTGGATAGAGGTCTGAAGGCCGCTACGGAGATTGCGCGGATTGCGCCGATTCCGATACCGCCGCTGGTGGCGCGGTCATCGTATAAAGGAATTGAGTTTGCAATTAACTTGTTTGCTGAGGGCAGCCCGGTTCACGATATACGTTCGAGCAGATCAGCAATATGTGATCTTTTAGTCGCTCTTTATAGACATACCGAAGGTCCGATCGCGCCGTGGAAGGACATTCTGCGAACCGAGGCGGAACGCTATGCGGCTGACCTACAACGAGCGGCGAGCACGCGCCCGGCGGCGCAGCAAATTGTTGACCCGCAACGCCTGCATCATCTGATCGATTACGTATGCGATATTTCCGGAAGCGGATCGAGTTGCGCCATTCATGGCGATTTTTGGACGGACAATATCCTCGAACAGAAAGGTAGAATTACTTCGGTTTTAGACTGGGATCGATTCGATCCGGTCGGGTTGCCTTACCTCGATCTCGCTCACTTGTTGACAAAGCAGGAACGAGACCGGGGTGTGGACTGCGGCCTCGGTCAAGCTGTCATACGAGTTCACGATACAAGACTTGCATCAGAGTTGGTGAAACTCTACACCGAGATGCTTTCCCTGCCTGCTGGTCTCGCATCGCGCTGCATGGTGGTCTATTGGTTGCGTCAGCTTTCTATCTTGCTTACGGAAGATAAACCTGTTACCGCGCATCAACTGCGCGAATGCATTGAACAGCCGCTGGATTACTTTACACAAATCGCGGATCGCTCACGCTAGCTGGATAAAGGACCCGAATGACTCGTCCGCATCAGAAGTAGAATTTCAACGCAAGTTGGATAATGCGATGCCCCTGCTTCTCGGTTGTCGTTCCGAAGATCGCGTTCGTCTGCTTGCCGCTAGTGTCGAATGTCGGCTTCAAGTTCGCCGACCCGCCGATGAATGACCACAACGGATGATTGAGGAAATTGTAGGCGTTGAAGCGGAATTGAATTTTCTTCGATTCCGAGATCACGAAATTCTTGAATAATCCCAGATCCGAGTTGAAGAAGGCCGGACCGTAAACCGGCGGAGTCACCATGGGACCGTTTTGTCCGGGCCCCCCCGGTGGCGCTAAACAATTCCCATTCACGTACTGGCGGTCCCCCAAGTTGCTCGTGAGGCTACAAGTGACCAGCGGTCGCCATGGCAGATCCGGTGTGCCGTTCACTGTCCTCGCATTCACCTGATATTGACTGCCATTCACCGGAATCGTGTATCGATCTCCGTTAGCATCCTGTTGGAAGTTTACATCGTTGACAAAGTAGTTTTGGATGGCTGCAATGTTCTGGCCGCTCTGCAGTTGTGTAATGCCCGAAAACTGCCAACCATTGACAACTCCGCCCAAAATACGAGATCCGTGAACGGGACTTCCGAGCTCGATCGAATACGCCGCGTTGAAAATGTGCCTGCGGTCATACGGAAGAACGCCGTAGTTGTTGTTCAGATTGAAAAGATCCGACTGCCCGGCCCCGCGAATACCCATAGACTTCCCCGAGAGTATAGTTGAACATCATATTGTACCGGCCCGCCGTTCGCGACCACGAGAGTTGGAACGCGTTGTAGTTCTGGTACAGACCGTGAGTGATAATGTTCACGCTCTGGAATCCCTGAAGCGGCCGATACTGATCGATATTGGCATTATTGGGATCCAATCCCGGCTGGAATAGCGCTCCGTATGGGACCGAGTTGATGGCGCTGCCCGCATAGCCATTATTCAGCAGATCTTTGGATTGATTGCCGACATAACTGGCCTCCATCAAGCCGCGGAAAGGCGTCCGTTGTGAAATGGTAAAGCTGTAGCTATCCGAGAACGGAGTGCGATCGCTGTTTCTGTCGACCGCCTGGACCCCGACCGGCGTGCCCTGAACGTTTAATGCCGACAGTTCAGTGAACGTATTCACACCATTGATAGTGGCGCTCTGAACACCGGCCGATGCATCGAGACCTGCCGTGAACTGAGGCGTATGGTAATAGAATCGTCCCCAACCGCCGCGAAGCACGGTGCTGCCGGTCCCGAAAATATCGAAGGCAAGACCGAATCGAGGCGCCCAGAAGAGCGCCCGCGAGGGGAACCCTCCCAGCGGAACGCTCGGATCACGCTTATTCCAGGAGAAGCCGGAATAATCTGCAGGCGCAGAACCAGGACGATATTGATTGTAGTCAAACACAGCGTAACCGTAGCCCTCCCGGTCTTGCCAGGGCTGGAAGTGCGATGCGCGTAAGCCAAGGTCGAGTGACAACCGTCGTGTGATTTTCCATGCATCCTGCACGAAAAATTCAAAGGTGTTGTATCCGATATTATTCAGCCGGTTAAAATTCTGTTCCTGGTAGTTGTTGATGCGGCCCAGCAGCAAATCGCCATAAGGGCTACCGGAAGACCTCGCATTGGCGACATCGAAGCCAAGCTGTCCGTTGGTAAACCCATTCGCCGGCTGGTTGTTAATGATGTATTCCCAATAGAAGCCGCCCTTGACCGTATGGGTTCCCCAAACTTTCGAAATGTTGTCCTGGATGCTCGGCAGATGCTTATCCGCGAATAACCCTCGGTTCCCGCCGACCTCAAACCCACCCGGGTTCACCATGGCGGCCAATTCGCCGGTTGCAGTAAATGAGGGTATCTGGACAACATTATTATGGAACACGCCGCCAAAAGTGGCGCCAGTTTCGTCCGGTCTACTTTTGTCGGGGTCCTCGAACACATTCGGGAACGCAATATATGTGTAGCCAAGATGAACTCATTCGTCATCGTGGCTGAACACGTCAGTTAGGCTCGCGGTCACCGAATCCGACTTGTTCTTGCCGAGCACCGGAGTCGGATACGGCACCTGGTTTGCCGTTGCGCCACCACAGACCAACGGGAACTCTCGGTTTTCCCCTGCATGTTATAGCGAACGAACAGTTTGGTGTTGTCGCTGATACTATAGTCAACCCGGCTCATCCATTGGAGACTGTTCTGGTCGAAAACGATTTGCTTGACGTAGTTGAATCCGCCGCTGGAGTTTGGATCGACGTTAGGCAAAGGAAGAAGGTTCATCAGAGTTTTTCCCGTCGGGTCGATCTAGCTTCGGAGGAATAATACCGCCCGGAAACTGATCTGTGCGCAAGCGTGATGCCGGATTACCTGATTGCGTCACATAGCGGCCCCGAACTAAGCCTTCAATCTTGCGGAGCTCGGAATCACTGAAATTGCCGCCTCGCATGGCCTCGGTTGGAACAGTCGCACGCAGAAGCCCCGTGTCCAGCGTCTGGAAGAAGTGCTCGTAGCCGGTAAAGAAGAACACTTTATCGCGGTGTCTTTTTAAAAATCGGTGCCGGGGATAAGGACCGGGCCTCCGATATTGCCGCCCGGGAAAAAGTATTTATTCTCCGGTTTGGGCGCGCCCGACCGATTGTTCAGCCAATCGTTAAATGAGGCCATAGTGGCGCGCGTAGAGATAGCCGGTGCCATGGAAATCCTGTGTACCCGACTTTCGCGATACTCTGGATCACTGCCGGACCCTTCTGATTTTCCGCGGAGAAGTTCGACGTCAGAACCTTAAACTCCTGAATCATATCCGTATTCGGGTTTACCGGTGTGGCGCAGTTGCAGCCAGGGTCAGAAACGTGTGCGCCATCCGCCGTGATATCAAGCGAATTGGTAGGCAAGCCGTTTACGTTATAGGCATTGTTTAGCGCACTCTGACTCCCACCATCGCCATTGCCGTTAATCCCGATACTCTCGCCTGAGAAATTATACCATTCTCCGGTCCCGGTGTTTGAAATCGCAAACCCGGGCAGGATCTTGATAAACTCTGCGCACTGCGGCCAACCACCGAGAAGTCCTGTAATTGTTTTGTCGTCAGGGTCGCGGACTTTTCGCCGGAATCCACCGGCACGAGCAGGTCGGCCTCGGCAGAAACCGATACCGTTTCCGCTGTGGAGCCTACCTTCATCGTCACGTCGAGGTTGCCGGCGCTCGGCCGCTTGAAGGTTCAGACCCGAAATCTGGTAATTCAGGAAGCCCGGGGCTTCGATGGTCACTTCATATATTCCCGCAGGAACCGCGGCAAATGTGAAGAAGCCATCAGAATTCGAGACGCTTCGCCGAAGGTCGCCGGAGCCTTCATTCTTCAAATTGACCTTGGCTTGGGGCACAACAGCGCCAGAGGGGTCCGTCACCGTCCCGGTCAGGGTCCCGGTAATAGATTGCGCGTAACCGGACATCGCGAAGAGCGCAACGCTGAGCACGATGAACAAGAGTCGAACGTAAGAAGATCGAGAGGCGACAAGGTTCGTCCGTCCGGATCGGACGTCGGGAACGCTACGTTTTATCAAGTTATACATAGAACCCCTAGTTGGTACGGTCATACATCCGGGCGCGAGGCGTAAGGTGGCCCGCAGCCTCAGAAGAAGTATGCCTAGTGTATTCCTGATACCCCATTCATTCAACGGTAACGGGGTTAGCAGTAACCCACAAGAGTTGTGAAACATACTTTTTTCCCAATCGAATACGGGCTGACCAACATAGAATCTGGCAACGGTTACTTGCTCCGGGGAGGATTCTAAACTCTTCATTAGTTCGCGGCGTTACAGTAGGTGAACGTGGCATCTCTCACGTTTCCACGCCTTGGGACAACGAATCTTACCCGGACTGTTTATGATTTTTCGAGGCTCTGCGATGCTCCGTATCACCCTTTGCGTTGCCCTTGCCGTCCCGGTTTTAGGCCAGCAACGGACTCGCGAAATCGATCCTGCATTACTCTCCGCGGTGCGAATGCATCGAACAGGCGATCTCGAGGGTGCCGAGCGCGCCTACCGGTCTTACCTGGAAAGGAATCCCGGAAGTGTCGAGGCGCGTTCGAATCTCGGCGCTGTTCTAGCCGGAATGGGAAAATACGAGCCGGCCATCGCCGAGTACAAGATCGCCCTTCGGAGGCGCCCGAAATCGTGGAGTTCGCTTCAACCTGGTCTTCCCTGTACAAGATCGACCACTTCGTCGAAGCTACCAAGGAATTTGCCGCAGCCCGCGAGCTTGTCTCCCGATAACAAACAAATAATGTTGCTCCTGGGTGACTGCTACTTAAGGCAGGGTATGTATCCCCGGGTGATTGAGCTTCTTGACTCGACCTATCGATCGGATCCAAAGGACATGGCCGTCGCTTACCTGTTGGGCACTGCACTGATCCGCGACAACCAGGTAGAACGCGGGCAGCAGATCGTGGACCGGATTCTTAGCCTGGGAGATTCCGCTGAGGCGCGATTGCTCATTGGCACCACAAAAATGATGGCGCGTGATTATGCCGGAGCTCTCGTCGACGTCGCAAAAGCGGTGGAACTAAATCCAAAACTCCCTAGCGTTCATTCCTATCACGGTCGTGCCTTGCTTGAGACTGGCGACACCACTGGCGCAATAACGGCGTTCCAGGAGGAGCTCAAGATCAATCCGAACGACTTCGATTCCAATCTCAATATCGGCGCACTCCTTCGTCAGGAGCAGTCCTACGAAGAAGCCAAGCCCTACCTGGTTAAGGCACTGGCCTTGCGACCGGGGGATCCTGCAGTCCGATACCAACTCGCTACGCTGGACTTCGCAGTGGGGCAGATCGAAGACGCTCGCAAAGGTCTGGAGGAATTGACGCGCCAGGAGCCGAGATTTGTCGAAGCTCACGTGACCTTGGCGACGGTATACTACCGTCTGAAACGAAAATCGGACGCGGACCGCGAACGAGCTATCGTCCAGAAGCTGAATGACGAGATTCAGGCCCAACAACCTGGAGTGAAAGGCACGACAGAAAAGCCGTGAGGCCGTTGTCGTATCGGAACTGCATTTCAGCTTTGCTGTTGTTCACGAGCTCACTCCCGGCACAGAACCGCGAATTCGCGGGCGCAGCCGCGTGCGTTTCGTGCCATCCGGCGCAATCAAAGAACCACGAACGCAACAGCATGACTAAGGCGCTCCAGCGCGCCGATGCCAGTGAGATCCTTCGGAACTCCGCGACACTCGAGTTTTCGGAAGGCGCGTTCCATACGATCCTTACGCGCAACGAGCAAGGTTCGACCTTGACAGTCACCGACGGCAACGAAACGCTTAGCGCTCGTATTCTTTGGGCCTTCGGTCTGGGAACCGCCGGTCAGACTTACGTCTTCGAACATATGAGCGCTCTGTTCGAGAGCCGCGTCAGCTACTACAATCAGCTCAGCGGCTTAGACGTTACAATGGGAGCCCTCGGGTCAAAACCGTCCAGCCTGATCGAAGCTGCGGGCCGACGCATGGACAGCAATGATATCCGGGAATGCTTCGGCTGCCACTCGACTGGAGGAGTCCGCAAGGGCGGCGTGGATTGGAGTGCGATGACACCAGGCATCTCCTGCGAAAACTGCCACGGACCTGGACGTCAACACGTCGCCGCACGCCGTAGTGGCGATCGAACTTCGTTTCAAATGAGAAGACTCAAATTATTATCGGCGGAGGACATGAACGAGCTCTGCGGCGCATGTCATCGAACTTGGGCCCAGGTTGCCCAAATGAAGCTGCGCGGACCGTTAAACGTGCGCTTTCAACCCTATCGCATCACAAATAGCAAATGCTTCGATGCTGAAGACCGAAAGATTGCGTGTACAGCTTGCCACGATCCTCATTCTGAATTAGTGAAGACTTCTCTCGCGTACGATCGAAGCTGTCTCTCTTGTCACGGCGTAACGGGAACGCCGAGAAAGGCTGCACGCAAATCGGACAAGGTCTGCCACACAGGCAAGACGGATTGTGTCAGTTGTCACATGCCGAAAGTGGCCCTGCCAGGCGGGCATTTCAACTTCACAGATCACCAGATCCGCATTGCTAGAGCGGGAGATGCGTACCCGAACTAGGAGAGCACGCGAAACATGGCAATGATATCCAGACGGCATCTGATACGACTCGGGCTCGCTGGCGTTGCGCAGCCATTGCTACCCGCGCCAGAGGGTTTGTTTGAAGAGATCAGTCCGACCGCATCAGGCATCAAGTGGGTACATGAAAACGCGATGTCCGACAGGCGCAATTTGCCCGAAACGTTGGGCCCTGGCTGCGCATTTCTTGACTACGACAACGATGGCTGGATGGATATACTGCTGGTAAACAGCGGTCCTTGCGACTTCTTCAAACCAAAAAAGCGGCTCAATCATGCTCTCTACAAGAACAATCGAGACGGTACGTTTACCGATGTAACGGAACGCGCCGGGCTTACAGCCGAATTATTTGCCATGGGCGTGGTGGTCGGGGATTTCGACAACGACGGATTCCCCGATATTCTCATCACTGCGTACGGCATTCCTGTCCTTTATCACAACAACGGTGACGGAACCTTCACCGACGTGACAGCCAGGGCGAAGCTCAACGCGCCCGGATGGACGACGAGCGGAGTATGGTTCGACTACGATGGCGACGGACGACTCGATCTGTTTTTGTGCAGTTTCGTCGAATACCGGAATGACAGCATTACGTGCGGCGATAACAAGCTTGGCCGCAATTACTATTGCATACCTCGAGTGTTCAAGCCTACGCCGAACCTGCTGTATCACAACAATGGCGACGGAACATTCACGGAAGTAGGCAAAGGCGGCGAAATCGCGAACGCGCTAGGAAAGGGCTTGGGAGTTGTAACAACCGACGTGAACAACGATGGCCGCCTCGATCTGTTTGTCGCGAATGACACAGTGCAGAATTTTCTGTTTATTAATCGGGGCCCGAACAAATGGGAAGAGAGCGCCCTCTCGGCGGAAGTCGGTTTCAGTGACAGCGGCCAGCCTCGCTCAGGAATGGGCGTAGACTCGGGAGATTTCGATGGCGATGGCTGGGAAGACCTTTTTGTCGCCAACGTTGATCAGGAGATGTTCTCGCTCTACAGAAACAACCGCAATGAAACCTACACCGACGTCTCGCACCGGAACAGTATCGCTCAGGCGACCCGCTTCTTGAGCGGCTGGGGACTGAAATTTTTCGACTACGACAACGATGGCTTCATCGATCTGTTACTTGCAAATGGCCATCCGGATGACATGATCGAAAACTATTCGAAGCAGGTCAAGTACAGAGAGCCCTTGCTGCTCTTCCGAAACGAAGGCGGCAAGTTTCGAAACGTTACTGCCGAGGCGGGCGCAGCTTTTACGAAACCGTTTGCCGCCCGCGGCCTCGCGGTAGGAGACTTCAACAACGATGGGAAGCTAGACGTGCTGATCGCCAATAACGGCGCGGCTCCGATTCTGCTGAAGAACATAAATGGCACAGGCAATCACTGGATCGGCATCCAGTTGCGCGGGGTCGCAGCAAATCGCGACGGAATCGGAGCCAGGATCGTCTGGTCCGTGGATGGCGCGCAGCGCAGGCGTCTGAAAACTCACGGGGGCAGCTATCTATCCAGTCACGATCCCCGCGAGATCCTCGGACTCGGCAAAGCTTCAAAAGCAGATTACGTGGAAATCAAATGGCCGGCTCCGAGCGGTCTGATCGAACGATTTCACGACCTCCCGACCGACCGTTACAGCACTCTAATCGAAGGTAAGGGCAAGCGCATTGCATAGCAGGTATTGACACACGGACCATTCTATTGTACATTGTCTATGTACAATAGACAATGATCCTGAAGATCAATGTCGAGTCTGAAGTGCCGGTCTACCGGCAGATCGTCGATGCGCTGCGCCTGATGTTACTTGAAGGCGCTCTCGCGCCGGGAGTTCTCTTGCCTCCCGTCCGCCAGCTTGCCGCGGATCTCGGAGTCCACTTCAACACGGTCGCCGAAGCCTATCGCCTTCTCGCTGAGGAAGGTTGGCTGGATTTGCGGCGTCGACGGGGAGCGTTGGTCGTATCACGTAAGACGCCGCGGGCCGACGCAGCCGCTGTGAGTTCCTTCTCCCGCCGCTTGCGGGAGCTCGTCGCTGAAATACAAGCCGGAGGCGTGGGCGCCAGAGTAATCGCCCGCGAGCTTCGCCAAATCGCAGAGGGGTTAGAACAATGACAACTCTTCCTTGGATGCTTCTTGTGGTTGCAGGGCTTCTTGCTGCACTCACGCCGAAATGGACCAGGCCAGATGTGTACTTTTCTGTCACTGTGCAGCCGGATTTCCCGTTCACGTCGCAAGCACGACGTATTCTGCGCCAGTACTGGGCGGAATTGGGGCTGCACACCGCTATCGCGTTCGGTATGACCAGCCTTGCAGGGCAAACAGGGCGTGCCGCGCTCCTCGGACTTGGATGGCAGATCATCGGGCTCACCTGGGCCGTGGCACGAGCCCGCAAAGCTACGATTCCGTACAAAGCGGGCGCGAATCCAGTGCGAGAAGCCAGGCTCTCGCCTCGTCCGCGGGGAATTCCTGGAGGTTGGATCCTGGCGCTCGGTCCAATGGCTTTACTCGCAGCGGCAGCCATCTATGCTAATTCCGCGTGGGATCGCTTGCCTGAACGAATTCCGGTTCACTTCGGGCTCCACGGCGCAGATCGATGGCTCGACAAGACACCGGCGCATGTGTATGGGTTTCTTTTGTTCCTCGTCTCGCTTTGTGTCGTTTTTTTGATCCTTGCTTATGGTATGCAGCACTGGTCACGCGCCATTTCCATTACCGGGGAGCGCGCCGGTAGCGAATCGCGTTTCCGCGAGCTTTCGCTATGGCTGATGATCGGGTTGCAGTATCTCGTGGTTATTCCCGCCGTTCTAATGGCTTTCTGGCCGAATGCGCCCGGCGCGTCGATCTTGCCCATCCTGACCCTGGCGGCGGTCGTAGTCGCGATCGTGGCTTTGATTCGGCTTGGACAAGGCGGCAGCCGAGCCGAAAATCTGCCTCAATACAGTTCTCCGATCGGCGATCATACGCCTGACACCGCCTGGAAATGGGGGCAATTTTATTACAACCCGGCCGATCCATCGCTTATCGTCGAGAAGCGCTTCGGACTGGGCTACACCCTCAATTTCGGAAATCGCTGGTCGTGGCTGCTGATGGCTGCGCTGTTTGTGCCACTGATCTTGTCTGTCGCGCTTCGCTGACGATGATGTCGGTTACGTTGCAACCGGACGTGCACGAGCAGATTGAAGACCCTTATTCGCAGTTGAATAACCCTCGGTGGCGATCTGCTCGGCCCTGATTCGGTAAAAATCGGGATCGTGCGGAGCGATAGTTGCCAAGCCATCAACGTAGCGGCTAAACATACAAAAAGCCGCCGCAATCAGGACTGTATCGTGAATCTCTTTGTCCGTGATGCCGAGCCGACGGGCATGGATGATATCGTCACGGCTCACATTTTTGCCGCCTTGGCATACCTTGATGGATATCGTTAGTAACGCCTTCAACTTTTCAGAGATAGGCGCGGACTGATAATCCTGCTTCACCTTATCTATCAGATCTTCATCGCAGCCGAAGTCATGCGTTGCGATGGCGCCGTGAATCGTATGGCAATAAACGCACTCGTTGAGCCAGGACACGTAGGAGGCGATAAGCTCTCGTTCTCCCGTCTCGAGCGAATTCCGCTGCCGCAGAAGTATGTCGACAAACTCACTCAACACCCTGGCGGTCTCAGGCCGGAAAGCCATGAGACCGCCGATGCCCGGCAGATTGTCAGGAATGTCTATGTGAGGCATAGTTTAGCGATTCAGGATACGATGCAGGCATCGATACCAACAATAGTACAAATCTACTAGACCTCATCCTCGTTCGTGGCATACTCCGAGGACCCTCTGAACATAATCATCAATTTGCGTGAGCCGAATGTCAGCGTACATACGCGTTTCTATCTCGAAGGGGCGAACGCAAAAATGAATACATTACGAAAAACATTTCTGGTACTGGGGCTGACGGCTGTAGGAGCCATTCACGCGGAGGCTGCAGTGAAAATCACAGCTCTACAGATGATCTCGACTGATGAGAACGGCAAGATCCAAGGTGTTGGAGCGCACAGATTCAAGACGACGAATCATGGCGGACAGCCTTGCCTTTATGTGATCGAGAGCGACAATCTAAACGGAACAATCTCAAATGGACCGGGTCCGGCGCAGAACGGCGTGAATCTGACGTTATCGGTGGGCACTCATACTTACACTATTTATGCAGAAAACGCCAACAGCTATAGCTGGAACAACTACACGCTCAATCTGCATTTCGATAATTCAAACTCGGCGCAGGTTTCGCTGCTCGCGCCATTAAACTCCAATTCGACGCAATTTTTTCCACCGTCACTTCCGAACGCAGAATTCACCGAAGACCTGCAGGGCCATTCGGTCAAGGCCCCCAATACACGCGAGTACAAGGCCGGCGCGACCGTAGTGAAAGTCACCGACTTCCATGTCTCGGCGCCAATCCTGTTCAATAAAGATCGAATCAGTCCATTTGAAGCAAAAAGCGATGGCAAGCCGGACTACATTGGCCAGTTCACCGTTGAAGTTGCCGCTCCTCCGCAGATCGCTGCGGGTGGCGTGGTGAATGCCGCCAGCTATGCCGCGAAGGTCGCGCCGGGCTCTCTGTTCAGCATCTTCGGTACGGATCTGGCGATGGCGGACCAGAACGCGGCTTCAGCGCCTCTGCCGACTTCTCTTGCAGGAACTTCCGTAACAATCGGTGGCAAACCCGCCCCGTTGGTGTTCGTCAGCGCTGGACAGATCAACGCTCAGGTGCCTTATGAGGCAGTCCTAGGTGAGACAGTTCCTGTTATCGTCACGGTAAACGGCACAGTCAGCCCCGTCGGAAATGTAAGTGTGGTCGCTGCCGCACCGGGAATTTTCCAGTTCGGTGAGAAGCGAGCCGTAGTGCAGAATGCCGATTACTCCGTCAACACCGCACAAAATGGCGCAGAAGCGGGCAGTTTCGTGATCGCGTACTTGACGGGCGCGGGTGAGGTCGACAACGCTGTCGCGACGGGAACGATCGCGGGAAGCTCACCGCTGTCCCGCCACAAAGGAAACGTGACGGCCACAATCAATGGGACTATGGCTGAGATCGCGTTTGCGGGATTGACGCCGGAGTTTATCGGACTCACCCAGGTAAACCTGAAAATCCCGAACCTGCCTGCGGGCACATACCCGCTGGTCATCTCGGCGAATGGCCAACCTAGTACTCCGGCGATGATCACGATCAAATAGCCTGACCCGCTTCAGGCAAAATTTTGGGAGGATCGGTCAATCCGATCCTCCCAAATGCCTTTTTTAAAGGAACTCACTTGGCGGATGTTGGTTTGGGAGGCGTCTTTTCTTCGAGCGGCGACGGATCCACCTTAAGGCCTTCACGTACATCCCCAGGATTCCTAATGATGGTCTCGCCTTGTTGTAAGCCGCTACTCACTTCCAGCCGGTCACCGTAATCGCGCGCGACTTCGATTTTTTGCAGGTGAATAGTATGATCAGGGCGGACTATGGCTACTTGAGCGCCGTCGGCGCGAACGATGAGCGCATCACTCGGAATGGTCACCGGTGGAACCGCGCGCACGTTATTCAAGTTAATCTGCGCGTACATGCCCGGAAGCAGGGCGTTGTCCTTGTTAGGAACGTTCAACTCTACCAGCAACGTTCGACTCGTAGGATCCAGAGCATTTGCGCTACGCGCAACCGTACCCTTGAATTGTCTTCCCGGAAGATTCGAGACCTCCAGTGTCGCCGCTTGCCCGACCCTGACGGAACTTGCATAATTCTGCGGAACATTCACATAAGCGCGGAGTGCGCCTGTCTGCCCAATCCGAAACAAGAGCGTGCTTCCCGCCGTTACCAGCGCTCCCGAATCCACATTGCGTAACGTGATCACGCCATCGAAAGGAGCTCTCACCATTCGATAACTCTGGAGCTTCTCAAGCCGGGCAACGTTAGCCTCGGCTGCAGCAATATTGCTGCGCTGAACCAGGATCGCCTTCTCGAGAGCCTGAACATTGGCCGCCTTGGAGCGATACTGCGCCTGATACTGATCGTTGTCCTGACGGGAAACAACGCCTTGGCCGGCCAGTTTCATCCACCGCTCCGAGGTGACGCGGGCAAGTTCCATATCCGTCTTACCCTGGTCGAGATTTGCGATCGCCTGCTCGAGGGCGGCTTGCGATTGCTGAACATTGGCCTTCGCTTGGCGGACCTGCGCATCTAGCTCCGGAGCTTCGATTTCAGCGAGCGGCTGACCGGCCTTCACCCGATCCCCGATATCGGCGAAACGCCGGCCAAGATACCCATCGGCGCGAGCGAGAATCGGCGCCTCAGTGATGGCCTGGATATTTCCAGGCACCTGAAGCCCGCTGTTGGTGGTTGACCGGCCGACTTCCACCACATCTACGCGCGGCAAGGCCTCAGCTTGCTCCTGCGATTCGCTAACGATCTCTGTCATTCGCTTTTGACGAGGAAGATAACCGGCGAGAAATGCGATCACGGTAAGTACTCCCGCGGCTAGGAGAATGGCTCCGATCGTCACGCCAGAGGGATGCCACAGCTTAGTTGGTGGGCCAGCGTGTGATGACCCGCGTAATTCCTGAATTTGCCGCTTTAGCTCGTGATTCTCCTTACGTAATCGATCTTCCAATGTCGGTGTGGACTCGGTTTGGGTTGAAAGCTTCTCGGGCTCGCTGTATCGCATCAGTTGCTTGGGACGTTTATTCCTGCTCCCGTTCTATAAGCAGGCGTTCGTGATCGACCGGTGGTTTCGTTCGCACGTAACTATAAATAATTGGAACTACGAAGAGCGTCGTGACCGTAGCAAACATAAGACCGCCAATCACGGCTCTGCCAAGAGGCGCATTCTGCTCGCCGCCTTCTCCGAGGCCGAGGGCCATGGGAACCATGCCGAGAATCATCGCTGTCGCGGTCATTAGGACCGGTCGGACACGAGCTTGCCCCGCGGACAGCATTGCAGCCCGCGGAGAAGGCAAATTTGAGCGCTCATCATTGGCAAAGGTGACCATCAAAATGCTGTTCGCAGTCGCAACTCCGATACACATGATGGCTCCCATCAACGATGGAACGCTCAGCGTAGTGTTCGTGACGAATAACATCCAAAGAATCCCCGCCATGGCGCCCGGGAGAGCCGTCAGAATGATGAAAGGATCCAGCCATGACTGGAAATTCACGGTCATCAGCAGATACACCAGAGCCACGGCAAAGATCATTCCCAATGCCAGACGGACGAAGGAAGATTGCATGGTCTGAACCTGTCCCCGAAGCTCGAACGTAGTTCCGCGCGGCAAATGGGGCTCTTCTTCCCGCATGATCTTTCGGACCTCTGCGCCAACCCCGCCCAGATCTCTCCGGTCCACGTTTGCATAAACATCGAATACCGGCCAGACATTGTAGTGATTGACGATGACCGGGGTATAAGCTCGCTCTACGCTGACCAGATTGGACAACAGTTGCGTCGATCCCGGCAAAGCTCCGGGATTTCCGTAAGCCTGAGAAGAGCCGCTGGGCGATGAGGAAACGAACGCATTCCCGGCGCCGGCTACTCCCGCCTGCGAATCTGGGGTCGTGCTGCTCACGACATTCGTCGCTACTGAAATCGGCGTGCGCAGCAATGCGTCGAGCGAGTCTACTCGGTACTGTGGAGTTTGGACGCCAATGCCGTAATTGATACCGTTGGACCAATTCAGCCAGAAGTTCGGCGCAACCGTAGCGCTACCCGTCAACGAGATAAGCATGTTGCTGGTGACGTCGCGTTGCGTAAGACCCAGTTGAGAAGCTTTGATGCGATCGACATTTAGGCGCAACTCCGGCTGTTCGGCAACCTGATGCACGTGAACGTCCGCAGCTCCTGGGATCGCCGCAATTCTCGATGCCATCTTTTGGGCGATTTTGTAGTTCGCCTCAGCGTTCCGTCCGACGATTTGAAGATCGATCGGCGCTGGAATGCCGAAGTTCACAATTTGCGTGGTGATGTTCGCTGGCTGGAAGAAGAAGGTCATGTCAGGAAACTTCTGCCTTAGCCTTTTCCGGAGCAATACTTCATAGTCACGAGTCGAGCGGTGCTTTTCCTTGTTTAGCGAAATCAGAATCTCACCATCGGCCGAGGAAATGGTAGGAATGTCCCCTTGGGCGATCGCCGGCCAGCTATTTGGGATGCCAATGTTGTCAATGAGCATCTCCAGTTGGTCAGCCGGTATAACTGCGCGAATTTCGCGTTCCAGGTCAGCAAACCTGGCTTCTGTCTCTTCAATACGCGTACCTGCCGGACCGCGGGCGTGAAGTCGCATCTGTCCCGAATCGACGTTAGGAAAGAAATCTTCTCCAACCAACCACGCCAAACCGAGCGAAGCAACAGAGAACGTCATAAACACCGTCAGAACAGGACCTCGGTGTCGAAGCGACCAGTCGAGCAGGCCCACATAACGGAACCGGAGCCTCTCGAAGAGATTATTGAATCGGTGATGGGCGCGCCACAGCAAGCTGCCACTGGCTGGTTCTCCGTCGCTTCCCTCCCTGTACAAATGAAGTTCCTTCTCGAGAAGGTAGGCCATCATCGTCGGTACCAGCGTTCGTGATAATAGATAGGATGCGGCCATCGCGAAGACAACCGCCATGGCGAGCGGCGTGAACAGAAAACGCGCAGTTCCGGTCAACAGCAACACGGGAACGAAGACGATACAGATCGAAAGCGTCGCGACAAATGTCGGAACCGCAATCTGTGACGCGCCATCGAGCACTGCGCGAACCAGCGGCTTTCGCATCGCCAGATTCCTGTGTGTGTTCTCAATCTCCACGGTCGCATCATCCACCAGAATTCCGACAGCGAGCGCCAGCCCTCCCAGTGTCATTACATTGATGGTTTGGCCCAGCAAACTCAGGATTGAAAGCGAAGTTAATATCGATAAAGGAATTGAGATACAGACAATTAAGGTACTTCGCCAGCTTCCCAAAAAGAGAAGGATCATCAGACCGGTAAGACATGCGGCAATCAGCGCCTCATGTACGACGCCCTTGATCGAAGAGCGCACAAAGATGGATTGATCCATCAGCGCCACGACTTTCAGTTCCGGAGGAACATTGGCAAGAATCCTCGGAAGTGCAGCTTTCACAGCATTCACGATGGACAGCGTCGAGGCCTTGCCGTTCCGTGTGATGGAGATGAGAACACCACGCGCCCCGTTCGTGCGGACAATATTGTTTTGAACTTGAAATCCGTCACGAACCTGGGCGACATCTTTGATGTAGACCGTCGCTCCATTGACTGTTTTGATAGGCAGGTTATTCAAGTCATCCAGGATCGTGGGACTGCTGTTCACCCGAACCTGATACTCCGTTCCCGCAAGCTTTGCGGTTCCGGCCGGGAGAATCAGGTTTTGGAGGTTAAGCGCATTCGAAACATCGATCGGCGATAGCTGCTTTGCGTATAACTCCTCGGGATTCAAGTCCACCATTACGGCGCGAGCTTTCCCCCCGAACGGATAAGAAACAGACGCGCCCTGCACTGTCCCGAGCGGCGTTCGAATGAAGTTGTTCCCTAAATCGAAGATCTCCTGTTCGCGCAAAGTCTTGCTGATAAGACCGAGTTGCAGGATGGGAACACTCGCAGCGTCATACTTCAGGATGTTGGCCGGAAACATGCCGGGCGGCATCTGTCGAAGCGACGTCTGCATCGTGGCAGTCACCTGAGCGACCGCCATGTCCACTTTCACGTTCGGGTGGAAGTAAATTCGAATCGCCGCATATCCGTTATAGGATTGCGACTCTATGTGCTCGATGTCATTTACATTGGACGTCAGGCTCCGCTCAAAATTCGTGACAACTCTCTTCTCCATCTCTTCGGGCGAGAGACCGTTATAAGCCCACAACACACTGACAATCGGAATGTCGATGTACGGGAAGATATCGACGGGCATCGTTACGATGGCCGACCCGCCGAGAATGGCAATGAGGATAGCCATCACAACGAAGGTATACGGGCGGCCTAATGCTAAACGGACGATCCACACAGAGAGGAAGAACTCCTTGGAGGTTACTCGGGTAAATTCCTGATATTACGCCGATAAATGCAGTATACATCCCCGCGTGAACCCTAACTCTCCCTCCGTCGTTGTAGGCTTATCTCCATGAGAGCATTCGTAGCGATAATTCTGCTGTCTGCTTGCGGTACCTATAGTGTCGGCAGCCGAGCGGAAGCAGTTGTTCAACGGCAAGAACCTGGATGGATGGGCTAGAATTCCGCGTCATGAGGACGCCCCGGCAGATGAGAAGCCCGGTTTCGTTGTTGAAAAAGGTCTGCTTGTGTCGATTCCGGACGCGCCTGAAGACGACCTCTGGTATAGGCGGGAAAAAATCGGCAATGCAACGCTACGAGTGGTTTACAAATCATCAGACAAAACGGCCAATTCTGGTGTCTTTATTCGCATTCCCGATAAGCCGAAGTCCGAAGATGACGCGATCAATCGCGGTATTGAAGTCCAAATCGACGAGTCCGGAGACGATTGGCACACAACTGGTGTGCTTTACTCAATGACGCAGGCCAAGGCTCGACCGTCGAAGCCGGTGGGAGAGTGGAACACTCTCGAGATCACAATGCAGGGTCCGCGGACGATCGTAAAGCTCAACGGAACACTCGTGACCGATTATGACGGAGTCTCTCCGGTTCCTCCCAAGCGCGGCCGCTATGAACCCGAACGGGGCCCGCGTCCTGACACCGGATACATCGCGATCCAACATCACGGCGGCGCTGCGACGGTGTGGTTCAAAGAGATCAGTCTTGTTTCCGGGAAGTAACAAGTCCCTTTCGCTTTATAAGCCAAGCTAAAGTATTGGGAGGATCAAACATGACACTTCGCTCTGCGATTACTCTTCTGATTCCGGCGGTGCTTATGGCAGCCTCGAACGTTCACGACTTTTCACTCACGACAATCGATGGGAAACCCGCGCCATTGTCGGCGTACAAGGGCAAGGTTTTGCTGCTCGTGAACGTCGCGAGCAAATGCGGATATACCCCGCAATACACAGGACTGCAGGCGCTCTATGACAAATACAAAGATCGCGGACTCGTCGTTGTTGGCGTTCCCGCGAACAACTTCGGCGGGCAGGAGCCCGGCACGAACGAAGAAATCAAGACGTTTTGCTCTCGGAATTACAACGTCACATTCCCGATGATGAGTAAGGTATCCGTCAAGGGCGAAGACATCGTTCCACTGTATGGCTATCTCACCGAAAACACGGGCGGTGATGTCAAATGGAATTTCACGAAATTCCTCATCGACAAGAATGGAACGATCGTGAACCGCTTCGAATCCAAAGTCACTCCGGAGTCGCCGGAAATAGCGGCCGCTGTTGAGAAGGCGCTGGCCAACTGATCTTCAGTCGAGCAATATCCGTGAACTCGACGGGTACAATGAAATTTATCCATTTCATCCAGGAGAGTTCATGGCTACCAGGCGAATCGGTATTTTGACCGGCGGCGGAGACGTCCCAGGTCTCAATGCCGTCATCAAAAACGTCGTCTACAGGGCGAGCGAGCACGGCATCGAAGTAGTTGGCATCCGTAGAGGATGGGAAGGTCTCACACACGTCAATCTTGATGACCCGACCAGCACAGTTCGCTACGTAATGCCGCTGAATCGTGAGAATACGCGAACGGTAGATCGGACCGGCGGAACGTTCCTGCACTCGAGCCGAACAAATCCCGCCAAGATGAAGA
The DNA here is from genome assembly GCA_963833675.1 of Bryobacteraceae bacterium. GTDB lineage: Bacteria > Acidobacteriota > Terriglobia > Bryobacterales > Bryobacteraceae > DASQDN01. Next base: position 220,669 of record CAWHYW010000013.1, on the reverse strand, counting down.
AGATTCCTGAGTTTCTCGAGGGAACCAGCTTTCAGAAATTGGAGTTCACCAAGAAAGGGCTCACGTCGACGGTTTACGACATGAGCCCTCAAGTGCTGAAGAATCTGGAACGGCTTGGATTGGATTACCTCGTCGCCATTGGCGGCGATGACACGTTGAGCTATGCCGCTACGCTCGATAAGCTCGGTTTCAAAGTTATCGCAGTACCGAAAACGATGGACAATGATGTCCGAAACACCGAGTACTGCATCGGCTTCTCAACGGCAATCGGCCGCGCCACTGACGCCATCAATCGGCAGCGCACCACCATCGGCTCGCATGAGCGAATTGGTGTCTTTCGTGTATTCGGCCGCGACGCGGGCTACACGGCACTCTATACCGCATATGTCTCTTCGATCCGATGTGGAATTCCGGAATACAAATTCAAGCTCGAGAAGATGGTAGACCTCCTGGTTGAGGACAAGCGTAAGAACCCGAGCAGCTATTCGATGGTGGTCTTATCAGAAGGGGCCGAGTGGGAAGGTTTCACGCTTCAGGAGTACGGTGAACCTGACGCCTTTGGCCATCGCAAGAAGATGAGTGTCGCGGAATCCTTTAGCGAAGCGATTATCAGACTCGCAAAGCAGGAAACCGTCGTTAGCGATCTCACGTATGATTTGCGGGGTGGCGATCCGGACTTTACCGACAAACTAATTGCCACCACATTTGGAACGATGGCATTCGATGCCGTGCGCCAAGGCAAGAGCGGGATAATGGCTGCGATTCAGGACGGGCGGTACACGATGGCAAAAATTCCCGATCCGAAGCTTGGACCACGCCACGTCGACGTTGAAACGATGTACAACACTGAGCGATATCGGCCCGTTTATGACCATAAAGAAGGCCTGCCGGTGTTCTTGGTGAAGGCCTGATTCTGTCCCGCTGGTCATCCTGGTTTCAAAAACGCGCTCCATCTGTTCCTCTTAACGAGATCCGCCGCAGCTTCAATCAGGCCGCGGCGGACGAGGAGCACTTCCCGTCCACAATCGATCCGCGCATTTTTCATGTGCAATTGATTCTCCGGTATTTCGGCGATTTGGAGCGATGGACGTGTGCTCGATATCGGCTGCGGCAAAGGCCGGTTCGCGCGCGTGCTGAAAGACAGCAACCGCGACGCCCGTGTCGTTGCCTTCGACCTCGCAGAGGCGATGTTGAGGGTGGTTTCCAACGATATCGATCCCTGCTGCGGCTCGATGACGTCGCTTCCCTTCCCGGACTCCGCTTTCGATGCGGCTTATGCCACTGAATCACTCGAGCATGCGGTGGAAATCGAAACAGCAATCCACGAAATGTGCCGCGTGGTAAAACCAGGCGGCCGAATCGTGATCATTGACAAGAACGCGGAACACTGGGGTAAGCTCGAAACCCCTGCCTGGGAGAAGTGGTTCAAGCGGAGCGAACTCGAGAAGCTGCTTCGACGTCACTGCGGGGAAGTCCAGAGCGATTTCATCTCCTACTGGGAAGATGTTCCTCCCGACGGTTTGTTCATCGCGTGGAAGGCCGTACGCTAGTTATTCTAATGAGCTAGCTATCCTAAAGAGAAGCATGGAAAACCAGAATGGAACAGTCACGGAGGTCGTCGAGGCGCAAGGCCATCTGATCGATAGCCACATCATGGAGCGCATCTTCGACACGGTTGTCGAGTTCCAGGGAAAATTCGAAGTCGAGAAATTTCAGATCGGTCGCACGAACAGTGAACCCTCTCAGCTCCGCCTGAAGATCGAAGCCCCGGGAAAGAAACAGATGGCGTTGATGTTGGATGCGCTCATCAGCCTGGGTTGCAGCACGGTAGACACCGGCAACGCGCAGTTGCGGACGATCGAAAAGGACAAATGCGCGCCGGAGGACTTTTACTCGACGACGAATCATCGCACCTATGTGCGTATTGATGGAGCCTTCCTTGAAGTGCAGGATCAACGAATGGACGCCTTGGTAGTCGTTCGCGATGGCCAGGCTTGGTGCCGGAAACTCCGGGACATAAGGGCTGGCGATCAGGTCGTCGTCGGCATGCGGGGCATTCGGGTGATTCCGGAATCCAAGGAGCGCGACCGTCTGGCGTTCGCCTTCATGAGTAACGGCATTTCGTCAGAGCGCCAGGTGGAGACCGCAGTGCAACAGACAGCCGCCCTTATCAGGACCGCTCGCGATGCCGGTCAAAAGGTCATCGTAGTAGCCGGCCCCGTCGTTGTCCACACGGGAGGATCGGTTCCGCTCGCAAAACTGATTCGCGCAGGATACGTGCAGGCGCTCTTAAGCGGAAATGCTCTGGGTGTACACGATATAGAGGCAGCCATTTGCGGCACATCTCTCGGAGTGCGGTTAGCTGACGGAAGGCAGGAGGAGCACGGCCACCGCAATCATATGCGAGCCATTAACGCGATCAACCATTGCGGCAATATCAAGGGCGCGGTGGAGCGCGGCCGTCTCACCAGCGGCGTGATGTACGAATGTGTGAAGAACAATGTGCCCTTCGTGCTGGCTGGCAGTCTCCGCGATGATGGTCCTTTGCCGGATACAGTCACTGATATGAATGTCGCGCAAGACCTCTGCGCTCAGCATCTGAAAGGCGCGGGTGTCGTGCTTTGTCTTGGCTCGATGCTCCACTCCATCGCGATCGGCAATATGTCGCCAAGCTGGGTAAAGCTTGTCTGCGTCGACATCAATCCGGCAGTTGCGACAAAAGTGAGCGATCGTGGAACCGGTCAGGCGATCGGGGTCGTTACAGATGTGGGTCTCTTTCTGGAACACCTCTGCCACGCCTTGGTTCCAGTCTCGCAAGAGGCTAAGTCATGAAGCGTGAGTACACCGACGAGCAAGCCGTAGCAGGAATCGATGCGGTTCTTCCGGAGATTGAAACGTGGCCCAATACTTATCCCGGATATGAGATCGAGATCGTGCTGCCGGAGTTCACTTCAGTCTGTCCGAAGACCGGATTGCCCGACTTCGGTAAACTCACGCTTAGCTATGTTCCAGATAAAAAATGTTTGGAGTTGAAATCATTGAAGATGTACACGCTCGAATATCGCAATCTCGGCATCTTCTATGAGAATGTGATCAATCGCTTCCTGCGAGACGTGGTTAACGCGTGTGAACCGATCCGGGCGACGATTGTCGGCGATTTCACTCCCCGCGGTGGCATTCAATCCAAGATCAGAGCAAGTTGGAGCAGAGAAAGTGGCTACGGTGTCTGATCAGAGAGCAGACGAACTGACAGCGATCGTGCGCGAGATACGCGAACGTGTTCGTTCGCGCTATCCGGAAGGCGAAACGGCAGGGCTCAAGATCCCCTTACCCGACCTGATGCCGATCCTCCACGCGCGGGATGCAGCCGAAGCAAAAGTCGCAGCGATCGGCACAGTGAACCCGCGGCCATCCGGCTTTTTGAACGACCTCATTCAGGGAACGAAGCGGAATGTCAGCCGCGCTCTTTCCTGGTTCGTGCGCGATCAGGTTGAATTCAACAGGTCCACAGTAAACGCGATCGATGCGGTACTCCAGGCCTTAAACGAGGTGAATCAGTCATTGGCGGCGCTGGGCGTAAGTTCGCAGGAACTCCGCGCCGAAGCAGCCGAGTTGAAAGACATTCGGGTCCATTGGATTCAGTGGAGGGAAAGCTGGGAGAAGCGGTTGATGCAGAACGAAGCGCACTTCCTGCGCGGCATCGCGGACCTTAATGCATCATTCGATCACAAGCTGCTCAACATGGATGCGGGTTTCCGCGACAATTTGCGCGCCCAGCACGCCGACTATCTCAGCTCCCTGGAACGGTCGAACAAAAATATCCAGCAACAACTTTGGGCTGATCTGAAGCAGATTCGTTTGGAATACGAGCGGATGATCCATTACGAGCTCAGGGTAATTCGCCAGCGATCGCAAGCTACGCCCGTCGCAGGCGAACAAACATCCACTCGACAGGAGTTTGCAGAGTTCGATTATCCGCGATTTGCGGAAAGATTTCGCGGTTCTGAAGAATACGTCAAAGAAGGTCAGCGCTTTTATTTTCCTTATTTCCAGGACTGCGCATCAGTGCTTGACATCGGGTGTGGCCGCGGTGAGTTCCTGGAATTGATGCATGAAGTCTCTGTTCCTGCTCACGGCATCGATCTTGATGCCGAGTCCGTCGAGCTGTGTCGGGCAAAGGGATTGTCGGCTGAGGTCGCTGACCTGTTCCCCTATCTTTCAAATGATTCGGGCGCTCCGTTCGATGGCATCTTTGCGGCCCAGCTCGTGGAGCACCTACCGCCGGAGCAACTCCCGCGAATGATCAAACTCTGCGCGTCGCGATTGAAACCGGGCGGTGTACTGGCGATCGAAACTCCTAATCCGGAGTGCCTCGCGATCTTCGCGACACATTTCTACATTGACCCCACGCACACTCGTCCAGTCCCTCCCGCTTTGTTGAGTTTTTACTTCGAAGAGTTCGGGCTTGGAAATATCGAGGTGCATCGCCGATTTCCGGCCGCCGACACGATGCCCGAATTGGCGAGCTTACCGGCAGACGTACAGTCTAAATTTTTCGGCAGCCTCGATTACGCCATTACCGGCCGCAAGCTTTGAAAGGGGTGAGCGCGTACCGTAGCACGCGCTCGAGGGGTTGTGTCCGGATGGACGGTTACCTATAAAACGTCGGCGACGGGATGCCGGTTAGCATCCCGGATGTAAAATCCACTTAACACTATTTCACCGACACATAAGCCGAGTCGATGACAGTTGTCGTCCCCACGGTCAGAGCGATCGATACGCGCGAGGAGACCCGAGCATTTCCAGGCACGCGAACGTTCAACTGAGCGACTCCAGCGACCATACCGGGCGACGCGCCCGAATAAAGAACTTGGCTATCCTGACCGGAGAGACTTACTTGAACCGGCAAACGCAGGGAGGAGGCATTTTCTCCAATGATCGATCCATCTTCATACGTGCTATCGAAAACGCCCATGCCGGTTGTCCAAAAAGTAACGATGGACCCTCGCGCGGCAGGATTCTCCGGGGTGTTTAGCGTGTTGTCCTGATTCAGAATCGCGCCGAATTCGGTGCTGCCAATACGAAATATTCCCGGATCGGTCGGGCGAACCGGCAGTGTCAGTGAATTTACAGGTCGTCCCTGGTATTCGACGCGTACCTGCACACTGGCGGCGCTCGCAACGGCGAATGGAACTACAGCGTTGATCTGATCCTCACGAACGTAGAGAAGCGGCGCGGGAATGCCGTCGAACAAGACACGAACACCAGCCACGGATGTCGGAACTCTGTCGTTTTCGAGAGTCGCAGTCACACCCTCCACTGGTCCCATGCCCTTCCCGAACAAGGTCACGATCATCCCCGGTGATACCGAGGTTGTTCGGTACGAAGCGGCGTTGATCACGCAGTCCAACCTAAACGGTGGCGAAGCCTCAAACAGATATCGACGGAAGATGTTGGGCGCCTGCTCGAATGCCGTTTGAAGACGGCTAACCGTGAATAGGTCGCCCGCGGGCAATGTGGCTGCCCAGCGTGGACCGCCCAGAACTTCAGAGAGATATGTCGAATACTTCAGTGACCCGTCCGGTCCCAAACGTACGTAAACCGGAGAAGCGCCTCCCGCGGCTTCCGGCGGGACACACCGGCGGTACGCTCCTGGGGTCGTTGGGAAATGAGTTGCGTTCGTTGTGCCGGCAGCAAGCACATTCCCTTTCGCGTCTACCTCAACGGTGCTGATTGAGGTAAGCGCGTTCGCTCGTAAAGGTCGTGTCCATGAAAGCCCGGAGGGGGCAATTTTCAAAACGAAGCCAGTTCCCACTTCGCCCAGCGCCTCGGTGGTCCCCGGGAAACTGGTCGAGTAGGTCACGCCGCCGATGTACACATTTCCCGCAGCATCGAGCGTCATTCCCGACGCTTGATCATTCGCAGGTCCGCCAAGGTACGTCGAGTACTGCAGAGCGGTGGCAAGCGCATTGATCTTAGTGAGGAACAGATCGGAGCTTCCCTTCAGTGCTGATTGCGCAGCATCAAATGTGACCGGGTAGGCCGAACTGCTTACATTCCCGGCGATCACCGCATTTCCATTGACGTCGGCGGCAATGGCCACCGGCGATCCAGTTCCGACAAAGGTGGAAGCAATGAGAGACGTCCCAGTCGCGCTTAACTTGGAGAAAAAGAATGCGCCACCGCCGGCTGTCGGCTTATACGCCGTCGAAGTGGTTGGAAAGTTCGTCGCGTCAGTCATTCCCGTTACGTAGGCATTCCCAAGCCGGTCGGCAGCAATAGCCGCGATTCGCGTCGAGCCATTGCCACCGAAGTACGTTGAGAAGGTCGCGGCAGAAAAGTTGTTATTGAACTTGCTGACGAATCCGTTGGTAACGTTTGTTCGGGCAGTCTTTTGAAATGCTCCCTCCGTCGTCGGGAAGTTCGTCGATTGCGTTGTGCCGGTAACATAGACGAAGCCCTTGCGAATCGAGCGCCATGCCGGTGGGAACATCGTCGCCATTTCCACCGAGGAACGTCGCGGCCAGCATCTCGCCGTCGGAGCCGCGGAATTTGGCAATCACGACGTCGAAGCCGCCTCCGAAGCGCGTCTGGTATGCCGTGCGTGAAACCGGGAACGTGCCATCCTTCGAGCGGCCGACTGCGAAGACATCGCCCTGACCATCGGAAATCACATGCAGGAACTCCGCTTTCGGGACTTGCCTCGAGAACTGCATTACAGGGTCAGACTGCGCGCCAAGCGGAAGCGCAGCACAGAACAGAGAGAGAGCCAGCAAACGCACCCACTCATGGTATCCAATCGCAAATTGCTACCATAACCATCAATGGCTAAAGAGAAGACGGAACGCAATTTTGGGTTCAATACTCGCGCGCTGCATATGGGATACGATCCTGACCCTACAACCGGAGCGCGCGCGGTACCGATTTATCAGTCCACTTCTTTCGTGTTCGAAGATTCGGACCACGCCGCTGCGCTGTTCGGACTCCAACAGTTTGGCAACATCTACACGCGGATCATGAATCCGACAACGGATGTGCTCGAAAAGCGTGTGGCGTCGTTGGAGAACGGCGTCGCAGCGCTCGCCACCTCCAGCGGTCAGTCCGCGCAGGTGCTTGCGATCAGCAGCCTGATGGAGTCCGGCGATGAGATGGTCGCGGCGAGCACGTTATACGGAGGGACCTACACGCAGTTCGATGTTAGTTTCCGCCGCCTCGGCTTTAAGGTGCACTTCGTCGAGCCCGATAATCCGGAGAACTTCCGCAAGGCCATCACTCCCAAAACGAAACTCATTTTTGGCGAGACGATCAGCAACCCCCGAGGCAATGTGTTCGATATTGAAGCGGTCGCCAAGATTGCGCACGAACGCAACATACCGTTGATGATCGACAATACGTTCGCCACGCCTTATCTATGCAGGCCCATCGATTATGGCGCGGATATTGTCGTGCATTCGCTTACGAAATTCATGGGCGGCCACGGCACGAGCATTGGCGGCATTATTGTCGACAGCGGGAAATTCCCATGGGAGAAAGGCGACTTCCCGATGCTGAACGAGCCCGCGCCTGCGTATCACGGGATGAAGTTTCGCGAGACGTTCGGTCCGATCGCCTACATTATTAAATGCCGCGTTGACGGTCTGCGCGACTTAGGTCCTTGCATAAGTCCCTTCAACTCGTTTCTGTTCCTGCAGGGTATTGAGACTCTCGGGATGCGAATGGACCGGCATGTGAGTAACTCGGTTGCAGCCGCGAAATTCTTAGAGCAGCATGCGCTGGTGGAATGGGTTCGATACCCCGGATTGCCGTCGAGTCCGTACTACGCGCTTACACAGAAGTACCTGCCGAAAGGAGCGGGCGCCGTATTTTCCTTCGGCATTAAGGGGGGCTACGAGGCTGGACGGCGATTCATCGATGCATTGCAGATGTTCTCTCATCTTGCGAACGTCGGCGATGCCAGAAGCCTGGTAATTCATCCGGCGTCGACCACGCACCAGCAGTTGAACGCAGACCAACAGCGTGCGGCGGGCGTCGAGCCCGAGATGGTCCGAATCTCCGTGGGTCTGGAAGATATCGAAGACATCCTGTGGGATCTGGATCAGGCTCTCACGGCATCGCAATCAAAGTCGGCATCCGCTTAGCCCCCTAGGACTAAGGCGCTTTTGAACCTTGACCTAAGGTCTTTACCGGAGCACACTTAGGTCGTGATCGGGAGTTTCTCACATACGCGCCGAGATGAGCGATACCCGTTATCCGGGTCAATTCAGATTGCATGGGACTCCAATTCCGGCGGATACGCTTATGCTGCAGCGCGGTGTCTAGACATCAGCGCGCACGGGATGGGATTCGAATCTCCCAACTCAATTCCGGTGCGAGCGTACATAGCAATTCGCAGCAAGATTCCCAACCTCTTAATTCCGGGACACGCAAACGTACGATATTGCACCCGGAGCCGCAGCGGGAATTTCCGTCTGGGCGTAGAGTTCAACGATATCGTGGTCTACGATAAGATTCCCGAAATGCGGAAGGCCCCGAGCCTAAGCCCAGGGCCTTCCGTTTCTGAACTGAGTTGAAACGTTACTCGGACAGTTCTTCCGGTGTGCCTTCGTTCAGGCCACCCGCATACTGAACCCGGGCATCTTCGTCGTACCCGGGTATCCCGTCGGCCAGAGCGAGATCCGTTTCCGAGATCATTTCTTCTTCCACCACATCCTCTCCAGCGATCTTCACATGGCGATAGTAGTCCATGCCAGTACCGGCGGGGATCAGGCGACCCATAATGACGTTTTCCTTCAGACCGCGCAGGTAGTCCACTTTGCCGTTGATTGCGGCTTCCGTGAGCACTCGCGTTGTCTCCTGGAACGAAGCGGCTGAGATGAACGAGTCCGTCGACAGCGAAGCTTTGGTGATGCCGAGCAGCACCGGCTTACCAGTCGCAGGTACGCCTCCCGCTTCTTGCACGCGAGCGTTTTCCTCGCGGAACTTGAAGCGATCGACGACTTCTTCGGGCAGGAACTCGGTGTCACCGATGTCTTCGATCTTCACCCAGCGCATCATCTGGCGGACGATGACTTCCAGGTGCTTATCGTTAATGTTGACACCCTGCAGACGGTACACTTCCTGAATTTCGTTCACCATGTACTTCTGCAACTCGTTTTCGCCGAGCACGTGCAGAATATCGTGCGGATCGCGGGGACCATCCATCAAAGGATCGCCTGCGCGGACGCGCTCGCCTTCCTGAACGTTGATATGGACGCCACGCGGGATCGAGTACTCGCGCTGTTCGCCATCATCGCTGATGATGTAAACCTTGCGCTGACCCTTTGCGATCTCGCCGTACTTAATGACGCCATTGATCTCCGCGATCGCTGCGCGCTCCCGAGGCTTGCGGGCCTCGAACAGTTCGACGACGCGCGGCAGACCACCCGTGATGTCTTTGGTCTTGGTTGTCGCTCGCGGGATTTTCGCGAGCACGTCACCTGCGTGCACCTCTTCCGCGTCACGCACCATAAGGTGAGCGTGCGTAGGCATCAGATAACGCTTTTCGTCGTGCTTCGAACCGCCCGCGGGACGAACGATAATTGTCGGCACGCGCTTTTCGTCCGGTGAGTCCGTGACGACAAGCTGCATGTTGCCCGAGATCTCATCGACCTGTTCCTGCATTGTGATGCCTTCGACAAGGTCCTTGAAGTGCACCACCGCGGTGAGTTCCGTCAGAATCGAGAACGTGTATGGATCCCATTCAAGCAGATCCATATTCTCTTTCACCGGCGCGCCTTCCTCGACCAAAATCTTCGCGCCATAAACAACCTGGTAGCGTTCTTTTTCACGCCCCTTGTCATCAACGATGGCGAGAATACCGTTGCGATTCATGGCGATCAACTCACCACGCGCGTTGCGAACGGTGTTAATCCCCAAGTACTTGGCGAAACCGTCCGATTTAGCATCCTGCTTGGACTGCTCCGCCGAACCGGTCGCCGCGCCACCGATGTGGAAGGTACGCATCGTGAGCTGCGTGCCGGGCTCGCCGATCGACTGCGCCGAGATGATTCCGACTGCTTCGCCACGCTCTACCAACCGGCCCGTCGCCAGGTTGCGCCCGTAGCAGAGTTGGCAAACGCCGCGCTTCGATTCGCAGGTCAGCACCGAGCGAATACGAACACGCTCGATACCGGCCGCTTCGATCTGGCTGGCCAAATCCTCCGTGATCTCCTGGTTGACGGCTACAATGACGTTGCCTTCATAGTCACGCTGGTCTTCGAGAGGAATACGGCCGACGATACGGTCGCGCAAAGGCTCGATGATTTCGCCCGACTCGATGATCGGCTCGACGAAGATGCCTTCACCGGTGCCGCAATCGTCTTCGTGGATAATCACGTCCTGCGCCACATCGCAGAGACGCCGTGTCAAGTAACCCGAGTCAGCGGTCTTCAAGGCGGTGTCGGCGAGACCCTTACGTGCTCCGTGCGTCGAGATGAAGTACTGCAGCACGTTGAGGCCTTCGCGGAAGTTCGCCGTAATCGGGGTTTCGATGATCTCGCCCGACGGCTTCGCCATCAGTCCGCGCATACCCGAAAGCTGGCGGATCTGCTGCTTCGAACCACGAGCGCCGGAGTCGGCCATGATGTAAATCGGGTTGAGGTAACGACCTGTACGATCGTCTTCTTCCATCGATTTGAACATTTCTTCCGAAACGCGTTCGGTGACCTTCGACCAGATCTCGATGATCTTGTTGTAGCGCTCACCTTGTGTGATGGCGCCTTCCTGGTACTGATTCTGAACCTCGATGACCTGCTTTTCCGCGTCGCTGACCAGCGTTTTCTTGAGCTGAGGCACGACCATGTCATCAATACCGATGGAGATTCCTGCACGCGTCGCGTATAGGAACCCGAGTTCCTTCACACGATCGAGCATGGCTACCGTGATTTGCAGTCCGAACTTCAGATAGCAGTACTGCACCATCTGACTCAGACCCTTCTTCTTGAGCAGACCATTGATGAACGGCATCTCGTCCGGCAGGACGTCGTTCAGGATCACCCGGCCAACCGTTGTATCCATGTACTGCTTTACGTATTCGACGGGTTCCGTGCGATTGACGTTCTGGCTATCAAACGCCTTCGTCAGGTCGATCACGCGACCGGTATAACGCAGTTTGATGGGAGTGAGCGTCTCCACTTCGCCCATCTCGAGCGCAATGAGAACGTCATCGATGGAGGCGAAGGTGCGACCTTCACCCTTGGAACCGGCGCGCGATTTCGTCAGGTAATAGAGGCCGAGCACCATATCCTGTGTCGGAACCGCGATCGGCGAGCCGTGCGCCGGGGACAGGATATTGTTTGCCGACAGCATCAAAGTGGAGGCTTCGATCTGGGCCTCGGGCGAAAGCGGAATGTGAACTGCCATCTGGTCGCCGTCGAAATCGGCGTTGAAGGCAGTACAAGTCAGCGGGTGCAGCTTGATCGCTTTGCCTTCCACCAGCACGGGCTCAAACGCCTGAATGCCGAGACGGTGCAGCGTTGGAGCGCGATTCAAAAGGATCGGGTGATCCTTGATGACCTCTTCGAGGATGTCCCAAACGACCGGGTCCTGCTGTTCGACCAACTCCTTGGCTTGCTTGATCGTTGTGCAGTGGCCGCGCTGTTCAAGCCGGTGATAGATGAAGGGCTTGAAAAGCTCAAGCGCCATCTTTTTCGGAAGACCGCATTGATGCAACTTTAGTTCAGGACCGACGACGATAACTGAACGACCGGAGTAATCGACGCGCTTGCCGAGCAGGTTCTGGCGGAAACGCCCCTGCTTCCCCTTCAGCGTGTCGGACAGCGATTTCAGGGGGCGATTGTTGGCGCCGCGAAGCACACGACCGCGCCGTCCGTTGTCGAACAGGGCGTCTACGGCTTCCTGCAGCATGCGCTTTTCGTTCCGGACAATGACATCCGGCGCATGCAGTTCCATCAGCTTCTTCAACCGGTTATTGCGATTGATGACGCGACGGTAAAGATCGTTCAGATCCGAAGTCGCGAAACGGCCTCCATCGAGCGGTACCAGAGGACGTAATTCCGGCGGAATTACCGGGAGCACGTCGAGAATCATCCACTCGGGCTTGTTGCCCGATTTGCGGAAGGATTCGACTACACGGAGACGTTTGGCGAATTTCAGCTTCTTCTGCTGCGAAGTTTCCGTCTTCATCTTCTCGCGCATCTCCACCGAGAGCGCTTCGACGTCAACCTTGCGAAGAAGTTCCTTGATACCTTCGGCGCCCATCATGGCGACGAACTTACCGGAGGTTGCGGGGTCCTGATCCAGCGCCCGCTTGCGTTCGTCACTGATGACTTCGCCGACGCTCAGACCGCTGTCTTCGGCCGCTTCCAGGACTACATACGCTTCGAAGTAGAGCACGCGCTCGAGTTCACGCAGCGTGATATCGAGCAGGTAACCGATGCGGCTCGGTAAACCTTTGAAGAACCAGACATGGGAGCACGGACTCGCCAGTTCGATATGGCCGAGACGCTCGCGGCGAACGCGCGAGAGTGTCACTTCGACGCCGCACTTATCGCAAATTACGCCGCGGTGCTTCATGCGCTTGTACTTGCCGCACAAGCACTCCCAATCCGCGATCGGGCCGAAGATCCGGGCGCAGAATAACCCGTCCCGCTCCGGCTTGAAAGTCCGGTAGTTGATGGTTTCGGGCTTTGTTACTTCACCGTGTGACCAGCTACGGATTTTTTCTGGAGAAGCCAGACTGATTCGAATGGAATCGAAGTCGGCGATCAAGTTCGCTCGGTCGTATGGAGAAGATCGGTACATAATAAAACCTCTGTGAAGTCAGAAGAACAGAAAACAGAAGACAGGAGACAGGAGCCACAATATTTTGACCTCCGTTCTGTCCACCACTTATATTCGGCCTGAATACAGGAGACCTCGGAATTCTGTCTTCTGTCTCCTGTATTCTGACTCCTCATTCCCTAGTCCGCCGCCAAAGCCGTATCCATAACATCACGCGGCTTCTTCATCAACTCCACGTCGAGGCAGAGCGATTGCAGCTCGCGGATCAACACGTTGAACGACTCAGGCACGCCAGGCTCGGCTGCTGCCTCGCCCTTGACGATGGCTTCGTAGATCTTGGCGCGGCCATAGACGTCGTCGGACTTGGCGGTCAATAGCTCCTGCAGGACGTAAGCCGCGCCGTATGCTTCGAGCGCCCAGACTTCCATCTCACCGAACCGCTGGCCCCCGAACTGCGCCTTACCACCGAGTGGCTGCTGCGTAATGAGTGAGTACGGACCAATCGAGCGGGCGTGGATCTTGTCGTCCACCAGGTGCGACAGCTTCAACATATAAATCATGCCGACCGTCACAGGCTGTTCAAACGGAATACCCGTCATGCCATCATGCAGCTTGATCTTACCGGAACTTGGCAGATCGGCCTTTGAAAGCTGCTCTTTGATATTGGCTTCGGTTGCGCCGTCGAAGACCGGAGTTGCGAATTGCAGACCCAGTTTCGCTGCGGCCCAACCGAGGTGCGTTTCGAGAATCTGGCCGACGTTCATACGCGACGGAACGCCGAGCGGATTCAGGACGATTTCCACCGGAGTTCCATCCGGCAGATAGGGCATGTCCTCCTCGGGCACGATGCGGGCGATAACGCCCTTATTTCCGTGACGGCCCGCCATTTTATCGCCGACCGAAAGCTTACGCTTCATGGCGATGTAACATTTGACCGTCTTGATGACACCCGGAGGAAGTTCGTCTCCTTTGCGGAGTTTCGCGATCTTCTCATCCGTCAGCTTCTCGATGACCGCGATCTGACGCGAGGTCATTTCCTCGATTTCATCGATCTGCTCGTTGATCCGTGTGTCCTTGTCCTTGAAGCGGAGACGCTTCAGGTCACGAGCGCGCATCTTTTCGATGACGTCGCGCGTCAGGATCACGCCCTTCGAGACGAGTTTCTTGTTGGTCTTCTCGTCATGCAGGTCCGCGAGTACTTCACGGTTCTCGAGAAGATTGCCAAGGCGCTTTGCGCGTTCATCGTTCAGAATGCGTTTCTCGTCTTCGAGATTGCGGTGCATGCGCTCTTCGTGGGCGCCCAGGATGGCTTTCGAGCGCTCATCCATTTCGGCGCCTTTGCGAGAGAACACCTTGCAATCGACGACCGTGCCTTCAATGCCGGGCGGACAATAGAGGGAGGCATCCTTCACATCACCGGCCTTCTCACCGAAGATCGCGCGAAGCAGTTTTTCTTCCGGTGTTAGCTGTGTCTCGCCTTTCGGAGTCACTTTGCCGACGAGAATGTCGCCAGGCTTTACCGTGGCTCCAACGCGAATAATGCCGCTTTCATCTAAGTTACGGAGGAAAGTTTCCGCGATATTTGGAATATCGCGCGTGATTTCTTCCGGCCCCAACTTAGTATCGCGAGCCTCGATCTCGAACTCCTCAATGTGGATCGAGGTGTAGTAGTCTTCCTTGACCAGCTTTTCAGAGACGACGATCGCGTCTTCGAAGTTGTACCCACGCCAGGGCATGAATGCAACGAGCACGTTTCGGCCGAGAGCGAGTTCGCCGTTGTCGGTGCAAGGACCGTCGGCAAGCACGTCCCCTTTCTTGACCCGCTCGCCCACCTTTACGATCGGCTTCTGCGTGATACAGGTGTTCTGGTTGGAACGCTTGAACTTCGTCATCTGGTAGATGTCCGCGCCGACTTCGCGCGACATCTGACCTTCGTGGGCAACTCCGCCTTCGACACGCACGATGATGCGTTCGGAGTCTACCGAATCGACGATCCCGGAGCGCTTACAGATAACAACTGCGCCTGAATCGCGCGCAGTCACTCTTTCCATACCGGTTCCGACATAGGGAGCATCAGCGCGCAGCAGCGGAACAGCCTGCCTTTGCATGTTCGATCCCATGAGCGCGCGGTTCGCGTCATCGTTCTCGAGGAACGGAATGAGGCTTGCGGCCACTGAGACGAGTTGCTTCGGGCTCACGTCCATGTATTCGATCTCGTCGCGCTGCTTCAGCACGAAGTTACCTGCTTGCCGCGCGTTCACAAGATCGCTAACGATGTTCCCCTGCTCGTCCAACCCGACGTTAGCCTGAGCGATGATGTATTTGTCTTCTTCCCATGCCGACAGGTAGTCCGAGTGGGCCTCGAATTCCGCCGCTTGCTTGCTGG
Organism: Bryobacteraceae bacterium; assembly: GCA_963833675.1. Lineage (GTDB taxonomy): Bacteria > Acidobacteriota > Terriglobia > Bryobacterales > Bryobacteraceae > DASQDN01. Next base: position 205,503 of record CAWHYW010000013.1, on the reverse strand, counting down.
CCGCAAGCTTACGATTGGCCGTGTCAGCATCGTGCTGCAACATCACCTGGTTCACCTTGAATTCGGTATCACCAGGATTGAGGATTCTTACTTCGTCAACAACCTTGCCATTGATAACCCGGCGATACGGGCTCTCAATAAATCCGTAGTCGTTGATTCGGGCGAAACAAGACAGAGATGAGATGAGACCGATGTTCGGGCCTTCCGGCGTTTCGATCGGGCAGATACGGCCGTAGTGAGTCGGGTGAACGTCACGAACCTCGAATCCGGCGCGCTCACGCGAAAGGCCGCCTGGGCCAAGCGCCGACAGACGACGCTTGTGCGTAATCTCCGAAAGCGGATTCGTCTGATCCATGAACTGCGATAACTGGCTGGATCCGAAAAATTCACGGATCGCCGCCATGACGGGTTTGGCATTGACCAGGTCGTGCGGCATCGCCGTTGACATTTCCTGGTAGACACTCATCTTTTCCTTAATTGCGCGCTCCATACGGACCAAGCCGATACGGAACTGATTTTCAAGGAGCTCGCCTACCGCGCGAACGCGCCGATTGCCCAGGTGATCGATGTCGTCTACCGCGCCGATGCCTCGCCGCAGCTTCAGCAAATACTGAATCGTGTTGATGAAGTCCTGCTGGTCGAGAACGCGCTTGTCCAGCGAGGTCGCATCAGCATTGTCGTGCAACTTGATATTGAACTTCATCCGTCCGACACGCGAGAAATCGTACTTCCGCGCATCGAAGAACATGCCGTGGAACAACTGAGTCGCCGTATCGAGCGTCGGAGGATCACCGGGACGCAGCTTGCGGTAGATCTCGAGCAGCGCGTCATTCGGCGATTTCACCGGGTCCTTGCGCAAAGTGACACTGATCACGTTGCCGGCGTCATCACGCTCGGGGAAGAAGACTTCAACCGTCTCGATGCCAGCTTCCATCAGCTTGTGGAAACCGGTCTCAGTCAGCTCGTGATTGGCTTCGATCAGCACTTCGCCGGTCGACATGTCGATGACGTCGGCGGCAACGAACGCGCCTTGCACGTCATTCGGAGCAATCTCGACCTCCGCGATGCCCTGCTTCGTCATCTCGCGGAAGACGGAATTGGTGATCTTCTTGCCTTGCGGGACAACCGCCTCGCCCTTTGTGTTATTGACCGCATAGCTGAGCTTCAGGCCGACCATCCCCGGATTCAACTTCCAAAACAGCTTCTTATCCTGGAGTCGAATGTGATTAATGTTGTAAAACGCCCGAAGGATTTCAGAATCGGTCTTCAGTCCGAGAGCCCGCAGAAAAACAGTACCGTAGAACTTGCGCTTGCGATCGATACGAACGTGAAGCAGGTTCTTGTTGTCGTACTCGAACTCGACCCAGGACCCGCGATACGGAATGATCTTTCCGAGATAGTAGCCCTGCGCTGCGACACGCTCGAAGAACACACCAGGAGAGCGGTGCAACTGGCTGACGATGACCCGTTCCGTTCCGTTGATGATGAACGTTCCGTTGTCGGTCATCAACGGAATTTCGCCGAAGAAGACCTCTTGTTCTTTGATGTCGCGGATGCTCTTATTGCCGGTCTCCGCGTCCTTGTCGTACACGGTGAGCCGAATCGTAACTTTCAGCGGAGCAGCGTACGTCATTCCGCGCTCCTCGCACTCCGGCACGTCATACTTCAACTGCAGGCCGACAGGATCGCCGCAGCGGTTGCAGAACGTGACAATGTTCCGGTTGAACGTGCCGCACTTCCCGCAAAGCACGTCGCCGGGATGGAAGGGGTCGGTTTGAATCGTTGCGCCGCAATTCGGGTTCTTACAAACCGTACGAAGGTGATTCAGACCCTTAAGACTGCCGCACTTGCATTCCCAGTTTCCGATCGAATAGTCGACGAAGGCGAGCTCGCTCAAGCCCCGGAAATCGGAGATAGGAAAAACGGATTTGAATACACTCTGAAGGCCGATATCATCGCGTTCGTCCGGTAGCAGTTCCATTTGAAGGAACCGCTCGTACGATTTTTTCTGTACCTCGATGAGGTTGGGAATCGGGATCGATGCTTTAATTTTTGAAAAATCGACTCGCTCGCGGGTGGCGCCGTTGGGCTGACTCTGCATTTTTATCCACTCCTGGTGACTCGCACCGGATCAGAGCATCACGCTCTGCCGGCTATGTTCGCGTTGAATTTCGCGAAACGAACCCAATGCCGGACTTGCGGCCCCGGCATGGTTAGAAAATAAATCTGCTGACTGACTGGTTGCGCTGAAGGTTCGAATTGGAATAGGTACACATCGCCCGAGCAGAAAATGCGCAGGGCGAAACGGTGCGCAGCCTTGAGAAAACTGCACACGAAACAGCGGGAAATGAAAATCACGGGCAGATTGATCCGAGACGTCTCCAGCTATAACATAATGTAACATAGCGATCCACCTCCGTCAAAGGGAATGGCAGCCGGGCTGACAAGACTCGGCATCCCCGCCGGCGCTTTCATTGCGCCGAAGGGCGGTGAACGGCAAACTTTCGCGCCTCGCCTTTCGCAAACACTTCATAAGACGGGCGTAAGGGCAGGAACGCCTGAGCCGATTGGTTGTCGCGCGACGGCTCAGGCGCTGTAAATTGCAGAAACTACTTCACTTCGACGGATGCGCCCGCGTCGGTGAACTTCTTTTTGATGCTTTCGGCTTCGTCCTTGGTTACGCCTTCCTTAATCGGCTTCGGCGCGCCATCCACCAGATCCTTGGCTTCCTTCAGGCCGAGGCTGGTAACTTCGCGAACCGCCTTGATGACGTTGATTTTGTTAGCGCCGGCTGCGGTGAGGACGACCGTGAACTCAGTCTTTTCCTCAGCAGGAGCTGCCGCCGCTGCCGCGCCGCCGCCCGCCGCAGGAGCCGCCGCCACTGCTGCAGCCGCCGCCGAAACGCCAAACGCTTCTTCAATGCCTTTCACTAACTGCGATGCCTCAAGGAGGGTAAGGCCCTTGATCTGATCCAGAATCGCGTTTACATCCGCCATGATCTTTTTGAACTCCCTTAATCTATTGAAAATGAATGGTCGCGCGCGAGGCGCTTCCCCGTTGCCGCTCGCGACGGCTTCAGACTCGATCGAAGTCCGGCCCCCGCGACCAAAACCTTAGCTTTCCTTGAACTTGCCTTCTTTGCCCGCCTGATCGATAACGACCGCCAAGTTTCGGGCAACACCAGCCAGCGAAACCGCAAGTCGCTGCGCGGAAGAGTTGATCAGGAACATCACCTTGGCAATCAGCTCTTCTTTCGAAGGCATGCTCGCCAGTTCCTGGATATTCTTTACTTCTACCGCGCGACCTTCCACAAAGCCGGCCTTGAACGTGAACGCCGGGTTCGTTTTCGCATAATTAGTGAGCGCCTTAGCGAGTGCTACCGGATCGGCCTGCGTCCAGGCGATGGAAGTCATTCCTTTCAGGCCGCCGAAAACGTCTTTCGATGCCAGGCCCTTCAGACGCCTTCTCTGCAATGTTATTCTTGATGACCTTGTAGCTGCCGCCCGCGCCACGAACCGTCTTGCGTAACTCGTAATCCTGCTGGACGGTCATCTTTTCATAGCCAGCCACGAAGATTGCCGGGCTCTGCTCGAGCTCCTTGCGCAAAGCTTCAAGATCTTTGGCTTTATCGTCTCTGCTCTTCATCTTGGATACCCCGGCCCGAACTAAACCTTTTCCTTCAGATTAAAACCCGCAACGTCGAGGGGAACGCCCGGCCCCATCGTGGAGCACAAAGTAGCGCTCTTGACGTACTTGCCCTTAGCGGCTGCCGGCTTCGCACGGACCACCGCACCGATTAGCGTGCTGGCGTTTTCAATGAGCTTGCCGGTCTCGAAGCTTACTTTGCCCAGGGGAGCGTGAATAACGCCCGTCTTGTCGACACGGAACTCGACCTTACCGGCCTTCGTTTCCTGAATGGCTTTCACCACATCGGTAGTGACCGTTCCCGTCTTCGGATTCGGCATCAACCCACGCGGGCCGAGAACCTTGCCGAGCCGTCCGACCGACCGCATCATATCGGGAGTGGCAATCACGGCGTCATAGTCGATCCAGCCTTCCGACATGATCCGGGTGACCATTTCTTCGCCGCCCGCGAAATCTGCTCCGGCTTCGGTCGCCTCCCGAATCTTGTCAGGACTTCCGGCGATCACGAGCACCTTTTTTGACCGGCCGAGTCCGTTCGGCAGCACGATTGTCCCGCGCACCATCTGGTCGGCGTGCTTGGGGTCGACCCCGAGGCGCATGTGGACCTCGACGGTTTCATCGAACTTGGCGAACTTAATTTTTTGAACGAGACCTACGGCTTCATCGAGAGAGTAGGGGCGCGCCTGGATCTGAGCGGCAGCAGCCGCAAACTTCTTACCTGATTTCTGACTCATTAAGAACCTCTACTGGTACAAACGGCTTCAGGCGTCCGATGGACCCCTCCGCCTCCCATAATTGACAAGGGACGCTGCCGACGACTCTGCGCGAGTCTGCCGCGCCACTGACGAGTGGGCTGAGACTTCAGTCTACCAGAGGGATCCGAGAGACGCAAGGCGCCTCCAAACACTGCCGTCTAGCGATCGATCATCCTCTGCGAGCTCTCGGGGTACCGGGCTCCTTCGATTGTGATCTGAGATGCGGCGCTCTCAATATCGCGGAGATCTTTTTCGCTTAGCTCTATCGAGACTGCGGCGACGTTCTCCTGGAGACGATGCAGTTTCGTGGTCCCTGGAATTGGAACCATCCAAGGCTTCTGAGCCAGGAGCCAGGCAAGCGCTATTTGAGCTGGTGTCGCATTCTTACGCTGAGCGATTCTTTCCAACAAATCAACCAACGCGCGGTTCGCCTTTCGAGCTTCCGGCGCGAAACGCGGTACGCTGTTGCGAAAGTCGGTGCTGTCGAAGCTAGTGTTCTCGTCGATTTTGCCTGTCAGATAGCCCTTCCCAAGCGGGCTGAACGGAACAAAGCCGACTCCGAGTTCTTCGAGAGTCGGAATGATTTGCGCCTCAGGCTCTCTCCACCATATCGAATATTCGCTCTGGAGTGCGGCGACCGGCTGCACGGCGTGCGCACGGCGAATCGTGTTCGTTCCTGCTTCAGACAGACCGAAGTGTTTGACCTTGCCTTGCCGGATCAGGTCCTTCACTGCGCCCGCGACGTCTTCGATCGGCGTCTCGGGGTCGACACGATGTTGATAGAACAGATCGATGATATCGGTCTTCAATCGTTTGAGCGAGGCCTCAGCGACCTGTTTGATGTGCTCGGGGCGGCTGTTCAGACCCGCCTGTTTACCGGTCTCGGGATCGATATTGAACCCAAACTTCGTGGCGATCACTACCTGGTCGCGGACCGGAGCGAGAGCTTCACCCACGAGTTCCTCATTCGTGAAAGGTCCGTAGACCTCAGCCGTATCGAAGAACGTCACGCCTAGGTCGACTGCTCCACGAAGGACCGAGATCATTTCCTGCTTGTCTTTGGGTGGACCGTAACCGAAGCTCATTCCCATGCAGCCGAGGCCGATTGCTGAGACTTCCAGGTTGCTCTTTCCGAGTTTGCGTTTCTGCATACGTTTTAGTGAGGACATTTATCACCTGTAGGATGTTGGTAGCACCACAGTTCATCCTAATCCCGACGGCAGTCTCACTCTCGCGTCTGGTACATCAGTCTTGTAGAAACGCTCACGCCACCGCTCGCGTCGAGATGACGGGAATGAGACAACTACCGAGCAGCGTGCTCCGACGCTGAGGCGGTGAGATCAGAGCGATTTCAGGAATGCAAGCAGGTCGGCCTTCTCAGGCGAGCTCAACCGTGAGTATCGACCCGTTACTCTTTCGGCCTCTGACCGATGCCTCTCAATCGCCTGATCAATATTCGGAGCCGAGCCGTCGTGGAGCAACGGGCGGCGGAATCGAAGTCCCCATAGCGATGGAGTTCGGATCTCATTCTCCCTCGCGGCCGCTTGTTCGATTCCATCGCCGGTACCGATATCGTGCAGCAACAGGTCCGAGAACAGGGCTACCGGCTTTTGGTCAAACAGAGGGTTCTCGCTGCGCCCGGTGGTCAGTTGGGGAACATGACACGAAGCGCAGCCAATTTCGCTGAAAACCGATTCACCGCGACTGACGGCAGCAGTTACCGGTCCGCGAGCGGGAGGCGCCAGGAATTTTGCGAAGTTTTCGAAATCATCAATGCCCCGCAGTCCAGTCCGTTGATTACGGACATCTTCGAGGCGCTGCACTGCGCGGCAGGTAGAAAGCTTTTCTTCTTTGATGTTGCCGTACGACTCTGATGGAAACAGGTCGTTTGTGATGCCCATCTCATTGATATAAGCGTCTGCGACGAAGGCGAGCAGCGTCGCCTGCTGCGCCTTCCATCCGAACCTACCGACGCGCTTCCTGCCTGTCGCTACGTCTTCGACAATCGCTGCCCTGCCCCGGATGCCGTCGCCGTTTTTATCGTCGGGATCCTCCAATGCAAGAATCGCCTCATCCGGGATGGCTTCGACGAGACCCGCGCCAAACAGTGGAATCGAGATCCTGTGCGCAACGACATTCGCTTCTTCGTAAACCGAGACCTGGCAATCGTGCGGAGGAACTGAAAACAAGTGCATGAGCGTGCCGCCGGGCGGCGCGTGGAATTGTCCGCTCTCGTCTCTGTAACCGGCGCGAATCTCGACCATCGTGCCGGTACCACCGATGGCGGGAATGTTATGGCACTGCGCACACGAATTTCCGTTGAACATCGGCCCCGAGTCCTTCGTCAGGGCTTTCTACTTCAAGAAAGTCTTCACGGCCCAGACGAAACAACTCGAGTTCGCGAGAAGTAAGACCCGCCAGTGGAGCGCCCGGAATTACAGGTTGCTGGGCTAAGGCCGCGATCGTCAGACCGATGATGCTCGACGCAGCGAGTTGAAGAAGAGGGCGGTTCATCCGATCACTCCACGATGATGGTTCCGCGCATCAGGTTGTGGCCGGCGCCGCACGCTCGCGAGCATTCGAACGGGTAGACGCCCTTCTCTTTGGCGATGAAGCGAATGCGCAGTTCGCCTTTGCCTTGCTGAGGAATCGCCGCGTCGATATTCGCTTTCGGGATGCGGAAACCGTGGTCGGTGTCCTCACTCGTAACGACGAACTCGACGACGGTTCCCTGTTTCAATTTGATCTTCGAAGGGGAAAACGTGAACCGTTCCGCGCTGATATTCACCACTTTATCGGGCTTTCCAGCGGTGTCATCCGCAAACACCGCTGCGCACAGCAAGATCCAGGCGAGAGCTTTCATCAGAACCACCATCCAAACCCAAGATTCAGAGCGTCGAGCGGGCGTACAACCGAGCTCGCATTGCGATTGAACACGTAGTCGAATTTGATTGCGACATCGGCGTTCGGTTTGTATGTCACACCGGTGACGACGGACGACCGGTCAAACTCGGACAGCGGGACGAAGCCACGCGCCATCCGGTACTGCGTGTTGTACTTCTCATATCGCGTGAATACGATGACGTCATTCCGCATGCGCTTCGGGAGCAAGTGGAAGGCCGGTTCGAAATAATAACCCTGCATCATCCGGGCCACATTCGGGTTTGCCCCGAGGCGGCGCTCGATCGCCGTATTCAGTTCCGCCGAACGTGAAACCCATGTATTGGCAAAGAGCCCACGAAAATCGAAGCGCCGAAAACTATACCGGCCATCAAAGGAAGCAATGCTCACACGCGGTGTCACGCTATCAAATCCGTGCTCGAGACGCCAGTGTATCCGCTGAGACCCAGAGTCAGTCTGCGAAGTCCTGCGTACTCCAAACGGCCGGCATAGGCGGGATTTCGGAACGACGCATCGAAGCCGGATCGGCGGCCCTCCGCAATGCCGGTCTCGGCATTGAATCCGAGTGGGTCCAGCGCTGACAGCATATATGTCCGATAGCGCAACCCTCGTCCGAGGTCTCCCGTAAAACCCATGCCCATTTCGCGCCACGTCGTCGGAATAATCAGCGTCTCGACAAACGGCCGCTCGACGCCATTGAACGATGGCGGTTCGTGACGTTCATTGACGATGCCCATGGGAGTCAGGACCATGCCGGCGCGGAAGTTAATCCACGGCTTGAGGAGGAAGTCGAGATAGGCCTGCTCCAATGCGACCTCTCCTTTTTCCTCTCCGCCTTCAACAAGCGCGTGCTCCAGCTCCAGCTCGCTCCAGAACTTGATACGGTCCGAGAAGCTGTGGCCGAACAGCAACACGAAGCGATGAAAATCGGCCTTACCGGGCTCACCCGCATTCTTATTGAAGTGCGCATCCATGTATCCGCTAACGGGCAGCCGGGTCTCGCCATCACCGGAACTCTGGTAATCGCCGGAGATGGAAACCGGCTGTAGCGGCGCAGCGCGCGGGCGCGGGAGCGGCGGCTACCTCAACGCGTTTCTCTCTGTTCAGAAGCTCGTCAATCTTTCGTTCCGCAATTGCGAGCCGGTCATCGAAGGTACCGGTCGAGGCAAAGGATGGCTCAAGAATCCGAATCTTTCGTTCGAGCTCGGCCAGACGACGCTCGCGATCGGCGTCTGTTTGGGAGTGAGCAGGGCATGTAAGGCACGCAAAGAGTAACAGCTTAAACGCAATACCGTGCCATGAGTTAACCATGCTGAATGTTTAGAAGTATACTGTCATTTGGCAGTTGCGTCAAACACGAGCTAATTGACTTCAAGTAACATATACATTCACTTATGTTCGTAAACGATTGTTCGATATCTATTTAGACCGTCTGATCTGTGGCAGAATGCGGGTAGTGCTGCGACAGCTTACCGAGCGCAAGGAATGGAAGTTCTTCAGCATTCTGCCGAAGGCCGATCCTCTGCTGGCCGCGTCATGGTGGACGGCGCTTCTGCTTGAGGGGAACTCTCCCGGCGGCGTTCGCGATTGCGATGGGCGTGCTGGTGGGCGCGGTGCGAACGCGGCGAGCCGCTCGCCCGTCCGCTGACGATCGCAGGCGCGATTTTTGTGTTGCTCCAGGTGCTCAGCCCGATCCACCAGGTGCTGAGCACCAACCTCGGCGATCGCGCTGCGGCGTGGCTTTATGACAGGCTCACGGAAGCCTGCGTGCGGCCGCCGGGAGTGGGACACCTGGAAGATCCAGCGCTCACGAGCGACCTGACCGTCGCGAGGGATTTCGACCTCGGAATGACCGGGCCGCCGCTGTCCATCTCGATGGATTTCATCGCCAACGGCATGGTCGAGATGATCGGCGGCCTGGCCTGCGCAGTGGTCCTCGCGAGATATTCCTGGTGGGCGCCGATCGTTCTTGCGGGCGCATGGCTGGCCACGCACTGGCTCTTGCGTGAGAGCGCAGTCTGGCGCGATCGCAATACCGAGGAGGTACGCGGCGCGCAGCGGGATGCCGACTACGCTTACCGTCTGGCGGTTGAACCGCCCGCGAGCAAGGAACTGCGGCTGTTCGGCCTGGCAGGCTGGACAATCGACCGTTTCCGGGCAAGACGCACCCGCCTGCACGAACTTCAATATGCAGCCACGCGTTTGCGTGAGCGTCCTGTGATCGGGAGTATGCTGCTGGTCGTCTCTGCAAATGTGATGGTGTTTTGGGTTCTGGCGAGCGCCGCTGCCAGTGGCCGCATCAGTCTCGGCGAGGTCGTTGTCTACGTGCAGAGCGCGATCGGCGTATCGATGATCGCTTTCGGGGGATTCAGTTGGGCGCTGGATGGAGCGTCGGCCCCAGTCGCAGCGGTGCTCCGACTCGAAGAGGCGATGCGTCCGGCCGGCGCGCTTAGTTCCGGCAAGCGAAAGGCGGACGCGAGTGCCCGCGCGCGAGATCCGCCTCCGCGATGTGACGTTCGCATATCCAGGCGCGCAAGCGACACGTGCTCGAGCATTTCGATCTCACGATTCCGGCCGGGTCATCCCTCGCCATTGTGGGACAAAACGGCGCGGGCAAAACGACGATCGCTAAATTGCTATGCAGGTTGTACGATCCGCAATCCGGCGCAATCGAGGTCGACGGCGTTGACATCCGTGAGTTCGATCTCGCATCGTGGCGATCGCGGGTTACGGCGGTATTCCAGGACTTCATGCGCCTGGAGTTACCTTTGCGAGACAACGTTGCGCCGGCAGGCGCGCCAGATAACGTGATAAACGCTGCGCTCGAATCGGCCGGCGCCGCGAATCTCGCCTCTCTAGATACCGTATTGGCGCGTGGCTACGAAGGAGGCACCGATCTTTCGGGCGGACAATGGCAGCGTGTCGCCCTGGCCCGCGCGTTGACATCGGTTGCTCGGGCGCCGGAGTCGTGCTGCTCGATGAGCCAACCGCACAGCTCGACGTGCGGGGCGAGGCAGAGATCTTCGATCGCCTGCTTGCGGCGACGCGGCATTGCACGACGATTCTGATCTCGCATCGTTTCTCCACCGTTCGCCATGCGGATCGTATCTGCGTGCTCGAACACGGCCGGGTGATCGAGCTCGGCACGCATGACGAGCTGATGGCGCGGAACGGACGCTACCGGACAATGTTCGAGCTGCAGGCGCAACGCTTCAATGTTCCGGATGAGGAGGGCAACAACCTATGACGTCCTCTCCTGACCGGAAGAACACGATCGAGCCGCTTCCTCCGACACTCTCGTCGATGTGGCGGTTGTGCAAGCTCGGGTATCGGCACGAGCCGCGATTGATGCTGGTGGCATTCGTACTGTCGCAACTCGCGGCGCTGCCCGATGCCCTTCTGGCGTTGTGGCTGATGCTTCTGGGCGAAGGAGTCATCGAGCATAGGCCCGGCCTGGTGCAAGGCGCGGCGATCGGGCTGGGCGTGTCGGCGGCCGCGACCTGGTTTCTGCGCACGGTCAGCACGCGTTTGCAGCGCCGTTTCCGCGACAAAGTGACTATCGCGCTCGAGTCGCACGTCGCGCGGCTGCAGGCGTCGATCGTCACGATCGCGCATCAGGAACGCCCGGAGTATCTCGACCGGCTGTCGATGCTCCGCAATCAGGTGTTCGTGCTCGACCACATGTACATGTCGCTGTTTTCCACGCTCGGATGGATTTTGCGGCTGGGCGTGACGATGGCGCTGCTGGTGTCGATTCATCCGGCCCTTCTTCTGCTCGCGGTATTCGCCATCCCAACCGTTCTGACGTCGACCTGGCGGCCCGGAGGTCGAGAGAACGGCGCAGGAGCGCGGGGCGCAGGCCAACCGGCTGGCACGCCATCTGTTCAACATCGCTACCACCGCGCCGCCCGGAAAGGAAGTCCGGGTCACGGGCATCGGCGAGCAACTGATTGCAGACCGCCGAGCTGCATGGGAGAGCTGGTACGGACCGGTAGCCGCTGCCCGCTGGGGCTCGGCAATGTGGCACGCGTTGGCATGGGCGATATTCGGTTTGGGGTATGTCGGCGCGGTCGTGTTCGTGTCCTCCGGACTGCGCGCGCCTGCCGGCCAGGTGCTGCTGGTGCTTGCCGCCGGCGCGCGGCTTTCCGCATACATTGGCGCTACGGTCGGCGAGATCGGATTCCTGCGGGGATTCTGGATGGACGGCTCGCGGCGGCTCGCCTGGCTGGAAGATTACGCCGCGTCTGTAACGGCGTCCGGCGACCTGGAGGCACCGAGCGTGCTGCATCGCGGCATTCGTTTCGATCACGTATCCTTCGCCTATCCCGGAACGTCACGCGTTGTACTCGATGATGTGTCGCTCAGCTTTCCCGCAGGCGCGGTGGTCGCAATCGTCGGCGAGAACGGCGCGGGGAAGACAACGTTGGTGAAGCTCCTCGCCAAGATGTATGAACCCACATCCGGTTCGATCCTGGTAGACGATACGCCGCTGTCGCGCATCCCAGCCGAGCGATGGCGAGCGCGTTTGGCAGGCGCGTTCCAGGATTTTTTCCGGTTCGAATTCCGTCGCGAGGCATACGGTAGGTTTGGGCGACGTCGTTCGGATCGACGATGAACCGGCAGTGATTGCAGCTGTCGATCGCGCAGGCGCCGGAGACGTTGTCTCGCGTCTGAAGTCAGGGCTGCAAACGCAGCTTGGTCCGACATGGCCGAATGGAGAGGAGCTGTCGTTTGGACAGTGGCAGAAGCTGGCGCTGGCGCGCGGCTTCATGCGCGATGAGCCGTTGCTGCTGATTCTGGATGAACCGACCGCGGCTCTGGATGCGGAGACGGAGCACGCACTGTTTGAAAAGTATGCCGCAGCCGTTCGCGGAACAGGCGCAGGCAACCGTATCACGATCCTTGTTTCTCATCGATTCTCGACGGTTCGGATGGCCGATTTAATCGTGGTGCTCGACGGGGCTCGAGTGGTCGAGGCAGGATCGCACGACGAGCTGATGGCCAAGGGTGGCCAATACTCAGAGCTTTACTCGATTCAGGCTGCGGCTTACCGCTGATCACACAAACCAGATCAGACAAACCACGTGTAGATAAGCCCAACCGTGGCGGCAAAGACCGCGGCCGTGGTCGTCCAGCCAAGCACGTTCGTCCAGAAGCCGTTGACGCGCTCTCCCATCACTGCGCGACTGTTTGTCATCAGCGTAATCAGCAGCAGCAACGGCGGCGTCGAGAATCCCTGCACACCCCGGCAAACACGAGCGCCTTCATCGGATTGAAGCCGAATAAGTTCATTCCCACGGCTAAGATCGTGAAAGCGGTGATCGTTAGATAGAACTTCTTGGCCTCTTCTGGTTTGGCGTGGAGGACTTGCTTCCTATGGGGAAGGTTACCGGCGCTCGCATAAGTGCCGATTGGGGAGCAGTCTTCGTCGGCCGCCCAGGTGATCAACCCGAGGCCAAGAAGTCTTGAAAGGTTTTTCCGCGCGGGATTTTTTTGGTCGGATGATTCATCTTTCACGCCGTCCAAATTTGGAGGCGTTAATGGAATCTCGGTGTCACCACCGCAAGCATTGTCAGAGCTACCGACCATAAGATCATCACTGTCAGTAGAATTGTTTTGTTTTTCTCTCGTTGCTCGGTCTTCATGCCTCTCCCTCTTTTGAATCGTGTAAACCGGCGCATAAAAGCTTCAGCCTTGCGCGCTCCTTTTCTTCTTCGGTCGAATAAAAACGAGCTCCTTCAAAGTCGTGATTTGCAACCGCATTGTCGATTCGGCCGGTGACGAACCGGATTCGACCCTCACATTCAGCGATCTGGTGAGCGATCCCTGCGTCCTCTTCTCCGAGGTAGATCTCGACGCTGGTCAGCCTCGCGATCCATTCTCTTCCAAGTCCAATCAATAGACCCAGGGCCTCGCGAATCTCTAACACAAAGAACGCCAACGTTCCTTTCTTACGGTGATCCTCCCTGCTCTTGTGAAGGACGGAACGAATCTCGTCGGCGAACATCGCCCGGTATTCGGCCGGGTACAACCGAAGCAGGAAATCAAATACTTGCTTCATTCCACTTGCGCCTTCCTGTTCTTCTGCGTGTTCTGGCAAGTTGCGTCAATTCCTCAAGCCGTTCCGTCTCGGTTCGCAGTTGCCGCCGGCCCGTCTCGGTCAGGCGGTAGGTTTGCTTGTCGCGAGACGTGTCCCCGCTGTCGACCCGCTCAATCCATTGGTCTGCAAGCAGCCTTCGGAGAGCGCCGTAGAGCGTTCCCGTGCTTAACCGCACCCGTCCGCTGCTCAGGTCCTCAATATCTTGTAAGAGGCGTATGTGACGCGGCCAGCCTGTGTATGATATGGGGTCAATGAGAACACGTGATAAGAATCGACCGAACACGTTGATGTGCCGCTTGCTGGCGCTCGTATTGTGTATTCCGATCTGTACGGTCGCCCAAACCAAGCCCCGAGCGCGGCAGTTGGGCATTCCGTTGGAAGGTACGCCCGGCGCCCTGAATGCCATCACCGATGTTCCGGGTGTTGAGGTGGGACACCGGACTCCATTTCCGGCGAGTCCGTTCGGACTGGAGTGACGGCTGTTTGGCCGCGCGGCAAAACGTCAAGCGATCCGGTGTTCGGCGGCTTTTTCTCTCAGAACGGAAACGGCGACATGACCGGAACACACTGGCTGGAGGAATCGGGCTTTCTCGACGGGCCGGTGCTCATTACGAACACCCATAGCGTCGGTGTAGTCCGCGATGCCTATCTGAACTGGCTGGTCAGGAACAAGCGCAAGCCCGGCACGAACGCCTTCACAGGCGGTTTCTACACCTATCCCATCGTGGCTGAGACCTATGATGGGTTCCTCAACGATATCAACGGCTTTCATGTAAAGCCCGAGGACGTGGATGCAGCTTTGGAATCGGCTGCATCCGGCGCCGTTCCTGAGGGTAACGTGGGCGGCGGCACCGGGATGATTTGTTATGGCTTCAAGGGCGGAATAGGCTCCTCATCGAGAAAGCTCACCGCGGCTCAAGGTGGATACACCGTCGGCGTGTTAGTGCAATGCAATTGTGGAAGCCGCAATCAGTTGCGGATCGGTGGACTACCCGTGGGCCAGGAACTGAACGCGAGTCCTCCTAAGGCGAGTTTGCGCTATCCCTATCGAGAAGATACAGGTTCCATAATCATCGTGGTAGCCACGGACGCTCCTCTGCTGCCTCATCAGATCAAAAGACTGGCGAGGCGAGCCACTATGGGATTGGCACGCACCGGATCTACTTCCGGCAATGGATCCGGAGATATCTTCATCGCGTTTTCGACTGGCAATCCACGCGCCGCGGCAGGAGATCAGGCAGTAAACGTGACGATGGAACCTAACGACCGACTGAATCCCGTGTTCGAAGCGACCGTGCAGGCGACGGAGGAGGCCATCATCAACGCCATGATCGGCGCCGAAACAATGACCGGCGCCAACGGGCACACGGTAACCGCCCTGCCCCACGAGCGGCTTCGCGATGTACTCAAAAAGTACAACCGCCTGCAATGAAAGGCGGCTCGGTTGATAGAGATTATCATTGTCGAAGCGGCGCTTTGTCGGCAAAATGCACCCTCAGCGGTTTAATATTCTCCTGATCGATGACAGTCCCGAGGCGGCTAACCTCTTTAAACTCGCTTTGAAAGAAGTTGCTCCTCGCGCGAGTATCTATTGGGTGGCGACGACGGAAGAAGGGCTCGAGGCGCTGGAAAGACGCGATCGCTTCAAAGATGCTCTCGGCTTCGATATTGTCGTCCTCGATCTCAACATTGGGCCTGCCAGCGGATTCGATTTACTGCAGCGAATCCGTAACGATGAAGGATTGGGCTCCCAACCCGTGATCGTGATGAGCAGTTCACGCGCTAGAAATGATATCGATCGGGCATACAAATGCGGGGCCAATTCATTTATCGTGAAACCGATCACGCTGGAAAGCACATACGAAACTGTGGGAGCGCTCGCAAGATATTGGCTTGATATTGTCGCCCTGCCAAATATATAAGTGTTTCCGTCTGAATATGCTCGGTCACCGCCGGCCTAAAGCCGTTGATGTCAGCTACAACAGTACTACTCTTCGCATCTATTACTGGCATGCGCCGCTCGGACAGGACACGAAACTATACTCTTCTAGTTGGAGATCTCAATATCAAAGCAGACGCCGTCAAGTCGATTTACAGAACCGACAACGTTTTATCGAGCGCGGACGGATCGTGCCACGCCATCGCCGGCTCGATGCTTCCTCTCACCGCCGAAGTGACAAACTTGTCCACTTTGGCAGGAGCGCTTGGCGATAGCGACCACTCTCCGATTGTTTTCACGTGCGCTAGCTTCTGATCAAGGCCGGAAACGGTCAATTACAATGCGAATATCGGATTGTCGCTGGCTTGCGCTTCGGCGAGCCGCCTAAGCGCGAGCAGTGTCGCTCCGACCAGTAGAGGTTACAACCATTGAGAATTTTCCTTGGAAGCGCCGCGGCGCTTTTGCTACTCGGTGTCGCGCGCGCACAGGGGCCAACTCCCGGCGGATTCGTTCCGGGACAGGAGCGGCCCGCGGGTGACCCCGTCCAGATTGCACGCGGTGGCAAAGTTTATAGCGTCTCATGCCGGTCGTGTCACGGCGCTGACCTCCGTGGCGGTGATATGGGCGGCCCGAACCTGTTGCGCTCTCAGTTAGCCCTGAGCGATCGAGACGGCGAGTTGATTGTTCCTGTCATTCAAGGGAGCCTTCAGGCTTCAGGAATGCCTGCGATCAATATGAGTACCGAAGATG
The DNA here is from genome assembly GCA_963833675.1 of Bryobacteraceae bacterium. Lineage (GTDB taxonomy): Bacteria > Acidobacteriota > Terriglobia > Bryobacterales > Bryobacteraceae > DASQDN01. The sequence goes on along the minus strand of CAWHYW010000013.1, from coordinate 189,413 downwards.
CCAAAGCGGTAGCCGCCTATGTAAGGAGCGTGCTCGCGACAATCGGGACGCAGGGCAAGCCACCTGCCACCGGTCAGGCCCCGCCGGATGTGCTGGTTGGCAATGCCAAGCGGGGGCAAGCATATTTCCAGGCCAAGTGCAGCGGATGCCATTCGCCTTCAGGAGATCTGCAAGGAATTGCAACGAAGTATCCCGATCCGAAGACGCTGCAGAACACCTGGGTCGCCGGCGGCGGCCGCCCTCGGCGTGGCGCGACCCCAGGCACATCTGCAGCGCGCGCGGTCACCGTGTCGATTACTCAACCGTCAGGGCAGACGGTCAAGGGGCGATTAGTGCGAATCGATGATTTCCTGGTGACGCTCCAACTGCCTGACGGAACGACCAGAACCATTCGCCGAGATGGAGACGTGCCGAAGGTTGAACTCCACGATCCTCTAAAGGGCCACCGCGATCTGCTGTCCGTTTACTCGGACGAGAACATGCACGACGTGACCGCCTATCTGGTGACCTTGAAATGAATCGGAAACGAATTTTCGCGCGCGGCGCTGCTGCTTACGTCAACGCTCCTGATGGCGCAGGGTGGAGGAGTCAGCCCGGCTGAATTACTCAAGCCGCTGAAGGACTCCTGGCCGACCTACAACGGAGACTACTCGGGGAAACGCTACAGCGCGCTCTCTCAAGTGAACGTCTCCAACGTTCGCAATCTGAGTCTCGCCTGGATGATCCGCCTGACTCCCGGACCCGGGAATCCGGTAACTGGCCGGCCCGGACGGGGCGGAGCCAGTCCCACGCCGATCATCACGGGAGGCGAAGGGACCGGTGACCTCGTCGTGGGCGGAGGCACGATAAAGGCGTCCGTGCTCGAGGTAGATGGAACGCTTTACCTTACGATGCCCGATAATGCATGGGCGGTCGACGCTCGCGACGGGCACGAATTGTGGCATTACTACTGGAAAACGCAAGGAGGCACGCACATTGGAAATCGGGGGCTAGGCATGTGGAACGGCTATCTCTACATGGAAACGCCCGATGACTACCTCGTCTCGCTGGATGCAAAAACCGGCAAGGAACGCTGGCATAAGCCCATTGCCGATCTCGCGCAAGGATACTTCTCGACTCCGGCTCCGATCGTGATCGGCAATCACGTGATCGTGGGTACCGGCAACGATATCGATGCTCCGGGTTTCCTGCAGTCCTTTGATCCCGAGACGGGTGATTTGCAGTGGAAGTTCTATACTGTCCCGATGAAAAACGGCGATCCAGGCCTCGACACGTGGGCAAGCCTGGACGCGGCGCGACACGGCGGAGCGCAAACCTGGATTCCCGGCGCATACGATCCGGAAACGAAGCTATACATTTTCGGCACCGGCAATCCTACTCCGGCCTATACAACGGGTAAGCGCGGCGAAGGAGACAACCTATTCACGTGCGCGCTGGTTGCCGTCAATGTGGACACCGGTAAGATGGCCTGGTATTTCCAGACATCTCCTCACGACATGCACGATTACGATTCGGCGCAGACACCAGTGCTGGTTGACGGCATGTTCGACGGGAAGCCGCGCAAGCTCGTCCTGACGGCGGCCCGCAATGGCTACTTCTTTACGCTGGACCGCGTTACCGGAGAGAGGTTGGTTACCTCCAAATACGGCCTTCTGACGAATTGGGCAAAAGGGTTGAATAAATTTGGCGGCCCTGAGCACGACCCGAAGAAAGATGCGACGGTAGGCGGATCACTCACCTCGCCGACTTCCGATGGAACGGTGAATTGGGAGCCGCCGGCTTACTCGCCGGATACCGGCTTGTTCTACGTTCCGGAAGGCAACGGATTTTCCATTTTCTATTTGACCGATCTCGATCCGCGCGGCTCGATGGGCCTTGGCGGCAAGGAAGAAGTCGGCGTAGGGAGCGGGGGCAACTATCTGTCCGCGATCGACTATCGCACGGGGAAGGTCGTGTGGCGGCACTCCTATTACGGCAACGGCGGAGGCGGCGGGCTTTTGACGACTGCCGGGAAACTCCTGTTTGCAGGCGACGGCGCGGGCAATTTCGTTGCGCACGACGCGGCAACCGGGAAGCCAGTGTGGCACACGCGAATCGGTAACATTACCAACGCGCCCCAAACATACATGTTGGATGGGAAGCAATACATCACAGTTGCAACCGGCGATTCGCTGTGGGCTTTCGTGATGAATTGATCGAGTCTATTCGGCGTAAACACTGCGAACAAAGCCGGTCACGTTCATACTCGGCCAATCCGCGTACTTCTGTTTGAAGTCTTCGGCGAGCTGTTTGCCGGCATCGTCGGCCGACACGCCTTTCTTTTTCAGCTCCAGCGCGCCCGTTCGGAGGTCGCTGATGAATCTCTTCTCCAGCGCTACCAGGGAGCCGTCTCCCGGAGCGCTATGGGTCGGCAGCACATGCTGCGCATTGAGAGCCGAGATCTTGTCGAGAACGGCGAGCCAGCTCGAGGGCGTGGCGGCATCGCGGAAGATGTTCGGTACGACTTTGTTTTGCACTACGTCACCCGAGATAAGAGTTCGGTCGGGTTCGACAAATGTCAGCAGGTCCCCTTTCGTGTGCGCGCCGCCGAACCAGAGAAGCCTGACCGTAACTCCGCCCAAATCGAGCTTGGCCTCTTTCTCAAAGACCACATCCGGCGTGCGGAGCGTGGCATCTGCGAGCAACTCCTTTTGTTGTGCAGAGCGGCTCGCGAAGAGATCGATCATTTCCTTGCCGCTGGTCTCCATCTCCGTTTGTTGGACAGAATTACGGATCAGGATCGTACCTTGCGGAAAACCCGCTTCTCCCCCGGCATGTTCCGGATGAAAATGCGTGGTTGTAAGAAAGAGCTTCCGATTTCCGGGCGCAATCTTGTTGGCAACCCGCGCTACGGTGGCGCCATTGCGCGGTCCAAGGCCCGTATCGACAACAAGCGTCGCGCGGCTGCCAACAACGATCCCGACATTGGGCCACCCCATAATGGCCCAGACATGATCCGAAACTTTCGTGGTGTCCTCTCCCAGCACGGGTTGATTCTGTGCACAAAGTGTCGCTCCGACTAACACAGCCAACGGCAGTAGCTTGGTGGTCATAGGAGTTCTTGTACCACGGAGGATCACGTCAGCACAGGACCGGCTTGATATCGACTACCGGCGTTCCGTCAATGGCTTCGATCGGCCCGATACGAAGGCGACTCCCGTCAATTGCACGCACAATCACCGGATGAAGACCCAACGGATTTGGTCGATCCGGAGATCTTGTCGCAAAAACACCGGTAAGAGGGTTATGTTGATCAGAGCGCGGATGGACTTTGAGTACATCACGCCGGCCCTGATGCAGCCACGTTATGACAATAATTTCGTCGCCTGCAGCGAGTCCGCAAAGGCCGTCGGCAGCGAAGGCGCTGACCTCCAGCCACGCATCGGGCGCGCCTTCCGAACCTTGCTTCGGTCCTTCGCCGCGTGTCTTTAGGGCCGACCGGATAACGCCAATCGGTTTCAGCAATGCTTCGCCAAAAGCATCTTGGATTCGCTCATCGCTCATTCAATTAGCTCACTTCCTCTATATTTACGACGAAGCGCGTATGAAAAGAAATATTTTGCGCTATTCGCAGGAGAACTCTCCTCCTAGACTCGACACAAAGCAGGGATTGTAGTACAACCATTTAACGCGCCGGCAAGTGTTGTTGGACGAGCAAAGGCTCGTCCTGGTCGTGAGAACGAAGGTATGCGCAATCCACAGAGAAGGGGCGGGTAATTCCATGATCAGACTCACCGCAGTTGCGTTGTTCGGTATTTTTACATCGATCGTATTGGGCCAAGGCAACCTTGGAGGTGTCACAGGCGCAGTATTGGATAGCTCGGGCGCCGGCGTGCCGGACGCAAGAATAACGCTGACGAGTAATCAAACTAATTCGTCGCACACGGCAACCACGGATGCCTCGGGGATTTACACCTTCCGGGGAATTTCGCCCGGCTCCTACCGGCTCGAAACGGAGAAAGAAGGATTCAAAAAGTTCGTCCAGGAGAACGTCTCTGTACTCACCGCGACAGTGACGACCTTAGACGTTCAGCTCTCACTCGGTGCGGTCAGCGACTCGGTTACGGTCTCGACTGGAGTGGTGACGCTGCAAACAACGACTCCCGAGGTCAGCACCGTGCTCGAACGCCGGGCAATCCTCGATTTGCCCATACAAGTTGGCGGTTCGGGCGCGCACCACAGCAGCTAGTGGCCGCCGTCAGCCTGAGAACTTCATCTTCCTTACGCCCGGTGTGAGCGGCATTCCGTGGTCTAAAAACATCAACGGAAGTCCGGACTTCAGCCAGGAAGTGCTCTACGATGGCATCTCCGGACAACTTGCGGTCACCCCGGGTTTTCTTGCACAAACTTCGCCTCCCTATGAGGCCGTCGAAGAGTTCAAGGTCCAAAATTCGCTTTTTCCCGCGGAGTACGGCCGCGGATTCGGCGTCATCAATTTTAGTTTGCGCTCCGGAACAAATCGGTACCATGGAGGGCTTTTTGAGTTCTTCCGCAACGATAAACTCGACGCCCGGCCATTTTTCAACGCGACTCGGCCGCGAGTCCGCTTTAATGAATACGGCGGATCGTTCGGCGGTCCGGTGTGGATTCCCAAGTTGTATAACGGAAAGGACAAGACGTTCTTCAATTTCAATTACACCGGGTTGCGCAACCAGCCGGCGCCGAATGGTACTCTCATCAGCTTGCCTACCGACGCGTTCAAGCGCGGTGACTTTTCGGAATATCGCGACGCCGCAGGCGCCGTCATTCCGATTTTCGATCCCGCCAATACCGGTCCCGATGGTTCACGAATGCCCTTTCCCGGAAATGTGATTCCGGCAAACCGCATCAGCGCCGTAGCCAAGAACGTTCTACCGCTCGTTCCCGCTCCCGACTATCCGGGTTACTTTAACAACTACCTCAATCGCACAGCAAATCCAGTAAAAGATCGCACCTGGTCACTAAAAGGCGATCATATTTTCAACAACAAGCAGCGCATCAGCGCATCCATCTGGAGCACATACACGGATACTCCCAGCTACTCTCCTCTTGGACCTGTCACACCGATAGGTTTCTGGGGGTTCAATCCGGTAAACGGGCTTGCTCTCCGCGGGTCCCATGACTACAACATCAGCCCGACGATCCTGCAGCACTTCGCGATTGGATATACGGCAAGTAATCCGATTCGCCAGCGCGACGAGCGCAAAGGGAACGAGGTTTACAAGATCCCCGGCATTCCCCTCGATTCCACTGGGTTTCCCGTGCTCAACGTCAACAACACGTACGGCAACCTGGCGCTCGGAAATTCTGACCAGCAGCCCAACGATCCATCGCAGAACCGCAACATCAGCTTCGTCGATAACATCACCTGGATCAAGGGCCGTCATCAACTCAAGTTCGGAATGGACATCCGTTTCTTCCAATACGACAACTTCGCGGGAACCGTGAATGGAGGGTTGAGCGGGGCCTTCCAGTTCAGCCCCCTATCGACAGCAGACCTTAGCTCGCCGAATTCTGCCCGCCAGGGAAATGCGTGGGCGAGTCTTCTGCTGGGCGAGGTCTTCTCGGCTCAACGGCTGATTCCGGCTCCGCTCCGTCGAATGCGCGGAGAATATTATGCCTGGTATGTAGAAGATGTTTTCAAGGTGAACCGCAAATTCACTCTCACCCTCGGCTTGCGGCACGAGATTCCGACAGTCATTCGGGAAGCCGATGGCCTCCAGTCAGCCCTGAACCTCAACCTGCCGAATTCAGGCGCTGGCGGCCGGCTCGGCGCGCTTGAATTTCTCAAGCCCGGAGACCAGTTGACGTCGACCTATTACCGGGCATTCTCGCCCCGTCTGGGTATCGCCTATTCGTTGAACGAGAAGACCGTAATCCGCGCCGGATTCGGGATGTTCTATTCCCCCACGAACGCTACAAGTGTGGGACGGCAATCGGGCCTTTTCTCGACAGGGTTCTCCTATACGCAGAACTTCCCGCAACTCACGTCCGGCCGCGTTCCGGCCCTCAACCTCGACCAGGGAGTTCCGGCGTTCACAGGAACATTGCCCAACACAGACCCGACACTTGCGAATGGAAATGTCGTGGAGTTCATGAATCCCGGAGCCGGCAAACCGGGGTATATGAGCAGTTGGACTCTGAACGTGCAGCGCGAGTTGCCTTGGCAGTTCCTCCTTGACCTGGGCTATGTAGGGCAGCGCGGAACGGCGCTGCCTTCGGGCCTCGAAAATCTGAACCAGGTGGATTTCAAATACCTCAGCCTGGGGAATACGCTGAATGCCGACATCAACTCCGATGCGGCCAAAGCGGCAGGAATCACAGCGCCCTACCCTGGCTTCACCGGATCCGTTTCGCAGGCGCTTCGACCCTATCCGCAGTTCAGCGATATTCGGAATCTCTATCAACCAATAGGCTGGAGTACGTATCATGCAATGCAAATGCGTCTCCAGAGGCGATTTTCGAACGGTTTCAACTTCCTCGCCGCTTACACGCTCTCCAAAGCAATCGTGAGTGGAGGGGGATATACGGGACTGGGTGACGATGCCGCGGGATCACGGCCGCTCGACACGAACAATCGAGCGATCGAGAAGCGCCTGGCGGGCTTTGATACTCCTCACAATCTGGTGCTGTCATGGGGCTATGAACTGCCGTTCGGCAAAGGTAAACGGTTCCTGGGACAGGGAGGCACGGCCACGAACCTGTTGGTTGGAGGCTGGCAGATCAACGCTATTCAGCGGTATGTTTCTGGCACGCCGGTCGGGATTAGCGGCGGAGGAGTGATTCCGTTATCGAACGGCGGAAACCGTCCGGACCGGGTGGCTGGAGTGTCTGCGCGAACGAACGTGTCGCGCTCGGACTTCGATCCGGCGAGAGATCGATTTCTCGATCCCAATGCGTTTGCGCAGCCTGCGGCGTTCAAGCTTGGCAATGCCCCACCGGTGCTGGGCGATGTGAGAAGTTTCGCGTTATTCAACGAAGACTTCAGCGTGTTGAAAGATTTTCCGTTCTACGAGAATCACCGAATTCAGTTTCGAGCTGAGTTCTTCAATATCTTCAATCGTGTTGTTTTCGGCGCCTTTTCGGGGAATCTCAATGCCCCGGCGACATTCGGACGTATCAGCGGCCAGGCGAACTCGCCCCGGAACATTCAACTCGGGCTCAAATATATCTTCTGAGCCGGTTATCGTATCTCCGCGAGCGCGGCCCGGGCGCGTTCGCGGAGCAGTTTATCTTCGCTCTGGGCGGCCCTTGCCAGTTGTTCTCGCGCTTCTGGAACACGGCCGCTCACCGCATACAACTTGCCCAGGCGGTATTGCAACAGGGCGTCCCCAGAATTATCCACTAGAGCGGCCTCGAACTCTTGAATGGCGCCTTTCGTGTCATCCTTCTTGAAACGCACCATGCCAAGCGCAGCGTGGGCGCGTGCACGATACCGCGAAACGGCCTTGATCCACTCGTCAGGCGTAATCCGCAACGGCGCCTTCGCCGAGCTCAGCAATTCCAAGGCACGCCGAGCCGCCCACTCTGCGCGATCGAGGTTCCGCGACTCATTGGATAGCAGATCCGCAAGCTCAACCAGAAGAGGTGGGTAATTCGGAGCTATCGACAGACCGCGCTCGGCCGCGGCGATCGCCTCCGCGGCATTCCCTTTCGACCGCCAAGCTTTCGAGACCAGTTCGCATACCGGTAATCGCAGTGCAGACTGAGGAAACTTCTTTTCAAAGGATGCCCCCCTCTCCAGCACCGGACCATCCAGCACATCGAGGTAGGCGTCATACTCTTCGGGAGTCTTGGCCTGAAGATCGGGGAGGAACTGAGAAAATGCAGGAGCGAGGAGTATTGTGAAAAGCGTCGCTGGCATAAGCCGCCGCATCACGCTAATTCTAATGTGGGGTTCGCTTGCGGCTGCACAAACGCTCGACCTCAGTCCGCTATTGCCAAGTCCCACGCCTGAGACGCAGGCTATCTCAGATGCGCTTCTCTCCGGGAATGTGCCGAGGGCAGGCGTTTTGATGAACGAGCTTCCACCGGGTTCGCGCGACCTGTGGCTCGGGATTCTTGCGATCGCCGAGAATGACTCTACGCGCGCCATCCGCTTCCTTCGACGGACAGACAATCCGAAGGCCCTCGGGGTCGCTTATTATCTCGCGAGGCAGCACCTTCTATTCCGCCAACAAATGGAAAAAGCGATTCGGCTGCATCCCTCAGACTTCGGTCCTTACTATTACCTTGGCCGCCATTACGATACTGATGTCGATAACCCGGAAGAGGCTGCACGTTGGTTCAGGCAAGCGCTGGAGCGCAATCCCGATCATTTACGTAGTCGTGCTTATCTCGGTAGTTGCCTGGAACGGCTCGGCCGATCGAGCGAGGCAGAGGCGGCGTATGTGGCGTCCGCGGGCACTGCCGAATCACAGCTTGGCCTGGCACGCCTTCGTCTGGCTTCGGGTGACGCGCATGCGGCGCTCCAGCACGTTCAAAAGGCGATTGCGCTTGATTCACGGTCGGCAAAGGCTCAGAAGCTCGCGGCGCGAATTTATCTGTCGTTAGGGCGCTCCCAGGAAGCGGCGGGAGCTCTGGAGTCGGCCGCTCGCCTCGCTCCGCAGGACGCTGCTATTCACTATCAGCTCTATCGCACATGGCAAAACCTGGGTCAGCAGGCGAAGGCGGCTGCGGCGCTCAAAGACTTTGAACGCATCCGTGCGATTTACGGGATTCAGCCGCAATGAAGACAGACTTTTGCCTTCATTCCGCGGTTAACCTAAATGAAATCTGCTGCTCGTTGGGCCTGACGTAATGACCGGGGCGAGACTTCAATCGCAACGGTATCGATAAGGCAGCTACGGCATGGTCGAGCGTTTTCTCCGGAGCGTTCTGATAAGGGTTGAAGGGGTAGACCGGCCAAACAAGCCTCGCCGACGGATCCACGTATAGTTTCCAGCCATGATGCCGTATCCAACCTCCGATCTCCGCCGGCTCTAAGTTCAGCGGCTCGGCAGATAACTTTACCGAGCGATGCGCAGTCTCGAGCGACTCACCGGGATGCAGAACGAGTTGTAACGTAGCGAAGGCTTCAGCAGGAGGACTTCCCTTCCCTGCGATGACGGCTCGGAAGTTCATTTCGCGCTCGGAAGGCGGCGTCACAAATAAATCGGTGAAGAAGGTGTTGTAGGCGAGCGACAGCCGGTCCCCTTCCTCTCTCATCTGCAGACGGCTGCTCACCGGCAAATTAACAATCTCGCCGCCTGGGAGCTTTTCGCGAAACGAAGCCAATTCGGGCTGGCGCTTCGAGTTCGCGCCACTCACGATGAGTCCGAGTTGAGAATGGAAGATGCTCAGGTTCGCTTGCCGGTCGAGATAGAACTGATTCGTAACGGCTTGGGTTTCGATAATGCCGGATAGAGAAACTGTCCAGGGTCCAGTCTTGCGGATCGCTCCCGGTATGCTCATCTCCCATACGTATCGGGAGGCTTCCTGCGGAATCGCCTCAGTGGGCCCGTCATGATAATACAGAGCATCCTGGGCCAGACGCCCGAGCTGATCCATTGTCAAATTGTCGGGTTTGAAGAACCGCGAGAGGAACTCGGCGTATCGACGTCCATCTGGAAAGTGAGTGAATGCGAACTGCGACCATGCGCTGACGTTCCAGTAGCGATTCCGGCTGTTCATCGTCTCCACCGGCGTTCCGTCAGGATAAGTGAAATTCTCGTGGAACTTCAGGGCGCGACGCAGCGCCTCGAACGCCGCCGGATCTTTACTGTGCTCGTAGTAGAACGCCACCGCGGAAAGAGTCAGATGGTTATATCCAATCGTAGGACCGAAACGTGTGTGCTCGCCCCAGAAGCCGTCAGGCGATTGCTCCAGCGCGGCAAACCGATGCAAGATGCGTCCGCCCAGTTCTTTCCACTTCGGATTATCAAAAAGCTGCCCGGCGAGATAGAGCAACTGCGCCCATTGCGCATAGTGATTGGGCGATGTGCCGATGTAAGGCGATTGGTACCAGGGAAAATCGAACCGTTCCGCCGCGTCCGCTTCCAGGGGCGCGACATTCGAAAGGATCGCGCGCTTCCATCGCTCGCGGCGGTTCGGATCGAGTTCCTTTTCAATCAGTCGATAGGCTTCCAACCACGTGTACGTATCCCAGTCACTGTCTAACCGGTCATGGAATTTCCCGCGCTCGTTTTCCGTTGCCAGCAGATCGCCGATTCGGATCGTGAGCGCCAACATGTCGCGATCCCGATATCGTGGATTCGCCGCGTGTTGCTTCGCGTAAAGCACTGCAGGCGCAAGGATCGAATATCCGAAATGCTTCCAGCCTTCTACTGCTTCCAGATGCTCCAAGTCGATAGCAGGATCCGCACGAAGCCGGTCGTCAACTTCATGGCCGCCTGCCTCGAGCAGGCTGAAATAACGCGCCGGCAACTCGGCGGCGGACAGAGTTGTCGAAACGGCAAGTAGAAGAGCGACACAGCGACGCGACATATTCCGAGCCTTTGATCCCTCAAGCTTACTGCTATAGTTTGACCGTATGCTCACCAGCCACACCGGACGCCGTGAATTTCTCAAGACTGCGGGCGTCCTGAGCGCCACGTCTGTACTGCCTGCGCAAGTACGCGGAGCCAACGATCGCATCTCGCTCGGCTTCATCGGGATTGGCGTCATGGGATCGGAAAATCTGCGAGCCGCCATGGCCCGCCCAGGAGTTGCAATCGCGGCAGTTTGCGATGTCTATCAGCCGAACCTGGAGCGCGCAGCGGCGCTCGTCGGAATCCGGCCATCAGCCCAGAGAGACGAAGGATTTCCGCGAAGTGCTGTCGGATAAGTCGATCGATGCAGTATGTATCTCCACGCCCGACCACTGGCATCCATACATTACGGTGGAGGCGTGCAAAGCCGGGAAGGACGTATACGTAGAGAAGCCGGCCGGCGTGGCAGTTGACGAAGGCTACGTAATGGTAGCCGCAGCCCGTAAATACAACCGTGTGGTGCAGGCCGGCACCTGGCAACGCTCCGGCGCAGCACTTCCAGAAGGCGTGTGAACTCGTGCGTAACGGTACGCTCGGCAAGGTCGCGATGTGCCGGACGTGGATCTTCAGCAATCAGCCTCAGCAAGGTATTGGCCGTCCACCGGATGCGCCGACGCCCGCGGAGCTGGATTGGGAGTGATGGCTTGGCCCGGCGCCGAAAGGATGTTCAATCCGAACAGGTTCGGAGTCTACCCAAAAGCCTACTCCTACTTCCGCTACTTCTGGGACTACGCGGGAGGCCAACTCACCGATTCGGGAGTACACATGCTCGATATCGTACAAATGGCATTTAACGATCCCATGCCGAACAGCGTGGTTGCGCTCGGCGGAAAATACTGGTTCACGGACGATACCGAGACCCCCGACACGATGCAGGTGACCTACGAATATCCGGGCTTTATGGCTTCGTGGGAGCACCGCTCGAATAATGTGGCAGGCAATCGCGATCGACAGATGGGCATCACATTTCATGGATCCGCGGCACTCTCTATGTCGACCGGAGCATCATGCGTCTGACTCCGGAAGAACGATCAGACTTGCCGCCGATCGAGATGAAGCGGGTCGCCGACCCGCACCCGCTGCATTGGGCGAACTTTCTCGATTGTGTGCGATCGAGACAGCGGCCGAACAGCGACATTGAGACATGCTGCCGATCGTCGGCCGCCTGCATTCTCAGGCAATCTCGCGCTGCGTACTCGCTCGCGGCTCGACTGGGATGAGCAGAAGCGTACGACCCTGCAGCCGGAAGCCCGCCCGTTCTTGCACCGCGAGTACCGGGCTCCCTGGAACCTGACCGTCTAATCAGTCGAGTCGTTTCCAGTTCAGCGGCTCATTGCGAGCCGGAACGCCGTGGGCCTGCGCGTAATTGTTGCGCGCCTGTTGCAGACGGTTGTACCAGTCGTCCATCGGCAAGAGAAGTTCGCGGTAGACGAGATAGCTCATGTCGACAGTGCGATCCGGCAAATGATCTTTCACATCATCGACCTCGTGCAGGAAGCGACGGCCGTTTGCTTCCGCTTCGCGCGGGAACCACGTCTTGTACCAGACTGCTGTAGTATCGCGCAGCGTTTTGTTTCTCTCTGACCGAATTTGCCGGGCCAGAGCAAGGGCAGAGTCAAGGTCCCTCACCGCCTCTTTGGGGTGCTGTTCGCGCGCAGTCTTCGCGCTATTGGCCAGCGCACGATCGATTCGTGCCAAGCTGTGGAGAAGATCCAGGTTGTGTCGAGTGAGGCTGGCTATTGTGGCAAACACCTCGAGCGTGTACGAGTTGTGATCCGCCAACCGCAGATTCGCGTTCAGCAAGCCCATCAGTTCTGTATTGTCGGGCATAGCTGCATTGACAGCTTCCAAACGTCTCGCGTTATCGCGGGACCAGGCCGGTTGGTATGCGAGATCCGCAGCAGGAACACGCGGAAGAGGAATGCTCTGGTCATATGCGGGACGGCGAGGGTTAAAGATCTTGTCCGAATTGCCCCAAATCGGCTTCCTCGCGGTAGAGTCGATTCGATCCCAGGTATCAGTCCACGTTTGGGCCTGCTCACTCATCAATCGATACACGCGATCCATACTCTGCACATTGGACCCGTAATACAGCGGGTAGAATGTCGCCATCGCCTCATGCCCGTCGGGCGAGTGGGGATTCCAGCCGGCAGCCGCGATGGTCGCAAATCCAAGCCAGAAAGTGTCCGGATGCAGACCGGAATCGGCCCAACCCGCGACTAGCATTCCCATCAAATCGGAATCGTTACGCGCGGTATCCGAAGCAAGCTGCCGGATGGAGGAAGGGACACGCTCACCTGGCTCACGGTCCGGGTGAATGCGCCGAGTCCTCGATAGCGGAAAGTAATTCGGAAACAGATCCTCCTCTCCTTGCGTAGAGGTGTAGATCATTTGTCGAATTCCGTGGGCTTTGTAGAGCGGATCGTAATCGTGCCCGTAGGTTTCGCCGTTGATGATGTGAGAAGGCAGCGAGGAAAGATCCGAGGGCTTCAACGGGTACTCGCCCCAGAAGCTCACAGTCCGCCCATGATCATGGAGATACCCTGCCGCCTTGGTAACGAACTCCGCCAAAACTTTGCCGACACTGCCCAGCTCACGTGTCCGCTTGGCTTCATTGCACTGCGAGTTATTGGCCAAGCCGATATAGTAAGGCTCATCTGTAGAAAGCACGAAGTATTTCACGCCTTTGTTGGCGGCAAGCAGATCGTCATACATCCCGAACAGTAGTTTGTAAGAGTCTGGATTCGTGGTGCACAGCTCGTAGTTGCTATCGGGAAACGCCCGAATCTTTGCGTATTCGGGATGCTTCAAAATGAACGCAATGTGCGCCGGCCCATCGAGAAACGGAATTACCTGGACGTGGTACCGAAGACCATAATCGGTAAGCTCCTGAAGCTGGGCAGGAGTCAGCGCATGCGGCTCGACGATCGCAGGAGCGCTGGCATATTGAAAGTGTCCTTCGAGCTTGATCGTGAAACCGTTCGCTTTGAAGAACGCAGCCTGGCGAATCGCACGCTTTAGCGCGGGAATGCGATCCAAGTGATGAGCGTCATCCCAATAGATTTGCCGGAGCTCGAGATCCGGCCAGTCCACAATCTCGCCTTCGGGAAGCCAGTACGCTCCCTTCGATCGCTTCACCAATTGGACAAGCGTTTCGACGCCATAGAACAATCCTGCGTCGGAATTCGCCGAAATCCGAATGCTGTCGGGCGCTAGCTGGATTCTGTAGGCCTGGGCGGCGATTGCCTCCGCATTTCGATCCTGCGCATTACCGGGCTTTACTGAACCCGGCGATACTTCCAGGTGGATTATTTTGTCGGAGCTTTTGCCGAGGACGATAAGAAAGCGCGATTGCAGGTCCTCGCGCAATGCTTCGATTGCAACCGAGTTCGGAGCTACACCGTTGCCAATCTCCAGCCCCCAGTTATCCCCAAAACGAAAATCCTGTGTCGTGAGATTGCTTTGCTGAGGCTGCGGCAACACGGTATAGCCGCGGGAAAGCAGCGCCGATGTAGCAGCGATACAAGGACAAATAGAGAGAAGAAAGATGAGAGGGAGATCTCGAAACGTTTTCGACAGCATTTTGACCGTAGCCTATCGCGCTTTTGCGACACCGGTCAATTATCGATGGCGGATGCCGCTAAAATCGGCGCATGCGGATGTTCATGTCGTTCGTAATCTTGCTCGGATCCTTTTCAAACGCTCGCGGGCAGGAGACGCGGGTTTGGGCCGTAGGCGATGGAGTCCGTGTCGACCCGGTGACCGGCGCTCTGTTCGAAGCTCGCCCCGATATCCATAAAGACTACCCGACGGGAGATCCGCGACGAGCAAACTCTGTCTGGAATCCGCAGACCAAATCCGTGTCGCTGAAGGCAGCCAGAAATGAATTCGTCGCCTTCCAGGTGATCCTTGAAACCGGCTCGCAGCTTCACGATGCGAACGTGCGAGTCTCCGCGCTAAAGGGTCCCGCGGGCGCACTCATCGACCGTCCGAATATCGCAGTTTTCAAGGAATGGTACGTACATGTGCGGAACGCAACCACGGGGTACGAGAAGACTTCGCTAGGACCCGGTTGGTATGCCGATGCTTTGATGCCGGAGCGCCACGTCGAGCTCTTTACTGGATTCCCGTTTTCAATTCCCGACGTATATAACAACATCCCAGGACAGAAGAATCACGGAATCTGGATCGATATCTTTGTTCCTTACGGTCGCAAAGCGGCTCCGCCGGGACGGTATACAGGAGAGATCGCGGTTTCCTGGAAGGGTGGGAGTGAAAAACGTACAGCTCGCGGTTGACGTGTGGGATTTCGCGCTGCCGCAAGAGAGCCATCTTCCGGGTGATATCTGGAACGGCTCGATGCGCAACATGCGGCCCAGCGAGGAACTCGCGTATTACCAGCTCGCCCGGCAACACCGTTTCACTCCGCTTATCTACGCCTACAGGCCGGGGCTATCCGTCAGCGGCTCCAGTGTGAAACTGGACTGGACCGATTTCGACAAGCGTCTAAGTCCTTATCTCGGATGGTTCAGCGTTCACTGCGGCTCACGGCTACTGGGGTCCGGGATACGGGTTGCCTCTCGATCACATTATGCTGCCGTTCAACAACGAGAAGCATGGGAACAAGGCAACGGCCTGGCCGATCCCTATTCCGGAACAGGGCCGGACGCCCGAGTATGAAGCCGTCTGGAAGGACGCTGGACGTCAAATCCGGGAGCACCTCGATCGCGATCCGCGATGGGCCAAGGTGATGAAGGTTGCGTTCCTGGATGGACTCGATGAGTCGTACAACGAAGCCGCCTACGAGAAGATGCTTTATTACGGAAAGCTGTTGCACGATGGCATGGGCCGCGGTTGGTTCAAGTATCGCGTCGATGGCGGCTATTCTCGGCCGGTGATGGAGCGGTTGTCGAAGGAAGTTGAGCTATGGGTCTGCCATACGGTCGACTTCAACATCGACGACGTAAAGTATTTTCGGACGAAGGGTGTGGATACCTGGTTTTACGGTCCGATGATTTACGAGCAAAAGGCCAATAGCGGGTGCGGATCAAATACCTTTCTGGATCTGGACCTCCTGGTTAACCGGGGAATCGGATGGGTCGGATGGAAGTATCAGGCCGGCTGGGTGGAATGGGAGTTCGATTGGAACGCATTCGCATCCTGGTACGAAGCAGAAAACTTCAAGGAGCCGAACGGACGCCGATACAACGGTTCAGGCCAGTTGATTTATCGGGGCTTAGTGATGAACTACGATCGGCCCATCCCAAGCATTCGGCTGAAGGCGATGAGGAGGGGTTTGCAGGATTACGAATACTTCTGGCTGCTCGCAAACTCGGCCGGAGATCGAACAGGCGCAGACGAAATGGTAAACCGTGTCGTTTACAAACGCCCATTCGGCGCTGCTGCCATGCTCGATACCGAGATTTGGAAGAACAGCCCCGATGAGTGGGATCGCGTGCGAAATGCGGCAGGCGACCGTCTCGACGCGCACTTGCGAAAAGGCTCGAAATAGCAGGCAGTTTGACATACAGCTCAGCCATTTGGTACGCTCACCCCAACTTGCTTGGCACAGGAGGGAAGCATGGGTGTCTCTGCTCGGTTCTTCAGGGCATTGTTGTTGGCTATCAGCATTCTCACAGTTCCACTCGCCGCACAAACCGGCCTTGGAGTGATCCGGGGCTCCGTACAGGATAGCTCCGAGGCGGCCGTACCGAACGCCAAGGTATCTCTAACGGAAACTACGAAAGGCGTGACGCGTGACGCCCAGACGAATGCCTCGGGTATTTACTATTTTGGAAGTGTGCCGATCGGAAGCTATTCTCTAGTGGTCGAAGCTCCGGGTTTCAAGAAGTGGGAGGGCGCGCTTCAGGTACAGGCCGGCCAGACAGTTACCGTGGATCCCACTTTGCAGGTGGGCGAAGTTCAGGCAACGGTCGAAGTGGAGGCCGCGGCAGTCGCCATTGCGACCGAAGGCGCTCAACTGAGCGACGTCAAAGATGCGCAGCGCATTCATGACCTTCCGCTAAACGGCCGTCAAGTGAGCAATCTGTTCACACTGACCCCAGGTGTCGAGGGCGGATTCAACACCAGTAACGGAGCCAATCCGCGCACGAACGGCATGATGGTTGGTTCGACGGAGATGCTGCTGGATGGTGTCTCGTACGTCGACCGTTTCGGCGGCGGCATTGCGCGTGTACAGCCGGGGCTCGACACAATTCAGGAATATCGAATCGAGACTGCGGGATCGGGTGCTCAATACGATCGTCCCGCTACGATTACTCTGGTTACGCGCAGTGGGACGAACGCTTTTCATGGCGCGGTTTTCGAGACCATGCGGAATAATGGAGGCGGCCTGATCGCACGAGCTCGACAGGACGGAAATATTCCCGCCAAATTGATCCGCAATGAATACGGTGGATGGGCTGGCGGTCCGATCGTCAAGAACAAGACGTTCTGGATGTTCAATCTCGAATATCTCAAGCAGCGCGAACAGAACTTCGCCCAAGCGGCAGTTCCTACCGCGGCGATGTGGAACGGCGACTTCAGCAACGCGGTGGACACCAGCGGCAACAAGATCACGATTTACGACCCCTTCACAACTAACGCGAACGGACTCCGACAAGCGTTTCCCGGCAACATCATTCCGCAAAACAGATTGAATCAGAAGGTGATTGATGTATTTAAGGGCGTCTCACCCACTCCCAACGGCCCGAACGCGGGAGGCAATCCGTGGGTCGAGAGTAATTTTCAAGCGTTCTATCCGAGAACTGCAGATAACCGAACCTGGAGCCTGAAAGGCGACCAGGTATTTTCAGCAAACGACAATTTGTCAGGCCGTTATACGCAATCCAAGCAAAACAATGCTCTCTATGGCGGCCGCTATGGTTATCCGCCACTAGGTGTTGGCAACGGTACCGGTACGGGACGTCAGGACACCATCGTTCACTCGGCTATGGCGCGTTGGACGCATGTATTCACACCGACCCTCCTGAACGAGTTTCAAGCTTCTTACCAGCGCTCGAACAACAGCAGCGGCACCCTGGGCGACGCGATTGACTGGGATGCGAAACTTGGCCTGCCAAATCCTTTCGGCGCCATAGGCTGGCCGACGGTATGCACCGACGCATCAAACATGTTCTATTACGGATGCTGGGATGGCGACAACCGCAGTGCGCAGCAGCTTACCCAGTTTCAAATCGACGACAACTTCACCTGGATAAAGGGCAAACACACGATCAAGTTCGGTTTCAAGGGCAGGCAGGAATATAACAATGTCGTCGAGCTGCAGCAGGCACAAGGTTCGGATTCGTTTTATGGGGATTGGACGGCCCAATACGATCCTGTCGGAGAACAAGCCGCTTCGTACACGGGTTCGGGTTTGGCCAGTCTGGCGCTAGGGCTGCCGACCTATTTATCGAACCAGTACAACCGCGGTTACTTTTACTTCCGTCAGAAGGAGATCGGATTGTATGTGAACGATACGTGGAAGATTACTCCAAAGCTCACCGTTAGACTCGGTCTCCGTTGGAATTACTGGACGCCGTACAAAGAGAAATACGACCGGCTCGTAAACCTTGACCTGACCCGGACTGAATCAAAAGGATATGCAGGTGATTCTGCCGAACGATACTGCTTTGACAAGCATTCCTGGTATTCCTTCGGGTGTAATCTCATCCTGGACCGCGAGAGGCCTCACCACGACCACGGCGAACGCTGCGAACTTCCCATCTGCTCTGACTCCGAATGTCTACTCGGATTTTGCGCCGCGGATCGGAGTTGCCTATCGGATTAGCGAAAAATGGGTCGCGCGAGGCGGATACGGTATGTATTACTGGCCGATGCCTCTGGCTCAGTTGCTACAGTCCGCAAGGAGTAATGCGCCGCTGAATCTGCGCTTCGTGAATGAACTTAGCAATCAGAACGGGACCTCGTTCAACTATGCGCTAACCCACGTGCCCGCTCCGACGGACATGGTTGGGGGAGCCACTGTGGATCCCAATGCGCACCCAATCGATCAGTAGGAATTCGCAGTCTTTCCTTGCCATGGACGTGAATAACTGGAACGATAACAGGATGCAGGAATGGACGGTAACCATTGAACGCGAATTGATGAGGAATACCGTTCTGAAGTTATCGTATACCGGAAATCACGGCAGCAACCTGCAGCAGCATTGGGATATGAATTCACCCATGGCCCGGTACAACTATCAGGCGGCTACCGGCAATCTGGCGCCCACAAACGGCGATTTACGTCGTATTAACCCGAATTGGAACCTGACTGGCAGCTACGGAGTGCTACAACACAACGGCTACTCTAACGCTAATTCCGGCCAGGTCAATATCGAGAGACGTTTCACAGGTGGACTTGCATTCCAAGCGTTCTACGTTTACACGCATGCGATGACAACGAATGACACCGGAGGTTACTCCTACGGGCCCGCCAGCATCAGTTCCAATACGACGAGCGGATTGAACGGCGGCTCGGCGACTTCGGTTCCCGAGACCATCGAGATCCTCGGTAACCCGAACATGACACCCGAGCAGAGACTGAGGCTTGCTTATACGAATTCCAGCCAGGTGCCCCCGCATCGAGTCTCCTGGAACGGTATCTGGGAGCTTCCCTTCGGCAAGGGAAAGAAGTTTGGCAGCAATAGCGGATGGGCCACGAATGCGCTCATCGGAGGCTGGCAGATCGCTTTCATCGGTAGCTGGAATAGCGGCTACTGGATGGGTGTACCGTCGACCGAATTCATCCAGAAGAATCCCTCTTTGAGCGGCGATGAACGTCTGACGATGTCGATCTTCGGCAGAAATCAGAAGCTCTGGTTTGCCGGAGACTTCGATCCCACAGGCGCCACGAATGTGGATGCGGCGAAGTTGACGGCGCTGGTTCCGGTCGATCGCGGACAACGTGCGATCCATCCCGCTCGGCCCGAAGTTCGACAATCTCGTTCCCCAAACGCTCGCGAACGGCACTGTCGTGCAGACCAACATCACGGATCTCGTCAGTTGGAACGCTCGCAATTTCATGCTTGGACCGACGCGGTTGGAATCAGGATCTGTCGCTGTTCAAGTATTTCAATTTCGGCGAACGCGTCCGATTGCGATTCAGCGCCGATTTCTTCAATGCCCTGAATCATCCCAACGACTACGTGCCGAATGCGACCACCGGTCTCATCGACATGAGCCGTCAGCTTAATCCTCCGCGAATCATTCAGCTCGGGGCTCGATTGGAGTGGTAGCGCAGGGCTAAGATATAGGCTTGAGGATTCGCAAAGTCTCGGTTCTGTTGGGCGTCGTAGCCGCCTCTATACGGCAGCCCTTCCATCTCACCGACTCGACTCGATGATCTCCTGTCGTCCGCGACGATAACCGCAACCAGCGCTGCCTCGACGGCGCGCGTCGCCGAGCCGCTCGTCTGGCAAACGTTCACTTCGGCAAGCGATTCCAAGTGGATCCCGCTGCGAGGCCGTGTAGGCTATCGCAACGGAGACCTGATGGTCAAGGGGGAAGGCTCCACTCCTGTCATTCTCGCGCCCAAGGAACCCGCGATCGACTGGAGCCTATATGAAGCAGTCGAGATTCGCATGTCCGCAGCCGGCGGCAGCGAAGTCAAAATCAGGATCGGCGACTTTGAGGTCAAACAGAAGCTGGGGCCTCCGAATCAATATCAGGTTTACCGATTTGAAGTGAAACTGGACGCGCCGAAAGGCACGCGTCCGCTGGCGATCATGCCTACGGATAGCCTGTCGGATCTCGTTGCCATCCGCTCGATAAAGCTGCTGCCGCGCGCTGAAAGCTTTCCCGGTCCATCCGGACGCCAGTCGATCGGCAAACGCGACGAATATAGAAGCTCGCTGTACGTCCACGCTCCGGCGTCGGTGTCGTTCCGCGTGACACCCGGCACGAAATGCCCGCCTTCACTTTGGAATGGGGGTGACGGCAAGAGACGTTCCCATCAAATTCCGAGTTCAGGCCGAGGGAGCCAAGGCCGATTTGTATTCGCGGACTTTGAGCGATCCGGATTCGTGGACCGATGCGGATGTCGATTTATCCGCCGTTTGCCGGACGGCACAGTCAAGCTGTCGTTAATCAGCGAGAGCGGCCGAGAAGGAGCAGTCGCGCTTATGGGCAAATCCGCTGATTACCGCTGCGCCGGCGAACCGTCGGCCCAATGTACTCATTTACCTGATTGATACGCTCCGAGCCGACCATGCGAGTTTGTACGGGTATGCTCGGGAGACCACGCCTTTCCTGAAGAAGCTGGGAGCTGCCGGAGTCGTATTCGAAGACTGCCAGGCGCAAGCCACGTGGACCAAGGCCTCGACAGCGTCCCTGATGACCTCGCTCTACTCTTTTACGCATGGGATCGTCAACGATTACGACACGATTCCGAAAGGAGCTTACACGCTCGCCGAGCAACTGCGAGCTGCCGGCTACGTAACCGCGAGCATCGTCGCAAACCCCTTCGCGGGAAGAACAACGGGCTTACAGCGGGGGTTCGACTACATGCTGGAGTATCCTGCCGTTTTGCGAAATCGAACCGAGGCGGCCGATCGCGGCACCGATTCCATGGCTGTCAACAAGCTCGTTATGCCGTGGCTGCAGGAGCATCGTGAAGAACCTTTTTTCCTCTATGCCCATACAACCGACCCACACGCCCCGTACCGGCCACCTGCGCCGTTCGATGCAACGTTCGGCAATCCTTCAGAAAGCCCCGAGTTCGATCGCACGTATATGAAGTTTAGGACTCAACGCGAGTACGGCGGCGGCACAGTGATCAATCGAGCGAGCTGCGCGAAGGCAAATATCGATCCGGACCGATTCATCACGCAGGCGATCGATCGTTATGACGATGAGATCCTCCACAACGATAAAAGCTTTGAGCTGCTTGTAGGCAAAATGAAGGAGCTCGGGATACTCGACGACACACTGATCGTCGTAGTGTCGGATCATGGGGAGGAGTTTTGGGATCACGGCTGGACGGCGCATGGCCACTCGGTTTATCAGGAGCTCACGCATTCTGCGCTGCTCATGTGGAATCCAAAACTATTGCCGGCAGCGCGTCGTGTGAAGGAGCCCGTGCAACTGATCGATGTCATGCCCACGATTCTGGATCTACTCAGCTTGCCGGCGCCGAATCTTATCCAGGGACAGAGTCTGGCGCCACTGGCTCGCGGTCAGGCGTTCCGCCGGCGCGGACCGGTGATGACCTCACGTTTCGCGCATCCCGGCGCTGAGGCAAACGGCCCGGTTGCCGAGAACCGGACGAACAGCTTCGGTTTCATCGATGCGAAGTGGAAATTGATCTATCGCGACAAGGCGAAGGAGTCGGGGATCAATCGCGTCGAGCTGTACGATCGCGTTGCCGATCGCGCGGAGAAAAACAACCTGTCCGCGCAACGGCCGCGCGAAGTGGAACGCATGATGGCGGAGATCGGTCAGTGGATGGACGCGCAAAAACAAATTCGGGCAGTACTTGGCCGCGGCGCCAGATCGACATTGGATCAACAGACAATCGAACAGTTGCGGAGTCTCGGATACCTGGGCGGATCGCCACAATGACGTTCAGACTCCCCGTCAAACCGTGATTGACACCAGCGCGCGAATCAAAGCATACGCTGGGATATCGGCTGCGCTTCTAGTGATGTCGGCTTGCGGACGCGGCGACGCATCCTATCCCAAGCGAATGATTGTTCTTGGAGTGGATGGAATGGACCCCGCATTCGTCGAACGCCACTGGGACGAGCTGCCGAATCTACGCCGCCTGCGAGATCAGGGCAGCTTTATGCGCCTGAAAACGTCCACACCTCCGCAAAGTCCCGTCGCATGGTCGACGTTCATTACCGGATCTGCGCCCTCGGCTCACGGGATCTTCGATTTCGTTCATCGGGACCCGGCTACGCTTGCGCCCTACTCTTCGATGAGCAAGACGGAGGATGCGCGATTCACCTTGTCATTCGGCGAATGGCGGTTGCCTTTGTCCACTCCCAAAATCGTCTCTCTGCGAAAGGGCACTCCGTTCTGGAAGACCTTATGGGACGCCGGAGTGCCAGTGACGGTCTTGCGGATGCCGACGAATTATCCTCCTGTCGCAGCCGGACGCGCCATCGCCGGGATGGGAGTGCCCGACCTTCGTGGAACGAACGGCACATTCACTTACTTCACGGATGATCCTGAGGAGTTGTCGCGCTCCGTACCGGGTGGGCAAATCGTCAAGACGCGCCTCGAAAATGGGCGAGCGGTGTTGCCGCTCGAAGGTCCTCCCAATACGCTACGCAAGGATGCTCGATTCACGAGCGTTCCACTCATCGTCGATGTCGATGCCAATCAGCCGCTGGCGCGTCTCCAGATAGGCGATCGCTTAGCCATCGTCGGCGAAGGAGAGTGGTCGGAATGGTTGCCTGCAGATTTCCCGCTGCTCGGGCGCATAGCATCAGCACGTGGCATGTTTCGCGTGTTCGCGCGGCAATTGCATCCTGCGTTCCAGCTCTATGTCTCGCCGATCAATGTAGATCCGATGGAACCGATACTTCCGTTGTCGGCGCCCGCAACCTTCAGCCGCGAAGTCGCCGCGAGCATTGGCCGATATTCCTCGCTCGGGATTCCGGAAGACACGTCAGCCCTTCGTCAGGGCGTATTCACGATCCCGCAATTCGTGACGCACACACGGCTGATCTTTGAAGACGAAAAGAAACCTGCTGAGGTACGGCTTGGATCATTTCCGAGGTGGACTGCTGTTTGCTTATTTCTCAGTCGTTGATGAAAGCTCGCACATGCTCTGGAGCCGCCATGAACCGGAACTGCTGATGTTCTACCGGGCAGTCGATCAATCTATAGGCGAAGTGATCCAGCGTGAGCCAAATGCGGAATTGATCGTAATGTCGGATCACGGGTTCACCACGTTCACGCGATCGGTCAATTTGAATACGTGGTTGTACAAGCGAGGCTTTCTCTCGCTGACAGCAGCAACACTTGGAGAAGAAACTACCATTTACCAGGCTGACTGGCATTCTACTGAAGCTTACGCGCTCGGCCTGAATGGCTTGTACATCAATCTCCAAGGACGCGAGAAAAATGGCATCATCTCGAAAGGTGAGCGCAGCCAGGATTTGATTGCGAGCTTGAGGGAGCAGTTGCTTGCGTTTCGCGACCCGTTAAATGGCGCTCCTGTTGTCGGTAGTATTGACGCCACCAACTCTGATAAATCCAACTCCGGCGTGGCTCCGGACCTGATCGTCGGATACAGCCCAGGCTACCGGGCTTCGTGGCAAACGGCGTTGGGTGGGGCGCCCCCTGAGGAAGTCACAGACAACAATGATGCATGGATCGGAGATCACTGCGTGAACCCTATAGATGTGCCTGGCGTTCTATTCACGAACCGTAAGGTATCGTCCGAGTCTCTCGGGCTGCAGGACGTCACTGCCTTGATTTTGCGAAGCTTCGGTCAGAAATTACAGAACTGAGCGCGAACATGACACGATTCGGTATACCCTTCCTGCTGCCGCTGGCGATGGCCTTCTGCGCCGACATACCTCAAGTCAATCGATGGGTACAGGTTTCCAAGGACATGGCCGGAGCGCGTCCCGGCAGCGCGATCCGCTACGTTCCGGAGTCGCGTGCATTTTTCTTGTGGGGATACTTGAACGACGATCCGGACCTCCTGCAGGAACAACCTCTCATGCGCATCCCGGAATACGATATGGTGTCGTTCGACGCCGCGGCGCCCGGATGGAAGAGCCATTTCCCACACGCATGGGCCAAGCAGTGGAGTAGGCAATTGCCGCTTGCCTACGTGCCGAGAACTTACTCCGGCATCACGAGCGGTAGCGAGCGCACCGTCATCCGCAGTGCGACAGATGATAAGGAAGGGGCGCCACGACCCGACCTGAATATTGTCTTCGACCAGGTGACATTCGTTCCGTCGCTGCACTCGCTTCTGTACTTCACCGGCGGAACCACGATGGCGTACAACGTTCCGCTTGCCCACTGGACCGATCTGCAACCGAAACATTCGCCGCCTCCTGTGCTCGGCGGCTCACTGGCCTACGATTCCTTGCATGACGAGGTGGTGCTGTTTGGCGGCGGCCACGTTGCAGAATCGACCACTGACGGCCGTCTCGCGGGTTACACGGGAACTTGGTTGTTGACCTCAAATCGAACGACTGGCGCCAGGCTCCTTCGAGGTTACAGCCACCGCCGCGGATGAACACGCGAATGGTAACCGACACTCGCAACCAGGTGCTGGTGCTTTTCGGCGGAGACGGCCAGAGCCACTATCTCGCCGACACGTGGTTGTACGATCTGAAATCCAGGGAGTGGCGATTATCGAAAGCTCCCGGTGGACCCGAGGCGCGAGCAGGCCATTTCACTGTCTACGATCCTCAAACCGGGTGGGTGATCATCGGCGGAGGCTACAATCGCCGCGACCTTACCGACATGTGGGCCTATGATGCGCGTGGAGACCTTTGGGTACGTCTCACGGGCGCCGTGCCTGTCGGGTTCTATCTGACGGCGGATATCGACCCGGAAAGCCGCACGCTTGTCCTCGCGACAAGCAATCAAAAGCCCGGAGATCGCATGACCTGCAATGTGCTGTTTCCAGTCCGAACAACGTACACCTACCGTATCGACGCGAAGAATATTATTCGTCCGGGCTTAGTGGCGCCACAAAAGGCTCTGCCGAAACGAGAATCGAATAATCAGAACCCCGGAAAAATTATCGATCTGGAAGGATTGCCACCGGATCGCTGGGTACTCATCGAAGCTCCCGGCCGTGCAGCCCCCACTCGGACCTGGGGAAGCGCAACGTTCGACACGGATCGCCGACAGATCTTGTACTGGGGTGGCGGACACTGCGGCTACGGCGGCAGCGATGTCGACATGTATGACGTCGACGCAAACACCTGGCGTTCGAGTGACGCAGCGCCCGAGTATCCTGAGCGTCTGTGGAATCACGGTGTGCGCGAAGGAGGAGTAACCTTCGGCGGACGGCCCTGGATGGAGCATGGCCGCCGGATCTACTCCTACGACCCAGTCAGTCACAAGATGATCGTCGTTCGTCATGTTCGACTGACAACCGGCTATCAACCTTCTGAATTAAAGGACATTCCTTCCAGCAGTGATGTAGCCCCTGACGCGCTCGTTCGGCCGCCGTCATCGTACGTGAAATTTGCGACGTGGACGTTTGACCCGCAGACCTCAACATGGGAGCTTGCCGGCGCCGCTCCCCTGGGCCTCGATACTTTGGTCACAACGACGGAAGGAGTAATCGGGATCGATGTCGATTGGCGAACGCGGCTGAACGACGCCGGATATCAGCGGCCATGGACGCCCGCAAGCGATCCCAAAGATGCAGGCGTATATCTGTACCGGGCAGCCCAGCGCACGTGGGAACGGCTCGATCGCCCCGGCTCTCCAAGTCCCCAGAATCTCTACGAACTTACCAGCTTGGCCTACGATTCTCGCCGAAATCAATTGATCCTGCATGGCGGCGGGCTCAACAGAGATGAATTGTGGACCTTCGACCTACGTTCTCATGCATGGCGCAACATGCAGCCCCGAGTCTCCGGGCCGCCGCCACGATGTTCCCGTGAAGCGATCTATCTGCCTCAGGAAGATGCGTTCGTCACATTCGGCGACGGTGTATGGATTTGGAAGCCGGCAGACAATTCGTGGAAACGCGTCCAAGTTCCATTCCAAAACTCGCCAGCCCAGGTTGGGCAGAATCGAGCCATGGTCTACGACCCAAAGCGCGGCGTCATTCTACTTGTCTTGGGCGCCAGGGGCGACGATGGCGTCGCACAAGTCTACGCGCTTCGCCCCGGCGAGTTATTTCGATGACTACTCCCGCTCCGCGCGGATCCAGTGAATCGGAAACTGAATCGGGGCCGGCCATTGACCTCCAACGAACTCGATCCCGATCTGAAACCCGTCACCGCTGGGATGACAATGCTTCACGAGCCCATTGTGAACAATCGAAGCGGCGTTCATTTCTACCTGAACTCCAACACCCAGTGCTATATCGGAATAAATACATGCTCCTGAAGACGAGAGGTCTTCGAGTACACAGGTGCTTTTATCCTCATGCTCATCGGTAATCTCGATGAGAGCGGCTGTGAGTGACCTCGACTCACGCCTACGATCATGTCCCGCAAGTTTCATGTTTAAGCTCTTCGACCGTGGAAGCAGGACCTTGAGCACTTTCTTGAGCCATGAAACAAATTCGGTTGCCCCCGCACTACACCTTCGAGGTGAGACCCATGGCGGCAGCAACAGCTACGGTCACGAGAATTCAACCAAAGCGGCATAAGAGATTGGCTTGCCGCGACATGCGATCTCGAAGCAGCGCTTGCCCAATCCGAAGCCCGTCCCCTCGAAAAGCAGCCCTATCGACAGTGGGACCCAGCCGGCCTGTGGGCGATTCCAAACCCAAAGGGACGCTATATTTGAGGACATGACGCGGCTCGCCCGGCGCACTTCCCTGTACTCGGCTGCGCTCGTCAGTGTTGCCCTGCTCTGCTGCGTCTTGGCCATCCTGCAATACCGCTGGATAGGAGCGATCAGCCAGGCGGAGCGCGACCGGTTGAGTATCGGTTTGCAAAGAGAGCTGACGCGGTTAAGCGAGGATTTCAATAGCAACCTCGAAGCGGCCTGCGCCGCCTTGCAACCTTCGAACGCTGAAGTGAGCGAACTGGGGCGAGAACAGGCTTATTCCGCGCGTTTCGCAAGATGGCGTGATTCCTCCAGATATCGGGATCTTTTCAGCGAGATCGCGATTGCAATTCCTGAGGCCGGTGACGTAACGTTGCAGCGCCTGGACAGGCGTACTGGTCGTTTCGCTCCGTCGTCGTGGCCCTCAGCGTGGGAACCATTGCATGAACAGTTGCGGGTGCGAGCCCAAGGCGGCCATCCCAATCCCTTTCGTCTCGACAGCTCCAACGTACTGGAGATTCCGAGATTCGGACCGCCTCCTCGAGCAGAGCAGGACTGGCTGGTAGTGGAATTGAATCTGGATACGATACGAACTACGGTTCTGCCGAACCTGCTCGCGTCGTACCTGGGACCGATCGGATATAGGGCGGAGGTTTTCGTTCGCGGAGACCCGTCGAACATTATCTATCGATCCGACAACGGGCGAAGAATCGGAAAGGACGCGGATGGCTCGGTCAGGCTCTTCAACGTTCGTTTTCCCGAAATTTCCCGGCGCTCGGCAGGCCGCCGCGGGCCCGGTGGGAGGCCGCCCTTCGGGCCGCCCCCGCCGGATGGGAATGGCCGCTGGCAACTCGTCGCGCAAAGCGAGGCCGGCTCTCTCGACGCGCTCGTAGAGCGCACAAGACGTCGAAAACCTGGCGATCTCTGCCGTCATCTTGGCTATGTTGCTGGCGACCGTCGCGCTCCTGGCTCGTTTTTCAAAACAAGCCCAGCGGCTCGCCGATTTACAGATGAATTTTGTCGCCGGTGTTTCGCACGAACTCCGCACTCCGTTGACGGTGATTCGCACCGCCGCCTTCAACCTCAAGGGAAGCATCGCCCGCAACCCGGCGCAAGTAGAGCGCTATGGCGGGCTGATTCAGGAGGAAAGCGAAAAACTCAGCGCCATCGTGGAGCAGATCCTTCGCTTTTCCAGCACAAGGGCGGGCAGGATCATCGCCGACAAGTCCGTGGTCGAAATATCCAGCCTCATCGATTCCGTGATCCAATCCAGACAACATTTGCTCGAGAACTCCGGATTCAAGATTGAGAAAGCGATCGAACCAGATATACCTCCCGTCCTGGCCGATTCAAACGCGCTTCATCAGGCCATTCAAAACCTCGTGGACAACGCGGTGAAATATGGCCGCAATCTGGTTCGCATTTCCGCTCAAAAGCTAGACCCGAACTCCGTGCGCATCAGTGTGAGCGATAACGGCCCCGGCATTCCCGTTGAGGAACAACCACATGTCTTCGATCCTTTTTTTCGGGGACAGCGCGCAATCCAGGATCAGATTCACGGGACAGGCCTCGGCCTGCATCTTGTGAAAGAGATCGTTGAGGCGCATGGGGGCACGATCCATCTGCAGAGTGATTATCTGACAGGGACCGAATTCAGTATTACGCTTCCAGCCGCCTCACCGCAGGAGATACCGGATGACATCGCGCATTCTACTCATCGAGGATGAGCCCGGATTGGTCGTTACGTTAACGGACCTCCTGCGATCCGAAGGTTTTGAAGTAAGCGCCGAAAGCAATGGGGAAACCGGTTTGCAGCGGGCGCTGACCGAAGCTTTCGACGTGATCGTCCTCGACGTGATGCTGCCCAAGAAGGATGGCTATCAGGTTTGCCGTGAGCTCCGGGAACGAGGTGTTGACGCAGCGATCCTGATGCTGACGGCCAAAACACAAGTGATGGATCGCGTTGCCGGACTACGCCTCGGAGCGGACGACTATCTCGCGAAACCCTTCGACCCAGCCGAGCTATTGGCGCGTCTCGACGCATTGTTACGTCGCGCAAAAAAGGGCATTCACTCCACGGTTCGTACCTATCGTTTCGGAGACGTTACCGTGAATTTCGAAAACGGGGACGTCACCAAGGCGGGAGTAGCCGTCAGTCTCGCCGGTAAGGAACTCCAGCTTCTCCGATATCTTGTTGAGCAGCGAGGCGTAGTTGTACCCCGGGAAGAGCTGCTGCAAAAAGTCTGGGAGTATCAGAGCGAGGTCTCGTCGCGGACCATCGATGTCCACATCGCGTGGCTGCGACAGAAACTCGAAGACGAGCCGCAGAATCCGAAATACATCCACACGATCCGGGGAAAAGGGTATCGCTTCTCAACTTAGCTCGTTGCGGAATACCGAGAGTAGTTCACGCGCTGCGGCCGAAGGCGTCATCGACCCCTGCTGGACTGCTGCTTCCAGCTCCGGCAATCGCGAGCCGACACCGCGACTGGTTCGAAAGAGATCTTGCAAACCATTGCCGAGAAGCTCACGCATCCAGTCGAGCGCTTGTGTTTGACGGCGGCGCTGAAGACAGCCTGATGCTTCCGAGTGTGCACGATGCTCGAGAATCATCTCCCAAAGCTTCGCGATGCCTTTACCGTTTAGTGAAGAGATTGTCAACACTCGTAGACCGGGACGAAACAGACGGAGCGCGCTCGCGTATTCTGCCCGTGCCTGCTCGGCTTTCCCCTCGTTGTCGCCATCGGCTTTATTGATGGCCATGCCGTCGATCATCTCAACAATGCCCCGCTTCATGCCTTGCAACTCATCGCCCGCGCCGGGAATCATTAAAAGGAGAAAGAAGTCCGTCATGGATCGGACGGCTGTTTCAGACTGTCCAACACCCACCGTTTCGACCAGGACGTTTTGATATCCCGCAGCTTCACACAGCAGCATGGTTTCGCGTGTTCGCCTCGCAACACCGCCAAGATGACCACGCGCGGGTGAAGGCCGGATAAATGCCTTATCCTCCGCAGCGAGCCGTTCCATCCGAACCTTGTCGCCAAGAATGCTTCCACCGGATACGGGACTTGACGGATCGACACTCAATACCGCGACGTTCTCGGCGCGCTCGCGAATGAGATGCATTCCAAGCGTGTCGATGAACGTGCTCTTCCCCGCCCCCGGGACGCCCGTAATTCCTACTCGCCGGGCCTTTCCCGAGTACGGCAGAACGTAATCAAGCAACTCATCGGCGAGTTCTACATCAGACGCCAGATCACTCTCAACTACAGTGATCGCGCGCGCTAGCGTCACGCGATTGCCATTCAGAATGCCATCCAGATAGTGACGCGCCGTTAGGCGACCCTTATTTGACGCTTGCGCCACTCGGTTGACCCATCAACCTGGACAGAATTGCTTGCGCGCAACTTGGGATTGTGGCGCCCGGTCCGAACACGCCTGCAACGCCCGTTGACGACAACCAGTCGTAGTCCTGCGGAGGAATTACTCCGCCCACATAGACAAGGATGTCCTCACGGCCAAGCGTTCGAAGCTCGGAAATCAATTGGGGAACCAGTGTCCGATGACCACCGGCCAGCGTTGAGACACCTAACACGTGAACGTCGTTTTCCACGGCCATACGGGCTGCCTCGCGCGGGGTTTGAAACAGCGGGCCGATATCCACATCGAATCCGAGGTCGGCAAAGGCGCTTGCAATGACGCGCGCGCCGCGATCATGCCCGTCCTGTCCCATTTTCGCGACCAGTATCCTGGGGCGTCGACCTTCCAGTCTTTCCGAATTCTCCCGCAAGCTCCCGAGCCTTTCTGAACTCGGGATCGTCCTGACTTTCCGAAGAATACACACCCGAAATAACGCGGTTCACTGCCTGATACCTTCCGAACACCTTCTCCAGCGCTCCGGAGATCTCACCGAGCGTAGCACGCGCACGGGCGGCCTTCACGGCCAGTTCAAGGAGATTACCTTTGCCCGACCCTGCAACATGCGTGAGAGCTTCAAGCGAGTCCTGAACCGCGGGCTCGTCGCGTGTCTCACGAATTGCGGACAATCGCTCTAGCTGGTTCCTCAGAACCGCTTGATTATCAACTTCAAGCACTTCAATTTCGTTTTCAGTGTCGACTTTGTATTTGTTAACGCCGACAATGATCTCCCGACCCGAATCGATCCGAGCCTGCCTGCGCGCTGCCGCTTCTTCGATACGCAACTTCGGCAAGCCCGTCTCGATAGCTTTTGTCATACCGCCAAGCGTTTCGACTTCCTGAATGTGATCCCATGCCTGGCGCATCAATTCGTCCGTGAGCTTCTCGACATAAAGGCTGCCTGCCCATGGGTCCACTACTTCGGTGATTCCGGTTTCCTGTTGCAGGTAAATCTGCGTATCGCGAGCAATCCTGGCTGAGAAGTCAGTGGGAAGGCGATTGCCTCATCCAGCGCATTGGTATGCAGCGATTGCGTGTGTCCAAGCACCGCGGCGAGCGCCTCTATACACGTACGAGTCACGTTATTGAACACATCCTGGGCAGTAAGGCTCCATCCGGAGGTCTGCGAATGCGCGCGCAGAGCCATAGATTTCGCGTTTTTCGGATCGAAGCGCTTGACGATTTTCGCCCACAGCACACGCGCGGCTCGCAACTTCGCGATCTCGGTAAAGTGATCCATACCGATGCCCCAGAAGAAGCTGAGACGCGGAGCGAAATCGTCGATAGAGAGTCCGGCCTTGAGTCCCGTACGTATATATTCGAGACCATCCGCCAGCGTATATCCAAGCTCGATGTCAGCCGTAGCGCCAGCCTCGTGCATGTGATACCCGCTTATCGAGATCGGGTTGAACTTCGGCATGTTCTCCGAACAGTACCGGAAGATGTCACCCACGATCCTCATCGACGGTTCAGGAGGATAAATGTAGGTATTCCGAACCATGAACTCTTTGAGGATGTCGTTCTGGATCGTGCCCGTGAGTTGCTCGAGCTTAACACCTTGCTCTTCGGCAGCCACGATGTAGAACGCCATCACGGGAAGCACAGCGCCGTTCATCGTCATCGACACCGACATCTTGTCCAAAGGAATCTGATCGAAGAGGATTTTCATATCCTCGACAGAATCGATGGCTACCCCGGCCTTGCCGACATCACCGATTACGCGCTCGTTGTCGGAGTCATATCCCCGATGTGTGGCGAGATCGAATGCGACTGAAAGGCCCTTTCTGTCCCGCGGCCAGATTGCGACGATAAAAAGCGTTCGATTCTTCCGCGGTCGAGAAGCCGGCATATTGGCGAATCGTCCACGGCTGCATTGCGTACATAGTGGAATATGGCCCGCGCAGGAAGGGTGGAATTCCAGCGGCGTACTCAAGGCGCCCAATCGATTCTTGGGGAAGCTCCAGACGATGTGGCGCGAACGGAATCTTGCTGAAATGCTGAAACAGCTTCCAGGCTTCCGTCGCCAGAGTGTTCGTGAGTACCTCTATGTAATAGCACCCGAGCGCAGCATCCTCTACCCTCGACAAGTGCGCTTCTTCGCGAAGTATGCGCTGCACGTTAACAGCAAGACGCGAGTCGAAATCAGCCGGCTCTACCGACAACGAATCGCAGCCTCCGATCACAGCCGACATCGCTTCCGTTGTGGCGCCAATCAGATTCGCAGGAGCAGTCCGCACATGGATACGAAGACCGCCTGTCTCGAAGGCCGGCGTCAGGTTGGACCACAACAGACGAGCCGCGCGCAGCTTCGCAATCTCAAGAAAGTAGTTCGGGCCCACTGCGTAGACGAAGGTGATTTCGTCAACGGCGGTGCTGGAGCGCAGTTTTTCGACAGCCTGCCGAAGTGCGAAGCCGAGTTGCTGCACAGCCGTAGCGCCATTCTCAAAAAACTTGTCGGCGCGGATGGCCTCGGCTGGAGGAACCCAATCTTGCGCTTCCTGCCAGGGCTGCCCGTGCTGGCCCAGGTCCGGAAGTCCGCCAAGGCGTTCAAGGTCTTCGCGGCGGTAAAACAGCTTGATCGGAATACCCTCAACGGTTCGGCGAGTGAGCTTTTCATAATCAGCTTCGGTCAGATCCTTGCGAACCATCGCGTCCCATTCGGCAGTAGGAACCGGGGGAAACTCGCCTGTAAGACTCTCAGGCATGCGCGTCGCCTTCCTGGACAACCTCCATCAGGTAGCCGACCGACTTCGGATGAACAAAGAAAACCATAGTCCCACGCGATCCGCTGCGTGGAGCAGCGTCGATCAGGTTGAATCCGCTTGCCTTCATGTGCGCGAAAGCTTTGTGAATGTCGGCGACCCGAAACGCGAGATGCGCAAGTCCGCCACGGCCGCCATTTCGTTCCAACTGCTTCGCAACAGGAGATTCCGGACTGAGCGGCTCGAGCAGTTGTACCAGGTTCGGGCCGTCACCCACACGCAGGAGGACCTCTCTCACTTGGTCCGAGCCGAGCATATCCTCACGATGAATCTCTTCGAATCCCAAAGACCGATAGGCGCGAACCTGCTCCTCTAATTGGCCAGGCGTCACAGCAATGGCTATGTGATCGAAAAACAGAAATCCTGGAATGTGCGCGAGGTCATCCACCTACTTGAACTGTACCAGCGCCTGCGCGATTCGGTCTCTTACCGGGCTAATAGCCTTTCTGTTTGTCCACAACGTTGATGAGTGGCCGCCCGTCCGCGAACCGCTGGATGTTTTCCTTGATTGTGCCGATCATCCGATCCCGATCCTTGTCAGAGCGGCCCGCGATGTGCGGCGTGATCAGCGCATTGTCAAACTTCCAAAGCGGATGGCCTTTCGGCAGCGGCTCGGGATCTGTAACATCCACACCCGCGCCTGACAGTCGCTTGGAATCCAGAGCCTTCACAAGGGAGTTCATATCGTATAGGCCGCCCCGGCTGACTGCAATAAAGTAAGCGCCCTTCTTCATAAGCTCGAACTGTTCCGGGCCAAGCATCTTGTGGCTCTTGGGCGTATGCGGCGCAGAGACGAACACGACATCCGCCGCCGGCAAGACCTCGTTGATCTGATCGGGTTTTACAACCTTCTTCAGATATGGAGAGAAAGGGATGTCTTCAGGATCGACACCGGTTACATTCATACCGAATGCGCTCGCGCGTACGGCGATCTGGGTCCCGATTCCTCCAACCCCGATCACCACAGCGTTGCGGCCGTTCAGCTCTATGCCGCCGTAAGGCCGAGCCTGCCAGAGCTCTTGCTGTTTATTCGCGATAAAAGTGTTGATGCCGCGCGATAGAGTCAACAACAGCGCAAGCGCGTGGTCGGCGATCTCAGGCCCTTGAACGATTTGGTTGTTCGTCAGGACGATGTTGCTATCGCGCAGGTCGTTGCCGCCTGACAAGTGGAGCACTCGTTCGACACCGGCGCTCATCACCTGCACCCATTTCAAGTTCTTTCCTGCTCGAACCTGTTCCGGCTTGATCTCACCAATGAAAGCGTCGGCATCGCCGATTTCCTTCATCACGTTCTCGGGAGTCACCGGAACCAGATTCACTTTCGAGGACGCGCTTCCGAGTTGCTGCAAAAGAGCCGGGTCCCCACCGCTGATGACAATTTTTTTGGTTTGCGCGAAGGCCGCGCCCGCGCACGCAAGTATAAAAATCAGACGACGCATCGAGCCCCTCCAGGGAGATCTGCGCATTCTATCGCAGTGATCGTGTTGACTACTGTGTCACAAGAGCCAGGCCTCTCGCAACGGAGGTAAATTCGTCCCCGGCAGCTAACTTTTCGAAACCGAACTTCAGGGCGAAAGCGTCACGCAGCACCGGTACAAGCGAGGAGCCACCGGTTAGAAATACGCGATCCACACGATCATGGCCTATGTCTGCCAACCTCAGAACCTCCTCCACACAATCCGTAATCTGACGCAAATCGTCCGCGATCCAACCGTTGAAATCGGAACGGCTCACCCGTTTGCATATGGCGACGGAGGTATCGGAAAAGAGAAACTCGGCTTGTTCATTGACCGATAGTTCGACCTTGGCGCGCTGCACGGACCGGTGCAGATGATACCCGAGATCTTCCTGCACGATCTCGAGAAATCGATCGATTTTCTGCGGCTCGGTAGCCTGGGCTCGCAGACTCTGAAGAATGTGCAGGTTTTC
This sequence comes from Bryobacteraceae bacterium, assembly GCA_963833675.1. Taxonomy (GTDB): domain Bacteria; phylum Acidobacteriota; class Terriglobia; order Bryobacterales; family Bryobacteraceae; genus DASQDN01. Next base: position 154,321 of record CAWHYW010000013.1, on the reverse strand, counting down.
GCGCGAGCGTAGAAAGGAAAGATGGTGCCAGCTCTCCAGTTTGCGATAAAGAGAGGCCGGCACCGGCAACATCTTGTCCACCGATTTGTAACTGGTGTTCAGTCCCAGCATCGGCGATACCAGATGACGTACGATGCGGGCGTCGAAAGTGTCGCCGCCAACCGGAACTCCACCTGTGGCGATAATCGCGTGCTTGCGCGCTCCGGGCTCGAGACGGATCACGCTGAAGTCGCTGGTCCCCCCGCCGAAATCGGCAATGAGAACCAATTCGCCGGAGCGAAGGCGCTGCGCATACGAGTAAGCTGCTCCAATCGGCTCGTACGCAAAGTTGACCTCGTCGAAACCGGCGATGGCGTAAGCTCGGCGCAGCCGCCCAAGAGCGAGTTCCTCGTCCACCCGCGTTTCCGCGCCTACGAAGCGAACGGGCCGCCCAACCGTAGCCGTGCGTCCGAGAGGCCCGAACTGGTCCTCCACTGCAGCTCTCAGAATCTTCAGGAAGACTCCGATCAGGTCTTCCAGCTTGTACTGCCGCGATCCGATCTGCGTGGTCTGAAAAACACTGCTGGCCGCAAACGACTTCAAGGATTGAACTAGCCGGCCACCTTCATGCGGCTCCAGATACCGTTCAATTGCCGCAGGCCCGGCGAGGGGCCTAGGCACCGGACTGCCACGCCTGGCATTCTCGAAGAAGAGCACAGAGCGGAAAGTCTCCACGGCCGTCTCCATGAATGGGAAACGCGCGACTCGCACTTCGCCTTCAGACGCGACCGCAATCGCGCTGTTGGTGGTGCCGAAATCGATGCCGACCGATGGTCCTGGATGCATTACGGATTTACCCTCGATTCAGAGGCGCGAGCGCAGTTCGCTGTAGCACAAGCGAGTCGTCGGTTCTTCACAGCGCCGTCACGCGTGGCGACTTCGAATGAGCATTCTTCAAGTCTATGGTCTGGCGGCGATGAAAGGCTGCGATGTTTCTTCAGGCCCGCGGCTCGGCTGCGCGGACGTCGTTGTCGACCCAGCTGATGATGATTTCCTTCGCTTGCTCGTCGCTCGTTTCGCGGTAGAACTCGAGTAATCGTAGATAGTCGCCGTACGTGCCTTTCTTTTCGGCCGATGCGGTCAGGTGTGCTCTGAGCTGCGTGAGCAGGTCGCCGAGCGTCTCCAGATGCTCGTCGGGTGTTTGATGTTTTTGTGTGCTTTCGATTCATGTGTAAGTTCTTTTCCTTCGGTGAGATCCGCGGGCGCCGCGCTCATCTGCGAAACGGACCGAATCCCAAAATCGGACATTGCGCCGGCCGCGGCTGCGATGACCGGCTCGTGCGATGGTTTCTTGGGCTGACGGGCTTTCTGAAGGCGCGTGAGCATCTCGAGTGTTCGGAAGAATTCGCGGGAGATGGCGCCGTCGTAGCGAAGGTACATCTGCCAGCGTTCCTCCGGGCCGGTCATGAACCTACGGCGATGGCGTTATGCGGACTTAGATGTTCGGGGCAGTCCTCGACGATCTTCCGCGCGCGGTTTCGCTCGGTGCAGCGGTGATGTGGAGGATGCCAGTCTCGACACGACGGGAGCGGAGGCTGCGCCAGTGCGCGTGCGCCAGGCGTAAGACGAGCGCTTCTTCGGTTGCGTCCTGCGGCGCACCAGGACTCGCGGAAGCCGTGGAGGATTGCTTCGTACTCGTGCTGGTGTTCCTCGGGGAGGACTACGAGCGTGGAGGAAGTAAGTCCATGCTTGAGGCTGTTTGCGCGGCTGCGCTGTTTGCCGGCTTCGGTCCTGGGTCCGCCTTTGCTGCCGTTGCGACGATTGGCCTGGCGTTGTCGTTCTGATGCCATAAGAGTTCCGTTCAAAAAAATGGAGCGGGCGCCGGATAGCGCTCGCTCCTGACGGATTTTCGCATTCGGGAATGGGGCTGTAGAGGGATTGTGCGGTTAAGTGATTGGAAAAATGTGGAAAATAAGGGTATCGAGGGCTGCGAACGGAGTTTTGCGAGCTTCCACATCGCGCGGCGACGTGCAACCTGAGGAGGTCCAGCTTCAGCGATTTGGGCGTTGTACGGCCGGATAGAGAAATCGCTCTACGCTTGCCGAATAGTGGCGAGTAAGTAGCCTTGCAGACCATGAACTGCCGGGCGCCGAAAGGATCCGGACCCCTATAATTGATGCGCGACGTGCGCTTCTGCCTCCCACCTGGTGTGGCTGAAAGATGCGGATCGCTATAATGTCGCGTATTCCGCGCCGGGCCTGTTTGAGGACGGGGATGTCCGGGTCCGCATCCTCCCATATGGCGAGGAAATCCTGATAGGCAGCTTTTGGCCTTGCCTTGTCGCCCGCTGACCATGTACGCTCTGCCCATTGCAAATTCGCCAGAGCCCAATAGGGTCAGCCAAAACGATACCACGGTGAGTCAGGACTTTTTGGAATTCCGCTGCGGCCTCCTGACCACGGCCTGCTGCCAGGTAAGCCTCGCCACGAACGTACGCGGGATAGAGTCCGCCGAATTTGGCAAAGAACGCCGTGCCCGGCATCGCGTAGTCCTAAGGAACCGCGCGTTGCAATCGCTCGACCGCGTCCAAAGGCGCTCGATGAGCAAGCGATGAAAGAGCGTGCAGCGTGGGAAGATACTCGAATTGCACGGGGGTATCCTCAGGGAATCGCTTCTCCAGATCGGCGGCGAGCTTTTGCGATTCCGAAGGCTCACCTGAGAGTTGCAGCGCAAAGGCGGCGGCATAATCCACATCGCGACCCTTTGCAAGTTTGAGTGCTGCCCGGGCATGCTCCTTCGCGGCTGCCTTATTTCCGAAATGTGCTTCGCACACTGCTTCCGCGCCTTCGTAGATGGCCGCCATCTCACGCCTGCCGGCCTGCTGCGCTAACGCGATAGCGCGCTGCCACATAGTTCGAGCCTGCTGCATTCGTCCGGAACGGGCGAGCACCAAAGCCTGATTGTGCGCCATCCAGTCCTCGGCGTGCTCGCGGGAGCGCGAGCAATTTCCCGATCCATTCCCGCCTGGTCGCCCCTGAGAAATGCGAGATAGTAACGTGCGACCAGCATTTCCGGGAGTTCCAGTTTGCGCTCGGCCGCTCGGCGTAATGTACCCTCGGCCTCTGCGAACCGGTCGAGCGAAATGTAATGAGCTGGCGGCGGTGTAGCCGAACGACAAGTCCGGGAATCGGCGGATCACTTCTTCGCCGACGTGAATTGCTCTTTCATATTGGCCGGTGCCCATTGCGACCCAGCCACCCGTAATGGCAAGGGCGTCGAAATCGCCAGGATAGGTCTGGACCCATGCTTCGAGAGTCTGGAACTCCTTCTGCAGGTTTCCGGTTACCTGCCGGTCGTAAAGCATAGTGACGTAGCGTTGCTCCCGATCGCTTAAGTGATCGCGAAGGCCATAGGCGATGCGCGTTTGCTCGGCCCCCGCATCGGTTTGGCCCATGTTCCACAACATGAAGCCGAGCATGGCATGCGCCATCGCGAATTGCGGATCGATGGCGATGGCCTGCTGCAAATGCGCGATCGCGGCCGGACCTCCACGCGCGTAAATGGTCATTTTGCCCGCCCTGTATGCTTTCAACGCCTCCAGCGATGGGGTAGTTGCCTGCTCCAACGTCGCGTGGTCCTGAATGGTGGCGACCGACTCGCCGAGGCGGGTCCTGATCTGAGCCGTAATTCGGGTCAGCGCACTCAGGACTTCTTCCTTCTTTTCCTGCAGTCGCCTGCTCCTGTGCGAGCACATCTCCGCTACCACAATTCCTGGCACGCAGCCACAAGACGTACTCGTTTCCCACGCTGGTAATCGAGCCTTCCAGAACCGCAGCGCTCGCCAGTGCGCTGGCAAATCTCCCGAGCAACGTCGGAAGTGAGCGGTGTCCCGAGCGGCCGGTTCATCAGATGCAGTGTCTGTGCGATGCTCTGGTCGGAGACTAGAGAGAGGAACGGAGACTGTTCCAGTTGCACGGCCAGGCCCTGGCGAAGCGTCTGGTCAAAAACCGGATCGCCTGTCTTGTTCTCGAATTGGCCAAGAACGATGGCGTCCTTTGCCGTGAGCTTCGGCGGGCGGTTAAGGTACAAGTAGCCGGCGACGCACAATGCCACAACCGCCGTAATGCTCGCGGCCACAGCCATCCCTCGCTTTGGCGCACTTACAGCCGCCAGTTCGCGCTGCAACTCCGCCGCGGATTGCCATCTTCTTGCCGGGTCCGGTTCGAGGCATCGGCTTACGATTTTTTCCAGCTTTGCCGGTCCGATGCGTCGCCGCTGCGGACCTGCTCGCTTGCCCGACAGCATTTCATAGAGCGTGCAGCCGAATGCATAAATATCCGCGCGGGCATCGGCCGGTTTTCCTTCCCTTTGCTCGGGCGCCATGTAGGCTGGAGTGCCAACCGCCATCTGGCTTCCGGTGAGGGTGTCATCAGTACCTGATTTCGCCAGTCCAAAATCCAAAACCTTGACCCCTGACCTTGCGATCATGACGTTTCCTGGCTTGAGGTCGCGGTGGACGATTCCCTTACTGTGAGCCTCGGCAAGCGCGGCCAGAATCTGCGATGCCCAGACCAGCGCGGTTTTCCTTTCAACTGGTCCGCTTTTCAGCAAGGCCGCTATCGTCTCTCCCTCCACGAGTTCCATCACCAGGTAGTTCGGCCCAACGTCGTAAAGCGTGCAGACATTGGGATGATTCAGCGACGATATTGCGCGTGCTTCCCGCTCAAATCTTTCGCTGAACTGCGCGCGCGCGATTTTGATTGCGACAGCGCGGCCGAGTCGTGTGTCTACCCCACGAAAGACCTCGCCCATCCCGCCTTCGCCGAGTTTGCCTTCAATAAGGTAAGGTCCGAGACGAACGCCGGCAGCGAGTTCCGTGAGGGTCGCATTGTCCAGTATTCCCGGGGCATTCAGGGCTGCCGGCCTGTCGAGAAATTCGCCGCCGGTACGCTCTCGCAGAAGGGACTCTATTTGCCGGCGCAATTCGGGGTCGGTCTCGGCGAGCAGTGCCGCACGCTGCTCAGAGGAAGCCTCGCGAGCCGCGTGGTATAGCTCTTCGAGCCGCTGGAAACGGTCAGCATTCATGGTGAGGATCCCGTTGGTTTTTCTGCTGCATGACTTAACTCGCGCAGCAGCCAGGCCCTGGCCAGATCCCAGTCGCGTCTGATGGTGCGCACCGAGATTTTCAGGACCTCCTCGATCTCGTCTTCGGTCAATCCACCGAAATAACGCAGTTCGACCACCTTCGCCTGCCTCGGCGCCACCTGAGAGAAGGCTGTCAATGCTTCATCCAGAGCGAGAATCGATCGCTCAGGCATCCGCCCGAGCACGGCGGTTTCATCCAGGTTGATTTTCACCGGGATTCCATCGCGCCTGCGGCTGCCGTGCTTGCGGGCGGCATCGACCAAAATGCGCCGCATCATCTGAGCCGCGATGCCGAAGAACTGCGCGCGCGCCTGCCATTCGACGCTGGTCACGTCCACCAGGCGGAGATAGACCTCATGGACCAGTGCCGTGGCCTGAATGGAATTTTGCGGGGCCTGATCCCGCATGAATCGGCGGGCCATGATCCGCAGTTCCGGATAGACGTGCTCCGTGAGCCGGGCCAGGGCTGCCTGGTCACCGCTGCGCCAGGCTTTCAGGAGGTTCGTGATTTCCGACGTGCGCGCTTCGATGGCCAGCCGCTCCCCCAGGAAATCTAACTATAAAACAATTATTTTTGAGGGCTGGCCGGTTTTGCGGGTCCACTGCCGACTGTACCGGCGGAAGAGAACAAAAGCTCATCAATCTTTCTTCCGGAAAGCAGGATCCACAAATGAACCGCATAGTCACAGTTGCGCTGATGCTCTGTCTTGGTGTTGCGAGCGTTCGCGCACAAAACGTTCACGTAAGGATGACGTTTTCAGGCAATGGCAGCCCCAGCGCGATAGATCTGAAGCAGCCCGCCTCAAACAACGTGGAAGAGAATGTTGCCGGAAACGGTACGCTCGGCTCATTCACCTTTCGGGATATCAGGGCGGCCGCAATGTTTCCGCAAGCGTCCACGACTTGCTCGGGTGCTTTTTTTCCAGCGCTGGCGGGCGGTGCGATCATACGCTTCCAGGATGGAACTCTCTTGAAACTCAGTCTGAAGGAAGGGGGAGATTGCATTGATTTCGTGCAAAAGAAGGCAGTCTGTACTTTGATGTTTGAAGTCAGGGGTGGAACAGGCCGCTTTCAGAATGCGACCGGACTCCTGACGTATACCGAGAATGCCGAACCGGTGTTGTTCGACGCGTCGGGGATGGGTTTGGCACTTGGTACAGAAGTGGGCCTGATTACGGGAACTATCTCAGGCGTGGGTCAGGACCAGGATCGCCAAGGAGAGCGGTGACAGGAGACTGACACCATTCGGCAACTCGAAACCATAACGGCTTCCGCTCCAAACCGCCCAGATGTTATCCAGCGACCGGAAGCCGCGGGTTTGTTGCTGGGCGAGCCGGGCTGAATGATCCTGAGGATTTTCCGGACGTGAACGCGATTCGCTACTTCTCCTCTAATTTCCGGTACGCCGCCGCATAGCGCTTTCCCAACTCATGCAGAGACTGTGTATCGAAGTGTGTCTGATCCCCTTTGTCGGTCAAACCCTCCGACGATACGAATGCGGAACGCGGTACTCGCCCGGGAATGAGTTGCAGCTGCTGCACCACAATGTCGGCATACTTCGCTCCTTCATTCGGGCGGTTACGGTAGAAGCGGCCGAGCTCCCCGACAATAACGGGCACATTGGGATCACCGAGGTCCTCCCGGAGCTGCCGGATCATGACATCGAATCGCTGGAGGTAGGAGTTAGCCAGCTCCTGCCTGCCTGAATCAGCTTCGCCCTGATGCCACAGGATTGCACGCAGACGACCATTTTGCAGGGCAGCCTTCGTTCGCCGAATGGCCTCGTTGTAGTGTTCCGAGCCGCGCTTCCACTCGTCCAGCGCAGATCCGCCAAACGCCGCGGGAATCAACCCGATCTGCTTTCCCGGATGAGCCTTAAGCAGCGCCTGCGCAAAAGGCCGACCCAGCCCCGCGCCCACGATCTGCGGCTTGTCATAGTGGAGAGGATCGACGGCCGGTTTCCACGTGAGATCCTGCGCGAGGAACCAAATACCGGGAATCGGTTTGCGCTCCTCCGTCCCAATGACCCCGCGTCCGGCCATGTTCGATTGCCCGATCAGCAGGAAGAGATCGAGATCGTTCGGAACTTGAGCCACCATCGACCAGCCCGCCAGGATCAGCAGAACAAGAACACGCATGGAATCCACGATATCAGGGTGATTACTGCTGCTAAGCCGGCATCGCGCAAGTCAAGTTCTGGATAACGTTCGAACAATGCTCACGCATTAGTGTTCGGGCTCGTAGTGACCTCAACAAGAGTCTGTCGGATTACCCCGAACGGAATGAATGTGCGACGGCTCAACACGTGCGAGCGCCTTCGTATAAGCTTGGGTGTCATGCTGACTCTCCGAGCAACCCCTTCGCCGAGCCTACTAACACCGGAGTACGTCGGTATGGGAAGTGGAATCAACAATGGAGCCGAATATGAACCTCAGGAAAATCGGCGCGACTGCGCTGTGTTGTTGTGCAATCTTTGCGGTTTCGATCCCGGTCGCCGCGCAGACGATGACTAAGGCGCTTGTCGCGGAAAAGATCCGCCGGGTAGAGGACGGCGTGGACGAGTTCAGGAAGTACCTGGAACGTCGTGGTGACAACGCGAGAGATGCAACCTCGACAGCCCAACAGAGCGGCCGTGCGTCGGGCCGCCGAGGTACGGGAAATACCGAGGCAAGAAAGGCCACTGCTCAAGCAGGCAAGGACGAGTTGGACGATGCCCTTGGCGATCTGAACAGTTCCACGAACAGGCTACGACGCAAGTTCGACGCCACCGACAAATGGATAGAAACGAAGGCTCAGGTCGAACGTGTGGTCGACGACGGTCGCAGGATCAACCAGGTTGTCGCCAGAGGGAAGTACGGGACCGACGTGGCCAGACTGTGGGCAACCCTTCGGAACGGCATCAACGATCTAGCACGTGCGTATAACGTGGCACCACTAGGGGTTTGAGGTTGGTTCCGATCGGTTGTCCCTGCGTTCGAAGAGCTCGCAGAAAGACACGATCATCAATCTGGATCTCAATGCCGACGTGACCTGCCGAAGCGAGGCGCTCACCACCATTTTTCGGAGGTCGGCGGCGAAGGTCACGTCCTCCAGGAAGCGGCGAAAGTTTCTGCGCGCCGGCGGAGGCGCCGGCAACCACAGGGCCATCCTCGCACGTTCTACTCGAGCCCGCTCTCCGGGCGGAGATCAAAATTTCAGATGGGACAAAGCGCTGCAAGCAGCAGCCGCCATCGAAGACGAACATCTGATTCCGAATTTCCAGAATAATCACGGCGCCATGCGGGATACGACTCAGTTGGACCCAGAGTCGAGACACTACCGAAGCTCGAGCCTCAACCTTATCGATGAGACTCTTGATCTTGTTCTTGACGGAGTCGTATATAAATTGCTCCGTCGATAGGTACCGATTAGAAATATCGGCCCAAGACCTCATCGACCGCGACGTGGCCGGTCGGGTACTTCACGCCCGTCAGTGGACTTCCCGCGTCCACCAAAGCCTTCACCACTCGCGGGAACTCGCCCTCCGGATGACGGTTTTCCACCAGGCAGTCATGCAGCGCATATCCAAGAGGCGTCGCATCGAACCTGGGGTCGCGAAAATCCACCGGATGCCCTCGCGCAATCAGAAGGTCCACCAGATCGCCCGAACCCGCCCATGCAGCATTGTGCAGCGGCGTGTAGCCATGGCTCCGTTCCGGATGCGCGACCGGAAATCCGAGATCGAGCATCAGCTTCAGGCATCGTAATTCGTGCTCGTCTCCCAGCAATACTTCGCCACGAGTTCGCGATCCACATTGCGCCACCTCTGGTGATTCGCCTATAAGCCACTGCGCCGGTGTCGAATTGTGATCTTCCTCGCGGGCGTCAATCCGAGCCCCGTGATCCAAGAGAAGCGCCGCCACGGTCACTGTTCCTGCACAATGCAAGGGAGTCCGGGCGTCGATTCCTTTCGCGTCGATCAGTGAACTATCCGTCGCCAGCATAGCCGCTACCTTCTCGACGAGCCCGTCCCGCGCCGCCTTATGCACCGCCTGGTCCGCGTTTTGTGGCACCACTTCAGTGTAGGGCGACTCCACTTCGGTGGGAACAGTCAGTTCAACGGAGACGCTCCTTCGTAGGGTTCGCATGAGGATGAGGAGGAAGTCGCTCCACTCGATGCTCACCGAACTGTGGGAAAAATCTACGGCTCGCTAGGGCTTGTGGCCCCGTCGTGCGGATAAAACCTCCACTCGCTTGCGGAAGCTACCGTGCGCCTGCAGTGTGCCGGCCCACGCCAAGACCCGTGCGCCGCAAAAGATCAACCAGAGGGGGTTGCACGCGAAGAGGCTCCAGAGCAGGGTCCATCAGAATGGCAGGCAGGAAAGGATCTCTTTCTCCGGCAGCTCGCTCGAGCGCTATGAACGCATTGTCAAGTTCGCCGAGGGTAAGAAATGCAGTCGCGAAGAGAGTCGAAGGCACGTATCGCGTTTGACGGAGCGACTTAAGCGTCTCGACTACGGATTGGGCCTGTTCAGGACCGCGGCGAGCGAAGACACCATGCGACCACAGCAGACCGGAGGGAGGTTCTGTCGTGCCGTCAGCAAGAGCCTGCAGGTGTATGGCTGGCCAAAATGACGGATCTGCTTTGGCGGCATCTCGGGCCAGCCGGTAAGCTCCAAAGGAGTCGCCCGTGAGATATTGCGCGGCCGCACGATAGACGAGGGCGCCGGGCGCAGAGCCTTTCGGCGCCTCCGGAAGTCCCGGCGCGAGCACGAACAGGTACGGCTGGAAATGAGACTCGTCTTCGAGTACGCGGTAGAAGTGTCCAGCGGCGAGGTCCCACCGACTGTAATAAATTGCCTGTACAACCGACAGGGACGCATGTGCGCCGGATTCGAGGGGATCCATTTCCAACGCCCGAGTGGCGGCCCACTCCGCCTTCGGCAGCAATTGTTTCGGCTCACGCACGGCGAGAACGGCCGCTGCGGCGTAATAGTCCGCCATTGCAACGTAGATCGCCGGATTGTCGCGGTCCTCGCGAATCGCCCTCTCAAAGCAGTCGCGCGCGAGGCTAACAGAATCCGGGGTAAACCGCTTCAACCCTCCCAGACCTTCCAAATACAGGGGCGAAACCGCTGCGAGCTTTTTCCGCACTCCCGCGACTATGAGTTTCGCGATTTGTTCCTGAGCCGCAAATACATCGCGGAGGTCACGATCGAAACGCTCCGTCCAAACGTGTTGGTCGGCGCCCGGGTTGATAAGTTGCGCCACGACGCGGACACGACCATCAGATGTGCGAACGCTCCCTTCTAAAACGGCCGTCGCATTTCGAGCTCTCTTCGATACAATCCGCAGCCCCGGAGCCGAGGCGAACGCGGCGGCGAGTTCCTGCATCAGGCCTTCGGCGAAAAAATCCTTGGCTTCCGTGCTGAAGTTCTGAAAAGGAACAACCGCAATCGCGGGCTGTTCCGAGACGCGAAGCACCGGCCTATGCAGTGAGGACTCCAGATCGGCCTTTAGATCCACGGCCGAGGCGTAGCGATCCTCGGGCTGCTTACTCAGGCAGCGATAAACCACATCAGCGAGAGCCTGCGGGACGTCGCGATTCAGGATACAGATGTCAGCGGGATCGTCGCGAAGCACGGCGGTCAGTGTCGAGATGGCCGAATCGCCATCGAATGCGCGACGGCCGGTAAGCATTTCATAGAGGACTGCGCCGAGACTAAAGATGTCTGTTCGCGCATCGACAGTCTTACCGAGCGCCTGCTCAGGAGCCATGTAGGCAGCCGTTCCTACGATGCAGCCCTCGGCCGTAACAGGCGCGGCCCGGTCGGGATCGACTGGAGAAGGTAGAGTATCGCTGAGTTTCGCAAGGCCGAAGTCGAGCAGCTTCACGAATCCCGACGATGCAATGACGATATTGCCGGGTTTGAGATCGCGATGTACGATGCCGGCCTGATGCGCGGCGGACAGCGCGTCCGCTATTTGCGAACCGTAACGGACGGCAAGGTCGGGCTTCAACGGACCGTTTTGCAGAAGAACGTCCATCGGCGAGCCGTTAACATACTCCATCACGATGTAGTCGACACCGTTTTCCGAGCCGATGTCGTACACGGTGACGATATTCGGGTGATTGAGCGCCGAGGCGGCCTGTGCCTCCTGAAAAAATCGCCGACGAGGGTCGGCGTCGCGAGCCTTATCGGGATGGAGAGCCTTGATTACGACCGTACGGTTCAAGCGCGTGTCCCGCGCTTTGAACACCACTCCCATGCCGCCCTCGCCGAGCTTCTCAAGATTTGTATAGTGCTGCAGAGTCTGGCCGGGCACAGAGTACTCTATGTTACCGCGTTTTGGCCCCTCAAATGCGGGTATGCTCCTAGTATGGCTGTGACAGTTTGGAAAGGACATCTTACATTCGGATTGATCTCGCTGCCTATAAAGCTGCACCGGGCGGCTCGGGCGGAACGCGTAAGTTTTCGACAACTCTATGGGTCGGGAGCTGGACGCGTGAAGCAAGTCTACATCCGAGACGAAGATGAGTCTCCAGAGGAGCCCGAGGAAGAAGCGCCTGTCCGAAGCCAGCATCGCGGCTTGGCGACAGAACCAGCAGCCTTTACGGGCAAGCCGTTGCCTGTCTCACGCGCGGAACCGACACCCATTCGTGGGCACGCCCCTGTCACTCCACTGCCGATCACACCGCCGTTGCCGATCGTTCCGCGATCCGAGTTGGTCAAGGGATATGAGTACGAAAAAGGCCGCTTCGTCACCATCTCTAAAGAAGAGCTGGAAAAGATTACACCCGAAACCGCTCGAGAGATGCAGATTCTGGAGTTCGTGAAGCTGGCCGAAGTCGATCCGATTTACTTCGAAACATCCTATTACGTGACACCAGAAAAGGCAGGCGAACGCGCATACGCGCTGCTGTTCGAAGCAATGCGTAAGAGCGGATATGTTGCGCTTGCGCAGTTCGCAATGCACAATCGCGAACACGTCGTCATTTTACGTCCCGGTCGGACCGGCATCGTGTTACATACGATGTTCTACGAAACCGAGATCCGGCGGAATGACGAATACCGCGCCGATACGGCCAACGTCGCGGAAAAGGAATTGAGTCTTGCTCTTCTTCTGATAGAAAATCTTGCTGCTCCATTCGAGCCTGCGAAGTATCGCGATACTTATAAAGACAAATTGGACGCGATGATCGCGGCCAAGATCGAAGGTGAGGAGACTGTGGCAAGTCCGACGACCAAGCCGAAACCGGCTACCGATATCCTCGCGGCGCTGGAGCGCAGCCTGGCGGTGATGAAGAAGCCGGTTTCGGCGGAAGTGGGCGCTCCGAAGCGCAAGAAAACGAAGTAGTGCTTACGCGATCTTCTGTGCGGCGATGAGAATCGCCTCAATCGTGTTCATTTCCGCTTGCGGAATCTGAATCACCTCCAGGGCCGGACCTGCAGTTATGAAGAATTGATCGAACCGCGCGATCGGTTGGGCTGGCGTGGCCGGCGGCACAGCGGTCCAAAAGACGCCGACTCGATATGAGATGTTCCGTAGAGTGACGGCATGTGTCTCGAAACCTCCATTGATGCGAGTGTAATTCAACCCCGCATTCAACGCGTCAATGGTGGCACAAGACACTTCAAACACCAATTGATCCTGGATGTTTGCTCCGTGCGGGAAGAAGCTGTTCTGGGCCTTGATGTCATCGAAGTCGAAATGGGCGATGAAATGGCGGCGCTTGAAGTGATTCAGCCCGCGCCTTGAAAGTCTAATGTGGACTTTGGTGGCCGGGGACCAGCCTCCACGATTGGTTTCAATTCGAGGATTGTTCTGCGTGGTTTGTTCTACTGTCGTATCGTCTCCAACAGGGATGTCCGACGCTCGCTGGCCGCAGTGGTATCTGAGGAATAGCGCGACCTTTTTCGCTAAGGTGTCGGCCGGCATCACCGGATCCGTTTGCCCTGACAGCACTTTCATGAGAAATCCCATTTCGTTCTGGAGATTGGCGTTGACCAGCGCCTGTAGAAAGGCATCGAGGTGCTGATTATTATTCAGGGGCGCCATCCCTAACGCCGTTTGCAACTCCTGTTCCGTGATCTGCCCGTTAAGCATTCTGTCGAGCCTGATCAGTACGCGGGGAGCAAGCTGCGCAACAGCGTGCATCCGGACGGCTCCAAGCGGACGCGGCACGTTCAGAAGCACGGAGTGAATAGCAAACCCTCCAGCGATGGCGGGCAGGTTACCGACTGCATTCACGACATCGTAGATCTGGGCGCCGCTGAGGGGCTCGACGCCGAAATGAAGGTTGCGGACCACATTCGACATTGGCTGCCCGTTGACGAGCGAGTAAAGAGTGAAGAAATTCTGAATTTGCGTGCCGTTGTTGGTAGAGAGAATCTCGACAAGGGCATAGATGTGAAGCAGCGTAAACACCCGGCGCTGCATTAAATCCTGGATGAGCGTGACGATTTGCGCGCCCGTTAGAGGAGCAAGACGAGTGACCAGCCTTGCCAACTGTCCTATGCCTCCACCAGGAAAGGCCGCAACAAACTGCTGGACTTGAAGAAGGTTAAGTCCTGTTAGCCCGTTTACGAGGTCCGCGGTTTGCGGGCCGCTCAAGCCCAGCATTGCCGCAAGAAGGTCGGATGCCTGTTGGATGCTTATCCCGGGAAACCGGGTGAAGAACGTATTTAACGCTGCGCGACACGCGGCGGCCGGTCTTCCTATGCCCGGTTGGAACCGTTCGAGCGCCTGCTGGCTCACGCCTAGGAGAACGGCAAAGTTCGCGCCCAAAGCGCCCTTAAGCTGATTGAACTCCGCGTCGCCAAGCCAAGCCCGCAACGTCGCTGTTTCGATGCGTTGGAGAATCGGCGAGCCGCATTCGAAGCTGCTGGGCTCGATGTGGAACGAACGCGCCCCCGAATGAAAGGCGAGTGCCGCCGCATCCGCTTCGCTTTCCAGGTCTTCGCGATGAATGATTTTCGCCGGCATCGCTCCGAGCGCAGGCCTGACGCCGCCTCGCTGCTGAAGACAATGCGCGATTTCATGTACCAACAGCGGCAGACCGGAAGAGCGAAGAAACCGCGCCGCGCCAGGCCAGGTATGAATCTCGTCGCCGGATGCGAATGCGAAGGCCCCATAAAGTGACGGCTTATCGCTTTCGACGATCGAAATCGACGACATGTCGGCCCCAAAAAACTCACAGAGACGCGACTGCAGTTCGGCAGAAAGACAAAATCGTTCCACAAAACGCTCCTGTTTTAGGTTTCGTGTAACGAATTATATATGCTTATTCGAGCTTATTTTGCAAATGCCGGGTCGGATTCGGCTCCGGGACGCGGTTTCCATTCCAGGCTGTAATATTCGCCGCGATCGCGCGCCCACGGATCGAACGCGTTCACCACGTGACTGAGTTCTTCCTTCAGCTCAGGAATATTACGCAAAAGAACCCGTTTCAGCGGAGACACCGGATAAGGATGGCCATTGACCTGATTGGGCTCCATAATCGGCGCGCCAGGACCATTGTTATTTACCCAATTGACGCCTGTCGTGGAATAGAATTCGGGACGAAAACCCGACGTAAAGAAACGGTCGCTGAAAAGACGACGCGAGGCATTCAGAATGAAGACGACAAATTGCGTCTCGGAAATGGCGAAGCCGTGAGGGCGAACAGGCTCAGCGAGCCATCCGACAACCGTATCGAGATCTTCGACATTATCGACGACGGTCCCGTTCGGCTTACCCAGACAATCGTCAATATACTTCCCGTTGATCTTCTGAGCGGTGCTGATAATTTTCGACGTGTCGCACGTGTGTTGTCCGTAAATCTCGCGCATCGCTTTGACCATATCTTTCTGGTGGGCCAATTTTTCCCCGGTCGCATCGGGAGCGATAAAGTCATCGAAGCCGGTCAGAGTGCGAAGTCCGTATTGGCGCCGGAATTCATTGAAACGTGGGACACCGTGCTCGCGATCTCGAATAACGTCTAGCGCAGCGACATCGATTTGCTTGGTGTCGCTCTGTAGACGTCCGATTTGGATGTTCTGTAAAAACTGCGGCGTGTTGCCTAGCGTCAGCGTTCCCAACCGCTGGCGTCCCATGCTCAAGCCCCAGTTTGCCAGGCCGGAATCACGGAGCGCGGCGGTCGCTTTGCCGCGGAACGTCTGGACCACCGGAACCTTTTTCACGATCTGATTCGGCTGATCGAATCGCCGGTACTCAATCAGATCGGGTACGAGCGCATGCAGGCGATAGACCGTGATGAACTCTTCCGGGAAGTTGAATGCCGATCCGAAGTGGTTGACGCCGCCATTGAGAGAATCGGGATCGTTGATATCGTAGTTTCGTTTTTGACTGCCGAGCCCGATAATCCCGGGTCCACTGGCGAACACGCTGTACCATTTGTTGGCTCGATTAGCATCGGAAGACATCCCCTTTCGCTCGATAATTCGCCGCAGGATGTCCGTCAGGAACTTGTTCTCTGTGCCTATCAGCCCATTCCAATTCGCGTTCATGGCTGTGTAGAGAGGCTCGTCATAAAGGAGCTGTGGGGTCCACTCGATGGTGTGGATCTTCGCGATCTCCGCCGATACGACGAGCCTGGCAATCTGAAACAACTCCTGAGGAGTAACTTCGGAGTAAAGAATGGGCTTTTTCGGATTCGCAGGATTGCGGAGACCCGAGTCGGCGTTAGGAGTAGAAGCTGCCTGACGGCGGAACTCGTCCACAAAGGCGTTGTGCTCGCGGGCAAAAAGATTTGAGAAGAAGCTGACTCCCACGGTGTAGTTGTCGGGGAATCCGATCGCTTCCTGCCCGGCCCAATCGCGCAGCATCGGATCGGATTGCTGAAGAATCGGAAGAAACTTCTCGTTACCACTCTCGCTTGCGACGAGTTGCAGTTTCGCCAAGTCGGCAGGATCGCGCTTTACGCGCTTTACGGATGTCTCGTCATAGCCGTAGATCTGCGATGCGTCCCACCAAGCCGTGTTGGTGTTCCTCATGGTTTTCGGCGCGCGTGTGAGGTACTCGCGGCCATTGGCAGTGAACTTCTCGGGCGGCGTATCCTGCGCGACGAAGCTTTTGTCGATGCGGTCCCCAGGCCGGCACCCGAGGCGCGCCGCATCTTCTTCGCTGCAGCCCACCTGCATCCACTGCTTCGCGTTGTTCTGGCCCTCGTCCATATGTGAGAACCAGTCGTGAGTCATGAATTGAATCCAAAACGCAGCGAGCACATTGAAGAACGGCGCCTTATCGTAATCGCACTCGGCTTTCGGATCGTCGCCGGGCAAGCCATGACCGGCATTGCAAAGCTCCGGTTTCGACTGTACGCGAGTGAAGAGACGGCGGCTGATCACCTGCGGGTCCGGCTTGAGCAGACCCAATCGGTCTCCGTGTCTGGCGCGAACCAGATCGTTCCCGCCCAGGTCGGGGAATGTAGACTCGAACTCGACGTTACGGGCGAACAGTTGACCGGTCGAGCCCATGAGCGGATTCCGAACGTCATTACAAATCCCGGTCAGGTTTCTGCCTCGAATCAGGTCGCCCTGACAAATCTGCTCGCCTTTGTCTGTGATCTTGAGCTTTGCGTAATCCGGGTGCTGCTTCGGAAGATTGAAGGGTGTCCACGACTTGAGCGCCGGACCGTCGCGGCCCTCGCGGCCGACGATGTATTCCTTGTAGGTTCCACTGTTGTCGAACAGGTTGAAGCGGACGAGTTCCACGCGCTGCATCTCGAGATCGATCAGCGCTCCGCGAACGCCGCGAACCGCCGGAGAAAGTGGTCCCGAGCTGGTAATTACGCCCTCGGCTTTGGAATTCGCATCTGCCGTGCCCCAATAAGTCCCCCAATCCACCCAGGGCAGTCCTCTCGCCTTGACGGAGCGCTGACCGCCGCGGCAGAGCGCGGTGTAATCTTCTACCTTTCCCTGAAAACGATCCGAACGGTCTTTCGGGTCCGGAGGCAGGAGATGCGCCACCATTTCCGCGCAGGCCTTCAGAGATTCTTTGTCCTCTTTTTGCGGCTCTTCGTCGCAGGAGGCTAGAGCGAGCGCGATAGTGACGAGCGCTAGGCTCGCCGGAATCCGCGCACAGCGAGATAAAGATGGCCACATATGTCCTGCTATAGCAGTGGTAAGTATAGGTCGAACGTTACAGCATAATATGGACCTATGCGCCGCCGCACCTTTCTCGCTCTGGCTTTTAGACCCTCCGCCAAACTCGCGACTTTCGAAGCGGATATCACTCCTCCGGAAGGCAGTCCGCTATGCCTTGGTCTGGTCAAACCGGTAATCCGAGTTGAAGATCCTTTGAAGGCGCGCGGAATCGTTCTCCACCCTGGCGGCCAGAAGCCGATTGTGCTGTGTTCGCTTGACTGGCTCGGTGTGGGCAATTCGAGTCAGGATCGTTGGAAGGCCGCCCTGGCGAAGGCTGCGGGTACCGAGCCCGGCCGCGTTGCGGTCCACACTGTTCATCAGCACGACGCTCCGGGTGAAGACGCGACCGCCGCGGAACTGCTTGGTATCGACGGCATTTTTCAATCTACGGAGTTTGCGCACCGCGCAGTGATGCAAGTGGCTGCGGCCGTCACCGCTACGAAACCGCGCCGTCTTACCCATGTCTCTACGGGCGAAGCGCGTGTCGAGCAAGTTGCGTCTAACCGCCGGATTCTAGGGCCGGACGGAAAGGTCGTATTTGTCCGCTACACGGCTTGCCATGATTCGGCGTTTTGCGACGCGCCGGAAGGCGTGATCGATCCCATGATGAAGTCGATCGGCCTTTGGGATGGGAATGAACGCATCGCGACTCTGAATTACTACGCCACGCACCCGATGAGCAACTATGGCAAAGGCTCGGTCAGCTCCGATTTTCCCGGCATGGCTCGCGGCTCGCAAGAAGGCTTCTCCGTCTACTTCACGGGCGCGGCCGGCAATATCGGGGCCGGGAAATATAACGACGGCGCGCCGGAGAAGCGGCGGGTTCTGGCTGACCGGCTGGCGGATGCCATGGGGCGCGCGCGGGCCGCGGAACAAAAGCATGCGCTGGACCGGATTGGGTGGAGCAGTGTTCCTGTCTCCTTACCTCATCGTGAGGGAAAAGAGTTTTCCGAAGAGGCGATCGTAGCGGATCTTAAAAATGCCAAGCTCGAACCGAAGTTCCGTGCCAACGCTGCCCGATATCTTGCGTGGTTCCGGTTGACGAAGTCGGGTCGAACGATTCCGATTACCTGTCTTCAGCTCGGATCCGCGAGCATCCTTCATCTTCCTGGAGAGATGTTCGTCGAATACCAATTAGCCGCGCAAAAAGAACGCAGCAATGAACTCGTCGCGATGGCGGCATATGGCGATTACGGTCCGATGTACATCGGGACGGCCAAAGCATATGGCGAAGGCGGCTACGAGACCAGCGTCGTATCGCGCGTCTCTCCGCACGCGGAAGAGATTCTCCTTAATGGACAGCGGAAAGCGCTAACGCGAACGTGATGTCTTAGCCCGCGACCCGCCTCGCGTTCCGTCCCAGTACGGTTCGCCTTGCGCCTGATATTTACCGAGGCGGTCCCACTTTTCGCGTGTCCGGCCGTTCAGATCGTAGACCACAAGACCGGAGGCCACAGTGAGTTCGCCTCTGAGCTGCTGGGTACCGTCCATGCCTGCGCCGAACGAATCGACAAAACCGTAATTGCCTTTTTCCAGACGGAGCACGGCAATATCCGCGAGAGCTCCGACAGAGAGATGGCCAAGCTCCTCGCGATGAATAATCCGGGCCGGATTCCACGTAGAGCGATAGATCACATCGTCTAGCGACATGCCCATGTTCAGAAATTTCGACATGACGTTGAGCTGGTCCTTCATGCCCGAATTAATGCTGCCGGAATGGATGTCCGTCGAGATGGAGTCCGGCAGAAATCCCTGCTTCACCGCGGGGACCGCCTGCCGGAATTCGAACGCGGCGCCGCCATGACCGACGTCGAAGATGATGCCGCGTTTTCGCGCTTCCAGCAGATAAGGCATCAGATGGCCTTTGTCATCGAGCATGGGCACCGGAGCATAGTAGGCGTGCGTGTAGATGTCACCGGGCCGGAGTTTTTTGAGTACGAGATCCTGAAATGGGCGCTCGGGCCGAAACTCGCCGAAATCGACCATCACCGGAATCTTGGCGATTGTGCCGGCTTCCACACCGCGTTCTACGGGTGTCCAGTCCGGACCTCGATAGTGTGCCACTTTGATTCCTACAATCGTGTCAGGATTGGCAAGCGCAAGCTCGGCTGCAGCCTTCGCGTCCATGTCCTCGACGTTTTGTTCGTGGGCATCTCCGGGCATGCCGACGCCTCCGATATTGAGAAAGACCAGCACGCGCGTGCGGGCTCGATCCACGACGGTTCGCTTGAAATCGGCAAAGTTACGCCGTCCCGAGGAGCCGGCGTCCACGACGGTGGTGACACCGGTACGCAGAGCGAAGGTATCGGGGAAGATGCTGGTGTGACCGCCCGCGAGACCCTTTCCATCGGATCCGGCGAAGACGTGCGCGTGGAGATCGATCAGACCCGGAGTGACATACAGTCCGGAGACGTCGACGACTTTGCGCGCCTTAGCCGGGGCAATGTCTTTCTGAACGGCGGCAATCCGTCCGTCCTTAATCGCGACGTCGCTGACGGCGCTGATTTTATTCTTTGGATCTATGACGTGGCCTCCTTTGAGCAGGAGGTCATAAGTAGCTTGGGCGAACAGGCCGTTCGCGCAGAGGATGAGAGTTAGAAGGCGCATGGCGGAACCGACTATCTTATCCGGTCCGACGCTTTTATAATAGGAACCACCATGAAACCTACACGCCGACGTCTTCTTCAAGCTGCTGCGCTTTCGCCAGCGGTTGCTGCTGCCGCTACTACGAATGTCAGTGCGACTTCGCCTTCCTCGTTGTACGCGAGCCTGGGAGTGAAACCTGTGATCAACGGCGTCGGTGTAGTCACCGTGCTCGGGGGCTCCATCATGCCTCCCGAAGTGACTCGCGCCATGGAAGAAGCTTCTCGATTCTTTATTCCCTTGCCTGAACTGGAGAAGAAAGTCGGCGCGAGGATTGCCGAGTTGCTGAAAGCCCCCGGTGCGATGGTGACCTGCGGAGCGGCTTCAGCGATATCCGTCGGGACCGCGGCGTGCCTGTCGCAGGGCGACCCTGCAAAACTCCGACAGTTGCCGAGTCGGGATGGCATCCGCTATGAAGTGATTCAGCAGAAAACGCATCGATCCGGTTACGAGCACCAGATGGAGTTGTGCGGCGCCAAGATTGTTCCTGTTGAAACGCGTCAGGAATTGGATGCCGCTATTAACGAGAAAACCGGCATGATGTTCTTTCTGAACAAAGCCGAGCCGAACGGCCAGATCAAGCGTGATGAATTCATAAAAGTCGCCAAGGAGCGCGGTATTCCCACGCTGAATGACGCGGCTTCGGATGCGACACCCAAGGAGAACCTGTTTGCATACACGAAACAGGGATTCGATCTGGTGATCTTCTCCGGCGGTAAGGCGCTTCGAGGCCCTCAGTCGAGCGGACTCTTGTTAGGACGCAAAGACCTGATCGATGCTGCCCTGCCCGCAATGTCGCCCTTCGGTGGTATTGGACGTGGCATGAAGGTGGGCAAGGAAGAGCTGTGCGGTTTGCTCGCCGCGGTCGAACGCTATCTGAAGGTGGATCATCAGGCCGAGTATCGCGAGCTCGACGCGCGTGTCGGATCGATTCGCGGCGCGCTTAAAGGCGTGTCTGGCGTGGAAACAGAGCGTCACATCCCGGTGATTGCCAATGAAGTGCCGCACGTAATCGTCAAGTGGGACGAATCCGCGAGACGCCTCACCTCCCAGCAGGTAGTCGAGAAACTGCTTGCGAGCGATCCTCCCATCCATGTACAGCGGCCTGGGCAAGGGCAGTTGCTGATTTCGGTCTGGATGATGCGAGGCGACGAGCACAAGATTGTCGGCAAACGCTTACAGGAAATCTTCTCTGCTTAGGCCTGGCATCACTCCAGGAGAAGACTTTCCGGATGGCCGTGCTGTAGCCAGCAAAGCCGTGGGATTGAACCAGCTTGCGCGGCTGACTAGCACCCTGCGGCCGCGAGTGATGCAATGGCCTTGCGCTTCACGTTCTGAAAAGGATCTTTTTCGAAACGTGTTATCCCCCAAACGTTGTGGCGGTGAGAAGTTTGCATTATACTCACTTGGCACCAGGTTACAGTAATCCCTGGTGCCAACGTCGCAAAGGAGATTCAATGGAAACTAAAGGCGAACAGTCATTTCGCATTCCGTCGGCAGCGTTTTCCCGTCGTGGTTTTCTGAAGGCCTCGACGACAATAGCGGCCGCGGTCGGATCATCCCAGATGCCAGCACCGGCACAGACAAGTGGACGGGTCATCGCCTACGTCGGAGCTTATCACCGACAAAGGTAAGGGCATCCACATGTTCGACGTGAATGCTACGGATGGAACCCTCACGCCGACGAAGATTCTCACTGGCATCGTGAATCCTTCCGCCCTCGCCTTCAGCCCCAACAAAAAGTTTCTGTATGCAGTGAACGAGATTTCGAACTATAACGGAACCACCACCGGGTCCGTCACCTCAATGTCGGTCGACAGCGCGACCGGTGATCTTAAGATCTTGAACGTTGTCAGTTCCGGAGGTGGGGCCCCGCCTACGTCACTGTTGATCCGTCGGGAAAATGGGCCTTTGCCGCCAATTATGGCGGCGGGAGCGTCGCGGTCCTACCTATCATGCCGGATGGTTCGCTCGGAGCGGCCACGGACGTGAAGATAATCAGTGGACCCTTGGTCTCAAAAACGCGGTTGATGCTCCTCCGGCAGTTACGCCATCAGCGGTCATGATGTGCCGCACGTTCACATGGCTGAAACGGATCCGGGCGGCAACTATGTGTTTGGTCGCCGAACTTGGTACAGATCGTATCTACGTATATGCACTCGATAAAAAGAGAGGCACGCTCACGCCGCCAACCCTGAGTTTGTCCAAGGTTCCTACGGCTCGGGGCCGCGTCACTTTGTTTTCCATCCGAACGGCCGGTTGGTTTACGCCATCACCGAAGAAGGCTCCACGATGATGGTTATGGACTATGATCCGTCTTCCGGGAAATTGACGTACAAGGGACAAACCATATCGACACTGCCGCCAGGTTACACGGGCACAACTTTTCCGTCAGGAATCCATATCAGTCCGGATGGCAACTACCTATACGGATTGAATCGGCTTTACGACAGTGTCGTAATTTTCGATGTGAACCCCGATGGCTGGCTCCTGAATCCAAGATGGACATGGACGCGGGGAAGCTATCCGCGAGAATTGGCTGTCGATCCTAGCGGAAACTTCATGTACGTGGTGCACTCCAGCAGCGACAATGTCACCAGCTTTCGAATCGATAAGGCTACTGGCAATCTGACTTTCACGAATCAATGGGTTCCGGTCGGAGTTCCTTCATCCATGGTTTTTTTGACATTGTAGTGCGAAGCTGCCGGACACGTCCTCGGCCTGTCCGGCAGCCTTCTCTCCACCTGATAAAGTCATCCAAGGAATCCCCTGATGAGAATCACTCTTGTCTTCTCTTCGTGCTTTTCAGTGGCCCTCAGCGCGCAAACATGGCAGGGCAACCACGATGAAAGCAAAGTAAAGCCTTATTCACTGCCGGACCCTTTAACAGAGACCAGCGGCAAGAAAGTCAAAACGCGCCAGGAGTGGGAGAAGACCCGACGGCCCGAAATTCTTCGTTTATTCGAGCAGAATGTTTACGGCAAAACACCGCCCGCCAAAATTGATTCCCGCTTTGAAGTCGTCTCCACCGATCGCAACGCGCTTGAGGGCAAGGCGATCCGCAAGCAGATAACGATCAGCTTTGCCGGCCACGAGAGCGGTCCGAAAATCCACGTGCTGATGTACCTGCCGGCGAACGCAAAGAGCGCGTCGCCAGTCTTCCTCGGATTGAACTTCGGAGGCAATCACGTAGTAAATTCCGATCCCGGAATCGCCCTCAACGAGGTATGGACACGAGATAAGGAGCGCAAACCGGCCACCGAAGACAGCCGCGGGCAGAATGCGAGCCGATGGCAAGTCGAACGAATCCTCGCACGCGGCTACGGAGTGGCCACGGCCTATTATGGCGATATAGAACCGGACTTCGACGGCGGAATGGAATATGGCGTCCGCAAGATTCTGCCGAACAGCGATTGGGGCGCCATCGGAGCCTGGGCCTGGGGCCTCAGCCGCATCATGGACTATCTCGCGATGGACAAGAACGTCGATGCGAAACACGTCGCCGTGATGGGACATTCCCGCCTCGGCAAAACCGCGTTGTGGGCCGGAGCTCAGGATGAACGATTCGCCATTGTTATTTCGAACGACTCCGGTGAAGGCGGCGCTGCGTTATCGAAACGCAACTTCGGAGAAGACGTGTGGCGGATCAACAACAGCTTTCCGCACTGGTTTTCCAAAGCTTACCGCCAGTATTCGAACCGGGAAGCTGATTTACCTGTCGATCAGCACATGCTGATCGCATTGATTGCGCCCCGGCCGGTATATGTCGCCAGCGCGGTGGAAGACCTGCATTCGGACCCCCGAGGTGAATTTCTTGCGGCGGTGAACGCCGGACCGGTTTATGAAGTGCTTGGCAAAAAGGGGCTCGGCACGGATGCGATGCCGGAGCTACATCAGCCCATCATGCATACCATCGGATATCACATACGCGCAGGCAAACACGACGTCACGGCCTACGACTGGGACCGGTATTGCGATTTCGCAGATATGCACTGGCGGAAATGAAGGGCAGCAGTTAGATTCTCGGAGCGGGCAGAAATCGCCTCACGTCTACAATCCGGTCCAGCTTCGCAGAAAGAGCCTTGAGCTCATCCACACTGAAATCAGATATTTTCCCGGCAAAATCGAATGCTTCGAGTTCGTGCTTATGCCGCTCCAGTTCGGCAAGCAGCGCTTCGACTCGTGAAGAGTTCATCTTAAATAAGAAGGCGTGAATACGGGAATAATAGTGCACACGATTTCACCGTTTTTCGAAATGTGTAATACAGGCGTCAGATTTTCAGAGGAATCCAGGTAGGAATCGAAGGCCCCGCGAACGGGGCCTTCGACAATCCATATCAGGCGTGAAGCAGGGTGAGTCTTTGCGCGACTTGCGGGATCGCATTCTCCAGCACTTGCTCAACCCGTTCGGCAAAGATGAATTCCATCTCTGCGCGAGCTTCGTCTGGCAATTCACGCAAGTCCTTCTGGTTTGCCTTTGGAAGAATGACTCGCTTGATGCCCGTGCGGCGCGCCGCGAGTACTTTCTCCTTAATTCCGCCGATCGGAAGAACCAACCCGCTTAAAGTGATTTCTCCCGTCATAGCGGTGTCGTTGCGAGCAGGGTACTTCGAGTAGACCGAAGCAAGCGCAGTCGCCATCGTGATTCCGGCCGAAGGCCCATCCTTCGGAATTGCGCCGGCAGGAACGTGGATATGAACGCCGGAAGACTTGAACAACTCGGGATCGATCCCGAGTTCCTCCGCGTGCGACCACACCCAGCTTTGCGCCGCTTTTGCGGACTCCTTCATCACATCGCCAAGCTGGCCTGTCAGTGTCAAACCCTTGCCGTCCGGCAGCAATGTAGCCTCGATGTAGAGAACGTCACCGCCGGTTTCCGTCCAGGCTAGTCCGGTAACTACGCCCGGCCCGACACTCTTGCGCATCTCGTCCTGCGTGAATGGCTCCGGACCGAGCATTTCGCCTAAATCCTCAGGCCGAACCGTGACCGGATCCGTGTTGCCTTCCGCAAAGCGCAAGGCAATCTTGCGTGTGAGGCGGCCAATCGCTCTTTCCAACCGCCGCAATCCAGCCTCCCGCGTATATCCCTGAATCAAGGCACGGATCGTTTCGTCGGGAATGATTGCCTGCTCGGCGGAAACCCCCGACTCCTTCAACTGCCGCGGCAATAGATACTTCTTCGCGATGGCTACTTTTTCTTCTTCCGTATAACCCGACAGCCGCAGGATTTCCATGCGATCCAGCAAGGGACGTGGAATGGTGTCCAGCGTATTCGCCGTCGTGATGAAGAGGGTCTTCGACAGGTCCCACGGCAGATCGAGATAGTTGTCCCGGAACGATTTGTTCTGCTCCGGGTCCAAAACCTCGAGCAGCGCCGCAGCCGGATCGCCGCGATAGTCGCGTCCGAGCTTGTCGATTTCATCCAGCATCAACACCGGATTCCTAGCTTTGGCGCGCCGAACCGCCTGGATGAGACGCCCGGGCATCGCGCCAATGTACGTTCGGCGATGTCCGCGGAGTTCTGCTTCATCGTGCATTCCACCCAGGCTCATACGCTCGAAATTTCGTCCGAGCGCCCGAGCGATGGATTGGCCCAGCGAAGTCTTGCCTACACCCGGAGGTCCGACAAGGCAAAGAATCGGGGCTTTGGCGTTCGGGTTCATCTTCAGCACACCAAGGTGTTCAAGGATACGCTCCTTCACCTCCTTGAGACCGAAGTGATCCTCATCGAGCACCTGACGCGCATGCGCGATATCGAGATTGTCCTCCGTGAATGTATTCCACGGGAGTTCGAGCACCAGCTCTACGTAGCTGCGGATTACGCTATGCTCCGGCGAAGCGCTCGGCAGCTTCTCCAGCCGTCCGAGTTCCCGGTCGAGTTCTTTTCGAACCTCATCCGGCACATCGGCCTTTTCCAGACGCTCCCGAAGCAGGTCCACATCGGCCTGCTCGGGGTTCTTCTCGCCCAGCTCCTGCTGGATTGCGCGCATCTGCTGACGAAGCAGGTAGTCGCGCTGCTCCTTCGACATCTCGTTGCGGGCCGTGTTGGCGATCTTCGACTTCAACTCGAGGACCTGCACTTCATGGCTCAGATAGGCGTGCATCAGCCGCAGTCCGTCAGCCCTGCTGGCCGCCTCGAGCAAAGCTTGCTCCTTGGTCGTCTCCAGACTCAGCATCGACGCGAGCAGAAAGCACATACGCAGCGGATCGTCACCACTCGCAAGCATGCGCGTGAGTTCCGGGGCGCCTGCGGCTGTGCCAATTCGACGGCTTTGGCTGCCAATTCGATAATTGCTTGCGCCAAAGCCTCTACTTCCGGCCCGCGATCTTCGGGCAGCGGCGACGGACTGACGCGCGCCTTTAGATAGCCGTCTTCATGATCGACACGAACCAGAACCACACGCTCCGAGCCCATCACGAGAACTTCCATAAGATTCTCGTTGGGCCGCGACATCTTGCGAATCACCGCTTTGGTCCCGACCGTGTACAAATCATCCTGACCCGGGTTTTCATTCGACGCGTCACGCTGCGCGACCAGCACAATCTCCTTCTCTTCTGTTGCTAACGCTGCCTGCACGGCGGCGAGCGAGGAACTACGCCCTACGGAAAGCGGCATCAGTAGATAAGGAAACAGGACCGTATTTTTCAACGGCAGTACAGGGAGTACCTTCACAGCTTCTTCGCTCATTCGCTTTCCTCTTCTCTCGTACGGATACGCACAAACAGGATGCCGTCGCGATAATCGAGGCGCATCCTTGCCCCGTTCAAATCTTCCGGCATCTGCACGCTGCGCCGGAAACGGCTGTATGTAATCTCCATCGAATAGTGGTTACAACCGCTCTCCACCATATAGTCGCGGCGGATACCGCTAACCGTAACAGTACGCTTGGTGACATGCACGTTTACGTCGTCCATGCGAACACCCGCCAGTTCAAACTTCAAAATCCAGCCCCAACTCGCCTGGTAGACATCCACCGGGGGTTGCCACTCCTGGTCTTGCCCGGGTGGAGCAAACAAGAATACGGCCATGGTTCCTCCATGAACTAAGGGGGACGATACTTCGTCCCCCATCATCGGACTCCGCTTGAATATAGCGGTTACTTAGTAGATTCGACAACAACGAACCTGGTCGCGCCGCCGCGGTTCACCAGGAGTAAGACGCTGCCGCCGCGACCCACTGCCGTCTCGAATTCGTTGACGGAAGCGACAGGTTTGCGATTCACCGATTGGATCACATCGCCGCGACGCAGACCCGCTTCATACGCAGCGCTCGCCACATCAACGTCCGTTACCACCACCCCTTTGGTCGTGGGGGAAAGTTGCAGTTGTCGAGCTGTCTGCGCGTCGAGTTCGTCGACCGATACGCCCTGGAGCGGCGACCGATTTCCTCCGCGAAGGTCGGGTTGACCATCGTCGTTCTTGTCTTCATTCGGTAGCTGCGCGAGTGTTACGGTGACCTCCTTGGGGCCGTCCGGACGCTGCACTGTAAGTTTCACTGCGGTTCCGGGCGCCGTCCTCGAGATTCGCAGCCTCAGCGCGTTGCTATCGGCCACCGGTTCACCGTTGACGGCAGTCACAACATCACCGGCCTGCAGACCCGCCCGCTCGGCAGGAGTGCCCGACTCAATATTCGTAAGCACTGCTCCGTTAGGGGTTTTCAGTTTGAAGGCGCGCGCAAGATCCGGAGTTACATCCTGAATTTGCGCCCCCATAAAGCCTCGGACAACTTTGCCGGTTTTTACGATCTGATCCATCACCTCGCGAGCCATGGCGACAGGGATCGCAAAGCCAATTCCCTGGTTGCCGCCGCCACCACCGGCGAGGATCGCGGTGTTGATTCCAATCAAGTCGCCATTGGTACTGACCAGCGCGCCGCCCGAATTACCTGGATTGATCGCGGCGTCGGTCTGAATGAAATCCTCGTACTGCTCGATATTCAGACCGCCGCGTCCGGTGGCACTGACAATTCCCATCGTGACCGTCTGGCCGATGCCAAAGGGATTACCGATTGCGAGAGCAAGATCGCCCACGGCTGGTTTGGCGCTGCCGATCGGCACCACAGGTAAGTTATGGCCGTCGATTTTCAGTACGGCAATATCTGTATGAGGATCCGTGCCGAGCACTTTTGCTGTGAACTCACGACGATCGTTTAAAGAAACCTTGACCGTATCGGCCTTTTCTACAACGTGATTATTCGTCAGGATGTAGCCATCGGCCGAAACGATTACTCCGGAACCGATGCCGCCTTCGCGTCGCGGCTGCTCCGGGATGCCCGGGAACGTTCCTCCATTTCCGAAGAACTGGCCGAAGAAATCCTCCGGAGTCTGCGGTTGTTGACGTCCGCGGCGATTGCGGTTGGATGAGGTCTGGATCAGCCGGGTGGATGAAATATTGACCACTGCGGGCGCAACCTTCTTAATCATCGGCGCAAAGGTAAGAGAGGGCGCACCGCCCTGCGCATAGACATATGTGGGCGCTGTTGCATGTTCCGTGGCGAAATGCCAGGAGACGGCTCCGCCGAGCGAAGCTGCCGCAAGCGCGACTGTAGCTAGATTCCGATTCATGAAGTCTCCTGAATATTTAGACGGATGAGTTTCAATCTGGTGTTACTCCCGTCAATGCTTTACAAAATGTTACGTAACAACCGTCTCCGGTTGCGCCGCGCCCACGTTCTCGAATGTGAGCGCTTCACCGTTGTAATCGATCAGAATGTGCTGGCCGTCGCGAACCTCGCCGCGAAGCAGCCGTTTCGCGAGTTCGTTTTCCAACTCCCGTTGGATCGCTCGCTTTAGCGGACGCGCGCCGTAAATCGGCTCGTAGCCAACCCGCACAATATGGGCGCGAGCCGCGTCCGTAAGCTCGAAAGTGATCTTACGATCGGCCAGCCGCTTCCGCAGATTGCCGAGTTGTATATCCACGATCTGCTTCAGGTGTTCCTCCGTCAGAGAATGGAACACGATAATTTCATCGATCCGATTCAAAAATTCAGGCCGGAAAACTTCGCGAAGCTCGGTCGTAGCGACGTTGGAAGTCATGATTACGATCGTGTTTTTAAAATCGACCGTACGGCCCTGCCCATCCGTAAGACGTCCGTCGTCGAGAATCTGAAGCATCAAGTTAAAAACATCGGGATGCGCTTTCTCGATTTCGTCAAAAAGCAGCACCGAATAGGGTCGCCGCCGGACTGCTTCCGTGAGCTGGCCGCCCTCGTCATAACCAACATATCCGGGAGGCGCGCCCACCAGCCTGGCAACCGTGTGCTTCTCCTGGTACTCCGACATGTCGATGCGAATCATCGAATGTTCGTCGTCGAACAGGAACTGCGCGAGAGCTCGCGCTACTTCCGTTTTGCCGACACCCGTCGGACCAAGGAAAATGAAGCTTCCGATCGGGCGCTTGGGATCATTCAATCCGGATCGGGCGCGCAGCACGGCTTGCGATACCGCCGCAACCGCCTCATCCTGTCCAACCACACGCTTGTGAAGCTCGGCTTCCAGGTTCAGCAGCTTCTGAGTTTCGCCTTCCATCAGCTTCGAAACGGGAACTCCCGTCCATCGGCTGACAACTTCGGCGATATCCTCTTCATCGACTTCTTCTTTCAGTAGGCGTGGACCGGCCTGGCTTTTGTCCGTGGCCGCGAGCTGCGCTTCCAGCTCGCGAAGCTTGCCGTAGCGAAGTTCCGCGACTTTATTCAGGTCGTATGCGCGCTCGGCTTTTTCGATTTCAAGCTTCGTCTGCTCGTGCTGCTCGCGAAGGCTCCGGAGCCGCTGGACCGCCTCTTTTTCGGTCTGCCATTGCGCCTGTAACGCCGTGGAACTCGACTTCAGATCGGCGATTTCCCGTTCCAGTTTCGCGAGCCGCTCGCGCGAGGCCTCATCCGTCTCCTTCTTCAAGGCTTCGCGTTCGATCTCCAGCTGCATCACGCGGCGAAGGATTTCATCCAGTTCCGCCGGCATAGAATCGATTTCCGTGCGCAATTTCGCGGCAGCTTCATCGACCAGGTCGATAGCCTTATCCGGCAGAAAACGATCCGAGATATAGCGGTTGGAAAGGACGGCGGCGCCAACCAGAGCGGCGTCCTTTATGCGAACACCGTGGTGAACCTCATAGCGGTCGCGGAGACCGCGAAGTATGGAGATCGTGTCCTCCACCGTCGGCTGATCGACTAACACCGGCTGAAAACGGCGTTCGAGCGCCGCATCTTTTTCGATATGTTTGCGGTATTCATCGAGTGTCGTGGCCCCGATGCAGTGCAATTCCCCGCGAGCCAGCATCGGCTTCAGCAAGTTGCCTGCATCCATTGCGCCTTCGGCCTTCCCTGCCCCGACCACCGTGTGCAATTCGTCGATGAATAGAATGACGGCACCCTCGGCGGAGACCACTTCTTTAAGGACGGCTTTCAAACGCTCTTCGAACTCGCCCCGAAATTTGGCGCCGGCAATCAACGCGCCCATGTCCAGCGAGACGACTTTTTTGTCTTTCAAACCTTCCGGTACATCGCCGCGGATGATTCGTTGCGCGAGCCCTTCTACAATCGCGGTTTTACCCACACCGGGCTCGCCGATCAAGACAGGATTATTCTTGGTGCGCCGCGAGAGAACTTGGATGACACGACGGATCTCTTCATCGCGTCCGATAACCGGGTCGAGTTTGCCTTGCGCGGCGAGCTTGGTAAGGTCGCGCCCGTAGCGCTCGAGAGCTTCGTACGTCGCCTCCGGGATTTTGAGTGGTTACACGCTGGCTGCCCGCGGACTTCTTGCAGAGCTTTCATCAGGCGTTCGGAAGTCAGGCCCTGCTCTTTAAAGAGTCGGCCGGTGAAGCCGGAATCGGCGGTCATCGCGAGCAGCAGGTGCTCGACGGAAATGAAGTCGTCCTTCAGTCGCTTCGCCTGATCTTCGGCTTCGGTGAAAAGGCGATTCAAACGGCCGGTGATGTAGACCTGATCCGAAGCTCCGGTTGGAGAGCTGACCTTCGGCAGGCGCTCCAACTCCTGCTCCACTCGACGGTGAATCTGGTCGGGCGCAACTCCGGCGCGCAACAAGAGAGATGGCGCGATCCCGTTTTCCTGCTCGATCAGAGCGGCTAGCAGGTGCTCGACATCGACCTGTTGATTATTGAGGCGAACTGCTTTCGATTGAGCGGCTTGTAAGGCTTGTTGAACTTTTTCGGTGAGTCGGTTGAAATCCATGAATTCAGAACCTCCTCCTTAGGTGAGACCAAAATAGCATATTTAGCTGATGTGTGTCTAGATTCTCTTAGTCGATGACACTCACATCTTTGATGTAGTGCGCTTACGTGTAGATGCAGTTAAACTTTGTTCATGAAAACACGACGCAAAGCTTCCGCCGAATGGCATGGCGGCCTCAAAGACGGAAAAGGTACCCTTACCACCGACAGCGGAGTCCTTCAAGCCAGTCAATACTCCTTCAGCACCCGATTTGAGGAAGGAAAGGGCACAAACCCCGAAGAGCTGATCGCGGCGGCACATGCCGGATGCTTCGCAATGGCGTTGTCGATGATTCTTGGTCTTTCCGGCATGACCGCTGAGACGATTCGAGCCGAAGCGACCGTAACGCTGGAAAAAGTCGGGGAAGGATTCGAGATTACCTCGAGTCACTTGAATGTTCGGGCGAAGATCCCGGGAGCCGATCCCGCAGCCTTCGAAAAAGCTGCGCAGGCCGCAAAATCGGGCTGCCCTGTTTCGAAACTCCTTCGGGCCGAAGTAACCATGGAGGCAGCGCTGGAAAGTTGAAATATCGCTTGAAAACTTCCCGAATGCGGGGATTCCGCATCGAAACAGGGGCGACCAGATCACCCCTCTGCGTCATAACATTTTTGGCCGAATTCTAACGACTCAAGGCATACTATAACTTTGCCTGCCCGTCCCTATTTGCAACAAATGCGCGTAGAGCGCGCAGCTATGGTTTGTGTGCTCGCGCTGAGTATCATTGCGCTCGGATGGGGAATATACGGCATTCGCGGCCCGCTGCCGCTGCCGTTCCTCTACCCGATGCGCCACACGACGGCGCTCTGCGTAGGGATGCTGGCGATTTCGATCATCGGAATCCTTCGCTCTAAGCCGAAGACTCGTCTGGTATTCCGCGCTGACTCGCGACATCGATCGCGGCTGCTTGCTTTAGCCGCCCAGATCTATCGCTGGAATTCCGTCAACGTCAGCGCCAAAGATCCGGCTCCCTTCATCGTCTCCTTCATCCACACCGCGTTTCCCAACGCCCTCTGTTTTCTCATCTGCGGTTTTGCCATGATGCTGCTTTCGGGACACGTCCGAGCGTGCATCGGCCCGTATTCGCAGCCATAGCAGGAGCGTTGACAGCAACGCTGGGGCTTTGCGGTTTTACGAACGAGCTTTTGGGCTTCATTCCCGCCAATCCGGCGTTTGAAGGCGAAATTTCCGTCGACGCCACCCTGTCCCTCCTTCTGCTCGGATGCGTGATGGTGCGTATCGCGTATGTGAAAGCTGCCGTCGCGGCAGAACAAATCGGTGAGGATGGAGAGTTTCGTCGCAGAATGCATCGCCCCGTCCTGGTCGCGGTGTTAGGAACCGTTGCGGCATTCATCCTCTGGCGGTCGTTGCTGCAGGAACGGAGCAACGTAGTTGCATTTCAGGCACAGAGCACTGCAAGGGCAGCCAGCCGCGCATTGCGCGCTGAGCTGAACCGTCGCCTGAGTGAGATCGAATATGGGGCCGAAGTCCTGTCGTTCCAACACCGGCTACCGTCGGACTGAGAGAAGGCGCCGCAATCCGCTGGACGGACTCGAGAACCGTAGCCGGTGGGCGAAAACCCGAGGATGCCGAGCTGAAGGAATGTTTGCACGATATCCCCAACATAGCGACAGTTTTTATGCGCTGTTTCACGAGAGATCAAATACGCCGCAGGTTGTGATGGTGGTTCCGATGAAAAGCGGTTCCTCGAGGATCGCAATTCTGGAACTCAAGGATCTTGTGGATGCGGCTGCTGCAAACGTGCTCGGTCCGAATTTCCAGTTGTTCTTTCTTCACGACGGAAACAATCTCTATGAGTTTCCCAGCGCTCGATTCCAAAGTGAGACTGTCGGCCGCGCCGAAGTAAGCCTTCCGGAGTTGTCGGCTATCCTCCGCGTGCAGCCTCGGTCCGATTTTGTACGAAGAGGCGCATCGTGGGCATCTCACATGGTTCTGGCGATCGGTCTTAACGCCTCTTTCCTTCTCGCTCTATCCGCATATCTTCTCCATGTAGCTCGTAGCCGGCTCGAAGAAGTGCAGGAGATAAGAAGCGGTCTGGAGCGTGAGATCGACCAGCGGCGGAGCGCGGAATTGGCGCTCGCCCGGAAGGCGAAAGAGTTGGAAAAATCGAACGCCGATCTCCGCGAGTTCGCATACGTTACCAGCCACGATCTCCAGGAACCACTACGGAGTCTCAACGGATTTGCGCAGTTGCTGTCCCGGCGCTATAAGGGAAAGCTGGACCAGGATGCGGATGAATTCCTCGAGTACATCAGTGACGCTTCCACTACGGATGACGGAGATGATTCGAGGGCTTCTGGCCTATTCTCGGGTCATGCACGCCGCGGACCTGGACGAGCAGGTTTCTCTGAAGGATGCTGTCGACTGGGCCAAGAGCAATCTGCTTCTATCCATCGAAGAAGCCAACGCGGAATTCGAGTGGGAGATTTGCCGGTGCTGCTCGGAAACCGGGTGCAATTCTGCCAGTTGATGCAGAATCTTATCGGAAACGCGATCAAATATCGTGGGACCGAGCCGCCCGTTGTGGAAGTCCGCTGTGAAACACAGGATGCCGAGCACACGATAACGGTGTCCGATAACGGCTCGGGGATCCCCGCCGAATCCCATGAACGTATCTTCGGGCTATTCAAGCGCGCCCATGGCAAGAACTATCCGGAGCTGGAGTCGGGTTGGCCCTATGTAGGAAAATCGTCGAGCGGCACGGCGGGCGTATCTGGGTCGAGTCGAAGACCGGCGAAGGTTCGCAGTTTCGATTCACGATTCCACCACATCAAGCAGTTTGATGCTTGATGTTCGTCGGGTAAAGGCTATTCAATCATTCGCAATGAAACGACTACGTGCTCAACAGCAAGAGCCAAAAACGGTAGTGGAATCGTTCTTGCATCTACAAACCCGGACCTTCTTTCGACACCGAAAACAACGCTTGACAGGTTTCTAATTTCTAGTATCATCGAAATATGAGCAGGATGGCTCCCGAACAGACGGCCCGGTATTCGGACATGTTCGCTGCAATGGGCACGGAGCCAAGGCTTCGCATTGTTCGGCTCCTGTTTTCGTCACACCCTGATGGCATGGTCGTGAGCGACATACAGTCCGAACTCAATATTCCAAACTCAACCCTTTCGCATCATCTTGACAAGCTCAGAAATGAGGAGTTGGTCAATGTGCGCCGTGAGGGAACCTATCTCTGGTATTCAGCCAACACGCAAGCACTTCAGGAATTGTTGTCGTTTCTGTATGCGGAGTGTTGCACTCGGACGAAGGCCATCTCGCCCGACAAGGTACTTCAAATCTGTAAGTAATCGACAGGAGATCTCGACGGATCGACTGTTCATCCGAACAGGCGCTCTATTCGTGTGCTTGATTGGTAGGAGAAGATCATGGGCGAAGTGAACATCAAAGATGTTGTGAAGGAGAAGTACGGCCAAGCTGCGCTTCGAGTTACGACAGGAGAAAGAAACGCTTGCTGCGGATCGGGGCCATCCGGTACGGAGTGCGTCGATCCAATCACCAGCAACCTGTATGAGTTGTCGCAGACTGGCGAATTGCCCGAGACAGCCGTTCTCGCTTCCCTTGGATGCGGCAATCCAACCGCGCTGGCGGAATTGAAGCAGGGTGAGACTGTTCTTGATCTCGGTTCGGGCGGTGGAATCGACGTTTTGCTTTCTGCCAAACGAGTGGGCCCAACCGGGAAGGCATACGGCCTTGACATGACAGATGAAATGTTGGCGCTTGCGAACGAGAACAAGCGCAAGGCCGGAGCGGAAAACGTCGAGTTCCTGAAGGGCGAGATCGAAAGCATCCCTCTCCCCGACAACTCCATCGACGTCATCATTTCCAACTGTGTCATTAACCTGAGCGGTAACAAAGATCGCGTTCTGAAGGAGGCCTTTCGGGTGCTGAAGCCCGGTGGTCGCTTCGCTGTCTCTGATGTCGTCACTAGAGGGGAGATGCTGCCCGAGATCCGGAAAAGTGTCCTGCTATGGGTCGGCTGCGTTGCGGGGGCGCTGGAAGAAAACGAGTACAAGGCGAAGTTGAAGGCGGCCGGATTCGAGAACATCGGCATTGAGCCGACCCGAATCTACAGGGCTGAAGATGCGCTTTCCTTCCTGAAAGATCAGGGCCTCGATGCTGACGCCATGGCGCCCGAGATCGACGGCAAATTCTTCAGCGGGTTCGTTCGCGCTCAGAAGCCCCAAGCGTCGTGCTGTGGGCCCAATTGCTGCCCATAGAGCTTGGCCGTGACCGTCGCTGTCTTTGTGACTTCCGCGCAAGTTTTCTGTCTGACCTGAAACCGCACCCGGCGCTCGAACAGACTCTCGCGGATCGTCTAATCATGGCCGCATGGCGCTTGAAGCGGTTCCAGCGAATGGAAGGCGCATTCTATTCGAATCGAGTCGATGATTTCCTCAAAGAACATCCCGAAGCCAACCCCTCTGTCCTCGAAGTTGACTTCGCTTCGCAAGCAGAGCCACGACCCCTCAAAGCCCAATCCGCGACCGCTTCTCAGTCGCGCTACGATGGATGTAGTAGTGCCAACCTCGCCCTTGTCCCCTAAGCCAGAAATCATGAGTCCGGCCGGTTATTGGCCCCAGTTGCAGGCTGCAATCGAATCTGGAGCCGACTCCGTTTATTTCGGCCTGAAACATTTCAGCGCTCGCGCGAAAGTTGGCTTCCGCCTCGAAGAATTGCCGGATGTCTTCCGTACGCTTCATTCCCGGGGCGTCAAGGGCTTCATTACCTTCAACACCCTCGTGTTTGAGCATGAATTGAGCGAGGCCGCGCGTACCATCGAAGCAACCGCGAGGGCCGGCGCCGATGCCTTGATCATCCAGGACCTTGGTGTGCTCCAGCTCGCGCACGAAATCGCGCCCGATCTGGAACTGCACGCCAGCACGCAGATGAGCATTACCAGTGCGGAAGGCGTCCGCCTCGCGCAGAAGCTTGGCGCCTCGCGTGTCACCTTGGCGCGCGAGCTCTCCTTAGGTGAGATCCGCGCAATTCGCGCCACGACGGACTGCGACTTGGAGATCTTTGTCCACGGCGCGTTGTGCGTCGCTTACTCCGGCCAATGCTTCTCTTCGGAAGCGTGGGGTGGACGGAGCGCGAATCGCGGCCAGTGCGCGCAAGCCTGCCGCATGCCCTATGAGCTCATCGTGGACAATGAACCGCATCCGCTCGACGATGCGCGGTACCTCCTCTCTCCGGGCGATCTTTACGCGCTGCATCACGTCCCTGAGATCGTTGAAATTGGCATATCGGCATTGAAGATCGAAGGCCGCTACAAGGATGCGGACTACGTCGCGCTAACGACTCGGGCATATCGTCAGGCTGTCGACGACGCGATGAAAGGCACGCGGCCGCAGATTACACGCGCCGAAGAACTCCAGCTCGAGCAGGTATACTCGCGCGGGCTCGGTCCATATTTCTTGTCCGGAACCAATCATCAGGAGGTCGTCGAGGGGAGAACGCCCAGGCATCGGGGAGTTCTGATCGGTCGCGTAGCGAAGGTCTTCAGCGATTCCGCAGTCGTTGAGCCCGCGTCCGCCAACGCGATAGCGCCGCTGAAGCCGGGCGATGGCGTGGTATTTGACGCGGCATCGTGGCGCAGTCCGCAAGAGCGTGAAGAAGGCGGTCACGTCTACGCCGTTTCGCAGCAGCGTGACGGCAATCTGATCGTGCGCTTTGGCAATCGCGACATCGACTTCTCCCGCGTGCGGTCCGGCGACTTGCTCTGGCGCACGCACGATCCCGATCTTGACAAGGAGTCCGCCCCTACTTGCAGACTTCCGGCCCTGTCAGCAAACAGCCCATATGCATTCGGGTCATAGCGCGCGAGGGAGAGCCGCTTGAGTCGTACTGGACACTCCAGGCGAACCAGAAATATCGGTACAGGTGAACTCATCCGCTCCGTTAGGAACGGCCGCCAATCGCATTCTTGACAACGATTTCCTTCACGATCAGTTCAAGCGCCTCGGCGCACACCCTACTCGCTCACCGAACTCGAATTAGATATTCAAGGCTCGCCGTTCGCTCCCGCATCCGTCCTCAATCAGATCAGACGCGAAGCCGTCGAGCGCCTTCAGGCAATCCAATCCGCCCCCGCCCCCACCACACCACACGATAACGGAGCCGCGACCGCCAGAACAGAGCCGCGACCGCAATTCGCTTTAGCGCAAGGGAGCGGAGGTCCGCCCACCTCCACCTCCTCCTCCGAACGCCCGACCAGCTGGAAACAGCAATCGAACTACAACCCGCAAGCATCACACTGGACTACCTTGACCTGTACGGTCTGAAGCCATCCGTCGAGAGAGTGAAAGCATCCGGCGTCTCCGTGCGAGTAGCGAGCCCCCGCATTCTAAAACCCGGTGAAGAGCGAATCGTCGACTTCCTCCTGCGGCTAGACTGCCCGCTGCTCATCAGATCGGCCGGTCTCGCCGACTCGATCCGCAATCGGACGAACGCAGAACTCACCGGTGACTTCAGCTTGAACGCCGCAAATTCATTGACCGCGGAAACACTGGTGAAGCTCGGGCTGCGACGCATCACCCCCACGCACGATCTCAACGCCGCGCAAGTCGCCAGCCTCGCTCGTATGGTAGGAGGCGATCGCATCGAAGCCATCGTGTATCAACATCTGCCCGTTTTCCACACCGAGCATTGCGTGTTCTGCCGTTTCCTCTCCGAAGGAACAAGCTTTAAAGATTGCGGCCGTCCTTGCGAACAACATCGCATCGCCGTTCGGGACCTGAACGGACGCGCTCATCCAGTCATGGCGGATATAGGCTGTCGCAACACTGTCTTCGGCGCCGAAGCGCAGGAAGCAAGCACGCATCTTGATAACTGGCAGAAGGCCGGCATCACGCATTTTCGTCTGGAGTTTGTCCACGAATCCCCAAGCCAGCTCAAAATAATCGCGCGCGCGTTCGATGACTACCTGAATGCGCGCATTTCTTCCGGGAGCTGACCTCTAGCCTGAGGCGAACATCGCCGCAGGGCACGACCGAAGGTAGCCTGTACGTCCCGAAGGATTACCTGACTCTTCCGGTGTTGCAATAATGGCCGACTACAACAAGGTCGGTCTCCTCACGATGCGCGATAACCACATTCTGCTGTGCCGCAAGAAAAAAGGTACAGCACGATTGATCCTACCTGGAGGCTGCTTCGAATCCGGCGAAACCGCGGAAGCATGCTTGAAACGGGAATTGATCGAGGAACTCGGGCCCGTAAAACTCACCAACACCGAATACCTTGGAACGTATCGCGACAAAGCTGCGGGAACCGAAAACAAGATCGTTGAAATCGAACTCTATCGCGGCGATCTCATGGGAGAACCCGCGCCGCATTCCGAGATAGCGGAACTGGTCTGGTTCGGACCCGATCACGATCGGGCGCAGCTCTCGCCCAGCATCGTAAACAAAATTCTGCCTGACCTTATCCGGCGCGGAATACTCAACTGGAGCGAATCTTCTTGAAATTCGCCAGGCACTTCTCAGCCGTCTCGAACGCCGGCAGATCGTAGCCTTCCTGCTCGATGTAATAGAACTGAGCCCCGCCCTCTTTTTCAGCGGCGGCGAAGATCCTCTGCCAGGGCGCTACTCCGTCACCGAAGAGTACGCGGAAGCCTTTCTCCTTCGACCATTCCTTGCAATGCATGGAATTGATCCGGCCGGGATTCGCCTTGATCCATTCCACGGGATCGGATCCGGCTTCGATGCAGGTGCCGACATCGAGTTGAAGCATCAAGTCCTTGGGAGTGTTCGCCGCAAGCACCTCCATCGGACGCTTTCCCTCGATGGGCTTAAACTCGAGTTCGTGATTGTGGAAGCCGCCCTTCATCCCCGTGCTCTTCAGCTTTTCGTGACCGGCCGTTAGCGTCTCGGCGACTTTCTTCCAGTCGTCCAGGCTCTCCACCTTGCCCGCGCTCGCCATCACTACATACTTCGATCCCAGGATGCCGTTGAGATCGATGGCTTTCTGAATGTTGGCGGCATCGAAAGACTTGGCGCTGTTGTGCGTCGACCAGCACTTCAGCTTCACTTCATCCAGGACCTTGCGAACTTCCTTCGCATACTCAGGAGTCCAATCGAAGTAAGGAGAATAAAACTCCACTCCTTCATATCCCATCTGTCCGACCCGCCGGACCGCGCCGAGGAGGTCCTTCTTCATCTCATCTCGGACCGAATAAAGTTCGAGACCAACAGGGATGTTCTTTCCTTTCGCCGAGGCAGTGATCGCCATCGCCGCAGTCGCAAGGAATGTGCGCCGAGTGGGTGTGTAATGGGAACGCATAGCTGCCGTTATTATCACACCGGCGTATGATAGAGTTCCCTCGTATGAAAACCGTTTGCCTCTTGCTCTGCGCCGTGGCGGCGCACGCGCAGTTGATCACGCTTACCAAGGATCAAATGCTGAAAATGACGGCGAAGAATCCTTTCGACCGCTTTGAAGACGGGCGGCCAAAGGTGCCCGATTCCGCGCTCGCAAAGATCGCGAATCTGTCCGCCGAGGATGTATGGAGCGTTCTTCCCGGCAAAGGCTTCCCGAATCATTTCGCCGGCGGCTTCAAGTTAACTCGCCCGGGCAAAAAGCTCGTCGGTCGAGTCGTCACAGCTCAGTTCATGCCGGTTCGAGGCGACCTGAACGAGATCATCACTTCAGAGGCGAAACAGAAGAACTACTTCGGCGGCCAGAACCAGTGGATCATCGATCAACTGCAACCCGGTGATGTGATGGTCGTGGATCTCTTCGGCAAGGATGAATACGGCACCTTCGTCGGAGATAACCTGGCCTACTACATCATGAAGAAGACTGGAACCGGGCTTGTAGTGGATGGGGCCGTCAGAGATCTCGATGGAATCGCGGAATTCGACATGCCTCTCTACTACAAGAATGCGCATCCGACCCCTATCAGAGATGTAATGTTGACGGGTTTCAATGTGCCGATCCGAATCGGCGGCATCACGGTCATGCCTGGTGATGTAGTGTTAGGGGACCGCGAAGGTATCTCGATCATTCCTCCGCAGTTAGTGGACGATGTCATCAAGCGTGGCGCCGATATCAAGATCCATGATGTCTGGACGAAGAAGAAGTTCGACGAAGGCAAGTACAAATCGTCGGATATCTACGGCAGTCCTCACGATCCGGCGTTGAAAAAGGAATACCAGGACTACCACGACAAAGAGTCCGCGAAGCAGCAGTAGCAGCAGAAAGAGCCCGAGGCGTCTAAAACGTCTCGGGCTCCTTCTTCCTCCGATTAGCTATTTGTTAACGTTTATCGTCGGCCTCGGACGCGATCCCAACCGTAATGGACAGCATCCTTGAATTCTTCCCACTTTCCTTCACCGCGGGCTTCCCAGTTTCTCCTCACGTCGCTCTCCACTGAATTCCAGTCGCGATCGCGATAGCGGCTATCGTTGGCATACGTGCTTCCGAATTGATACGCGGGAGCGTAGTAATCGTACTTGTGCCCCCGGTTCGCATAATTCCGCTTGTAATCGGCTTGGTAGTCGGTGTCGTAATTCATCCCGCTGCCTGCCTCTTCTACATGCACGTCTTTGCGGCGGACGGCATCGCGTACCGTTTCGGTGTGTTCGTGGACCTCCTTGCCGACACGAACTTCCTCCACCACACGGGCTCGCTTCTTTACAACTGGTTCTTCGTGTTTTTCAGTCAGCTCAATCTGACCCTCTTTGAACGCTTCCAAGTCGCCGGGATCTGCCGGCCGATCAACGCCCCGCCGGTCCACAGTGATCTTCTCGTCGCGCAGCGTGACGTCTTTCTGTACGGGCTTGGAGGTCACATCGGAGTAGACACGCACGCGTCGGCCGCCAACTTCTCTTTTGCCGATGTCCAGATCTTCCTCTACAACCTCCATCTTCCGGTCTCCTTCGCGGCTGTGGTCGTACTTCGGAGTCCATCCACTGGAGCGCCACTCACGGGATTTCTCGTCGACGTCCTTGGCGCCGGCATCATCGAGAATTCCCGCCGCCTTATCGGCGAGGTTTTCCGTCGTTCGTACAGTTACCAACACACCACCCCTCCGAACGCCTTCCGCGTAGTACTCGGCATCCCGCTCGGAGACGCCGGCCTTGGTCAACCCTCCGATCAATCCACCGGCTGCGGCTCCGATGCCGGCCCCGGTGAGCGCCGCCGCGATTGGGCCGGCGGCGATTACAGGACCGAATCCCGGAATCGCGAGCGACATCAGTCCGGCGATTAAACCAAGACCTCCACCGATTGCTGCGCCGGCTCCGGCTCCTCCGGCGACGCCCTTGCCGACTTCACCGGTTCCGCTGGCGTAGTCCTTATACTTACCGGATTCATTACCGGCAACAACACTGATCTCATCCCTCGGGATTCCTGCCTGTTCAAGATTCGCTGCAGCGCGTTGCGCGCTTTCGAAGTCGTCGAACAGACCGACAACGGTTCGGTTCGCAGTCATAGTGTTCGTCATAATTGCATGTCTCCTCATAATTAAGCTGGTATTAGACGCGCTCCACTTCCACGTGCTCGCGGCGAAGTGAGTGTGTTTGCGGATCTCGCACCTCTTCCCGTTTGGGAGTGATACGAACTTCCTCACGAAGGATCAGGCGCTTCTCCACCACGAGGACCTCCTCGAGTATCGGGAGCACCAGAGTGTTCCCTTCGTAATGAGGTTCCGGAATGTCTTCGATGATTCGATTTACTGCCGTCTTCTGAATATCGAACCCTTGATGTAGTAGAGGCTCGTCAACGATCGATTCTGTAGTTTCGATTTTCTTGTTGACGCGTATGCGCCCTGATTCCACAACGCGTTTGCCGACATCCAGTTCCTCTTGCACAACCGGCACGACAGTCTCCTTTACCGATGCGCGCTCAGAACTGAGCAGATCGGAGACTGGAACGGTGAGAACGAATGAGCCGTCATCCTGAGGCCTGAGCAATTGCCGAGGGACTAACAACTCGCGTCCGTCTTCCAGACGGACCAGACGATGGGGGCTATCGTCCAGGAACCGTGACGTCGTAAGAAGCGTACCTTTTACGCCATTGCTATCAATAACGCGAAACTGTTGTTGTCGGCTCATCCGTTCTCTCCGTCTCTGCCGTTGATATTGCACATCGAGGTCCAAGACGCAAACTTGATGATCGACTTGACAGTTCACCGTTTGCTTCTACGTACGGGCTGTACATATTACTTACCGGAATATGTAACTAGCGGTGACGTCGAGCGCTGTTCCATGCGAAGCGGATCGCATCCGCGTAATCTCCCCAGCTTCCCTGTCGCCGCTGTTCCCACTGCCGGCGTAAGTTGCCTTCGGCGTCAGACCAATCTTCACTGGCGTGATTGTGCGCATAGCTGTGACCAAGCTCATACGCGGCTGCATAGTGGCCGTATTCGCCGCCGTTCAGCGCATAATGATCCATAAAGTGTTTCCGGTACTCCGGAACGTAATCGCCGCAATTGACACAAGCGCCTTCGTTTTCAACATCGCTCAATCGTTCGGTAAAGGAATCGCTTCCCGGAGTAGTCCAGTTCTCAATCTTCGTATCTGCCATAGTTCGTCTCCGCTTTGCCTTCTGCAGTTGGGTAACCATATCGCCTCATCAGCACTGTCGAGATTGAGGTGAATACCCGAGGGTAATTTGGGCGCCAACCGTTTATTATCCAAGTAATGGCAGGAGTGTTCCCGCTAATTCTGTTCGCTACAGCGGGGCTGCTCCTGAAACAGGATGCGTCGTTGCGCGCCGGCTGCTCCCCGTTGGACGAAGTGATAGCAGACGCGCAGGCTGGAAGTCCTGCAGAGATTCGGTTTGCGATGTCGGGCAGCGTCGAAACCTGCTACAAGGTCTCGGTGAAAACCAAAGACAGGATAATCGAAGGCTATTTACCTGCGTCCGCGCTCACGGGACTCGAGGAATTCACAAAGCAGGTCCAGCAGGCGCCGGCGGTCGCGGCTACCAAATCTAAATCGATCGATCTGCCTCCGATCCAGGGTTCGCCCGATCATCCGCTGGTAAAGGCGTCTCGCCTACTGGAAGAACGGCAACCGCGCGCAGCGCTCGATGTTGTTGAGAAAGGAATGCAAGTCTATGGAAGGGACTATCAGTTCCTTCTGCTGGCAGGCATCGCAGCGTATCAGGCCGACGAGACTCGGATCGCGCTCGATTATCTCCGAGATTCACAGC
Organism: Bryobacteraceae bacterium; assembly: GCA_963833675.1. Taxonomy (GTDB): domain Bacteria; phylum Acidobacteriota; class Terriglobia; order Bryobacterales; family Bryobacteraceae; genus DASQDN01. The sequence goes on along the minus strand of CAWHYW010000013.1, from coordinate 111,013 downwards.
GTCTGCACGAGGACCTCCCGGTACAGCGTCTGATCGCGAAGCTCGAGAGAGAACAATCGAGCGACCAGAGCGCGGAAAAGCTATACGGCAACCGGTTCCTGCTGCGATACGAGGGCGGGAATCTGGGTACGGAAGTGGCTCGAACGATGATCGCAACTTTAGAGCAGGAATTCTCGCGCATTGCTTCACAGCTTGGTTGTCGTACAGACGAACGTATTGTGGCGATCGTACAGTCGTGGCCTGCCTATCGCGCTACAACGGGCGCGGCAGAGTGGAGCGGCGGTCAGTTCGACGGTAAGATCCGTGTGCCGGTAGCCAACGGCAGGTCGATGGATGAGAAAACCCGTCAGGTGTTCGCGCATGAAATTGTACACGCCTGCCTGTCGAATCTGGGCTCCTTTCCTGCTTGGCTGCATGAGGGATTTGCCCAAAAGCTGTCCGGCGAGACAATGACCCCTGGCATGCGCGCGAATCTCAGGGCATTGATGCGCGCCAATAAAGTTCCACGATTGGAGAATCTGTCGCAGAGCTGGTCACGCCTCAGCGCGCAACACGCCTCGGCGGCATACGCCGTCGCATTCGAAGCAGTCGATCTGTTGATGGAAACGTATGCGAACTTCGGGATTACCAACGTCCTGCGCAACCCCGAGATGCTGCCGCGAATTACGGCCGAGCTTGATAAGCGTCTCTTCGAAAACTAACGCTGGCTTAGGCCGCCGTCGACAGCAATCAACTGGCCGGTAACGAATTTAGTAGCAGTCAGGAAATACACGACCGCATCGGCAATCTCTTCGGCGGTACCTGCGCGACCTGCCGGAGTTTTCTCGACCAGCGCCTGAATGCGCGGGGTATTTGCTTCCTCGAATGGAATGACACCGGGAGCGACACTGTTCACGCTGATCTCGGGCGCAAGCGCTATGGATAAAGCGCGCGTCATGTGAATGACGCCGGCCTTCGACGCGCAATAGTGCACGTGCTCGGGCCACGGCCGGATGCCACCCATCGAGCTGATGTTCACGATGCGTCCGCCTCCGTGATCTCGCATCAGCAGGGCTCCCTGCTGGCAGCAGAAGAACGTAGCTTTGAGATTCACGGAGTGAATAAAGTCCCAATCCGCTTCGGTCACCGCAAGCGGATTGATCTGCGTGAAACGGGCCGCGTTGTTGACCAACCCATCCAACTTTCCGACGCGCTGCCGGATCTCGTGAAACATCGCGCCGATCTCTTCGACACTCTCGAGGTTTGCTCGAAACAGCTCAGCCCCAATTTGCGCGGCCACCTCGCGGGCCTGACTCTCGGAGCCGTGATAGTGAATCAGCACTCGAGCGCCTTCCCGAGCCAGACGCATGGCGATCCCGCGACCGATGCGCTTCGCCGCGCCGGTTACGAGTACGATGTTTCCTTGCAATGATTCGGTCATATCAGACCGTCGGCTCACCGTGCACTTCGATTTCATCCAACCGCCGGCCGGTACGCTGCGGCTCCGGCAACTTCCCGCGCGAATCGGCGATCGCCCAAAAGAGAGCGGTGGTAGAACTCAAGGCGCCGGCACATGCTCCGATGGCTCGTGGGCTGTAGTGCTCCGAGGCAGCGCCCGCGGCCATCATCGAAAACATCATCACTCCCCATGTTAGAGTCTCCAGCGTTGCAAAGACACGCCCTCGATATTGATCGTCGACATGCAACAGGACTTGCGTCATGTTGAGAACAGAGCTTACCGCGATCGCCGCTCGCGACAGCGCGATAAAGACCAGGGCTGCCCAGAATTGCTGCATCTGGCTGAAAAGCACATAGGTCCCGCCGTGGATTAAATAGCAGATGGAAATCGTCTGCTTATAGTCCCTGAAGCTTAGCTTCGGGCCAATCCAATGCGCGAAAACACCACCAACCACCAGTCCGAGCCCGGCGCAACTCCAGATCGTACCAATCCCTACGGAACCCCTCTGAAATACGATGTCCCCGAACAGGCCGAACAGGATCTGAGCCGCGCCGCCGCCGGTTGCCCATCCCATACCGACCATCGCGATCGCGAACAGCAGCGGGATAGAACGCAGATAGCGAAGGCCGTCCCGATACTCGCGCCAGGAGCGCATCCAATCCACTTCCGTCAACGACTCGTATTCGGACGTGTTGCGAGACTGCACGCGTAACTGCGAGATGCACCACGCCGAGAACACGAATGAGAGGGAGTTAAGAACAAACGCCCATTCGTATCCAAACTGCTTGACTGCGATGCCGGCAAAGAACCCGCCGAGCGTCAGTGTAGTCCACTGAGTGGTTTGAGTCAGCGTATTTGCGGTATGTAGTTCCTCTTCCGTAGCAATCGAAGGAAGGATGGATGATCGGCCACTCGTAAAAAATGGCGACGCGAACATAAGCATCGCACTCAGAGGATAGAGCCAACCTGTCGATGTCTTCGGAACCGCGAAGATAAAGGCCAGCGCGACTACCGCGCGAACAACATCGCTGAGGATCATGACGCGCCGGCGATCGACGCGGTCGAGCACGACTCCCGCAAGTGGTCCGGCAAGTAGGACAGGCACGGCTCGCGATAACATCACTCCGCTCACCACCATTCCGGACTTGGTGTTCGCCAACGCCAGGCTGAAGACAGCAATGTTGTTGAAGTGATCGCCGAACTCGCTAACCACCTGTCCGAACCAGGTGTAACGATAGTTGCGGTTGTCGCGAAGCAAGCGGACGAAACCGGCCATCAGCCACGCTCCGCCAGAAACACTCCGGCGAGTACCAGCGCTCCGCCGGATACAAGCGACTTGGTCGGATGTTCATCCAGGATCGAAATCGCCATTACCGTGCTGAGCAGTGGCTGCAAATACGAGAACGCCGACACACGCGAAGCGGGCACATGTGACAAGGCATAGTAGTAAATCAAATAACAAACTACGGACGCAAACACTGCCATATACGCGAGACTCACCCAGCCAACCCAAGATACTTCCGTGAAATCAAATCCTCGAGAATAGCCGAACACGATCGGAAGCATTGCGAGGCCGCTGCCGGCATAAGCAAAAGTGTTTACAAGCACGCCCCCAAAGCGGGACGCCTCCGGTTTCCCACGGACCGTGAAGATCGCAAGCGTTAGTGAGGCTAAATAGACTAGCGCATCACCCGTTATTGAAGCTCCGTCCGACTTGTTGGTGGACCACTGCAGCACAGCGACACCAGCGAGCGCGATAAACATCCCGAGCAGCCGCAGAATACTCAGCTTTTCGAGACCCATGGCAGACGCGAGCAGCAGCACTGTCACTGGTGTAAGTCCGATCATGATAGCAGCGTGAGAAACAGTCGTTTTGCTGATTCCGAGCACGAAGAAGAATTGGTTGAGACCAACTCCCATGATCCCGAGGAAGACCAGAATCCCGATATCCCGGCGCGTCCATTGCGGTATCTTGCCCTTCAACTGATGCCAGCGATATACGCCGATCATGATCAGTCCCGCAATGATCATTCGGATTCCGGACGCGAGCAATGCCGGAAATTCCCGCAAGGCGTATTTAGCGACGATGTAGTTCCACGACCAAAGTGCGGTCATGATCGTAATGAGGCTGTAGATTTTAAAGCGAGAAGGCCGCTCAGGCAACGAGCGTCTCCTCCCGCACCGTCACTTGCCGGATCCAATCCCGATCCAGTTCGTAACCAAACCCGGGCTCATCGCGAACGGCGATGGTTCCAGTGGAAGTAGTCTCCACGGGCGGAACGATGATGTCCCGCTTCCAATATCGTTTGCTCGCGGACACGTCGCCTGGAAGTACGAAGTTCGGCAGAGTTGCAAGCGCAATATTGTGAGCCCGCCCGATACCTGCCTCCAGCATTCCGCCGCACCAAACCGGAATGCCCGCGCCAAGAGCGACATCATGAACTGTCTTGGCTTGAGCAAAGCCGGCAACTCGGCCCAGCTTTATATTGATAACTCCGCAGGCGCGCATCTCGATTGCCTGCTCGGCGTGACGCACGGTCCGGATGCATTCATCGAGACAGATGGGTGTTGATAACTGGGACTGCAGGCGCGCATGATCGATGATGTCATCGTGACTGAGAGGCTGCTCAATCATCGTCAGGTTGAACTCGTCGAGCCGGCGGAGATGGTCGGTGTCCGCGAGCGTGTACGCAGAGTTGGCATCGGCCATGAGCTTGATTTGAGGAAAGCGCTTGCGAACCGCAGCCACGACATCCACGTCCCAACCCGGCTTGATCTTCATCTTTATCCGTTGATAGCCGGCGCTTAGTTCCGTGTCGATCTTTTCCAGCAGTTGTTCGACCGTGTCCTGCACTCCGATGGATACGCCACAAGGGATTTCACGACGCGCTCCTCCGCCGATCTGCTGATACAGAGGCCGATTATGCTGTCTGGCTTCCAGGTCCCAGACTGCGACTTCGAAGCCGCCGCGCGCCATGAAGTGTCCGCGGATGTGTTTCGTCAGTGGATAGACATCAGAGGCGGTCTCCAATGATTTGCCGAGAACTCGCGGCCCGATGTAATTCTTCAGCAGCAGCCAAGCCGAGTCAGTCCATTCCTCGTTATAAAAAGGATGTTCGCCGGCCGTGACCTCACCCCATCCCGAAATGCCATCGCTAACGACCTCGACGATCAGGATGTCGCGTTCGTAAGTTCGGCTGAAACTGGTCTCGAAGAAATGAACCAGCGGCATACGCAGATGCCGTAATATGGCGCGCTCTAATCGGATTCCCATTTACCTAAGAGATATGTGCTTGTGCTTTCCCCACGCTCGAACCCGATCACCGCCAGACCTTTCCTGAAGTATTCGAGGAAGCTTTGGCTGACGCGCTGTTGAATCTCTCTTGCGCGCTCCGGTTGTTGGGTACGCAATGTGGCAATGTCTTGGGGTATTTCGATTCGCGCTTCGAATCGCTCCTCCGGCCGCTCTCCATTGAGGAATTGCGCGACACGACGAGTGGAGACTTGCCATTCCGCGACACAACGATCGGTCGGCAGCCCGCCATGCAAACGGCTAGTTGTCGTGCCGTATTGGTTCAGAACGTAGCGGCGAATCACTGCGCCCAGCCGCTCGATGTTGAAGTATGCATTCTTCAATTCGAGCGGATCAAATGTCCACTCTACTAGTTCGACGCCACGAGCGATGGCTTCTTCGCGCTGGCGGAGCTTCAACATCCTTCCTACGCCTTTGTCACGATACTCGGGCAGAACACCCATCATGTGACTGTGCAAATAAGAACAGCCGCCCGGCTTGATTCCGGGAATTGCAAGCAGAAAGGCGATCATGCGTGGGCCGTCAAACGCGCCAAAGACCTGTCCGCCCACTTTCGTTGCGACAACGAAAAGTCGCACAGGCAGCAGTTCGATTTCAGCGAAGCCCCAAATTTCCCGCTGGAGGCGTACGGCTTCTTCTAATTCCGTGTATTCCGTGAGAGAGCGTACAGCGATCATTCCGAACGCTTCGCCTCCTGCCAGATCTCTTCCATTTCCTGAACGTTGGACTCAGAAAGATTTTTGCCTCGCGCCTGGAGAGACTTCTCGACATGGGCAAACCGCCGCCGGAACTTCGCATTGCTCTTGCGCAAAGCTTGCTCGGGATCTACTTTCACGAATCGCGCGAGATTCACAAGGACGAATAACAAGTCGCCCACCTCGCCTTCAATCTCTTCGTGAGAAGCATTTTCGCGAGCTTCGGCGAGTTCGCTCAGTTCCTCATGCAGCTTGTCGAGCACCTGCTCGGCATTTTCCCAATCGAAGCCGGCCCCAGCCGCCCGAGAGCTGATCTGCGCCGCTTCCACAAGGGCCGGAAGGCTTCGTGGAATGCTTTCGAGCAGCAGTTTCGGTAGTTCACCCTTGGCCCTCTTCTCCTCGGCCTTGATTTCGTCCCAGCGTTTTTTCACATCGTCGGCGGTGCGAGCCTCGGAATCACCGAAGATGTGCGGATGACGGCGAATCAGCTTATTGTTGATGGCGTCGATAGAGTCCTCGATTTTAAAATATCCGGCCTCAGACGCCATTTGCGCGAAGAATACCGACTGAAGCAGCAAATCGCCCAATTCGTCAGCCAGTTCCTGCCAGTCGCGGGCATCGATGGCTTCCATCACTTCGTAGGTTTCTTCGAGCAGATAGGGTTTGATTGTGTCGAAGGTCTGCTCGCGATCCCAGGGGCAGCCGCCGGGTGCGCGGAGGCGAGCCATGATGGACACTAATTTTTCGAATTTTTCGCCGGCGGAGGAATCCAAAGGCTCAGGTTAACATGGGGCGCCTTCGTTGGATTCAATAAACTGAAGGAATGCTTCAGCGCAGTCTTTTCCTGGCGGTCCTGTTCACGGCGGCCGCAGCCGGGCAGACGCCGTGCGCGCCTACTCCGGCGTACTCACCCTGCGACATCGTGTTCGAACTAAACGAACAAGAGATGGCCAAGCATCCGAATCCTTATCTCACGGTAGAGATCCGCGCCGAGATCCGCTCTCCGCGATACCGGACCATTGGGGCAACTGCTTTCTGGGATGGCGGAAATCGAATGGTGATCCGATTCGCTCCCACCGGCGAGGGCATGTGGGATTACCGAATTTCGGGGAATATTGAGCGACTTGAAGGCAAACAGGGACAGGTATCGGCGATCGAATCCGATAATCCTGGCTTTCTGAAACCGGCCAATGGCCACCACTGGATGACCATTGCGAATCAGCAGCCTCACCTCTGGATGGGTGACACACGATATGACTTTGCGTGGATGCCTGCCCAGGAGTTTCAGACCTGGCTGGATACGCGCGCCACTCAGAAGTTTACTCACATTCGAGGTTATGCGATCGGCGGTCCTGAGCGGCCGACCTGGCCGACGCCTGAGAAACCGGATATCACCTTCTATAAAACGCTGGATGATCGCATTGCGCAGATGAATCGCAAAGGCATCGTGGCCGACTTGATTCTCGGTCATGACAAGGATCACCTGCGAAAAGCTTTCCCGTCCGCTCCGCAGCGTGAGCGTTACATCCGCTACATGGTTGCGCGCTACTCGGCGTATAACGTCACCTGGCAGTTGGTGCAGGAGTTCGAAGAGTATAGCGATGCGCGAGCGTTAATGAAGCAATTGGGCACGGTGCTCAAGAATGCCGATATGTACGCCCACCCAAGGACAACGCACACGACGTCAACTTCATCTCCGCTGCTAGCCGACGGGTGGATGGACCACCTGTTGTATCAAAGCTCGAACGACGAAGTAGGAGCGATCGAGCATCAGCTCTACGCGGTTCCTTGCGTCAATGCCGAGTTCGGCTATGAGAACAGCGGCGCAGGGAAAACTCATGAGCACCACGTCGGCAGCGACGCGTTCAGGCATCGACTATGGAATGCCACGATGAACGGACAATATCCGGTGTTCGGGAATACCGGCACTTACGGCTCGAGCACACTTAAAAGCGATCCGAAGTATCTGCAATCCCCTGGAACAAAAGCAATGAGCGTCTGGTACGACTTCTTTGCCGATACTCGTTATTGGGAGCTTGAACCGTATTTCGATCTTGACGGAGGTCGCGCCGTAGCTTTGCCGGGTGTTGAGTACATCGTCTATATCGAAAAGCCCTCCGGCCCCATTGAAGTAAGAATGGAGAAGCACGGGTACGACGTAAAGTGGGTGGACCCAGCTACCGGCGAAGTTACCGAAGCCAAGAACGTTAAATCCGAACGGCAGTCCTTCGAACCGCCCGATACGAAACATGATTGGGTTCTCCACATCTCGCGCGAAGGCCGCAAAGAGGGCATGCTGAAGTCATGGAAGTTCGAGTCTCGGCCGTTCCTTTTGCAGGAAGTTGAGACCTCGCTTCCCAAGATCCCGTTTGAAATCGCGCAGCCGTCGAAGGAGGAGATATCGATGAACACGCCACCGCCTTACGAGGTCAAGCTCAAGCGGGAAACGCGCGGGACACGAACCATGATGTACATGTGGACAGGTGAAGCGCCTTCGAATGAGCAAGGGTTCCGCGTCATCGGTGTTGGTCCGAAAGGGACGTTCCGAAAGTCGAATGCGCTTACGGCCGGTTCCGCGTCCGTTATGAATGTGCGCTTGTACGGGATGAACGCAAACGGGAAAGTCTATGTTCTCGACCGCATTTACAGGCTGATACCTTAATGCGGATTCTTGCGATCGATACGACTTCCGATTTCGGTAGCCTGGTGTTGCGTGAGGATGGCGCCACCATCGAGGAAACGCCGCTTCATGCTCCGGACGGCTTTAGTCAGATTCTATTCGGACAGATCGAAGCTCTCCTGAAGCGTCACGATTGGCCTCTGGCGAGCATCGATGTTTTCGCTGCAGCTGCGGGTCCAGGCTCGTTTACAGGCGTTCGCGTAGGACTTACCGCCGCGAAAGGCCTCGCTGACGCGACTGGAAGCGGAGCCCTCGGGGTTTCGAATCTTCAAGCGCTCGCCGACTACGGAACTACAAACTCTCGGGGCGTGCTGATCGACGCTCGCCGAGGCGAGATCTATGCCGCAGTCTACGACGCCGAATTGCGCATACTCAGCCCGGAAGTAGTTATTTCCTTCCCGAAGTGGATCTCATCCTTACCGGCGCCGGTGGAGGAAATCATCTGCCCGAACTTCTCGCCATTCCGTGCGAACTTCCCACCCGATATACGAGTGATCGAGCAACGAACGATCGGAGCGGCCATCGCTCGCATCGCAGAACGAACACCGGCAGTGGATCCGGCGTTGCTGGACGCGAATTATGTCCGCCGCTCCGACGCGGAGATGTTTTGGACCGACAAGTAGCTACTTTTCGACTTTAACGATGAAGTAGGTGAACTGCTTTCCGTTCTCCACAAGCAGTTGATGCGGAGTGTTCGCGGGGATATGAACAGCATCACCTGCGGCGAGCTTGTGACGTTCTCCGCCGCTGATCTTCGGCCCACGGACTTCATGTGGGGCCGTCGTCTTAGGTTCGATTACAGTCCCACCTACGACAAGGGTCGCTTCGCCGCTTTGTACAACAAAGAAGTCTGCTACCGTTTCGTGCAACTCAGCCACGCCGTCTCCTTCGCGGTGGCCGATCATGGCATTGTGATTGCCCCATGAGCCAAGTTGCTGACCGGCGAATTTTTGCGCGTCCATCTTTGGCTTTAGTTTTTGCTCGTAACCCTTCAACTCTTTCGAACTCCACTGAACAAACCCGGCGGGGTCGGCCGCACAGAGCAGGAACGGAAACAGAACCGCTACGATACGTTTCATCGACGGCGATTATATCAGTGTTTCTTCCGGCGTAACTCCGTCGGAGCGCGAGTCGTATCGTGGGGTTCGTAGCGAATCGTCCAGACGATCGGAACCGTTTCGGGCGTGTAACACTTCACCTCATCGCAAACCTGATGTCTTAGGGATCCTTCGATCTTGAGTTCTTGTGAGGACAAGCGCTGCGCCGGAATGACCTCCCGCTCAAGTGTGAACTTCCCTTCATACACTGGAACAGTCTCGTCGATAGCCTTCAAGTGAAGGTTTCGGGATTTCGGGTAAGTTACTGGTTCAGCTGCATAGGAATCGCTTTCGACGATCTTCCATTCAATTGGGATATAGCCTTGCACACCTGGAGCATAAACATGACTGCCCGGTGGAAGCTCGATGTCAAGCCGTAACTTGAAACGTTGTCCGCCATGAACAATCGCGTCGCTCACGGACTGGGTAACGTTCAAGCGTTTGGTCGGCACCTCGGCGACACCCGTTCTGACTTCCAGCAAGTTGCCCACGGTATATCGGCGGCGATAATCTTCGTCTGAATTGCGGGATTGAATCACGCCTTGAGCATCCACGATATATGTGACCGGGTGAGGTATACCGTACACCTCGCTGGTTTTTGGCACCTGCTCATTAAGAATTCCAAAAGCTCTTATAACACTTGAGCTTTCGTCGGAAAGTAGCGGGAAGTGAAGGGCTTTGCGGTCGGTAAAGAACTTGAGTACCGGTACCGAATCGTAGCTAATCGCCGCAAGGCCCAAGCCCCGTTGCTTCAGAGCGTCTCTGCTGTACTCCAACTCGACCAGTTGGCTCTTGCAGAAGGGTCACCAGTCAGCCGAGCGGTAGAAGACGAGCATGGCTCCGCGAGGTCCACGGATGGATTCGAAGGTCTGGGGTGTGCCGTTCTGGTCCGGAAGTCGGAACTCCGGTATGTGGCTACCGCGATCTAATCCTTGAGAAAACGCACCGATCGCGCCAAGAAGCAGGAGGAGGCCGAGTCTGAAGTCCAACTGAAATTTCAGCATTGTAAGCCGTTTTGGCCTGTGGTAATATGGAATTTCCCACAGAGGTCCGTCACGTAGGGAGGGGTCTGTCCAGACTCTCCGTTATCGCCTCAGCCTACTGCGGCACCGGCATTCCCATCGACTTGTAAACGCCTTCGATGGTCGAGACCCCTTCCTGCGCACGCTTATTCGTCTTGTCGTATTGCAGGACTTTCCGATATGCCTTCAAAGCTCCGCGATACTTCACGCGGGGCGGCAACGAAGCATCGTTCATCATCGAATCCGCTTGCGCAAGGTAAGTATCAGCGAGTCCCTTCTGGACATCCGCTGCTTTGGGATGGGCTTTCTCCGCCTTCTCCAGGATGGCGATAGCGTCATCGTATTTCTTCTCTGCGACGAGCTTCTTCGCTTGCGCAACGGAGGGATCGGCAGCAGCCCACAGGCTTGCGGCGGCGAAACCGATGAGAAGCAATCTGCAAGGATTCATACAACCATTTTAAGGCTTGACCGGTTCCCAATGACCTGACGTCTCGGATTCGAACATGGCTTCAATCACGGCCATGTTGGCAAGAGAATCTTCGAGTGGCGTCGGCACCTCGCCTTCGCCGCGCACGGCTTGGGAGAACTGATCGCCCTGCAGCGTGTACTGGTCGCAAATGTCGAACTCTTCGATTCGGACACCGCCGCCGAAAAGGTCTTGTCCACTGTCGATGAGAATTCGGGTGGGCCGGTCGGGTGGCGCGTTGAAGGGGATCTCCAATTCGATGCGGCCTTTTGTGCCGAGGAGTTGCACGCGCTGGTATGCCACCATCTGCGTGCTGCATGTGAAGATCGCCTGACCGCTGCCAAAATCCAACATGCCGGAGGTAAGCCGGTCCGTTCGCATCTCCGGGTCACGCTCGACGGCTGCGACCGCTCGCGCAGGCTCCCGTTCGTATAGAAATCGTGCGATCTGGATCGGGTAGCACCCGATGTCCATTAATCCGCCGCCGCCCCACTCCGGGATGTTGCGAATATTCTGAGGATCGCGGTTGAAGTAGCTGAAGGCTCCGATGATGGATCGCAGCTCGCCGATGGCTCCGGATCGGATAACTTCCCGCGCGCGGAGCCATTGGGGATGCGAGCGGACCATGAATGCTTCCCCCACTTTGACGCCGGTCCGGTCGCGAACCCTCATGAGTTCTCGACATTCACCAGTGCTCAAGCCGATCGGCTTTTCACAAAGCACGTGCTTCCCTGCCTCGGCGGCCCTGATCGACCACGGCACGTGCAAGTGGTTCGGCAAGGGATTGTAGATTGCGTCGATTTCGGGATCGGCGAGCAACTCCTCATAAGACCCGTAGGCTTTCTCGAGGCCGAGGCTCTGCGCGGCCTGCTTCGCTTTGGCGGAATCACGCGAGCCGATGGCAACGACTTTGCTCAACTTCCCGCGCTGCATAGCTGGAATCAACTTTGACAAGTGCAATCCTGGCGGCGCCCAGGACGCCCCACCTGACCATCTGCGGCATGGAAGTCAGTTTCTCACGACAGGAGATACTGGACATAAATGGACTACGTCAGACTCGGAACGACTGGACTGAAGGTCTCCCGCCTGTGTCTCGGCGCAATGACCTATGGATCGAAGAAGTGGCGCGAATGGGTCCTTGAAGAGGAAGAAGGGCGACCGTTCATCAAACGCTCGCTCGAACTCGGGATCAATTTTTTCGATACGGCGGACATGTATTCTCTCGGCGTAAGCGAGGAAATCCTCGGACGCGCGCTAAAGGACTTCGGTCCGGGACGCGATCGAGTTGTGATTGCGACGAAAGTCTTCAATGCGATGGGAGACGATCCCAACCAGCGAGGTCTATCGCGCAAACACATCATGCACTCGATCGACAATAGCTTGAGGCGATTGGGTACCGATTACGTCGACCTCTATCAAATCCATCGCTTCGATTACCAGACACCTATCGAAGAGACGCTGGACGCTTTGACCGATGTGGTACGCGCGGGCAAAGCGTTGTATCTCGGCGGCTCATCGATGTTCGCCTGGCAGTTCGCCAAGATGTTGTACAAGGCAGATGAACTGGGGCTCGTTCGCTTTGTGACGATGCAGAATCATTACAACCTCATTTATCGCGAAGAGGAACGGGAGATGATTCCGCTATGCCGGGAGGAAGGGATCGGATTAATTCCCTGGAGCCCGCTGGCGCGGGGTTTTCTTGCCGGCAATCGAACGAATAAGGATTTCGGAGAAACATCGCGCGCCAAGACGGACGATTACGCGCACAAAATGTATTACGATCCTTCTGATTTCGAGATTGTGGATCGGGTGACTAAGATCGCGGAGAGACGCGGTGTGCCGAATGCTCAGGTGGCGTTGGCGTGGATTCTCGCGCAGCCGGGAGTGACGGCTCCGATTATTGGCGCCAGCAAGATGAGGCATCTGGATGATGCGGTTGCCGCTCTCAGCTTGAAGTTGGATGAGTCGGAGATGAGGGAGTTATCGGAGGCATACCGGCCGCATCGCGTGCTGGGGCATTCGTAGAAGGCTGACCTCCGCTCGCTTTCGGTCGCGATTCCGATGCTCGTCAGAATGCAGGGTTTCGTTGCAGTTGCTAGCGCAATGGATGAAGTACGACCATTGATCGCGTCCGCATATACCCGAGCCGACAACGATCGCAGAGACGGTTGAAGTCGGCTCTGCATGAAGAATCGCCCTTACTTCTTCGGATAGCCCGGTGAAGCCTTAATCTCGGCGATCTGCTGGAGATGGCGTTCATTGTGAGCCGGGATTGCCAGCAGCATCTGATACACGTCGACGGAACCTGGGCCGAATTTCACGAATTTGCCGCGCAGGTCATCGCGCGTCTCCCATAGCCATTTGATGTCTGCATCCCGGCGCGCCTTGTATTCAGCCACGAGCGCTTCCTTCGAAGCCCATCTTCCGGTTGGCTTGAACGGCTCGGGCGCCTGAGCGGGCTTGGATCTATCCTTCATTCTGGCCTTCAGTTCTTCGTCTTTCATGCCGGAGGGCCCGGCCGCCGAGTTCTTAAATCCGGAAGTTGCAAAGCCGAACAGGCCGGGCTCCGTCAATGTGAGATGCTCAATCACCTCGGCGATAGTCCACTTCTCGGGCGCCGGCCGGAAGTTCCATTGCGCATCGCTGAGACCGTCGATCGCATCGAGCGTCTGCTTACGAGCCGAATGGTAGTAGCTCATGATTTCGCCACGCTCCTGCTTGCTGATCGTCTTCGCAGTCTCAATTACGCTGATTTCCTTGAAGTAGACCGTGGAGTTGGCATCGTGATTTTGCACTCCGATATAGCCGTAGTCGGGGCGGGGTCCGCGCGTCGGCTCGTAATGCTTCACCCGTTCCGGCACGGGAGTCTTCGGATCGAATTCGTTGACGAGTTCTCCGTTCAGAAACACTCGCGTAATCGGTCCCGCGAGTTCGATGTCCATCGTGTTCCACTCGCCTTGCGGCTTCTGCGCGAGCTTGGTGGACCGGCTTAACGAATAGATCGCACCGGTCCGGTGCCACTCGTCACCGCCGCTGTCGATCTGCACTTCGAATCCGTTGTGCACGCCGTACCAGGGATCGGGAGGCGGCTCCGGCATGCGAATATAGACGCCCGAGTTGGCGTTCTTCGAAGCAGTCTTGAATACGGCTCGAATGGTCTGATTTCCGAACCTCTGCTTCGTGTAATACAGGAGGCCCATACCGCCCTCTGTCTTCAGCAGCCCGTCTTCAATCACGAACTGGCCCGGGCCGACCATCTCCCATCCGGTGAGATCCTTGCCGTTGAAGAGTTGACGCGTCTCAGCTGCGTGGAGACAGATTGCCGCGCCCAATAAAAGCGCATACTTTCGCATAGGGGTAAGTCTACCAAGAGGCTATTTTGAGCGACGTTGGAGAATAGGAATATGGCCACGGGCAAAGACACGGGCAAAGATCAGAAGTTTCGCATCGGGCTCGCACAGTTCGCATGTTCGCTAAACCCGGACGAGAATCTTGCGAAAGCGCTGGACAGCATCCGTCGGGCAGCGGACAAAGGCGCGCAGATTATCTGCTTACCGGAGTTATTTCGATCTCAGTATTTCTGCCGCGAAGAGAATGCAGACTTCTTCGATCTCGCGGAGCCTATTCCCGGTCCTTCCACGGAAGCGATCGGAAAGGTTGCGCGTGAAAACCAGGTGGCAGTTGTTGCCTCGCTCTTTGAACGCCGCGCACCCGGTCTGTATCACAACACGGCCGCCATTCTGGATGCGGATGGAGAGATGCTGGGAATTTATCGGAAGATGCACATTCCGGATGATCCGCTCTATTACGAGAAGTTTTACTTCACACCGGGGGATACAGGCTTTCTGAATTTCGATACACGCTACGGTCGTATTGGTACGCTCGTTTGCTGGGACCAGTGGTATCCGGAGGGGGCTCGGCTGTCGAGCCTGGGGGGCGCCAACGTGCTCTTCTATCCGACAGCGATCGGCTGGCATCCATCGGAGAAGGAGCAATACGGCGCCGCACAGCTAGATGCATGGCGGACGATTCAGAGGGCGCACGCCATCGCCAATGGGATCTATGTCTGCGCGGTGAATCGAATCGGATTTGAGGGCCCTCCCGATCGCGGATTGGAATTCTGGGGGTCGTCGTTCATTGCGGATCCTTTCGGGCAAGTGATTGCGCAGGCATCTACCGATAAAGAAGAGGTTCTGGTTGCCGAGTGCGACACGCGAAGGATGGACGAAGTGCGTCGCAACTGGCCGTTTCTTCGGGATCGTCGCATCGATGCTTATGGGCAGTTGACGAACCGGTGGATCGGCTAGATGTCGAGTTATCAAATGCCGGCGGAGTGGGAGCCGCACGAAGGCACGTGGCTCGCGTGGCCGCATGAGAAGACGGATTGGCCGGGTAAGTTCGCCACGATTCCATGGGTTTACTGCGAGATCGTGAAGCGGCTGGCGCAGCGCGAACGAGTCCACATCCTAGTGAATGATGAAGCCGCACAGAAAAACGCACGGAAGTTGCTGAAGTCCGCGGACGCTGACGGTCCGTCTATCGACTTCGTGCAGCAACGTACGGATCGGAGCTGGACCCGCGATTTTTGTCCGATTTTTGTTCGCGACGAGCGAAATAGAACGGTGATCACAGACTGGCAGTTCAACGGCTGGGCGAAGTACGACAACTGGGAGACAGACGATGCGGTCCCGTCGGCGATCGCGTCGAAACTGGGTATGAAATCGATCCAGCCGAAGCTTGGCCGGAGACGCGTGGTGTTGGAGGGTGGAAGCATCGATGTCAATGGCGCCGGATCCTTGCTGACTACAGAGGAGTGCCTCCTGAGCGATGTCCAGCAGCGTAATTTCGGATTCACGCGAGAGGATTACGAATCGGTTTTCGCACACTATCTCGGCATCAGGCGAGTCCTTTGGCTGCACCGGGGTATTGCAGGCGACGACACACACGGCCACGTGGATGATCTGGCGCGGTTTGTCGATGAATCGACTGTCGTAATTGCGGCGGAGCAGGACAAGTCCGACGAGAACTATGAGCCGTTGCGGGAGAATTTCAAGCTTTTGAAAACGATGACCGATCAGGACGGGAGAAAACTCCGCGTCGTTCCGCTCCCGATGCCCGCGCCAGTGTATTTCGCAGGCCAGCGATTACCCGCGAGTTACGCGAACTTTTACATTGCAAATGGTCTTGTGCTCGTGCCGACGTTTAATGATCCGAACGATCGAATCGCCCTGAATATCTTGGCGAAGTTGTTTTCCGATCGAGAAGTGGTTGGAATTCACGCCGTCGATTTAGTTTTGGGACTCGGCACGCTGCACTGCATGACGCAACAGCAGATTCAGTGACCTCTTGACATGGACCTGTTTCGAGTCCAACATTGGCAACGTACGATCTGCAAGGAGGCCCTATGACTGAGGACGTCCGACATCTCGTCGCGTCTGTTGCCGAGCTTTGGAATACCGGCAATTCTGCAATTGCCCATCGAGTTTACGCGGACGACTGCCCGCGCATCGACGTTAATCTGCCGCCAGGCACGCGCGGTGGAGAGGCAGTAGCCCGCTACGTGGCGGAGATTCGTTCTGCCTACCCGGATTTACGATTGGAAGTCACCGATACTGTTTCGGAGGGTGACCGGCTTGTAGTGCATTGGAGCATCACGGGCACACATGGAGGTACGTTTCGCGGTCTGGCGCCGACGGGCAAACGGATCAATATTGAGGGAGTGACCCTTGCTCGCGTCAAGGACGGAAAACTGACGGAGGATCGCGTCTACTTCGACCGGATGACGATGTTCGAGCAGCTGGGAGTTGTCCCGGAAGCTCTTCAGGGCAGTCACACAATGGGCGCAGGATAGATTGTTCCGTGGGTCAGGACCAGTTCATGCATCGCGCTATCGAACTCGCCTCTGAAAATGTACGCTCGGGGCGAGGGGGGCCATTTGCGGCCATCATCGTAGCAGATGGGGAAACGATCGCAGAAGGAACCAACCTGGTGACCTCTACAAACGATCCGACGGCGCACGCCGAGGTGGTGGCGATTCGCCGGGCTTGCAAGAAACTAGCCAGCTTTCAATTGACTGGTTGTGAATTGTACACAAGCTGCGAGCCGTGTCCAATGTGTCTCGGCGCTATATATTGGGCGCGGCCTGCGGCGATTTATTACGGCGCAACTCACGTTGACGCCGCCGAAAGCGGCTTCGATGATTCCTTTATCTACCAGCAGACGCGTCTGCCAGTCAGCCAGCGCGCGATTCCAATGACGCAAATGCTCGTCGCCGATGCCAAATATCCGTTCGAGGTTTGGCGGCAGACCTCCGCAAAAATCCTATATTGATTGCTGGCCGACTTAAAATCAGCTTTAGTAAAGTTAGAGAGTATAGAAGAATAGCTGAATTTAATGTCTGACAGAGGCCTGTTATTACGATGGGTGGGTCGCGTCGCGCGTTCGCTCCTGGTGATATTGTTTGCGGGATTGTTAGGGGCGGCTCTGGTTCGTCTGGCGCCCGGATCGAATGTGGACGAGATGCAAATGGATATCCGACTTTCCCCAAGTACAGTGGAGCGACTCGGCCAGGAACGCGCAAAAAGTCACGAGCCCCTGTCTTTTTATTTGAATTACCTCTCCGGACTAGGACGCGGGGAAGCGGGACGCTCGGAGTTGTACGGGCAGGCAGTCTCAGAACTTATTCGCGATCGTTTCGGCGCGACAGCAAGAACAGTCGGCGCCGGCCTTGCATCCGCATGGCTGCTGGCGCTCGTCGTAGGGACGGCCGTCGCCTTGAGTAGTCAGCCGGCCGTACAAGTGGGAGCGGCGCTTCTGACGGCATCCGCATTGAGTATGCCGTCCGCCCTGCTTGCGGTCTTCTGTCTCCTGGCCCGACTACCACCGTCGTTCGCCGTTGGGGCCATCGTTTTTCCCCGAATTTTTCCTTACGTGTTCGAGCAGCTTCGCAATGGCCTGGCGAAACCGCACGTGATTTTCGGGCGGGCTCGGGGTCTGTCGCCGGCACGGATTTTCCTGCGTTACGTGGCTCCGATTGCCGCAGGGCCGCTGATCGCGCTGGCGGGGGTTTCAATCACTCTCGCTTTGGGCGCGGCGATTCCCGTAGAAGCGCTAGCCGACTCGCCCGGTCTTGGACATCTGGCATGGAAAGCAGCGCTCGGGCGCGATCTGCCGGTCCTGGTCACCATTACTTTGCTGCTGACAGCTATTACGACTATCGTGAATTTGTTTTCGGACCTCTTTCTGCTTCGTCTGGAGAACAAAGCGGGATGAGAATCATCCGAATTGTTGCGGTCCTTTTTCTCATCGCTATCGCGGTCGTTTCTCTTGCGGCGAATCGCGTGGCTCCGCACGGTTACGAGGAGCAGTTCAGGGATCACGCGGATGAGCGACCCACTCAGGCCTTTCCGCTTGGCACTGACGAACTCGGCCGTGATCGATTTTCGAGGCTCCTGCACGCATGCCGCGCCTCATTCTCACTGGCGTTAGGCACGGCGCTTTTCGCGATGTCGATCGCCACGCTTGTAGGGCTGGTGTCCGGGCTGGCAGGGGGCTGGTTGGATTCGACGTTGTCGTCCGCCATGGATCTCATGTTGTCGCTGCCATGGCTGTTCGTGCTCCTGACCTTGCGCTCTCTCCTGCCGCTGAATGTTTCGCCAATGGCTTCGATGGCTGCTACTGCGGCGATCATCGGTTTGGTCGGCTGGGCTCCGGCAGCGCGAGTAGTGCGAGCCAGTGTCATCGGATTCCGTAGTTCCTCGCCCATGATTCATGCCCGAGCCTGTGGGTTGAGAACGCGCCGATTGATGACGGCGCACCTTCTTCCCAACCTTAAACCCGTACTGCGCGCGCAGTTTTGGATTTTTGTTCCCGTATTTCTTCTCGCAGAAGCGAATCTCGGATTTCTTGGATTGGGAGTATTAGAACCTATGCCGTCTTTGGGGGGCATGCTGTCTGAATTGCAGAATTACGATCGCATTCCCGAAGCGCCGTGGATGCTCGCTCCGGCTGCAGTGCTGCTTGGCGTGATTACGAGTCTTCATCTTGCGATATCCGAGGTAAAAACATGGGAGTAGCCACCCGGCTGGTTGTAGCAGCTGTCGTCCTGACAATAAACGCGATTGCCGACGGTGAGCTTCGCTTTTGTCTCAGGTCCGATCCGAAGACCTTCGATCCCCTGCTGGCGAACGAGGATGTCTCTGAAACAATTCGATATCTCACGGGTGGTGTGCTGATCCGATTCAATCGAGTGACCCAGAAACTCGAACCGGAACTCGCGCAATCGTGGAAAATTTCGGATTCCGGGAAACGCATCGATTTCGTTTTGCGGAGCGGCATTCGATATTCGGACGGAACGCCTTTCGATGCGGAGGACGTGATGACGACTTTCCGGCGGATCAGCGATCCGAAACTGGTATCCGCAACAGCAGACGAATTCCGCTCCGGCGGCGGGCAGATAAAAACCGCATCCAGCGGACGTTACGCCGTATCTATTTCGTTCGCCCAACCGCTGCCTAGTGTGGAGTTCCTGTTCGACCAATTGAATCTTTCGTCATCACGGTCGCCACAGAAGGAGAAAGCGTCTCTCGGGCCATTTTTCTTGTCCGATTACAAGGCTGGCCAGTATGTTCTTCTGCGGCGAAATCCGAATTATTGGAAATCGGATAGCGGAGGCAAGCCCCTGCCCTACCTCGATTCGGTTCGGCTCGACATCCAATCCAACCGGGAGAATGAGTTGCTGCGATTTCGTCGAGGTGAGGTACATTTCATCGACAAACTGGAGCCCGAGCCTTTCCGGCGTCTTCAGAAGGAAATGCCGAAAGCAGTGGTCGACGCCGGGCCGTCGCTCGACTCCGAGTTCATGTGGTTCAACCAGAGTGCCCATGCTCCGATTGCCGACTATAAGCGAAAATGGTTCCAGTCACAAAAATTTCGACGAGCCATTTCTGCCGCAATCCAGCGCGCCGACATGGTGCGGCTTGCTTATTACGGATACGCTCGGGCGGCAGCCGGACCGGTCTCACCAAGCAATCATGTTTGGGTTAACTCCCGAGTGCGTCCTCATGCGTACGACTCGCAGCAGGCTCGTCGGCTCCTGGAACAGGACGGGTTTCGACTCGATGGACAGACACTTCGGGACCGAAGCGGGAATGCCGTGGAGTTCTCGCTGATTACGAATGCGGGCTCGAAAACTCGAAGTCAACTGGGGACCTTGCTGCAGCAGGACCTGAAGAAGATCGGCATTCAGGTCAATTTCACCCCGCTTGAATTTCAGTCCTTAATCGAGAGGATCATGAAATCGCAGCAATATGAAGCATGCTTGCTTGGTTTTTCGAATGTTGAACTCGATCCAAACACGCAGATGAACATTTGGTTGAGCTCGAGCACGCATCATGCCTGGAATCCGGGGCAGAAATCGCCGGCAACTCCGTGGGAGGCCGAGATCGATCAGCTTATGAAGAAGCAGGCGACCACGGCAGATTTACAATTGCGCAAAGCCGCATTTGATAAGGTCCAGGAGATCGTTTCCGAGCAAACCCCGATTGTTTATCTCGTCCATCCAAATGTTCTGCTGGCGGTATCGAGTGCTGTGGTTAACGCAGCTCCGTCCGCTCTTCCTCCGCACCTGTATTGGAATGTGGAACGCCTCCGGCTCACAACGGATCGGCGGAGCGCTCGCTAGTGGGGCCAAATACTACCCTTTGCGCAGAACTCTGGGTGGACTACCCGCAAAAGGGCGATGTCCTGCGCGGCATCAATGTTGAAGTTCGCTCCGGAGAGATTCTCGGATTCGTTGGAGAAAGCGGCTCGGGCAAAAGCACGCTCGCCTTGGCGATTCTGGGCCTTCTGCGACATACGGGCGCCCGCGTTCGCGGCAGTGTTGTGCTGAACGGAATCGACGTGCTTCCGTATACGGAGCGCCAGATGCGCGATGTCCGGGGACGTCTGATTAGTTTGGTTCCGCAGGGCGCTTCCGGTGCATTGAATCCGGCCCTTCGCATCGGAACGCAATTGAACGAAGCCTGGAACGCGCACTCGAAGGAGAGTTGGTCGGGGCAAGAGGCGCGGGTAAAGCAACTTCTTACGTCCTGCGGTCTGCCCGGGGAGGAGGCTTTTCTGCGTCGTTTCCCTGCCCAGATCAGTATTGGGCAGGCGCAGCGAATCCTGATTGTAATGGCTCTTTTGCACTCGCCGTCGCTGCTGATCGCGGATGAGGCCACGAGCGCGCTCGATGTAATCACACAGCAGGAGGTTCTGCACCTAATCGGAAGGATCAATCGGGAACGCAACATGAGCGTGTTGTTTATTTCGCACGACCTCCCCTCAGTAGCGGCGTTGTGTCACCGGATCGCCATTCTGCACGAAGGGCAGATTGTCGAATGCGGACCCGTTAGGGATCTGCTCTCGGCGCCGCAGCACCCATACACCAAAAAGCTTGTAATCGCCGTTCAGAAGTTGCAGATTCCCCGAGACAATCAAATCGATTCCACCTCAATCGGGATCGATAATCGATAGCTTTACCCCCGTATATCCCCCATAGCCGCAGATGAGAATCCTCTTGTAAGGCCTTTCACCTTAGGCGCCCTAGAGCGCGTTTCTCCAAAGATTTGGGACTCTGTCCTAAACTTATCCGCCTCAAGAAATCCGATCAAATTCACATAACGGAGATTTGCAAGATTATTCATCGCCAGCGATGGCGTCTTGCTCGAGGTGCGCATGTACTTATCTATTTTTACCCGGACCGCCGTTGTCACTTCTTTACTGACAATTTCTTTATCCCAACTTTCATTTGCCGGCGGCGGTCCGAAACTCTCGCCGGACCTCAACATGACGCACCCGGGCGACGACGTTGACGTTATTGTCGAATATCGTGAAGAAGCATATGATCGCGTAGCGGCCGATCGCGCAGGCAAGCTTCGCCACACCAACTCCTCACTGAAAGCGTCAATACCTTCGTTGCGGTCGGAAGTAGTAACGACTTCCGGACGGAATCTTGCGTCGCTCGCTGACGATCCGGATGTGGTTGCGGTTCGTCCGGACCGGAAATTGCGGTCGACTTCGTTCAACGGCACTCTCGATTACGGATGGATAACGGCGGGCGCCCAGGCCGCCAGCCAGACGTTCGGTCTTATTGGCACAGGCATCGGGATTGCCGTTCTCGATAGCGGCGTAGATGAGCATGCGGACTTGAATTCGACAGGAAAGCGAGTTCGATACTCAGCCAGCTTCCTGAAAAACGAGCAGAACGCTGGTGACGATTACGGTCACGGAACGCACGTGGCGGGAATTATCGCGGGGAATGGCTTGTCCTCACAGACGGGGGGAGGAACGGTCCAGGTGCGGGGTATTGCTCCGGGAGCCCATCTGGTCTCTTTCCGCGTCCTCGATCGAAACGGGGAAGGCACCGACAGCGCTGTAATCCAGGCCATCAATAAGGCAATCGAGCTGAGGAACGTCTACAACATTCGAATCCTGAATCTTTCCATTGGCCGACCGGTTTACGAATCCTACCTCACGGATCCGCTGTGCCGAGCAGTCGAGAAAGCATGGCAAGCCGGCATTGTCGTGGTGGCGGCCGCAGGAAATGAAGGTCGAAACGATCAGTTCGGGACAAAAGGGTACGGCACCATCACAGCGCCCGGCAACCATCCGAAAGTGATCACGGTTGGAGCGATGAATACCGTCGGGTCGGCGAACCGGTCCGATGACAAGATTGCGACCTACAGCTCGAAAGGACCCACTGCCGTAGACCATGTCGTAAAGCCTGATCTGGTTGCGCCCGGCAACGCCGTCGTTTCGCTGCTGTCCCAGGCATCCACACTTTCCGGCATGTATCCCGGCAACGTCGTCCCAGCGTGGCTCTTCGGAACTTCCGGATCGGCGAAATCCACCTATTTTCAGCTCAGCGGTACGAGTATGGCGGCCGCAGCAGTGAGCGGGGCCGCCGCATTGCTTCTGCAGCAGAATCCGCGATTGACTCCGGACCAGATCAAATACCGGCTGATGAAGAACGCGTTCAAACAGTTGCCAGTCGATATGGTTTCCACCGACCCCACGACAGGTGTTACGTATCGGAGCAAATCGGATGCATTTACTGTAGGCGCGGGTTACCTGGATATTACGGCTGCGCTGAAAGACTCATCGATGGCGAGCGGTGTGGCCGACTCGCCGGTTGCGACATATAATGCCGCCTCGCGGACGGTGTCAGTGGTTCAAGCTTCCGCAGCCGTGTGGGGAACCGCGGCGATGTGGGGCACGGCCGCGATGTGGGGGACAGCGGCCATGTGGGGGACGGCTGCGATGTGGGGAACTTTCTCCCCGAACGCAACCGCGGCGATGTGGGGGACGGCGGCCATGTGGGGCACCGCCGCAATGTGGGGCACTTCGAACCCCGAAGGATTGATGTCTGACGAAAACGGAGATCTTTAGGAGATGTTATGATATTTGCTATTCTTTGGAATTAATAGAAAGACGCTGGTTTTATTCGAGCGAACGGTGCTTTAACTCAGACGCGTTTTCGTTTGAGCAAGCCGACCTACTATCGCGCCGGCGGAGATATGTCCTTAAAAGCTAAGGCTTACCTCATTCTGATCTTCACCGCCGGGCTGCTCTCGCTAGCGCGTAATTTACCTCAGTTCCACCCTGCCGATCCTTTTCGATTCGCAGCATACCTCGTCCTCGCGCTCCTGGCTTCCGGATTGAAAATCAACCTGCCGGGGATCCGCGGCACGATGTCGGTGCTGTTTTTATTTCTCCTGATCGGCATCATCGAACTGAGCCTTCCAGAGACCCTGATCATCGCGATCGCGGCCCCGTTTGTCCAGTCGTTCTGGCTCACGAAGGAAAGACCTAAGCTGATTCACCTCAGCTTTAACGTTTCCAGCCTGGTGATTGCGACCATCTCAACTCACTTCGCCTATATCGCTCCCACCTGGGTGACGCCCGATTTTCCGCTACCCGCGCGGCTTGCTCTTGCCGCGGCGACGTTCTTCGTTGCCAATACGTTGACGGTGACGACGATTATTGCTCTGACGGAAAATAAATCCATCGTAGAAACCTGGCGGACCTGCTATTTCTGGTCTTTTCCTTACTATTTCGGCGGCGCCTGCGTTGTTGGATTGTATACATATCTCACCCGGAGCGCAGGGTGGCAGGCGTCCATTTTGACGCTGCCGATTATCTATCTGGTCTATCGTTCTTACCGTCTTTATCTAGACCGCCTCGAGGAAGGCCGGGCGCATGGGCAACAGTTGGAGGAGGCCGCGAAACGCCTGAATTCCGTGCTCGAAAGCACGACGGATTGTGTTTTCGCCATCAACTCCGATTCTCTGATCAGCTACGCAAATCACCGAGCTCGGTTTCGTCTTTTCCATAACACAGATCCGGTCGGAAAAGTCCTTTGGGACTTGTTTCCGAAGCTGGCGGAAGCCGGATTTCGGGAAGAAGTCCTCACTGCGTTGGCGCAGTATCGCTCGGTTAGCGCTGAACGTTTTTTCCCAGAATTGAATGCCTGGTTCGAAATTCACGTCAATCCGTCACTGGAAGGTGTCGCCTTCTATCTAAAAGACGTAACCGAAAAGCTCGAACTTGGCGAGCAGTTGAGGCAGGCGCAAAAAATGGACGCCATCGGGCGCCTCGCGGGCGGAGTTGCGCACGACTTCAATAATCTGCTGACTATCATCCTGGGCTTCGCCCAAATCGTGGCGGACGATTTGAAAGACGCCGATGCAAAGAGCAACATGGCGGAAGTGATTAAGGCCGGGGAGCGGGCATCGGCGCTGACGCAGCGTCTGCTCGCGTTTACGAGAAAGCAGATCCTCGAACCGGAAATCCTCGACCTGAATGAGGTCGTCTCGGGGATGGAAGGCATGTTGAAGCGTTTGATCGGCGAGAATATTCGGATTTCGGTGCAATTAGACCGAAATATCGGCTCGGTTCGCGCCGACCATCATCAACTGGAACAGGTAATTATGAATCTCGCCGTCAACGCGCGCGACGCGATGCCCGGCGGCGGAGAATTGGTAATCTCGACCGGCAATACCGTCGTCGACAATACACGTGCTACCGTGCATGGACGAGAGGGCGGTCAATACTCCGTCCTCACTGTTCGAGACACCGGTTGCGGCATGGACCCCGAAACGAAGGCGAAGATTTTCGAACCCTTCTTTACGACGAAAGAGAGCGGAAAAGGGACGGGCCTCGGACTCTCAATGGTGTATGGCATCGTCCAGCAAAGCGGAGGCTTTTTAGCCGTCCAAAGCGAAATTGGAGTTGGATCGAGCTTTGAGATTTACCTTCCTTGCGTATTGGGATCCAGCGTGTCGCCACATGACAAGTTAGCAACCGTGCAAGTCAAGGGATCGGAGAAAATTCTCGTGATTGAAGACGAGGGAGCGGTCCGGCAGTTAGTCCAATCCTTCCTCACAAGCGCCGGGTATAACGTTATGGCTCTGGATGATGTCGGCCATGCGCTAAGGCTCTCGAGATCAGATATCTCTGACGTAGACCTGCTCGTAACAGATGTGGTCATGCCCGGAATGAGTGGTCCAGATGTCGCTGCGCAATTGGCGCGGGTTCGTCCGGAATTGAAAGTTTTATACGTTTCCGGGTATACTGAACATCCGTCGATTACGGCGGGACGATTCCCGGACGGGATCGCCTGGCTACAAAAGCCGTTTACCCGCGACGAGTTGCTTTCTAAGGTCCGGACGGCCCTCAACGCAAACTAAATCAAATATTTGGAACGTCCCAGAGAACGTCCATCTCTAAGTGCCTTTCTTATTCTTTCACTAAGTAATAGACAGCTAGCTACCCGCAAAATCCCTTCACCAGCCCCACCCAGTTCCTAGAGCAGATTCCCGGATTCCAAGGCATCATTGGTACTACCCGCTAGCGTTCTAGCGCAGTTTACCGACGCCGCTCTAAGGTTTGTAGTTTATGACAAAGATTCCTGACGGATTCCGCGTTGTTGATACTTCAACGCGGCATTCCGCCTTTTTTGTCGTTGTACGACGGAAGCCCTACCAGGCGTCAGCCTCGACATTTTCTGCAAATTTTCACGACATCGTCATTCCGAGGTTTTCGCGATGAAAATCAGTCGAATTCTCGCAGCGGGAATTTTATTTCTCGCTCCCGTTTTCAGCCAGAACGTTTCCCCCAAACTTGCGCAGGATTTACCGGATGTAGATTCTAGCGGAGTAACGGATGTTATCGTTCAATTCACAAATCCAGCTTCCGACGACGAGCACAGAAATATTGCGAGCCTTGGCGGTCGCCGTAAGGCAGATCTGGGTCTCATTAAGTCATCGGTCTACAGTCTTCCCGCCGCGGCATTGCGGGGGCTGTCTCGAATGCCTAACGTTGAGTACGTGTCGCCAGATCGGGAGGTGATGGCGACGTTGGATTATGTCGGACCAACTGTCGGCGCCTCCTTTGCAAGGGACAACGGCTGGGACGGAACTGGCGTCGGGATCGCGATTATCGACAGCGGACTTTTGGAAGTTCGTGATCTGCTTGCATCGAATAGTCCCACTTCTTCGCGTGTTGTTTACAACCAGAGCTTCATCCAGGGCTCCTCAAGCACCGCTGATCAATATGGACACGGAACTCATGTGGCCGGCATCGCGGCCGGGAACGGGGCTCTCTCAACTGGTGCGACCTACTTCACCACCTTTCGTGGAATCGCGCCGAATGCGAAACTCATAAACCTACGGGTGCTCGACGCCAAAGGCGTCGGAACGGATAGCGCAGTCATCGCCGCAATCGACAAAGCGATCCAGTTAAAGAACACACACAACATCCGCATCATCAATTTGTCGCTGGGGCGGCCGGTACGAGAATCGTACACCAAGGACCCGTTGTGTCAGGCCGTCGAAAAGGCGTGGAAAGCGGGAATCGTGGTGGTCGTCGCGGCTGGAAACGAAGGGCGTTTCCAGAGCACATCAGGGTACGCGACCATCACATCGCCAGCGAATGATCCGCTGGTTATTACCGTTGGCGCGATGAAAACTAATATGACCCCCTCACGGGCCGATGATCTCATCGCGAGTTATAGCTCTAAAGGGCCCACGCTGATAGACCATGTCGTGAAGCCGGATATTGTCGCTCCCGGCAATCGCGTGATCTCGCTAGTAGCATCCAAGAGCCAAGTTTCATCGAGCTCCACCACAGCCAACAAGATCCTGTCTTCGTATTACCAAAAGACCACAAGCAAAACCTATTCGGCCGATTACTACAAGCTCAGCGGGACCAGCATGGCGGCTCCTGTAGTGAGCGGAGCGGCAGCCTTGATGCTCAATCGCGACTGGACTCTCAGCCCCGACACGATCAAAGCCAGATTGATGAAGACATCAAGCAAATCGTTTCCGGCGACCAGCACGGCGGTAGATCCATCAACTAACTTCCAGTACAGCAGCCAATACGACATTTTCACCATCGGCGCGGGCTATCTGGATGTAGCGGCGGCCCTGAACAGCGCAGATGTCATAAATCAGGGCAGCAACGCGTCGTCTCCAACCGCTATATTCGATCCGCTCACAAATTCGGTGCGAGTGATTAGTTCGGCTGGAGCGACGTGGGGCACTGTTGCGGTTTGGGGGACCGCGGCGGTCTGGGGGACAAATGTGTTCGTCGATGGACAGGCAGCGATGTGGGGTTCGAGCACGCTTTGGGGTAGTGCCGCAGTTTGGGGAACGGGTACCCTTACGGGCAACGCAGCAGTTTGGGGCACGAAGGCACTTTCGCCGGACACGACGATAGCCGGTGAGAAGTTGACGCAATTGATCAGCGGCGAAAACTGATTTCCCCGCCTGTCGGAGTAGCCAAACCACAGCAAGATATTCGCAAACGGTGAAAAACGTGACTAGAAAATTACTGAGAACCTGCTTCGTTGGATCGCTCGCCATTTCTGGCGCGATCGGTCAAACACAAAAGATCGCTTCGGATCTACGACGCCTGCCCGCATCAGCAAAGGCGGATGTCATCGTGCAGTTTGTGACCGCCCCTGCAGACGCCGATGTTACAGCTTTGGATCGCCAGGGAGCGAAGCTGAAGACGAAGTTCAAAAACATTCGTGCGGGCCTTTTTAACGCAACGGCAAGCTCCCTTGCGGCCATCGCGTCAGATCCGCGAGTCGCATACATTTCCCCGGATCGACCTGTTTCCGGCGCTCTTGAATTCGCGGAGCCAACCATCGGCGCCAACACTGCATTCGATTATGGCTGGACGGGCGCGGGCGTCGGAGTTGCCGTTATTGATAGCGGAATAGCTGCGGACCACTTGGATCTTCGATATCGCGTGGTTTATTCCCAAAACTTTGTTGCCGGGGAATCAAGAGTGGATGACCCTTATGGTCATGGAACGCATGTAGCCGGCATACTCGCCGGAAATGCTGTTGCCTCAACCGGCCCAAGCTACACCAAAACATTCCGAGGGATCGCTCCCAAAGCACGCATTGTGAACCTGCGCGTGCTCGACGCGAGTGGTCATGGCGTCGATTCCGCCGTTATCCAGGCAATCGATCGAGCAATCGAATTGAAGGCAACGTATAACATCCGCGTGCTCAACCTCTCGCTGGGACGAAGCATCGGCGAGAGCTACGCTCAGGATCCGCTTTGCCAAGCCGTGGAACGCGCCTGGAAAGCAGGCATCGTTGTTGTCGTGGCTGCAGGCAATAACGGTCGCGACAATTCGATGGGAACAAAAGGATACGCGACGATCACCTCACCGGGTAACAGCCCCTATGTGATCACTGTCGGGGCCATGAAGGACATGAACACCGTCATCCGGGGTGATGATCTCATTGCGAGTTACAGTTCCAAAGGCCCGACGCTGTTAGACCATGTCGTGAAGCCGGATACTGGTGCGCCCGGCAATGTCATCGTATCTGCACTGGCGCCAAACGCTTCCATCAAGGATGTATATCCCGGCAATCTCGTGCCCCTTTCCTACTATCGAGTCAACAATACGGGCAACGTATCGACATCGTACTTTCGACTAAGCGGTACGAGCATGGCGGCGCCGATGGTGAGCGGAGCTGCGGCATTGCTGCTCCAAAAGCAGTCCGATCTTACGCCGGACCAGGTGAAAGCTCGGCTCATGAAGACTGCAGCGAAGGCGTTCCCGTCATCGACGGTTTACGCGGATAGTTCCACAGGTCAAAGTTACGAAAGCACGTACGATCTGTTCACAATCGGCGCAGGTTACCTCGACGTTTGGGCAGCCTTGAGCAACAGTGACGTCGCCACTGGATCAGCGGTGTCGCCGACAGCCACCTACAATGACGCTACTCAAATAACGTCGGTTGTTCCTGCGCCGGGCTCGGTCTGGAACAACACCGTAGTTTGGGGAACGGACGCTGTTTGGGGCAACAACACGGTCACGAACGGTAACGCTGTCATGTGGGGTACGGCAGTAATCTGGGGTACCTCGACAAACGAAGCATTCACCGTGGTCTGGGGAACTACCGTGGTTTGGGGAGCGAATCAACCGTTTCCGGAGATTGTGTCCATCACGGGCGATCGATAGGGTCCAGGTGTCATGAAGGGGTAGCCGATTGTCGCGGACAGCTAGAACATACATCACATTTATTGTTTTGTTAGGCGTGTGCTCAATCGTACGCGCGTTGTGGTCCTGGTCTCCGCAGGACCTGCCCAGATTTTTCTTCTATTTGATTCTCGCTGCGCCCGCGGCTTCCCTGAAAGTTCGGCTACCCGGAATTACGGGCACGATGTCCGTATTGTTCGTGTTCCTGCTCGCAGGTCTGGTCGAGCTCGGGCTGGCCGAAACGATCGCGATTGGCTCGACATGCGTCATTATTCAGAGCGTCTGGAAACCCAAGGTTCGGCCGCGACCCGTTCAGTTAGTTTTCAGCGTGGCTAATATCGCTCTGGCCATCACGGTCGCGGACCTCGCGTACACCAATTGGCTCTCGCCGCTTCATCTGCAGGCGTCGCTCAGAATTGCGATCACAGCGTCAGTATTCTTCGTGGCCAATACGCTACCTGTAGCGATCGTGATTGCCCTGACTGAGCGCAAATCCGTGCGCCAGGTTTGGACTGATTGTTACTCCTGGTCGTTTCCCTATTACCTCGTCGGAGCCGCAATCGTCGCCGCATTTACGTTTGCCAATCGCGTGCTCGATTGGGAAGCCTGGCTGTTGATCGTACCGGTTGTCTACATCGTCTATAGGTCGTATCAGCTATATCTGCAGAAGCTCAATAGCGAGCGGCAACGGGCGGAAGATCAACAGAAGCACAGCGATGAAGTAGCTCGGCTGCACGAGCGAACGATCGAGGCGCTTGCTTCCGCGGTCAGCGCGAACACGAAACTGGAAGCGGTGATTCAGGCTTCGCCGCTCGCCATCTTCACACTCGATGGAAACGGGCGAGTGACCACCTGGAATCTGATGGCGGAGCACATGTTCGGCTGGGCCGGAGACGAGGCCCTGGGCCGGCCTTTGCCGTTGCTCGGTGGGTTTCAGGGTAGCGGCGCCAACGAAATTGTGGAACGGACGCTCCGTGGCGAAGTGTACTCGGGCATGCAGGCCCATCAAGCGCGAAAGGATGGCAGTTCTTTTGAAGCTGCGATCTGGAGCGCTCCTCTTCTGGACCCTGCAGAAGAGTCGCCGGGTATTGTCGTCGCGGTTGCCGATGTGAGTGATCGGAAACGCCTTGAAGAACAGCTGCGGCTCTCCCACAAGATGGAAGCTGTGGGCCGGCTCGCCGGTGGCATTGCGCACGATTTCAATAATCTGCTCACGATTATCAACGGGTACAGCAGCATGCTCGTGCATTCCTTGGAAGCAGACAGTTACGCAGCCAGTCAGGGTGACGAAATTGTCCAAGCCGGCAACCGGGCCGCCGAACTGGTCTCACAGCTTCTCACTTTCAGCCGCCGGCAGGTGAACCAGCCCAAGCCTATCGAAGTCAACGAATTGGTACAGGAGGTAGCCCGGATGCTGCGGCGGCTAATTGGCGAGCATATCGAGCTATCCCTATCGCTTGATGAAAAGGCCGGCTGGATTCTGGCGGACCGCAACCAGATGGAAGGGGCTCTCATGAACCTTGCTACTAACGCAAGGGACGCAATGGGCAAAGGGGGACTGCTCTCGATCGGCACAGCTCGCGTGCACGTGTCGAACGAATCGCAAACGGCTGGCGTTGATCTCGCTCCTGGGGATTACGTCTGCTTATCCGTCGCCGACACCGGCCACGGAATGGACGCGGAGACGCAACAACACCTGTTCGAGCCATTCTTCACGACCAAAGCGAAGGGAAAGGGCACCGGATTGGGGCTGTCGAGCGTGTACGGAGGTGTGCAGCACAATCGCGGCCGGATCTTCGTGTCGAGCGAGGTCGGCAAAGGCACCGTCTTCTCGATCTATCTACCCTGCCACGACAATGTGCAGGCGGAAGTCTCCACTCCGGCCGTGCGCGAGCGTTTGTTGACCGGAACGGAAACCATCCTGCTCGTGGAGGATGAGACCGCTGTCAGGCGTATGCTGCGCGAGGCTCTCAGCAATGCCGGTTTTCGGATCTGGGAAGCCGGCAACGGCGCTGAAGCGGTCGAACACTGGGAATCTGCAGATTCACGAAATCAGCCTGGTTGTGACGGACGTCGTTATGCCCGTAATGAACGGAAAGGAATTAGCGGATCACCTTCGCAAGATTAGGCCCGACTTGAAAGTCATCTTCATGTCCGGTCACGCCGAGGACGTTCTCACCGATCAAGGCATGCTGGATCCATCGCTCGATCTTTTGCCCAAGCCGTTTCTTCCCGAGGCTTTAGTAAGACGGGTGCGTCAAGTGCTCGATACCGCATACTGCCTCTGATCGGGCTCAGCGTTCAGATTCTAATTAACCTTCGCGTGCGTAACTGCCGCTTCCGCCATCGTAGCGAAGGCTTGGCGTTCTTCACTGCCGCCTTCGCGATGAATCATGAAGATCCCAATCAGGTCATTTTTTGGATCGATAAAGCAGAACGTTCCGTAACGGCCACCATGACCGTATGTGCCTACCGGAAATAAAGAGCCCGCTTGCGCCGCATCCTTGACGACAAACCAGCCGAGCCCCCAACCTGCTCCCGGCTGCCCCGTCTTCAGATCGCCGGTGTGGACCGATGTCATGGACGCGACTGAGGCGGGCGAAAGAAGCCGAACTCCGTTGTATTCTCCCTTGTTCTGCATCAGCTGATACAGCAAGTAAAGGTCCCCTGCCGTCGAGTAGATACCGCCCTCCGGCAGAGGATACTTGGCCCCTTCGCGGAACTTCATTGCGCCTTCGCCCAGAGGATCGGCAGTGTACTTTACTGGTTTCCCGTCTTTCAGGATGTACGCTGTGGGCATGCGATTGTGCTTTTCGCGAGGAGGATAGATGTAGGTGTCCTTCATTCCGAGGGGCCGAAAGATCTTATCATCCAGGAACTTCTCGAAGGGCGTCCCCGAGACAACTTCTATGACACGCGCAAGCGCCGCAATCCCGGTGTTCGAATATTGCCATTTGGCGCCGGGCTCGAACTCGAGCGGCTGCTGCGATTCCACCAACACCGTTTCATTGAGTGTCTTGTGCAGCGCTCCATGAAGCTCCTGAATTCCGGCGGGCGGGTTCAGGCTCATGCCAGAGGTGTGAGTCATCAGATCGCGAATGGTCACGGGGCGGGCCGGACGGCGAAGCGTCAATCGATCGGGCGTTCTTTCGTCCACTACCCACTGACCGCGGAATTCTGGCAGATGTTTTTCCACTGGATCGTTCAGCGCCAGCATTCCTTGCTCCATCAGCATCATCGCCGCCATCGCGACCACTGGTTTCGTCATCGAATGAATCTGGAAGATGTTGTCCACCTGCATCGGCTTTCGCGTCTTGAGATCCGTGTAGCCGACAGCATCCAATGCCGCGATATTTCCGTTGCGAGCAACCAGCGTCACGATGCCGGCGGCCTTCCCCTGATCCACAAATTGCTTCATGCGTACAGGAATGCGGGCTAGCATCGCCGGATCCATTCCAGCCTTGGCGGGATTCGTGACAACCGGTGGCGCAGCGGTAATTACTCCTACGGCGATGAACAACAGAGGAATCGATGCGGGCTTCATTTGTTGTGGCGATCATATCGATATTCCAACCTTCTCCGCAATCCTACGCTTAACCAGCGATACTCGCGGGCATGTCTCACCAGCCCTGCTCGTACCGAATTCTGCTCAATATAATGGCGAATTCTCTCGAATCCTTGCTCGTTTCGCACCAAGTGATCGTAGCTCTCTTCCTGCCAAAACGTTTCCCCGGTCAGCCCTAAAATCACGTTGGCTCGCTTGGCCGATTCGGAGGCCAACTTCTCAACGGAAAGCGGGCCACCCCACTCAGAAGTCGCGCTCAGGCAATAATTTCCTTGATCACCCGTCCGCCGATATCCGTCAACTTCTTGTAGCGACCGGCGTGGAGATACGTAAGGCGGTTCTGGTCGAGTCCCATCAACTGCAGCAGAGTGGCGTGGACATCGCGCAGAGGCACTTCTTCGCCGGCTGCCCGAACCGAGAAGTCGTCGGTCTCACCGAAGCTCGCGCCCGGCTTCACGTTACCTCCCGCCATCCAAACTACGAGCCCGTATTGGTTGTGGTCGCGGCCAGGCTTATCGGTCGTCAGATTGTTGTCGAAAGGCGTGCGCCCCATCTCGGACGCCCAAACAACCAGCGTAGAATCGAGCAACCCCCGGCTCTTAAGATCCTTCAGCAATCCAGCGACCGGCTTGTCAATCTCTTGACAGTGGACCGGAATCCGGTCGGCGATGGCGCCGTGGTCGTCCCAACGATCTCCTCCGGCTCCATGCAAGAGCTTCACGAAACGTACCCCGCGCTCCACCATTCTTCGCGCGAGCAGGCACTGTCTTCCGAAGGGCTCAGTAACTGGATCGTCTAAGCCGTAAAGCTTCCTCGTCGCCTCGGTCTCCTGCCTGAGATCGATCAGATCGGGAGCCTGTGTTTGCATGCGAAACGCCAGTTCGTAGG
Organism: Bryobacteraceae bacterium; assembly: GCA_963833675.1. Lineage (GTDB taxonomy): Bacteria > Acidobacteriota > Terriglobia > Bryobacterales > Bryobacteraceae > DASQDN01. Next base: position 77,306 of record CAWHYW010000013.1, on the reverse strand, counting down.
CAGCGATCCGGGCCTCCAGCTCACCGTTGGCCGTGCGCTCCGACGCGTGCTTTTCGTTCACCCACTTCAGCAAATCCAATTCGGATCGCTGCTGATCGAGCGAGAACCCCGGACGCGGATTCAGATCCACAATCGGCGTCGAGCCATTCCGAAACAGCGTTCCCTGATAGGCGGCGGGCAGATACCCATTTCCCCAAACGCCTGCGCCGCCGATCGTGGAGCCTCGCCGGTCACCCATCACGATGAAGCCCGGCAGATCCTTGTTCTCTGTCCCAAGTCCGTAAGTGACCCAGGCGCCGATCGAAGCGCTGCCCGGAAACATGTTGCCGGTCAAAGAATGGTACACGGCGGGGCCGTGATTATTGTTATCGACCTTAACTCCGTGAATGAACGCCAGATCATCCACCGATGTCGCGATGTTCGGCAATAGATCAGAAACCCATCGCCCGGCTCTGACCGCGCTGCTGAAATTTCGCCACTGGCGGAATGACACGATTCGGCGCCGCGGAAAATGTGGCGATCTCGCCCACGGTGCGCTCCGCCTTTGGCATCTGCTTGCCCGCATACTTTTCGAGCATCGGCTTATACTCGAACGTGTCCATCTGGCTGACGCCGCCTTCCATAAACAGGAAGATGATGGATTTCGCCTTCGCCGGGAAGTGAGGCTTCTTAGGAGCCAGCGGATTCCCCGGCGTGGTCTCAGCCGCAAGCAGATCCGCCAAAGCGAGCGAGCCGAGTCCCAAGTAAGAGTTGAATAGTAGCTTGCGGCGCGAAATCATTTTTACTCCGTATAGAGAAACTCATTCGAGTTCATAAGCACGCGGCACAGCGCGTCCATCTTGCCGTCAAACGAGGCGAACTTATCAAGCTCCGTAGCGCTTGGGGGTCGATTCAGAACCAACTCGAAAGCCCTGCGAATCTGGTCCGCTTTCTTCGGTCCCGCTTCCTTCTCCAGCCGTGCCGCGAGGTGCTCCGCTTCTTCATTGACCAGATAGCCATTCAGCATATTAAGCGCCTGCAGCGGGGTTGTCGTCGAACTGCGCCGCTCACACGACTCGCTGAATACCGGAGCATCGAACGATGCCATCATCGGCAACGGCAGCGAGCGGCGCTGAAAAATATAGATCGAACGCCGGCGGGCATCCTCTTCGTTTCTCGTTCGATTCCCACATCAAACCGCCGGTTCGCCCGTACCTGGCGAAATCAGCCAGGTCGTCCGGAAGCGGAGGAAACACGCTCGGTCCGCCACGTTCCGGATTGAGCCGGCCGCTTACTTCGAGAATGCCGTCACGAATCGCTTCTGCTTCAAGCCGCCGGCGATTGAACTTCCACGACAGGCGATTTTCCGGATCGGCCGAGCTTTCTTTTACAGCGGGATTCTCCGCAGCCTGGCGATAGGCGGCCGACGTGAGCATCAGCTTGTGCATAGCCTTGGTATCCCACCCCGACTCCATGAAGAGAACAGCGAGTGTATCCAGCAGCTCCGGGTGAGAAGGCCGATCGCCGTTCACTCCAAAATCCGAGGCAGTCCGAATAATTCCCTGCCCGAAGTGATGCTGCCACAAACGATTCATCCACACGCGAGCGGTGAGTGGATTTTCCTTTGAGGCGATCCAGCGCGCCAGAGTGATCCGGCGGCCTCGCGTGACGAACTGCCGGTAGCGATCTGTCTCCAACGTCGCCGGCTCTTCCTTCCCCGTAATTGCCGTCGGGAATCCGGGTTCCACCACCTCGCCCGGCTGCCGGTAATCGCCTCGAATCAAGACTCGTGATGGCCCGATATCCGGCCCGTTAGGAGGTCCCGGAACATTCGTGACGCAGAGAACGTCACCCTGCCATCGATTCAATCGCCGCTTGAGAATATCCAGCTTGGAGGCAAGCTCGGCATGACGGTTCTTTTCCTCGAGTGTGAAGATCGATTTGCCTGAGTACTTCGCTTCGGCTTCCTTGCGCACATCTTCTACAGTTAGCGCTTCGAACCGCTTCATGGGATCGGTTCCGCTCGCATACGCCTTCTTGAGACGCTCCAAAAACGGCGTCTCCACCGACTTCGAGAGCTTGTTTCTCCTCCGCGTCACCCGTTCGCGTCGCGCTCTCCAGCAGGTCTGTGTACTGCTCGCGCTCGGCTTCGGAAAAGATCCGCTGCGGTTTTAGTTTCATCTCCAATCGGAGGTCCGCGGCGGTGAACTCCGCTTTCGTCTTTGCCCGCTCGCCCTCCCTGCCTTCAGTTTCTCGAGTAGTTCTGTCCTCGATCTGATCGAGAGATTTCTTTTCCGGACCATCCTTCAATCGCTGCTCATACTTCTTGATCTTCTTCTTCGGCCTCTTCCGCGAACGCCTTGCTCTTATACGGAACGTTGACAGCTTCTCCCGGCATCCACGGTCTGAAAAAACGCCTGAAAACGGTAGTAATCCCGGGTTGGAATGGGATCGTATTTATGATCGTGACAACGCGCGCAGCCGATGGACATGCCGAGGAAGACGTTGCCGACCGCCGCAGTTACTTCCGCCAGATAATTCTGCCGAACGTCGGCCGCGACCAGATTCGATCGGTCCCATGGCGCCAGCCTCAGAAACCCCGTCGGGATAGACCTTGCAGATCAGGCTGATAGTTGTTGCGCGTTTTGCTGTGCTCATCGCCGCCGCCAATCTGCAGTAACACAAACCGTCGTATGGCATGTTGCTGTTGAAGGCGTCAATCACCCAGTCCCGATAACGCCAGGCGTTTCCAATCGCTCCGTCGCCTTCCAGACCACTGGTCTCCCCATATCGCGCCAGATCGAGCCAGTGCCGCCCCCAACGCTCTCCGTATCGCGGATTGGCGAGAAGCTTATCTATGAGCCGTTCATAGGCGTTTGGCGACTCGTCCTGCAGGAACGCCTGGATCTCTTCCGGAGTCGGAGGCAGACCGACGAGGTCAAGGTACACACGCCGCGCCAGAGTTCGCTTCGGAGCTTCGGGAGCGGGTGGAATATGGTTTGCCTCAAGCTTCGAAAGAATAAACCGGTCGATTACTTTCCGCGACCACGAGGCGTCGTTCACGTCGGGAGCATCGTGCTTTATCGGTCTCTCATATGGCCACCGCCACTTGGTCTTCGCCTGAGCCTGTTCCGCCGGGAGCGCACGTATCCAATTCTCGATCGTCGCAACCTCATCGGTGCTGAGCGATCCGCCGACGGGCATCTTCGGATTCATCTCACCGCGGACCAGCTTCAACAACACGCTCTGATCAGGATGTCCGCCGATGACCGCCTTGCCGTATTTCGATCCGCCGGCGATCACCTGCTCCAGGTTGCTCACGGAAAAACCGGACGTCTTGCTTTTGCCGTCGTGACAAGCGCCGCATTTTTGCTTTAGCAGAGGCAGAATCTCCGCTCCGAAACTCAGTCCGGCGATGGTGAATAGCAAGAGGAATCGGGCAATCATCAGTAAAGGCCTGGGCTCCTTGATTTTACGGCAATCGGCATGCGCTATGTCACATCCGGCAGGCGGTTAAGGAAGACGCCACAGTTCGGAAACCAGGAAGCCATTCCATTTCGTCCAGGTCTTGTCCAGGGTCATGCCGTTCGCGGCAAAAGTGGCTCGGTAATCGGGAATGGATTGCACACGCAAACCAGCGGCAATTCGAAAGAAGAGGTACATCAGCCAGATCAGCAATCGCGAAGCAGAGCCCACCGGCTGAAACTCCGATACGACCCATAATCCACCTGGAGCAGCGCTTCGCACGCGGCGCACCAACGTTGAAACCTCCGCGCTGGTGAAGGTGTCAAGGACGAACTGCGTCACGATCAGGTCATAGCGATCGTCAGGTGTGAACGCCAGCGCATTCGCATGAAAGAACCTGGCATTTGATCTTCGTCGGGCCAGCCGGATCATCGAACGGCTGCGCTCGACCACGTCTACTTGCATCCTCGGCCGGGCGTGAAGAAGAAGACGAGTAAACCGGCCGTCACCGTCTCCAATGCAAAGCGCCCTTTCGCACCGCGATACATCGGGCAACAACGCAGACCTGCACTCCTCGAGTGCTCGACCGAACACGAGCTTTTCCAGCCATCGATAATATGGCGCGACCCTGTCGAAATTCACGGAAACGAAACATACAAAGGGGTAAGCGGCGACAGCAGCGCAGCATCGGCCAACACTCGGAACAACTCAGTCGACATGCGATGGCGAGCCATGTGGAGGAGCGAAAGCGCCAGCGTCGCCGCAGCAGAGTATGCCAACGGTAGCCGAGCTCGTCGATGCCGGTACATGCCGCTCCTAGTCCGCAAACCAGTGTCACCATCGAGACAGAATGCCAGATAACGCTCAGCAATCCATCGCGTAAGACGTGAGGCGCTGGACGAGCATAATGAGTGAGCCGGGACCACTCGACTTGTTCAATCGCGGCCGTGTTTGCAAGGCAAAGGAACGATAATGGCATCGCGGCAGAGAGAATGGCCGGCAGATGACAGCCTCCCGCTAATGGCCCTACGCGACACCCGTCGCGAAAAGAATCGAGACGGCGTGTTCTTTCGGAATGGGTAACATCCCGATCTGAACCCCGATTAGATAAGCCATGACCACCGCCGACAGGAAGACTCCATCAACGATAAGGAGCAGCCGGAGCGTTGATCATGGAAACCACTGCCGCCGCGACGGCGATCGCCAATAGGATCGACATGGTCGCGGCGATGACGGCGAGTAAACCGGTGTCGAGCCGCTTCTGTCGATTCCTGCCGGCCGGCGTGTATCCAACAACCGGTCCAGCAAATAGATTGCCCACACCGCCAAAGCAAGTCCTGCGCGGCCAAACCAATCGATCTAGTGTGAAAGGAGACCATCAGCAGATGTTGCCATGCCAGAGCGCGACAATCGGCGCATCAAGACTGAGCAGGTTCGGCAGCAGCCACCAAGGTTGTCGTTTGTTCAGTCAAGCGCTCACCCCGCCGAAGCCTTTTCGGGTTCCCTTTGGAAGGGCAAGCTTGATGCGAATCACGCGTTCGCGGTCGCGCTCCTCCGTAAGCACCCTGGTTCGCGCATGAAGTAAATCATCGAGCGATAGCATCCCAAGCAGTTTCCTGTCCTCCTCGCGAGACAGCACAGGCACTCGAGTGACGCCGCGTTCGGCCATGCGGAATACGATCACACGCAACGGTTCGTCCGCATATGCGGTCGCTACCGGCTGACGCATCATTTGGCGCAGCTGTCGCGGGTTTACCCTGCTCTGCTGCTCGCGCCAACTGTTTCCGCGTGACTACGCCCAACAGCCTGCCGTCGACACTCACCACGGGATATAGATACTGTCCCTGATGCTTCGGAGTCCGAACCAGAGTGTCGATGCGCTGGTCGGGCTGCAGCGCAACTACGTTCGATCGAAGTACATCCTTCGCCACAAGTATTTCGAGCGGATCAAGCGCGTACTCACGACTGAGATGATAGCCTCGGCGCGCGATCTTCTCCGTCAAAATCGATCGCCGCAGCGTGAGCACGGTGAAGGCGTGCGCAAGGAACGAGGCCACTAGTAGCGGCAGGATGACGTTGACATCGTGCGTCAGTTCAATGGCAAAAACCACGCCGGTGAATGGCGATCGCATCGTGCCGCCGAGTATCGCGCCCATGCTGATCAAAGGCCAGAAGCCTGCGCCCGCATGCGGCAGGAACATGCCCTCCACTCCGCCCATCGCGGCGCCCATCATCAACAGCGGGGCAAGCACGCCTCCTGACGTACCCGATCCGAGCGCAATTACCCAGATTGCCGACTTGACCAGAAGTACGCCCGCGATCACTCCGACGGGAGCATCGCTTTGCAGGAATTGTTCGATTGTGTCAAAACCAATACCGAGCGCCTGCGGGAAGATCAAACCACCGAGCCCGATCGCGATTCCACCAAGGGAGGGCCACCACATCCAATGCAGCTTGAGATTGTGGAAGGCGTCCTCTGCGGCGTAGACTGCAACCGTCAACAGCGCGGAAAGCGCTCCGGCCAGAAGACCCGCGATCACGCAGCCGGCCAAGCCCTCAGGCCCTATAAACACGGGATGCGCCGGAACATGGAACAGCGGTCCTACGCCAAGAACATACCGCCGGAGAGCGCCTGCAGTTGCGGATGCCAGGGCTACTGGAATCGCGCTGCGGGGCTTCCACTCGAACAATAGCAGCTCAACGGCAAGCAGTACGGCGGAGAGCGGGGCCGCAAAAGTTGCCGACATGCCGGCGGCAGCTCCGGCAACTAATAGCGTTCGTCTCTCAATACTGGTCAGATGAAACAGTTGCGCGATCATCGATCCGAACGCGCCGCCGGTCATGATGATCGGGCCTTCAGCGCCGAACGGGCCGCCGGAACCGATCGAGATCGCCGACGAGATCGGCTTCAGGATGGCGAGCTTGGGATGTACTTTGCTGCCATTGATGAGAATCGATTCGATCGCCTCAGGAATGCCGTGACCCCGAATTCGCTCGGACCCGTAGCGGGCCATCAATCCGATTATCAGCCCGCCCGCGACGGGCACGAGCACGGACCAGTATCCGAGCTGATGATCGGCGGGGGAAACCAGCGTGCTGCTGAGCCGCTGGTAGTAGAACAGATTCGTAGCCAGGCCGATCAGCCTCAGCAACAACCAAGCGACGCCGGCCGCCACCGCGCCGATACAGACGGCCAGAAATGAGACGGGAATCACTCGCCAGTTCGTGGTAAAGTCGCCGGCGGTGTTGCTCCGCTCCAGCTCATGCCGGTTCAGATAATCGCGAAGCTTGTTCATATGCTGCGTACCCCGTTCGAGGAACGAAGCACGCGCTGCAGCGCGCGGATCAACTCCGGCGCGCGGACCTGTAGTTCCTGTTCGTGGGTCTCGGAGAGGCTCGCAAGCAAGTGTTCTCCAGTCGCTGTAAGCCTGATGAACACTTCCCGCCGGTCCTCCTCGCTTTTGAAGCGCTTTACCGCGCCCAATCTCTCCAACCTTGATATGAGTCCGATTGCGCTGTTGTGTTCGATGAACAGGCGCGAAGCAATCTCGCGAATCGTGGGTTTGCGATGCGGCGGTAGAGAGCTGATTACAAGCAACGCCTGATGCTGTTGAGGCTCTAATCCGTGTTCCCGGGCCAGACCTTCGCTGAAATGTAAAAACCTGCGGATCTGATAGCGCACCTCGGCGAGGGACACATAGCCTTCTAAAGCAGTCACAATAATATCGTACTACGATATTATTTGTGAAGTTGAATTACCGCATTTTAGGTCGGATTCTATTGAGCAGCGCAGCGGTCTGAGGGACGTGTAATATAGCGGTCCCGGCGAGATAGGTCATTCCGTACACGCCGAGGATACAAGCGCCCGCCAAGATCGGATGCAGGGCGTGAGTTATCTGCACGTACTCCGAATCCAAATATGGCGCCGACAACGGCCGGCAACCATAACCGGATAGAGGTCGATTGGCTCAGACCGGTTGCGCCGATACGTGAGTTCAGAGATCCGTCGAAGCAAAGCAAACTCGAGCCAGCCGGCGAGTCCGGCGGAAGCCGTCAATCCGGCAGCTCCCCAACGCAACGGAATGCCGAGAAGAGGAGGTAGCCAGAGCGCTGCGATATATCCGAGGACAGCAGTCAACAAGACGCGGATTATGGCGTAGCGGAGCGGTGTGCGTGTGTCGCGCAAGGCATAGTACGTCGAACTGTACAGGCGACCCATCGTCGAGGCCAAAAGCCCTACTGCCGATCCTGCGAGGATCGCCCACACATATCTCGTGTCCGCCTGGCTGAAGCGGCCCGTCTGAAGCAGCACTCCGGCAACGACATCTCCGAACGCAAGGAATGCCATCGCGGAAGGGACAATCCAGAATGCAATGTCCTGCAGACCGCGGTTCAGGCGCTGTCGAAGATAGGCCGCTACTTCCGTTTCTGAGGCCGCAATCGAAGACATCGCGGGTAGCTCGGCCGCCGATATGGCCGTTCCAAACAGGCTCACGGGAAGCGTGTACAAGACCTGCGCGTTGAACAGAGCAGCAACTGCGCCAACGGGGAGCAGGCTCGCAAGCATAGCGTCGATATATGCGCTGATCTGTACGACTCCACGGCTGAAGAATACCGGAATGAAGTTCGCGATCACTGCCCGTACTTCGGAGTCTTTGTAATGCAAACGCGCTTGCAGTCTTCCCGTGAGCCGGAAGACGATCGGCAGTTGCGCTACGAATTGCAGGAGGCTTCCGAAAACCGATCCCCACGCAAGATCGATCGCTAGCTGATCCAGATTCGTGCCCGGCCCATCCAGAGCAACGTACCGATCATTACTGCGTTCCACAGGACCGGAGCGGCGTACGAGAGCAGAAATCGCCGGTGACTATTCAGGATTCCGAGACACCATGCGGACAGCACCAGCAGCCCGGCGCCCGGAAACAGAATGCGCACGAGTTGAATAGACAGCTCGCGCCTGGTTCCTTCAAAGCCGGGAGCAATGATGACAATCAGCCAGGGCGCGGCGAAAACCCCGATGAGAACGATAAGTGATGTGACAAGCGCAAGAATCGCGAACACCGCGCTTGCGACCCGGTCGGCATCTTCCGATTGCTTGCGTGCCAGGAGGCCGGCGTAGACCGGTATGAATGAAGCCGAGAGCACTCCCTCACCGAAGAGATTCTGCAGGAAATTCGGGATTCGAAACGCCGCATTGAACGCATCGGCGGCCTCGGACGTGATTCCGAAATAATAGGAAAAAACCCGCAGGCGGATAAGGCCCGAGATGCGGCTCAGCAGAATGCCTGCTGCAACCAGAACTGCGCCGCGTTTAGTGGCGCTCATTCGGCTCGATATGAACGAGAACGTCAGCGACCATCGGGTAAGCCGATTGGATCGCGTCCTTCACCTGATGCGCGATCTCGTGCCCGCGCCGCACGGGCAAATCGCCCTCAACCACAACATGCAAATCCACGTAGTAATCGAACCCCATTTTGCGAACGAAACATTTCTCGACTTCGATGACACCGGGAACAGTCGCCGCAATCGGGCTGGATCTGCTGCGTGATCCTCGTCCCGGGTAACGCGTCCCCGAGTTCCTGAATTGCGGGTTTCACCAAAAGATACGCATTGAAGGCGATTATGCCTGATGCAAGGAGCGCAGCCCAATCATCGGCGCTTTCCCATCCTGGACCGCCGATCAGCGCAACCGAGATACCGACAAACGCCAAAGCCGAGGTGATTGCGTCGCTGCGATGATGCCACGCGTCCGTCTTCACGGCTCCGCTTTCGATACTGGTCCCGACGCGATTGACAAATCGGAACATTGTCTCCTTGACGATCACGACCGCCGGTAAGACCAGAAGCGTAAACGGAGCCGGCATTGTATGGGGAGTGCGAATCTCGTGGATACTCTCAACAGCGATGGCAATGGCGGCGGCCAACAGCCCGATAGAAACGGCAACGGCGGCCATCGGCTCGGCTTTTCCATGTCCGTAGGGATGGTTGGCGTCAGGCGGCCGCATCGCAACACGAAGGCCGACGAAGACTACGAACGAACTCAGTACATCGGTGATCGACTCGATAGCGTCCGCAATCAAGGCATAAGAGTTTCCTACCACCCCGGCTATGCCTTTGATGGTCGCAAGACACAAGTTGACGATGATGCTTGCAAGCGTCGAACGTAGGCCGTGCGATGCAGGGTGAGTTGCGTCTTGTGTCTGTATCCTCACGAAGCTGAGTGTGCGCCGTACTGGCGTCCACTTAGACTATTATGCGAGGCTATCGGATGGTCTCTAGCGGTTCGGCGTGAATGTCTTCTGGTTCGACCCGCTTGCGATGCTTCCAGGAACGGACTTTGGCCTGCGCTCCCTCCATGTAAAGATACATGACCGGTGTCAGATAGAGAGTCACCAGCTGCGAAACCATCAATCCGCCTACTACCGCGAGTCCGAGAGGCCTCCGCGCATCCGCGCCCGCGCCAAGGCCAAGCGCAATAGGCAGCGTGCTGAAGAGCGCCGCCAGTGTCGTCATCATGATCGGCCGGAATCGCAGAATCGCTCCCTTGAAGATCGCCTCTTCAGGCGATCTGCCCTCCGTGCGCTGGGCTTCCAAGGCAAAATCGATCATCATGATCGCGTTCTTCTTCACGATGCCGATCAATAGAAGAATGCCTACAATTGCGTAAAGGTTCAGATCCACATGGAACAGCATTAGGATGAGTAACGCTCCCAATGCGGCGGAGGGTAAGCCGGACAGAATGGTAATCGGGTGAATGTAGCTTTCGTAGAGAACACCGAGCACAAGATAGATAACCAGAATGGCAATTCCGAGCAGGATCCAAGTGTTTTTCAGGGATTCCTGGAATGCCTGGGCGGTACCCTGAAAAGTGGTAGTCACCGTCGAGGGCACGTTCATTTGCCGCATTGTCTCTTCGATTTCGTCGACAGCCTGCCCGATCGATACACCTGGCGCAAGATTGAAGGAAATCGTAACTGCGGGTAGTTGGCCATAATGCGCAACACTTACAGGCGCCACATCCTGACGCAAGCGCGTCACGGCGCTTAACGGCACGAGCGTCGAGCCGGCGACGCCGGGCTGAGGATTGCTGCTTCGCACATAGAGCTTCGACAACGCTACTGGATCTCTTTGATATTGCGGCAAGACTTCCATGATCACGTAATACTGATTGCTTGCCGTGTAGATGGTCGAGATTTGCCGCTGGCCGAAGGCGTTGTACAGGGTGTTCTCGATATCGCTCGCGCTGATTCCCATCGTTCGGGCTTTATCGCGATCGATGTCCACGGTTATCTGCGGGTTCGCAATCCGCAGATCGGATGTTACGTCCTGAAGACCCGGGATCTGCCCGATTCGGGTTTCGATTTTCGGAGCCCAATCGTAAAGATTTTCGAGGTCCGTGTCCTGTAGTGTGAACTGATAGAGGCTCTTGCTGCTGTTGCCGCCGATGCGAATGGAAGGAGGTATCTGGATGAATGTGTTCACCCCCTTCACACTCGAAAGCTGCCGGCGTAATTGCTGCACGATCTCCTCGGCTCTGGGCCGGTGTTTGCGGTCCGATAACCGGATGAATACGCGGCCGGTATTGACTGCGCCGCCGCCCGGTCCACCGCCGGCTGAGGATTGATAAGCGGCGATATATGGATTTTTCGAGATGATGTCGGTAACTTCCTGTTGATACTTCATCATCTGCTCGAAAGAGGTATCCTGAGACGCCTCCGTACTTGCAGACAGGAATCCGGTGTCCTCTGTGGGAAAGAAGCCCTTCGGGATACGGACGAAAAGCCACGCCGTGACTCCCATCACGACGAACGAGACCAGCAAAGTGACCAGGCGGCCTCGCATCGCCCAATGCAGAGTACGCTCATAGCCGCTCAGTAATCGATCGAACTGCCGCTCAGACCATTGGAACAAACGCCCGTGGCTCTCGCTTGCCGTATGGCGAAGGAAGCGGCTCCCCAGCATAGGAGTGAGGGTCAAGGAGACGACGCCCGATACCAGAATCGCGACAGATATCACGACCGCAAATTCCCTTAATAGCCGGCCGACGATACCGCCCATGAACAGTACCGGAATGAAGACGGCGACGAGGGAGACGGTCATCGAAATGATGGTGAAACCGATCTCACGAGATCCGTCGATCGCGGCTTGGAATTGCCTCTTCCCCATCTCTCGATGGCGGACAATGTTCTCGAGCACGACAATCGCGTCATCCACTACGAAGCCGACGCGAAAGCGTTATGGCCATCGCGGACAGATTGTCGAGCGTGTACCCGAGCAGGTTCATCATCGCGAACGTGCCGAGGATGGAGATTGGCACGGCGAGACTCGGGATCACTGTCGCGGATGGGTTCCGAAGGAAGACGAAGATGACGGCAATCACCAGCCCGATCGCCAGGATCAACGTCATTTTGACGTCATCTATCGATTCACGAATCGCCTGGGAACGATCGTAGAGGATTCCGAGTTCCATCCCGGCGGGCATCTGTTGCTGCAAAGCGGGGAGCATGGCTCGGATGCCGTCAACGATCTCGACCGTGTTGGTTCCGGGCTGACGCTGCACTGCCAGCAGAACCGACCGCTTTCCGTTAAACCAGCTTGCGGTCTTGTTGTTCTCTACGCTATCGGTTACTCGTGCTATCTCATCCAGGCGAACTGGTCTGCCGTTCCGGTAGCTCACGATCATTGGCCGGAACTGCGCGGCCGATGAGAGCTGACCCGTCGCATCGATCGTGTAGGCTTTCTGGCTTCCGTTCAGCGTGCCGCCGGGAAGGTTCGAGTTGCCTTGCGCGATTGCGGTACGAACGTCGTCAATGCCGATACCTCTTGATGCGAGGGCATCGGGGTCCAATTGAACGCGGACGGCGTACTTCTGGGCGCCATACACATCCACTTGTGCGACACCATTCACGGTGGAGATGCGTTGCGCAATGTTCACCTCGGCGTACTCGTCCACATCCGATAGCGGGAGAGTCGACGAACTCACGCCGAGGTACAGGACGGGCGAATCGGCCGGATTCACTTTGCGGAACGTGGGAGGCCGCGGAAGGTTCTGAGGCAGATCGCGACTGGCAGCCGAGATCGCAGCTTGCACATCTTGCGCCGCGGCGTCAATGTTGCGAGTCAGGTCGAATTGAAGGGTGATGCGGGTAGCGCCGATGGTGCTGCTGGAGTTGATCGACGAGATGCCTTGCAACGACGTGAACTCGCGCTCGAGCGGAGTTGCCACGGTATTCGCCATCGTCTCCGGGCTCGCGCCGGGCTGATTTACACTCACCGAGATCGTTGGGAAGTCGATTGCGGGTAGGTCGCTGACCGGCAGACCGAAGTACGCAATGATCCCGAAGATACTGATGGCGAGCATCAGGAGCGTCGTGGTGATGGTTCGCCGTATGAAGAATTCGGTGAAATGCATAGGCAACTACTCGAAATCGACAGCTCGCGCGCGCGTGCCTTCCTGGTTCCTGCGATCAGGCGCGATCGCGACCTTGGCTCCGGGCCTGACTCGAAGCTGTCCTTCCACGATCACCTGTTCGCCGGGATCGACGCCCTTCTCGATCACAGTGAGGTCTCCCCAAGTGCGGGCGCTCTGAACGGTACGCTGCTCCGCGGTGGAGTCCGGCTTAACAACGAAGACGTAATTACCTTGCTGCGCGTTCTTGACCGCCGTTGAAGGAACCACCGTTTCCATCTGAGACGTGAGACGGACGATCACATTCACGAACTGCCCAGGCCAGAGATGCCGGTCCTTATTCGAGAATCGCGCCTTCAACAGGATCGTCCCCGAACTCGCATCGACGCGGTTGTCGAGAAAGTCAAGGACGCCCTGGGCGGGATCACCGAGTTCGTTCTGGGGGATTGCCTGCACAGTCAGTTTGCCGGCAGAGGAATAGCGGCGGAGTTCCGCAAGCGATTGCTCCGGAACCGAAAACGTCGCGTACACAGGTGTGATCTGATTGATGACAACAAGCGGCTGATCACTGTTTGCGGTGACTAAATTCCCCTCCTTCCTAGTCAGATTTCCAGCGCGGCCACTGATCGGCGCCCGAATCGTCGCGTAGCTTAGTTGCAGACGCGCATCGCCGAGCTGCGCTTCGGCCCCTTTGATTGCGGCGCGGGCGCTCTCGATGCTCGCCTTCGAGGCGGCGACGGCTTTCTCGGCTGCGAGGGCGGTTGTTTGAAACTGTTCGTTCTGTTCGCGGGCGATAATCCCATTCGCGGTCAGCTCGGCATACCGATTGGCCTGCGATCTGGCGTTCGCGGCTTGGGCAACATCCCGCTGATAGTTGGCCTCGGCTTGGGCGAGCGCCGCTTTGCGCGTCGCCAGTTCGGCTTCGGCCTGCTGCACAGCCTGTTGAAAAGGCCGGGGATCAATCTCGAACAGGACCTGGCCTTTGCGAACGTCGTCGCCTTCTTGAAATGCCACTCGCGCAATTGGCCCGGCGACTTGCGATTTCACATCGACAGCAGAGAACGCCTCGATGTTGCCGATCGCGCGAATCTCGATCGGTACCTGCCGCTTTTCGGCTTTGGCGACGATAACCTGTGTCGGTGGCGGACTCTTTTGTTGCGCAATTTTCGCCGGATCTGTGGTGGAACAACCGTCAAGTACGAAAATCAGAGGTACTAATAGAGTCAGAGTTGACTTACGCACTACGAGGGCTGACCACGGCAAACCGACCACATTAGTAGAGACGTCTGCGCCAGCGACCCGTGTTACCCCTCTGTCTTATGTAATCAAAACGCGTGAGTAATGATCTTATTTGCCAAACGTTATGCTTCTCAGTTTTCTCTTACTGCTACTTAGCGCCGTCGCGCAGGCGCAGACTTCGTCACGTACCCCATTGCCTGTAGGTGAGCCCAATGGTATCTATGCGGCCCAACAAGGCCCGCTCGCTAGATACCGGGCCCATCCGATCAATCAGTCGATCTCGGGCGACTCTCCTCGTATGGACACGCTCATTCGCGCGGGCAACATGTATCTCTCGTTGCGCGATGCGATTGCTCTCGCGATTGAGAACAATCTGGATGTCGAGTATCAGCGCATCACGCCATTCCTCGCCGAGGCCGATCTTCTGCGAGCTCGCGCGGGAGGCGTGGCTCGCGGCGTCCCATCCGATGTTCGTGAGGGTCCGAGCGGCCTTGGCTCGTCGGGGACGACAGGCATTTCGGGAACTACTGGATTGCAGGGGCAGCCGACTACGGGCGGATCATCGACTACCGGCACGAGCGTTCCTGCCGCCGGACCTCTCGCCAGCGCAAGCGGACCATCGATTCCGAACCTTGAACCCACGCTCGTCGGATCACTCGGATACAGCACCACGAGCCGGCCGCAGACGAACACGTTCATCACCGGCACCAACTTTACGAGCATCGATTCCAGGCTGGGCAACCTGCAACTGCAGCAGGGCTTCCTTTTTGGAGGTGTCGTGTCGGCCGGCTTTGACGGAACCCGGCAGGATACCAACAACCTGCGCGCAGACGTGAATCCGTCAACGACAGCGGGAGTTTGCGTTCAGCTTCGATCAGCCGCTTCTGCGCGGGTTCGGAATCGCCGTAAACAACCGATACATTCGCATTGCCAAGAACAACCGCAACGTATCGGACCTGGTCTTTGAAGAACAGGTAGTGAGTACAGCCTATGCTGTTGCCCGCCTTTATTGGGACCTCGTGGCGCTACGATCCAACGTGACCGTTCAACGTGACTCAGTCGACCTGGCGGAACGGCTGGTCCGAGAGAACACGCAGCAGGAAGAGACTGGGACGCTGGCGCCGATCGAAGTAGTGCGCGCACGGGCGCAGCTGGCGAGCGCGCGACGAGACCTGACTGTAGCCGAGACTCGCCTGCGTCAACAGGAGACCGTACTCAAGGACTACCTGACGAGAGGCACGGTCGATACTCAATCCCTATCCACGCTGCGAGTGATTCCAACCGACACGATCGTCCCGCCTGCGCAAGACGCGGTCGAACCGTTACAGGATCTCGTAGCGGAAGCTCGCAAGAAGCGTCCCGAGATAGCCGCAGTCGGATCTGCAAGTGGAGAATGCGCGGATCACTGCCACCGGATCCAAGAGCGCTTTGTTGCCTTCTTTGGATCTGGTCGCGAGCGGCCGGAGCAACGCGCTCTTTGGATCGGTGAATCCTGTGCCTCCGACCGGAACTACAGGGGCGACTCCGCTGGCGCGCACACCCGATCCTGCGTTTCTAGGCGGCCTCGGTACCGGCCTTTCCCAGATCTTCTCGACACGCTTCCCGGACTATAGCGTTGCGCTGCAACTGAGCATTCCACTGATGAATCGCGCCGCCCGCGCCGACTACACGCGCGACCAACTTGCCATCCGGCAACAGCAACTGCGGTTGCGGCAGCTCGAGAAGCAGGTCAGCGTCGAGGTGGTGAATGCGCTGATTGCGGTGGAGCAGAGCCGCGCCGCGTATGAAGCGGCGAAAGAGGCCCGAGAGTTTCAGGCGCAATCTCTTGAGGCGGAACGGGAGAAGTTCGCGGTTGGCGTCTCGACCAACTTCCTCGTCATTCAGTATCAACGCGACCTGGTCCAGTCGCAGTCCACTGAGATTGCGGCGCTTGCCGATTATGCCAATGCGCGCGCCGCTCTGGATCGGGCCACGGGGCGCCTACTCGAGAAGAACGGCATCTCAGTGGTCGATGCGTTCCAAGGACGGATGAAGCCCTAACTCCGCTCCACCCACTTGTAGCAGGCTTTGGAGTTGTCGAAGAAGTACTTGCGCGCATCGGCTTCGCTCCGAGTGGACAGGTATTCCTGCATCACCTTGAGCACCGTTGCGTAAGGCGCCAGCTTATCGCTCACCGGCCAGTTACTGCCGTAGACGACGCGATCGGGTCCAAACAACTTCCAGATCTCGTCCAGCGCCGGCTTGTATGCCGCCACGTTCGAAGGAACTGTGCCATCTACACGCTTCAATACGCCCGATACCTTCGAGAAGACCTGGGGCTTCTTTGCGAGCTCGCGAAGCTCGCTCGTGGTTTGCCAGCCTGATGGCTCGACCGGCATATGGTTAAGGACCACGCGCAGGTTCGGCACCTGGTCGGTTATCGCAAGCACGGCCGGAAGAATGGTCGCTTGACCAATCGCATCGAGCGACAGGTCCGCATCGGCCAGGGCACGCATCGCTCCGACGAATGGCTTCTCGTTGCGGATGGCTGCTCCACCGACCCGAATGCCCCGGAAGAACCGGTTCCTGGTGTAGCGCTGTAGATCGGACCGGAAGGTCTCGGCGCCGGGTTCGAGATGGCCAACCAGCGCTACGATGATCGGGTTGTCTTTGGCGAGGTCGAGCACCCATTGATTGTCTTCGCGCCATGGACTTGCTTCGACAACGACGGCGCCCTTCACGCCCATGGGGCCAACGAGTTGTTCGTATCTCTTCGGAAGAACGGTCTTGTAGAGCAGCGATTCCGACTTCGGAGGCCACGGTACGCCCTGCGGACGCGACGGATCGTAGAAGTGAACGTGCGTATCAATGATGGGCTGTGACGCCCCAAAGGCTGCTACGGCGCTTGCGAGGAAGGCACGACGACGCATCATTTGCGATGTCTGAATATAGACATGATACGACCTAACGCCAGCGCTCCTCCAAGCAGCGATCCGGCACCGGCGAGAGCGGCACTCTCACTTCCGTGCGGAGTCGCGACCTGCTTGGGCTTCGGCTCCTGCTTCTGCTCCGTTTGCTGCTTTTGCGCCTTTAACAGACGCCGGGAACCGTATTCGTTCGAGTAGATCTGGGTGAACTCCGCCCCGAAGAAAAAGATCTGCGAGGAGTAGTAGACCCATACGAGAACGATGACCAACGAGCCGGCGGCGCCATAGGTGGACCCGAAGCTCGCCTTGCCCAAATACATGCCGATCAGGAAGTTGCCGATCGTAAACAGGATTGCAGTGAACAACGCGCCAGTGAGTACGTCACGCCATTGGAGCTCAACGTCCGGCAGGTACTTGAGCAGGACGGCAAACACTCCGGTGATAACGGCCAGAGACAGCAGCATTCCGAATAGATGAAGCACAGCTTCCGGCAAGGGCAACATGCCTGTTACAAACTTCCCCGCGGCCGCCACGGCCGAACTAACGGCCAGCGAAACAAGAAGCAGGAACCCGCAACCAAGGACCACGCCCAAAGCAGCGGACCGCTGCTTGATGATCTCCTTGACGCCGCCGGAATCGTCCGGCAGGTCCCAGATCACGTTCACCGACGTCTTCAGTTCGCTCGCGACGGAGCTTGCGCCGAAGATCAGCATCAGGAAGCCGATGATCGAAGCGAGGCTACCGGACGCCGGCTTGCTGGCGTTGCTGATCATCGCCTGAATGGCTTTTCCTCCTTCAGAACCAACCATGCTGTTGATCTCGCCGAACAACTGACCTTGCGCTGCTTCCTTACCGAAGATGAATCCCCCGATCGCGATCAGCAGGATCAGCAACGGCGCAAGAGAGAGGAGAGTGTAGTAGGCCAGCGCGGCTCCCAGACGCGGCGCCTGGTCCTCATTGAACTCCTTCCAACTCCTGGTGAGGATGTCTTTGGCCTGGCTGAAGGAAATGGTCATGCGTCCCCCTTGCAGTTGGGACGCCAGATGCCAGGGCACTGTTTCTAGTGGCCGGAATCCTCGATGGGCGTTACGGGATCGATGAATGGCCAGCAAAGGCCGCCGAGACAGTAGATTCCTGCCATCGTATACAGGAAGATATTCCAGTCGTACCCTTTGTCACGCATCAAACCGCCCACGATGGGAGCGACAAAGCCTGCCAGATTGCCCATCATGTTCATCGACCCGGAAACAGTGCCCGCATACTTACCGCCAATGTCCATACAGGCTGCCCAAGCTCCGGGCATGATGAGGTCATTACAGAAGCTGGCAAAGCCCATCACGACCATGAGGACCAAAGCATCGCTTAACGTCGTGCAGGTATACATCAGGATGGCAGCACAGAAGAAACCGATGAATGCAATCACTCGCCGGGCAAGGCTGATGCTGCCGAGAGCCCTCGATACACGGGCCGAAACGAAAGCGCAAAACAAGGCGCCTGTTCCACCAAAGAAGAGCGGCAGAATGGCCAGACTGGCTCGATGGGCATCCGTCATCTCAGGGTAGCGATCCTTCAGGAACGTCGGGAGCCAGGTGATGAAGAAGTACCAGGGATACGACAGGCAGAAGTATTGCGCCCAGAGTAGCCAGATAGTCCGCGACCGAATCAACTTACCCCATGGGACATCACCGTGTCCGGACGCGAGTTTCTCGCTGCCTTCAAGTAGCGCCAGTTCCGCAGCGTTGACGCTTTTGTGATCCCGAGGATTGTCACGGAACCACCCATAGAAGAATACTGCCCAAACGGCTCCGAGGGCGCCGAAGATGACGAATGCCCATCGCCAGGAGACCAGCGCGAATGTGGCGACAACGAGCGGTGGAGTGAATGCCCCGCCCCACCGGGCGAACGTCCACATGATGCCCTGCGCCCGGACCCGCTCGTCTTGCGGTAGCCATATGGAAAACGCTTTGGTCAGATTGGGGAAGCATCCCGCTTCACCGGCGCCAAACAGGAACCGGGCAACCCACATACTCTGGAAGCTCCACATGAAGCCTGTGGCCGCGGTGAACGTGGACCACCAAAGCACAATGCGCATCAGCACCTTGCGAGGTCCCATCCAATCGCCCATCCAACCGCCCGGTATTTCAAAGAGCGCGTACGCAATCGCGAACGAGGAGAAGATATAGCCCATCTGGCTGCTGGTTAATCCGAGATCCTTCGTGATTACCGGCGCAGCCTGGGAGATACAGACCCTATCAATGTACGAAAGCACGGCCAGGGTAACGGCGAAGACCACTACCCAGTACCGTGCTTTAGTCGGTTTCTGTGAACTTGCGCCAACGTGGCGCGGAATGGATGGTTGCGTTGCCATCGGACCCGATCATCACATCATGGTCCAAGCCGAAAAGCAACACCAGAAAGCGCCTTACTTCGAGACCAACTCCATCAGGTAGTCCGTTGCCTCTTTTGTTTTCATGCTGGAGAGCATCTGGACCGCTTCCCGTTTGAGTTCGGGGTTGGTTTCCTTTCGCGCTATCTCTACCAATCCCTTCGCAGATTGCGACGCCATCAAACCGTGCATGATCTGACGGCGGATCTCCGGGTCGCTCTCGGAGCCATACAACTGCTGGAGCTCGGCTTCGGCACGAATCGAGCCGAGGTACATGATGGCTTCCCTCCGAATGTCTTTGTCCTGCTCAGTGCGGGCGGCTTCGAGCAGACGAGCGTTGTCACGGGTCATCATGTAGGCCCGGAGAATGCGCCTTCGAATCGCAGCATCATTGGTCGAGTTGTAGATTTCAGCCAATAGCGGCGTATTCTCCTTGCTCTTGTGCATTCCGAGATAGTCGACCGCCTTCAACTGCAGGTCCGGATTTCCAGCGCCCTTGGCATACTGCACGAGGATGTCGCGAGCTTGGGGACTGCGGCTCTGAGCGAGCACGAACAGAGCGCGCTCCTTCAGCCTTGGAGAGGAGCTCTTTTTCAGCAGGTCACTAATCGGCGGGAATGGCGCGCGTCCGGGGCAGTCTCCACTAACCCGTTCAAGGCGATGAGCTTCAGCTCCTCGTCGTTCTGAATGTCGGCGGAAACGGGCTGGCCGGATGCCTGCCTGAGTTCAACACGCAGCGCCTTAGCGTCATCAAGCCACCGGCTTTTCGGATTGGTTACGCTCCAGTTCATTGATGAGATTTACTGCCTCATCCCGTTTACCCATCTTGCCGAGCGCATACGCTTTCCAATAATAGGCGCCGTCCGTGCGATCGCCTTTCTTCTCGATGACGGCGGAGAAGTTCTCCGCGGCTTTGTCCCATTCGCCTCGATCAAGGTTGCGGCTGCCATCGCGGTAGTTGCGATCGGCGTCCCGGTTGTCGCGGTCGCGCCCTTGCGCGAATGCAAACGCAAATGCGTTGGCCCGGTCCTCGGCAGCGAAGATCTTCGATCGCAATTTCGCGTCGGCGGCGAAGAGTTGAGCGTTCACCTTCACGTTCACATCGTCAAGGATCGCGGCCACGTCAGGCATTGGAACCGGGAATGGTCTCGCGGCCGGCGCCGGGGGATCACACGCTACGTCCGGCGAAGCGGGTGGCGCAGGCGGTCCTGCCAGCGCGGGCTCCGCGGGCGCGGCGGGCGGCACAGGCGGAATAGCCGGTTGCGCAGCAAGCGCCCTGCGCCAATGACTACCAACAAAACGCCATTCTAAAAAGATTCCTCGGTTCATAACATTTCCCCTTGGGCCAGCTTGGATCCGGCCACTCGGATTTTGAAAATCAGTCCTTCGTTTTTAATTCGTTCCCGCAACGTTTTCCAATCTCGACGCCGTGCAGTTCCTCGGGGCTGTGCGCCACTTCGAGCAGGACGCGTTCGAGATCATCCAGCAAACTGACCACGCGATCATCTCCCGAGGACGCCGCCGTCTGGCGGTACAAACGATTGGCGTGCACTAAGTCCTGCGCCGTTTCCCGCCCTCGGTCAGATTCATCGACCGCTCCGGATTGGCATTGGCAATTTCGATCAACAGCATTTCCGATCGCTCGAGATGGTCTCCGACGGCCACCAGCAGCACTCCTTCGCGAACGCCCCCGGCAGTCTGCGCGACCTGCTGCGGCTGCTGCGCGACGGGGCGAGTAACGACCCGCGAAGAACGCAACGACCAGCAACGCTGCCGCAGCCATGACCGGAACCCAACGCCGCGGACTCAACCACGTGAGCCAAACCACGACGAACGCCCTTTGTGCCCCAGCTTCGGCGCGAGCCTGTGCCACACTTCGCTCTCATACTCCGGTCCGCGATACGGCACGGGAGGAGCGTCCGCCACATTCAGCACACGCTGCAGAGCCTGGTAGCGGGCCCGGCAATCCACGCAATCGGACAGGTGCGGCTCGACCGCTGTGGCCGTCTCGCCGTAGAAGTGCAGAATCAAGTCGTCGTCTTCAAGGTGCTGCTTCATAAGAACTCACTACTGGTTCGAGGGCCTCACGAACTTTCCGAACCGCTCGAAAAATACTGTTTTTCGTGGCGCTGACGCCCAGATCGAGAATTGCCCCAATTTCCTCGATCGATTTCCCTTCGAAGTGGCGCAACTGGAATGCCGTTCGTTCCTGCTCCGTCAAGAGCTGCAATGCGGCATCCAGGCGCAACTTCACCTGAGTGCTGTAATACATCCGGTCCTGGCCGGGTTCGTTCGTCTTTACGTTGTCCAACACATCTTCCTGTTCCTCCGTCTCCGCGACATGGCGGGCGGCATGCCGTTTCCTTGACCGGATGAGATCGAGCGAATAATTTGCCGCGATCCGGTAAAGCCACGTACCGAAGCTGGATCGCGATTCGTAGGAATCCAACTGCTTAAACGCGCGAAGAAAGGTTTCCTGCACCACGTCTTCGGCGTCGAACTCGTTGCCGGTCATACGAAAAGCGAGTCGAAACACACTTCGACCGTAGCGTTCCACGAGAACGCGAAAGGCGGCCGTATCACCACCCCTTGTCCGCTCGACAGCGGCCAGGTCGGTCCCTTCCATCTGCCCTTTAGACTACGGAATTCGGTCGCGGTTAGCTGTGATGGTTATAGCCGGCCGCAGATAAACGCAGATTTTGGTTTGGGTTCATAGGATTGGGCCTTGGGGCCAGTTCCAGGTGACTCTTTTTCGGGCCCACCACCAGGCCAGGGCTAGCGATAAGACCAGATCGTCCGGAGCTTCCTTCGTAGCGCCAGTTTCCGGTGCGCGACGGCTTGGCGCGCATGCCGGCGAGTTCGTGAATGAGGTCCTCGGTTGCGGGCGTGTCCGGCATCTGGAACTTTCGGGATTCAAACAGGACCTGGAGGCCGGTGATGAGATCCCGCTTCGGCACACTATAGCCGGAGGAGTGGCTCGATTCACCAAACATCATGTCGGGCACACGAGCCGCTTCGTCGATGATCAGCAGCGAAACCGCGGAGAATCCGCGCACGGTCATTTCACGGCTGGGTAAGCCGACGATGCGCGATTCGTTGGGCAGAAGCAGCGAAATTTTGTTGCGGCCATCGCCTTTCACGGGCAGTCCAAATTTGGACTTACCGCTTTCTGCGCTTTTTTGTATCGTGTTGTCAGGCGCTCCTGTACCATGTCCCGATCCTGCTGTCAGGCTACCAGCGGGAAATCCGGCAGTTTCTCGGTTTTGGCCATTATTTCAAGCAATTGAAGGAGATATTTCGTTGCGAATGACGTACCTGTGAATCCCATTTGTAAATTGTGCTGCGGAACCGATGAAGGCTTTTTAATGGGCTCTTAAGGTGAGATTCATGAAAGCCTGCGATCATGACCCTGACGACAATCGTCACCAAGAAGGAGAATATACAGAATGAAAAAGATTATGTCCCTCATGCTCGGCTTGTCCCTCGTCCTCGGCTCGGTTGCTTTCGCTGAAGATAAGAAGGCCGATACGAGTACCGCTCCTAAGAAAGAGAAGAAGGCTAAGAAGGAAAAGAAGACGAAGGACAGCACTGCCACCAGCGCTCCTGCGAAGTAACTTCTCTCGATAAGAGATTCTGACGCCGCACGTCCAAGACCGTGCGGCGTTCGTGCTTTTCAGATCACCCTACGCGCGCACAATCCAATTCCGGCGATAAGCCATAGCGCGACCAGCCAACAGACGAACACATGGCAGAGCGAATAGAGAAGTGACGCGAACGATTGGTTCGCTAGTGGCGCAAACATGTTCGACCATACGATACGTCCTAAGGATGTACCACCGATCTTAATCAGCGACAGCAATCTCGCCAGTAGCCCGGAGAACACGTAGACGGCCAAGGCGTTCCTTCCATAGATGACAAAGGGCTCCGCATAGCGATTCCAGCCGAGAACATCCACAGCCAGTAACAGCATCCGAAAACCGTGAAGGCTAGGCCGGAAGTAAACACGGCGTAGGGAGTAGTCCAAATGCTCTTGTTTATTGGGATCCATGTCGAGAGCATCAATCCCGCGAAGGTCAACAGCGCTCCCGTGTAAAGAAGCCGACTCGATTTCTCAGACGACGCTCGTGAGGATCGTAGAATCTGTCCGGCGAATATCCCGAACAAAACGTTGGTAATTGCCGGCAGCGTACTGACGACACCTTCGGGATCCCAAGTTTTCGTGCGGCTGTACATGTGGCCTGAAAGCAGCATGCCGTCGATCCATTTCTCGAGGTTGCAATCGATCTCGAAGCTACCCGCGCCACAACCGGCAACAGGAATTGTCTTCATCAGAATCCAATACGTGGACAATAGCCCGATACACCAGAGAATCCGGCCGCGCGTCTCAGTAAAGAGGAAGATTGTCGCGGCGATTAAGTAACATATGGCGATGCGCTGCAGAACTCCCGGAATACGAATCGTAGTGAGATTGTAGTAAGGAAAGCCGTTTAAGAGCAGACCGACGCCGAAGATAATAGCGGCGCGCTTGAGTACGTGTAGGAGAAGTTTGGTCCGGTCATCCCCTCTTTCCACGCGTTTCGCGAAGGAAAACGTAATCGCGATACCCGTAATCCAGAGGAAGAACGGAAACACCAAATCCGTAAATGTCCAACCGTGCCAGTGAGCATGCTCCAGTTGCGTGTAAGCCTGATCGGATGCCTGGTTGTTCACCATGATCATTGCGGCAATCGTGCCGCCGCGAAACACGTCGAGAGACTGCAATCGCTGATTCTGCACGGGCACAAGGATAACACTCGATAATGGCAACAGCGATGAAAACGGATTATGACGCTCTTCTTGTCCTCTCCTTCGGAGGTCCGGAGAAGCCCGAAGATGTGATTCCGTTTCTCGAGAATGTTCTAAGAGGACGAAATGTCCCACGTGAGAGGATGCTCGAAGTCGCGGAACATTATTATCATTTCGGCGGGAGGAGCCCGATCAACGAGCAGAATCGCGAACTAATCCGAGCTCTGCAGCAACTGCTCGCCGGAGGGGGCCCGCGTGTGCCTGTTTACTGGGGCAACCGGAACTGGCATCCGTTCCTGGCAGACACCATGCGGCAGATGCGGTCGGACGGTATAAAGCGCGCGTTAGCTTTTGTCACTTCGGCGTACAGCTCTTACTCGGGCTGCCGCCAGTATCGGGAAGATATCGCAAGAGCGCAAGCCGAAGTGGGTGAAGGGGCTCCGGACGTCGCCAAGTTACCGGTCTTCAGTACTCATCCCAGGTTCATCGCGGTTAATGCGGAAAATGTTCAAAAGGCCCTATCCGAATTCTCCTCGCCTCCGCACGTGGCGTTCAGCGCTCACAGCGTGCCGCTCGCAATGGCGAACACCAGCCGGTATGTCAACGAACTCAAATCTACGACAGCGCTCGTCGCGTCGAAACTCGGATTGAAGGATTGGAAGCTTGTCTATCAGAGCCGCAGCGGGCCGCTTATGCAACCCTGGCTGGAGCCCGATATCAGCGATCATATTCGATCGGTCCAAGAGGCAGGACACCGAGAGTTGGTAATTGCTCCGATCGGTTTCATCTCCGATCACATGGAAGTCCTATACGATTTAGATACCGAAGCTGCCGCCCTTTGCGAAGAACTCGGAATCCGTATGGTTCGAGCACGCACTCCCGGCGCCCATCCCGAGTTCGTTCGCATGATCCGCGACTTGATGCTGGGCGATGCTCAGGTTTGTCCGCCCGACTGCTGTCCCCCTCCGCAGCGGGTTACGGTTCCACCGCGATAACAGCCTGCTTCTACTTGAAACCCAGCAAGTTCTTGACGCTGCTCTCCATTCCAGGTACGAACGCAATCCCGTTCTCGCCATAAATACTATTGCCGCCGTCGAAATTGCGGAAGTATGCGCCGGATTCCTCGAGGATCAGCTTCAGCGCCGCCAAATCCCACGGCTTCGCATGCGCCTCTAACCAGAGCTCAGCATGACCAGAAGCAAGCATCATCGCGTCCACGCACCCCCCCAAACTGCGAATCGCCCAAAACTGGTCCAGCCAAGGCAGCAGCTTTTCCGCCCATGGAAACTCGGTGACATTATTGATACCGTTAACGCAAACCAGAGCTTCGGAAGGCGACGAAATACCGGAAATCGAGATCCTCTGGTCATTGCAAAACGCCCCTTGCGATTTGACCGCGTGATACATCTTATTCTGCAGGGGCATGTTGGTGACGCCTACCACCACCTCGCCATCCACTTCCAAACCGATCAGAACCGCCCAAAAAGGTAAGCCTCTGACGAAATCTCTCGTACCGTCGATCGGATCGATGATCCACTTGCGACGATTCCGGCTCTTGCGATCGGCGCCTTCTTCCCCGAGCAGTCCGTCCTCCGGGAAGGCTGCCAGAATCTCAGCGACGATCAGCTTCTCGCATTCGCGATCTGCGACCGTAACAGGTGACAGATCGAGCTTCGATTCCGGCTTCAATTCCTGCGCTTGATATCCTCGCGCGAGGTCTCCCGCGTGCATTGCCGCTGACCTGGCTACCTGAAGTTCCTTCTCCCAAAGCATCTGCACCATTCTATCTTTCCGATTGGAATGCGCCGGGATGTTACATTGATCGCGATGGCGCCACGCACACTCTACAAGATCCTGGAGGAATCTACCGAGACACATCAAAACGCGCCGGCCATGTATCAACCGACAGGTGGTAAGTCCGCGAGTAATCGGTATCGGATGTACACGTGGCATGAGTACCGCGAAGGCGTTCAGCAGGTCGCGTGCGGGCTCCGAGCGCTCGGGATCAAAAAAGGCGATATCGTCGCTCTGCACGCAGAGCCAAGCGCCAACTTTTATATCGCCGACCTCGGAATCATAAGCAATGGTTCGATCGCGGCCGCTTTGTACACCAGCCTGCCGCCGGGCGATCACGCTCGGACACTCGCTGTCTCCGAACCCAAAGCGTTGATTGTCGAGGATCCGAGGACGATGCGAGCGCTCAGCGGCGCCGGTGTCCAAGTTCCGCTCTGGATTTTGCTCGAGGGCGAAGTGGAAGGCGCATTGACATTGGACCAGGTGCGCGAGCGAGGCCGGCAGGCCATGGCAGCGAATCCGAAGACGTTTGTAGAGATCCAAGCGGAGATCACGCCGGATGACCATGCGATTCTTTACATGACCTCGGGGGCGACCGGCGAACCGAAAATGGGCCTGGTCTCAAACTGGGCAGTAGGCGCGAATCTCGATATGGGTCCACATGTATTGCCGCTTGGCCCGCATGACTCGACGGTTGTGTTTTTGCCCTCGGCGCATATTGCGCAGAGGGTAGTGGCGCAATTTCTACCGATGCGATGCGGAACGCCTGTTTATTTCTCCGAGGGGCTCACACGTTTACCCAATGAATTGCGTAGCATCAAGCCAACCTTCTTTCTGGCGCCGCCGAGAGTGTGGGAACGGATGTACGCAAGTATCTCCACGGAGATTAAAAAACGTCCGGCCATCGTGCGGCGCATGTTTTACATAGCTCTTGGAATCGGCCTCCGGGCAAGCCGGCTTCGACAGGAGAACAAGCCGCTTCCCGCTTGGATGGAACGTTCCCTCAAGCTCGGTAATAAGCTCGTCTTCAACAAGATTCGTGAGCGGCTTGGCGGTCGATTGAAGGTGGCTGCTTCCGGAGCGGCGCCTCTCAGCCGCGACTTGGCTCAGTTCTTCGAGGCGGTCGGGTTGCCATTGATCGAAGGATATGGATTGACCGAAGGCGGCGTGGCAACTCTGAATCCGATCGATAACCCAAGACCAGGAAGCATTGGGAAGGCGCTTCCCGGCGTAAACTTGAAGATCGCGCCCGACGGCGAACTGCTGATCAAAAGCCCCTGCGTCTTCTCCGGGTATTACAGGGACCCGGAAGCCACGGCAGCAGTGCTACGGGATGGATGGCTGCACACCGGCGACGTTGCCGAGATCGACAGCGATGGCTTCGTCTACATCACCGGACGAAAAAAGGAGCTGATCGTCTCTTCGAACGGAAAGAAGATCTATCCGGCACGAATCGAAAGTCTATTCAAGATGGAGCCCATCGTTAATCAGGTGCTCCTGATCGGGGACAAACAACCGTATGTCACGGCGTTGATTACGGTCAACGTCGCGGCGGCGGAGACCTTGAAAGGTATGGAGGAACTCAAGGGACGTGCTCCGGCGGATGTCGCTAAAGCATCCGTTGTCGCGGACGAGGTAGATCGCACCGTGAAGCGCGTTAACAAGCAGCTTGCGCCGTTCGAACAGATTCGGCGTTTTCGCATCCTCGATCACGAATTCTCGATTGAGAAGGGTGAGTTGACTCCCACCATGAAGGTCCGGCGTAAGCAGGTAATCGAGAATTATAAACACCTGGTTAATGAGCTCTATTTGGGGAAGGAAGGGCTAGGTTAATGAGCGAGCTTTCCGGAACTCCGGCATTCATCTTCGATCTTGACGGAACACTGATCGACAGTGTCTACCAGCACGTGCTTGCATGGCGCGAAGCGCTTGAGAGGGCGGGCACTCAGCTTTCGGTTTGGAGCATCCACCGGCGCATCGGGATGAGTGGAGGCCTGCTTGTGAACGCATTATTGCGCGAAACACATAAGGCCATTGGGGCAGCGGAAGCCGAACAACTTCAGCAGTTTCATGCAGAGGCTTATGAAAAAATGATCGGACAGGTTCGTCCGCTTCCGGGAGCGCGAGCAGCTACTCGAGTTCTTAAATGATGCGGACGTTCCTCACGCGATCGCAACGAGCGGGCGTTTAGAAAGCGCTCGTCCTGCTCTCGAGATTCTGGGTGTCGATCCCAAGATGCCGATTATTACTCGTGATCAGGTTCGATACGCAAAGCCGGATCCGGATTTGTTTCTGGCCGCGGCGGAACGGCTCGGCGTGTCGATACACGACTCAATCGTGGTCGGCGATAGTGTTTGGGATCTCCTGGCTGCCCGTCGCGCCAGAGCTCTCGGAGTAGGATTACTATCCGGAGGCTACGGTCAGGAAGAACTGGAAAGGGCCGGCGCCTATCGCGTCTACCAGGATCCTCTGGACTTGTTGTCCCACCTTGATGAGATTGGCTTAAGAGTGGGTGGTCAATCGCGCTGATCTGGACGCAAGCCCGCGACGGTGATCAATCGATCTTCGCCTTCCCGATTGATCCTTATTTGGATTGGCAGCACATGCGGCAGCGCACTGCGATAAGCTTCACCCCATTCGACAAGCATGACGGCTCCCCGGTCGAACATCTCATCCAGACCGAGCGCGGCAACCTGCGCCGGAGCATCCAAACGATACAGGTCGATATGATAGACATCTTGTCCGTATTCGTGAATGACGGTGTAGGTGGGGCTTGAAACTTCATCGACTGGCGCCACGCCCAGACCGGCGACGATACCCTTCGTGATTGTAGTTTTCCCTGCCCCGAGATTACCGATGAGCAGAATCAGGCAAGGTCGTGTGAGTTGAGCAGAGATTTGACGTCCGAGGTCGATTGTTTCTTCTTCAGACCGGGTCCGATACTCGCGCACACTCACGCATCGCCTCCGGCAGATAGTCAAGCACTTCGGTTGCGAGTACGGTGCGTTCGAATGTCTCGCGCGCTGCGTACTGTCCGGCGAGGCCGTGTAGATAAATGGCCGCAAGCACGGCAGCCTCTCTTTCGTTTGGATACTGCGCCAGCATACCTGCGATCAGGCCCGTAAGAATGTCGCCCGTGCCACCCTTCGCCAGCGCAGGCGAGCCGGTGGGATTGATGAACGCTCTTCCATCCGGAAAGGCAATAATCGAACGATACCCTTTTAGTACGACAACACAGTTCCGCTTGCGCGAGTATGCCAGCGCAGTAGATAAACGGTTGCTCTGAACCTCCTCAATGGAAGTGTCCTGCAATCGCGACATCTCACCAGGGTGCGGAGTCAGTACACGAAATCGACGATCGGAGTTCCATTCGTAACCCGCAAGTACGTTCAGCCCGTCCGCATCGATCACGACCGGTTCCTTCGCATTTCGAAGCGCGTCGCGGACTAAGGAGACGGCCGGTTCCGAGGTCCCCAAACCCGGGCCGATTGCGAGTACGCGTTTGCGATGAAGCAATAGCTCAAGCTCGCTTCCACGAGTGTGGCAGCTCATCCGCCATAAGCTCGGGGATGGCGAGCTTAGGCGCGGATGACGCTACCGTACACAATCCTGCTCCGGCGCGAAGGGCGGCCAAGCCGCACATCTCCGCTGCTCCTGACTTGCCCTCGGCCCCTCCGACAACCAGGACATGTCCGTAATCTCCCTTGTTCGAGTCCAATTTTCGCGGCTGCAGCAAGCTTCGGAAATCATCGGGGTGGGATAGATGTAGCTGCACGCTGGACAAGAGCGCTTCCGGACTTCCGATCTTCCCGACGATTACAGCGCCCATTTGATCGCAGTTCGGAGGCATGGCATGACATATTTTCAAGGCTGTAAATGTCACGCACACATCTGCTCGCGCCACTTCACCGCTGCTCGTTCCGCTATCGCTGTCCATACCGGAGGGCACATCAACGGCAATTACCTTCGCGTTAAGAAATGACGAGTTGATCTCGCGTATCCACTCGGCAGCCTTGTCGCGAGCAGGGCCCTTGAGTCCGGTCCCAAGCAAAGCGTCGATAACCAAGGTCGCGCCGCGCATTTCCTCCGTGATGGAGTCATAAACCGGACATCCGCACGCCCGTAGCATGCGTAGAGCATCCGACTCGTTCTCCGGATGGATCGTAACAACGTGCAGTGACTTCGGCCGAAACCGGGTAAAAAGTTGTCTCGCGATTACAAATCCGTCGCCGCCGTTGTTGCCTTTGCCACAAAGCACGACGACTCGATGCTTCGATAGAATCGGCCACCGTTGCAGGATAAATTCAACTACACGATGCCCCGCGTTCTCCATCAGGATCGAGTTTGGGATGCCGGCTTCTTCCGTTCGGCGATCTATCTCTCCCATCTGTGCGGCGGTGAGTATTTTCATCGTTCCTCCAGTGCCCTAAAGCTGCCGAACCAATAACAGCGTCATATCGTCCTGGAGCTCATCGGAGCCTGTCCATTCCCGGACAGCGTCAGTGATCGCGTTCACAATTCCGGATTCGTTGCAATGCGAGTTACGAACCACCAGCTCAATCATCCGTTCCTCTCCGAACATCTCACCATAGGCGTTCTCGGGTTCAGTTATACCGTCTGTGTAGAAGACGACAAGATCGTCGCGTAGGAGCTGTATCCGGCTTTCGTCATACTTCGTAAAAGGAAAGGCGCCAACTACCGTTCCGTTCACGTCAAATCGTGTGGCCTCTCCTCCGCGAATGAGAATTGGCGGCAGGTGACCCGCATTCGTGTACGTCAGGGTCCCGGAGCTTTTCTCGTAAACGCCCAGGAAGAAGGTCGCGTATTTCTCGGGAGTTGTGTCGGCATAGAGTTGCTGATTCAGGTGAGAAACGACTCGTGAGGTTGAAACCGATGCGCGCGTTCCATCCTGCCCTGCTCCGGCTGCAAGTTCGAGCGACCCTCGCAACTGCGCTCTGAAAGATGACTGAACCGTCGCCATCAGCAGTGCGGCGGAGATGCCCTTTCCCGCAACGTCGCCAATTGCAATAGCGACGTTCGCCTGTCCCATTTGTTGATAGTCGTAATAGTCGCCCGATACGATTCGGGCAGGATTACAGACGGCAGTAATTCGCAGGGTGTCCACATCCGGAACTCGCTTGGGATAGAGGTGATTCTGGACCTCTCTCGCGATTTCCAGTTCCGCTTGAAGCCGCTCGCGTTCCTTTTCTACCGAGAGTAAACGCTGAACGTTCTCGGTCATCTCATTGAACGAATCTGACAATTCGCCGAGTTGATCTTTGCCTCCCGGCGGGATGCGATGTTGGAGATCGCCACTTCTTATCCGCACTGTTCCCTCGTACAATTCGTGGACCGCGCCGGTGATCGTTCTCGTGAGGGACAGCCCGATTAGAAATGCGATTGCCTCCGCGATAAGAAATAAGATGGCTGCTCCGAAGAAGAGCATCGGGATGGTTTCGTTGGCGAAGTCGATCTTCTGTGACAGAACAGTTCGGAGCACGGCGGAAGGTCGGGTCCGCATGTTGAGCCATTCCGTCTGCGTCTCCGTTGGCCGGTCCCAAAGCGTGGCGAGAATTGGCGCTCCCCACCAAATCTGAAAGTCGAACAGGTTTACTGCTGGCAGTAACCGATTGCGTGAAGGTACCGGCGCATCGGGAAGGGATGGATGCAGCAGGACGTGATTGCTTTCGAGATTTAGGATGATGCTTTCACCAATATCGGGTACAAGCATGCCAAGAAACTCCCGCGTGACCGGGAATGCCGCAAAAACGTTGCGAGCACCATGAGTGACCGACGCCCATCCGTACACGTGACCATCTCGGACCATCAGTCCATTCCCCTGGGGCCATTCCTTGGAAGGAGCAGGAACATTCGCCCCGGACGGATACGTCCAGGCATCGGGATCACGAATGACGATCTCGACTCCGGGAAATCGCGTGTGAAGAAACGGCCCCACTGTGGCAGCGATTTGACTCGATCGACCCAAATCGCTCGCGAGGAAGTCGACGGTAGACCGCAGCGTCACTGTTCTCCGGTCTAACTCCGAGGTGACGAGATAGACCGAGATTTGGCCACCGACAAAATATACGCCGAGCCCGGCCAGCAACGTGATCAGAATAATCGGTACAACTGCGATGAAGAAGTAGGCGACAATCAGCCGATTGCGCAGGCGCCACAACATGCTCTTGACTACGACGCGAGAGATGCGAATCGCAAGCCAGGCGCCAAGAATCAGAAGAATCAGCTTGAGGATGGAGGGAAGGACTCCGGTCACGCCGGCCAACGCCAGGCAGATGTAAACGATCAATCCAATGCCGAAGGCGATCTCCAGCCGGCCGATGCGCACGGTCATAGGGACTATATCCGAGACTTCGCGATGTGAGGTGTGTCTTCTTCAGGTTCCACAAGCGGCGACTCGGGCTCCAGGTAGTGTTTCGTTAGTCCTTCCTGCAGAACAGAGAATGCCGTCTGTGGATCGTCAACCACCGCGAAAAGGCGTAGATCCTCGGGGCTGATCGTGCCATGTTTAACCAAGGCGTCGAAGTTCAGTACTTCCCTCCAGTAATCGGAGCCGTAAAGCACTAAAGTGATTTTGCTTTCCAACTTCTGCGTCTGAGCGAGTGTCAGGATCTCAAAGAACTCATCGAGTGTTCCGTAGCCGCCCGGAAAGATTACCATCGCCTTTGCAAGATATGCGAACCAGAACTTCCTCATGAAAAAATAGTGGAACTCGAACGAAAGATCCGGAGTGATATATTCGTTCGGCCATTGCTCAAAAGGAAGACCTATATTGAGGCCGATGGATTTGCCACCGGCATCGTAAGCGCCGCGGTTTGCCGCCTCCATGATACCCGGGCCGCCGCCGGTGCAGACCACGAACCTGCGGGATTCATGCGGCAAACTATCCGACCACTCTGTAACCAGCCGGGCGAGTTCCCGGGCCTCGCGATAATAGCGCCCCAGCGGACCGGTCTCGTCCAATCGAGCCGAACCAAAGAATACGATCGTGTCATGAACTTTCTCATCGCGAAAATGCGAAAGCGGCTGCAAGTACTCCGATAAGATCCGCAGCTCACGAGCATCGGGACTGTCCAGAAATGGCTCATTTTTGTACGCTACAGGGCGCCGGGTCCCTTGATTATTGGAATTGCTCATGCGGAGGGTTCGAGATGCGCAGCCGACTCCAGTTCAGCGACGCGCTTCTCCAATTGTCTCATCGTACGTACGAGTTCGGGCAGTTTTGGGAACGCAGTGATGGCACGGAGCCACTCCTTGGTCTCGAATGCCGGGCTGCCTGAGATCACGGACCCGGCGGGTACATCCCCACCCACTCCGCTTTGCGCATACACGATGGAATTTTCATGGATCGTGAGATGACCGGAAACGCCAACCTGACCGGCGAGAAGCACGTTCCGTTCTAAAATGCTGCTTCCGGCGAGTCCGGTCTGGGCGCAGATGATATTGTCCTCGCCAACCACGCAAGCATGCCCCACTTGGACGAGACTGTCTATCTTTGCGCCGCGTTTCACACGAGTTTCTCCCATGGTGGCCCGGTCCACTGACGAAAGAGTTTGGATTTCGACGTCGTCCTCGATGATGGTGACGCCGGACTGAACGATTTTCTCGTGGGATCCATTGCTGCGCTTAGCAAAACCGTATCCATCGCCACCGATGACAACTCCGTTCTGAAGGATCACGCGATCACCGATCCGGCAGAACTCTCGTACCGAAACGTGCGAGTGGGCACAAAAATCATCTCCGATTTCCGCGCCTTCATATATGACTACATGGGGATGCAGCACGGCATTACGCCCAATTCGAACGTTGCGACCCACGCTCGCGAATGGTCCGATGGACGCGTTCTCGCCTACGATTGCTGTCTCGTGGACGAATGCCAACGGATGAATGCCGGGTTCGGGCTCTGGAGGTTGATAGAACATGGCAAGCGCCCGTGCGAAGTCAAGATATGGATTAGAGGAAACAACACTCGTAATCGGGAGGTCCTTCAAAGGCTGGGAGACGAGAATTGCTCCGGCAGCGGAGTGCTTGACCTTGTGCGCGTATTTGGGATTTGCTAGAAATGTGAGCTGACCGGGACGGGCCTTCTCCATCCCGGCAACTCCAGTTATCTCAAGGCTCGCATCTCCATGCACTTCACAACCAAGTGCTGCCGCAATCTGCCTTAACTCCATGCGGTCAATTATGACGCGTGAAAAATGAGCACGCGGTCTCCGATAACCGCGTGCCCCTCACACATGGAGTGTTCCCCAAGTCCAGAAATGCGACAACGGACAAGCTCACACTCAAGTAACCAACTGCTGGATGAGAATAAACCGATTCGGGCGTCGAAACAAGAGCCGGAAGTACTAGGAAAAACGTACGGCAAACAAAAAAGGGGCCTTTCGGCCCCCTTCGGATAAATTTGGATCGAAGTACCTACTCTGGCGTTTCGCCGCTCTCTTCGCCTTCACGACCTTCGCGAATGGCGCGGAGTCTTTCCTCACGGCGCTTAGCGCGGTCTGCCGCACGCTTCACCAGTTCGGAACCGACGAGCTCGATCATTACCTGCTCTGCACCATCGCCTTTGCGCCAGCCCAGCTTCACGATTCTGGTATATCCGCCATTGCGCTGGCCGAAACGGGCGCCCAGCTTATCGAACAGCTTCTTTACGGCGTCCTGTGTCCGAAGGAAGGCGGCAGCCTGACGGCGTGAATGCAGGGTGTCACGTTTGGCGAGCGTGATCATCTTGTCGACAAGAGGCTTGATGGCTTTCGCCTTTGGGGTCGTCGTGATGATGCGCTCCTGTTCGATGACATTGGTCACCATCGTTCGGAGCAGCCCGACTCGCTGATCCGTATCGCGCTTGAGTTTAAATCCGGCTCTGCGGTGTCTCATTCGTTTACATCTCCCACGCCTTCAAGATCGGCAGCTCCCAGGTTCGATCCCGGTGGCGGCATCACAAGGCGGCCCTGCGCATCGATCTTCATTCCGAATCCAAGGCCGAGATTGCCCAGGATTTCTTTGATCTCATTGAGCGATTTGCGACCGAAATTCTTCGTGCGGAGCATCTCGGCTTCCGTCTTCTGCACGAGATCGCCAATGGACTGAATATTGGCATTCTTCAGGCAGTTGTAGGAACGAACCGAAAGCTCCAGCTCTTCGACCGAACGGTTCAGCACCTCGTTCATCTGGCCCGTGCCCCGCTCGGCCGGCTCTTCCACGGACTCCGGCAACTCTTCGAAGTTGATGAAGATCGACATGTGATCCTTCAGCAGCTTCGCGGCCTGGCCGATCGAGTCGGGCGGCGATATAGCGCCGTTGGTCCAGACTTCGATCGTGAGCTTGTCATAGTCGGTCATTTGACCCAGACGAGCTGCTTCAACCGTGTAGTTCACTTTACGCACCGGCGAATGGATCGAGTCGATCGGAATATAGCCGAGAGGCAGATCCTCGTCGAAGTTTCGGTCCGCGCTGACGTATCCGCGGCCGGATTTCAGGCGCATTTCGATGTTCAGCTTGCCGCCTTCGCCGACGGTGGCGATGTGCATGTTGCGATCGAGGACTTCGACGTCCTGATCGGTTTCGATCTGGCCCGAGCTGACTTCTCCCGGCTGTTCGACGCGCAGACGAACTGTACGCGCACCCTCGCCCATCATCTTGAACGGTACTTGCTTCAGGTTGAGGATGATATCCGTGGCATCCTCGGCCACTCCGGGAATCGGACTGAATTCGTGCGCAACACCTTCGATGCGCACGGCCGTGATGGCGGCGCCCTCGATCGAACTCAAGAGCACGCGGCGCAGCCCGTTGCCAATGGTGGACCCGAATCCACGCTCGAACGGCTGAGCCGTGAACTGGCCAAATCGTTCGGTGAGCGTCTCGGTATTAGCTACCAGCCTTTTCGGCTTCTGAAAACCTTTAAACATGAATTCTCTCCTCTGGTCGTTACCTGGACTGCCGGTTGTGACTACTTCGAGTAGAGTTCGACGATGAGCTGTTCATTGATCTGGATCTGAACCAACTCTTCGCGCTTGGGTTGAGCAAGCACTCGCGCCCGCAGATTATCTTTTTCAACTTCCATCCAGTTCGGTGTCGGCGAATGCGCCGTAGTGTCCCG
This sequence comes from Bryobacteraceae bacterium, assembly GCA_963833675.1. Classification (GTDB taxonomy): domain Bacteria; phylum Acidobacteriota; class Terriglobia; order Bryobacterales; family Bryobacteraceae; genus DASQDN01. The sequence goes on along the minus strand of CAWHYW010000013.1, from coordinate 41,226 downwards.
AGCACCAGAGAATCGCTGGGTTGTTACGGCTCTTCTCTCGGACCTCGATGACATCGTTCGGCTTCACCTGGAAAGATGGGATATTCGTTTTGCGACCGTTGACCTGGAAGTGGCCATGGCGCACCATTTGTCGAGCCTGCGCACGGCTGGTGCCGAGGCCCATTCGATAGACAACGTTGTCGAGGCGCTTTTCCAGCATGCCAAGCAAGTTGTCGCCAGTGATGCCCGGCATTGTGCTGGCCTTCTCAAACAGGTTGCGGAACTGTGTTTCGAGCAGACGATAGTAGCGGCGTGTTTTCTGCTTTTCACGAAGCTGCAGGCCGTAGCCGACGATTTTCGGCTTTCGGTCCTTGCCATGCTGGCCGGGTACGAAATTGCGGCGCTCAATGGCGCACTTTTCTGTGTGACAACGCTCTCCTTTTAGGAAGAGCTTCATGCCCTCGCGCCGGCAAAGACGGCACACGGGACCACTATAACGAGCCATTCTTTCTCCTAAAGCTAATTCCGCTCCCTAATCGGCGGCGGATTCCAGTGCAGTTTACGGCCGGAGCGGTCTTCCTCCTGCACATATGTATTGACACACCAATGCCCGGTTGTCTCCAACCGGGCTAGACCAACTCAAATCAGACGCGGCGACGTTTCGGCGGGCGGCATCCGTTGTGCGGAATCGGGGTGACATCGCGAATTGCGCGAACCTCGATGCCAACGGTGGATAGCGCGCGCACAGCCGATTCGCGGCCGGAACCGGGGCCCGCGACCTTAACCTCTACCGCTCGCATCCCTGCTTCCTTTGCTTTGTTGGCAGCCGTCAGAGACGCCTGCTGCGCTGCGAACGGGGTACCCTTACGTGAACCGCGGAAACCAAGCGAACCCGAACTCGACCATGAAACAACATTGCCGATCGGGTCAGTGAAGGTGACGATCGTGTTGTTAAACGTCGCCTGCACATGTACCACCCCGACCGGTATGTGCTTCTTCTCTTTCTTCTTGAAAGCTTTCTTTTTCGTACTCTTTGCAGGTGCTTTCGCCATGTTTTACTTGATACCGGCTTTCTTCTTGTTGGCCACAGTGCCGCGGCGCGGACCCTTCCGTGTTCGAGCGTTCGTGTGCGTGCGCTGGCCCCGGACCGGAAGACCCCGGCGGTGCCGCAAGCCGCGATACGAACCCATTTCGATGAGCCGCTTCACGTTCATCGAGATCTCCTTGCGGAGATCGCCTTCGACTGCGCCCTCGTTTTCGAGGAGGGTACGAATGTTGTTTACTTCCTCTTCGGTGAGATCCTGGATCTTCCGGTCGGGATCCACCCCTACGCGGTGGAGGATCGACTTCGCGCGAGTACGCCCAATCCCGTAGATATAGGTAAGACCGATTTCCGACCGCTTTCTCGGCGGCAGATCAACGCCTGCAATACGCGCCATATTCCCCTTACTCCTAACCTATCCCTGCCGCTGCTTGTGCTTTGGATTTACGCAAATAACCCGGACAACGCCCTCGCGGTGGATTACTTTGCATTTGTCGCACATCTTCTTGACGGATGCCCTTACTTTCATGTTTATCGCCTATTCCTTCGTCAATAGTCTGACGATTCGACCTCGGCCGCGGTCGTACGGGGATAATTCCACTTCGACTCGATCGCCCGGCCGGAGCCTTACAAAATTCGTTATCACAGGACCGGCGGTATGCGCCGTGACTTCCTGCTCATTTTCCAATTTGACACGGTAAGTCGCGGAGGGCAAAAGCTCTACTATTGTAGCAGGAACTGCCATTCCCTTTCTACCGTCCTCGGTCATGGCCGGGTCAAGACCCAGGGACCATTGGCCGTTACCGCCACAACATGCTCAAAATGAGCCGAATACGAGCCGTCCACCGTTACAGCGGTCCACTTATCCGCCAAAACCTTCGAATCGGCCTTACCCTCGTTCACCATCGGCTCGATCGCAAGGCACATGCCTTCTTTCAGCCTTGGATTCTCGTTCTTCCGGTCGATATAATTCGGTACCTGCGGTTCTTCATGGAGAGACGTACCGATTCCGTGCCCTACGAATTCCCGAACGATCGAAAAGCCGTGGGCGACCACATGTTGCTCCACCGTACCGCAAATATCAAATAACCTGTTGCCCGCTCGGACCTTATCGATGGCCAATTCGAGCGATTCCTCGGTGATCTTCAGCAATCTCCGGGCGCTGTCGTTGATTTCTCCCACCGGTACCGTGATTGCCGAATCACCGAAATAGCCGTTTAGTTCGACTCCGGTGTCGATCGAGACGATGTCTCCCGACTTGAGGGTTCGCTTCGCGGACGGCATTCCGTGAACGATCTCGCTGTTCACCGAAGTACACAGCACAAACGGGTATTTCGTGCCCGCCGATGGCGTGAAGTACCCCTTGAAAGCCGGTCGGGCGCCCGCGTCTCGGATCATTCGCTCGGCTTCAGCCTCCAGATCGAGAGTGGAAACTCCCACCTCAACCATACTGGCGAGCTTCTGCAGAATCTGGTGAACGAGAAGTCCGCTCCGCCGCATTTTTTCGAGCTCGGCAGGACTCTTGCGTACGATCATTCGATTACACGCTGCTGCGGCGTCCGCGGATACGGCCCGAACGCGGCGTAAAGCCCTCGTAGTGGCGCATGATCAACTGCGCCTCAATCTGGTTGACGGTATCCATTGCCACACCGACGACGATCAGCAACGAAGTTCCGCCGAAGTAAAAGTTGACACCTAAACCGTCCAGGAGCCAGCGGGGAAAATACTGATCGATCCAGTTTCCAACCAGCGGCAAACGCTGCAGTTTGATACCCGAAATCATGATCTGCGGGATCAATGACAGGACTGCCAGATACAGACCGCCGACCACAGTAATGCGGGTCAGAATCTTGTTCATGTACTCGGCCGTGTTCTTTCCTGGACGAATACCGGGAATAAAGCCGCCGTACTTCCGCATGTTATCCGCTGCTTCGTTCGGGTTGAAAATGATCGATACGTAGAAGAAGCAGAAGAAGATAATCAGCGCCGTAAACAGCACGAAATACAAGGGAGACGAGCCTTGAATCGCGGCCAGCATCCCGGACAGGTACGGACTGTTGCGGACAAATGCCACCTGATTCAGCGTTTGCGGGAAAGCGAGAAACGAACTCGCGAAGATTACCGGGATCACACCGCCCGCATTGACCTTCAGAGGGAGGTGGGTCGATTGTCCGCCCATCATCCGCCGGCCTACGACGCGTTTTGCGTACTGGACCGGAATCCGCCGCTCACCTCGTTCGACCAGGATGATAAACGCCACGACCGCAAGCATCATCGCCAAAATGATGATCAGGTGAAGGGCGGTCCACTGCCGTGTAACAAACACGTTTTGGTAGATCTGATTGATGGCGCTCGGCAGGCCGACAACGATACCGGCAAAGATGATCAGCGACATGCCATTGCCGATACCTCTCTCCGTAATCTGTTCGCCCAACCACATAATAAAAGCCGTGCCCGTCGTCAGACTGAGGATCGTCATCAAAACGAACCCAATTCCGGGGTTCAGGACGAAGTTGCCTTCCGAAGCCTGCAGCATGGTTGCAATGCCCATTGACTGCATCAGCGCCAGACCCACGGTGAGATAACGGGTCCACTGGGTGATCTTCCGGCGACCGAGCTCACCTTCTTTCTGCAACTTTTCAAGTGTCGGAACGACTACTGTGAGTAGCTGCAGAATGATCGATGCCGTAATGTACGGCATGATGCCGAGCGCAAAGATAGTCAAGCGACGGAACGTACCGCCGGAGAACAGGTCGATGAAGCCTAGAAACGAACCCGCGTTGGAACGGACAAACTCTTCGAATCGAAGAGCGTCCACACCGGGTGTCGGAATATGACCACCCAGGCGGTAGATCGCCAGCATTCCGAGCGTGAACAGAATGCGGTTCCGGAGATCCGGAACACGGAAGACATTGGCGATGGCTTCGAGGAACTTATTCATAGAGTGCTAGGCTTCCTGGGACTCGCCGACAATGACAGCCTTGCCTCCGGCAGCTTCGATCTTTTCTTTCGCAGAGCCGGAGAAATTGTGGGCTGTTATCGTCAACGCGCGCGTCAGTTCGCCCGTGCCGAGGACCTTCAGACCACCCTTGAGCTTTTTCACACACGCCAAGCTGTTTGAGCGAATCGAAGTCGAAGCTATCGCCTTCGAGTTCATTCAGCCGGTCCAAATTGATGACGGTATATTCCTTGCGGAAGATGTTGGTGAATCCGCGCTTCGGCAGGCGGCGGTGCATCGGCATCTGGCCGCCTTCAAAGCCGCGCATCTTCGAGTAACCGGAAACCGACTTCGCCCCCTTGTGGCCGCGCCCGGACGTTTTGCCGCGGCGGCTTCCCATACCGCGACCGATCCGCTTCTGCGGCCGATTCTGCCCCTCCGGCGCTTTGAGATCACTTAAATTCATCGCTCGTTACCCTTAATCGGCCAAATCCTATTCAACGATTGCCAGCAGATGCGGCACCTTCGCTACCATTCCTCGGAAAGAAGGAGTGTCGGGCCGTTCGACAACTTGATTGATCTTCTTCAGACCAAGGCTGCGAACAATCACCTTGTGCTTCTCAGGCGTGCAAATCGGGCTCTTTACCAGTTTAATCTTAATCATACCGGCCATACCAGGCTTCCCGCCAAACTACAGCTTCTCCGTGCCGACGCCGCGAACGTCGCCGACTGCGCTCTGATCGCGGAGCTGTTCGAGCGCATTAATGGTGGCTTTCACTACGTTGTGCGGATTGCGCGAGCCGATCGATTTCGTCAGTACATTCGGAATTCCGACGGCCTGGATGACCGCGCGTACCGGTCCACCCGCAATGACACCCTTACCGGCCGGGGCCGGCTTCAGCAGCACCTGGCCCGAACCAAAACGTCCGAGCACCTGATGCTTAATTGTCGTGTCGAGAAGATTGATCTTCTTCAGGTTCTTCTTCGCCGATTCGATCCCTTTTTTGATCGCGGCGGGAACTTCCTTCGCCTTTCCTGTACCGTAGCCAACCACCTTCGCGGTGGGATCGCCTACGACCACGAGAGCCGAGAAGCTCATGTTTTTGCCGCCCTTGACAACCTTGGTAACCCGGTTGATCGAGACTACCTGTTCTTTCAAGTTGAACTGCGACGGATCGATTCTCTTAACGGGAATAGCGGGCATGTTTTCCTAGAACTCCAGTCCTGCTTCACGAGCGGCGTCAGCAAGCGCTTTGATGCGCCCGTGGTACAGGTATCCGCCGCGGTCAAAGACAACCTTTGTAAAGCCTTTTTCTTTGGCTCGCTCGGCCACCAGACGACCGATTTCCTTCGCTCCGGCGATGTTGCCGCCATTGACGGATGCGCCTTTGTCGTTCGACGATGCCGATACGAGTGTTCGACCGGCGCGATCGTCGATGATTTGCGCATAAATATGGGAGAGAGAGCGGTAAACGGTCAGGCGCGGACGCTCGGGCGTACCTGTGAGCCTTCGTCGAATCCGGTTGTGAACGCGAAGCCTGACTTCGTTCTTATCTGCTTTAGGCATCGATTACTTACCTCCCGACCCGGTCTTGCCGACCTTCTTGCGCAACGGCTCATTGGTATACCGGACGCCCTTATTCTTGTATGGATCCGGCGGACGGAGAGCGCGCATGTTTGCCGCGGTCTGACCCAGCAATTGGCGATCGTGGCTCGTCAGCACGATGTGCGTCTGCTTATCGACCGTCATATCGACTCCCTTAGGCAGCAGGAACTCGATCGAATGCGAGTAGCCGAGCGTGAAGACGGCAACGCGCCCCTTAAGATCAACGCGATAACCGATACCGACGATGTCGAGTTCGCGCTTCCAGGTCGTGCTGACACCGGTTACAGCGTTGGCAGCCAGGGCCCGGGTCAAACCGTGGGCGGCCGCATAGGAGTCGTTTTCACGGAGGATGTTCAACGTGCCGTTGTTCTGCTCGACACGAACGCCCGCTGGAATCGGAACCGTCAACTTACCTTTCGGTCCTTCTACCTGCAACTGGTCACCGATGTTGATTTTGACACCGGACGGCAGCGGAATGGGCTTCTTACCAACTCGAGACATGAGAAATCCTTCTTACCAGACCTGACACAAGAGTTCGCCGCCGACGCCCTGCTTACGAGCATCGCGGCCGGTCATCACCCCACGCGGAGTCGTGAGGATATTCACACCAAGACCGCCGAGAACACGAGGGATGTCGCTGCTGCCGACGTAGACGCGACAGCCCGGACGCGAGACTCTCTCGATATTCGCGATTGCGGATTCGTTGGTCGGGGTGTATTTGAGATAAAGGCGAATCGATCGCTGCGTGCCGTCTTCTGCCAATTTGAAGTTGATGATATAGCCCTCCTCTTTGAGGATGCGGGCAATTTCCATCTTCAGCTTGGACGCAGGGACGTCAACCTTCTGATGCCTGGCCTTGAGCGCATTGCGCACTCGGGTCAGCATGTCGGCGATGGGATCGGATGATGTCATGCTACTTTTCTTCCCCTAGAATTCTTTCCCTCGTATCCAAACTTCCTACCAGCTCGACTTCGTTACGCCGGGAATTTCGCCGGCGAGAGCGAGCTTACGGAAGCAAATGCGGCAAAGCGTGAACTTGCGGATGTAGCCGCGAGGCCTTCCGCACTGTTTGCAGCGATTGCGATGGCGAACGCCGAGTTTCGGCGTTTTGGCCGCTTTGGCGGCCGCCAGTTTTTCGTCTCTCGCGATTTTCGCGGTTGTTGCCATTCGCTCTTATCCTTGTCCTAAACCTTTTCTATTGACGAGCGCCACCTGCGCCGGAGAACGGCATGCCCATATGCCGAAGCAGCGCGAGACCCTCGGCGTCGCTCTTCGCCGACGTCGTGATATTGATGTTCATGCCCCGGGCTTTGTCGACCTTGTTGTAGTCGATCTCAGGGAAGATCAATTGATCCTTAATGCCCAGGGTATAGTTACCCCGGCCATCAAACGATTTCGCCGAGACACCCCGGAAGTCGCGCACACGCGGAAGCGCTACGGTCACCAGGCGATCGAGGAACTCGAACATGCGATCGCCCCGAAGCGTTACGGCGACGCCGATCGGCATGCCCTCACGCAGCTTGAAAGCCGCGATCGACTTCTTGGCTTTCGTGATGATCGGCTTCTGGCCCGCGATAGAGGTCAGTTCCGCAACCGCTCCATCGATCACCTTTGAATTTGATGTAGCCTCGCCCATACCAAGGTTGATCGAGATTTTTTCGATCTTCGGTACGGCCATGACGTTCTTATAGCCGAACTCTTTCACCAATGCCGGCACGACTACCGACGTGTAATGTTCTCTCAGTCTCGCCTTCGTGGTCGCCATAGGGTCTTACTTCAGCGCCTCGCCAGTTTTCCGCGCAATGCGGGTCCGGCGGGTGACGCCTCCTTCTTTCTCAACTTTGTAGCCGATGCGCGTAGCGACACCACCCGCTGTCAAAACCATGACGTTGGAAGCGTGAATCGTGCTTTCCTTCTCGGCGATACCGCCTTTGATCTGTTTGGCCGGGTTCGGACGGGTATGCCGTTTGATCATTTGAACACCTTCGACAAGCAGGCGGCCCGTTCCGCTATCGACCTCCAGCACGCGTCCGGTCTTACCCTTATCCCGGCCGGAGATGACCTTTACCACATCGTTCTTTTTGATCCGGATTCGGACCGGCTCCGTCGTCTTTTTCTTGTAACGACCAGCATTCTTGCGCTCTGCCATGTTAGATAACCTCCGGGGCGAGCGAAACGATCTTCATGAAGCGCTTGTCGCGTAACTCGCGCGCCACGGGTCCGAACACACGCGTACCGACCGGCTCGCCCAAGTCGTTCACCAGCACTGCTGCATTCGTATCGAAGCGGATGTATGTACCATCCTTGCGGCGCGTTTCTTTCCGCATCCGCACGATGACGCACTTCACGACTTTGCCCTTTTTGATGTTGGAATCCGGAGCGGCTTCCTTCACCGATGCTGTGACAATGTCGCCCAGCCCCGCTCGCAGCCCCTTGTCGCCGCCGCGCGGCAATATGGCCTGGAGCCGACGGGCGCCGCTGTTATCGGCGACCTCCAGAATTGTCCGCATTCCGATCATGACGTAATCCCCTTAATCTCGAGTCCGTTTCAGTCCCGGTTCGTTTTGCTCAAAACTTGCCGTAATTACTTCTTACCCTTGCCGCGAGCCCCGGTGATGGCTTCCGCTACCGGATCCACCTGCTCCGGCTCAACACCGACCTGCACGGCGCGACGGATGACATCCCCCAAAGCCCAGCGCTTCAGCTTACTGAGCGGCCGGTGCTCGATGATGCGAACCGTGTCGCCGATGCGAGCATTCGAATCCTCGTCATGCGCGTAGAACTTCTTGCGTCTGGTGACGATGCGCTTGTAAATCGGGTGCGGTACTCGACGGCTCACTTCGACGACGATGGTCTTGGCCATCTTCGTCGAAACTACCGTACCGACCTTCTCGTTTTTCCTGACGTTTGCGGTCTGCTGCTCAGCCATCGCTTTTACTTACCCTTTTTCTTTCCGCTCGACTTCTTAGCGGCTTTCGCGGCGGCTTCCGCAGCCTTCGCCTTTTCGGGATCCAGTTCGCGCTCCCGCAAGACGCCCAGCATCCGGGCACGGTCCTTGCGAAGTTCGCGATACCGCTTTACACCATCCGACTGCCCCATACCGATTTGAAAACGGAGGCGGAACAACTGTTCCTGCGCTTCCTGCGCCTGGTTGCTGAGGTCGGCCGAATCCACTTCACGAAACTTGTTGGGTCTCATTCTCTACATCCCCTCGAATTCGCGGCGGACCAGTTTGGTCGGAATCGCCAGCTTCATCGCGGCGAGCCGCATTGCCTCGGTCGCGACATCGAGCGGAACGCCTTCCATCTCGAATAAGATTTTGCCCGGCTTGATGACCGCTACCCACTCTTCGGGCGCGCCCTTTCCTTTACCCATACGGGTTTCTGCCGGCTTCTTGGTGATGGGCTTATCGGGGAACATCCGGATCCAGACTTTGCCGCCGCGCTTGATGAAACGGGTCATCGCGATACGGGCAGCCTCGATCTGCCGGGCGGTGATCCAGCCGCACTCCACCGCCTTCAGGCCGTAGTCGCCGAACGCCAGCGACGAACCGCGCCAGGCTTTTCCCGTCATGCGGCCGCGCTGTTGTTTTCGGAATTTAACTTTTTTCGGCATCAACATGGCGTTTGTTCTCCTCTACTGCAATTACTCGTTACCCTTGTCGCCTTCCGACCCGCTTCCACCTTCTGGTTTCCACCCGGTTTGCGGGTTGGCCAAGGGCGGCATGATGGGAGTGTTCTGCTGGGTCTGAGCGGGAGGCGCCTGGGCTTCTGTCTGCTGCGCGGGGCGTCCACCACCGAAACCACCGGGACGAGGACCGCGATCTCCGAAACCACCACGCTCGCTGCCGCGGGGACCTCGACGGTCTCCACGATCACGATCGCGATCTCCTCCGGGACCACGACGATCCATCCGCGGACGGCGCGGTTCCGGCTCACTGCCAAGCACCTGGCGGCGAGCCTGGTCACCCAGGATTTCGCCCTTGTAAATCCAAGTCTTCACACCGATAATGCCGTACGTTGTGTGGGCTTCCGCGAACCCATAATCGACATCCGCACGAAGCGTGTGCAGCGGCAACTGACCCTGGAGATACCACTCCGAGCGCGCAATCTCGGCGCCGTTCAAACGGCCGGAGACGCGAACTTTAATTCCCTTGCATCCGAAACGAAGCGCGCTATCGACAGCCTTGCGCATCGCACGGCGGAAAGCGACTCGTTTTTCCAGCTGGAGCGCGATCGACTCGGCGACCAATTGCGCATCCAGTTCCGGCTTGTGCACTTCCTGGATGTCGATGAAGACCTCGCGCTTTGTCTTCTTCGCCAAGTCCTGCTTCAGTTTCTCGATCTCAGCGCCTTTGCGACCGATGACGATACCGGGGCGGGAGGTGCGAATGGTGATTCGCAGCTTGTTCCCAGGACGGTCGACTTCGATTGAGCTGACGCCGGCACTCTTCAAGCGCGACGTGAGACCAGCCTTCAGCTCGATATCTTCCATCAAGAGCTTCGCATAGTCCTGCTTGGCGAACCATCGCGACCGCCACGTCTTTGTGACGCCCAGCCGAAATCCGTACGGATGTACTTTCTGACCCATCAGTTAACCCTTCTCGCTAACCGCCACTACGATGTGGGAAATGCGCCGTTGATACCGGTACGCGCGACCCATCGGAGCCGGTCTGATCCGCTTCATACGCGGGCCTTCATTCACGTAGGCTTCACTTACAAACAGGCGATCGACATCGATATCATTGTTCTTGTTTTCGGCATTCGCGATCGCCGACCGCAACACTTTCTCGACCATCGGAGCGATCCGCTTATTCGTCGAACGCAGAATCGTGATCGCTTTGCCCGCCTGCTGACCCCGAATCAGATCAACCACGAGTCGCGCCTTTTGCGCGGACATCCGGATGTAGCGGGCTTCGGCTCTGGCGGCCGGCTCGACCGCTTTCACTGCTTGTGCCATCTACTTCTTCGCCTCCGTCTTCGCGGCGTGCCCCTTGAATGTACGCGTCGGTGAGAACTCGCCGAGTTTATGGCCAACCATGTTCTCCGTAACGTACACGGGGATAAACTTCCTGCCGTTGTGCACCGCGATTGTATGACCGATGAAATCGGGCACGATCGTCGAACGACGCGACCAGGTGCGGAGTACTTTCTTCTCGTTCTTCTCGTTCATGGCAGTGATCTTGACCTTCAGGTGATCATCCACGAACGGTCCCTTCCACAAAGAGCGGCCCATAATTCCCTTACCTCTTCTTCGCCTTGCGCGTCACGATGAGCTTGTCGGTCCGCTTGTTATTGCGCGTTTTGAAGCCGCGTGTCGGCTGGCCCCACGGAGTCACCGGGTGACGACCGCCTGACGTCTTTCCTTCACCACCGCCGTGCGGGTGATCGACCGGGTTCATCGTTACACCGCGATTGTGCGGGCGCTTGCCGAGCCAGCGAGTGCGGCCGGCCTTCCCAATCGATACGTTTTCGTGCTCGACGTTGCCAACCTGCCCCACGGTAGCCATGCATTCGACGCGTACACGCCGAATCTCACCCGAAGGTAGCTTTAGCAGCGCATACTCGGCTTCGCGCGATATCAACTGCGCCTGCGATCCCGCTGACCGAGCCATCTGTCCACCCTTGCCAGGCTTCAATTCGACGTTGTGAACCACAGTGCCGGGCGGGATGTTACGCAACGGGAGCGCATTTCCAACCAGAATGTCGGCATCAGGACCGGAAGAGACAGTGCTGCCCACTTCCAGGCCAACCGGCGCCAGAATATATCGCTTCTCGCCATCGGCATAATGCAGCAGCGCGAGCCGGGCCGAGCGATTCGGATCGTACTCGATGGCTGCGACCTTGGCCGGAACACCGGCCTTATCGCGTTTGAAATCGACGTCACGAAGCTTCTGCTTATGACCGCCGCCGATAAACCGGCTGGTAATCCGGCCTTTGCTGTTGCGGCCACCGGACTTCCGCTTGCCGACGATCAGCGATTTTTCCGGCGTTTCCTTGGTGATGTCCTCGCGCGAGACGCTCGTGGTGAAGCGGCGTGTCGGGGTCGTTGGACGATATGTTTTTACCGGCATGGCTTAAATCTCCGTGTACTCCGGCATCTTCTGGCCCGCCGCCAGGCGGACATATGCTTTTTTCCAGTCCGGACGGTATCCGGAGAAGCGACCGCGACGGCGGAGTTTGCCGAGGTTGTTGACCGTTTTTACATCGGCAACTTTGACTCCGAATACTTTTTGAACAGCGGCCTTGATTTGCGTCTTATTCGCATCCGGAGAAACTTCGAAGCACAGAGTGCCTGCTTCGTCTTTCCGTAGCACCGCTTTTTCCGTCACGATCGGACGGCGGATCACTTCATATACGTTCATACAGCTAGCGCCTCCGAGAGCTTCCGGGCTGCCGCTTCCGAAATTAAAACCTGCTTGTGCGCAAGCAGGTCGTAAACCGTAACTTCGCGGGACGGCACGAGCTTGACACCCTGCAGATTCCGCGAGGCGAGCGTCAGATTGCGTTCCGCTCCGGTCAATTCTCCGTCCTGGTGATATGCGATGACATCGACCAGAAGAACCTTACTGGCCGCCTCGAGCATTCGCAGTGTCTCGACCAGCGACTTGGTCTTATGGTCGTTCATGTCGAAAGCGCGAACGACTTTCAATTCGCCGTCACGCAATTTCGCCGACAAAGCAGAGCGCAGCGCTCCGATCGCCATCTTGCGAGGCAGCTTGTAGGCATAGGAACGCGGAACCGGCCCGTGAACCGTGCCACCGTGCCTCCATAGCGGAGAACGAATCGAACCCATTCGGGCGCGACCGGTGCCCTTCTGCTTCCACAGCTTCTTACCCGAACCAGACACCTCATGACGGGTCTTGGTTTTGGCGGATCCCTGCCGCAGGCCGGCTCGATAATGCCGGACAGCCTCATAAATCAGGTTCTCATTGACTGTGGCGCCGAACACCGCGTCGTTCAGGTCGACTGAGCCGACCACCTGATTGCGAAGATCAAAAACGTCTACCGTCGCCATGACTACCGCTTCGCCCTCCGGACGTAAACATATGCGCCATTCGGACCGGGGACCGCTCCTTTGACGAGCAGCACATTATCCTCTGTGTCCACTTCGATGACTTCGAGGTTCCGGACCGTCACCTGGGCATTGCCCATGTGACCGGCCCCGCGCATACCAGGGAACACGCGAGACGGAAAGCTCGAAGCGCCGATCGAACCAGGAGCCCGATGGAACATCGAACCGTGGGTGGCGTCGCCACCGCGGAAATTGTGCCGCTTCACGAATCCGGCGAAACCGCGTCCCTTGCTGACACCGATCACGTCTACCTTGTCGTTCGGTTTGAAAGAATCAACCAGGATCCGGTCGCCAGCCTTGAAATCGCCCTCGCCGTTCAGCTTGAATTCGCGCTGGAATCGGACATTCTCCACACCGGCTTTCTTCAAATGGCCGGCAGACGGCTTATTCGCCTTGCGCTTGCCCTCGACAAAGCCGAGTTGAATGGCATCGTAACCATCCGTTGCCGGAGTCTTACGCTGTGTAACGACACAAGGGCCGGCCTTCAGCACCGTCACCGGTACTACCTGTCCGTCCGGGCGGAACACCTGCGTCATCCCGATCTTTTTGCCAAGAATTCCTGGGCTCATATTCTTTCAGTCCCTTCAAAACCTCCACTCCCTTGCGCTAAAGAGAACGCCGGTCGTGGCTCTGAAACGCTTGGACTACTTCTTGTCCTTGCCGAATGCCTTGATTTCCACGTCCACGCCGGCGGGAAGATCGAGCTTCATCAGCGCGTCCACCGTATCCTGCGTCGGCTCGAGGATATCGAGGAGCCGTTTGTGTGTTCGAATCTCAAACTGCTCCCGCGACTTTTTATCCACGTGAGGCGAACGCAGAACCGTATAACGATTCCGCACCGTCGGCAGCGGAATCGGACCCGCGATTTGTGCGCCGGTCCGCCGGGCCGTATCCACAATCTCTGTCGTGGATTGGTCTAGAATCCGGTGGTCGTAAGCCTTCAATCGAATACGAATGCGTTCTCTCAACATGGTCTACCTAACCGATAATCTCAGCCACCGTGCCGGCGCCAACCGTACGGCCGCCTTCGCGAATCGCGAAGCGCAAGCCCTTGGCCATCGCCACCGGGGTGATCAGCTCTACTTCCAACTGCACGTTGTCGCCAGGCATCACCATCTCGGTGCCTTCCGGCAGCTTCGCCACACCCGTCACATCCGTCGTCCGGAAGTAAAACTGCGGCCGGTAGCCATTGAAAAACGGCGTGTGCCGCCCGCCCTCATCCTTCGACAGAACGTATACTTCACCCTTGAACTTCGTGTGCGGCTTGATCGAGCCCGGCTTGGCGATCACCTGCCCGCGCTCCACGTCCGTCTTCTCAATGCCGCGCAGCAGCAGGCCCGTGTTGTCGCCCGCCCGCCCTTCGTCGAGCAGCTTCTTGAACATTTCAATTCCCGTGATCACCGTCTTGCGCGTCTCACGGAAACCGACAATCTCCATTTCCTCGCCCACTTTGCAGATGCCCGTCTCGATACGCCCCGTCACCACCGTGCCGCGGCCCTGGATCGAGAAGATATCTTCGATCGGCATCAGGAACGGCTTGTCCGTCACACGCTCCGGCACCGGAACGTAGGCGTCTACCGCTGCCATCAGCTCTTCCACCGACTTCTGCCACTTTTCTTCCCCGTTCAACGCGCCCAGCGCGCTGACGCGAACGATCGGCAGATCGTCGCCCGGGAACTGATACTTCGACAACAGCTCGCGAACTTCCAGTTCTACCAGCTCGAGCAACTCGGGATCTTCCACCATGTCGACCTTGTTCAGAGCGACCACGATGTACGGCACACCTACCTGACGGGCGAGCAGGATGTGCTCACGCGTCTGCGGCATCGGACCATCGGTAGCGGCCACAACCAGAATCGCGCCATCCATCTGCGCCGCGCCGGTGATCATGTTTTTGATGTAATCGGCGTGACCCGGGCAGTCCACGTGCGCATAGTGCCGGTTCGGCGTCTCGTACTCGACGTGCGCAGTGGCGATTGTGATTCCACGAGCCTTTTCTTCCGGCGCGTTATCGATCGAATCGAAGTCGCGAATCTTTACCTTCGGGTTGTTCTTCGCCAGCGTCTTGGTGATCGCCGCGGTCAGCGTCGTCTTGCCGTGGTCGATATGTCCGATCGTCCCGATATTGACGTGGGGTTTGCTGCGGTCAAATTTCTCTTTCGCCATGGACTTAAATCTCCTGGGTAACTCTCAGTAACGAAACCTTACTAACTCAGCCCGCGACTTTGCCCTGGGCCTTGCTGACAATCTCTTCCGCGATCGAGCGCGGCACTTCTTCGTACTGGCCGAAGTGCATTGTGAACGCGCCGCGACCCTGGGTGCGCGAACGAAGCTCGGTCGCATAACCGAACATTTCGCTCAACGGAACCATCGCCTTGATGATGTGCGTGCCGCCAAGCAACTCCGTACCTTCCAGGCGACCGCGACGGGAAATCAGATCGCCGTTCACCGAACCCATATATTCATCGGGAACGACAACTTCAACCCGCATTACCGGCTCGAGCAGCACCGCCTTCGCCCTACGGAATGCTTCTTTGGCGCAAATCGATGAACAGATCTTGAACGCCATCTCCGACGAGTCGACTTCATGGTAGCCGCCGTCGATCACCGCGACGCTGATATTGTTCAACGGGAAGCCGGCGAGAACGCCACCTTCGAGCGTCTCGGCAACACCTTTTTCAACGGCCGTAATGAATTCCTTCGGAATGGCGCCGCCGTGGATCTCGTTCTTGAATTCGAAATCCTTATCCTGAACCGGCTGGACACGAAGTTTCACCTTCGCGTATTGACCGCTGCCGCCAGTCTGCTTCTTATGCGTGTACTCGTACTCGGCCGTGTTGCGGATGGTTTCGCGATAGGCCACCTGCGGCTTGCCAACGTTGGCTTCAACGTTGAACTCACGCTTCATACGATCGACGATGATCTCGAGGTGCAACTCGCCCATACCGGCAAGGATCGTCTGACCTGTGTCAGGATCGGTCGACACCTTGAGAGTGGGATCTTCGTTAACCAGCTTGTTGATGGCGACACCGAGCTTTTCCTGGTCCGCCTTCGTCTTCGGCTCGATCGCAAGCTGAATGACGGGCGCCGGGAAATCGATCGATTCAAGCACGATGGGAGCGTTATCGGAGCAAATCGTGTCACCCGTGCCGGCTGTCTTCAAACCGACCGCAGCGCAGATGTCTCCGGCCAGAATTTCCTGGATTTCCTCACGCTTGTTGGCGTGCATCTTTACGAGACGGCCAATACGCTCTTTCTTGCTCTTGGTCGCGTTGAGGACGGTGTCTCCGGTATTCAGTTTGCCTGAGTAGACCCGAAGGAAGCAAAGCTGGCCGACGAAGGGATCCGTCATGATCTTGAAGATCAGGGCACTGAATGGGTCGGTGTCCTTTGCCTCGCGGGTCATTACCTGAGTCGAATCGTCAGGCGACGTGCCCTGAACAGGCGGAATATCTAGCGGTGAAGGCAGGTAAGCCACAACCGCATCCAGCATGTTCTGGACACCTTTGTTCTTGAACGAACTGCCGCAAACTACCGGAAAGATTTTCTGGGCGAGGGTGGCTTTTCGAATACCGGCCGTCAGTTCGGCATTGGTGATTTCGGCGCCTTCGATGTACTTCTCGAACAGAACGTCATCACTTTCAGCAACCGCTTCCACCAGCTTGTCACGGTATTCTTTGGCCCGTTCGACCAGGTCAGCCGGAATATCCACGTCATCGTACTTGGCGCCGAGTGTTTCATCGCGCCAGATGCGGGCCTTCATGGTGACGAGGTCAACAACACCCTGAAACTTGTCTTCCGCTCCCACCGGGATTTGGATGGCTACCGGCCGAGCTCGCAATCGCTCGACGATGGTCTCTACCGAGCGGTAGAAATCCGCGCCGACCCGATCCATCTTATTGATGAAGCAGATTCGCGGCACGCGATATTTATCCGCCTGACGCCAGACAGTTTCAGACTGAGGCTGCACACCAGCTACCGCGTCGAATACGGCGACAGCGCCGTCCAACACGCGCAAACTGCGTTCCACTTCCGCAGTGAAATCCACGTGGCCGGGCGTATCGATGATGTTGATATGGGTGTCACCCCACTGGCAAGTCGTGGCTGCCGAGGTGATGGTGATACCGCGCTCCTGCTCCTGCTCCATCCAGTCCATGGTGGCGGTGCCTTCATGAACTTCGCCGATCTTGTGGGTTCGGCCGGTGTAATAGAGGATGCGCTCGGTCGTTGTGGTTTTACCGGCATCGATATGCGCCATGATGCCGATATTTCGCATTTTCTGAAGTGGAACCGTGCGTGCCATAAAAGTGTCTTGCTAATCGTTACCAACGGTAATGGGCGAATGCCTTATTGGCTTCGGCCATACGGTGAACATCGTCCTTCTTCTTGATCGCGCCGCCCCGGAGGTTTGCCGCATCGAGCAACTCGTTGGCGAGCCGCTCCGGCATTCCCTTATCCGGTCGAGATCGGGCCCCAATCAGAATCCAGCGAATCGCCAAAGCGGTGCGGCGGTTCTGCGGAACTTCTACGGGGACCTGATAGTTTGCGCCGCCAACGCGCCGCGTCTTTACTTCGAGCAGGGGCTTGGCGTTTTCTACAGCCTTCTTGAACACCTTCAGAGCATCATCCTGCGCCCGATCGCCGACTTTCTGCATGGCGCCGTAGAAGATGTTCTGAGCTGTGGTCTTCTTGCCATCCCACATCATCGAGTTGATGAACTTCTCAGCGAGTGTCGAGTTGTAAACCGGATCCGGCTGGATCTCGCGAACTTCCGCTCTGCGTCTTCTGCTCATTTTATCTCGCCTTACTTCTTGCCCTTTGCCGGAGCCGCTGCTCCACCCTTCGGCCTCTTGGCGCCGTACTTTGAACGCCCTTGCTTGCGGTTTGCCACACCAGCGGTGTCGAGCGTGCCGCGCACTACGTGATAGCGAACGCCGGGAAGGTCCTTCACACGGCCACCGCGAATCAACACAATCGAGTGCTCCTGTAAGTTGTGCCCAACCCCCGGGATGTACGTGGTTACCTCGATGCCGTTGGTCAGGCGAACACGAGCAACTTTCCGCAATGCCGAATTCGGCTTCTTCGGAGTCGTTGTGTAAACACGCGTACAGACGCCACGCTTTTGCGGACATGCTTGAAGCGCGGGACTCGCCGTTTTATACCGAGTCGGCTTCCGACCCTTCCGGACAAGCTGATTGAACGTAGGCACGCAAAATCCTCTCTGAAAACTGAATAACTTTGACTTAACCGTTATTTTCGGCGTCAGACTGCTTCCTAAGACTTGCAAGGCTGCTGCTGACCGATTGAACGCGATTCACGAACGTGGATGCGGTATATTTTTGTCACCGCTTCCAAAGAAACCGGGCAATAAACCCAGTTGTGCGAGGGATAACCTCAGATGCAGCCCTTGTTTCGACCGGAGTAACCGATGAAGCAGCGGGACTGGCCCCCTGCCGGGCTCCCATGGCCGACCAGACTTTCCAGTCTGGCGCAGCCATCCACCGAAATGGATACTAGGAGGGGTAGCAGAAAGCTGAAGAACTCGCTAAACCTTTTCATAGTAGGAAATCGAACTCGGAATTGTCAAGCGCGGCTGTTTTTTGGCCACTGCCCAGCGGTTTTTAGCTTGAAATGTGAGTTATTCGATTCAATTCGTATGGTCCTTGTTACGTCCGATCCAGGATGACGGCGGGCTGTAGAGCAGGGCCAGTCCCAGAACTAGTAAGAGCAAGATGAACCCGAGAATAACCAGCGACAGCATTCTTTCTATGATTGCATGCTTCAAGTGGTGGAAGCGGCGGGAGGGCGCCATGATGGTTTACGAACATGTCTGCAGAACCCCCGCCAGCGTCTAAGGGCCAAAACGCGGTCCGCCAACTTGTCGAGCGTTATACGCGTTTTCGTCGCGAGGTTTTTCCCCAGCACCGGGACCTTTTCGAGAACCTTGCCGAAACGCAAAACCCTTCCGTGCTGTTCATCACATGCGCGGACTCGCGCATTGTCCCTGACCTTATATTGCAAAGCGGCCCCGGAGATCTCTTCGTTTGCCGCAATGCCGGCAATATCATTCCACCGTACGGAGAGATGACCGGTGGTGTCTCAGCAACCATCGAGTATGCCGTGGACGTATTGCAGGTGCGCGCCATTGTGGTATGCGGACACTCCGATTGCGGAGCAATGAGAGCGCTCCTGACGCCGGAGAGGGTGGCCAACCTGCCAACAGTCGCGGCGTGGTTGCGGCAAGCTGAGTCGGCACGGCGAATTGTCACCGAACACTACACTAACCATGACGAGGCGGCCATCGTCGACGCGCTGGTGGAGGAAAACGTGGTGGCGCAGATCGAACATCTCGAGACACACCCCTCGGTGATCTCCCGGCTGCGGCGCGGGGATCTGGACATCTACGGATGGGTCTATCGCATTCACACAGGAGAGATCGTGACGCTGGACGCCTCGCAAAGCCGTTTCGTGCCGCTCGACGAGAATTTGCGCCCGGCGACGCAACCTCCCCGAAGGATGCTGCCGTAGCGGTTCGCCATCCCAAGGAATTTACTTATCGAACGTAATCGTCGATTCGCCGGCGTACTTGCGATAGTTCCGAAAGTCGATCACGTTGCGGCTGCAATCGCTACTCCCCCGCACACACGTCAGCGTTTCGGCGTGGACAGGCAGGAGAAACTGGTGTTCCCCCAGCCGGACATAGTCGTAATCGACAGCGGATTCGACCTTATCGAGTGGAAATTCCTTTGGCATGTGATCGGTCTGCATCTCAATCCGAAGGATCTCAGCCGTGTCCGGCTTCAACCACACGCTTCCTTTATAGGCCGGCCGCACCGACTGCGAGGGGGCCTGGATGTTCCAGTGCGAGTGCTCGCGGTCGACTTCGAAATCATAGACAACGGCATCGTGGGAGCCCGTCCGGCTGGAGCCTCCCCGCGTGAACTCGGCCGCTGTTGCCAATGAAAAGAGGTCGGCCGCGATCAGTCCGAACTCACCGGTCGACCAGGCGCCTTCCATGTCCTCCATGCGCTTGTTGACCGGCTTTCCGTTAATGGTGAGATTGCGATATTCGTCACGGCCGTTTTCGAAGACGACTGTTGCGGATATGACATCGAGTGGCCGCCAGTCGGCTTTCTGCGTCGTGCTGACCATTCGAGCGATATGCTCCTGGCAGAAATAATTCGGCAGCGACTGATTGTAGGCAGCGAGCACTTCGCGTGCTTTGGCGACTCGCGCGTCTTCAGGTGGACCATTCGGATCGATTCGGCCAGCCTCGCGACCCGGCGTATTCGACGCTACGACCTGCGGCTCAGAGCGGACGGTCGACGGCGGCACCCCCTGGGGATTCGGCCCAGGCGCTTCGCTGGTCGCAGTTTCCGATGCCGGAGCCTTGCGAGGCGCAGGCTTGCCGCGCCGTGTCTTAGGCCGATCGGGGTCGAGTTCGTCGGCAATGTTTGGGGCTGTCACCACGGTCGTAGCAGCACGCTGTTGTACGGGAGCAGATTCTGCTTTCTCGTCATCCGTCCCTTGTTCCGATGGACCCGACTGCCGGCGAAGAACCGGGCGGTCTTCGTCGTCGGCCGAGTTCGGAATGGAAGGAGACGATGCCGCTTCCGCAGCAGACCTCTCCTGCGGTGTTGCCTCCGCATCGACGTAGATCGCGACGGCGGAGTAGAAGCCGTGGTCGTCCTGCGTGGCATCGATGCGCACATGATCGCCTGGATTGAGTTTCGCGGCGGCGCTTTCCTCGCCTTTCTTGAAAATTTTCATGTTTTCTGCGCGCTTGGCGGTGATGATGCGGGTATCCTTCGCGGCGATCGTCACCGAAGTGTCATCGATTTTCCGCAAGACGCCGGTGAGCGATTGAAGCTGCGGCTGCTTCGATTTCTCCTCTGCCTTCTTGTCCTTGCTGCGACGTGGGATGGGTATGCTGGGTCCGGTTGGATAACCGCCGGGATACGGATAACCACCCCCCGGATATCGTCCGCCCGGATATTGAGCGGGTAAGGGCAAGTCAAATGCCGTAATCAGCAGAAATAGGGCGACCGACGCGAGATAGCGCATCTAAATGTCCTCGAATCGTCTTCATGTGACGCAATCCAGGGTGTGGCGGTTACCAATACTGTCGGACCGGTGCTAACCGTGTCAAGAGAATTCTCTGAATGTGCGAGGCTCCGAACAGGTTCGGCTTGCATACGGTGGTTCGCAGGACGCGATATTTCTCACTTGAACGTCACATCTTGACATCCAAGAGTAGCTGGCGATATTCTGACCTGGACATTTCTTCTGCGAGCACATTGTGGACGAACAAAATACCGATCTGATCCAAGGCACCCTGGACATGCTGATTCTCAAGACTCTCAGCCTGGAGCCCATGCATGGCTTCGGCATCGCGCGACGGATTGAGCAGGTTTCCCGGGGAGTTTTCAAGGTAAATCCGGGATCGCTCCTCACCGCATTCCAGCGATTGGAGCGAGTGGGTTGGCTGGATTCCGAGTGGCGGCAAACCGAGAACTCGCGCCGAGCCAAGTTCTATTCACTCACTCGCTCAGGCAGGAAACAGCTCGAGATTGAGACTGCGAACTGGACACGCCGGGTATCTGCGATCGCGCGGTTGTTGAAGGCGGAGGGCTAGGGCATGTCTGTCTGGCGCTATGTCACACGCGGCCTGCGAGTGTTAATGAATCGTAGCGCAGCGGACCGCGATGTCGCCGACGAAGTAGATCACTATTTCGAACAAGCCACGGCCGCGCTCGAAGCCAAAGGATTATCACGCGAGGATGCGCGGAGAGCCGCACAAGTGCAGTTTGGGAACGCCACTCTAGTCCGCGAGCAGGCGCGCGCATATGGTTGGGAGAACGTGATCGAGACCTTCCTCTCAGATCTGCGTTATGCCGCACGCCGGCTACGCCACAATCCAGGCTTCGCGGTAGTGAGCGTTGTTACGCTGGCGCTGGGCATTGGCGCCACCTCGGCAATCTTCAGCGTGATCAACGGCGTGCTGCTCAAACCTCTACCGTATCCCGATTCCGAGCGCATCATTGCGCTGCGGCATACCGCTCCCGGAATCAACTTGGACGAACTCAACATGGCTCCCTCGCTGTACTTCGTTTACAGCGAAAACAGCCATGTATTTCAGGACGTCAGTCTCTGGACGGTCGGCACATCAACCGTGACGGGCCTCGCCGAACCCGAAGAAGTCCCGATGCTGCGAGTGACGAACCGCTTTCTTCCGGTCCTTGAAACACAACCTGCGCTGGGCCGCGCCTTCAACGCTGCCGACGATGACCCTGGCAGTCCGCGCACCGTAATGCTATCGGACGGCTATTGGAAATCGCGATTTGGCGGCGATAGCTCGGTGCTCGGACGCCGCATCATCATTGATGGAACTGCGCATGAAGTAATCGGCGTGCTCGCTCCCTCTTTCGAGTTCATGGATCGCAGAATCTCTCTGCTGACGCCTTTGCAATTTGTCCGCGGTGAGCTGCGGCTCGGTAATTTCAGTTACCAGGGAATGGGCAGACTCAAACCTGGAGTGACGCTCGAGCAGGCTAACGCCGACATTCGTCGAATGCTGCCGATGGCGGCTGAAAAATTTCCGCCTCCGCCGGGATACAGCGCCAAGATCCTCGACGATGCGCGTATTGCACCCAACGTATGGCCGTTAAAGGAGGACTTGGTTGGGGACATAAGCGCCAGGCTTTGGGTTCTGATGGGCGGGTTAGGCATCGTCCTCCTAATCGCGTGCGCAAACGTGGCGAATCTGCTTCTGGTCCGCGTCGAAGGACGTCATCAAGAGTTGGCGCTTCGTGCTGCGCTGGGAGCGGGGTCGAGCCGCATCGCGCGAGAGCTCCTTCTGGAAAGCTTACTGCTGGGTCTGGCAGGTGGCGCGCTGGGATTGGTGTTTGCCAACGAAGCGCTGCGCCTGCTCACGATCTTAAAGCCGGCGAATCTGCCTCGGCTCACGAATATTGCGATCGACCCATGGGTATTGGTGTTCACGCTGGTAATTTCGCTGGCTACGGGATTGGGTTTTGGACTTATCCCGGTCTGGCGGTACGCGCGTCCTCAGCTATCAAATTCGCTTCGAAGCGGTGGGCGCACCCTGAGTCAAAGCAAGGAGAGAAGCCGGGCGAGGAGTGTTCTGGTTGTCGGTCAAGTCGCCCTGGCCTTAGTTCTGCTGGTAAGTTCCGGCCTGATGATTCGCACTTTTCAGGCATTGCGGCATGTCGATCCGGGATTTTCAGGAGCCGATCGTATTCAGACGCTGCGCATTTCAATTCCCGAGACGCAAGTGAAAGAACCCGATCGAGTGATACGCGTGGAACAGGACATTCTAGAGCAGATCCAAGCGCTCCCTGGAGTTTCCTCGGTCGCCATCGCAAGCGCGCTCCCGCTGATCGGAAGCTCAAACGATCCGATTTACGTAGCGGATCGCGTGTATCAGGAAAACAAGCTTCCTCCGATACGACGCTATAAGTTTGTCTCGCCCGGCTACGTCGCCACCCTCGGCAGCCGCTTCGTTGCGGGGCGCGACTGGAGTTGGACTGAAGTATACGATCACCGGCGACTTGCTTTCGTATCAGAGAACCTGGCTCGTGAGTTGTGGGGGGATCCGAAGAGCGCAATTGGTAAGCGTATTCGCGCCAGTCTCCGGGATGACTGGTCAGAAGTGATCGGCGTGATTGCGGATTTGCGTGATAACGGCATAGATCGGAAGGCGCCGGCCATCGTCTATTGGCCTCTACTGCAGAAGAATTTCCAAGGCGATGCAATCAACGTGCGACGGAACGTATCCTTTGCCGTTCGAACATCGAGAGCGGGTTCGACCGGATTGATGCAGGAATTACGACAGGCCGTTTCGAGCGTGAATCCGAATCTACCGCTTGCGAATGTGAGAACGATGGACGATATTTACAAACAGTCGTTGGCCCGCGCCTCTTTCACGCTTGTGCTGCTGGCGATCGCCGGCGGCATGGCGCTGCTTCTGGGTGTAGTTGGAATCTACGGCGTCATATCCTATTCCGTCTCTCAGCGCGCGCGTGAGATCGGGATACGCCTCGCTCTGGGCGCGCCTCTGCAAATCGTCACGAGGATGTTCGTCGGTGACGGGTTAGTTCTGTCGGGCATCGGAGCAGTATGCGGCCTGATAGCCGCCTTCGGACTCACACGGCTGATGAAATCGTTACTCTTCAATGTGAGTCCTGCGGATCCGCTGACGTATCTCATCGCTTCGTTATGCCTGATTCTAGCGGCGGTGATCGCCAGCTACCTTCCGGCTCGGAGGGCTACCAAGGTCGATCCAGCGGTGACTTTGCGCGCCGAATAGCGTTCTTCCCTCCAGACGCGGGGCCGGTGTCAGTAATACAATCGAACGGTTATGTTGCTGGCGGCCCTGCTTCTTTTTCAGCACGTCATTCTTCCGGATTTGCCCAAGGTCGACAAAAACCCTTTTACGAGCCAGGAGGATATTGCGCAGGGACGCAGACTTTATGCCGGCCGGTGCGCGGGCTGTCATGGACCTAACGGAGATGGAGGCAAAGGCGCGAATCTGGCTATACCGTCGCTTCCGCGCGGCGCGACTGATTTGGGTTTGTACCGCGTGATTCGGTACGGGTTACCAGAAACAGAGATGCCGTCGCACAACATGACGCAGCGCGAGATCTGGCAGATTGCGGCGTACGTCCGAACTTTCGGGCGGTCTGGGGAAGGAACTGTGGCCGGCGATGCGAAGAAAGGATCGAGCTTGCTGCGTGGTAAAGGCCGATGCCTTCAATGTCACGTGCTCGACGGTGAGGGTGGGCATCTCGGGCCTTCGTTGACAGATATTGGTTCTAGGCGCAGCCCCACCTATATTCGAACGAAGCTGTTGAACCCAGCTGCCGATCCCATATCGAATTCCACTCTCGTGACCTTGACGACCCTGGACGGGCGCAAGATCACCGGCATGTGGATGAATGAAGACACGTGGTCGATCCAGATCCGCGATAACAAGTTGGACCTGCACTCTTTTTGGAAGCAGGATTTGAAGGAACTGTCGGTGGAGCAGCGTAGCCTGATGCCTTCGTACGCAAAGCAATTTACCGATCCGGAATTGGGTGACATCGTCGCGTTTTTGTCGACGATTGGAGGACGGCCTTGAGATTCTCGTTCCTATTCGCATTCGGTCTCTCGCTGTACGCTCAGGTGAGTCATGAACGAATCTTGAAAGCTGACACGGAGTCCGGAAATTGGCTGACTTATTCGGGCAATTACTCGGGGCACCGATATTCCGCGCTCGATCAGATTAACGATGGCAACGTCAGTCAACTGCGGCCGGTGTGGGCGTATCAGGTGAATTCGCTGCAGAAGTTCGAGGCAACTCCTCTGGTTGTTGATGGAATTATGTACCTGTCGGAGCCGCCGAGCAATGTGACTGCTCTGGACACTCGCACCGGGCGGCCATTGTGGCGATACCGGCGCACGATGCCGGACGACTTGCGCGTTTGCTGCGGTCAGGTGAACCGAGGCGTCGCGGTCTATGGTGATCTGGTATTCCTGGGTACCCTGGATGCTCATCTCGTAGCATTGAACTCGAAAACCGGATCGGTAATGTGGGACTCAGAAATTGCGGACTACCGTACCGGCTATTCGATTACGGTTGCTCCACTAGCGCTGAAAGACAAGATCGTTTTGGGCGTAGCCGGCGGCGAATACGGCGTGCGCGGATTACTCGATGCCTATGAGGCGAAGACTGGAAAGCGCGCATGGAGATTCTGGACGATACCAGGTCCAGGTGAGCCAGGGAACCAGACGTGGAAGGGAGATAGCTGGAAAACGGGATCAGCTACGACGTGGGTGACGGGAGCATTCGATCCGCAGACGAATTTACTCTATTGGGGCACAGGTAATCCAGGGCCGGATTGGAACGGCGATGTCCGTGAGGGTGACAATCTGTACTCGGATTGTTTGCTCGCGTTGGATGCGGATACTGGAAAACTGAAGTGGTATTTCCAGTTCACGCCGCACGATGTGCATGACTGGGACGCTACTGAAGTTCCGGTGCTCGTGGACGGCGAAGTTCGCGGTAAACAGAGAAAGCTGGTTGTCTTTCCGAATCGCAACGCGTTTTATTACGTGCTCGACCGCGTCACAGGCGAGTTCCTGCTGGGGAAGGCATATGCGAGGCAGACTTGGGCCAAGGGACTCGATGATAGCGGGCGGCCAGTTCGCGCTCCGAACACGCTGCCGAGTCTGGAAGGCACTCCGGTGTGGCCTGCGGTAGCCGGCGCCAACAACTGGTATAGCCCGAGTTACAGCCGGCAGACTCGCTTGCTGTATGTCGCCGTCCGCGAAGCTGGTTCCGTTTATCACATCGGAGATCCGGAATATAAGGAAGGCGAACAGTTCAACGGAGGCGGCTTCCGCAGTGTTCCCGGAGAGCAGGAATGGGGCGCCGTTCGCGCTTTCGATCCGTCAACCGGAGAAAAGAAATGGGAGCACAAGTTGTTCTCGCCTCCGTGGGCGGGGCTGCTTTCGACGGCCGGCAATCTGGTATTTGGCAGCACGAACGAGGGACAGGTGTTTGCGTTGCAAGCGTCGACTGGGAAGGCGCTCTGGCGTTATCAGGCCGGCGGAATGGGACGCGCAAATCCGATGAGCTATTCCGTGGATGGCAAGCAGTTCGTAGCCGTGGCCATGGGCAATGCGCTTCAGGTGTTCGGTATTCCATAGGCTGTACCACGTTCGAACTTGACAAGACGCGCGCCGCTCTTGCGCGCAAGCACTTCAAGCTTGCCGACGTGGATGGGCGTGTCAGGATCGTCGAAGGCGACGCTCATAAGAACGTCGCGAACCTTCATGATCCGATCGATATCGTATTTCTCAATGCCGATAAGGACGGCTACGTCGATTATCTAAATAAGCTGCTGCCGCTGGTTCGACCCGGCGGACTAATTCTGGCCCACAACACGAACATTATCCCTGAGTACATGAAGGTCGTGACAACAAGCGCAGACCTTGACACGGTCGTCTATACGACCGGTGGTGGATTATCGGTGACGCTCAAGAAACGCTGACCGTATGTGCCAACGTCACTTCGATTCCTTTTGGCGGCGCCATTCCTTTCGGAACGCCACTTCCCGCTCGGCGACGTAGGCCTGGTAGCCTTGCGGATCGATGAAAGGGTTCGATCCCGCGTTCTTCCTTTTCTCGTATTTGCCCTTTAGATCGAAGTAGGCTCCGTGAGCGCCCAGAAAAATATCGCAAGGAAGATGTTTTAAGACCTCGAATGTCTTCACGTAGTCTTGGGCGATCTGCGGGTATTTTGTGTTGCCAACCAGGATGTACCCAGGGTTCACGTTCGGACTGCCGACAATGACGGCATTGAACGACTTGCCGCCTTCTTGCACCTGCATCGTCCAAGTCGTGCAGCCTTTTGTGTGACCGGGCGTGAGCCGGGCAATCAGTTTCGAACCGGCCAGTTCCACTGTGTCTCCATCGTGCAACACGCGATCGACATGCGCGCCCGGTCGTCCTGGCGCCGTGCTCTGCACGTCCGGAACATCGGCATCCATAACCATGACCTTGGCGCCGGTTTCTCGTTGAATCAGACCGACTGCGGCGTCGTGATCTCCGTGAGCGTGGCTAATCAGGATGATCTTCGTGTCGCCATATGCAAAGCCGAGTTTCTCGATGCTGGCCTTCATCAAAGGAACATCCTGCTCGTAATTTGAGTTGATCAGGATGTTCCCTTGCGGCGTATTGATCAGGTAAGCCGCCAGATCGGCAGTGCCGACGTAATAGAGATTTCCGGCGATCTTGAATCCGGGAAACTGCTGATGCCAGTCGGCAGCCCCTTGCGCCATTACTGCGGGCACAGCCGCGAGGAGTACGAGAAGTGTTCGTAGCAGCATGGATTCTTGTCTTTTGTCTTTCCAGGTTCTACTGCGCAGGTCCGGCAGTGCGTTCGAAACGCTTCTTCTCACGCTCTTTTGCCGCGGTATCGATGACAGTTTCGGCGTTTACACCGGCGTCGAAGGCAATTTCCATGAAGCCGATATGCATCTCATCCCAACTCTGATCGCCCCATTTGATCGTCTTGCTGGGATCGGGATTATAAGGGTTGTTCGATGAATTGTCGAACACCGCAGTCGATTCGATAGTGGAGCCGGCAGGCAGGAGTTTGGGCTTCTCAAGGAAATACGTGGTTTGCCAGTTGAAGCTGTAGTGAGGAACGTCGAGCAGAGTCTCAATGCGTCCGTCCGGGTATCTCGCCCGGATCTCCATCGCCTTTCCACGCAGGTGCATGTGGGGCTGAAGCGAGATCAGCTTCACGGGCTGACCGAACGTAATCGATGCCGACGACTTATAGTTCGCGTCACCCGCTGGGATTGCGATCTCCATGTCTTGAGTCTGGGTTGACAGGACGCGTTCGCGAGGCGCCTTGTCTGCGAAATAAAGTCCAAACTCAGAGTAGTCCGTCTGCTCCTTGCCGTTCGCGGTGTAATGAATCTCGAACACAATGTCTGAGCCGGCACGGATCAGCTTGGCCTGATCTTCACGCCACGGAATTGGGGCATAGCCAGGTTCATAACCGAGAAGCAATTCGCGCCGCTCGAACAAGCCCTCGCCCGGTCGGCCGACTCTTCTTTGTGTCAGAGTGGGCACAAGGAAACGGCCGCGGTCGAGCCCTTCGAGATAACTGGATCCTGGCGGTCGGATGAAGGCATTCATATGATGGACGACGGAGCGCTTGTCGATTCGGAACTCTGCTGCTCGAATCCATTTGTCCTCTGTCAGTCCGGCCGAATTGATTACGAAGGTGTATGGAATTTCTCCGCGCGCAGGAACCTTGTAACCTGGGATGCGAAGCACCAAATCTGGTTTTCCTAGTTTCCAGCCACCGTCTTTCTTTTCCGGTTTCGGACAATCGATCCTGCGACCTTCGGCTGCTCCCTTATCTACCCACGCAACGATCTTTTGGATTTCTGCGGACGATAGCGATCGATCATTCTGGAACTCGAGCGTGGATCGCTTATCCGCATGCCATGGCGGCATTGTTCGGCGGACGACCGCCTCTCGAATGGCTTTGGCCCAAGGGCGCGTATCGGAATAATTCGTAAATGCCATAGGGCCGATTTCGCCTTCCTGATGGCACGACTGGCAACGAGCGCGGAGTATCGGATAGACCTCTGCAAAGGTCTGCCCTATCGACAGCACCGGGAAAACAAAAGCGATCAGGATTAACTTATGCAAGCGGAAACTCTCAGGACATGATATCGCTAACGGGACATTCACGAGCTGGCTTGCGGACGTGCTACCAACAAAAAGCAGAGTAGTAGGGTCAACGCCCTATTAGCGGATTCATCGGAACTGCCGATTAGTCCCCCGAACAGGACTATGAGGCTACTTAGCACTGTGATGATACTCTGCCTCTGCGCGAACGGATTCTGCGCGGGCCCAGATGATGAGCTACAAGTAAATGTCCTTGGCGGACACGACGCTGTTGTAAGCACCGCCGTCGGCGCTCCGGATATTCGTATCCGGGTCGTCGACCGAAACAGTAAGCCCGTTGAAGGCGCGTCGGTCTCCGCTGTACTGCCGGGTATGGGCGCGGGAGGACATTTTCGGGGCGGTGATACCATCGCAACGAAAGTTACCGGTTCCGACGGAACGGTCCAATTCTCCGGGATTCACCTTCGCAAAGTTGCCGGCGATTTCACTACTCGCATCCTCGCTAGGCACGGCTTTCGCAGTGGTAGCACCCAGCTAACTCAAACCGCTTCGAATACTGCTGCTGTTGAACCTAAGAAGGGCCTGTTGTCAACCAGAAACAAGATCATCATGGCCGTGGCGGGAGCCGGCGTCGCGGCCGGAATCGCAGCTGCGATCTGTTGCGGCAGCGAAGCGCCCGCCGTCCCGAACTTCACCGTCACACCTGGCGCTCCTACGACCACGGGGCCGAGGTAAACCCAATGCGATTAATTTTGTTAATACTCTCCCTGGCAGGGTGGGCCTTCGCCGGCGATTCCGTTCGAATCACGACTCCTGTACTCGGATATGTCTTCGACGCGACGTCCAAATCGATTCGACCGATCGCAGGCGTACCGGGAGCGGCGGCGATCGAAGCCGCCGTCCCAAGCGCATCCAAACTCGAGAATGGGTTCGTTTCGCAAAATCGGCGGTATCTTATCGCTACCACCCTCGATGGAGTTGTCGTTGTAAATCTCGAGAC
Source organism: Bryobacteraceae bacterium (assembly GCA_963833675.1). GTDB lineage: Bacteria > Acidobacteriota > Terriglobia > Bryobacterales > Bryobacteraceae > DASQDN01. The sequence goes on along the minus strand of CAWHYW010000013.1, from coordinate 11,372 downwards.
TCTCCGCACTCGACAACTCGAAGGACTTCCGACCGATGTGGCGCTCGCCGCATGGAGCGCGGACAGCACGGCAGTGGCGTTCTGGAGCCGCTCGGGCGAGATTCAGCTTTGGACCGGCTTCCCCGATTCGGGCTCGTTTCGTTTTAGCGTCACAACAGGTTCTCTCACCGGGTTCACCGTCGCAGATGGCGGCCGGACGCTCCTTTACTGGAGCGATATGGGTTTGTTCGCCGCTGACGGCAGTTCCGTCAAGCAACTCATCTCAGAAAAGGTGAACGCGGCCGCTTACCGCGCGGGGAGCGATGATTGGGCTGCGATCACCGATTCTCAGCTCTTGCGTTCGAATGCCGAGCCGGTCGCTCTTCCCGTCGAGAAAGCGAAATCGGTAGCCTTCACGTCCAGAGGTCTCGTGATCGGCGGCGCGAACGCCGTTGGAGTGATCGACGACTCAGGGTCGCGAACCATGGCGTGTGATTGCGATGCGACAGCAATGGAGCGGCTTGCAGGATCGAATGTATTCCGTTTGACCGGTCTCGAAGCTCCATCGATCGCTATCTACGATGGCGACTCCCCCGAGTCCCGCATTCTCTATATCCCGACAGAAGGAGGTCGCCATTGAGACAAATCCTCGCAGCGGCGCTGCTGTTTGCAGCCACAGTTAAGGGTCAGGCGATTCGGCCCAATGCGGCTTTTAAGACGAACCAGGTCCCGCGCAACGATGACGGCTCCAGCAGCCTCACGCCGCTCGGTTTTAACGCAAACTTCTTCGGGAAAATTCGCACCCACGCCTACGTCAACAACAACGGCAACATCACTTTCGATGCAGCCTTATCCACCTACACTCCTTTCGGCCTTGTGGGCACTCAGCGAGAGATTATTGCTGCTTTCTTCGCAGATGTCGACACGCGAGACCCCGCATCGAAGTTAGTTACGTACGGGCAGGATACGATCAACGGCCGCGCGGCGTTTGGTGTAAATTACATCGACGTCGGCTATTACCAACAACACTCCGACAAACTCAATAGTTTCCAGCTCATCCTCATCGATCGCAAGGACACCGGTGAGGGAAACTTTGATATCGAGTTCAACTATCAGCGCGTGGCCTGGGAAACCGGAGATGCCAGCGGCGGAGTCAACGGATTCGGCGGCGTCCCCGCATCTGTCGGCTGGTCGAACGGCACGGGTGAGGCCGGGACGTCCTTCGAGTTGGAGGGATCCCTGCAACCCGGAGCTTTCCTGGATGGAGCGCGCCGCAGCCTCATCCGAAACCGGCTGAACAGTACGGCGCCAGGACGTTATCTCTTTCGCGCGCGTGGTGGCCGGGTCCTGCCGCCGCTTACGATAACCACCGGCTGTCCCCTGCCCCCGGCATTCATCGGTACCTCTTATGCGCAACTGTTCGAAGCGGTCGGAGGTTTATCGTATCGCTGGTCGTACTTGGCCGATCCGGGCGCGGCTTCTACGAATGGCCTGAATCTCTCGGCCGGCGGAAACTACTCTGGAACGCCAACAGCTACCGGAACGACTGAATTTACGGTTCAAGTGATCGCGACGACCGAGGACGGGGAAGAGACGGTATACAAACGCTGCAGCCTCTCAGTGCAGCCGCCCACGGTGGCAATCACGTCGGCTTGTCCCCTTCCGAACGGCTTCGTAGGTCAAACCTATTCCCGAACCCTTCAGGCTAACGGCGGAAGAGTTCCCTACACCTGGATTCTCGACGAAGGCTCGAGCCCGCTACCTTCCGGCTTAGCGTTGAACCCCAATGGTACGATCACCGGCGTGCCGCGAGAAGCCGGCACTGCGATTGTCACTCTGCGCGCCAGCAGCAATCCTGGTGACGGCGCTGAGCCGGCGACAAAGAATTGCTCGATCACCATCAATCCAGCCCTGCTCGAATTTACCGGCGCCTGCTCGCTCCCAACGGCGACTACGGGCGTTCCCTATTCCCAGATGCTCAGCATCTCCGGCGGCGTTGCGCCTTACACATGGAGCGCCTCGTCAGCACTGCCTCCCGGAATCAGCCTCAGCGCTGACGGATTGATATCGGGCATCCCGTCGTCATTCGGCGGGGATTTTCAGGTTCGCGTTCGCGATGCGCGCGGTAATGCTTACGACCAAACCTGCACGCTGGCCGTAAATCAGCCAAGTATCAACATAACGACTGCATGTCCCCTGCCCGCGGCCACAACCGGTCAATCGTATTCGCAACAGATGACGGCGACGGGTGGAAGCGCGCCATATAGTTGGTCGATTCTCGGCACGCTGCCTTCTGGTCTATCATTGAGCGGCGACGGCAGGCTAAGCGGAAACGCAGGATCGGCCGGACCGCTATCGTTCCGATTCCTCGTCACTGACAGCACGGGCGCCTCCGCCACGAAGACGTGCAACTTGATTATCGAAAGAGCTGAATTCAGCCTCACGAGCTGTCCGCTGCCGAAGGGTTCGATCGGACTCGACTATCAACAATCCCTGCGAGTCGACGGCGGAACACCGCCCTACGTATTCACAACGGCAAGCAGCCTTCCGGCTGGACTTTCGCTAAATACCAACGGCCTGCTCTCTGGCCGCCCACGCGACGCGGGTACGGGAACGGTCACCTTGCGCGTGATGGATTCGCGCGGCCAAGTGACGATACAAGCCTGCGGATTGCCCATCGCCCCGTCTCCCTTGGTCATAAGCGGGACGTGTCCGATGCCGCCAGCCCGCTTGGGCTCAGCGTACCTCCAACGCTTCACTGCTTCCGGCGGAGTGGCTCCGTACCGATTCCGCCTGGACGGCACACTCCCGGACGGCCTGGAACTCACATCTGACGGAACTGTTCGTGGGATTGCACTGGGCGCTGGCCAGACGGAATTTGAGATCGAAGCTATCGATGCGCAGGGTTGGTCTGTCCCGAAGCGTTGCAGCCTTCAGTCGAGCCTCCCTGAGCTTCCGACTTTCCGCCTCGGTGGTGTACCCTCCAGCGCCCCGCCTGCTTCAACCGGACCAGAGGCGACGATGGAATTAAGCCATCCCTACAGCCTGCATGTGCAGGGCGAGTTCGTATTGACCGTCGAGCCCGATACCGGATCGGTAGATCCGGGAATCAATCGAGCCGATCCCCGCGTTCGTTTCTCCAACGGAGAACAACGCCTTCGGTTCACGATTCCGGCAGGGTCAGTGCGGGCCACCGCTCCTATCGTCTCAACCGGTACCGTGGCAGGGGTAGTGACAATTCGCGCACTCAATCTTTCAGCCGCAGGGCAGCAGATCCTGACACCGCCCACTCCAGCTCAGTTCCGAATCACGCGAGCTATACCCGTGATTACCGATGCGTGTTTGGCAACATCGACATCAGCGACAGAACTGCGCATAACCGGATATTCGACCACCCGGCAACTCAGCATGGCCGAGTTCACCTACACGGCCGGACCGCAGCAACAGACGGCCTCTATCGACGCGTCGGGGTCGGCGGCTGAATACTTCAACTCCGACCTGTCCGTACGAAATGGCGGAGCGTTCACGGTGAGCATACCTCTTACCATCGAAGGTTCCGGAACCCTGCAACCCAACACCGTGACTTTGAGCAACGCCGTCGGCACGACCGCGACAAAGGCAGTCTCAGCCTGTCGGTAAACTGCCTTATCCTTTCGATCGCCGGGCCGCGGCTTGCTTCGCGTGTTTCGAAAGGGATTTGTGAGAAGCCGCAGAGCGGCCCTCCCGTTTCAAGGCCTTCTTAGTAGCCCTCGAGCGCTTGGCCGAGGGCTTCGCCGTCTTGCTGCCCTGCCCTTTTTCATAATCGCGTTTGGCTCGCTTCCTGGTCGTTTCCGACGTGCTTCCCTCCTTCGGGGGCGGCAGATCTACACCTGCGCGCCGAGCTTTCGAGAGTCCAATCGCGATCGCCTGCTCGGGTGAGCGTGCGCCATGTTTGCCTTCGCGAATGTGTTCCATCTCTTCGCGCACAAACTCACCGGCCTGCGTAGTCGGCGCCTTACCTTCACGCTTGTCTTCCTTTGCTCTTTCTATAGTCTTCTTTTCGGGCATATCGGTTGTTAGTGCGCGGCCAGCGCACGATCCCATGCATGGCTGCGAAGCCAGGGCTCGAGCGCCATGAGCCTGGAGTACTCCGAGCGCAAAGAGCCGATATCGGCGCTATAGCCTTTGTCCTCGAACCAGCGATACATTGTGGTTATTTCGCGTCCCGACTGTTTTTCAAATTCGTCCCATGGAACTTGTCGATAGCGAACCTCACGCCCGAGCACTCGGCCAAACGTTTCAGCGGTCTTGCTCATCGAGAGTTCATCGCCCGCCAGGTCAACTTCCCGATTTTTCCACTTCCCGGGATGTTCAAAGGCCATGGTTGCGAACGCTGCTATGTCGGAAACAGCAATCATCTGAAGACGGGTTTCGGGGCCAAGCGGCAGTTCGAACGAGCCTTGCTCGATCTGTGGTCGCATTTGTTCCCAATTTTCCATAAAGAATACGGGTCGCAGGATGGTGTAGGTAAGTCCCGTACCTCGGAGATGCGTCTCGATCTCGTATTTGCTGTCGAAATGAGGCACTCCCGTGCTGCGATCGGCGCTTCCTACCGAAGTGTAAACAAAGTGATTGATGGAAGCCCGCTTTGCGGCATCCACCAGCTGCTTGCCTTCGCGAATCTCGGCCTCGATTCCTCCTTCATACGGAGTGCTGACCGCGAATACGCCATGTACGCCATCGAGAGCACGCCGGAGTGAATCGAAGTCCTCCATATCCCCCCGAACAACTTCAGTTCCATGTCCTGCAAGTTGACGAGCCGCAGGTTTCGATGGATCACGGGTTAGTGCGCGCACGGAGAATCCGCGATCGCGTAAATGTCGCAGAACTGCGCCACCTTGATGGCCTGTGGCTCCGGTCACGAGAATGGTTTTTGATTTATTCGGCATTTGGGATCCTTTCCAGATGACCTTGAAACCACGAGAGCGCCAAGTCGGCTACCTGCTCAAGCTTCCCGGGTTCTTCAAACAAGTGGGTTGCTCCGGGCACAATCGTTAACTGGTTCTCCGTCTGTAATCGTGACTGAGCGCTCCTGTTGAGTTCAATCACCGTTTCATCGCGGCTACCGACAATCAGCAGTGTCGGCGCCGCCACGAATGGAAGCGACTCACCGGCCAGATCCGGCCTGCCACCGCGGGATACGACGGCAGCGACAACGGAACGTCGTTCCGCAGCCGCAATAAGGGCGGCTGCGGCACCCGTACTGGCTCCGCAAAACCCGATGTTGAGTTCCTGAGTGGCGGGATCGCTTCGGAGCCAGTCTGTAGCCTGCAACATCCTTGTTGCGAGCAATGGGATATTGAACCGGAAGCGCGCCGTCTTAATGTCGACCTGCTCCTCTTCAGAAGTAAGCAGGTCGATGAGTAGCGTGGCAAGCCCGCCTCGCTGCAACACACCGGCGACGTACCGGTTCCGCGAGCTTTGGCGACTGCTGCCGCTTCCATGTGCGAACAGGATTAGTCCGGTAGCGCGGTCCGGAATGATCAGATCGCCTTCGAGACCCACAGGCGGAAGGCGGACCGTGCGCTCAACTAGTCCCGCCGTGTTGGTTGTCATTTAGTTATGTCGCTCGCATGTAATCCAGTGATGGCGAGCGCCAGAGGTTTGGGACCTGCCCTAAACGTTACTTCTTCTGTTGCGATTCACTAGTAGTTTTCTGTTGCCCTTCGCTTGCAGTTCCTCCAATTGGGATCTGACGGCGCTTACTTTCAGACCGCTCCAAGGGCACGGTAACTTGTAGTTCTCCGTTTTTGAAATCGGCGCGCGCTTTATCCGCGCTTGCTCCCTCCGGCAATGGGATCGTTCGATAGAACTGTCCATAATGGCGCTCTGAGTGCCATCGGCCGCCGGTCTTCTCTTCATGCTCCTGCTTGCGTTCGCCTTGGATGACAAGAGCGTCATCCGTAACTTCGACTTTGACATCCTCTGGCTTCAGTCCGGGTAGTTCCGCACACACCATTAATTGATTGTCCCGTTCGGATACTTCGACAGCAGGCGACCAGGCAGTCAGACCACCACCGAATCCAGCAGCCCCCGATCGATTGCCGAAGGCGTCGGCAAACATGCGGTCCATTTCCTCGTGCATGCGCCGCATTGTGGAGAATGGGTTATTGAAAAACTCGTTAGTGAGCGAAAAAGGCTCAAAGCTCGACCTGCGCGCGATCTGCGTACCTTGACGCCCTCGCGTAATTTCACCACTACGATGTTCGTCTTTTGGACGATCAGTACTCGCCATTTCTCAACCTCCATACTTCGAGATTTTCTATTCGTGTGGACGCGTTACGGCGACAGATCGTAACGTGCGGGCGCATATCAATCGGCTCTTTTGTGAATCTTCAAACACGTTGTCGAGATGACCGTTCGAGCAGTTCCCTGACCTCTTCATCCGTTATCTGTGAAAAATCTTCATACCAAAGGCCAACAGCATGGAATTGCTCGGGTGTAATCGCACAAATAATCTCATCGACTTCCGGACGAAGCTCGTTGCAAGTCGCCGGCGCCGCGACCGGGACAGCGATGACAACATGCTTTGGATTCTCCTGGCGCAGGGCTCGAGCCGCCGCCAGCATCGTTGCTCCTGTAGCTAATCCATCATCCACAAGGATCACCGTCAGGCCTTTTGGATCGGGAGGAGTATGGTCCCCCCGATAAGAGCGCTCCCGGCGAGCAAGTTCCACCTTCTCGCGAGCCACTGCGGCCTCAATCTGCACTGGTGACAAATGCGTCGAATGCACAATGCTTTGATTGATCACCCGCAAGCCGCCGCTGGCGATTGCTCCAAAGGCCAACTCTTCGTGCCCTGGAACTCCGAGCTTACGTACAAGAAAAACATCCATTGGCGCATGCAAGATGTTTGCGACTTCGTACGCCACGGGTACACCGCCGCGGGGCAGAGCCAACACGAGCAAATCAGAGCGACCTTGGAACTTCGCCAGCTTGCTCGCGAGCTGCCGGCCCGCATCGGTTCGGTTTCGGAAAGGCAGAGGCATCAAAGTCTAACCGTAATCGGCAAACGTTTCTTTGCCGACGGTGTCCCTTTATTATGAGCCAAAAACACGATCCGTTGATCGAACATGATGATGCGCCGTTGGCGGACAGCCCGGGGTCGCAAACGTCGAACAAAACAGGATTACATTCATCGGCGAGAAAGCCATCGAACACCGGTCCGGACAGTCACTCGAACAAACACAAGGCTCCGGTCGACGGGGCCTTCGGTAATCCGGAGACTCGCGACCAAGGTCGAAAAGACACGTATATTGAAGATCAGACGCCGGCTGACAAGGCCCGCAAATGATCCATGGCTAAACCTTCTGTCGCGGTTACATCGATAAGATCCTGGAGCGAACTGCTCGATGAACTCTATCGTGACTCGTGGGATCCGGGTCTTAAGCGCCACCGGTCCCCTTACGTTTATCGTGGAATGCCCAATGCGGCGAACGATCTGCGGTCCAGTCTGATCCGTCTAGCCGGTAGAAAAGAGATCTCTCAGCTCGAAGGGCACGTGCTTCGTAACTTCCGGAAGTACGCAGGTTCCGACTCGGCTTCCGGCGATTCCGTCTGGAATTGGTTGGCTCTGGCAGCTCATCACAGCTTGCCGACGCGCTTGCTGGACTGGACCTACTCTCCGTTCGTCGCGCTGCATTTCGCGACCGCTGATCTGTCTCAGTATCATCACGACGCGGTCATATGGTGTGTGAATCATGGCGAGACGAACCGGCGGCTACCCAAAGAACTTCGCAAGCAGCTCGATCAAGAGGGCTCCAACGTTTTCACCGTAGACATGCTAAACGCTGTTGCCCGCACGCTGGGGCAGCTGGAGAAGCTCGCAAAAGAGCCCTTCGTCGTGTTCCTGGAGCCCCCCTCGCTTGACGAGCGTATCGTGAACCAGTTTGCGCTGTTCTCGATCATGTCGACAGCGACCGAGCCCCTCGACACATGGCTGACTTCTCATTCGGATGTATCGCGCCGAATTATCATTCCCGCATCTTTGAAGTGGGAGGTGCGCGATAAGATCGATCAGGCGGGGATTACCGAGCGTATCCTCTTTCCCGGGCTGGATGGTCTAGCCGCCTGGCTTACCCGTTATTACGCCACACCCAATCGCCCGGTCGAAAAAAGGTCAGAAGGTCTAACTCACAATCGCGTAGCTACAATAAGCGAGAATTATTCCGAGCCCGGAGCCCACGACAACATCACTGAGGAAGTGCATTCCCAGAACGATTCGCGAAATCGCCACGCTGAAGGCGCAGAAGAGAAGCCACGGCATGAGAGTCGGGTAATAAACTCCGAAACCGACCGCAAACGAGAAGGCGGTAATGGAATGGCCCGAGGGAAATGAGAATTGATCGGGTGGCAGAAGCTTCGCCCAACAGTGCTCAGCAATTGCGCACGGCCTTCGCCTGCGGGCTTTTCGTTTCATGCCAAGGAATAGGAGAGCGCCAGCCGCTGCCGCAAGACCACCTGTGAGGAGCGCCGCTAAGCCCTGTTCGCCGCCGAAGAAAAGCATAAGCAGACCGATGGTGTACCACAGCCAGCCATCTCCACCGCGCGTTGCATAAATCATCCAAAGACGAACCCAGCGAGGCGGCCGCCACGTTATTGAGCCGGCGCATCAGACGGTGATCGCGACTGCTGATGAATTCCAGCATTGTTTGCGGAAAGACCGTCATGCCGTCATCTCCCCGTTGAGCGATGCTGCAAGCGTCACATCCTCGCGATGAGTCACGCGGCCGAACCACCTATCGGCGGACGCGCCCTCTAACCAATAGTTTACTAACGTCACGTTGATCCCGTACAACGGACAACGTTCCTCCCGATATACGATTAACGGACCGAAGCCGTTCCGTAGATTCCAATCTCGGTGAGCACACTTCATTCAAGTCCATCTAAAGGGACGGGAGTTACATCCGCATGACGTGTCGAAAAAACATGTGTGAAAACGATTGTTTTGAGGTCCTGCCGTGGGATATTAGGCTGATACGGAATGAAGAAGGTCGACTTCATCTTCTTCGACGCCGGCGGCGGACATCGCAGCGCCGCTAACGCGCTGAAGAGCGTAGTAGAAGAGCAGGGACGCCAATGGCAGGTCCGTCTGTTCAATCTCCAGGAAGAACTGGACTCCCTCGATATTTTCAAAAAGATAACAGGAATTCGCTTCCAGGACCTTTACAATCATATGCTCGCGAAAGGATGGACGCTGGGCTCTGAGTATCTACTACCGCCGATGCACGGAATCATTCGTCTATTCCATCGTCGACAAGTGAAGATGCTGACCGAGATCTGGAGGCGCGATCGGCCGGACATGGTTGTCTCCGTTGTGCCGAATTTCAACCGGGCGTTGTTTCAGAGCGTACAGGCAGCAAATTCATCCACACCCTTTGTAACTATCCTTACCGACTTCGCGGATTATCCGCCGCACTTTTGGTTGGAAGAGCAGGACCAGTACGTCATTTGCGGGACCGAGCGCGCGTATCAGCAAGCGATAGCCAGCGGCAAACGACCGGAAAAGATATTCCTGGTCTCGGGCATGATCTTACGCCCTGCGTTTTATAAACCGCCTATCATCGATCGAACAGCGGAGCGGCTAAAGCTAGGACTTGATCCTAGTAAGCGCACCGCGCTGATGCTGTTCGGAGGCGAAGGATCAAGCGCAATGCTGAAGATTGCTCGCGACCTGCAGGAGAGCGACATCGATCTCCAGTTGATCGCGATATGCGGCAAGAACGTCAAGCTTGCCGATCGGATCCGAACCGTGCCGGCGCGAGTTCCGATGCACGTCGCCGGGTTCACGAGCGAGATTCCGTACTACATGAGCCTCAGCGATTTCTTCATCGGTAAACCCGGACCCGGAAGCATCAGTGAAGCCATTGCGATGAAGCTGCCGGTGATTGTGCAGCGAAACGCTTGGACATTGCCGCAGGAGCGCTACAACACCGATTGGGTGATCGATAAGAAGGTAGGAATCGTTGTGGACGATTTCAATAAAATTCGGCAGGCGGTATCCGAATTGCTGGAACCCGCCCGGTTTCGCGAGTTTCAGTCTAGTGTTGCAGCCATCAACAACCGGGCGGTATTCGAGATCGTAGAGATCCTGGAAACAATCCTGGGCTCAGGCCGAAGCTAGTCCGCGAACGCACCAGCCGCAGATTGTGCTGCCCGTCATCTTGTCATTGCCACCCGGACCGGTCCAGTGAGTTTCCAAGCTGAGCCAGCCGTCGTACTTATCCGCCAGCAACGCGGCTACTTGTCCCTTCCAATCGACATGCCGCGTACCGGGAGGTCCCCAGATGGGCTTGTGTCCTTCCATATGGCAATCCTTCACATGGACGTGCGCGATACGACCTTTGGGGATCAGGTTATAACCGTACGGAAAAGGAATCTCGCCCGAGACAAGCGCATTCGCAGGGTCCCATACGAGTTTCAGGTTAGGGTGGTTCACCGCCTTCAGAACGGGCACTGTTTCCGCCGCCGTCCCTAGATTGCAGGCATGCTCATTCTCCAAACCTATAATCAGTCCCTCTTTTGCGGCTTTGTCCGCAAGATCCGATAGCGTTCGCGTGATGGAATCGAAGCACTTCTCGGGTTCGACCGTGCGCCAGTACGAAAACACGCGAATGATGCGCGCGCCGAAATGCTTCGCAAGCATGAACGCGTGATCCGTCAGGCGAGGCTGATCCTCATACGTGTGCTTGGAGGCAAAGATATCCTGCTGGAACCTTGTGTCTACTTCCGGCGCGTTGGGCAACACGCACTTCAACAAGGGTGACGCGAGAGACATCACCTCCATGTTCTTGCTCTTGAGAAGGTCGCGGGCGCGATTCAATTCGTCCTGCGACAAGTCCATGATGTTCTTGCCCCAGAGCACGCGCAACTCGGCGCCCGTCATACCAATCTTTTCCATGGCGTTGAGCGCCGGTTCGAGATCGGGTGAGAACTCGTCAGTGATGGCGGCGATACGTAGTTTCGGAGTCATTATAGAGTGATCACCTGGTCGGGCATATTACCCGAAAGAGCCTTATAGAGATCGGGGAAACAGCCGATCGGAACGCCGTCGATGAGCTTATCCGCAATGTCACGCTCATAGCAGCACTGATCGCAGCCCATCAGAAGCATGCCGGATTTTTTCGCTACCGCCGCCAGCCGCTCGCCGACCGGGTTGCCTTTCATCAGCGCATAGCAGTTGTCTTCAAAGAAAAACATTCCGACAACGTCAACTCCATGGCGGCCTTCTTCAAGCTGCGGGAGTATCATGCGGCCAAGTTTGTACGAGACCGTGTGGCCTTGCGTGGCAAATATGTAAGCAACTTTCATAGTGAGAGATTTTCCAACGCTGCCTGAGCCGCTAGCAATCCAAC